>NZ_JNXC01000006.1 GCF_000716595.1 Saccharothrix sp. NRRL B-16314
GCCTTGGGAAACGCTCCCGAGGAAACTCGGGTGGCGCGCCCAAGGTCGACCCATCTGTTCCCGACCGCCGAAATGGTGCGACGCGCACCACGTCACATTTTGGGCGGACGGCGGCACCACGGATCTGGACAACCTCGTACTGCTGTGCCGCACGCATCATTCCCTGGTGCACCACTCGCGCTGGCGCATCACCATGACCGGCGGAATTCCGGCCTTCATCCCGCCGCGTCACGTGGACCCCATCCAGAGGCCGCGACAGAACTTCCTCCACCGACCACCGATGCCCATCGCCGCCTGAATACCACGACCGGACCGGACCACTCACCTCCTGGTCGGCCGTTCGTGGGGGCACGCCCACGGATGAGCGCCACCGGAGGGGACGCCGAGAGCGTCCCCTCCGGTGGCAAGCGGTCACTCCCCCGTGCTGAAGGCGGCGTCGAAGGAAGCGGCCGGCGGGTCGAACAGGTGCCGCCGGATGAAACCGACCGCCTCCTCCGCGCCCCGCAACCGGTCCATGCCGGCGTCCTCCCACTCCACCGAGATCGGCCCGCGGTAGCCGATCGCGTTCAACGCCCGGAACGACTCCTCCCACGGCACGTCGCCGTGCCCGGTCGACACGAAGTCCCAGCCCCGCCGGGGATCGGCCCACGCCAGGTGCGAGCCGAGCCGCCCGTTGCGGCCGTCGAACCGCTTCTTCGTGTCCTTGCAGTCCACGTGGTAGATCCGGTCGGCGAAGTCGAGGATGAACCCGACCGGGTCGAGGTCCTGCCAGATGAAGTGCGACGGGTCCCAGTTCAGCCCGAACGCCGGCCGGTTGCCGACCGCGTCCAATGCCTTCCGAGTCGTCCAGTAGTCGTACGCGATCTCCGACGGGTGCACCTCGTGCGCGAACCGCACGCCGACCTCGTCGAACACGTCCAGGATCGGGTTCCAGCGCCGGGCGAAGTCCTCGTACCCGGCGTCGATCACGGCCTGCGAGACCGGCGGGAACATCGCCACGTACTTCCAGGTCGAGGACCCGGTGAAGCCGACGACGGTGTCCACGCCGAGCTTCGCCGCCGCGCGAGCCGTGTCGGCCATCTCCGCGGCGGCACGCCGGCGCACCGACTCGGGCTCGCCGTCACCCCAGATCCGGGACGGGAGGATGGCCTGGTGGCGGAAGTCGATCGGGTCGTCGCACACGGCCTGCCCGACGAGGTGGTTGGAGATGGCGAAGACCTCCAACCCGTACTGCTTGAGCATCGCGCGCTTCGCGGGCACGTACTCGTCGTCCGCCAACGCCTTGTCCACCTCGAAGTGGTCACCCGAGCAGGCGATCTCCAGGCCGTCGTAACCCCATCCCGACGCCAGCCGGCACACCTCCTCGAACGGCAGGTCGGCCCACTGGCCGGTGAACAAGGTGACCGGTCGGCTCATCGGGGTTCTCCAATCGTGGTCCACGCGGACTGCTGTCCGGCGCTCTCCTCCACGGCCGCCAGGACCCGCTGCACGCGCAGGCCGTCGGCGAAGCTGGGCGCGGGGTCCTGCCCGCCGCCGATGGCGGTCAGGAAGTCCGCCACCTCGTGCGTGAACGTGTGCTCGTAGCCGATCAGGTGACCGGGCGGCCACCAGGCGCCGAAGTACGGGTGGTCCGGCTCGGTGACCAGGATCCGCCGGAAGCCGGCCGCCTGCCCGTCGTCCTCGAAGTACACGGACAGCTCGTTCATCGCCTCGAAGTCGAACGCCAGGCTGCCGCGCGTGCCGTTGACCTCCAGCCGCATGGCGTTCTTGCGCCCCAACGCGTACCGGGTCGCCTCGAAGGTGCCCAGCGCGCCGGACGAGAAGCGGGCCATGAACACGGCCGCGTCGTCCACCGTCACCTCGCCACGCCCGTCGCCGTCGGGCCGCGAGCGCACGAACGTCTCGGTCGTGCCGCTGACCCCGGTGATCAGGTCGCCGGTGACGAACTGGGCGGCGTCCACGATGTGCGCGCCGAGGTCGCCCAACGCGCCGGAACCGGCGAGTTCACGCCGCAGCCGCCACGTCATCGGCGACTCCGGGTCGGACAGCCAGTCCTGGAGGTACACGGCACGGACGTGCCGGACGTCCCCGATCCTGCCTTCACCGACCAGCTTGCGGGCCAGCGCGATCGCGGGCACCCGGCGGTAGTTGAACGCGACCATCGACCGGACGCCCCGCGTCGCCGCCTCCTCGGCCGCGGCGGTCATCGCCTCGGCTTCGGCGACCGTGTTGGCCAGCGGCTTCTCGCACAGCACGTGCTTGCCGGCGGCGAGGGCGGCGAGGGCGATCTCGGCGTGGGTGTCGCCGGGCGTGCAGATGTCGACGAGCTGCACGTCGTCCCGGGCGACGAGCGCGCGCCAGTCGGTCTCGACGGCGGCCCAGCCGTACTTGGTCGCGGCTTGCCCGGTGCGCGCCGCGTCACGTCCACCGAGGACGGCCAACCGTGGCGTCAGCGGCACGTCGAAGAACCGGTGGACGTTGCGCCACGCGTGCGAGTGCACCGCGCCCATGAACGCGTGGCCGACCATGCCCACGCCGATCTCGTCTGTCATCAGCAACCTTTCACTGCAGCGGTGTCCGAACGGCCCGGTGATCCGGGTCAGGAGTCGAAGCCGACGTCGAGGTACTGGTCGACGTTCTCCTTGGTCACCACGGCGGAGTAGGTGGTGATGGACGCCGGTACGTCGTGCTCGGCCAGGTCGCCGATGCCCTTGGCCTGGCCCAGCAGCCTGGCCAGCGCGATCGCCGAGGACGCCATCGACGGGCTGTAGAGGACGGTCGCCTTGACCACGCCGCTGTCGGCCTTGATCAGGTCCATCATGTTGCGCGACCCGGCGCCGCCGACCATGACGAATTCCTTGCGGCCCGCGCTGTCGATGGCCGCCATCACGCCGATGCCCTGGTCGTCGTCGTGGTTCCACAGCGCGTCCAGCTTGGCTGCCGACTGGAGCAGGTTCGCGGTCTGCTGCTCGCCCGACTCGGACGTGAACGACGCCGAGACGCGCGGTCCGACGGAGAAGCCGGCGCGCGCCAACGCGTCCCGGAAGCCCTTGCTGCGCTCCTGGGTGAGCGGCAGCGAGTCGATGCCCGCGACCTCGCCGATGATCGGGTTGCCGATGTTCTTGGCCTTCATCTGCTCGACGATGTACTCGCCCGCGTTGACGCCCATCCGGTAGTTGTCGCCGCCGATCCACAGCCGGTAGGCGAGCGGGGTGTCGAAGACCCGGTCGACGTTGACGACGGGGATGCCCGCGTCCATGGCCTGCCGGCCGACCTCGGTCAGCGCCTTGCCGTCGAACGGCAGCACCACCAGCACGTCGACCTTGTCGTTGATCAGCGTCTCGACCTGGCCGATCTGCTGGTTGACGTCGTTGGTGCCCTCGGTGGCCTTGAACGTGACGTCGGAGAACCGGTCGGCCTGCGCCTTCGCGTTCTTGGTCATGGCCGCCATCCAGCCGTGGTCGGCGGCGGGCGCGGAGAAGCCGATGGTGACCTGCTTGCCCGGCTGGCTGTTCTGGCCCGAGCCGCCCGCGACGGCGTTCGGCGCGGTGTTCGCGGACTCGTTGGACGTGCAGCCGGCGAGGAGGGCGGCGGTGCCGACGGCGGTGGTTCCCCAGAGGAACCGGCGGCGGTCGAGTGAGGACATGGCTGACTCCCGGGCGTGGGTCGGAGTGGCGGTTGTGCCGTGCGTCAGGTGGTTCGTGCTCCGCGGTGGCGGGCTGTCGTGCGTTGGAGGAGCACCGCGGCGACGATGATCACGCCCTTCGCGATGTTCTGGATGTCGGTGTCGAGGTTGTTCTGGGTGAAGATGTTGCCCACCACGGTGAAGATCAGGACCCCGATCAGCGTGCCGATCAGCGAGCCGCGACCGCCGCTGAGCAGCGTGCCGCCGATGACGACTGCGGCGATCGCGTCCAGCTCGTAGAACATGCCGTTGGTGGACGCGCCCGAGGTGGTGCGGGCGACGACCATGAGCGCCGCGATGCCGCAGCACAGCCCGGCGATGCCGTAGACGAGGGCGGTGTGCCGCCGGACGTCGATACCGGCCAGGCGGGCGGCTTCGGCGTTGCCGCCGACGGCGAACGTGCGGCGGCCGAACGTGGTGCGGTTGAGCAGCACCCAGCCGACCGCGAACACCGCGGCCAGCATCCAGATCAGCACCGGGACGCCGAGGATGTCACCGCGGAAGAACGTGGTGAACCCGGTCTCGGTGACGACCTGCGTGCGGCGGCCGGACAGCCGTTCGGCCAGGCCCTTCGCCGACGCGTACATGGCGAGAGTGGCGATGAACGGCACTATCCGCCCGTACGAGATCAGCAGGCCGTTGACCAGGCCGCAGCCCAGGCCGACGAGCAAGGCGCACAGCACCATCACCACCGGCCCGTACGACTGGGTGGCGACCGTCGTCATCCACACGCCCGACAGCGCCACGATGGAGCCGACGGACAGGTCGATGCCGCCGCTGATGATCACGAACGTCATGCCGACGCTGACCACGCCGATGGCCGCGGCCAGGCGCAGCATCGTGGAGATGTTGGCCTCGGTGAGGAAGCTGTCCGGTCGGGTGGCGTAGCCGACCGCGCACAGCACCACCAGCACGCCCAGCAGGCCGGTGAGCCTCAGGTCGAGGTGGCGCCGGTGCTTCCGCGGCGCCTCGGGCGGCGCCGATTTCGGGTCGAGCACCCGGGCTTCGGTCACTGGACCTCCTCCTCCGTCACAGCCGCTGTGTTCTCGGTGATGGCGCTCTCGGTGATCGCGCTCTCGGTGATGGCGCTGCCGCTCATCACGATGTCCAGCACGGCGGCCTCGGTCAGCTCGTCGGCCCGCCGGTCCTCGACCACCTCGCCGTCGCGCAGCACCAGCACCCGGTCGGCCAGGCCCAGTACCTCGGCGACCTCGCTGGACACCAGCACCACGGCCACGCCGGCCGCCGCCAGTTCGTGGATCACCCGGTACAGCTCGGCCCGCGCGCCGACGTCCACCCCGCGCGTCGGCTCGTCCAGCAGGAGCACCTTGCAGCCCCGGACCAGCCAGCGCGCCACGACGGCCTTCTGCTGGTTGCCGCCGGAGAACTCGGCGACCAGCCGGCCGGGGTCGGCGGGGCGCAGGTCCAGCCGTTCCAGGGTGGCCTTCGAGTCCTTCAGCTCCCGGGCACGGTCCATGAAACCGGCGCGGCTGTACGCCGGAAGGCTGGACAGCGTCACGTTGTGCGCCACCGACAGGTCCAGCAGCAGGCCCTGCGCCTTGCGCTCTTCCGGCGCGAGGCCGATGCCCGCCTTGACGGCCGCGACGACGCTGCCCGGTCGGACCGGTCTGCCGTCGACCGCGACGTGCCCGGAGTCCGGCTTCCGTGCGCCGAACACCGTTTCCAGGATCTCGCTGCGCCCCGCGCCGACCAGGCCCGCGATGCCCAGCACCTCTCCCGCGTGCACGTGGAAGGTGACGTCCTTGAACTCGCCCTCGCGGGTGAGGTCCGTGACGGTCAGCACCTCGCGGCTGGTGTCGACGGTGGAGGTGTCGCGGTGCGGGAAGACGGTCTCGACCTTGCGGCCGGACATGAGGTCGACCAGGTCGGCCGTCGGGGTGTGCGCGGGGAGGTTCGCGGCGACCGTGCGGCCGTCCTTGAGCACGGTGACCCTGGTGCCGATGCGGCGGATCTCGTCCAGGCGGTGCGAGATGTAGAGGACGGAGACGCCGGCGCCGGTGAGCTCGCCGACGATGCGGAACAGGTTGTCGACCTCGTCGGCGGCCAAGGCGGCGGTCGGCTCGTCCATCACGATGAGCCGGGCGTCGTGGGCCAGCGCGCGGGCCATCGAGACCAGCTGCATGCCGGCCGCGGACAGCCTGCCCACTTCGCGGTCAGGGTCGATCTCCGGGTGGCCGAGACGGGTCATGAGCCTTTGGGTCCGGTCACGGGCCGCCGCGCGCCGGGTGAAGCCGAACCTGGTGGGCTCGTGGCCGAGGAAGACGTTCTCCGCGACGCTGATGTCCGGCACGAGGTCCAGTTCCTGGTACATCGTGGCGATGCCCAGCCGCAGTGCGGCCACCGGTGACGGGAGGGTGGTCGGGGCGCCACGCCAGGTGATCTCGCCGTCGTCCGGCTGGTGCGCGCCCGAGAGGACCTTGATCAGGGTGGACTTGCCCGCGCCGTTCTGGCCGAGCAGGCAGTGCACCTCGCCTTCGGCCACGTCCAGGTCGACCTGGTCCAGGGCGCGCACGCCGGGGAAGGTCTTGCCGATGCCCGCCATCCTGAGCAGGTTCGACTCGCGTCGGCCTTCCTTCTGCGCCTGCATCGTCTCTCCGGCTTCGTCGGGGGGCGTCGATCGTGGTCCAGCTCACGTTCCGGGTCGGGTTCTGCCCGATCCTGACAGTTCCCCGCGCAGAGTGACAACGTTTCGGCCCGACTTTTGCCACACCGTTGCGAAAGTCTGTTCGGTTTTGCCGGAAGGTCTGTGCTTTTGCGAATTCTGTGGCGACTCTGCTGTCACGGTGACGCCGCGGTGAGGTCGATCAGCCCGCCGGGGAGAACGCCCGGTCGGTCGCGGACCAGGCGGCGCCGGTCACGCCGGCCAGGTCGCCCAGCTCGGACAGCACGATGGGCAGGTTGCCGGTGGCCAACGGCAGGGACCGGCGGTAGACGGCGCTGCGCACCTCGGCCAGCAGGGAGTGGCCCAGCCGGGACACGCCGCCGCCGATGACGACCATGCCCGGGTTGAGGAAGCTGACCAGCGACGCGACGGCCTGCCCGAGTCGCCGCCCACCCTCGCGCACCAGGTTGGCCGCGGCGAAGTCGCCCGCCGCGGCAGCCGCGCCGACGTCCTCGGCGGTGAGGACGCCCTTGTCGCGCAGGGCGGTGGCGAGGGCGACGGAACGTCCGCTGCGGGCGAGGGCGGTGGCGTCACGGGCGAGCGCCGCACCGCCGAAGCACGCCTCCAGGCACCCGACCTCGCCGCACGCGCAGGCCGGGCCGTAGTCGTCCAGCCTGATGTGCCCGATGTCGCCGGCCGTCCCGGCCACGCCCCGGTAGACCCGTCCACCGAGGACGATCCCGCAGCCGATGCCGGTGCCGACCTTGACGAAGATCAGGTCTTCGAGCGACCGGGCGACACCCGCGTGGCGTTCGCCGAGCGCCATGACGTTCACGTCGTTGTCCACGGTGACCGGGCAGCCCCACCGGCCGGCGAGTTCGTCGCGCACGGGATAGCGGTCCCAGCCGGGCATGATCGGCGGCGCGACCGGCATGCCGTCGCGGAAGCTCACCGGACCCGGCAGCCCGATGCCGGCGCCGATCAGCCGGCCGGGCGCCTTGGCGTAGACGGTGTCGGCCAGCTCGACGACCCGGCCGAGCACCTGCGCGGGGCCGTTGCGGACGTCGCAGTCCTCGCTGTGGCTCTCCAGCACCTCGCAGCGGCCGTCCGTGACGGCGACCGTCACCGAGGTCGCGCCGACGTCGACACCGAGGACGCGCAGGTCGTCGGCCAGGTGGACGAGCGTGGAACGCCGCCCGCCCCGGCTCGCCGCCGGCCCGCCGACCTGCACGAGCCCGACGTCCACCAGCCTGGCCAGCTCGGCGGCCAGCTTGGCGCGCGGCAGTTCGAGCCGCTCACCCAGGGCCACCCGGGACATCGCACCCTCGTCGCGGAGCAGCCCGAGCAACTGCGACTGCCTGCCGGAGACGACATGCGGCTGCTGACCGCTGCCCTTCGCGCTGCCCATGACGTCAATTTACGGCGAGACGCGATCACCAGGTGATCGCGTCTCGCGGACGACAAGTCGAACGGGCGCGCGCGGACGTGACGGGACAGCGGAGGTTGCGTTGATGCCCCGACTCACTCGTTCGTGACCGTGTTGCCGCATCGGTGACGATTAAGACGACACAGAGTAGTCACAGTCGGCAGCAAACGTGACCCGTGTCACCCATTAATGCCGTTTGCTTGCCACTTCAAATCACCAACGGTTACGTTCTCGGCCGCAGATCACGGTTCCATCACCGAACGGACACGGGCCACTCATCCCCCGAAACGGCCCGCGACCACCTGGATCCCCCGCCGGGGTTCGGTGACGGAGTTCCCCGACCGCAGGAGGCTGCACCCTTGGCTCGGCATGTCCGTCACAAGAACAAACGCGAGCAGACCACGTTCCAGGTCCCAGCGCCACCACCCGGCTACAAGGGCGCGCACCGGGCCGAGTCCGAGCGGGTCCTCCCGCGCCGCATCGCGGGTGTGGCGGTGGCCGTCGGCATCGTCGGCGCCGCCGGAGCCGCGGCCCACGCGATGACCGGGACGTTCAGCCCCGTCGCCGGTGGCGCGGACTTCGGTGGCGTGCCGGACCAGTCGGCACCCATCGGCAAGGTCGAGACCGTGCACGCGGTCGACCTCGGCTCGGAGACCGCCCGGATCATCCGCCAGGAGCAGCTGGCCGCGATGCAGGCGTTCAACCAGGCCAGCGGCGTGGCGCAGGACGGCTACGCGGCGCGCAAGGCGGCCGAGGAGAAGGCCGCGCGTGAGGCGTGGGAGGCAGCGGAGGCGCGCAAGCCGCCGAAGCAGCGTCAGATCGAGGGCTGGATCCGCGAGGCGATCGCCGTCCTGGCGGCCAACGGCACCCCGATCACCGAAGCCAGCATGGACGAGATCTACACGATCATCATCAAGGAGTCGAACGGCAACCCCAACGCCGTCAACACCTGGGACTCCAACGCCGCCCGCGGCACACCGTCCAAGGGCCTGATGCAGTGCATCGACCCGACGTTCCGGACACACATGCTGCCCGGCTACGGCGACATCTACGCCCCGGTCGACAACATCATCGCCGGCGTCCGCTACACCTACGCCCGCTACGGCGGCTTCGACAACCACCCTGGCCTCGTGGGCATCAACCAGGGCAGCGGTTACGTCGGCTACTGAGCCGGAGATGATCCCCATCCCGCCGGGACGGGTCACGCTCTCCCACCGCGGTGCGCAGCGCACCTGGTCGGTCGACGTCGCGCCGTTCGGGATCGCCGCCCACCCCGTGACCCAGGCGCGGTACGCGCAGGTCACCGGTGAACGGCCGAGCACCGCCCACGGCGACCGGTTGCCCGTCGAGGGCGTGTCGTGGTTCGACGCGGTCCGGTTCTGCAACGCCCTGTCACGCCTTGAAGGCCTGACGCCCGCGTACGGCATCGATGCCGACGACGTCGAGTGGGACGTGTCCGCCGACGGGTACCGGCTGCCGACCGAGGCCGAGTGGGAGCACGCGTGCCGTGCCGGCACGACCGACCCGCGCTACGGCCCGTTGGACGACATCGGCTGGTACCGCGCCAACTCGGACGAGCGCGTCCACGAGGTCGGCGGGAAGCAGCCCAACGCGTGGGGCCTGCACGACATGCTCGGCAACGTCTGGGAGTGGTGCTGGGACATGCACGACTTCGAGGTCAAGGGCGTCTACCGGGTGCTGCGCGGCGGCGGCTGGTTCGACGAGCACTGGAGCTGCCGGGCGTCCGTCCGCCGCCGCAGCCACCCGACGTTCAGGATCGACGATGTGGGGTTCCGCATCGCGCGCACCGCATGAGCGGGGTGACCGTTCCGGCGGCGTTCGCCGAGGCGACGATCAGCCGTGAGGGTGCGGCGGGCCGGCAGTGGATCGAGTCGCTGCCCGCGTTGGCCGCGGAGTTCCTGGACCGCTGGTCGTGCACCGTGTCCGGGCCGACGATGCACGGGTTCGTCGGCGTGGTGATCCCGGTCGTCCGCGCGGACGGGTCCGAGGCGGTGCTGAAGCTCGGTTTCCCGCGGTCGCACAACGCGGCGGAACCGGTGGTGCTGGCGGCGTGGGACGGCAACGGCGCGGTGCGACTGCTGGAGCGTGACGACAGCCGGCCCGCGATGCTGCTGGAGCGGTTGCGCCCCTTGGCGAAGCCCGAGCCCGAGCCGTTCACCGCGGTCGGCCGGCTCGCCCGCCGACTGGCGATCGCCGCGCCGCCCGGTGTGCCGTCGCTGGCCGACAAGGCCCTCGGCTGGGTGGTGGACGTGCCCGCGCACGCCGCGCGCCTGGGGTCTCCGCTGCCGGCGCGAGTGGTCGACGCCGCCGTCGCCAACGCGCGGGACCTGGCCGGCGACCAGGGCGTCCTGGTGCACGGCGACCTGCACTTCGGCAACATCATGTGCGACGACGACGGGCTGCGCGCCGTCGACCCGACCGGGTTGGTCGGTGACCCGGCGTTCGAACTGCTCCCCGTGCTGCGCGGCGACTGGCTCGCCGTTTCGGGTGAGTCGGACCCGGGGAAGGCCGTGGAACGGCGGATCGCGGAGTTCGCCGAAGCCGCCGAGGTGGACCGCGAACGGGTGCGCCGGTGGACGCAGGCCAGGGCGGCGGAGTCCGCGCTGTGGTCGCGCAGCCTGGGCGAGCCGGCCCTGATCACCGAGGTGGTCGACACCCTGGCCGCGCTGCTGGCGTGAACCGGCGGGGCGGATCGCTAGGGTGACGCGATGCGCGTGCTGCTGACGTTCGCCGGTGGGCTGGGCCACTTCCAGCCGCTGATCCCGCTCGCGTCGGCCGTGGCCGCCGCCGGTCACGTGGTCGCGTTCGCGGCCGGTCCGGCTCAGCGGCAGGCGATCGAGGCGGCCGGGTTCACGGCGTTCGCGGTGGGCGGTGGAGGCGACGACGTCCCGGAACGCCGGCCGCTGCTCGTGCCCGACCGGGAGCGGGAGGAACGCGACCTGCGCGAGGGCTTCGTCCGGCACGGTGCGGCCCACCGACTGCCGCTCTACCTCGACCTGTTCGGCGAGTGGCGGCCGGACGTCGTGGTGTGCGAGGAAACGGACTTCGGCAGCGTGCTCGCCGCCGAGAAGCTGGGACTCCCCTACGCGAACGCGCAGGTGACCGCGTCCGGTTCGTTCGTGCGGCCGGCGGTGATCGGCGAGGCGATCGCCGAGTTGCGCGCCGAGCACGGACTGTCGCCCGATCCGAACCTCGTCATGCTGCACCGGCACCTGGTGCTCTCGCCGTTCCCGCCCAGCTTCCGCGACCCGGCCAGCCCGTTGCCGCACACCGCTTTCCCGATCCGTCCCCCGGTCGGACCGCAGGCCCGGTCGGACACGCCGACGGTCTACTTCACGCTGGGGACGGTGTTCAACACCGAGTCCGGCGACCTGTTCGCGCGCGTGCTGGCCGGGTTGAGCGACCTGCCGGTCGACGTGGTCGCCACGGTCGGCAGGCACGTCGACCCGGCCGAGTTCGGCGACCAGCGGGCCGGGGTGCGCATCGCCCGCTACCTCCCGCAGTCCGAGGTGCTGCCGCGCTGCGACCTGGTGATCTCGCACGGCGGGTCGGGCAGCGTCATCGGCGCGTTGGCGCACGGTCTGCCCACGGTGCTGCTGCCGATCGGTGCGGACCAGCCGCACAACGCCGAGCAGTGCGTGCGGCTCGGCGTGGGGAAGGAACTGGATCCGGTCACCGTCACGCCGCAGGGGCTGCGGGCGGCGGTGACGGAGGTGTTGGCCGATCCGGGTTACCGGCGTGCGGCCGAACGGGTTCGGGAGGAGATGCTCCGACTGCCCGAACCCACCGGGGCGGTGCCGCTGTTGGAGCGCCTCGTCGCGGACGAATTGTCGGACCCCGTCGGTAGGATCAAGAACAGGGGTCCCCTTGCGCGGGGACCCCTGTGAAGCATTCGCCGGGACGGTCGGTCGGGTGCCGAGGCAGGGCGAGGCGAGGCGCGCTGAGCACGCGGTGAGACCGGGACGCGGCGAAGCGGGCAGGCAGCCCAACCCGCACAGCGGACCGCGGACCGCACGACGCCCGCACACAGCGAGCCCCAACGGGCGGTAATGCCGGCACACGACGGGCCGTGCCGGCCGCACGACCGCACACACCAAGCCAAACGGGCAAGTGCGACCAGCACAGCGAGCCGCGCGGCGGTGGGCCAGGACAGAGCGAGCCGTGCGGACGGCACGGTGGGCTCAGTGCCGTGCACCGTCCAGCCGCCCGCCCCCAGCCCGTCAACCGAGGCGGAAGTCGGCTACTCGGATCGGTGACGGGGTGGTGCCGCTGGAGCGTTGTTGGTACTGCACCGACAACACCCCGTCCGCCGCCAACCTGGACACGTCGACGTTGACCTCGCCGAACGCGTTCATCGACGACCGGTCGAAGACCAGGCTCCAGTCGGTCCACCCGCTCGCCTTGCTCGCGGACACGATCCGACCGCGCGGCATCACCAGGTAGGCGTTGTCGGAGCGGTCGAAGACGAGTTTCGTACGTTGGGTGCTGCCGGGCGCCACGGGCACCTCGCGCTTGGTCCACGTGCCGTTCGAGTTCCGCACGACGTGGAACGTCCGGCCGTACTGCGTGCGCTGCTGCGAGTAGTTCGACACGCACTGCGTGAACCGGCCGGGCACGTAGCTGATCACCACGTGCGGCGTGCCGGTGGAGTCGGCGGCCTGCCCCTCCTGGTTCATCAGACCGTGGTTCGGGTCCAGCGGGTCCGCCACCAGTCCCGGCGAGTTCACCGACACCCTCGTGCCGCCGGTGTTGCCGACGACGCTGCCGGCCCCGTTCCGCCAGGTCCGCCCTCGATCATCGCTGTAGACGTAACCGGTGTCGTGGTTGGTCAGGCCACCGGAGTTGCACAGCACGCCCGCGTTGCCCTCCCGCCACGTGAACGCGGCGTGCAGCCGACCGCGCCGGTCGTAGGTGAGCCCGTGCAGGTACATGTTGCGTGTCGTCGACACGACCCCGTTCGGCCCCCGGTAGTCGCCCGTCGCGGACGACCACGCGCCCAGCCGCCGCCACGCGCCACCGGTGTACTCGGCCAGCTCGTTCACCCCGTTCCCCGACCCGCCGGTCCGGTAGCTGAACTGCAAGGCGCCCTCGGGCGTGACGACGAACTGCGGGTACGTCATGTTGCCCAGCTCGACCCCGCCCAGGGTCCGCTGCACGGACCCGAAAACCGACGACGACCAGCCGTGCGAACCCGGCTGCGACGCGAGCCCGGCAACGGACTTCGAGTAGTACAACCGGGTGTTGTGCGTGTCCATCGCGACGTGCAGGGTGCCGTCCTGCGGCGAGATCCCCAGCGAGATCACGTTGTGCGAGTCGTTCGCGCTCAACTGGTGCGGCAGGACGGCCTTCTCCCAGCTCCCGCCCAACGCCCGCCGGGCCACCACCGCGTTCCGGCTGGAGGTGTACCAGGCCGCGTACTGGTAACCGTTGTGCGTCACCATCGCGTCCTGGAACGCGTTGTTGTTGACCAGCCCGTCGTACGACACGAAGTACAGCGCCGACTGGTCCAGCGCCGTGTCGGACAGCAGCGTGACGCCCGGCCCGGCGCTCGCCACACCGGGCTGCACCAGGGACGCGGCGAGCACGACCACCGCCACCGCCCACGCCCTCATCGGACCACCCCGTCGACCTGGACGGTCTGCACCGCACCCGACGCGAACGGCACTCGAACCAGTTTTCCCGCCGTCCGCAGGTCCTGGCGCCGCGTGTACCGGTCCCCCGAACCGGACGTGAGGGTCGACCACCGGGTGACCACGCCGTCCGGCACCTGGCCGAACCGGGACAGGTCGAACGTCAGCGTCTGCGCCGCACCGGGGTTGGCCGCCACGATCACGAGCCGGCGGGCGGCGGGGTCGTGCGCCGCGACCGCGTAGTCGACACCGGTGTCGATGATCCGCATCCCGGGCCGGATGTGCCGGGTGAACTGTGCCAGCACGTACAGCTTCGTCTCAACTGCACCCGCCCGCAGGGTTCCGCCGTCGTACTGGACGAGGCCCCAGCCGGCGGTGGGGTCCATCACCTGCCAGTAGCACCACGCCGTCGGCTTGAGCCAGCGGAAGTCCATCAGCAGGCAGCGGGCCGTGTTCATACCGGAACCGTCGCCGTCGCCGTGCTCGGAGTTCCAGAGGATCTTGCCCGCCGCCCGGACGTCGTTGCCCAGCAGGTCGCGCCGCCCGCCGAGCCCCTGGTAGCCGTGCACGTTCACCTGGCGCACCAACGCCTTGGTGCCCGAGTCGAAGCTGTTCCAGGTGGTGCGGGCGAGGTCGTAGCTGGTCTCGTCGGACGCCGAGACCATGACGCCGCCCAGCCCCTGCCGGTCCAACTCGGTGCGCATGTGGGCGAGAACGCTGCGTTGCGTGGTCGCGTCGATGCCGCAGCCCTCCTGCCTGCCCTCGGCGTTCCAGTACGGCGAGGACGGCTCGTTGAACGGGTCGACGGTCCGGAAGTTCACGCCCCAGTGGTCACGGGCGCGGCGCGCGGTGGCGGCGAGGTGCAGGGCGTGCTGGCGGTGGTTCCACGGCTGGAGGTTGTTGCCCGCGTCCGCCGCGCCGGACGGGTTGTGGTTCAGGCACATCCACCACATCGGGGAGTTCGCGAACAGCTCGCTCATCGCACCGCGCTGGGTCGCCTTCACCAGCGCCGCGCGCTGCTTGACGTCGACGTTCCAGTTCCACGCCGAGGACGCCGGGTCCTCGTTGCGCCAGTCCAGCCAGAAGCCCTCGATCTGCTTGAACCGCGGGATGTTCGGCGAGGCGACCATGCGCGCGCCGTCCACGTCGTTCCAGCTGCACGCGCCCAGGTTGTAGCGGGCGATGTTCATGCCGAGGCCGGGCAGCGCGGCGCCGTTGTAGGTCACCGTCTTGGTGGTGAAGAACAGGTCGGCGAAGTCGTCCCGGTCCCCGAACACGTTGGCCCACCACGCGAGCGAGGTGCCCCAGCCCTCCCACGCGCCCTGGTCGGCGTTCGGGTCGACGCCCACCGTCGCGTCGGCCCCCGCGACACCGGTGCCGAGGGCGCCGGCCGCGACCACGACCCCGGCCGCGGTGAACAGCGATCTGCGGGTGACCGTTCCCTGTGGGTCCACGGAGTTCTCCTCGTCCGACTGCGGCCTCATCGCCTTGTCCCTCCACTGGAGTGGTGAAGACCACCCCAGTCCGTGGCATAGTTCCGGGTCAACGAAACAAACAGAATCGATCAAAGTCGATCGGAACCGAAAATGCGACTGGCGGCGCAACGACGTGAACTGATCCTGGCGGCGGTGAGGGCGCACGGGGTGGTCCGTTTGGCGGATCTCGTGGACCGGTTGGGCGTGACGGCGGTGACGGTCCGCCGGGACGTCACCGCCCTGGCCGAGCGCGGCCTGGTCTCCCGGGTGCACGGCGGCATCACCGTGCCGCACCACGGTGATCCGCCCTCGTCCCCGAGGTGGGCGCACACGCTGGTCGGCATGGTCGCGCCGTCCGAGGACTACTACTGGCCGGCCGTGATCCAGGGCGCGCAGGCCGCCGTCACGGCCGCGGGCGGGCGGCTGGCGCTGCACACGTCCTGCTACGACGCGGCCGAGGACCGTCGGCAGGTGGCGAAGCTGCTCGAACGCGGTGTGCAGGCGCTGCTGGTCGCGCCGAGCACCACCGGCGCCGCCGGGATCGACCTGTTGCACTGGCTGAGCGGGTTGAGCGCGCCGGTGGTGCTGATCGAACGCATGCCGCCGGCGGAGTTGCCGACGATCGGGCTGGACGCCGCCGTCACCGACCACGCCTTGGGCGCGGGGCTGGCGGTGCGGCACCTGGCCGCGTTGGGGCACCGCACCGTCGGCCTCGTGCTGTCGCACCTCAGCCCGCACCGGGCGGCGATCCGGGACGGGTGGTCGGCGGCGCTGTCGTCGCTGGACCTGTCGTCGGGCGGGGTGCCGGCGCTGGACGTTCCGCCGTACGGCCTACCGGGCTGGGCGGAGGCCTGCGACGACGTGCTGGCGCGGTGCGTGCGGGCGGGGGTGCGGGCGTTGCTGGTCCACGCCGACCGCGAGGCCATCGCCCTGCTCGAACGCGCCCGCGACCGGGGGTTGGACGTGCCGGGCGACTTGGCGGTGGTGTCGTACGACGACGAGGTGGCCGCCGCGTCCGACCCACCGCTGACCGCGGTCCGGCCGCAGAAGCACCGGCTCGGCGCGCTGGCCGCGCAGTTGGCCCTGGCCCGGGTCGCCGACCCGCTGGACCGGCCGGTGCACCGGGTCACCCTGTGGCCGAGCCTGACCGTGCGCGAGTCGTGCGGCACGCCGCGCGACCGGTCCGGACGGCCGGTGGGCACGGGGCGCAACCGCCTGTCGGCCGAACCGGCGCCATCGTCGAGCCCTTGAACGACTGATTGCCGGCCGCCCACCGGTCCGCCACGATGAGTAGGACGGAGGGGGGCCGTGGTGGGGCGATATCGGTTGCACGTCAACGGTGAGCGGCGCGAGGTCGATCTGCCCGCGGAGACGCCGCTGCTGTGGGCGTTGCGGGAACAACTGGGGCTGCTCGGGCCCAAGTACGGTTGCGGAGTTGGCGCGTGCGGCGCGTGCACGTCCCTTGTGGACGGTCGTGCGGCGCGGCCTTGCGTGACCACGGTGGCCGAGGCGCGTGGCAGTCACGTCACCACCATCGAGGGCCTGTCGGAGGACGGCGACCACCCGGTGCAGCGGGCTTGGCTGGAGCTGGACGTCGCGCAGTGCGGCTACTGCCAGCCTGGTCAGATCATGTCGACGGTCGCGCTGCTCGCGGTCGACCCCGATCCGGATGACGCGGCGATCGACGCGGCCTTGCGGGACAACGTGTGCCGGTGCGGGACGTACACGCGGGTGCGTGCGGCCGTGAAGCGCGCTGCCGAACTCAAGCGGGGTGAACGGTGAAGCGGCGGACGTTCCTGGGTGGTGTGCTGGTCGTGTCGGCGCCGATCGCACTGCCGGCTTCGGCCGAAGCGGCCGGGGAGTTCGCGCCGAACGTGTTCGTGCGGCTGGACGACCGCGGTCGGATCACCACGACCGTGCCGACACCGGACTGCGGGCAGGGCGTGCGGACGATCGTCGGCTTGCTGGTCGCCGAGGAGCTGGCGGTCGGGCCGGGCGACGTCCGGTTGGAGCAGGCACCCGGCGACGCGCAGCGGTTCGGCTGGCAGGGCGTCGGCAACTCGTACTCCGCCCGGCACCTCACCGGACCGATCCGCACGGCTGCCGCCACCGCGCGGTGCCTGTTGGTCGCGGCGGCGGCCGGGCGGTGGGGTGTGCCCGTCGCGGAGTGCACGGCGCGCGACGGCGTGGTCCGCCACGGGCGTCGGGCGGTGCGGTACCGGAACCTGGTGCGGGACGCGGCGGCGCTGGACCCGGCGACCGTGCCGGTGGCGCTGACCCCGCGCGAGAACTGGCGGCTACTTGGCCGTACCGGCGCCGGCCGGGTGGACGCGAAGGCGATCGTGACCGGCAAGGCCCGGTACGGCATCGATACCCGTCCGGCGGGCACGCTGGTCGCCGTCGTCTCCCGTCCACAGTGGATCGGCGCGGTGGTCGACTCGGTGGACGACAGCGCGGCGCGCGCGGTGCCCGGGGTGGTGGCGGTGACGACGCTGGACCCGGCGACGTCCGGCCAGGGCGGGGTCGCGGTGATCGCGCGGTCGATGCCGGAGGCGCTGCGCGGGCGTGAGGCGCTGCGCGTGACCTGGCGCGGCGGCACGCCGGACGCGGACAGCCGGGTGTGGTCGGCCGAGTTGGAGTCCGCGTTGCCCGCCGTTCCGGCGGCGCCCGGACCGGTGTCGTTCGAGGCCGTCTACCGGCTGCCGTTGCTGGCGCACGCGCCGATGGAACCCACGAACGCCACCGCGCACCTGACCGCCGACGGACTCACCGTGTGGGTGCCGACGCAGGACCCCGGCGGACTGCGGAACGTCCTGGCCGGGCAGCTCGGGTTGGACCCGGCGCGTGTGCGGGTCGAGGTGACGCTGGCCGGCGGCGCGTTCGGCGGGCGGGGCGACCCGGCCCCGGTGTTGGAGGCGGTCGCCTGTTCCAGGGTCGCGGGCGCACCCGTGAGCGTGATGTGGACCCGGGACGACGACATGCGGCACGACGCGTACCGGCCGATGTCCGTGCACCGGCTGTCCGCCGTGGTGGACGGCGCCGGTGTGCCGACGTGGCGGGCGCACGGGATCGCGACCTGGCCGCTGACCCTGCTGCCGTTCTTCGACAACCCGGAGGTCGTCAAGGCCAACGGCGACCACTTCCCGTACGCGGTGCCGGGCAAGGTGGACGTGGTCCTGCGGCCCGCGCCGGTGCGCACCGGCTTCTGGCGCGCGGTCTACGCGGGGCACTTCCAGTACGCCGAGGAGAACTTCCTCAGCGCCTTGGCCCGACGCGCCGGGCTCGACCAGGTGGACCTGCGGCGTCGACTGCTGCCCGCCGACTCGCGGCTGCGTCGGGTGCTGGACGCGGCGGCGGCGCGGGCCGGTGCGGTGCGGTCGGGCTTCACCCGCGGGGTGGCGTGCCACGACGACTACGGGTCCGTCATCGCGGTGATCGCGGACAGCTCCGAGGGCCGGGTTCGCAAGGTGACGGCCGCCGTGGACGTCGGTCCGCCGCTGCACCTGTCGGGGGTGCGGGCGCAGGTCGAGGGCGCCGTGATGGACGCGGTGTCGACGGTGTCGGGCGCGCAGATCACCGTGCGGGAGGGCCGGGTCGTGCAGTCGTCGTTCGCCGACTACGCGTGGGCGCGCATCGACCGCGCGCCGGACGTCGACGTGGTGATCGTGCCGTCGGACGCGCCGGTCGGCGGGCTGGGTGAACTGGCCTACCCGCCGGCGGCGGCAGCCATCGCGTCCGCCACCGGGCAGACCGTCACCGGGATGCCGGTGGGCGTCGAGGTGGGCTGACCGGAGATTGCACTGAGCCGAAATGCACTGACCCGAAGTGCGCTGAGCCGAGATGGGCCGCGCCGAAATGCGCTGACCTGTTCGGCGAGGCCCGAATACCCTGTCCGCCATGGACCTCGTTGACCTCTGGCGACCGACCGGGCGGGCGGAACTGGACCTGGTCGCGGCGTCGCAGTGGCGGTCGTGGCCGCCGCGACTGCCCGACCAGCCGATCTTCTACCCGGTGGCGAACCGCTGGTACGCCACCAAGATCGCGCGCGAGTGGAACGTGCCCGCCAAGGGCGTCGGGTTCGTCACCCGGTTCAGCGTGCGGCGGGACTTCCTCGCCCGGTACCCCGTGCAACAGGCCGGTGGGCGTGAGGTGTTGGAGCACTGGGTGCCGGCCGAGGACCTGGACGAGTTCAACGCGAACATCGTCGGCGCGATCGTGTGCGAAGCCGAGTACCGGGGTCCGGTGGCGGACATCGAGTTCGACCGCGCGGAGGCCGAGCTGGGTCGTCCGCTGCCGGCGGCGTGGCGGCGTTACCTCCAGGGCGAGTCGTGGTTCCGCAGCGGGTGGTTGGGCGACCTCTTCGTCACCCTCTACACGCCGCTGGAGACGGTCGAGGCGAACGTGGCGGCGGCCCACCCCGGCATCGCGATCATCGGTGACGACGGGTCCCGCGAACGCCTCGCCTTCGACCTGCGCCAGGACCCGACGCCGGTGTCGCTCGTGGACGTCACCAGCGCCGGGTGGTCCGACGCCCTGCCGTTGGCCCCGGACGCCGACGCGTTCGTCACGCGGTTGGAGTCCGGCGACATCTCCTGGTAGGGCAACGTGAACCGGGATGGTCAGACGTGCGTGGTCGTGGTCCGGCCGTCGAGCACGCCGCCCTCGGTCTCGGCGTCGGCTACCGCCGCTGCGGCTGCCGCGGCGGCGCGGGTCGCGTCCTCGGCCGCCTTCGCCGCAGCCTCCTCGGTGTCGGCGGAACCCCCGGTCGGCGCGATCTTCGGCAAGGCCTCGGTGAAGGCGCGGGAGACGCCTTGCAGCGCGGACGTGACCTCGCTCGGGATCACCCAGAACGTGTTGCCGGGGCCCTGCGCCAACTGCGGCAGCGTCTGGAGGTACTGGTAGGCCAGCAGCTTGGGGTCGGGGTCGTTGCGGTGGATCGCCTGGAACACCTGGTCGATCGCCCGCGACTGGCCCTCCGCCTTGAGGATCTCGGCCGCCCGCTGGCCTTCCGCGCGCAGCACGGCCGCCTGCTTGTCACCTTCGGCGGTGAGGATCTGCGACTGGCGCTGGCCTTCGGCGTTGAGGATCGCCGCGCGCTTGTCGCGTTCGGCCCGCATCTGCTTCTCCATCGCGTCCTTGATGGTGCGCGGCGGGTCGATCGCCTTGATCTCGACCCGGTTGACCCGCAGCCCCCACTTGCCGGTGGCGTCGTCGAGCACGCCGCGCAGCTGGCTGTTGATCGTGTCGCGGGAGGTGAGCGTGCGCTCCAGGTCCATGGAGCCGACCACGTTGCGCAGGGTGGTGACGGTCAGCTGCTCGACGGCTTGGAGGTAGCTGGCGATCTCGTAGAACGCCGCGCGCGGGTCGGTCACCTGGAAGTAGAGCACCGTGTCGATCTCCACCACGAGGTTGTCCTCGGTGATGACCGGCTGTGGCTGGAACGAAACGACCTGCTCGCGCAGGTCGATGGCGGGGTGCACGCGGTCGATGAACGGGATGACGACGTTCAGCCCCGGCTGGAGGGTGCGCTGGAACCGGCCCAGCCGTTCGACGTTGCGGGCACGGGCCTGCGGCACGATCCGCACCGCCATCAGCACGATGGCGACCACGAACAGCGCGATGACGAGACCGGCGATCAAGGATTCCACGAGTCACTCCCCGGGGTAGACGAACGCGGTGCTGCCGCTGATCCGCATGACATCGACGGTGGTGCCCTCGGGGATCACGAGGCTGTCGTCGAACGGCCGTGCCGTCCACTCCTCCCCCGCGATGCGCACCCGGCCCCCGTGCCGCGACACCTCGCTCACCACGTAGCCGGACTCGCCCACGATGGCGTCCACGCCGAACCGCACGGTCTGCGGCTTGCGCAGGTGGTCACGGGCGAGCGGGCGGAGGAGTACGAGACCGAGGACCGACGCGACGGTGAACACCACGACCTGGACCGGAGCGGGCAACCCGATCGCGGCCACCCCGGAGGTGATCAGCGCGGCCACGCCGAGGACGCCCAGCGCCGCCGTCAGCACGAGGAGTTCCGCCGCGCCCAGGAACAAGCCGAGCAGCAGCCACACCAGCCAACCGTCCACGGCGCACTCCCTCCGTGACACGTCGGCAGACCGACGTCACGCTTCGGGCCTACTGCCATGCTCCTCGGCTGGTGGTGGCGCGGCAACGTGCCCACCCGGCCGACCCGACGACGGCTTCCTTGCCGGACACCGGCAACCAGGCCGGTCGGCTCGTGCGGAGGAACAACCGGCGGGGGTCGGGGCGGATGTGCGCCTCCTCGCCGCGCGGCGCACGCCGCACGCCGCACGCCGACGCGGCGACGCGGCGACGCGGCGACGCGGCGACCGAGGTGAACCTGCGGGCGAGCGGCAAGGGGCCAGGATCGCGGCGTCCCCAGGGCAGTGCACGGGCTCGCGGGTTGTGGCTGACCGCCATCGGCGTCCAGCGCACGGGCACGCGGGTGTGACGGACCGCCATCGGCGTCCAGCGCACGGGCACGCCGGGTGTGGTGGAGCGCCGTCGGCGTGTTCGACCACGCCGGTGTCGATTACCCGGTCGGCAGGTCGGTCGTGGTCGAGGTGGTGTCGGGCCAGTGGACCGTGACGGCTTCCCGGGTCAGCAGGACGGTCGGGGCGGTGCTCGGCCGGCCGCCCGCGTCGAGGCCGATCGCCACGGCCGTCCACCTGCCCGGCGTCACCTCCCCGGCAGCCCACGGGGTGGCGGTGTTCGGGCCGAACGGGCTCGCGTCGCGCTCGGTGTGGACGCCGATCCGGTCAAGGCCGGGGCCGGTGCACAGGACCGAGCGGAGCGCTCCCGCCCGCGCCTCGGCCCGACCCGGTCCGGTGGTCACCGTGGGGTCACCGGCCAACGGCCAGCCGCCGACGCGGAGCGCGGTCGCCTCCCGCAAGGCGTCCGGGGAGTCGGGCAGGGCGTCCACGCGGACGCACCTCACTTCCCACGGCCCACGCAGGACCGACACGGTGGTGACGAGGGCGACGTCCCGTGCCACGCCCTGACGTCCCGAGCCGTGGTCGCGTTGGCCCGGTTCCGGTTCGAGCCAGTGGACGCGGGCGACGGAGGCGCCGACGACGGCGTCGCCCACCTGCTCCACCGACAGCGTCCGCATGCCCGCGCGGTGGGTGGCGGCGCCCGCCGCGTCCAGCAGGACCACCGACTGGTCCAACGGCGACGTCCACGCCCGTTCCGACAGCAGCGGCGCGGTGGCGGTCGAGTACGCCAGGCGGGTGTACAAGGGCGAGTCGCCGACCTGCGCCCCGACGACGGCGTGGTCGGTGCCGTGGTTGACGACCCGGACCAGACCGTCGGCGCGGGTGGACGAGATCAGCCAACCGGGTCGGGGCGCGATCCACGTCGAATCCGCCCGTTCCACCGGCAAGGGCTCCTCGGCAGCCGTCCACGCGGGATGGTCGGCGGGGAGCGCCAGGCCGAGCATCCCCTTCGCGGCCCAGTACGGCGACGACGGTCCGGAGTACGCCTGCGCCAGCGTGCGCCACTCGTCGTACCAGCCGATGGTCAGCAAGCCGCGTTCGTCGGGCGCGCCGCGGTCGGCGAAGTGCCCCACCATCCCGGACGCCGCCCGACGCAACAGGCCCGGCGAGGTCGACGTGACACCGGCCATCGCACCCACCCACAGGGGTGCCGCCGCCGCGAACCGGTAGATCAGGCTCCGGCCCTGCACCAGCGGTGCGCCGTCACCGCCGATCAGGCGCACGTAGTCCACCAGGAAGCGGTCGAGCCGGGACACGTCGAGCGGAGTCCGGTCCCCGGCGAGGTCCGCGGCACCGCGCATCCGCGCCCACAGCACCGGGTACAGGTGCAGCGCCCAACCGCCGTAGTGGTCGAACGACCGCTCGTCGCCGTCCGCGAACCACCCGTCGCCCCGGTAGAACGAGTCGTGCGCCGCCAGGTCGGACGCGATGTCGTCGGTCCGCCACGGCCCGCCGACCGACCTCAGGAACGTCTCCACCACGATGCGGAACCACACCCAGTTGCACCGCGGGTAGGTGTCGTCGCCGACCACGGCCGACAGGTAGTCGACCACCCGGTCGCGCACGGAGTCCGTCAGCCGGTCCCACAGCCAAGGCCGCGTCAGGTCCAGGACCAACGCGATCGACGCCGCCTCGACCTTGGCCTGCGCGTGCTCCTCGGGGCGCGGCCAGCGCTCGGGCGACGCCGGGTCCGTGCCCGTGTCCAAGCCCTTCGCGTACCACTCGGCCAAGCCCAGCGGGTCGCGGCCGTCCTCGCCCGCGAGCCGGAAACCCGCGACCAGGAACGTGCGGGCGAACCCCTCCAGGCCGTCGACCGCCGTGCCGTAACCACCGGGCGGGCCGGGCGGCGTGATCCGGGCGTGGCCCGGTGAGGCGTACGGGCGGACGGCGAGCAGCATCCGGTCGGCCAGCGAGGCCCACCTGTCCCGATCCCAGCCGGTGATCGACTCCGCCGTCAACGCCTCAGGTCGGGTCACGCGGAGTCCTTTGCGGCCGGAACGACAGGGACAATGGACCGATCATCTGCGATCGTCATTTACCCCGTCAAGCCCTCAGAGCCGGTCAGGTTCGATCAAATGCGATCAGACCTGTCACTCCGGGCTCTCGGCCTTCCCGCCGCGGACCATGAACGCACCGACCACCGCCACCACGGACAGGATCGCCGCCATCAGGAACGCGGTGCGCAACCCGCCCACCTCGGCGACCACCGCCGACTCACCGGACGCGGCCAGCCCCGCCGCACGCGCGCTCATCACGCTCACCAGCAACGCCACCCCGGCCGCCGCGGCGAGTTGCTGGGTCGTGCTGAAGATGGCGCTGCCGTGGGCGTACAGCCGCGCCGGCAACGCGCCCAGACCGGCGGTGAACAGCGGCGTGAACGAGAACGCCAGCCCCACGCTCAGCACCAGGTGGAACACGAGCACCAGCGCGGTGGGCGTCGAGGCGTCGAACGTGGTCGCGAACCACAGCGGCGCGCTGGTGGCGATCGTGCCGACGACGAGCAGGATGCGCGGCCCGACCCGGTCGTAGAGCCGGCCGACGACCGGCGACAGCAGGCCCATCAGCAGACCGCCGGGCAGCAGCAGGAGGCCCGTGGCGAGCGGGTCGAGGCGGAGGACGTTCTGGGTGTAGAGCGGCAGGATCGTGACGGCGCCCAGGAGCAGCGCCATCAGGACCACCATCAGCGCGCTGGCCAGCGTGAACGTGCGGAACGCGAACGTGCGGAGGTCCAGCAGCGCGCGCTCGTGGCGCTGGAGCGAGACCTGCCGCAGCACGAACGCAGTGATGCCCAGCACGCCCACCGCGAGCGCCGACCACATACCGGTACCGGCGCCGGCGTGCCCGATGTTCGACAGGCCGTAGACCAACCCGCCGAAACCGAACACCGACAGCACCACCGACAGCACGTCGATCGGCGCGCTGCTCGCCTCGCCGATGCGGGTCACCCAGCGCAGGCCGAGCACCAGCGCGGCCACCGAGATCGGCAGCACCACCCAGAACATGGCCCGCCAGCCGAACTGGTTCAGCACCACGCCGGACACCGTCGGCCCGATGGCGGGCGCCACGGAGATGACGATCGAGATGTTGCCCATCACGGCGCCGCGGCGGGCCGCCGGCACCAGCGTCATCACGGTCGTCATCAGCAGCGGGAGCATGATCGCGGTGCCGGTCGCCTGGATGACGCGGGCCGTGAGCAGCACCTCGAAGCCCGGTGCCAGCGCCGCGAGCAGGGTGCCCGCGCTGAACAGGCTCATCGCCAGGCCGTACAGCACCCGCGTCGGCACCCGCTGGATCAGGTAGCCGGTGATCGGGATGACCACCGACATCGTCAGCAGGAAGCCCGCGGTGAGCCACTGGCCCACGGCCGCCGTCACCTGGAGGTCCACCAGCAGCACGGGGAGCGCGACGCCCATGATCGTCTCGTTCAGGATGACCACGAAAGTCGCCACGAGCAGCACGCCGATCACGGCGCGGTCGCTGTGGCTGAGCCCGGGTGCCGACGTCTCGACGTCGGACTCGGACACACGTGCGGCAGTCACGCAATACCCCCAGGGCGAACAAGTACGGAATTGGGCAACGGCGCCCTGATCGCCGTCAACACTACCTGCGGGGATCCGCGGGCCCGTACTCATTTCCGCTTCGGGCGCACCCGGGAACAGGCTGCCCGAGTGCGGGGTCAGACGTTGGCCAGCGCCCGGCGTCGGAAGACGGTCAGCGCGATGCCCAGGACGACGACCGCCATGCCGGCCAGGACGGCGATCTCCGGCAGCACCGCGCCCAGGTTCGCGCCCGGACGGGCCAGCGCGAGCAGGGCGTCCATCGCCCAGGAGTGCGGGAACAGGTAGCCGATGGTGGTCAGCGGCTCCCCCGCCACCTCGCGGGGCCACAGGCAGCCGCCGAGCATCCCCAGCACGATGCCGACCGGAGGCCCGATCGCGGGCGCCTGCTGCGGCGAGTTGACCAGGGCGCCGACCAGCATCGCGGCGCCGGTCGCGATCAGGCAGAACAGGGCGACGACGACGGAGACGCCCACCGGGTCGCCCCAGTCGACGTCGAACAGGAACATGCTCACGAAGATGATCAGCAGGGACTGGGCGGCGGCGACCAGGAAGCGGCTCAGCGCCTCGCCGAGCAGGATCTGGCCGTGCCGGACGGGCGTCGCCAGGGAACGGCGGACCATGCCGATGCGGCGGCTCTCCACCAACGCCGCGGCGACGGCCATCGAGTTGACGAACGTGAACAGCAGGAGGTTCGCGGGGGCGGTGTAGGCGAAGCCGGTGGGTGCGCCGTCGTCCTCACCGCCGGACGAGCGGACGGAGACCTCGGCGGACTCGCGCTGGGCTGCGCGGACGTACTCGGCGGCCTGCTCGGGGGTGGCGCCGGCGGTCACGGCGGCACGGGTGGCCTCCAGGACGGCGGCGACCTTGCCGACGGCGACGTCGATCTCGCTGCGGGCGGCCATGCCGCTGCCGCTGGTCTGGCTCATCACCAGCTCGAACTCGTAGTCGCCGGGGTGCATCACCAGGCCGGCGGCCAGCGTGCCCTGGCGGACACCTTCGCGGACCTCCTCCTCGGTCTCCGCGCGCTGCACGACCAGGGCCTGGTCGGACCCCAGCTCGGCCAGCACGGCGGCGGCCACGGGGTCGGACGAGTCGGCGACGACGGCCACCGGCAGCTGGGCGTCCGCCGAGCTGCCGCCGAGGGCGAGCCCGACGAACACGATCGTCACGAACGGCATGACGACCATGAAGAACATGCCGACGCGGTCGCGGAGCTGGCGGCGCAGGTTGGCGACGACCAGGGCGGTGAGCGGGCGGGGCCTCACGCGAACATCCCCTTCCGGAAGCGCAGGAGCGCCAGGGCACCCGCGACGAGGCCGATGCCGGTGACCACGGCCACCGGGACGAGCACGGCGGCCGGGCCGGCGCCGGTGCCGGCCAGCTCCGAGATCCCCGACGACACCCAGCCGTTCGGGGTGACGAACGAGACCTGCTGGAGCCAGTCGGGCAGGTTGTAGACGGGGACGAGGCTGCCGCCGAGGAACGCGAACACGAACGCCACGCCGAGGGTGAAGCCGTCGACCTGGGCATCGGTGCGGGCGCCGCTGGCGACCAGCATGATGATCGTGGTCGCGGCGAAGGCGTGCGCCACGATGAGCATCAGCACGCCGACCGGGTCGCCCCAGCTCGCGCCGAAGATCAGCACCGAGGACAGCCAGGTGGCGCACATGCTGATCAGGGCCAGCAGGAACCCGACCGCGGCCTTGCCCACTGGCGGCGTCCAGCCGGGGATGGGCGCGGCGCGCATCCGGTCGAGGGTGCCGTTCTGGCGCTCGGTGAGCAGGCTGCGGGCCGAGCCGCCCACCACGAAGAACGCGAACAGCACGGCCATGCCCGCGCCGTAGTGGACGGCCAGGTCGACCTTGCCGCCCGCGATCGGGTCGCCGACCAGCGTCGGTGTCGGCCCGGCCGCGCCGTTCGCCTCGACGAACTCCTTCACCCGGCTGCTGGGCACGCCGGCGGCCACGGCGGCGCGCACGGCCAGCGTCCGCGCCTCGACCAGCGCGGAGATCCGGTCGACCATGCCGCGCGCGACGACACCGGCGAGCGGCGACTCGGCCGACTCCAGCACGGCCACCTCGCCGCCCTCGCCCGCGCCGACGCCCTGGCTGAACCCGGCCGGGAACACGATCGCCGCGCCGGCCGCGCCGGAGTCGACCGCCGTCCGGGCCGCGGCCTCGTCGGCGTACTCCTCGAAGGTGAGCACGTCGCGGAGCTCTTCGGTGGCCAGCGCCTCGCGCTGCACGCTGGCCGGGAACTCGCCGCCGTCGAGGTCGACGATGGCGATGGTGGCGCGCAGCGGCGGGTCGTCGTCGCCGCCGAGGGCCAGCCCGAAGAGGGTGGCCAGCAGGATCGGCGCGACGAGCGCGATCAGCGGCGCCGTGCCGTCACGCAGTCGCGACCACAGCTCGTGGCGGGCGACCACCAGCAGCGGTCGCACGGTGTTCTTCGCCAAGGTCTCGCCAATCCCTCGCTCGGTCTCGCGTCAGTCGCGCAGGGTGCTGCCGGTCAGGTGCAGGAAGGCGGCTTCCAGGTCGGGCTCGACCACCTCGACGCCGGTCACCGCGGCGGCCGTGTCGGCGACGGCGGCGAGCAGCGCGGGCAGCAGGTGCCTGCCGCCGGTGACGAGCAGCCGGATCGACGAGGTGCCGGTGACCACCGCCTCGGAGACGCCGTCGACGGTCCGCAGCTTCTCGGCCGCGGCCGACACGTCGCCGTCGAGGACCAGCTCGACGCGGTCGGTGCCGCCCAGCTCCGCCACGAGCTCCCGCTTGGTGCCGTCGGCCACGACCCGGCCCCGGTCGATGATCCCGACCCGGGTGCAGACCCGCTCGACCTCCTCCATGTAGTGCGAGGTGTAGAGCAGGCTCATGCCCTCGGCGACCAGCTGCTCGACCTGGTCGAGGATCGCCACGCGGCTCTGCGGGTCGACGCCGACCGTCGGCTCGTCGAGGATCAGCAGCGTGGGCCGGTGCAGCAGCGCGACCGCGATGTTGGTGCGCCGCTTCATGCCGCCGGAGTAGTTGGCCACCTTGTCGTCACCGCGGTCGGACAGCCCGACCGTCGCCAGCACCTCGCCGATGCGCCCGGACAGCTCGCGCCTCGGGATGCCGTAGAGCCTGCCGAAGTAGCGCAGGTTCTCCCGGGCGGTCAGCTCCGGGTAGAGCGCGATCTCCTGCGGCACGAACCCGATCAGCCGCTTGGCGGCCACCGGGTCCTCGGCGACGTCGATCCCGCCGACGCGCACCGAGCCGGCGTCCGCCCGGAGCAGGCCGACGAGCATGGAGATGGTGGTGGTCTTGCCCGCACCGTTGGGGCCGAGGAGTCCGTACGCCTCGCCCTCGTCGATGTGGAAGCCGACCTGGTCGACCACCGTCTTGTCGCCGTACCGCTTGACCAAGCCCTCGCACACCAGCGCAGGGGTCATGTCGTCCTCTCGGGTCCGCATCCCTCGATCGCCTCCGGCTGGGAGGTTCCGACCACGTTGTTCCGGAAGCGCTGGTTGGCCAGGTCCGTGCCGATCTGCACGTCGAACGGGCTGTTGCCGGTGATGGTGTTCCACTCGAAGGAGTTGTCCACCGAGTCCGAGCCGCCCCAGTCCGCCGACGTGCCCAGCACCAGCGCCGCGCCCATCACCGACGGGCCGCCGGGCTTGTTGCCGTGCAGGCGGTTGCCGACGACCGCGACCCGCTGCACGCCGACCGCGGCGATGCCGACGCCGGAGATCGGCGGGCCGGCGGAACCGAGGGCCTCCGGGTCCTCGCCGCCGCTGGCCAGGCAGTTGTCGGTGATGTCGTTGTCGACGATCAGCACGTCGGTGACGCCACCGGGCAGCTCGCCCTCGTAGGTCTGGTGCAGCAGCAGGATGCCGGCGGCGTTGCCGTGGCAGCGGTTGCGCGCGACGCGGGCGTGGCTGGAGTTGTCCACGAACACGCCGAACGCGCTGGCGGTGGTCTCGCTGTCGGCGATCAGCGCGTCCGCGGTGGAGCAGAACGCCAGCGCGATGCCCGCGTACTGGCTCGCCTCCGCGCGGCAGCGCACGATCTCGATGCCCGACGACTCGCGCATGTACAAGCCCCACACGCGGTTCGCGTCGGACTCGACGTCGACGAGCCGGATGCCGGTGGCGGTGTGGGCGTAGACGCCGGCGCCGGTGAACCCGCGCACGGTCAGGCCTTCGATCGTCACGCCGTCGACCTCGTGGACGACGATGCCGTTGACCACGCCCTCGGGCGCGTCGTGCAGCGGCGGGACGGAGGTGGGCGCGACGTCACCGGGGACGATGACCGTCCTGCCCCGGCCCGCCCCGATGATGGTGGTGCCGGGCTGGGTGACGGTCAGGCTGCCGGCGTGGACGCCCTCCGCGAGGCGCACCACCGCTCCCGGTCCGCACGTGTCCAGCGCGCTCTGGATCGACTCGCCGGGCTGGATGTGCACTTCGGCGGGTGCCTCGGTCACGGGCATCGCAGCGCTCCTTCCGAAATCGTGGTCAGTATGGCAAGGGCGACGATCAGGTCCCCGCTCCAGCCCCAGCGGGCCAGGCCCACCAGGGCCGTTCCCGCGCGTGGCTCGGCGGACGGCGGTGTCGCGGTGAAGCGGGCCAGCGCGGCCCGCCCGCTGGCGCCGCCGACGGCGTAGGTGCAGCACTCGGTCAGGGCGACCCGGGTGGACGCCTCGACCTCGGGCACGGCGGCGGCCAGCAGCCCGTCGGCCCACTCCCGGCCGGTGAACGGCGCGTCGCCGATCGCCTCGAAGTCGTGCCAGGAGAAGCCCGGCGGTCGCCCACCGACCGCTTTGACCAGGCACTCCTTCACCGCGACGGTGGCCGCGGTCGCCAGTCCGGGATCGGTGTGCAGGTTCAGCTCGGCGGGTGACGTGACGTGCTGCGCGTAGGCGGGGCCGCTGTAGGACATGGCACGGGTGACCCGGGCGACGTCCACGACGTCGACCCCGAACAGCACAGGCGGCGCGGTCACCCGATGGCCCGGTCCAGGAACCGCAGCAGCTCGGCGGTGTAGGTCTCGCCGCGTTCGATCATCGGGATGTGCCCGCAGTCCGCGACGGTGACGAGTTCGGTGCCCGCGTGCCGTGGCACGAGTTCCTGCCAGGGCTCGACCGGCGTCATGCGGTCGTGCTCGCCCCAGATGTACAGGGACGGGCAGGTGACCTTGTCCATGGCCGGGTCCACCTGGTACGTGCGGGTGGCGCGGATGCTGCGCGCCATCGCGACCATCGAGGAACCCTGGCGCAGCAGCTCCGCCGTCGACTCGATCTGCGCCTCGGTGAACAGCGGCTCGCCGTGGAACAGCGCCGCCAGCATCCGGTCGCGGAACTGCTCCCCCGCGAGCTGCACGCTGCCACGGCGGTCCATGTTCAGGCCGACGTCGGGGTCGTCGCCGAGGCCGGGGGCGCCGCTGACCGCGATGGCCTTGACCCGGTCCGGGAAGCGGCCGGCGAGGTCGATGGCGACGAGTCCGCCCAGGGAGTTCGCGCACACCACGATCTCCTGCGCGCCGGCGGCGTCGCACGCCTCGATGAGGGCGTCACCGAGGCGTTCGATCGAACCCGCGACCCTGGCGTCGACCGCGCAGATCGGCTCCTCGGTGCGCAGCACCGGCCACCCCGCCTCGGCGAGGGCGGCGAACGGGTGGTCCCAGATCCAGCCGCCGGCGAACAGCGCGGACATGAAGGCGACCATCGGGCGGCCGTCCGCGGCAGGCCGGTGGTCGGCGGTGAAGACCGTCATCGGGTGGCTCCTGGCATCAGAAGAGGGGTTCGGGGGTCGGTGTGGTTCCGCACTCGCAGGTGTTGCCCGCGCCCGCGTTGACGACCGCACCGCAGACGGGGCAACGCAGGAAGAAGCTCTCCCGCTCCAATGACCACACGCTCGTGTACGCGCCGGTGCACAGGCCGCTGCTGAAGAACCGGCGCATGGCCCGCTGGTGCGGCCGGCCGTGCACCGCGCGCACCGACTCGGGGCGGTCGAAGGCCGTGACGGTGTACTTGCGGGTGCCGAGCTCGAACGTGGCCGCGCCGAGGAAACCCTTGGACGCGCGCAGCGACTTGACCACCTCGGTGCTGAGCAGGTCCACGTCGGGGCTCTCGACGTCGTCGCGGACGTCCAGGTAGGTGAACGTGATCACGCCGGGGTAGGCGGGTTTGCCGGTGCCGGTCCGGGTGCAGACGCCGTAGTCCTGCACCTCGTCGTTCGCGGGCAGGAACCGGGCGGTGTAGCCCAGGGACTGCGCCAGCGCGAGGCGGTCGAAGTACCGCCGCACGTGCACCGCGCCGTCCACGGTGGTGAGCACGTCGGTCCCGACCGCGACGGCCGTGTCACCGGTGCCGGGCATGCCCAGGTAGGCGCCGCGGTGCGTGGCGGTGAGGGTCCAGGTGACCACCACCGTGTCGCCCGCGTCTGCCGGTGCGGCGAAGTCCAGCTCCAGGTCGTGGAACCGCTCCAGCACCGCCGTCACGTGCCCGGCCAGCGCGTCGCCGCCGACCGGCTCCGGGGTGTCCGGGTCGGCGAAGACGGCGACGGCGTCGGCGATCGCGGCGGTGTCGCCCGCGCGCCAGGCCGCGGTCCAGCGCCCGGCGGTCTCGATCAGGTCCATCCGCTCACCGCTTCCAGGTCGTGGTCCTCGGGCAGCCAGGCCGACACCAGCGCCACCGCGAAAGCGAGGTCCGCGGTGTGGCTGACCGACACCCGGATGCGGGTGTCGGGGGCCTCGTGCACGCTTAGATCACCCGACAGGCGCACGCCGGGCGGGTGTCCGTGCAGGCAGGCCGCGGTGCGGCTGCAAAGGGGGGTCGGTCGGGGCAGGATCTCCACCGCGCCGAGGGTTTCGGCGGTCTCGGGCACGTCCAGCAGGCGCAGCACCGCGTACTTGGCCGCGAGCCTGCCCGCCCAGTGCTGGAGGGTCCGGCCCGCTCCGGAGCGCAGCCGCTCGGCCCGGGTGAACACGGTCTCCAGCGGCATGGGCTCGACGAGCTGCCACGGAGCGGTCAGGTCCCGGAACGCCACCGCGGCGCTGCCCCACTGGCTCATGCCGCCGGCTCCGGGCGGAGCCTGCGCACGGCGGTCGGGTCGGCCATGCTGAGGCACTTCACGCCCACCGCGCGGAACAGGCCGGCGAGCACCTTGCTGTCACCGACCTCGATCAGGGTGTCGGCGCCGGACAGCGCGTGCATCGTCTCGGTCCAGCGCACCCGCGCGGTGAGCTGGACGATCAGCGCGTCCACGATGGTCGGCAGGTCGGTGGTGGCCTCGGCGGTGGCGTTGGGCACGACGGGGATGCGGGGCGGGCTCAGCGGTGCGGCCCGCACGGCCTCGGCCCAGCCGTCCAGCGCGCCCGCCATCAGCGGCGAGTGGAACGCGTTGCTGACCTTGAGCGCCACCACCTTGCGGGCGCCCGCCTCCGTCGCCAGCTTGGCCAGCCGTTCGACGGCGGTCGACGCGCCGGAGACCACCGTGTGGTCCGGCGCGTTCTCCAGACCGACCACCAGCGGCTCGTCCGGCCCGGCGACCTCGGCGACCAGGTTCTCGACCTCGTGCGGCGTCATGCCCATGACCGCGGTCATGGCGCCGGTGTCGGGCAGTGCCGCCATCAGCCGGGCGCGGGTCGCGACGAGGCTGATCGCGGTGTCGACGTCCAGGACGCCCGCCGCGCACAGCGCGCTGATCTCGCCGACGCTGTGCCCCGCCACGACGTCGGGCTCGTGGCCCTTCGCCCGCAGCACGGCCAGCGCGGCGAGGTTGCACACCGTGACGGCGGGCTGGGCGTGCGCGGTGTCGATCAGCCGCTCCAGCGGGCCGCGGGCGCACAGCTCGGAAACCGGTTCGGGCAGCAGCGCGTCGGCGCGCTCGACCACCGCCGCGCCCGCCTGGTCGCGGCGCAGCCAGCCGCCCATACCGACCCGGACGGTGCCCTGGCCGGGGAACACGAAGCCGATCACCTGCGTACCTCCCGAAACGCTCGCCGTCGTGCGTGGACGGTGTGCCGATGGGTCTAGAGCCGCCGCCTGCGGGTCGGCACGGCCGCCGCCTTCTCGGTGCCGAGGAAGCCGAGCAGCAGCTTGGTGACCTGCTCCGGCTGGTCCAGCGGGATCCAGTGGCTGGCGTCCTCGACGCGCTCGTACCGCCAGGAGCCCTTGACGAACTTCGCCGAGCCGGTCATGCCCTCCTCCAGCAGCGCCTTGTCACCGGAGGACCAGATGCCGAGGGTGGGCGCCAGCACGGGCGGGAAGTTGCCCTCCACCCGCAGCTCCGACTCGGGCGAGCGGTTGGCGCGGTAGTAGTTCAGGGCCGCCGTCAGCGCGCCGGGCTTGGCCAGCTCGCGCGGGTAGCGCTGGTGGTCGCCCTCGCCGCCCATGATCTCCTTGAACAGCCGCCACCCGTTGCGCCGCAACAACTGCTCGCTGACGCCGGGGAACTGGTAGAAGAGCATGTACCAGCTGGCGGCCCGCTGCTCGATCGACGGAGTGCTGAACACACCGGGGTGCCCGACGGACAGCACCGCGAGGTGGTCGACCCGGCGCGGCATCAGGAACGCGTACATCCAGGCGATCGCGGCGCCCCAGTCGTGGCCGACGATGTGCGCCTTGCTGATGCCCAGGTGCTGGGTCAGGGCGACCACGTCGTTGACGATCGTGCGCATGTCGTACGCCTCGACCTCCTGCGGCTTGCCGGAGCCGCCGAAGCCGCGCAGGTCGGGCGCGATCACCCGGAAGCCCGCCTCGACCAGGGGGTCGATCTGGTGGCGCCACAGGTAGTGCGAGTCGGGGAACCCGTGCAGCAGCACCACCGGGTCGCCCTCGCCCTTGTCGACGTAGGCGATGTCGACCCCGTTGACGTGCGCCGAGTCGGTGAGCAGAGTGTCCTTCGTGGTCATACCGTCTCCCTGAACAGCCTCTCGGCGAAGAACTCGCTGAAACCGAAGTCCGGAACGTCCTCCGGGGGGACCATGTTGAGCAGGCCCGTCACCGAGGCGGCGAAGTTGTCGGCCATCAGGGCGCGGACCCGGCGACGTCGCGCGGCGGCCTCGGGGCCGAACTCGCAGTGCAGCTTGGCGATGATGTCCGCGCCGAAGTGCAGGCGCTCCATCCGGAACTTGCGCTCGGCCAGGTAGGCGTCGAACGCGCCGGGCGACCAGTCGTCGCCGCCGGTCAGCACCTCGCACACGGCGCGGGTGTCGCGCAGGCTGCACGACAGGCCGGTCCCGAGCACGGTGTCCGCGTTGCCCGCCTCGTCACCTACGAGCACCACGCCGTCCATCACGATCGGCTGCTCGGGGAACATCGCCACCGAGGGCCACAGCTTCAACGGCCCGAGCGGTTCCGCCGCGGCGTAGACGGCCTTGCCCCGGTCGGGCAGGCAGGCCAGCTCGAAGTCGGCGATGAACCGGCTCATGCCCTCGGCGCCGCGGTAGCGCTCCCGGTTGGCGGTCGGGAAGTTGATGTAAAGCCGGGCCACGCCGTCGCCCTGCGGGAACACCATGAACATCTTGTCGTCTTCGGTGCCCATGGCCTGCACGTCCATCGGCCAGTCGTCGAGGCCGCTGACCCGCAGGCCGCCGCCCCAGTGGTGCACCGAGGTGGCCATGGAGACGCCGACCTGGCGGCCGACCGTGCAGCCGCGACCCGTCGCGCCGATGACCATGCGCGGCCGGATCAGGTGATCCTCGCCCTGGTGCGTGTAGCGCACTTCGGGGTGCAGGCCGGCGGTCACGGTGGCGCGCTGCGCGCCCATCACGACCGTCGCGCCGCTCTCCTCGGCCTGCTCGGCCATCAGCTCGCAGACGGTGTGGTGCGGGAACGACATCGGGCCGCCGACACCGGGCACGAACCGCGTCATGTCGACGGTCTCGGCCTCCGCGGGCGCCACGGTCTCGTCCCACTGGGTCCACTCGCGGATCTCCCAGGCGCCGCCGACGCCGAACGCGTCCTCGACGCCGAGGATCTGCGCCTCGCGCAGGCCCCACGGCGCGATCCACTCGCCGCGGACGATGTCCTGGTAGGTTTCCTGCTTCTCCAGCAGCACCACCGAGAGCCCGTTCGCGGCGAGGTTGGCCGCGCCCGACGCCCCGGCGATGCCGCCGCCCACGACGACGACGTCGACACCGGTGTGCTCGACACTCATGCCTGCCACCTCTCCCAAGACGTGCGTTCCTTGGCCGGATGCCGCCGGGCCGGACGGAAATCGGTGCCGACGGTGTAGGCCACCGGGACCAGGCAGATCTGCGTCACCCCGGCCGGGATGCCGAGCAGCTCGCCGACGTGCCGCTCGAACGGCAGGTGCATGCAGCTGATCGTGCTGCCGAGGCCCCGGCTGCGGAGGGCCAGCTGGAAGGACCAGATGGCCGGGAAGATCGAGCCGTAGAAGTTGCTGGCCCGCATCGCCCCGATGCGCACGCCCTCCTGCCAGGTGCCCAGGTTGCGGGTGCCGGTCTGGCCCAGCCACTCCGCGTCGATCGCGCCGATGTCCGGCGGCCTGCCCAGCACGCACGGGATGACGAGCACCGGCACCTTCGCGATGGTCTCCGCCAGGGCGGCGGCGGACTCGTTGTTGCGCCGCGCCTGCTCGCTGTTGCGCCTGCGCCCCGACCGGGTCCACACCTCCTTCTGGTGGAACTGCCAGGAGATGTCGAACAGCTCGGCCAGCTCGTCCTTGACCGCCTGCTCGGTGATCACCACGAAGCGCCAGTTCTGCTGGTCGTTCGCGGTGGGCGCCTGCACGGCGACCTCCAACGCCTCTTCGATCACCTCGCGGGGCACCGGGCGGTCGAGGTCGAGCCTGCGCCGCACCGACCGGGTGGTGGTGAGCAGCCGGTCGGTCTCCAGCACGTCGAACGGTGTGGTCATACCGCACCCAGCAGCGTGCCGCCGCGCACCGAGCCGGGCGCGGCGCTGAGCACGAGCGCCTTGGCGACCGGTCCGGCCATCTCGGGCTTGGTCACGTAGGACTCCGCCCCGCCGGCGTGCGGCCGGGACGGCGCCGGGATCGCCGGCGCGATGCCGTCGCGGACGGCCAGCGCGGCGAGCGCCAGGTTCAGCGCGCCGGTGGCGGACGCCGCGTCGCCGGTCAGGCCGGTGGTCGCGGTGAGCAGCGCGGACGGGACCGCGTCCAGCACGGCGACGGCTTCCGCCGCGTCACCCGGACCACCGGTGGCCGCGCCGACCACGAGGTCCACGCCGTCGGTGGCCAACGCGGCGAGGCTGCGGGCCACCAGGGACCGCTCGTCGTCGGTGCCCGACCCGGCGTGGGCGCTGCCGAGCACCCGGGCGTAGGGGGTCGCCCCACGGGCGGCGGCGTGCGCTGCGGACTCCACGACCAGTGCGACGGCCGCGGAGGCGGGGGACGCCTCGGCCGAGTCGCTGTCGTACGGGGAGACCTGCGTGCCGTCGCCGGGTCGGGAGGCTTCGTCGGCGGCGACCACCAGCACCACGTCCGCCTTGCCGGAGCGGATGGTCTCGACCGCGCAGTCGAGCGCGATGGACGCCGACGCGCCGCCGTTGCAGATGGTGGTGGTAGGTCCGCGCAGGCCGAGGGTCTGGCAGACCGCGCCGCCGGTGGCGTTGAGCACCACGTTCGAGAAGCTGAGCACGGCGGGCTTGTTCGGGTTCGCCAGCACGCTCTCGTCGAAGCCGTCGGTGCTCTCCACCGAGCCGGCGGCGGTGGCGAAGATGACGCCCACGTTGTCCTGCGCGGCGCGGGGCAGCTTCAGCCCGGCGTCCTCCCAGGCCAGCCGCGAGGCGGCGATGGCCATCCGGGACAGGTTGTTCATGTGCCGCCACAGCGAGCGCGGCGCGAACGTGCGGCCTTCCAGGGACGGCTCCGCGCCGACCGCCGTGCGGCCGTTGGCGACCGCCTCGGCGACCTCGGCGATGCCGGTGCCGAGCCCGGTGACCGGACCGAGGCCGCTGATGACGACCTCCGTGCGGGGCAACTCCTCGTACTCGCGCGGGCCGCCGGGGCGGCGCAGCACGAGCGAGGCGTTGTTGCCGCCGAAGGCGTAGTTGTTGGACACCACCACGTCCATGTCCAGCGGACGCGCGACGTTCGGCACGAAGTCCAAGGTGGACTCGGCGATCGCCTCCTCGGAGAACCCGATGGTCGGCGGCGCGGTCGCGGTGCGCAGGGCCAGCACGCTGGCCACCGCCTCGACCGCGCCCGCCGCACCCAGCGTGTGCCCGATGAAGCTCTTGATGCTGCTGGTCGGCACGCTCGGGGCACGCTCGCCGAACACGGCGCGCATGACCTTCTTCTCCATGGCGTCGTTGGCGGGCGTGCCGGTGCCGTGCCCGTTGACGTAGTCCACGGCGTCGGTGTCGAGCCCGGCGTCGGCCAGGGCGCGGCGCATCGCGCTGACCCCGCCGCGGCCCGTCGGGTCGGGCGCGGTGGCGTGGTAGGCGTCCGCGGACAACCCGTACCCGGCCACTTCGGCCAACGGCGTCGCGCCGCGCGCCAGCGCCCGGTCCAGCGCCTCGACCACGACGAACGCCGCGCCCTCACCGAGGTTCAGGCCGTCGGAGCGGCTGTAGGGGCCGCACTGGCGGGAGCTGAGCGCCTGGAGGCCCGCGAATCCGGCGTAGGTGCCGAAGAGCAGCGGGTCGACGCCGCCGGCGAGGACGACGTCGGCCTCGCCGGTCAGGATCTTGTCCTTGGCCAGGCCGACGGCGTTGCCGCCGGCCGCGCACGCGGTGGACACGAGGATGCGCGGGCCGAGCATCCCGAGCCGTGCGGCCACCACGTCGCCCGTGGCGTGCATGGGCTGGTAGCCGCCGTCGACCGTCGGGGTGGCCTGGCACTTGCCCAGGACCAGGCCGAAGCGATCACCGGGCACGTCGTCGCCGAGGCCGGCCTGCGCCACCGCCTGCCTGGCCGCGACCAGCGCGAGCCGTGCGGTGCGGTCGAGCCCGGTGTCCTCGGCGGGCAGCTGCCCGTCGATCCACTCCTCGGGCACCTGACCCGCGAACCGGGCCTCGAACGCGGCGAACCGCTCGTCGGCGACGGCGGTGATGCCACCGTCGCCCGCCGTGAGCCGCGCCCAGAACTCCTCCGGGTCACGGCCGACCGCGCAGATCACCCCGACGCCGGTGATGACCACTGGGCGCAGCGCCATGCTTTGCTCCTCCTCGCACAACTGGCCTTGGTCGAACGGAAAACAGACCCGGACCACGGCCCGGTACGCGCCCCGGATCAGATGATCGGGGTGCTCCAGCTCTTCGGCGTGACGTACGGGCTGGTCAGCGTGGTCACCTCGGTGTCGCCGACGGTGAGCTTCAGACCTGCCGCCGCGAGGTCCGGCGGCAGCCGCAGCAGGCCGAGCGCGGAACCGAGGCCGATGCTGTGCACCGCGTGCACGACCTCACCGATCTGCTCGCCGTCGACGGTGACAGGGGTGCCCGCCGCCGGCACGGTGTCGCCACCGGAGAACCCGACCGTGCGGCGCTCGGCGGCGGCCTCGAAGGCGGCCATCACGGCGTCACGGCCGATGAACTCCTCCTTGGTGATGTCCACCAGCCACCCGGCGCCCATCTCCAGCACGTCGACGCCTTCGCCGGCCTCGTGCCGCATCACCGGCTGGCGGACCTCCAGCATCGCCAGCTCGACGGCCTCCTGGCCCGCGGGCACGGCCTGCTCCATCGCCTTGGTCCACAGCTGCTCGGCCGACTCGGCCGGCACCAGCACCTTGTAGCCGTACTCGCCGGTCACGCCGGTGCGGGCGAAGACGATGTCGACGCCGTCCCACTGGGTGTCCACGACGGACTCGAACGGCAGCGCGGCGAGCTCGCCGTCGATCAGCCGGCCGACGACGCCCCACGCGTACGGGCCTTCCAGCCCGAACAGCGCGAACTCGGCGGTGCGGTCGGTGATCTCCACGCCGGCGTCGGCGTTCGCCTTCAGGTGCTCCAGCAGGCGGGTGCCGCCGCCGACCGAGCTCTCCAGCAGCAGGCCGGTCTCCCGGCCCCACACCACGACCTGGTCGACGGCGGTGCCGTCCTCGGCGAGCACGAGGCTCGTCATGCAGCGCTCGGCGGTCAGGTACTCCACGTCGCGGGCGAGCACCCGCTGCGCGAACGCACTGGCCGCGTCACCCGTGATCTCGATGATCCGCTCGCCGGACAGGTCGAGCAGGGCGGCGCGCTCGCGGATCGCCTCGTACTCGGCGTCGAGCGTGCTGAACCGCAGCGCGACATCGGCATCCAGGACGGTGCCGTACGCGGTGCCTTCGGGGTGCGCGGACTTCACCGGCGACGTGAGGGAATCCATTGTGGTGTCAGACCTTTCCGGTTGGACTGGTGGCGGCCGGGTCGGCGATGGTGATCGTCCCCTCGGCGGCGATCTGGCCGTCCACCCTGGCGCTCACCTTGAACTCGCTGAAACCGCGGCCACCCGCCGTCCGGTCAGCGTTGAGGATGATCTGGTCGCCCGGCACGATGGGGCGGCGGAACTTCATCGCCCGCACGCTCGCGAGGTAGCCGATCGGACCGGCGCCCGCGAGCGCGAACACCACGCCCGCGAGCTGGGCCATCGCCTCGATCACGATCACTCCCGGGAGCACCGCCGTGGAGGGGAAGTGCCCCTGGAACCACAGCTCGGTGGCCGCGACGTTCTTCACCGCGACCCCGCCGACGCCGGCTTCGACCCGGTCCACCCGGTCCAGCAGCAGGAAGGGCCAGCGGTGCGGCAGGATCTCGCGGATCTGGTCGTTCGTCAGCGAGGTCCCGGTGCGGACCACCGGCTCCCGGGTCGTGGTCATGCCGAGGGCGCCAGGGCCGGGTTGACGTGGTCGGCCAGGCGGGACACCGAGCCGAACACGGACATGTCGCTGTCGTAGAGCGCCACGCCGAACTCGGCCTCGATCGCCACGTACAGCTCCAGCACGTCGAGGCTGTCGAGTTCGAGGCCGCGGCCGAACAGCGGCTGGTCGTCGGTGATCCACGCCGGCTCGATCGGCAGATCGAGTCGCGAGACGATCATCTTCTTGATCTGGGCGCAGGTCTGCTGACGCAGGGCCGCCGCGGCGCGCAGGTCTTCGAGGGTCACGCTGTCCCCTTCCAGTGGTCCGGTGGTGTGTGAGCGGTCAGCCGAGTCCGCCGCCGTTGACGACGAACGTCTCGCTGGTGATGTACGAGGCCCGGTCGGACGCGAGGAACGTGACCAGGTTGGCGATCTCCTCCGGCCGTCCCATGCGGCCCAACCGGATGCGCGAGGCATAACCCTCGCGCAGCTTGGTGGGGATCACCTTGGTCATGTCGGTCTCCACGAAGCCCGGTGCGACCACGTTGACCCGCACGCCGTGCGGTGCGGCCTCGTAGGACAACGCCTTGGTGAACGCGATGATCGCGCCCTTGGAGGCGACGTAGTTGGTCTGGCCCGGGAACCCGCCGTCGAGTCCGCTGGCCGAGCTGAGCGTCACGATGGCGCCGCGCTTCTGGTGCTGCATGATGCGCATCGCTTCCCGGCACGCGAGGAACGTGCCGGTCATGTTGATGTCCATGGTCTCGCGGAACAGGTCGCTGCTCATCACGACCAGGTGCTTGTCGCGGGTCACGCCCGCGCTGGTGACCAGCACGTCGAGCCTGCCGTGCTCGGAGCGCACCGCGCGGAACATCTCCCGCACGGCGTCTTCGTCCGTCACGTCCGCGCGCAGCGCGCTCGCACTGCCACCGTCCGCCTCGATCTGGGCGACCAATTCCTTGGCGTGCTCCTCCGAACGTGAGTAGTTCACCACCACGTGGACACCGTGTGCCGCGAGGTCGACCGCGACAGCCCGGCCGATCCCGCGCGAACCACCGGTGACCAACGCGACCGATCCTTCGGCGAACATGGTGCCTCCCACTTGTCCGGATGCCTGCCCACACCGCTCGCCAGCGTGCGCCGCAAACCTACTGAACTGCGTTTTCACGGCTCTATCACTTCGATATCCGTCGGTTGACGGCCCCTCGCGCGGTGCCGCACGCTCGACCTCATGGCTGACTTCGAGGTCGACGTCCTCATCGTTGGCGGTGGCCCGGTCGGCCTCGCCGCGTCGATCGAATGCTCCCGGCACGGGCTCACCTCGTTGCTGGTCGAGCGGCACGCGGGCACGTCCCTGTTCCCCAAGGCGCGGTTGGTGTCCACCCGCACGATGGAGCTGGTGCGGTCGTGGGGGCTCCAGGCGGAGGTGGAGCGCGCCGGGCTGCCGCGCGAGGAGAGCCTGGCCGTCGGTGTCGGGTCGTCGCTCACGGCGGACGACTTCCACCGGGAGGTCGCGCCCATAGAGGAGGACGCGCCGCACAGCCCCACGTACACGTACATCTGCGCGCAGGACAAGTTCGAGGTGATCCTGCGCGGGCTGGCCTCCCGGCTGCCCGGCGGTGACGTCCGCTTCGCCACGACCATGACGTCGTTGGCGCAGGACGAGTCCGGCGTGGACGCGGTGATCGAGTCGTCGTCCGGCCGTTCCACGGTTCGGGCGCGCTACGCGATCGCGGCCGACGGTGGGCGCAGCGGCATCCGTTCGCAGCTCGGCATCGGGGTGCAGGGGCCGCCGCCGCTGGGTCACATGATCAGCATCATGTTCGACGCCGAGCTGGTGCCGCTGCTGACCGACCGCATGTGCGCGCTCTACTTCATCCGCAGCGCGTTGCCCTGCGCGGTGGAGGCGGTGGACAACAAGCGCCGGTGGATGATCCAGACCGGGTACGACCCGTCGGAGGGTGGCAGCGAGGCGGACTTCACGCCGGAGTTCTGCGTCGAGGTGGTGCGTGCCGCGGTGGGCGTGCCTGACCTGGACGTGTCGCTGGTCGGCGTGATGCCGTGGTTGCAGCAGGCCGTGACCGCCGAGCACTTCCGCTCGGGTCGCGTGTTCCTGGCGGGCGACGCGGCGCACGTGTCCACGCCGCAGGGCGGGTTCGGGATGAACTGCGGCATCCAGGACGCGCACAACCTGGTGTGGAAGCTGGCCGCCGTGCTGCACGGGGTCGCCGGTGAGGGGCTGCTGGACACCTACGAGGCGGAACGTCACCCGGTCGGTGAGCGGACCGTGGGCGAGAGCCTGGCCAACGCGTTCATCACGTTCCAGATGATGGAGGGCAAGCTGTCCATGGCGGAGGCCATCGGGCAGCAGGCCGGGCGTCGCCGTTCCGAAGGGCTGGTGCTGGGCTTCCACTACGACTCGACCGCCGTCGTCCCGGACGGCACGCCGGCTCCGTCGCCGGAGAACCCGTACCGGACGTACGTTCCCACGGCCCGTCCGGGCCACCGTGCGCCTCACGTTACCGTGACGCGTGGTGCCGAGACGGTGTCCACTTTGGACTTGTTGACCCCCGGCTTCACCCTGCTGACCCCCGCCGGCAGCGGCTGGGCCCAGGCCGCGAAGGAAGCCGCCGAGCAGACCGGCGTCGCCGTCACCGCCGTGGAGATCTCCACCGACGGGTCCACCGCCGTGTCGTCGTCCACCTGGGCCGACGCTTACGGCGTGACGCCCACGGGCGCCGTCCTGGTCCGCCCCGACGGCCACGTGGCCTGGCGCACCCCCACGTCCCCCACCCCCGTCCCCTCCCCCTCAACTCTGACCAACGTCCTGGCCAAGTCCCTGTCCACCAGTGAGTCCTACGTTCAGAACCCGTGAGTCGTACCTTCACGTCACGTGAGTCCTACGTTCGGAACCCCCGAATTCAACGCTCAGGACACGCGGCTCCGGTCGAGCCTGTTCTGAGCGTTGAATTCAGGGGTCCTGAACGTAGGACTCACGGGTTCGGAACGTAGGACTCACGCGGCTTGAACGTAGGACTCACGCGGGTTAGGCGGGGACGCGGAGGCGGGTGGTGGGGAGGTGGGTGGCGGGGAGGTGGGGTGCGGAGCGGAGTTCGGCGGCGGCTCTGCGGAGCGGGAGCGGGTAGCCGTCGCAGAGGCCGACGAGGCGGGTGGCCTCGTGGCGCTCCTCGGCCACCCAGTGCGGGCCGAGCAGCATGGACAGGAGCTGCCACGACTCCTCCGGGCGCAACGGCGTCAGGAACGACTGGTGCGCGCCCTGGCGTGCGACCAGCTCGGCCATCGGACCCCGGCTGGTGACCATCACCCGCGAGTGCGGCCCGCTCGGCAGCAACGGCCGCACCTGCGCGAAGTCCACCGCGTCGTCCAGCACGACCAGGATCCGCCGGCGGGACACGCTGCTGCGGTACAGCGCGACCTTCTCCCCCGGATCGTCCGGAATGGACTCCCCCGGCACGCCGAGCGCCCGCAGGAACCGGTCCAGCAGCACCATCGGCGACACCGGACGCCCGAAGTCGTCCACCAGGTCCGCGTACAGCTGCCCGTCGGGGAACCGGTCGACCCGCTGGTGCGCCCAGCGCAACGCCAGCGCCGTCTTGCCCACCTCACCCGGACCGGACAGCACCACGGTCCCGGGCACGTCCGCACCGCCACCCAGCGCCGCGTCCAGCTCGGCCAGCTCGGCGTCACGCCCCGCGAACGGCAGCGCCTGGCGCGGCAGCTGCGAAGGCGCCGCCACCGGCACGACCTCCACCCGTTGCTGCGGCAGCAGCGCCGGCGCGTCGCGCAGGATCTTCTCGTGCAGCTCACGCAGTTCGGGCCCCGGTTCCAGCCCCACCTGCTCGATCAACGTGCGCCGGGCGTCCTGGTACGTCCGCAACGCCTCCGCCCGCCGACCCGACCGGTACTGGGCCAGCATGAGCTGGGCACGGGCGCGCTCCCGCAACGGGTGTTCCGCGACGACCGCCGCGAGTTCCTTGCCCACCCGGTAGTGCAGCCCCAGCCGCAGTTCCAGCTCGGCGCACGTCTCCACCGCGTCGAGCCGCGCCGACTGGAGCCGGACCGCCTCGGCCCGCAGCCCCGGCAGGTCCTCGAACGGCACCCCGCGCCAGAGCCCCAACGCCTCCCGCAAGGACGCCACCGCGCCGGACAGGTCGTCGCGGGCGGCGCAAGTGCGAGCCCGGCTGATCAGGCCGTTGAACCGGGGCCAGTCCGCGCCGCCCTCGTCCACCCGCGCCACGTACCCGGGGCTGGCCGTGGCGATGATCCGCCCGGCACCCGTGTCGCCGAGCGCCCGCCGCAGCCGCGACACGCAGATCGCGATCTGACCGCGTGCGCTGGCGGGCGGGTCACCGTGCCAGACGGCCTCGATCAGCCGGTCGACGCTGACCACCCGGTTGGCGTCGAACACCAGCCTGGCCAGCACCGCGCGCTCACGCGGACCGCCGACCCGCAGGTCGTCGGCGCCGCGTGACGCCCGGATCGGCCCCAGGATGCCGAACTCCACCGGTTCCGCCATCAGCGCTGTCGGCGTCAACGCGACCGCGCCAGGTGCCGCTCGATCTCGTCCGCCGCGCGGGAGGCGCCACCCGAGTCCGCGACCGCCTTGCGCATCGCGTCCGATCGGGCCGCGACCTCCGGGTTGCCGAGCACCGACGTGACGGCCTCGACCAGCGCGTCGGCGGTGAGGGCGTCGGGGTCGAGCATGGTGCCCAGCCCCAGCTCACGCAGCCGCCACCCGGTCGGCCGGTCCAGCGCGGACCCCGGCACGCACACCATCGGCGCACCGGCGCGCAGCGCCTCCATCACCGTGCCCATGCCACCGTGCGTCACGCACAGCGAGGCGTGCTCCAGCACCGTCACGTGCGGCACCCAGCGGTGCACCTCGACGTTGGGCGGCAGTTCGCCGAGCGACGCCGGGTCCACGCCGTCGCCCATCGTCATCACCGCGTGCCACGGCCGGCCGCGGAACGCCTCGACGCACGTCCGGAAGAAGTCCTGGTGCTCGTTGAACACCGCGCCCAGCGACACCAGCACCACCGGCAGCCCACTGTCGGGAGGCGACCAGGACCCGAGGAACCCCCGGTCGCCGACGCACGGCCCGACGAACGCGAACCGCTCGTCGAACGTCTCACCGGCGTACTGGAACTCGCGCGGCACCGTGACCAGGCTCAGCGGCGGCACCTCGAACCACACCTCGTGCGGCGCGGCGGTCACCCCGTGCTCGGCGCAGAGCGCGGCGATCCGCGCCATCGTCGCGCCGACCCACTCCGGCATCTCCTTCGGCTTCTCGACGGCGGGCGTCGCGCCGGAGGACTCCGGGTTGTACATGGCGTTGAGGAACGAGAAGTGCTCGTTCGACGCGAACACCGGGATGACCTGAGCGGCCGGGACGCCCCAGCGCCGGGCGAGGACGCGGCCCGCGTAGAGGATCGAGGTGTCGTAGACGACCAGGTCCGGCCGGTCGCCGTCGAGGTCGGTGGTCGCGGTGGCCAGCATGGCGGCGCTCTCGTCGAGCAGCACGGACATCAGGTAACCGGGGTCGTTGGCGACCAGGGCGAAATCCGCGTCGCGGTAGCGGGAGTCATAGGCCACGGCGGTGGCGCCGGCCTCGGTCACGACATCGGCCATGCTCGGCGCGGTCAGGTAGGTGACCCGGTGGCCGCGGGCGACCAGCTCGGTGACCATCGCGAGGTTGGGAATGATGTGCCCGTGGTCGGGGTGGCACATGAACAGGAAATGCCGCGACATTCGTTGATCCCATCCCAGGACGTCGTGGAATCCGGCACCCGTGCCGGCAGCGCCGCCACCGTAAAGCGGCCGGTTCTGGCCTGGACACCCCTAACCGCCCTATTGAAACGCAGTCGCGGGCACCCGCGAACGGCCTAGTCGGCGCTGCTGCTTTGGCACCACAGTGACCGGCTTGACCTGCATGTTAGGGGTTACCCCCTATCCTGGGGCGCGCCTAGGCTTACCCTCGACCCCCGATTGTCGAAAGGGCAGCTATGACCACATTTGTCTGGGACTACTCGCGTGAATACGAATCGGAGCGGAAGGACATACTCGACGCGGTCGAGACGGTGTTCTCCTCCGGCAGGCTCGTCCTCGGTCCCAGCGTGTCGTCGTTCGAGGCGGAGTTCGCCGGCTACCACGGCGTGTCGCACTGCGTCGGCGTGGACAACGGCACGAACGCCATCCGCCTGGCGCTCCAGGCGCTCGGGGTCGGCGCGGGCGACGAGGTGATCACGGTGTCGAACACCGCCGCCCCGACCGTGCTGGCGATCGACGCGGTGGGCGCGACCCCGGTGTTCGTCGACGTGCACCCCGACACGTACCTGATGGACGTGGCCCAGGTCGCCGCCGCGATCACCCCGCGCACCAAGTGCCTGCTGCCGGTGCACCTCTACGGGCAGTGCGTCGACATGGCCCCGTTGCGCGCGATCGCCGACGAGCACGGCCTGGTGCTGCTGGAGGACTGCGCGCAGGCGCACGGCGCGCGCCACCACGGGCAGGTCGCCGGGTCGATGGGCGTGGCCGCCGCGTTCTCCTTCTACCCGACCAAGGTGCTCGGCGCGTACGGCGACGGGGGCGCGACGATCACGAACGACCCGGCGGTCGACGCGAACCTGCGCCGGCACCGCTACTACGGGATGGAGAAGACCTACTACGTGGTCGAGACCCCCGGCCACAACTGTCGGCTGGACGAGGTGCAGGCCGAGATCCTGCGCCGCAAGCTCGGCCGGCTCGACCAGTACGTCGCCGGACGGCAGGCCGTCGCCGCGCGCTACGTCGAGGGGTTGGGTGACACGGACCTCGTGCTGCCCGTGACAGCGCCCGGCAACACCCACGTCTACTACGTCTACGTGGTGCGCCACCCGCGCCGTGACGACATCCTGGAAGCGCTGAAGGCGTACGACATCCAGCTCAACATCAGCTACCCGTGGCCGGTGCACACGATGACCGGTTTCGCGCACCTCGGCTACGAGAAGGGCAGCCTGCCGGTCACCGAACGGCTGGCCGGCGAGATCTTCTCGCTGCCGATGTACCCGTCGCTGCCCCAGGAGACCCAGCAGCACGTCATCACGTCGCTGCGGGAAGTCCTCGCCGCCCTGTGACCGCCCCGTGAGGGCAGCCCCGGTCCACCGCGGACCGGGGCCGCACCGGGCCACCGTCAGCCGCGGGGGACGAGGCTGCGCAGGCAGAGCAGCAGGCTGCGGGCCTGGATGTTCACGTAGAAGCTGTGCCGCAGCAGCTCCTCGTACTGGTGCAGGGTGAGCCACCGGTACTCCGCGTCGTCCGCGGCCACGTCGGCGTCGGTCTCCACGATCATGTACCGGTTGCGGGCGCCCAGGAACCGGCCGCCCTCCTCCGACAGCACGGTGTCGAAGCGGACCCGCGAGGACGTCAGCACCTCGTCCAGGAACCGGGGCCGCGCGGGCAGGTGGTCGTACGTCTCCGGCACGCACTGCACGGTGGGGGCCAGCTCGGTCACGTCCGCGTAGCCGGGTTCGGTGCGGGCGTGGGTCAGCACGTGCAGGGTGCCGCCGATCTCCTTGACCAGGAACGCGATCACGCCCGTGCCGACCGGTTCGATCATCGGCTGGGACCACGCGGCGACCTCGCGCCCACCGGCTTCCACGTCGACGCCGACCACGGTGAAGAACCCGCCGCTGCGGTGCGCGATCCGCCCGTCGACGCGGGTCCAGTCGGGCAGCCCGGACAGCGGGCCGAGGGCGACGTGGAGGTCGGTGCGGGTGCGCACCTCGGTGATCCAGCTCAGCACGTCGCCGATCGTGTGCACGCCGGGCGTCGCCGGGTCGGCGGAGCGGACGAGCGCGGTGGTGAACGCGTCGGTGGCCGCGCCGGCCAGGTCGGCGCCGCCCGAGGGCAGGCAGGCCAGCACCGTGCGGGCGTCCATGTTGACCAGGTCCGGCACCGCCATCAGGTCGGCCACCTCGCCCAGGGTCAGCCAGCGGAACCCGTCGAGCACCTCGATCTCGCCGTCGACCTCGACGACCATGTTCCGGTTGCGCTTGCGGTAGAACCAGGCGCCCTGCTCGGACTGGCGGATGTCCACGACGACGCGGTGGCCGGAGGTGTCGCGGAAGTGCTCCAGGTACGGGATCGCCTTGCCCTGGTGCACGCGCGTGTAGTTGCTGCGGGTGGCCTGCACGGTCGGTGACAGCTGCAGCCCGTTGGGGTTGCCCGGTTCGTGCTTGGCCTGCATGAGGAAGTGCAGGACGCCGTCGATCTCGCGGGTGAGGATGCCGAGGATGCCGATCTCCGGCTGGTTGATGATCGGCTGGCGCCAGTGCGGCACCGCGGCGCCGGGCAGGTCGACGGCCAGCGACTCGACGCTGAAGAACCGGCCGGTGTGGTGCCGGAGGTTGCCGGTGTCCGGTTCGGTCCGCCAGCCCGCCACCTCGTCGAGCGGCACGCGGTCGACGCGCATCCAGCAGTGCTCGGCGGTCCGGGTGAGCCAGGCGTGCACGGCGTCGGTGCCGCCGCCGATGAGCATCGACTCGGCCAGGCGCGGCCCGGTCGGCGGGCGAGTGGGCGCTGACACCTGGTGGACTTCCTTTCCTCAGGCCGAGTACGCGGGCAGGAGCCCGGCGGCACGAGCCTTGTCGAGGGTCGGCGCGACGAGGTCGCGCTGGGACTGGACCGCGTCGGCGGGCATGGGCAGCGCAAGGTCCGGGTCCAACAGGGACACCGCCAGTTCGTCGTCCGGCTGGTAGCCGCGCGACATCAGGTAGCAGACGGTGGAATCGTCCTCCAGCGCCAGGAACGCGTGCCCGAGCCCGGCCGGGATGTGGACGGCGCGGAAGCTGTCCGCGGACAGCTCGACGGAGTCCCACGCGCCGAACGTCGGTGAGCCGACCCGCAGGTCGACCACGAAGTCCAGCACCCGACCACGTGAGCAGTGCACGTATTTCGCGCAGCCGGGCGAAGTGCGGGCGTAGTGCACGCCACGGGCGACACCGCGGCGGGAAACGCTGCTGCTGGCCTGCGCCACCGCGAACAGCGGCGCGCCGACCGCCTCCACGTACACCGATTCCTGGAACTGGGAGACGAACAGACCGCGGTCGTCGGTGAAGACCTCGGGCTCGAACTCCCAGGCACCGCCGACGGCGAGCTCACGCGCTTTCATCAGCACCTTCCGTCCGCCGGCCCGATTCCGCACCAGCTTGATGCGGTCCGGACTGCGTGGTCAACCACTAGGGGCACCCCTAGGCAGGGGTTAGGGGTGCGCCGGCTCGATCCGTCCACTGTGGAATTCGGCGGCGACGGCGGCGACCGTCCGGGCCACCGCGTCGGCCAACGGCACGCGAGCACGCCACCCGGTGACCCGGCTGAACGCCGTCGGATCGGCCACGAGGCTGCGGAAGTCGATCGGTGTGGCGTGTTCCGGCGGCGCCACCGACATCACCGACACCGCCGGCAGCCCGGTGTGCGCGGCAACGGCTTCGGACACCGCGGTGAACAGGTCCCGCACGGAGATCCCGGTGCCGGAGCCGACCAGCCAGGCGTGCCCGGCGAGGTCGTCGGCGTGCGCCACCGCGGCGACGAACGCCTCGGCCACGTCCTCGACGAACAGCAGGTCGCGTTCCATCTCCCCGGTGCCCCACACGGTCAACGGCTGACCGGCCAACGCGCGGCGCGCCATCGCGGCCACCACGCCCCGGTCCGGTGAACCCGACGAGGGACCGAACACCGTTGGCATCCGGAGACTGCAGCCGCCCGCGTCGAGCACGAGGCGTTCGGCCGCGCACTTCTGCCGGTCGTACTCGCTGTCCGGTCGGTCGGGTTCGGTGCCGTCGATCCGTTCCGGCGCACCGGGACCGACCTGCGAGGTTGAGCCGGGGAACACCACCGCCGCACCGGCCGCGGCGACCGCGTCGGCGATCACGCCCACGTTGACCTTCGCGGCGTCGTCCGCGCCGGCCGCCTCGACCCGCCACGTGCCGCTGCCGGTGAACAACACCAGTGGCAGCACGACGTCCGCCCCGGCGACGGCGGCGGCGACCCGTCCGGGTTCGGTCAGGTTGGCGGTGACGGCCTCGGCCGGGAACGGCGGCACGCCGGGGTCGCGGGCGACCACCCGCACCGCGGCACCGGCGGCGGCCAACCTCGCGGCCACCGCCGAGCCGACGAACCCCGAGCCGCCCAGCACCACGACCTTGGTGCCCGCGCGCAGAGCCCTCACCGTCAGACCACGTGCACTTCGGGGACGTACAGGATCCACTTGCCGCCCGCCTCCCGGAACGCCTGCTCCTTGGCCATGATCTCCTCGGCGTGGTTCCACGCGAAGAGCAGCGCGTAGTCCGGGTGCGGGTTGGCGAACTCCTCCGCGGGCCGCACCGGGATGTGCGAGCCGGGCGCGAGCCGGTGCTGCTTCGCGGGGGTGGTGTCGCCGATGAACTCGACCAGGTCCGGGCCGATGCCGCAGAGGTTGGTCACGGTGGCGCTCTTGGCGGTCGCGCCGTAGCCGACCACCCGCTTGCCCTCGTCCTTGAGCTTGCGCAGCAACGCGACTAGGTCGTCGCGGATCGCGCGGATGCGGTCCCCGAAGACGTCCAGCGTGGCGCGCTCCGCGAGCCCGCGGTCCTTCTCCTCGGCGAGCAGCGCGGCGACCGCCTCGGCCCGCGGTCGGGCACCGGGCCGGGCCAGCGTGTAGCGGACCTCGCCGCCGTGCACCTCAAGGCGTTCCACGTCGACCAGCTCCAGCCCGTGCCGGCGGGCCATCTCGTCCACCGAACTCGCGCTGAACAGGAAGAAGTGCTCGTCGTAGATCTGGTCGAACGACGTCCGCTCGATGATGTCGCCCAGGTACGGGTCCTCGAACACGAACACGCCGCTGGGTCCGAGCAGCGCCTCGACGCCCTTGAGGATCGAACCCATGTAAGGGATGTGGCACAACGTGTTCGCCGCGTAGATCACGTCGGCCGCGCCGTGCTCCTCGCGGATGGACAGCGCCGTGGACTCCTCGAAGAAGTCCTTGCGCACCCGCACGCCGGCCGCCGCCGCCATGTCGGCGACCGCGCCGGAGGGCTCGACACCGAGGTGCCGCACGCCCGCTTCGGCCACCGTGCGCAGCATCGTGCCGTCGTTGCAGCCCAGCTCCACCACGAACGGGTCGGCGCCGGCCAGTTCGGTGGCCAGGAACCGCTCGGCCAACGCCTGGAAGTGCTTGCGCATCACGGCGGAGCCCTGCGAGATGTACGGGTAGTCCTCGTGGAACATCTTCTCCCGCGGCACCTCCTCCATGAGCTGCACCATGCCGCAGGTGCCGCACACGCCCACGGCGAGGCGGTAGAAGAACTCCTCGGAGGTGTCCTCCGGCAGCCGGAAGGCGTCCGACAGCGGCTGCGTGCCGAGATCGACGAACTCGGCGACCGTCCCCGTGCAGATCCGGCAGGTGGAGTCGGGTGACATGGGCAGCTCTTTCCGCTCAGGTGCCGGTCGGTCCGGCGCAGGTGGTGCTGGTGGAGGGTGTCACCCGCGCGCTTCGTACGCCCGGGTGCTCGTCGTGCCGGTGAGGTGCGCGAGTCTGCGGGGCAGGTCCGCCCGGCTTTTGAGGCCGAGCTTGCGGTACACCCGGGTGAGGTGCTGCTCGACGGTGCTCACCGTGATGTAGAGCAGGCCGCTGATCTCCCGGTTCGTGTGGCCCTGCGCGGCGAGTTCGGCGACCCGGCGTTCGGAGTCGCTGAGCGCGGGCGGCTCGTCCGGCGGGTCCGCCGCCTCGCCGGCGGCCCAGTCGATCGGGATGGGCAGCGCGCCGGAGTAGGACGCCTTCGTCTCCTCCGCCGCGACCCTGGCCAGTTCCCTGGACTGCCCGTGCTCGCCGATGTCGGCCAGCGCCTCGCTGAGGTCCGACAGCGCGCGGGCCAACTCCACCCGGTCGCCGGCCTGGCGGAGGTGTTGCACGGCTTCGCGGAGCAGCGCGGGCCGCTCGTCCGGTTCACCGGCTGCGGCCATCACCCGCAGCGACGTCCCGCGCGTGCGCCGGTCGCCGGCGGGCAGCCGCATCTGTTCCCGGATCAGCTCGCGGGCCACCTCCGGGCGGCCGAGCAGGAGGTTCGCCTCCGCCAGGCCGCAGCGCCACGCCGCCAGCACCGGCAGGTCGATGCCCCAGTCGCGCATCCGCGTGCCGCAGTTCTGGAAGTCGCTGATGGCGGCCAGCACGCGGCCGGCGGTGAGGTTGGCGTGGCCGCGCGCGTTGAGGTAGCGCAGGCCGCACACGGTGGAGAACATGGCGTCCGGCACGCGCAGCCGCATGAGCTCGCCGACCACCCGGTGCCGGCCCAGGACGCTGTTGGCCTGCAACAGCACCGCGAGCGGGTAGCCGATCGACACGCCCCAACCCTGGTGCGGCAGCAGACCGAGCGCGGTCTCGGCGCGGGCGACGGCCACCACGACCTCGCCGCAGCGCAACGCGATGTCGGCCCTGATCACCTCGATGAGCGCCTGCCACGTCACCGCGCCGCTGCGGGCCGCTTCGGCGGCCAGCCGTTCGCACCAGCGCTCGGCCCGTTCGGTGTGCCCGCCGTGCACGAGGATCAGCAGTGCGGTGAGCACGACCTCCAAGGCCATGTCGCCGGGGTGGCAGCTCTGCAGGATGTGCTCGGCGCTGGCGGTGGCGTCCGCGCAGAACTCGGCGGTCCAGAACGTGCCCAGCGCCTGCGCCGCGGCGACCCACGGGTCCGCGTCGGACTCGGCGTTCGAGGCCATCGCGGTCGCCGCGCCCAAGCCGTGCACCCACTGGCAGATGATCCGCAGCTCGGCGGCGCTCTGCGCGTCCAACAGCTCCGGTCGGGCCTTGAGGATGTCGAGCGCGCGGATCGCGGTGGCCTCGTCGCCGTTCCACAGGGCGTGCTGCACGACGCTCATCGCGTCGCGACCGCGCAAACGCCCTTCCCACATGGCTTCGCGCAGCGGTGCGGCGTGCACCACGGCGGCGGCCGGGTTCACCCGCCACAGCGCGTGCACCAGCACGCACGTGATGCCGAGGCGTTCGTCCTCGTCGGCGGCGGGCAGCGCCGGTTCCAGGTAGCGCACGGCGGCGGCGACGTCGTCGCACATCAGCGCCTGCTCGGCGGCGATCCGCAGCACCGCCACCGGCCACCCGGCCGACACGCGGTCCGCCGCGACCAGGTGGTCGGCGACGACGGCGGTGGCCGCACCCCGTTGGTACAGCAGCTCGGCGGCGCGCGCGTGCAGCCGTGCGCGCTCCGCGCCCGGCATGCTGTCCAGGACGGCGGCCTCGGCGCCGGGGTGCCGGAAACGGCCGTCGACCAGCAGGCCGGCGGCGGTGAGGACGTCGGCCACCTGCTCGGCGGCCTCGGGCGTGGTGCCCGCCAGCCGCCCCACCAGGACGGGCGTGCGGTCCTCCCCCAGCACGGCGACCGCCCTGGCCACCTCCAGCAGGCCCGCTTCCCAGCGGTGCAGGCACTCCAGCACCGCGCGCCCGAACGCCGGGCCGACCCGCTCCGGTCCGGCCGGACGACCGGCGTCCATGTCCTCGATCATCGCCCGGACCAGCATCGGGTTGCCGCCGGTGATCCGGTGCAGCACCGCGGCCGGATCGTCGACGTCGGCCGCGTCGGCGTCACCCGCCCCCGCGTGCTCGCGCAGCAGGTCGGCGATGCCGGCTTCGGACAGCGGCGCGAGCCGGATGCGGTGGTGCGGCCGGCGCGTCATCTCGCCGTGGAACAGCGGCAGCGTCAGCCGGGGCTGTTCCCACTCGGTCAGCACCACGAGCACGCGCCCGGAGCCCATCCGCCGGCGGAGGTAGAGCAGGAATTGCAACGACGAGCTGTCGGCGAATTGCACGTCGTCCACGCAGATCACCACGGGACGCTCGCGCGTTAATTCGAGGACGATTCCGCACATCTCGTGCACCGCGCGGACGCTGCCGTGCCGAATAGCGCGGACATCCGAAGCGGATTCATCCACGGTCGCCGCAAACGGCGTGATCAGGTGCGAAATGCGGTCGGCGATCTCCGGCGGCAGGCCGGCGCCGTGGAACAACTGGTCGACGATCCCGGCCTGGAGGGTGCGCTCGGCCGGCGCGCCCGCAGCCGTGAGCAGCAGGGCGCCGGCATCGGCCGCATGGCGCTGGAACTGCTGCAACAGCTCGGTCTTTCCGCTGGCCAGGCCCCCGCTGACGAGCGCGAAGCGCCCCGCGCCCCGCGTGCATTCGGCGAGCAGGGCGGTCAACTCGGCGAGGGCACCTCGGTGGTCCGACAGCACCATCACCAGCTCCCTTCCAAGTTGGGCGACCGACGGCTTTTTCTCGACGGATGCGGTCTGGCGTTTTATAGCACGCGGAGCAACCCTTGCCGACCGACCAGGATTTAGCCACACCCGCACATAGGCGGTCCTGGGAGCGGTTGCGTCCATCCGGCCTTCGGAAGCACGAAACCAACAATTCATTTTGCCCTGCTGCCGGTAGCCTCAAACGGCGCAACGTGCGAAATGAGACATTGGCCCATCCGGCCCAACTGCGGTCAGGGGGCGTCCGACATACCATGATCAGGGCAACTACCCGCACGCGACCGGGAATTCGGTAGGCAGTCGTGTCGAAACCGTGGCCGGGAGAACACTTGCAGCCGGCACCATCCCCTGTCGACCTTGCCGCCAGAACCGAACTTCGTGCCGGAAGTCCTGACGAAGAGTGCGGGATTCCGCACGGTCCGTCACGGTTAACAGTACTGCACGGCCCCCTGCGACGGCGATACTCCGACCGCACGTGACGGACGGCCCGGCAGGTCGCCGCGCCGAGCGCCGCCCGCACCGACCCGCGAGCGCTCCAATTGACTAAACAGCCCTATAGTTGGTTAGACGTTCACAGGAATCGGACGTATCGCCCGGATTCGGAACAAAGTCCATCCAATTTGGACAGCCGCGCAGCGCGGCGATCGGCCGGCCGCGAATTCAGGCCCCGACCTCACCCCACACGGTCTTGTGCCCGGCACAGGGGTCCACACCCCACCCGCACGACAACCGGTTCACCAGCAGCAGACCGCGGTTGTGCAGCCCGCGCCCACCCGGTTTGCCCAGCACCGGCAGGAGTTCGGGGCTCGCGTCGTCCACTTCCACCCGGACCACCCGCCGGCCCCGCGGGCGCCGCAGCCGCAGCCGGCGCGGTGCGCTCGCGTGCTCGAAGGCGTTGGTCATCAGCGCGTCGGCGATCACCAGCAGGTCCAGCAACTGCGACTGGTCCAGGTCGGGCAGGCTGTCGGCGATCCACCTCCGCGCGCTGCGCATGGGTGGGACGGTGTCCTCCAAGTCGAAGTCGATGTGGTCGGGGGACCGTTCGACGACGTCCACACTCGTGCCTTCCAACAACTGTTACTCCCGGGACGGTCGCCGGGCGTATCGGACGGGTTTCCCTCACGCGACACCCGCAAACTGCGACCTGACGGGAACGATTCAGGCGAGGCGGACCTCGGCCCAGACGGTCTTGTGGTCGGGCCGCGGCCGGTGCCCCCAGTTCACCGACAGCCGGTTGACCATGAGCAGGCCACGGCCGTGCGCGGGGGTGTCCAGTCGACCCAGGACCGGTAGCCGGCTCGGGCTGGCGTCATCCACCTCGACGCGGACCACGTCACCGTCGTCCGGCCGCACCAGCCGCAGCCGGCGCGGCGCGCGGGCGTGCCGGTAGGCGTTGCCCACCAGTTGCCCGGCAACCACCAGGATGTCCACCAACCTGTCGTCGCCGATCTCCGGGAAAGTGCCCGCTACCAGTCCCGACAGCGATGCCGGGCTGGGAGGCGCATCGGGGAGGTCGAGGTCGACCCCGTCCCGAGGGACATCGACAGTGCTCACGGTCCGCCCTCCAGTGCCCTGTGTTCTCAAGGCAGAAACAACTCTCGTAGTACCCGGTGGCACGGCGGCGGAAACACCGGAACGACGGTCACGTCCGAAATTTCGCCGTCCGACCGAACCTCCAGGTCACGCGGGCGCGGGCCGAGCGACCACGCGGTGACGACCCGGTCACCGAGCGTCCGAAGTGGACGATCGTCGAGTGACACCGGTCACGTCACGACGAGCACGTACCGGTACAACTCCGGGTAGCGACCTGCCGTGCCGGACAACGGTTCCAGCACGGGCACCTCGCCTTGACCTGGACGCCCCTGACGCACCCGGCCGGGCATTCGGCGACGCAGCGCCCGCGACCGCCGGCGGTCAAGCGGTGGTTTCCCGGCGCATTGATTCCGCATTCACGCCGCTGACCAGCACTATTCCATAACAGCGTGATGTGACCTCTGCGCGCATTGTCGAACCGGACCCGGTACGACCCGCGCAGCCCTCCTGCCTGCGGAGTTGCCGCTCCGCGACCGTTCGGCCGATCGACTCACTCCAATGGAGAAGTCAATCCGCTCCCCTTTTCTGCAATGCTGGACGAACCCCCTGGCACCGCCGCCTAAAGCGGGCTCAACGGCATTGCTCCGGAGAGGGACCGATGACACGCAGCGGAACCGGCAAGATCGACCAGACGGTGTCGACGACGGCGACCACGGGCACGTCCTCGTTCGTCAACGGCCACTTCCCGAACCGGCGGTGGCTCGTCGTCGCGCTCAGCGCGCTGGCCGGCTTCATGCTGACCGTGGTCTGGTCGGCGCACTTCGTCGACTCCACGATCGGCGACAACGTCGCGAACGCGCTCCTCGGCCACGACGCCAAGGCGACCCCGGTCGAGGGCATCCTCTCGGGGATCGCGTTCGCGTTCGTCAGCGGCATCGCGGGCACGTTCACCGCGTGCAACATCGCCGCGTTCGGCGCGGTCGCCCCCATGCTCGGTGCGGCGGAAACCCGCTGGGCACGGCTGCGCGGCGCGCTGAAGCCGATCGGCTGGCTGGCGGTCGGCATCATCCCGGTGTCCGCGCTGTACGGGGTGCTGGTCGGGATCGTCGGCACGCGGATGCCGCAGTTCGCCACCGCGGCGTCGGCGCCGGGCACGCTGAACAGCCGCAGCATCCAGACGCTGGTCGTGTTCGGCGTGATCGGCCTCGTGATGATCTACCTGGGGCTCGCCGCGCTCGGCCTGGTGCGCGACCCGTTCCGCCGGATCGCCCGGAGGTTCCCGAACGCGCCGATGGTGTTCATGGGCGTGCTGATCGCCGGGTTCCTCATCGGCCGGCCGTTCGGCCTGTTCCGGCAGATGTTCCGGGACGCCGCCGAGAGCCACAACCCGCTGTACGGCGCCGCCGCGTTCACGCTCCAGTCGGTCGGCAACATCGTGATCATCGCCCTGGTCTTCCTCGCGCTGGCCTACTTCACCGGCGGCCGGTTGCAGCGGTGGCTCTCGGCCGATCCGGCGAGGGTCGCCACCATCACGGCCGCCGCGCTGATCGTCGCGGGCGTCTTCACCTTCCTGTACTGGGACATCAGGCTGCTGGCGCGCCGGGAGATCATCCCGTGGTACCCGATGGCGCCGTGGTCGTGACCGTGTCGAACACCGGTACCCGCCGTCACCAGCGGTTATCGTCACGGGATGGCCGATGACCGGAAAGAAGAGATCCAGCGCGCCTTCGACGCCGCCGCGGCGGATTTCACCGCGCTCGGGCGTCACCTGTGGGAGCCGATCGGTGCGGCGACCGCGGCAGCCGCCCGACTCCGCCCGGGTGACCGCGTCTTCGACGCCTGCTGCGGCACCGGTGCCTCCGCGATCCCCGCGGCGCGGCAGGTCGGCGCGGACGGCGTGGTGGACGCGGTAGACATGTCGGGCCCGATGGTCGCGGAGCTGCGCCGGTTGTCGGCCGGTCTGCCGCAGTTGCGCGCCCACGAGGCCGACGTGACGGAGTGGGAGGCGGAGGCCTACGACGCGGTCCTGTGCGGGCTCGGCATCTTCTTCTTCCCCGACATGACGGCCGGCACCGACCGGTTGATCCGCCTGGCCCGTCCCGGCGGCCGGGTCGCGCTCACCGTCTGGCGCGACGGGGCGATGCAACTCGCCGGCCGGTACCTCGGCCGCGCGGTCGCCGCCGTCACCAACACACCGCCGGCGAAGGAGCGCGAGCCGCACCTCCTCGACCGGATCAACCAGGTGGACAGCTACGCCGACTGGCTGACCGGGCGCGGCCTGGTCGACGTCGAGGTCGTGGCGCACGAACTGCGGTTGGCCATGACGCCCGAACTGGCCTGGCTGGTGATCATCGGTTCCGGGTTCCGGCGCGGTCTCGCCGGGCTCGACGCCGACACCGTCGAGGCGGTGCGCCGGCAGTACCTCGACTTGCTCCGCGCGGATGGCGTGACCGAACTCGACACGACGACCTTGATCGGCTCGGGCACCACCGGCTCGGCACAGGAGCAGTAGGCACCGGGGCGGGCGAAACCTGTTCGCCCCGGCCGAACCGCGGGCGGTCCACTGTGGACAGCCCGGTCGAGGTGCTCAGTTCCGGCTCGTGACCGGCTCGGGTGTCTCGACCTCGCGGCGGCGGCGCTTCTTCGACGCGGCCAACGACGCCGCAGCGGACTTTACGTCGTCGCCGACACCGACCAGGAGGCTGGTCAGCATTGCCTCGTAGGCCCGGTCCGCACCGACCGGGTCGATCAGGTACCCGCCGAGTTCGAGGTTCACCAGTCCGTGCGTGGTGATCCACATCTCGTGGGCGACCAGCAGCGGGTCCGCTTCCCCGAACCGGCCGGCGGCGATGCAGCGGCCGGCGCAGTCGACCACCGTGGCCAGGGTGTACCGACCGTGCTGGCGGTCGTCCTCGGTGAGCGAGAAGCCCGCCAGGGACTGGCCGCCGAACATCACCGCGTACAGGTGGGAGTTCACCCTCGCGTTGTGCCGGTAGGCGTGGCCGAGCACGGCCATGTCCGCGACCGGGTCGTCGGTCTGCCGCACCCCGGCGAACTGCTGCTCCAGCCGGGCGAAGCCCTCGTGCACCATCTCGCGGACCAGGCCGCTCATGCTGCCGAAGTAGGTGTAGACCGCCATGGTCGAGGTACCCGCCTCGGCCGCGATCTTCCTGGTGGACAGCGCGCCGGCGCCGTGCTCGGCCAGGAGCCTCGCCGCGATGTCGACGAGGGTGGTTCGGGTGTCCGGGTCCAGCTTCCGCGGGCTCACCCCGGCAGTGTTGCACAACGCCGTTATTCTTCACCTGACAACGTTATGCGAAACGCGGAGGCCGCCGTCCGGGCCGCGGAACCGCGCGGACGGGCCGGTACCAGCCCATCCGCGCGGCAGGGGCGGCCGTCCAGTCCTCAATGGACATGCACGCCGCCCGTGCGCACGGCTTCCGCGCGGGCTGGGGGTCCCGAGGGGGAAGCCGAAACGCGGCCCCGGGGCGGGCTCGACCCGCTTCGACACCGTGATCCGAAACCCTACTAGGGGTCAGTCCTGACAAGCAACCAAGTTGGTGCGGGTCCGCACATCACCCGGCCGGACGCGTCCATCCGTACCGAACCGCGCTCAGGTGGGCGAAAGAGCACGGGAAACCCTTGCGGCGTCGACGATGCGTGCTTCGATAACGTTGTAATGGGATCGACCGGGCCAGGCGCTCGCACCAGGAGGAACCATGGTCGACTTGCACCCCCAGTCCCGCACCGCCGGGGGTTCGCTCAACACCAGCCGGCACAAGGTGTCGCTCTACGCGTTCATGGTGATCGTGCTGGCGCACTGGGTCGAGCACATCACCCAGGCGGTGCAGATCTACGTGATGGGCTGGCCGGTGCCCGCGTCCAAGGGTGCGCTCGGCCTGTGGTTCCCCTGGCTGGTGACGTCGGAGGTCATGCACTACGGCTTCGCGCTCGTGATGCTCGTGTTCCTCTTCCTGCTGCGCAAGGGTTTCGTCGGCCGCTCGGCGACGTGGTGGACCATCGCGCTCGGCTTGCAGTTCTGGCACCACATCGAGCACCTGCTGCTGATCATCCAGTCGTCCACGGGCGCCTACCTGCTCGGCAAGCCGGTGCCGACCAGCGTCATCCAGCTCCTCATCCCGCGGGTGGAGCTGCACCTGTTCTACAACTTCGTGGTGTTCGTGCCGATGGTGGTCGCGATGCTGGTGCACCGGCGGCCGACTCCGGTGGAGCGGACGGAGATGCGCTGCACGTGCGCCGTCCCGGTCGGTGCGTCGGCCTGACGCCCGTGCACAACCACGGCGCCGTCGGCCTGCCGCTCGGCTTCACCCTCCTCCGGCTGATCCTGCTCGGCTCGGTGACCGTGGTCGCGTGCTGGGCCCTGGTCCGGCCCTTCGTCCCCGCCGCGCAGGGTGTCGTGACCCGGCGGGTGGTCACCGGGTCCGCCGGTTTCGGCGGGATCGTGGCGCTGCTCATCGCGGATGCGTCGTGGATGCCGGGGATCGCCGCCGTGGCGTTGATCGGCCTGCTGGTGGTTCCCCCGGTGCTTCGCCAGGCGCAGCCGGTGCTGGGCCGGTGCGTGGTGGCCGCTGCCGTGTCCACGACGGTGGCCGCAGGGGCGTGGCTCTCCGGGCCTCCGTCGGCGTTCGCCTACATCGTGCTGATGGCGGCGTTCGTCGGGGTGGCGTGGCTCGCGCTGTGCCCTCCGACGGTGCCGGTGCGGCTCGTCGGCGCGGTGCTGGGCGCTGCGCTGCTGGCGGGCCTCGGCCAGGTCACCGTCTCCGGGCAGCTCGCCACGCCACCCGCCGGCGACCCGCTGCTGACGCGGGTGGCGCTCGGCGACCGCCCCGTGGACGTGCTGGTGGTGCCGCACATGCCCGGCTGGAACCTCGTGCAGACCACGGATGTCCCGTTGTCGGTGGGCAACGCGCCGTCCGCCCTCGTGCCGGCGTTGTCCCGGACGGGGGTCGGCGGGCGGTGGGCGTTGGTGTGGCTGGCCGAAGGGCGCGGCGAGCTGTGGCTGGACCGGGCGGGCGAACGGACCACCGTGCCGGTGAACCCGGGCCGGGTGGCGTGGGCCGGGCCGGACGTGCGCGGGCCGGAGGGTCCGGACTACGCGTCGGCGGTGCTGGCGGCGAAGTTGACCGGCAGGCGCGGTGACCTGCCGTGGCCACGCCTGACCGACGCGGACGCGGCAGTGCTGCGCGCCTGGGTCGCGTCGGTCAGGGGGCCGTTCACGGTCGTGGCGGACACGTCGGACCGGGCGGTGGAGGCGTCGAAGGTCGTGCACGAGGAGGCCGCACGCCTCGGTTACGCCGTCACGTCCGGCGCGCCCGACGTCCTGGTGCTGGGCGGCGTTCCCCCTCCGGGTCGCCACCACCTCGCACCGTGGCTGGCCCCGCCGGACCTGACGACGACCGAGGCGCACCGGTACGTGCGGGTGTTGTCCTCCGCCTTCCCCGGTGCCGCGCCGTCGAGTTCGGGTCTGGCGGCGTGGACCGGCTGAGCACCCGTTGTCAGAGGACCGGGTAGCCCTTGAGCCCGACGTACGTCGTGAACGTCATCCTGTTCCCGCCGGCGGGAGCGGGCAGGCCGAGTCGGCGGTTCACCAGCCGGTCCAGACCGCCGCAACCCTGTGCCCCCGGCACGGCGAACTCGTTGTCCTCGATGGTGAACTTCAGCACCTTCGGGTCGGTGGAGATCACTTCGTGCCGGCCGACCCTGATCGGCCTGAACTTGATCGGGTCCTCGTCGCTGCCGATCGTGCAGGTGCCCGGCAGCAGCGGGGAGATGACCCCGAGCTTCAGGTGCTGCTCCCCCATGCGGTCGCCGACGGAGAGGAAGTCGGAGTAGCCCGCGTACTCGAGGCGCAGGTCCAGTCGCAGCTTCGGGTTGTGCGCGTCCGTTCCCGGGACGCCGAGCAGTCCGCCGGGCACCGGGGTCGGGTCGGCCCGCAGCGCGCCGAAGACCTGGGCGAACTTCCCGTCCAGCTGCCCCTCGGCGAACGTCAGCCGCATCGTCCCGGTCGGCTGCTCGGGCAGGCTGCCGAACCTGAACGTGCCGCTGGACACCAGCACCTCGCACCGCCACAACGCCGGATCAGCACCGGCCGGGATCGACGGGCAGTCGGCGAAGTCGAAGGTGGGCACAGCGCCGTTGGTGGGTGCCGGGTCGTTGGTCGGTGCGGGGTCGGCCGATGCTTGTGGGGTCACCACAGCAGCGAACCCGATCGCCGTGGCGCAGGCCAGCGCCACCGCAGAACCACGGCGGGAAGTCTTCGATCTCGTCATGCCGAAGAGCTTTCCCCGCCGCGTCGCACAGATGATCAGGCGAACCCCTGGGATCACCCCGAATCAACCCCGGACTCCGACTGAGGGTCGGCGGTCGCGGGTCCTCCTTGCCGGACTCGTCGGCGCGCGGATGCCGACACGTTCACACCGCGCCGTTCTGCTCCTCCGCTGACCGAACCCGACCGACCGCTTCCGCCGCCTTGATCGCCTTGATCGCCGCCGTCCTGGCCGCCCCCGCCGCCTCGTCGGCTTCGTCCATCGCGTCCACCGCCGCCCGCACGGCCACCTGAGCCCGTTCAGCCGCTTCGGCCGCGCGCCCGGCGGCTTCCTCCGTCAGATCGGCCTGCTCCCGCGCGCCGGCCAGCCTTGCGGCGTCCGCCTTCTCCCGCGCGAGTTCTGCGGCGGTCAACGCCTGCGCCGCCGCCCGATCGGCGTCCCCCACGGCCTTCTCGGCCCGCTGTGCCTGCACCATGTCGCCCAGTGCCGCCGCGGCCTGATCTCGCAGCGACCGCACGTGTCCCTCGCCGAGGGTGATCTCGATCGTGTCACCGATCACCAGGAACGCCGTCGCGCCCAGGCGTCCGCGCAGGTCGATCGACACGTACTCGTCCAAGTGCATGCCCAGGCTGGTCACCAGCTGGTTGCCGCTCACGAAGCCGATCCCCGTTCGCACATGTGCACCTCGATCGTGTTCACCGCAGGCATGAAAGCCTGCGTGCCGGACAACGGTTTGCAAGATCAGAGTTAAACACGTACGTGCCTTTTCAAGCGCGACTCATCCGGGTGAAGTCGCTACTCGATCGAGTGTACGTACGGTAAACACGTACTGCCGCCCTGCGTGGGTGATCACGAAGAGGAGTGCCGCCTTGGCGATGAACAGCGACGACAGCGCGATCAGCCAACGTCGTCAACTCGGTGCCGCGATGCGCAGCTTCCGCAAGGAAGCCGACATCGACCGCGACGCCGCAGCCGAGCTGATCGACGTCACCGGTCCGACGCTGACGCGCAAGGAGAAGGGCCAGTTCAAGTTCCGGCGGCAGGAGGTCGAGACGCTGGCCAAGGCCTACGGCGTGGACGACGACGAGATCGCCATGCTGGTCGAGCTGGCACGGGAGGTCCGTGCGAGTACCAAGCGCGGCGAATTCCCGATGTTCGTGCCGGTGAAGTCCCGGGCGTTCCTGGAGCTGGAGCGCGACGACGCGGTGGAAATCCTGGTGGTGACGCTGACTTTGATCCCGCCGTTCTTCCAGACCGAGGCGTACATGCGGGAGTTGTGGCGACGCAGCGGCGACTTGCTCTCCACCGAGCACGTCGAGGAGCTGGTCCGACTCCGCAAGGCCCGTCAGCAGGTGGTCACCCGGTCGAACGCACCCCTCATCCGCGTGGTCCTCCACGAGTTCGCGCTTCACCTGCCGGTCGGCGGCCCCGACCTGATGCGCGAGCAACTCCGCCACCTGGCGGTGGTGTGCGACCTGCCCAACGTCGAGATCCAGGTCCAGCCCAGTTCCAGCGGCGCGTACCCGGCGATGGATTCGAGCTTCAACCTGCTGCGCTTCGCCAACGGCCCGACCGGCGACGTGGTGCAGGTCTACGGGCACGCCGAGTCGTTCTACCGCGACCGGGAGACCGCAACCGCGCCGTATCGGGTCGCCTGGGACCGGCGGAAGGTCGCGGCACTGGACTTGCAGGCGTCGAAGGCGCTGATACTGGACGCAGCGGCCCGTTTCGGGGCCGCAGGCGACAGCAGCCCTGCGACCTAGCGAGATGACGTGATGACCGAACACCTGACGTGGCGCAAGTCCTCCTTCAGCACCGGAGACGGCAACGGCAACGAGTGCGTCGAGCTGGCGACCCTGCCCGACGGCGGGATGGCCGTGCGGGACAGCAAACAGGGGCGGACCAGCCCGATCCTCACCTTCACCCCCGGCGAGATCACCGCATTCGTCCACGCCGCCAAGGCCGGGAACTTCGACACCCCCGCCTGAATCCCGAAACCCCACCGCACGACCAAAACGGTTCCGGTCGCCCCTGTCGCCGAGGGGCGACCGGAACCGCCGGGCCAGGTGGCCTAGTTGATCGGTACCCGCACCACGACCATGCCGTCCAACAGCCACGCGTCGATCCGCTCCACGTCCACCGCAGCCGGAACGGTCGCGCAGTAGTAGAACGTGCGCCGGGAACCGGTCGGGCGCACCGTGATGCCGACCCGGTCGCGTCGGACCGGTGTGCCGTCCGCGTGCAGGTCGTGGTCGCGGATCTCCACCCGCACGTCCTCGCGGTGCACGTCGTGCAGCAGCGTGGCGAAGAAGTAGGCCTGCTCGGTCACCGCGACGTCCACCGACAGAGGTCGGTCGTCGGCGATGCTCAGGTCCCAGTCGAGCCCCAGGTGCCGCCCGATCCGGTCCCACCACACGTCCATGTCGCGCACCGGGTCCGGCCAGTCCTCCGGCTCGGCGCCCGCGCAGGGATTCCGCCGCCGGACTGTCAGCCGCTCCACCACGACGTCACCTTCCCGTTTACCCCGACGTCTGACCGGGAAGTACCCCGGTCCACCGCGTTTCACGCTCGGGCGAACGGGTGAACGCGTGCGGTGGTACGCCGGCGGCGGGTTGATTCGGCCGAACCTACGACGGGTACTCCATCCGCGCACGAGACAACTGCCCCCAGTCCGAAGGAGCATGGAGGAGGACCAGCCCATGCACCGCGAGAGCAGCAAGCACGGCCCGGCCAAGGACGACGAGCTCAAGCACGAGCTGGAAGCCACCTTGCGCGGGAACCGCCCGAGCCGGTCGGAAGAATGGCGCGACCCCGAACTGGCAGCGGACGACGACGTGACGGCTCCCGGTATCGACGAGCCCCGCTGACCCGCATCGACGAGTTGACCGCCTCGACGAGCCTCCCGCAAACCCCGAGCCCCACCAACGGACTCCGGCCCGCACACGAGGGACGACGTGTGCGGGCCGGAGGTCTGATCAGCCGATGAAACCGACCGTCAGCAACACGTTCGCGTAGTGCCGGACATCGCCGGTGGCCACGCAGACCGCGAGTTCGGGCGAACGGCACGCCTCGTAGAAGTCCTGCCGCGCCAACGGTTGCAACGGCAGGTCCGGGCCGAGGAGCTGTTCGTAGTTCGTCCACGCCTCCGGCGTCGAGAGGTCGTCCGGGCGCATGGTGTGCACGAACTCCACCGGGGTCGCCGACAGCACCGGTTCCAGCACCTCGTCCACCGTGACCAGACCGGGCCGCAGGTTGAGGTGGATCAGCGTGGCCCGGTGGTGGATGTTGGTCCGGTGCGCGTAGTTGGAGTCGGCGAGCAGGACCTTCGACCCGTGGCCCGCCGTGGCCAGGGCGTGGAGCAACGGCGGGTGCAACAGGGGGTAGCGCAGCACTTTTCTGACGACCTCTCGATGTGACGGCGGTAGAACCCACGTCGTGGGCTGCTCGGGTGAACGTCCGAGGATGTCATTCCAGGACGAACGTGGCGTCGGCACGGGCGACCGAGTCCGACGCGGTGGTCAGGTTGACGGTCGTGCCGTTGTGGCGCAGGTACTGGCCGGCGAAGTTCTGCGCCTCGAACGACACCCCGGAACCCGAGGCGAGCCCCGTCCGGCGGAAGAAGCTCGCGTCGGCGCGGAACGCCGCCGTGCCGTCGTTGCGGTCGACCCAGAACTCGTAGTTGCGGTGCCGCAGGTAGTAGCCCGGGAAGTTGGTCGACTCCAACGACACCGTGCCCGAGCCGTTCAGCCCCGACACGACCCGGAACTGCGAGTCGGCCAGCGGGTTGACGTTCGCCTCGACCCGCGCCCGGTACTCCCAGTGCCGGACGAACCGGTCCGGGTAGTTGTACGACTTGAGCCGGACCGGCGTGACGCCGTCCGCGACCGGGGTGCCGAAGTTCGGCGTGCCGTCGGCGTTCCAGTAGACCTTCTGCACGCGGGTGCGGCGGTTCGGGTCGCGCAGCGGGTCGCCGCTGATGTCGCGGTAGTTGCGATCGTGGTAGACCAGGATGTCGCTCTGCCCGTCCTCGGACACGGTGAACGAGTTGTGGCCCGGCCCGTACTGCCCGGTCGAGGCATTGCTCTCGAACACCGGGTTCGGGCTCTTCGTCCACGACGACGCGCTGAGCAGGTTCGCCGACGCCGACGCGGTCAGCATGCCGAGGCAGTAGTTCGCGTCGGTGGCGCTGGCCGAGTAGGTGAGGAAGATCCGCCCGTTGCGCTGGATCACCGTCGGCCCTTCGGCGACCTTGACGCCGCCGCGCATCTCCCACGCCAGCGTCGGCACGGTCAGCCTGGTCACGGTGCCGGTGATGCTCCACGGGGTCGAACCCATGCGCGCCAGGTAGACGTTGGAGTTGGTGGCGATGCCCGGTTCCGACTGCGCCCAGGTCAGGTACCGCACGCCGTTGACCTCGAACGTGGACATGTCCAGGGAGAAGGTGTCCCACGGGACGTTGACCTTCCCGCGCTCGGTCCACGTGCCGGTGAGCGGGTTGGCGCTGCTGTTCTCCAGCACGTACGGCCGGATGCGCCACACGTCGTCGGTGCGACCGGCGGCGAAGTAGACGTACCACTTGCCGTTGATGAAGTGGATCTCCGGCGCCCAGATGTGCGCGCCCATCTCACCGCTGCTGTGCTTGCGCCAGATCACCGACTCCGGCGCCGACGCCAACCCCTGGATGGTGGTCGCCCGGCGCAGCACGAGCCGGTCGTACTCCGGGACGGTCGCGGTGAAGTAGTAGTAGCCGTCGGTGTGCTTGAAGATGTGCGGATCCGCGCGCTGGTTGGCCAGCGCGTTCGTGTACTGCACCGCGGGGGACGCCTGTGCTGCGGGCGTCACCGCCACGAGACCGGCGAGCGCGGTGGCGACCGCCACCGCCACCACGGCGAGCTTGCGGGCGAGCCACCGGGGAACAGCACTGTTCATCGGTTCCACTCCATCGCGGGGTCGGGACAGGCGTGCTGTTAACGCTAACAGCGAGGCTTGCTCCAGCTCAATACCCCATTACGCGGCAGTTGCGACTCCGATGGCGCAGACATCCGCTCATTGGTCCGGTTCGGCTCGCGACGTCGTACTCCGAGCCAGTTCGGGACCGTCGACCGAGGCAAGGCGGTCCGATCGGGCATTTCCGCCGCGGCCGTACTGCGTGCACGCCTAGCACTGTTAGCGATAACAAGATTATTACCCGAAGCTCTTGCCGCCGACGAAAAGCGTGCGCTACGTTCGCCGGGAACCACTCCCCCGCCGCACCGACGGCAACCGAACTTGCCAGGTGGGCGGACGCGACTCTCCCCCCGTCCGCCCACCCGGCGTCCACCCTCGTCCAGGCGGTGGCTACGGGCGGAACGCGGCGAGCCCCGCCTCCCGCATCCGCCCGGCGGCGATGAGCGCCTCGACCTTGCCGACGTTGATCCGCGACCACGAGCTGGTCGCTCGGCGCGGCGAGTACCGCTGCAGGTAGTAGTCCTCGTCGAGCGCCCTGCGGTGGCTGTCGATCCAGCCGTGGCAGAGGGCGACGTCGAGGGCTTCGGTGATCGTGACCGACGTCCGGGCCGACCCCTTCTTGGCGATCCTGATCCAGACATCGGCCGCGCGGGCGTGGTGCTCGGCGAGCCAGGACTCCCACTCGGCGGCGTCCGCGAAGTCGATGACCTTCGCACGATCGAGCGTTTCCATCAGGTCCTCCTGGGTCCGACGACGACTGGACCCATCATGCGGAGGCAAAGTGCTCACCGAGTGAGCACTTTGCCGCTCGGCCATGGTCTCGATGTGGGCCGGCGACTCAGCCCGCACCAGGAGGACGAACTCCTCGGCGTCGTCGTCACGCGCCGAGGCAGGTCAGGCGGTCAAGCGTCGGACTCGCGCCGTTCGACCATCGTGTCGGGCGCGGACTCGGGGATCTCGGTGCGCACGTCCGAATCGCGCAGCACCTCGCGCGCCTGCGCCTCCGGGTCGGCGCTGCCCGTGTCGAGTTCCTCCGGGAGCAGGTTGGCCCGCGTCCGCGCCCGGCGGTCGACGTCGTTGCGCTCGTCGAACACCTCCGGCCGGTCGAGGTCGTGGGCCCGCCTGACGCGCGACTCCTCGTCCGCCGACAGTTCCGTCGTGCCGAGGTCGAGCGGTTCCTGATCCGTCATGTGCTCTGCCATACCCACCGGGCGGCAGTTTGACGCCACCTGCCCGCGCGGTCAGGGGTGGGACCGGGACCTGCTGTGGTGGCGGCGGGCCTTGAGGCGGTTGCCGCAGCCGGTCATCGAGCACCACAAGCGCCTGCCGGTGCGCGAGGTGTCCTGGAAGTGCAGGACGCAGTCGGGGTTCGCGCACTTCCGCAGCCGGTCCGGCGTCGCCGCGCGCAGCCGGACGTAGTCGTGCAGGCAGGCCCACGCCGCACGCCACCCGGGATCGGCCACGTCGGCATGCTCGACCAGACCCCGCTCGTCCACCGCCAACCGCACCCGCCCGTGATCGAGCAGGGAGTTCAAGGCAGCGCAGTCCGCCGGGTCCGCGATCACGGCCGCCAGCGCGTCACGCGCGTCGCGGAGCTGCTGCCGGGGCACGGGCTGCGCGGACTCCAGATCCCGGTCCGCCAGCCACCCCTCCGTCAGGTCGACGTGGTCCAGCAGGTCGTAGGCGACACCGCCCGCCACCCAGCGCGTGTTCAGCAGGTCGATCCCCAGCGGTTGGTCCACGAGCGGACGGGCGGGCCAGCCCTTCGCCAGGAGGGCCGCCGCCAGCGCGACGTCTGCGCCGAGCACGGCGACCACCCCCTAACCGTTCAGACTCGCTTGACAGGTTAACACGCACGTGCCTAACCTGGCCGCGCCCTCTAACCCTTCAAACGCAGTTGAACGGTTAGATAGTCCGAGCCAGGAGAAGACGATGACCTCGTACCGCCACGCCGACATCAACGGGCAGCGCGTGTTCTACCGGGACGCCGGCCCGGCCGACGCCCCCGTGCTGGTGCTGCTGCACGGGTTCCCCACCAGCTCGCACATGTTCCGCGAGCTGATCCCGGCACTCGCCGACCGCTACCGCGTCATCGCGCCCGACCACATCGGCTTCGGCCACAGCTCGGCCCCGTCCGCGGACGAGTTCGACTACACCTTCGACGCCCTCACCGACATCACGCTGGCCCTGCTCGACCAGCTCGGCGTCCGGGAGCACGCGCTCTACATCCAGGACTACGGCGCACCCATCGGGCTCAAGATCGCGTCACGCCACCCGGAGCGGGTCACCGCGATCATCACGCAGTCCGGCAACGCCTACACCGAGGGCTTCACGCCGTTCTGGGAACCGCTGTTCGCCTACGCCACCAACCCCGGCCCCGACACCGAGCCGGCGGTGCGCGCCCTGCTCACGTCCGACGCCACGCGCTGGCAGTACACCCACGGGGTCAAGGACCCGAGCCGGATCAGCCCCGACACCTGGACCCACGACCAGGCCCTGCTCGACCGCCCCGGCAACGCCGAGGTGCAGCTCGCCCTGTTCCGCGACTACCGCCACAACCTCGACGCGTACCCGGCGTTCCAGCAGTACTTCCGCGACACTCAGGTGCCGCTGCTCGTGGTGTGGGGGCGGCACGACGAGATTTTCGGCCCGGACGGCGCGCGCGCGTTCCGGCGCGACCTGCCCGACGCCGAGATCCACCTCCTGGACACCGGCCACTTCGCCCTGGAGGACAGCCTGGACACCATCGCCGGCTACATCCGGGGCTTCCTCGGCCGAGTGCTGAACCAGTGATGGCAGCGTTAACAGATCCCGGTCACCCTCGTTGACCTGACGGGGCGTCCACGCAGCCCAGGCGGGCGAGGGCGTGTGTTAGCGATAACAGACAATCCTTGCCCGCCTCGGGCGGACTGCGTTACGGTGCCTGGAAGCGCTCCCGGCCAAGGTGACCCCTCGGCAACACGGACCGGAGGCGCCTCACGATTCCTGCTCGCAAGGAGGCGACGCACGAGTCCGTCTCCGTCCACTCCGGACACCCCTCGCCGCCGCACCCGATCCCCCGAGACATCGAGGAAACCGTGGCTGCACTGAGGAAACGCGCCCTGACCCTGTTCGCCGCGCTCGCCATGACGGCCGTGTCCGTCACGGTCGCGCCGCAAGCGTCCGCCTACCCGGGCCCCGGCCTGGTGACCGGCGACATCAACGTGCACGACCCGAGCGTCGTCAAACGGCCCGGCGGCGGCTACCTCGTCGCGCACACCGGCGACAACGTCGCGCTCAAGACCTCCACCGACCGGACCGCGTTCCGCAACGCCGGCGCGGTGTTCCCCAACGGCGCGTCCTGGACCACGACCTACACCGGCGGCAGCCGGAACCTGTGGGCGCCGGACCTGTCCTACCGCAACGGTCAGTACTACCTGTACTACTCCGCCTCGACGTTCGGCTCGAACCGGTCGGCGATCTTCCTGGCCACCAGCACCAGCGGCAACTCGGGCACGTGGACGAACCAGGGCCTGGTCGTCGAGTCCCGCACCTCGGACAACTTCAACGCCATCGACCCCGACCTCGTCGTGGACGACCAGGGCCGCTGGTGGCTGAGCTTCGGCTCGTTCTGGTCCGGGATCAAGATGGTCGCCCTGAACTCGTCGACGGGCAAGCGGTCCGACACCACGATCCGGTCCATCGCCGGGCGCAACGGCGGCGCGATCGAAGCGCCGAACATCGTCAAGCGCGGCTCGTACTACTACCTGTTCGTCTCGTTCGACCTGTGCTGCCGCGGCGCTTCCAGCACGTACCGGGTGATGGTGGGCCGCTCCACCGACGTGACCGGGCCGTACCGCGACCGCAACGGCGTCGCCATGACGTCCGGCGGCGGCACGGAGATCCTGGCCGGGCAGGGCAGCATCCACGGCCCCGGCCACCAGGACGTGTTCGGCGACAGCGACAGCGACATCATCGTGTACCACTACTACGCGGACAACGGCGCGTCCCGGCTGGGGATCAACCTGCTCGCCTTCGACTCGGCGGGCTGGCCCTACCTCCGATGACGACGATCCCGGTCCCCGCCCCAGGACACCGCGACCAGCGGTGGCCCGGGGGCGGCGGGCCGCGGACCGCACCCCTCACCGCACCCAAAGACCTCCGATCGGCCGCCGCGAGACTGCCGAAGTGGGCATTGACGTTCGCGCAATGTGCTCGTAGCCTCCCGGAAAGCGCTTTCCCCTTCGCATCGCGCGGCACGCTCCCAGCGGTCACAACCGGAGGAATCTCGAATGGGTGCACTGAAACGTTTCAAGGGCGTGGCGACCACAGTGGTCGCGATGCTTGCCGTCACCACGGCCGCTGCTTGCGGTGACGGCGGCAGCGGCAGCGGTGACGAGACGCAGGCCGGTCCCGCCACCCTGCGCTTCTCGTGGTGGGGGAACGCCGAGCGCGCCGAGCTGATGCAGAAGGCGATCGACCTCTTCCAGCAGAAGAACCCGGAAATCAAGGTCACGCCGAGCTTCCAGGAGTTCGAGGCGTACTGGCAGAAGATGGCCACCGAGACCGCCGGCGGCAACGCGCCCGACGTGCTCCAGATGGACTTCGCCTACATCCGGGAGTACTCGGACCGCAAAGCTTTGTACGACCTGAAGAAGCAGGACGGCAAGAACCTCGAACTCGGGGACCTGCTGCCCGGCCTCAAGGGCGCGGGCGAGATCGACGGCAAGCTGTACGGCGTGCCGGTCGGCGGCAACACCTGGGGCTACATCTACAACCCGGCGTTGTTCGCCCAGGCCGGCGTCGCCGAGCCGAAGGAAGGCTGGACCTGGGACGACTACCGCGAGGCCATGGCCACGATCATGGCGAAGACCGGCGTGCACGGCGGCGGCAACTACGTCGGCAGCTACTACAACCTGGAACTCCAGCTGCGCCAGGAGGGCGGCCTGCTCTACACGGAGGACGGCAAGCTCGGCTTCGACAAGGCCCGGCTGGCCAAGTTCTTCGGCGAGGGCAAGCAGCTGGTCGACTCGAAGTCGACGCTGCCGATCGAGAAGAGCGTGCAGATCAAGCCCGCGTTCGCGCTCGAAATGGACCTGATCGCCGGTGACCTCGGCTGGGACAACTTCATGGCCCGCTACGACAAGGGCGCCAAGGCCGAGCTGAAGCTCGGTCCGGTGCCGACCGACAACGCGGGCACCAGCGGCCAGTACCTGAAGCCGTCCATGCTGCTCAGCGTGTCGCAGAAGAGCGAGCACCCGGCGGCGGCGGCCAAGCTGGTCTCGTTCATGGCGAACGACCCGGAGGTCGGCAAGCTGTTCGGCGCGAACCGCGGCCTCCCGCCGACGAACGCCCAGCGCTCCGCCGTTCAGCTGGACGGTGCGCTCGCCCTGGTGGCGGCGTACGAGGAAGACCTGAAGGACAAGTTCGGCAAGACGCCGCCCGCGCCGCCGAAGGGCGCCGGCACCTTGGAACAGGCGTTCATCCGGATCGCCGAAGAACTCCAGTACGGCCGCATCTCCGTGGACGAAGCCGTCGACCAGTTCTTCACCGAGGCTGAGGAAACCCTCGGGTCGTGAGCAGGGCGACGATCACGCCGGACCTCGACGACGGGGTTCGCACGACGGGGTCGACGGGTCCGCGCAAGCGGGCCCGTCTGCCCGGCGACGGCATGGCGGGCTACCTGTTCCTCTCCCCCTGGCTCATCGGGATCCTCCTGCTGACCCTCGGGCCGATGGTGACCTCGCTGTACCTGTCGTTCACCGACTACGACCTCTTCAACAGCCCGACGTGGATCGGCCTGGAGAACTACGAGAAGATGTTCTCCGATCCGCGCTGGCTCAGGTCGGTGCAGGTGACGGCGATCTACGTGGCGCTGGCGGTGCCGGTCAAGCTGGCCGCCGCGCTCGCGGTGGCGATGCTGCTCAACAGCAAGCGGCGCGGGCAGGGCTTCTACCGGGCGGCGTTCTACGGCCCGTCGCTGATCGGCGGCAGCGTCAGCGTCGCGATCGTGTGGAAGATGATGTTCAGCGACGACTCGGTGGTCGACAAGCTGCTGCTCGGGGTCGGTATCGACACCGGCGGCTGGGCGGGCAACCCCGACTACTCGGTGATGATGCTCGTGCTGCTGGCCGTGTGGCAGCTCGGCGCGCCGATGGTGATCTTCCTGGCGGGGCTCAAGCAGGTGCCGCGCGAGCTGTACGAGGCGGCCGAGGTCGACGGCGCGGGCCGGTGGCGGCAGTTCCGGTCGATCACCCTGCCGATGATCTCGTCGGTGGTGTTCTTCAACCTGCTGCTGGAGACGATCAACTCGTTCCAGGTGTTCACGTCGGCGTACGTGGTCGGCGGGCCGAACGGGCAGCCGGCCGGCAGCACGCTGTTCTACACCATCTACCTGTTCGACCGCGGCTTCGGCGACTACCGCATGGGGTACGCGTCCGCGATGGCGTGGATGCTGCTGCTCGGCGTGGGCCTGGTGACCGTGTTCCTGTTCCGCACCGCGCGCGGGTGGGTCTTCTACTCCGGTGACTCGGGGGACAAGCGATGAGGCGACGAGTGGCCACCTCCGACAAGGCGGGTGGGACCGCCAGGGTGCGCAGTGTGGTGTGGCACGTCGGCGTCCTGCTGCTGCTCGCGGTGGTGCTGTACCCGATCGTGTGGGTGCTGGCGGCGACGTTCAAGCCGTCCGAGGACATCGTCGGCAGCCTGCGACTGCTGCCGAGCGAGGTGACGACGGCGAACTACGACCGGGTGTTCGAGGGTGTCGTGGGCGTCGGCATCGGCCGGTTCTTCCTGAACTCGGCGGTGCTGGCGGTGCTGTCCGTCGTGGGCACGGTCGCGTCGTCGGCGTTGGCGGCCTACGCGTTCGGCCGGCTGCGCTTCCGCGGCCGGACGGTGATGTTCGGCATCATGATCAGCACGCTGCTGCTGCCGTTCCACGTGTTGATCATCCCGCAGTACATCGTGTTCCAGAACCTCGACCTGGTCGACACCTACGTGCCGCTGCTGGCGGGGAAGTTCCTGGCGTCGGAGGCGTTCTTCATCTTCCTGATCGTGCAGTTCATCCGGAACCTGCCGCGTGAGCTGGACGAGTCGGCGAAGATCGACGGCGCGAACCACTGGCGGGTGTTCTGGGACATCATCCTGCCGCTGTGCCGGCCGGCGCTGATCACCACGGCGATCTTCACGTTCATCTGGAGCTGGAACGACTTCTTCGGGCCGCTGATCTACCTCAGCACGCCGGACAAGTACCCGCTGCCGTTGGCGTTGCAGCTGTTCATCGACGAGACGTCCGGCTCGGACTTCGGCGCGCTGATGGCCATGTCGATGCTGGCGCTGGTGCCGGTGATCCTGTTCTTCCTGTTCTTCCAGCGCTTCCTGGTGGAGGGTGTGTCGACGCAAGGGCTCAAGGGCTGAGGAGTCGGAGGGGTGACGGGATGAAGCGGTTCGCCTTGTTCGGGGAATGCCTGACCGCGGGTTTGCTGGTCCTGCTCGTGGCGCTGCCGGTGGTGACGTTGCTGCCGGCCCTGGCCGCCGGGTGCGCGCACATCAAGGCGCACGTCGACGGTGAGACCACGGCGGTGCGGGCGTTCTTCGAGCGGGTGCGGGCCGCGCTCCCCGGCAGTTGGCCGGTGTCGATCGGGGTGCTCGCGGGCTTCGCGGTGCTGGCGGTCGACGTGGTGTTCCTGCGGACGCGCGTCGCCGGCGGTGGGTTCGTGGCCGTCGTGTGCGTGGTCGCGGGGATCGGGCTCGCGGTGGTGGTCCTGCGCGCGGCGGCTGCCTGGTCGCCGGACGTGCGGTGGCCGGACCTGATGCGGGCGGCGTCGCGTCGCGCGGTCGCTGACCTGGGCGGGTCGCTGCTGCTCGTCATGTCGTTCGGCGTGCTGCTGATCGTGACCTGGCAGCTGCCTCCCCTGCTGCTGCCGATGGTCGGCTGCGTGCTGATGGCGTCCGTCGCGGTGGATCGCCGCCGGGCCGGACACCTTACCGAAAAGGCCCGCTGACCTGGGGTTTTCCCAGTTCGGCGGGCCTCTTCGAGCGGGTCTGTCAGTCGTTGCCGGATTCCAGGGCGACGTGGTCGAGCAGTTCGTCGTCCGCCACCTCGCCGCGCGAGGCGATCACCTCGGCGCCGCCCTCGGGCATCGCGCCGATCAGCTCGGTCGAGGCGACCTGCGCGGCGCTGATCAACGCCGACTGGCGGCTGCCGACCATGCCGAACCCGGCGTACAGCTCGAGCTTGGCGCGGGAGTCGGCGATGTCGAGGTTGCGCATGGTCAGCTGGCCGATGCGGTCGACTGGGCCGAACGCCGAGTCCTCAGTCCGCTCCATCGACAGCTTGTCGGGGTGGTAGCTGAACGCCTGGCCGGTGGTGTCCATGATGGAGTAGTCGTCACCGCGGCGAAGGCGCAGCGTCACCTCGCCGGTCACCGCCGTGCCGACCCAGCGCTGGAGCGACTCGCGGATCATCAGCGCCTGCGGGTCCAGCCAGCGGCCCTCGTAGAGCAGCCGGCCGAGCTTGCGGCCGTCGTTGTGGTACGCGGCCAGCGTGTCCTCGTTGTGGATCGCGTTGACGAGGCGTTCGTACGCGGCGTGCAGCAGCGCCATGCCCGGCGCCTCGTAGATGCCACGGCTCTTGGCCTCGATGATCCGGTTCTCGATCTGGTCGGACATGCCCATGCCGTGCCGGCCGCCGATGGCGTTCGCCTCCAGCACCAGGTCGACGGGGGTGCCGAACTCCTTGCCGTTGATCGTCACCGGCCGGCCCTGCTCGAAGCCGATCGAGACGTCCTCGGCGGCGATCTCGACCGCGGGGTCCCAGAACCGCACGCCCATGATGGGCTCGACCAGCTCGATGCCCGCGTCGAGGCTTTCCAGCGCCTTGGCCTCGTGCGTCGCGCCCCAGATGTTGGCGTCGGTGGAGTACGCCTTCTCGGTGCTGGCCCGGTACGGCAGGTCGCGGGCGATCAGCCACTCGGACATCTCGGTGCGGCCACCGAGCTCGTCGACGAAGGCGGCGTCCAGCCACGGCTTGTAGATCCGCAGCGAGGGGTTGGCGAGCAGGCCGTAGCGGTAGAACCGCTCGATGTCGTTGCCCTTGTAGGTGGAGCCGTCGCCCCAGATCTGCACGTCGTCCTCGAGCATGGCGCGGACCAGCATGGTGCCGGTGACCGCGCGCCCGAGCGGCGTGGTGTTGAAGTATGCACGGCTGCCCGACCGGATGTGGAAGGCGCCGCAGGCCAGCGCCGCGAGCCCTTCCTCGACCAGGGCCGCCCGGCAGTCGACCAGCCGGGCGATCTCCGCGCCGTACACGTGGGCGCGTTCCGGGACCGTGGCGATCTCGGGTTCGTCGTACTGGCCGATGTCTGCCGTGTACGTGCACGGCACCGCGCCCTTCTCACGCATCCACGCGACCGCCACCGAGGTGTCGAGTCCACCGGAGAAGGCAATGCCGACGCGCTCGCCGGCGGGAAGGGAAGTGAGCACCTTGGACACGCCGCTGATTATGCACGGTTATGAATGACCATACAAACCGGGGCTCAGGTCACCGGTACGCCGGGTACACGGCCTGGCTCGGCGGCAGGTCCGGCCACCGGTGCCGGAGTGCGGCGATGGTCCGCTCGAACCAGGCGCGCAGACCGAAGGGCGCCCGACGCGGCCGAGGCGTCCACGGCCACCTGGAGGGTGTCGAGCAACTGCCCCCGCCGGGAGAAGCCCAGCGGGTGCGGGTCGTCGCGGGCCAGGAGCTTGGGCAGCCGCACGCCGTGCCGGGCGGACCACCCCTCGGTCACGGGCGTGACGGACCGAACCGCCGCCGGCGCGCCCGACCGGTCGTCGAGGAGTGCGTCGAGGAGTTCGCCGACCCGTTCCGCGACGTCCGACCGCACGAGTTCAGGCGCTCTCGCGGAGGACCAGCGTGGACGGGTAGCGGGTGAGCGGTGCCGTGGTGCGGCGGTCCAGCACCGCCGTGGCGGCTCCGGCGGCGATGTCCTCGACGGGGTGGGTGGCGGTGGTCAGGCGGCTCAGGGCGGCGAACGCGATGTCGTCGAAGCCCGCGACCGCCACGTCCCCCGGCACGTCCACGCCCGCGCGGCGAAGGGCGGACAGGGCTCCGAGGGCGGACAGGTCGCCCAACGCGAACACGGCGTCGGTGTCCGGCCAGCGGGTCATGATCTCGGCCGCGGCGACCTCGCCCCGTGCGGCGGTGAAGTCGCCGGGCACCAGCCGGGGTGGCGCGCCCGCCTCGTCCACGACCCGGCGGTAGGCGGCGACGGCGCGCTCGGTGCACGGCAGCCACGGCGCCCCGGTGATCATGGCGACCCTGCGCCGGCCGCCGGCGAAGAGGTGTCCGACCACGCTCGCGGTGCCGGCGGCGTTGTCGACGTCGAAGGACGGCACGTCCCGTGAGCCGATGCCGATGGCCGCGATCCGGCCACGGGCGGATTTCGGCACCACGTCCAGCGCCGGTCTCGTCGGGTTGAGCAGGACGATGCCGCCGATGCCCCGGTGCTCCGCCAGCCGCCCCAGTTCGGCCGGGTCGTGCAGCGGCAGCCAGTGCAGGGACACGCCGACCTCGTGCGCGGCGGCGACTTCGGCGGTGGCGGTGACCACGCGGCCCACGTACGGGTCGTTCAGCACGTGCGCGGTCTGACCGCCGACCACGACGGCGATGCGCGTGCCGCTGCGGGTGGCCAAGGCGCGGGCGGCGGCGTGCGGGACGTAGTGCAGTTCGGCCGCGGCCGAGGCGACCCGGTGACGCGCAGCCTTCGACGCCGGTCCCCTGCCGCTGAGCACGCGCGACGCCGTCGCCACCGACACGCCGGCGAGCCGTGCCACGTCGTCCAGCGTCGCGTCGCGCTGCTTCCCCACCACAGCGCCGAGTGTGCCGGCTCTTGTGGTGGAAGCGCTTCCACGGGTGGGGTCGACTTGTCTTCGAGGAGAGGAACCCGCATGTCGACCACCGAGGTGACGTCCGACCCGGCCGCCGTCCGCGGCACCACGATCGGGGTGGCCGTGGCGTTCGGGCTCAACGGCGTGGCGGTGGCGTCGTGGTTCGCCCGCGTCCCCGCCGCCCGGGACGCGCTGGGGCTCGGCGTGGGCGCGCTCGGGCTGCTGCTGCTCGCCATGTCGGCCGGCGCGACGTTGGCGATGCTCACGGCGGGCGAGGTGACGCACCGGCTAGGGCCGCGGCGGACGGTGGTCATGTCGACGACGGGAGTTTCGGCCGGGCTGGTGGTCGCGGGCGTCGCCATCGGCGCCTGGCCTTCGGCGGTGGCGACGGCGGTCGGGCTGTTCGTGCTCGGCTACGGGTCGGGCACCTGCAACGTGGCGATGAACGTGGAGGCGGCGGCGGTCGAGCGGGTCATCGGGCGGACGGTGATGCCCCGGTTCCACGCGATCTGGAGCCTCGGCACGGTGGCCGCCGCCGGGTTGACCGCGTCGGCGGCGTGGCTCGGGTTGCCGGTGACCGCGCACCTCGTGGGCGTCGCGGCGCTGGTGTCGGGCGGCACGCTCGTCGCCGCCCGTTCGTTCCGGTACGGCGGTGAGCCGGTCGGCGCGAAGAGCGGTGTGCTGGAGGCTTGGCGTGAGCCCCGCACGGTGCTGATCGGGTTGCTGGTGCTGGTGCTGGCGTTCACCGAGGGGACCGCGAACGACTGGGTGGCGGTGGCGTTCGTGGACGGCTACTCGTTCGGGCCGGCGGCGGGCGCGGTGGTGTTCGGCGTGTTCGTGGCGACGATGACGTTCGGCCGGGTCGTCGGCACCGTCGCGCTCGATCGCTGGGGCCGGGTCCCGGGGCTGACCGCCACCATGCTGCTGGCCATCGGCGGTGTGGCGATGGCGGTGCTGGGCGGCTCACCGGTGGTGGCGGTGGCCGGCGTGGCGTTGTGGGGCCTCGGCACGTCGCTGGGGTTCCCGGTGGGGATGAGCGCAGCCGCCGACGAGGAAGGTCGGGCGGCTGCGCGGGTGAGCGTGGTGGCGGTGATCGGGTACACGGCGTTCCTGGCCGGACCTCCGGTCGTCGGGTTGCTCGGTGATCAGGTGGGTGTCCTGAGGGCGCTGCTGGTCGTGCCGCTGCTGCTGGTGCCGGCGCTCGCCCTCGTCCCGGTGCTCCGGCCGCGGTAGCGCTACTCGGTGCGCAACGCGGTGGCGGTGGACGTCCTGGCGGCCCAGGTCGCCGGCAGCAGCGCGCCGACGATGGCGATCAGCAGACCCGCGACGCCCATCAGGAGCAGTTCGGGCAGGTCGTGGACGGCGAAGACGGAGGCGGGCAGGCCGAGCCCGGCGCTCTTCTCCATCGCGGGCATGACCGCTCCGTGCAGGGCGACCCCCGCCGGCACGCCGATCGCGGCGCCGACGACGCCGGTGACCAGGACCGACGAGACGACCATGGTGATGGTCTGCTTCGGCGTCATGCCCAGTGCCCGGTGGACGCCGATGTCGCGGACGCGTTCGCGGGTGTCCAGCACGACGGAGTTCAGCACGCCCAGGGCGGCGACCGCGACGAGCATCAGCGTGAGCGTCGCGGTGAGGCTGTTGATCAGCACGATCGTGTCGCTGCCACCATCGGTCCGGGCAGGCCGGGCGGACGTCCCGAGCGGCTTCAGCGCGGTGTCCAGGGCGCCGATGTAGGCGGTGACGTCGGTGCCCGGCCGGACCGCGATGTGGTGGCTCGCGCCCATCGGCCCGGGAGCGGCGGCGAACGTGGCCTCGTCGGTCAGGACCACCATGCCCTCGCTGGACATCTCGAAGACGTCGCCGACGATCCGCACGGTCACCGACTTCCCGCCGTCGTCCAGGGTGACGGTGTCGCCGACCTCCGCGCCGGTGGCGGTCAGGAACGGTCTGGCGGCGACGGCCTCGCCGGGCGCCTGGAACCACCTGCCGGCGACCATCTCGTAGCCGTCCCAGGTGGCGTCACCGCTGAACGAGACGATCGTGCTGGTGCCGGCCACGCCCGCGACGCTCACCCGGGTCCTGGTGGTGCTGTAGTGCGCACGGGTGCCTGGCTGCGCTTCGACTGCGGCGGTGACGGCCGCCGAGTCGACGTCCAGCCGCGTGCCCGGCCCGGACGGGACGGCGTTGCCGTTCCCCTCGACGCCGATCCTGACGTCGGCGTTGTCGTGGTCACGGGCGATCTGCAACTCGTTGAGCGACGACGCCAGGCCGACGGCGAACGTGACGGCCGTGGCGCCGAACAGCACCGCCGCGCCCATCGCCATCGCACGGGCCGGCCGCGCGAACGGACGGGCCAGACCGAGGCCGACCGGTCGGGGCAGCGGCAGGCGCGCGGTCAGTCGCGCCGCCCACCGACCCCGGCCGTGACGCGGGGTGCGACCGACCGCGATGGCGTCCACCGTGCGCAACCGCCCGGCCCGCAACGCGCTGGTCAACGCGGTCACGGCCACCATCCCGAGCGCACCCGCGATCACCACGGCGGCCACCACGGGCGACACGGCCGACGTCACCGTGCCGTACACCTCCTCGGTCTCCGCGAGCACCGGGATGGTCAGCAGGTTGCCCACGACGACACCGATCGCGGTGCCGACCGCGGCCGGGATCAGGGCTTGCGCCACGTACGCCCACACGACCTGGGCCGGGGTGAACCCGAGGGACTTCAGGATCCCGATCCGCCGCGTCCCCGCGCCGACCGCGCCCGCCACCACGTTGCCGACCACCAGCAACGACATGACCAGCCCCAGCAGCCCGAACGCGACCAGGAACGGCACGAACACCGCGACCGCGCGATCGGCCGCCTTCTTCAGCACCAGCCACGACTGCGACCCGCTCAACGCCCCTTCCGGTGCCAGCGCCGCCACCGCGGCACGGCCCGCGTCGACCTGTTCGGCGGTGTCGGCGGTGGCGAGGCGGTAGAGCACCTGGTACCCGGTAGGCGCGGTGATCAGCGACGGGAGCACCCAGCCGTCGGCGGTGCGGCTGATGGACCTTGCCACGCCCACCACCGTCAACGTGGGGCTGCCGGGCAGGTCGGGGAAGGTGAACCGGCGGCCGACGCCGGACCCCTCGCGGTAGTGGGCGAACGGACCGTCCGCCGACACCACGATCTCGTCCACCGCGTCGGCCCAGGCGCCGTCGGTCAGCGTCACGGCGTCCACCGGGCCTCCCGGGTCCGCCCGGCCCACCACCGACATGGGCGCCGGGTCACCGGGGCCGTCCGCGGTCGGGGTGGTCGTCACGGTCGGGAACGGTCCGGCCGACGCCGTGACGCCCGAGGCGGACGCGGTGGCCGACAACTGCGCGGACGTCGTCCTGCCCGCGTCGAACTCCGCGGCCAGGTGCGCGCCTTTCTGCTCGGCGAACGCGTTGTCGAACGGCGCGGCGGACGCGACCAGCAGCGAACCCCCGAGCACGGACGCCGTCACCGCCATCGTCGTGGCGAGCCCGATCACCACGGTCTGCACGCGGCGGCGTCCCACGCCCGACCGCACGACCCTGCCCAGCCCGCTCATCGGGTGGGCTCCGGGTTCGCTGCGACGTCCCCGGCGATCTTGCCGTCGACCAGCCGGATCGTGCGCCTGGTGCACGACCGGGCCAGCGCGAGGTCGTGGGTGACCACGACGATGGTCTGGCCGTCGGCGTTCAGCTCGGTGAGCAGCGCGCTGACGTCCTCACCGGACGCCGTGTCCAGCGCACCGGTCGGTTCGTCGGCGAGCAGCAGCGCGGGGCGGTTCATCAACGCCCTGGCCACCGCGACCCGCTGTCGCTCACCGCCGGACAGCCGACCGGGGTAGGCACGGGCGTGCCGGGCGATGCCGAGCGTGTCGAGCAGTTCCGCCGCACGCCGGCTCGCCTCACCGCGGGCCATGCCCGCCAACTGCGCGGGCAGCACGACGTTGTCGGTCACGGTCAGGTCGTCCAGCAGGTTGAAGAACTGGAACACCATGCCGATCCCGGCCCGCCGGAAGCGCGCCGACGCGGCCTCCCCCAGCCCGTCCACCCGCTTGCCGGCCACCGTGACCGTGCCGGTGTCCGGCCGGTCCAGTCCCGCGATCAGGTTCAGCATCGTGGACTTGCCGCTGCCGGACGGGCCGAGGATCGCGACGGCCTCCCCCGCGTGCACGGTCAGCGACACGTCCCGCAACGCCGGTGGCCCTTCGTCGTACCTGCGGCTCACGTCACGCAGCTCGATCACCGGCGTGGTCATGGTTTCGGTCTCCCTCGATCGTCTCTTCAGGCGGATCGCCTTTCCGGCGCGGTGGACGCTAGGAGCGCGGCGGTTCCGGGCGCGTCGGTCGCGGGAGGCATTTCCGGTAGCCCGCCGGGATGAGGGCGGTCCGCGTCATCCCTGCGATGTAGGCGAGCGGTGTGCATCGAGGGGGCGTGCGGGTGGATGCCGCGGCGCACGGCCGTCCGAGAGAATGAGACGGTGACGAGCGCGCCGGTGGCGGACCGATTGCGGCACTGGGCCACCCTGGTGCTGCTCCCGACCGGTCCGCTCCCCCGGCCCGCGCGGCGCAACTACGTCTTCGACGTCGTGCTGGCGCTGGTGCTCGGCATCGTGTCGGTGGAGTACGCGCTCGACGCGGGCGACTTCCCCGCGCCGGTCAGGTTCCCCGGCCAGGACCTGTCCGAGTTCCGGACCGAGCCGGGCGGTGAGGTCGGCGCGGTGGTCGTGGCGGTCGTCTCGTCGGCCGTCCTGGCACTGCGCCGCCGGTACCCCCTGGTCGTGCTGTGGATCGTGCTCGAAGCGAACCTGATGACGCCGACGGAGTGGCCGAGGCTCACGTTCTACGCGTGCGTCATCGCCGCCTACTCGGCCGCCGCGTACAGCCCGCACCGGCCGCCGGCGTTGGCGAGCCTGGTGGTGACGGTGCTGTCGGTCGCGGTGCTCCGCGATTCGGAGCTGCCGGTCGTGCCGAACCAGTACGTCCCGCTGGTCGTCCTGGTGCCGCTGATCGTCGCGGCGAACGGCCTGCGCACGTGGAAGGTGCGGACCGACGAAGGGCTGGCGCAGGTGTCGGCGCTGGAACGCGAGCAGGCGGAGGCGTTGCAGCGGGCCGTCGCGCACGAGCGCTCCAGGATCGCCCGCGAGCTGCACGACGTGGTGACGCACCACGTGAGCGTGATGACGATCCAGGCCGGCGCGGCCCGCAAGGTGATGGCGACGGCGCCCGACCAGGCCGAGGAGGCGTTGCTCGCGGTGGAGGCCGGTGGGCGGGCGGCGATGACGGAGCTGCGGCACGTCATGGGGCTGCTGACGATGGACGGCGCCGATCCGGCCGAACTCGCGCCGCAGCCCGGCCTCGATCAGCTGGAGGCGTTGGTGTCCCGGGTGCGCGACGCCGGGTTGCCGGTCGAGCTGACCGTGACCGGTGTGCCGCGCCCGTTGCCGTCGGGGGTCGAGCTGACCGCGTACCGGGTGGTGCAGGAGGCGTTGACGAACACCGTGAAGCACGCGGCGGGCGCGCCGGCGACCGTGACCGTCGACTACGGGGCCGACGACCTCCGGGTGGACGTGGTCGACACCGGCGGCGAGCCCGGTCCCGGTGCGGCCGGCGGTGCCGGGCACGGGTTGATCGGCCTGCGTGAGCGCTTGGCCGTGTACGGCGGCACCCTGAACGCCCGGCGGCGCCTTGGCGGCGGGTACCGCGTCACCGCCCTGATCCCCTTGGAGGCACCGTGACCGGATCGCTGCGCGTGGTGGTCGCCGACGACCAGGCGCTGGTCCGCACCGGTTTCCGGATGATCCTCAGCGCCGACGGCATCGACGTGGTGGCCGAGGCGGCCAACGGCGCGGACGCCGTGGACGCGGTCCGGCGCACGCGGCCCGACGTTGTGCTGATGGACATCCGGATGCCGGAGCTGGACGGGCTGGAGGCGACCCGGCGCATCCTCACCGGCGCGGACGGCGAGCCGCGCGTGATCATCCTGACCACGTTCGACCTCGACCACTACGTGTACGCCGCGTTGTCGGCCGGTGCCAGCGGTTTCCTGCTCAAGGACGTGACGCCGGAACACCTCGTCGCGTCCGTCCGGATGGTCCGGGCGGGTGACGCGTTGCTGGCCCCGACGATCACCCGGCGGCTGGTCGAGAGGTTCGCGAACCGGGGTGCGGACACCGCCGCCCCACACCGCGACCTGGCCGCCTTGACGCCGCGTGAACTGGAGGTATTGCGGCTGTTGGCGCGGGGGTTGAGCAACGCGGAACTCGCCGATCGGTTGCACCTGTCGGAGGCGACGGTCAAGACCCACGTCGCCCGGATCTTGGCGAAACTCCGGCTGCGGGACCGGGTGCAGGCCGTCGTGGTCGCCTACGAGACTGGTCTGGTGAGCCCTGGCGGGGAGGGTTAGGTGTCCCGGTGTCGTGCGGCCTGTTGGGCTGGCGTGGCCTGCTCGGCTGGCATGGTTGGCTCGGCTGGCACAGCTCGTTCGGCTGGCGTGGTCTGTTCGGCCCGTACGGCCGGTGTGGCTGGCGCGGCCTGTTGGGCTGGCGCGGTCGGTGTGGTCTGTGCGGCCGGCGCGGCCTGTTCGACTCGTGCGGTGATCTCCTCGGCCTGGCGGTAGTGGTCGGCGGCTTCGGCGTGCCGTCCCAGCGCCCTGGCCAGGTTGCCGAGGTGGCGGGCGGTGGGGCCGAAGGTGAGCAGGCCGCTGCCCGCACCGGCCAGTTCCCCCGAAGCCGGAAGCAGCCGGGCGTAGAGGCGTTCCATCATGGGTCGGTCACCGGCTTCGACGGCGATCTCCGCGTGCAGACAGGTCCGCGCTTCGAACAGCAGGTCGTGCGGCGAGTCCGGCACGTCGGCGGCGAGGGCTTCGTCGCGCTCACCCCGCGCCAACAGGACCAACGGTCGCGCCCAAGGCTCGTACGGGCCCCAGTCGGCGTCCTGCACCTCGCCGACGCCGAGCAGTGCCAACGGCAGGATTCCGCGCTCCAGCCCGGACATCCCGGTGCCGGTGAGCCTGGTCGCGGCGGCGCGGTAGGCGGTTCGGGCTTCGGGCCGTCGGCCGGTCGCGGCCAGCCGGAGTGCGGCGTACCAAGCCGTGAACACACCGACCAGCGGCAGGTCGTGGCGTTCGGCGAGCACGTCGGCGGCGGTGGCGTGGTGGTCGGCGGACGGCAGGTCGGCGAGTGCGGCGTGGGACTGGACGAGGATCAGGTGTGCCAGCACCTCGAACGTCACCAGGTCGTGGCGGCGGGCCAGGTCGAGGAGTTCTTCGCCGATGCGGGCCCGTTCGGGCGCCAGACCGGCTCGGTGGAAGGTCTGGAGGAAACGGCCGTTCAGCGCCAACGCGAGCAGCGACGGGTCGTCCAGGTCACGGGCGATCGTCTCGGCTTCGCGTGCCGCCGCCAGTCCGCGTCGTCCGGCGTCGGCCCGTCGCTCCATCGCGATGGTGATCAGGAGGCGGGCGCGTTCCGCCTCGTGCCCGGGCGGCAGGACGGCGAGGGTGCGCTCGGCGGCCGTGACGAGTTCGGCGGACAGCGCCTCGTCGTCGTTGGTCGTCCAGATAGCGGGCACGTCGAACGAGCCGATCGTGCGGGCGACCCGCACCGGATCACCCACCGCCGCCGTGACGGCCTCCGCGCGGTACCGGCGTGCCTGCGCCAGGTCACCGGTCACGGCGAGCGCCCGCACCAGCCCCATCAACGCCTCCAGGCGAGCCTCACCCGGACCCGACCGGTCCAGCGTCTCCCGCCACAGGGTCGCGGCTTGGTGCGGTGCGAACCGGCGTTCCGCGCGTTCGGCCGCCGCACGGGTGTAGTGCGCGGCACGTGCGGCGGTGGCGCGGTTCCCGGCTCGCAGGAGGTGGTGGGCGATGGCCTCCACGTCGTCCGGCCGGGTCCGCTCGATGACGTCGGCGGCTGCGGCGTGCCACCGGGCACGGCGGGCGCGCGGGATGTCCTCGTACAACGTCTCGTGGACGAGTGCGTGGGCGAAGCCGAGGCGGTCGGCGTTCCGCTCGACCAGGAAGCCCGCGAGCACAGCGGATTCGACGGAGTCCAGCACCGCGTCCTCGTCACCGGCGAGCTGGATCAGGACGTCCAGGTCGACGTCCTGGCCCAGAACCGATGCCTGGCGCAGGTGGGTCCGAGCCGTGTCACTGAGCTTCGTCAGCCGGTGGCGGATGACGTCGCGGACACCGGCGGGGACGGTGCGGAGGGCTTCGTCGCCTTCGGACTGCCAGAGACGGGTGAGTTCGCGGACGAAGAACGGGTTGCCGCCGCTGCGGGCGTGGACCGTGCGCACGTCGGCCGCCGTCATCTTGTGGTCGGTGATGGCGTCCACCAGTTCCCGCACCCCGGGTTCGGTCAGGCCTCCGAGGTAGATCCGGGTCGGTTCGGCGCGGGCGGCCCGGCCCAGGGCCTCGGCCAGACCGGCGGAGATGTCGGTCGAGCGGTACGTGCCGACGACCAGCACGGGTCCGGTGTCGGCGTCGGCCAGCGCGGTGAACAGGGCGAGGGTTTCCTCGTCGGCCCAGTGCAGGTCGTCGAAGACCAGCAGGACCGGGTTCTCCGCGGCGATCGCGGCCAGGTGCGAGGCGATCGCCCGGTGCCGGTGGAACCTCGCGGCGACGGGGTCGGCATGTCCTGCCGCGGCAAGGGTTTCGCTCATCTGCGTCCACGGCCAGGCAGGGGGTGCCGGTAGTTCCGGGCACGTGCCCCAGGCGGTGGTCCAGCCGGCGGCGGCCAGTCGTTCGGCCAGGGCACCGGCCAACGCGGTCTTGCCCGCCCCGGCGGCGCCGGAGATCAAGGCGAGGCGCGTCGCCCGCGCCAACGCGGCCAACTCCGCGGTGCGACCGACGAACGGGTGCTCGGGAGGCGGCTGTGGGGTTTGGACGGTGAGGTGTGTGGCCTGGGCGAGGACGTCCGCCTCCAGCTGCCGCAGGCCTTCACCGGGGTCGACGCCGAGTTCGGTGCGCAGGACTTCACGTGCCTGGCGCAGCGTCGCCAACGCGTCGCCCTGCCGGCCCGTCCGGTACAGCGCGAGGGCGAGCAGCCGTCGGCCCTCCTCGCGCAGCGGATGCCCCGCCACGTGCGCCCGCAGGCCCGGCACCGTCTCGGCCGCCTTACCGAGGGCCAACGCCGCCTCGGCCCGCCGTTCCACGGCCAGCAGCCGCACTTCGTCCAGCCGGGCAGCCTCGCCGCGTGCCCAGTCGTGGTCGAACTCGGCATAGGCGGGTCCTCGCCACCGGCCCAGCGCGTCGTCCAACAGCACGAGGGCCTGCCCGGCGCGACCGTCCGCCAGCAACCGGGCCGACGCCGCGACCTCGTCCTCGAACCGCCAAGCGTCGACCTCCTCCGCCCGCAACGCGTAACCGGGCGGCGCGGTGACCAGCAGCCGGGCGGGAGTACGGGGTGGACGGTCCGGTTCCAGGGCCTTCCGCAGCGCGCCGACGAACGTCTGCACGGCGCCCAGAGCACCGTCCGGCGGGACGTCCCAGAGGTCGTCGATCAGCCGCGTGACCGGCACGACCCGTCCCCTGGCCACCAGCAGCCGTGCCAGCACGGCCCGGTGCCGCAGGCCCTTGAGGTCGACCGGCCCGCGCTCGTCCTCGGCCTCCAGCGGCCCCAACACGCCGAAACGCACCATCGCCGGACAACGTAGCCGACCGGCCGTCCGGGCACCGCTGATCCGACGCTGACCGGGCGCTGATCGCGGTACCGCAGAGTCGTCCACCGAGGACGTTCACAGCAAACACGAGGAGCCACGAAATGCCCCCGAGGATCACGTCGTTCACCCGGCAGCGAGTACTCGTCGCCGACGGTGTGTCGCTCAACGTCGCCGTGGGCGGGTCGGGCAGCCCGATCGTCCTCCTCCACGGCTTCCCGCAGACGCACCTGATGTGGCGGCACGTCGCCGTCGACCTGGCCGCCGACCACACCGTCATCTGCCCTGACCTGCGTGGTTACGGCGACAGCGACAAGCCGGCCGATGACGGGCAGGCCTACTCCAAGCGGACCATGGCGGCCGACGTGGTGGCCGTCGCCCGTGCTTTCGGGCACGAGCGGTTCGCGTTGGCCGGGCACGACCGGGGCGCGCTGGTGGCGTTCCGCTTGGGCCTGGATCACCCGGACGTGGTCACCCACCTGGCGTCGTTGGACGTGCTGCCGACCCTCGACATGTGGGACGTCATGCACGGCACGACGGCCGCCGTGGGCTTCCACCTGTACCTGATGGCGCAGCCGCCGGGGTTGGCGGAGACCATGATCGCGGCGTCGGCGGACGCGTTCTTCGGCCACTTCCTCGACGTCTGGGTGAACGACCCGACGTCCATCCCGGCCGACATCCGTGCCGCTTACCTGAAGGCGTCCCGTGAGGCGGTGCCGTCGATCGTCGCCGACTACCGGGCGTCGGCCACCGTCGACGTCGAACACGACCGGGCCGACCAGGTGGCCGGCAACCGACTGCGGATGCCGGTGTCCGTGCTCCAGCAGGACTGGGGTGCCGCCCTCGGTTTCGACGCCGCCGCGCGGTGGCGTGAGTGGGCGACCGACTTGGAGCACAACACCGTGTCGTGCGGTCACTTCATGGCGGAGGAAGCACCGGCCGACGTCGTGAAGGCGTTGCGGGACCTGCTCGCCCGGTAGTGCACGAGTGTTGAATTCATGCGTTCCGAACGTAGGACTCACGTGTCCTGAGCGTAGGACTCACGTGTTCTGAACGTTGGACTCACTGGTCTGGGTGTTGGGCTCGCGTGTTCTGGAGGTGCGACTCGCGCGGGCGCGGGAGGATCTGGTTCATGGGCAAACGGATCTTGGTGACGGGTGGGACCGGGCTGCTGGGCCGCAGGGTGGTCGAACGGCTCGAACGCGACGGCCACGACGTGCGGGGCCTGAGCCGTCGCCCGCAGCCGTCACCGGGTTGGGTGGTCGCTGACCTGAAGACCGGGCAGGGGGTGCGGGAGGCGGCGGCCGGGATGGACGTGATCGTGCACTGCGCGACCGCGTTCGGCCGGGGTGCGGAGGCCGCCATCGCGGGCCGGGTGGTCGAAGCGGCCGGACAAGCCGGCGCCCACCTCGCGTACGTCTCGATCGTCGGCGTCGACCGCGTACCTCTGCCCTACTACCAGGGCAAACTCGCGGCCGAACGGCTGATCGAGCGGTCCGGCCGACCGCACACGATCCTGCGGGCCACCCAGTTCCACGACCTGCTGCGCGTGCTGTTCGCCGGAGCGGCCCGGTCACCGGTGATGCCGGTGCCCGCGCTCCGCTTCCAGCCCGTCGACGCGGGCGACGTGGCCGACCGGCTCGCGGACCTGGCCGTCGGAGAGCCGCTGGGCCGAGCGCCCGACTTCGCCGGACCGCAGGTCAGGGACGCCCGCGACCTGGCCGGGGCGTTCCTCCGGGCCACCGGACGCCGACGGGCGGTGGTGCCGGTCCGGGTGCCGGGCCGCACCTTCCGCGGCTACCGCGACGGCGGCCACCTCGCCCCCGACCGCGCCGACGGCACCGTGACGTTCGAGGACTACCTGGCCGCGCACCCCGACCCGTGGGCGACCTCGTACCGGGGGAAGCGGTCCTGAGGGAGTGGCTGCGCGACGGGCTCATGTCGTCGCCGTCAGCCGGGGCCTGACCGACGCGGTCGCCCTCGGGGTGGCGCGTCCGGCTGTTCTCCCGGAGCTGTCCCGGCACGCGCTCGGCGGGCCCGCAGCGAGCCGGGCCGCGCCGTCACCGACGGGTCGCGCCGGGTCTTGGCCAGGCTCGCGACGGTGACGACGACGAGCACCACGACGATCACGGCCAGGCTGACGAACGTCGGCACCTCGGGCACCCTCGGGTCGATGTCGGCGTGCGCCCACTGGAGGATCAGCTTCACCCCGATGAACGCCAGGATCAGCGACAACCCGGTCGACAGGTACACCAGCCGGTCCAGCAGCCCCTTCACCAGGAAGAACAACGCCCGCAACCCCAGCAGCGCGAACGCGTTGCAGACGAACACGATGTAGGGCTCCTCGGTGATGCCGAACACCGCGGGGATGGAGTCCAGCGCGAACAGCAGGTCGATGCTGCCGATCGCCAGCAGCACGACGAGCAGCGGTGTGGCCACGAACCTGCCGTCGTCGCGGGTGAAGAGCTTCCCGCGCACGTAGTCGTCGGCGATCGGCAGCACCCGCCGGGCGGTCTTGACCACGATGTTGTCCTCGACGTCCGGGCTCTCGTCCCGGTGCCGGAACAGCTGCACGGCCGTGTAGAGGAGCAGCAAACCGAAGATCAGGAACGCGAACGAGAACAACGACAACAGCGTCGCGCCGACCGCGATGAACACCGCGCGCAGGGCCAGCGCCATCACGATGCCGAACGTCAGCACCTTGTGCTGGTGCTCCTCGGGCACCGCGAACGTGGACATGATGATCACGAACACGAACAGGTTGTCGACCGAGAGGCTCTTCTCCACCAGGTAGCCGACGAAGTACTCGGTGCCCAGCTCGCCTCCGTTGTGCAGCGTGAACCACACGCCGAACAGGATCGCGACGGCGATGTAGAACACCGACCAGCCGGTCGCCTCGCCGATGCCTACCCGGTGCGGGCGCACGACGGCGTGCACCATGTCCACCGCGAGCAGCAGGACGATCAGACCGATCGTGAGCACCCACGTGAGTCCGCTGACGGTCAGCACGGCGTCAGCGGGCGGACGTCGGCGGCACCGGCCGGGGCATCGGCTCGGGTGGCACCGGTTCGGGTCCGGGCGGCTGTGGTCCGGACGGCCGGGGTCGGCCCGGCGACGGGTCCGGCGGGATCAACGGGTCGGGCGAGTCGGGCTCGTGCCCCCGCGGGTTCGGGCCCGGCGAGTGCGGACGTTCGGTCACGACGTTCCTCCTGGTAGCGCCTGGTCGCGGTCGCGGTGCACCACCGCCACGGAGCACGGCGCGTGGTAGAGCACGGCGTGGCCGACCGAGCCGAGCAGCGCACGGCGGATCGCGCCGCGGCCGTGGCTGCCGACGACGAGCAACGCGGCCGTGCGGGCGTTCTCCAACAACGCGTGCGCGGGACCGTCGAAGGCCACCGCCCGGCTCACCCGCACGTCCGGGTACTCCTCGCGGTGCGGTGCCAGGCTCCGGTCGATCAACGCCTCGGCCTGCGCCTCCACGTGCGGCCGGTTGGCGTCCTGGTTGCGCAGCGGGGCCAGCGCCTCCAGCGGCAGGTCGGCCCACGCGTGCACGGCGAGCAGGTCGCCGCCGCGGCGGGAGGCGTACTCGAACGCGAAGGCGACCGCCCGGTCGCTGGTCTCCGACCCGTCGACCCCGACGACCACCCGGCCGTCCTCGCGGCCGTCGCCGCGCACCACCACGGTCGGGCCGTGGTGGGCGTGCACCAGGTCCGCGGTGGTCGAGCCGAGCAGTGCCCGGGACAGCCCGGAACGCCCCGACGAGCCGACCGCGAGCAGCTCCGCACCCCGCGCGACCCGGCTCAGCACGTCGGCCGAGTAGCCGTCCTCCAGCGACGTGCGCACGTCCAGCCCAGGAGTGCGCTGCTCGCACTCGGCGGCGACCTCGGCCAGTTCCTTCTCGGCGAACCCGCGCACCGCCTCGTCCGTCACCGCGTCGGGCAGCGGCACGGCCATCGGCGACATGGCCAGTTCCGGCATCGGCCCGCGCAGCACGTTCACGACCAGCAGGCCACACCGCCGGCTGGCCGCTTCACGCGCGGCCCAGAACGCGGCCAGCCGGGACGGCTCGGAACCGTCGAAACCGACCACGACCGCGCCGTGCGCGCCGCCGTGCCGAGGGCTGGACATGCACCACCTCCGCGGTTCTCCGGGAACCGGAGGAATACCCCGGCGAGCGCACGGGGTAACCGGTTTGAGCCTGGACGTAACGTCCGGCGCGGCCGACGCGACGCCACTGTCACACCGCCCGGTCCACGGAGGAGCGTTGCGATGACCGATCTGCACCCGTCGGACGGGGATCTCGCCGTCGAGACGACCGAGGTGCGCGGCCTGTCCGTCACCCGGGTCACCGGCGACGTCGACGTCGTGGGCGTCGACCTGATCCGCGCCGAGTTGGACGCCCAACTCGACCTGCGGCCCCCGGCGCTGGTCGCGGACCTGTCCGACGTGACCGTGCTGGGCTCGCTCGGCATCGCGGCCCTCCTCGAGACGCACCACCGCGCGGTCGCGGAGGGCGTGCCGTTCACGGTCGTGGCGAGCCGCCGCTCGGTGGTCCGCCCGCTGCGCCTCACCGAGGTGGACCGGTTGCTCAAGGTGGTCCCGACGCTGGACGACGTGGCCACGACCCGCGCGGGCTGACCCCGACCCGCCGCGTAGCCGGGCGGCGACCGGGGTAGTCCGACGTGTGGGGTCGTTGTCGATCGACCACGGGTTCACCGCGTACGGCACTTCCCACTGGGTCGTGCTGGTGCTGTTCGCGGTGGGCGTCGCGGCGGTGGTGGCGATCGGGCGTCGGCGGCCTTCACGTCGGTTCTCGCGCTGGTTCGCGGGGGTCGTCCTGGTCCTCGAAGTGGCCATCCACGCGTATCTGATGCTGCCGCCGCGCTGGGACGTCCAGCACTCGCTGCCGCTGCAACTGTCCGACCTGGCCGGGCCGGTCGCGGCGTACGCGTTGTGGTCGCAGCGCCGGTGGGCGTTCGCGCTCACCTACTACTGGGGGCTGACGCTGAGCGTCCAGGCCCTGGTCACGCCGGTGCTGCGGGTGGACTTCCCCGACCTCGGGTTCCTGCTCTTCTGGGCCACGCACCTGTTCGTCGTCTGGGCGGCCGTCTACCTGACCTGGGGGCTCGGCCTGCGGCCCGACTGGCGCGGGTACCGGCTGGCCGTGTTGATCACGGTGGTGTGGGCGGCGGCGGTGTTCGTGCTGAACCTGGCGCTCGGCTCCAACTACGGCTACGTCAACCGGAAGCCGCCGACCGGGTCCGTGCTGGACCTCCTCGGCGACTGGCCGTGGTACCTCGTGCCCGAGAGCGCGGCCGTGCTCCTCGTGTGGGCGTTGATGACGTGGCCGTGGACGCGGCGGGGCAGCCGAAGGTCATGAGCGAGCCCCAGGAGGTCCACCCGAATGGGGGCCCTAAGGTCGTCCCCGTGGAACCGGGGGGAATCATGCGCAACGTTGTGATGGGCGCTCTGGTCGTGCTGTGCGCGGTCAGCGGCTGCTCGACCGCGAGCACCGACGAGGTGCCGGCGGCTGCGGTGGCTGAAACGGTGGCGACGACTGCGGCGACGACTGTGGGAACGACTGCGTCAGCGGTGCCGGTCCCGTTGGCCAAGGACGAGGCCGCTCGGCGCTACCTGGACATCGTCAAGCCCTACAACGAGGCGTTGGAGCACTTAGAGCAGGGCCTCAACGATGGCCGCCCGATCGCCGAGGTCCAGGCACTGGCCGACGCCACCGCCAAGGCCAACCAGGCCCACGTCGCCGAACTCCGGGCCGTCGTCTGGCCCGCCGACGTCGTCCCGGCCATGACGGCGTTGATCGCCGAATCCGAGCCGGCGCAACCGCACTGGGACCGCGCCGCCCTCGCCCCGACGCGGGAAGCGGTGATCGAGGCGGTCAAGGCCGCGATCCCGGGTGGTAGCAGCGAGGCCGCCACCACCATCCGCACGCTGCTGTCCCTCGACAAGTACGACGAGCGCGACTACCCCTGAGCTACCGGCGCATCTCCTCGACGGTCGCCAGGGTGTCCGCCAGGCGTTCGCGTTCCTCGGCGGTCAGCGGAATCGCGCTCAACTCGGCCAACACCTCCGCGGCGCGCGTCCGGTCCTCCAGGATGAACGCCAGTTCGGCCCGGTAGGCCAGGGCTTCCACCCGTTCCACCGGACTGGCGTCCTCGGCCTTGGCCAGCGCGCCGTCGAGGATCTTGGCGGCCTGGGCCACGTCGCCGCGGCTGTCCGACTGCACGACGGCGTTCTCGACCGCCTTGGCGAGCTTGCCGGAGGGCGTGGTGGGCGTGGCGGATTCGGCGGTGTGCGCCGCCGGGAAGATGCGGATCCAGTTGCCACCCGGGTCGATCACGGTGAAGCCGGCCAGGCCGTCGACGTTCTTGCGGGGACGCGGCCGGGTCATCCGGGGAATTCCCGCCACCGGCACCTTGCCGTACGCCGCGCGCAGCCCTTCGGCGAACGCGCTGTGCAGGACGCCGGTGTCGGGCACCTGGATCACGCAGCTGCCGTAGGAGTCGGCCGGGTTGAAGCCCGGGATGGTGCCGAAGTGCAGTTCGATGTGGTCCAGGCGCATCCCCAGGTAGGGGTTGGGTTTGGTCTGCCGGTACGTGCGCTCGAAACCCAGCGCCGAGTAGAACTCCTCGACGTCGTCGATCGACGCGCAGGGCAGTAACGGGATGACGGTCATCGGTCCTCCAACAGGTCGCCGAGGTCGCGCAGCGTGCCGGTGACGGCGCGGAGTTCGGCGAGGGCGATGCGGCCGGCCAGGTCGTTGGCCCAGGCGGCCTGACGGCGTTCGACCTGGCGCAACGCCGACCGGCCGCGTGGGGTGAGCGCCAGGAGCTTGGCGCGGAGGTCTTGCGGGTTGTCGTGGAACTCGGCCATGCCGTCGCGGACCAGGCTGGTCGCCGTCTGCCGCACTGCTTGCCTGGTCAGGCCCATGATCCGGGCCACCTGCGCGATCGTGCACGGCCCGTGGTCGACCACGCCGAGCACCTGCCACCGGGCGCTGGTCAGGCCCGCGGGCTCGGCCAGCTCGTCGCCGGCGGCGAGGAGCAGTCCGTTCACCCGGAACACCTCGAGCAGCAGGGCGGAGAACTCACGTCCACGGTCGGACAGCGCGGTCACAGCGGACAAGGTGCCAGATTGACAAGTACCTGTCAAAGTGGGGCGGGGTGAAACCCGGTGGACGCGCGGGCGGTGGGCAACGACCATGCGCACGGTGACAGCAGATGACGTGCGTTTCGTCGAGTTGGACGGCCGTGTCCTGGCCGCCCTGCTCGCCGGTGACCTGACTGCGGCCGAAGTGCCGTTGACCGACTACTTCCTGACCGACCGGGCGCGGTGGGTGTGGCGGTACCGGCTGGACCAGATCGCCGCCGACCCCGAGAACGCCCGGTGGATGGCGCGGCTGGCCGTGGTGGTCGGCGGCGGTGCGGTGGACGGTGCAGGCGGCGGTGTGGTGGACGGCGGTGCGGTGGGCGCCGGCCGGATCCGCGGCGGCGCGGGCGGCGGCGCGGGCGGCGGTGGCGCAGGCGGCGGTGTGGTGGGCGGTGGCGCAGGCGGCGGTGTGGTGGGCGGTGGCGCAGGCGGCGGTGTGGTGGGCGGTGGCGGTGTGGTGGTGGGGCACGGTGGGTTCCACGGGCCTCCTGACGAGTCCGGCATGGTCGAGATCGGGTACGCCATCGACCCCGCCTTCCGCCGTCGTGGCTACGCGCGGGCCACGTTGGTCGAGTTGCTGCGCCGGTCCGCCGCCGAACCGGACGTTCGAACCGTCCGGGCGACCATCAGCCCGGACAACGCGGCGTCGCTGGCGACCATCGCGGGGTTCGGGTTCGTGGAGGTCGGCGAGCAGTGGGACGACGAAGACGGGCTGGAGCTGATCTTCGAACGCCCCGCGTGACGCTGACCCCCGCGACCCCGGCCCCAGCGACCTCGACCCTGGTCACCGACGGCCGGAAGCCGTGCCGCCGCCCAGGTTCCGGTTCGACAGGAAGCGCATGTACTCGTCGTGGTCGAGCGGGTTGCCGTCCGTCCTGGCCCGGGTCGGCGCGGCACCGCGGACGCGACGGGCGGGGCCCGGCTCGTGCCGGATCGCGCCCTCGCCGCGGGTCAGGCCGGGCAGCGCTGCCGCCAGGTCTTGCAGCGCCCTGGCCGGGATCACGCCCGGCACGACCCACGTCGAAACGGACTCCACCGCCGGACCGGACTCCACCGCCGGACCGAGGTCGGCACCGACCGACAGCAGAAGACCGGTCACCGCGCTCAGCGAGTCGCCCGGCACCTCGACCTCGACCGCGTAACCGGGCTCGTAGACGGCATTCCCCGCCCGCTCGAACGCCTGCACCACCACCAACGGGGTCAGGTTGCGGAAGTCGGCGGCCACGGTCATCGGCGCGAGACAGCCGACGTGCGTGATGGTCACCGCGCAGTCGGTCACCTCCCAGCCGTGCAGGCCCTGCTGGAGCGTCGCCATCACGGCGTCCTCGATGGCGCGGTGGTACGCCTTCGGCAGCAGCCCCGATTCGGCCTCCCTGACCAGCGTGTTGCCGGTGCCCGCCGGCAAGGGCTCGACGCGCACGCCCACCGTCTGCCAGAACTCGTTCGGGCCCCGCTTGCCGAACTCGTGGACGGCCTCGCCCCGACGCGTCGGCCGTTCGAAGTACACCGGCCGAACCTGCTCGAACACCGCGTCGATCCCGTACTCGCGCTGGAGGCGTTCGGCGATCACCTCCCGCTGCACGGCCCCGTACAGGAGGACCGACGTCGCACCGCCGGCCGCACGGGTCCGGATCAGCGGGTCCTCGTCCGCCAGTCTGGTGAGCGCGGCGTGGAGTTCGGCTTCCCGGCCGTCGCACGCCGGTCGGACGACCGACTCCAGGATCGGCGGCGAGAAGTGTGCCCGCAGCGGCCGACCGTCCGAACCCAGCCCGACTTCCGAACCCGGCCCGACGTCCGAACCCAGCCGGTCGCCCACGCGCACCAAGGGCAGACCGCGGAGCTTGCCGATGTCGCCCGCGGTGAGCCGGCGGGCCGACGCGTCGCCCACCACCTCCAGCCCGGCGACTCGCCCCCGGTACTCCTCGACGACACCGGAAGCGTCCCGACGGCGGAACGTCACCTGCTGCCGGCCGCGCAGCACACCGGAGAAGAGACGCAGGTAGGCGACCTTCTCGCCTTTGTCGGTGCGTTCGACGGCGAACACCGTGCCGCGAAGGTCGTCGGACCGCACCGGGCGCGGCGCCAGCAACTTACTCAGCCCGTCCGTCAACTCCGCCATCCCCGCGCCCGACATCGCCGAGCCGAAGAACACCGGGTGCACCAGTCCGCGGGACGTCTGGTCCCGGAGCGGTCCGATCAGGTCCGCGGGCACGTCACCGTCCACCACGCGACCCAGCAGCGAGAGGTCGTTGTCGGCCAGCAGCTCGGCCACCTCCAGCGGGAACGCCTCGTCGCCGGACCAGCGGGACGACACCGGCGGACCGCGTGCCGAGCCGTTCGACCCGCACCACCGGCACGACGGCGGGGGTGAGCCTCCGGCGGATCTCCGCCAGCAGGGCGTCCTGCCGGGCGCCCATCCGGTCGATCTTGTTGACGAAGACGAGCGTCGGCAGCCGCAGCCGCCGCAGCGACCTCATCAGCACCCTGGTCTGCGCCTGCACGCCCTCGACCGCCGAGATCACCAGGACGGCGGCGTCGAGCACGGACAGGGCGCGTTCCACCTCGGCGATGAAGTCCGGGCGCCCCGGCGTGTCCACGAGGTTCACCCGGAGATCACCCGACAGAGGGTCACCCGACAGGGGGGTGCGCAGCACGAACCAGGCCACGGCGGAACGGATGGTGATGCCGCGACGCCGTTCCAGGTCGCCGGCATCGGTTTGGGTGTCACCGGCGTCGACGCTGCCGAGCCTCGGGATGGTCCCGTGGTCGAACAGCAGCCGCTCGGTGAGACTGGTCTTACCCGCGTCGACGTGCGCGAGCACGCCAAGGTTGAGAGTGGGGATGACGGTCCTCGGAGGTGTGGGTAGGGGCACCGGGCCGGACAACACCGACGAGTCGCCGCATCTCGAACCTCCTCAGGAATCGACCTCTCCACGGATCGACAGAGCCACCATAGGGACCACACCGAACGTCCGCCGGCCAATTAGACCGGCGCTGGAACGGCACGGGGCCGCGCGGTGGCACACCGCGCGGCCCCGTCCGGACAGCGGCTCGTCAGCCGTCGAAGCGGAACACGTACAGACCGTGGTCACGGTCGCTGGCCAGCACGTACTGCTCGCCGGTCTCGTCCTTCCACACCTCGACACCCCAGAAGTTGTTGCCGCCCTCGTCGATGAAGGCGCCGACCTCTTCGATGCCGTCCTTGCCGTACTTCACGACCCGCAGCCCGGCGGCGTAGTACGACAGGTAGGCGGTGTCGCTGTTCTCCGGGTCCATCGCCACCTCGTGCACGGACAGGTCGCCGAACCCGCGCGCGTACGCGGCGTCCTGCGACTCCGGCACGGCGTAGGTGTCGATCTGCCGGATGGAACCGGTGGCGCCCGGCCGGGTCGGCACGTCGGTGCCGAACAGCCGCACGTAGCCCCAACCGTCGAACGCCGCCCGGATGGTGGTCGCCTCGCCACCGCCGGCCGGGGTGGTCGTGGTGCACGCGTTGGCCTCGGTGACACCCGGCACGCCGAGCAGGCGGAGACCGGCGTACCGGTTGGCGAACACGAACGGGATCTCGCCCGAAGCCGCCATCGACACACCGCTCAGGCAGTCGGTGCGGTGGTTCTGGAACACGATGCCCGCCGTGTAGCCGGCGGCAACGACGGCGTCCAGCTTGACCTGGAAGCTGCACGTGCCGCGCTCGACCAGGGCGGTGCCGCTGCCCGCGGGCAGCGTGCCGCAGGCGTCACCGACGTAGGTGACCACGCCGCTGATCGTGGTGTTCTCGTCGATCTGCTTGGCGTCGGGGGCGGGGGTGGCGGAGTACTCGGTGCCGGCGTACGGCCCGGAGTCGATCTTCGCCACGATCCGGAACGGGCTGAAGTCCTCGTCCGTGCCGATCATGAACTTGCGGTTCGGCGACAGCTCGGACTGGTGCGCGTTGCCCTCGGGGCTGATCTCGTGCCCGCGTGCGGCCCGCTCCTCGTCCAGCGCCGCGTAGTCGCTCTCGGCGATCAGCGTGACCTTGCCCGGACGCGGGTCGGTGACGTCGAGCAGGACGTACCCGCCGTCCCAGTAGTTCATGTTCATCACATAACGACGACCGACCTTGGTGATCATCATGTCGTGGCTGAACACCGACGTCAGATTGCCGGGGTCGGCCTGCTCGACGCCGAACACCGCGCCGAGGTCGAGCTCGTCGTTGACCATCACCGGGTGGAACGGGTCGGTGATGTCCATGATGTCGACGTCGTTGGCCTCTTCGTCGTCGACCAGCACGACGTAGGTGCGGTTGGTGAACACGTCGGTCCACATCCGCATGCTGTGCGTCTGGTTCGGCGCCGCGTCGAGGCCGCCCTGCGGGTTGGTGAAGTCACCGGTGTGCAGCGCCACGGGCTTGGGGCTGCGCGGGTCGGTGACGTCCCACAGCGAGATGCCGCCGGAGTTCGGCGTGGGCGCCGCGTTGGGGCAGGTCTCGTTCTGGTGGATCAGCAGGTCGCCGCGGAAGTAGGCGTTCTCGACGCGCTCGACCTGGATGCCCTCGCCCGCGTACGACCCGTCGCTGGTCGGGATGAACGCGCCGGTCACCTCGGCCGGGTGGGCGGGGTCCGAGATGTCCATGACGTGCACGCCGGTCCGCTCGCACGTCGGCTCGCGGAACGCGGTGAGGTAGGCGTAGTCGCCGAACGCGGTCACGTCCGCGATGCGCCCGGTGTTGCCCGCGCCGGACGGGTTGGTCACCGCGGCCTTGCCGACCAGGGTCACGTTCCGCGACACGGCGGGCAGGTGGCCTTCGTCCCCGTCGTGCTGCTTGTAGGAACCGTCGGCGACCCCTTCGCCCGGGAAGTCCTCCCGGGCGCCGCCGTGGTCCGGGTGGGCGCCGGACGAACCGGCGGTGGCCAGGCCCAGCGTCAGGATCGCCACGCCGAGCAGAGCAGTTCTGCGGACACGTCGTGTACGTCTACCGCGCATTGTCAAACCTCCGAAATCGGAGCCGTTACGCCTTACGACGCTCGCACCCTACGTATCCCGGTACTAATTGAATAGACATGTCCGGTTGCATTTCGAACAACGGGCGTTCAGGCGCGCGGTGCCCTGCGGCGGGCGAGCACGACGCCGCCCACGACGAGCAGCACCAGCACCGCGAGCAGCGGCCACGGACCCACGGCGGTGACGGCCTCGACCAGAGCGCCCTGGACGGCCGCCGCCGCGTCGATCACCGGGTCGGCCGGATCGCCCTCGCCGAAGAACAACCGGAGTTCGTAAACCCCGTAGTAGGCGACGTAGGCGCCGACGAGGACGAGCAGCACGCCGCCGATCCGCGACATGTGGGGCAGCAACGTCCTGGTGCGCGTGGCGAGGGTGCTGTCGGTCATGGTGGCGGCGACGGCGAGCACGCCGACCACCAGCCCCATGCCCAGCGCGTAGGCGAGGAACGCCACGATGCCCTCGACCACGTCCGCGCCGCCGAGCGCGGTGCCGACGACCGCGAGGAACGGTCCGATCGTGCAGGACAGCGACGCGATCGCGTAGGCGACGCCGTAGCCGAACATCGACCCCAGCCGCCGGGTCGGCGCGCCCTTCGTCGGCTTGGGCAGCAGCAGCGAGAGCGTCTTCCCCGCCACCAGCAGGCCGCCGGTGACCACGAGGGCCGCGCCGATGACCACGGTGACGAACGGCAGGTAGCGCTGCACCGACGCGGCGACCGGTGCGATCACCACGCCGAAGACGCCGAACACCACCGCGAACCCGGCGGTCATGACGGCGCTGGCCGCCAGCGCCCGGCCGATCGCCGCCGTCCGGTCACGGCCGTCGTCGCCGTGCACGACGAGGGCGAGGTAGGCGGGCAGCATCGCGAAGCCGCACGGGTTGACCGTCGCGACCATGCCCGCCAACGCCGCCAGCAGGACGACCTCGGTCATCACGACCCCGCGAGCGCGGTGACCCGGTCGCGGAGCTGCTGCTCGGACAGCTGGGTCGTCACGACGTCCACCTTGCCGTCCCGGCCGACGAACGCGTACGCGGGCTGCGCGGTGACGCCGAACCGCTTCCACACCGCCGCGTCCTTGTCGGCGAGGTGCGTGAAGCCGCCGAGCGCGAACCGGTCCACGAACTTCGCCATGGCGGGCACCTCGTCCAGCGCGGCGACACCGAGGAAGGTGACCGCGCCGTTGTCCTTGGCGGTGGCCGCCACACCGGGCGCCTCGCGCTGGCACTTCGGGCACCACGGCGCCCAGAACCACAGCACCGCGGGCTTGCCGGCGAGGCTCTCACCCGAGAAGTCGGCCCCGGCGACCGTCTTGGCGGTGAACTTCAGCTGCTCGGCCACCGGCGCGCTCGGCGCGGGCTCGGGCGAAGCCGTCGAACCGGGTGTCGCGGTGCTGGACGTCGTCGGCGCCGCGGTCGTGGACGGCGAACCCCCGCTCGACGTCGGCGCAGACCCGCAGCTCACCACCAGGGTCAGCAGGCAGACAACGGACGCGGACTTCCACAGCATCGACCACACCTCCAGGGGACAGGTCTTGATCGTCCCCCACCGGAGCGCGAAGTGGGCCATTACGAACCGCTGACGTTCGCCGGACGGCCGGTCGACGCCGGTGGAACCCCGAACCCCCGAACGAACCCCCCGAACGCCCGGAGCACCGGAGCGCGGACGGTCGACCGCCCGTGCTCCGGTGCTCCGGATCAGTCCCCGCCCCCCGACGGACGTGGAACCGTTCCCCCTGCTTCCCCCTGCCCCCTCGTTCCCCCGGTGTATCACCTGCGCCGGCCTGCGACGGTTCCCCAACCCCTCGCTGACCTGCACCAATAATGATCCACTGGTGAGGGCCGGACAACGCCGCACCTCGGCCGCTCCGCCACCGGGTTCTTTGCCGAGCACCGGCAAGGAGGGCTTGAAGACGCGCCTCGGGCCTTCGACGCAGCCGGACGAGCGCGGATGCGAAGCGTTAATTCCATACCACGGAACGCATTGTTAGAAAATCTCCCACTTGGCCGCTGTGGGCAACCAACCCGGGTCCTAAGCTGGCCGTCGACCCCTGCCGCATCCCTTGCTCCCACCCGGTCGACCCCGGGTCGACGAGGGCTGCCCGTCGAAAGGACAGTCCCATGCGTAACGGTCGATTCCGCACCGCCGTCGTGGCCGCTGCCGCCGCCCTGTTCACCATCGCCGGCGCGACCAGCGCCGCCGCCGCACCCGGCCCGTCCCACGAGGACGTCGTCTTCCAGCCGGCCGCCGAAACCCCGGTCACCGCACTGGTCACGAAGCTGACCCACGCCCAGGCCGCCGACCGCTTCCGCGCCGCGGGCATCACCTGGTCGTCCAGCGGCAACTGCAGCAACCGCTACAACTCCACCTGCACGTCGTTCGACCAGATCAACCTGACCACCGTCCAGGGCGCCGAGACCCTGAAGCGCGCCAGCGGCTGCTCGATGAACATCACCGGTGGCACCGAGACCGGCCACGCCAGCGGCACCTACAGCCACTGGAACGGCTACAAGCTCGACTACAGCCTCTACACCTGCCTCGGGAACTACATCCGCGGCAACTTCTCGTACATCGGTGGCAACAAGTGGCGTTCCGGCTCCGGGAACATCTACTACCTGGAGAGCAACCACTGGGACGTCACGTACTACAACTGCGGCGGCTGCTGAGCCGCTGTGCCGAGGTGGGGGGATCGGTCGCCACGACCGGTCCCCCCACCCACTCCTCAGCCGAACGCCTTCACCTCCAGCAGGCCGACCGAACCGGCCCCGCTCTGCAGCACCACCCGCAACCGGGTCGTGCTCACCCCGGTGAACGTCACCTCGTGGTACCGGTCAGGCCCCACCGGGTACCCGCTCGCCCCGGCCACGTCGACGTAGGCCGAGCCGTTCCAGTGCTGCAACCGCCACGACGCGGGCACCCGCACTCCCCCGTTGTCGTCGAAGAAGTACACCTGCGCCGACCGCACGGACCTCGCCGCGTCCCACGTCAGCTCGGCCCACTGCTCGCCGGTGTTCGGCCAGGTGCCCCACCGCCGGTTGACGGTGTCGTCGGACGCCGGCGGATCGATGCCGTCGTTGACCGCTGCCACGGACTCCCACGGCGACGTGTAGGACGCCGACGGCGTCGCGGTCAGGGCCAGGTTCACCGGCGGTTCCGGTTCGCCACCGCCGCCGCGGTGGTAGACCTTCACCTCGGTCAACCCCGTCTTGAACCCCGGGGCGTGGGTCAGCCGGACGCGGACCCGCTGCGTGACCACCGGGGTGAACCGGACCTTGTTGTAGTTGGCGCGCGGCGTCACCGGGGTCTTCGACTGCGCTGCCGCGCTCACCCACGCGCTGCCGTTCCAGTACTGGACCTCGTACGACGACGGCGCCCGGTAGCGGTTGCCGGCCCGGTCGTCGCGGAAGTGGAGCCTCACCTCGTCGGCCGTCCGCTGCTGCCGGAAGTCGATCTCGTACCAGTCCGAAGCGTCGGGTGAGCCCGAGGTGCCCCACAGCGGTTCGTTGGTCGGAAGCCCGTCGACCGCGGCTCCGGCCGAAGTGCCCGAGGCCGTGTACGACGCCGTGACGGCCGCGCCCTGCGCCAGGTTGGGCGTCGTGGAGGTGAGGTCGACGCCCGCCTTGGCGAAGACGTCCACCATCAGCGCGCCGGTGTGCGCCACGTCCTGCGGAGCGCGCAACCCGGCGACGGCGACGTTGTGGTTCACCACGCCGGCCCCGGACGGGAACGTGACCTGACCGGTCGCCGGGTCGTAGACCACGCGGGTGAGGCGGTCGACGGTGAACGCCCGCGTGCCGTTCAGGTAGACCGAATACCCCTGTGGCACGCCGTTGTAGCGGGTCACGCCGTCGGCGGGGTCGTCCCACACCACGCTCAGGTCCATGTTGCGGTAGCGCAGGTTGTTGACCGCGAAGTGCGACCAGCCGATGTTGATCGGCGAGAGCTCGATCCGGCTGTCCGTGCGGGGCCGCAACCCGGCCACGTCCTCCACGACGGTCCAGTTGCTGCTGCCGAGGATGTTGTGGTGGATCCACGACCGGTAGTCGATGGTGCGGGAGCCGGCGTTCCAGTTCGCCCAGAACTCGTTGGCGTCCGGCCATTGCGTGTTGCCGCCGACGTACTGCGCCCAGGTGTTCCAGTAGAGCAGCTTCTTGTAGTCCTCGGCGGTCATCCACTGGTTCGGGTAGTTGCGCAGCACCGACGAGTACAGCCTGAACTGAACCGTCGAGTTGATGGTGGAGAAGTTGTTGGAGCCGGGGTGGCCCGCCTGCGCGGCCTCCGCCTTGTCCCGCTGGTTGGCCGTGTAGAAGGGGAACACCGGGTACTCGGCCGGGTCCGCGAACAACCGGAGCGCCTCGCGGTACTGGGCCGTGTTCGGCATCAGGCCGACCGAGTACGGGTAGTAGTTGTTGATCTCCTTCCACGGCACGTGGGCGTTCGTGGCCACGTGCTTGTGCTCCAGCAGCTGACGGGACGGGTTCCACAGCGTGTTCACCACGCCGTTGCGGATGCGGTCGGCCAGCGCCTGCATCTCGTTCGCCTTCGCCGTGTCGCCGATCAGCGCGTACGCCTGCTGCGCGGCCATCGCGCCGCTCCACACGTACGCCGTCTCGGCCCGGTCGAGGTTGCCCGCCCGCCAGTCGAACGACACCGCGTCGGCGTCGTTGCCGGTCATGGCGCCCCAGTCGTACTCGATGACCCCGTTGCCGTTGGAGTCGTAGGTGGCCAGCTGGCCCTTCACGTCACCTTCGGCGTACTTGGCCAGGTTGCCCGCGACGCCGGGCTGGCCGCCGTGGATCTGGTAGCTGCGCCAGGCCGCCTCGGAGATGTACTGGGTGTAGGAGTTGGACCAGTTCTCCGGGTCGCCGGGGTTGTCCATGAACCGGCCGCCCTTGGACGACTGGCCGACCGACAGCCACGGCCCGTACGAGTAGACCGGGTCGCGCAGGTACTTCAGGTCGTCGATGTGCATCGGCTGGGTCAGCGCGATCGCGTTGTTGTAGCCGGTGACGCCCTCGATCGGGACGGGGAACTGGAAGTCCTGGCCGGGGATGTCGACGTCGAGGTGGTTGAAGCGCATCAACCACCAGCGGTAGTAGACGTTCTTCTTGATCGCCGGGTCGGGCACGTCGATGTACGGGATGTTGTCCGCCCACCAGCGGTTGTAGTCGCGCACGTGGGTGGCGAACGCGACGGACGGCGAGTGGCCGCGGTAGGCGTTGTACTCCGTCAGCGACTCCGGGATCTCGTCGGTGACGAAGCCCATCACGACCTTGGCGGTGGCCGACTGGCCCGCGCCCAGCGTGACCGACCGGGTCAGCGCGCCGCTCGCGGCGGTGAACCCGTCCGCGGCCAGCCTGGGCCGGATGGTGGTGAGGTTGTTCTTCACCTGCCGTGAACCGGTCAGCTCCGCGCCGCTGACCGTCGTCGCGTACGGCGAGGTCACGCGCAACGGCAGGGTCGCGGACGCCGACCCGGTGTTGGTGACGGTCAGGTTGGTGACGGCGACGTTGTTGTGCGTGATGAACTTCGCCACCTCCACCCGCACGCCGGCGCCGGTGTAGACGCCCTTCCAGTGGCTCGGTGCCTGCCAGCGGCCCGACACCTGCTCGGTCAGCGTCCCGGAGCCGACGGTGACGACGTAGGCGTTCTGGCTGCTGATGTTGTCCCAGTACGCCGCGTTGCCGCCGAACCCGATCACGGCCGGGTTGTGCGTGTTCATGAACAGGCCGCGCCCGCGGGTCATCAGCCACGTGCCGGCCGGGTCGTTGCCGGGGCGGGCCAGCAGGCGGTCCACCCAGAAGTCGGTGCCGCCGCTCTCGGCGTCGTAGATGGCGCGCATGGTGCTGCCGGTGCTGTAGCCGACGGGCGGCGCGGGCACCGACGGTCCGGTGAACGTGGGATAGCCGATGGTCTGCGCGGCGGACGCGGACTGCACGGGCACGAGGAGCGAGCCCAGCACCACGACGGCCGTCAGCAGCCGGGTCACGCCTGGAACGCTTGCCATTCCAGCACTCCCGTCGAGAAGTCGGGCTTCGAGGTGATCGACAACCGCAGCCGAGTGGTGTTCACGGCGCTGAACGTGGTGGTGTTGGAGGTGTTCCCGGCGACGCCGCACGCCGACTGGCCGGGCACGGGCGCGTAGGCGCTGCCGGTCCAGTACTGGACCTGGCACGACGCCGGCAGGTCGATGCCCTGGTCGTCGTCGAACCAGTACGTGGACACGCGGTTGACCGACTTGGCGGTGGGCCAGGTGTACTCGACCCACTGCGTGCCGCGTTCGGGCCAGTTGCCGTAGGCGAGGTTCGAGCGGTCCGCGGAGTTCGCGGGCGTGCCGCCGTTGTTGACCGCGGCCAGGTTCTCCCACGGCGAGACGTACGAGGTGGAGGCGGTCGCGGACGGCGCCAGGTTCGTGCCCGTGCCGCCCGACGGGTTCGGCGGTGGCCCGGTGGTGGTCTGCACGACCTTGCGCATGGTGCCGTCGGCGTTGAAGTGCAGCAGGTCCACCGCGACGGAACGGCGGAAGTTGCCGCCGCCGGGCGCGTTGGCGTTGTGGTAGACGATGTACCACTGCCCGTTGAACTGCACCACGCCCGCGTGGTTGGTGGTCGACGAGACCTGGTCGAGCACGACACCGCGGTGCGTCCACGGCCCCAGCGGGCTGGTGGCGGTGGCGTAGCGCTGGCAGGCGTAGCTGGACGACGTGACGCAGCCGTTGGTGTCGTTGGCGGCGTACACCATGTAGTACAGGCCGTTGCGCTTGAACATCCAGGGCGCTTCCCAGAAGTCCGTCAGGCCTTGCGGCGTGACCACCGGCCCGTCCAGCTCGATCATGTTGGGCTTGAGCTTCGCCGCGCGGGCGCCCCAGTAGCCGCCCCAGTAGAGGTACGCCTGCCCGTCGTCGTCGGTGAACACGGTCGGGTCGATGTTCAGCCCGGACGAGTTGGGCGTGCTGTCGCTGATCAGCGGTCCGCCCTTGGCGTCGCGGAACGGGCCGAGCGGGCTGTCCCCGACCGCGACGCCGATGTCCATCCACCCCGGTCCGTTGCCGTTGACCGAGGTGTACCAGTAGTACTTGCCGTTGCCCGGCTCGACCTCGCTCGCCCACGCGTCCGCACCCGCCCACGCGAAGGTGCCGATGTTCGCCTTCGCGCCGTGGTCGGTCCATGTGGCGGCGTCCGTCGAGGACAGCACCCGCCACTCGCGCATGAGGAAGTTGTCGTGCCCCACGGGCGCCTCGTCCCGGCCCGCGTAGACGTACATGGTGTTGCCGACGACGAGGGGCGCCGGATCGGCGGTGTAGTAGGCGGTGACGATCGGGTTGGCCGCTGACGCGGTCGGGCCGGCGACGGCGGAGGCGGCGAGCGCGAGCACCGCGCCGAGCTTCGTCGCCCGTGATCGGATGCGCATGGGTGTCCTAACGTCTGAGGTCGTCTCGGGTGCTAGCGGCCGGTGGCGTGCAGGTCGGCCACTTCGGCGGCGGTGAGGGCGCGGCCGTGGACGCGGAAGCCGTCGACGGCGCCGTCCAGGTACGGGTCGCCCGCGTACTGGGAGCGGCCGATCCAGTTCTGCGTGGTGCTGCCGAGCGCGGCAGGCCGAACGGTCAGCGCCGTGTTCCGTGCCGCCTCGACGCCGTTGACGTAGAGCACGCCGACGTCGCCGACCTGCGTCACCGCGACGTGCGTCCACACGCCCGAGGGCAGCGGAGCGGGCGCGTCGACGCGTTGTTCCGCGCCCGCGCCGCCGGTGGTGATGGCGAACCGGAGCCCGCCGGCCGAGCTGCGCGGGGTGAGGAACAGGCACGTGCTCGGGCCGGCGCCGAAGTCGAACACCCGCGCCCAGGTGGTCACCGACCCCAGCCACACCCAGGTCGCCACGCTGAACGCGGTCGCGCCGGCGAGCAGGCCGGCGGGCAGCAGCACGTGCTCACCGGAACCGCCCAGGTCGACCGCCGAGCCGCTGCGGCCCGTGGTCCACCGGGCGCCACCGGCGAGGGTCGCGGTCCGGCCGTTGCCGGTGGCGTCCGCCGCCACCGACCCCGCCGCCTCGTCGAACGGGTAGTGCGCGATGAACGGCGGTGGCGCGGGCGTGTCGGTGACGTTCCAGTACACCGCGTACCGCTGCCCGTGCAGTTGGTAGAACGGCAGCAGCGTCACCTGGCCGGTGCTCGCGGTCGCCGTGTACCGCAAGGGGGTGGTGGTCGCCCGGAGCGTCGCCGGCTGGAGCGTCGGCATCGACGTCAGGTTCGTCGTCCCGTACCCGCCCGCCAGTACGACCGGGCCGTGCCGGACCGCCTGCACGGCGGGGTTGTCCGGTGCGCTCTCCCTGGTCAAGGTCATCGGCAGGCTCACGTCCACCAGGTCACCGCTGGACCACGTCCGGTCCAGCCGCGCGTAGGTGCCCGGCACGACCGGGACGTCCTGCACCACGCCGTTGAGCCGGAGCTGGGCGCCGGCGGCCCAGGACGGGATGCGCACCCGCAGGTCGATCGGGCCGGAACCGGTGACGGTGAGCCGGGTCGCGGGCGACTCGGGGAACCCGGTGTCCTGCCGCACCGCGATCCCCCGGCCCGGCCAGCTGAGCACGGAGGCGATGAACAGGTTGACGTACAACGTGGTGCCCGCGTGGAAGTAGGCGCTGTCGGCGTGCTTGGTGTTGGTCTCCATGCCGGTGCCGTGGCAGCACGTGAAGTCGTAGTAGTCGTTGCTGTAGGTGCGTTGGCCACCGGGACGCAGCGGCACGTAGTAGCTGTGGTGGCCGTGCGCCGACGCCGGGTTCTGCGCGCCCAGCAGGTGGTTGTAGAGGGCCTTCTCGTAGAAGTCGAAGTAGTGCGCCCGCTGGTCGGTGCGGAACAGCTGCCGGGTCAGCTTGAGCATGTTGTAGGTGTTGCAGCACTCGCACGTGTGGTCCGACAGCTCCGACGCGATCCGGCCCGGTGACTTGAAGTACTCGCCGTTGGAGTTGCCGCCGATGGCGTAGGTGTGCGCGCCGACGACGATGGTCCAGAAGTTGGTGGCGATGTCGCGGTACCGGGTCAGGCCGGTGGCGTGGTACTCGCGGATCGCGCCCAGCGCCTTGGGGATCTGCGTGTTGGCGTGATAGCCGTCGAGCGCGTCGGTGTCGACCGCCAACGGGTCGAAGACCTCGGCGTGGTCGAAGTACTGCGCGGCGGTGAGGTGTGCCGGGTCGCCGGTGAGCTGGTACAGGTTCGCCAGCACCTCGTTCATGCCGCCGAACTCGGTCTTCAGCATGTTCTGCCGCTGCGCGAGGGTCAGCCTGCCGTTGCGCCAGCCGACCCAGGCCGCCATCCGGGTGAGCACGGTGAGCGCTTGCGCGTTGCCCGTGAGGAGGTGCACGTCCAGCAGCCCGGCCATGATCTTGTGCAGCGTGTAGTACGGCGCCCAGACCGCTTGGCGTTCCTCGACCCTGGTGATGAAGCCCTCCGGGAACGCGGACAGGTAGCCGGTGTTGAACCCGGCGGCCTGTGCCCGGTCCTGGCAGACGGCGAGCTGGGCGACGAGGTGGTCGCCCTTGGCGCGGAACGCGGTGTCGCCGGTGCGCGCGTAGGCCTGGGCGAGCGCCGTCAGCACGTGCCCCGTGGAGTGGCCGCGCAGCTCGGTGGTCGGCGACTCCCACCCGCCGCACGCGACGGCCGTCGACGGCAGGCCGACGTTGAGCCGGAACGTGTGCAGCAGGCGTTCCGGGTCGAGGAACTTCAGGTAGGCGTGGGTGCGGGTGGTGTTGGACTGGAACGGTCCGGCGAGCAGGCTCACCGCGCCGAGCGGGAAGGCCTCCGCCGACACACCGGCATCCGGTCGCGCGGCGGTGGTGGTCGGGACTGAGGCGTGCGCGGTCGTGCCGGGCAGGGCGGTGGCCGCCGCGGCGACCACCGCCCCCGCGCGCAACACGGCCCGACGGGATGGCGTCGGCATGCGCGTCACCTTCCGTAGCGGTTCTTCAGGTGCCGCCACCAGTCGCGCAGCATCCAGACGTCGAACTCGGTGATCGTGGACGAGCTGCCCGCCTTCATGATGAAGCCGCCGACGCCGGTCGGCGTCCAGTCGTAGAAGTCGTCCAGCCCGAACGTGTGGCCGATCTCGTGCAGGAGGATCGTCATGCTGTCGTTGTTCAGGTTGTTCACGAAGTACTCGCTGGCCATCCGCTGGCCCCAGTCACCGCCCGCGCCGCCGCCGAAGCCCGTGGTCAGCCACAACGACTGGTCGTAGTGCCGCGGGGTGCCGCCGGGGCAGTTGGGATAGCTGCCGTTGCGGTTGAAGAAGCGCCCGCACGCCTCGGCGCACTGCGGCGCGTTCTCACGGATGTCGTTGACGTAGATGTCGACCGAGGAGTCCGTCCACTGCAACTGGGCGCGGTCCCGCACCGCCCAGCCGACGACCTTGATCGGCACCGTGGCGTACGGCCAGTTGTTGTGGCCCACCATGACGTCCGTCCACTTCTTGTACTGCTGGGCGAGCTTGGCGTGGATCTGGTCGCGCAGGGTCGCGGACACCGGTGCGGGCGAGTCCCAGCGCACGCAGAAGTTCAGGTAGCCGCCGTTGGCGAAGACCTGGTCCCAGCCGTAGTTGCGGAACCCGTACAGGTCGCCGTAGGTGCTCTCCTGGTGCGCCCACACCTCGTTGAGCGGGGTGACCAGGTTCGCGGGCGGGTTCCAGCTGCCGGGGTTGCCGGGGTTGCCGGGCGCGTTGGTGTGCGCCTTGACCTCCAGCAGGCCGACGGACGCCGTGCCGCTGGTCAGCAGGACCCTCAGCCTGGTGGTGCCGACGACGTCGAACGTGACCAGGTTGTAGCGGTCCACCGCGATCGGGTACCCGCTCGCACCCGTGACGTCGACGTACGCGCTGCCGTTCCAGGACTGGAGCTTCCACGACGCGGGCACGCGGACACCGCCGCCGTCGTCGAAGAAGTAGACCTCCGCCGCCCGGATCGCCTGGGTGGCCGTCCAGGTCAGGTCGACCCACTGCTGGCCCTGGTTCGGCCAGGTGCCCCAGCGCGGGTTCTGCGTGTCGTTGGAGCGCGGCGGGTCTATGCCGTCCCTGACGGCGGCGACGCTCTCCCACGACGACGTGTAGGACGCGGTCGCCGTCGCCGTCCACGCGAGGTTGTCGCCGGGCGCGGCCACCGCGGTGGTCGGCGAGACCGCACCGCTGACGGCGACCGCGCCGACGATGACGGAGAGCACCGCTCTCTTCCAGGATCGTGCCATGACGATCTTCCTTCCGTTGTGCCGGAAGGGTTCAGCCCTTGATTCCGCCAGAGGTGAACCCTCGGACCTAGCTGTGCTGCGCGGCGGCGAAGATCACGAGGCAGGGCGCTGCCAACGGTCGAGCAAGGTTGAGCACACGGTCGAGCACGGTTGAGCGCGGTCTGGACGGTCTGGACGGGGTCAGGTGGTGGGCAGCCAGACCCGCATGGTCGACGGGCCGCGCCGGGCCCAGCGGTGGTAGGGCACCAGGTCGAGCGAGGTGGTGCCGTGGGTGGTGGCCGGTCGGGGCTCGGCGGGGCCGTAGGGCCACGGTTCCCGGCCGGGCACGTCGAACCGCGCACGCACCGTGACGCCCGCCGCCGTGCCGACCGGCGGGACGGTGTCGTCCACGCGCAGGGTGTCCAGGTCCACGTCGTCGACCGCCTCGGCGCAGTACACGAGCGGCCCGCGTTCTACTGCTACGCACCCGCGCGTCGCGTCGATCCGCGGGTCCGGCGCGGTGAACCGCGGTCGCATGGGCAGTTCCAGCCGGATCTCCTCGCCCACCGCGAACTTGCGGTACACGACGATGTCGCCCGCCGACACGTGACGACGTCCGTACGTGGTCACGAGTTCCGCACCCGTCGCCCACTGCGGCACGCGCAGCGTGATCGACCACGGCTGGTCGTCGGTCTTCGTCACGCGCACGATGACCACGCCGTCCTCCGGGTAGCCGGTGCGCACGGTCAACCCCACCTCACGCCCGTCGGCCAGGCAGGTGGAGACCTCCGCGTCGGCGTACTGGTGCAGCCGCAGCCCGGTGTCGTCGACCGTGACGAGGTAGCACGACAGGGCGGCCAGCAGCCGTGCCGCGTTCGGCAGGCAGCACGACACCTCGAACCACGGCGCGCGCGGTCCGCCGCCGAACCCCAACTGCTCCTCGTCGTCCGGGAGCGCGGCGGGCGCCGTTCGCTGGTGCAGGGTGTGCGCGTAGAAGAACGAGCGTCCGTCGTCGCCGATCGCGGTCGCGACGACGTTGTAGAGGATGCGCTCGATCACCTCGTCGTAACGCCCGTCGCCGGTGGCCAGGAGCAGCCGCCAGGCCAGCATGATCGCGGCGACCCCGGCGCACGTCTCGGAGTACGCCCGGTCGGCGGGCAGCACGAAGTCGTCGCCGAACGACTCGTCCGCGTGCCGCGAGCCCATGCCACCGGTCAGGTAGGTGCGCCGGGCCCACGTCCGGTCGAACTGGGCCGCGACGGTCCGGAGCAGTTCGTCGTCACCGGTCTCGACCGCCACGTCCACCGCGCCGGCGGCGAGGTAGAGCGCGCGCACCGCGTGGCCGTGCAACGTGGTGGCCTGCCGCACCGGCTGGTCGTCGCTGAAGTAGGACCAGCCGAAGTGGTGCGGCGGCAACGTCCGGTGGCCGCGCCGGTCGACGAACAACGCGGCCTGGTCCAGGTAGCGCCGCTCCCCCGTCAGCCGGAACAGCTCCACCAGGCCCAGTTCGATCTCGGGGTGCCCGCAGACGCCGGCTGTGCCGTCGGGGCCGAAGGTGTCGCAGACGTGGTCGGCGGCACGGCGGGCGACCGCCAGCAGCGGATCCGCGTGACCGCCACCGGTCCGAGCCCGCGCGACGGCCGCCTGGAGCAGGTGCCCGGTGCAGTACAGCTCGTGTCCCCACAGCATGTCGCTGTACCGGGCGCGCTGGCCGGGGCGCCCGAAAGCCGTGTGCAGGTAGCCGTCCGGGGCTTGGGCCGCGGCGACGACAGCGGTCAGCTCGGCGATCCGGGCCTCCAGCGCGACACCGCCCCGGCCGACCTCCCAGGACATGGCCTCCAGCAGCTTGTAGACCTCGGAGTCGGTGAACTCCCGGCCACGGCGGTCGGCCCGCGCGGAGTCCGACCCGGCGAAGCCACCCGTCCACCCGAGCCGGTCCATCCACGACCGGGCGTGCGGCAGGGTGGCGGCGGCGTTGACCTCCTGGCGCGAGTGCCAGAAGCCGCCGGTGATCCGGACCTCGCGCTGGCCCAGCGGTCGGAGCGCGCCGCGTGCCGGGACGACGGGGCGCCCTCCGACGGCAGTGCTGTCCGGCGACGTCACTGTCATCCCAACCTCCCGCGGTCCGGTCCCGTCCAGCACTCTGGCAGCCGAAAACCTTTTCGGCAATCGCCTCTTCGGTAGTGTGGAAGGCACCGGCAGACAGCGGTTCACGGTCGTGAAGTGCGTCTACCAGTTCCGCGTTCGACAAACTTTTCGAAATGATTTCGCCGGGAGGTGGCGATCGGACGAGCCGCGTCAGGGGGTGACGAGAGCCTTCATCCGCTCCACCTCGTCGGTCTGGGAGACGGCCACGTCGTTGGCCATCTCCTCGACCCGCACGTCGGTGCCGGACGACAGCACCTCGATCGCCATCGTCACCGCGCCCTCGTGGTGGGCGATCATCAGCTGGAGGAACAGCCGGTCGAACTCCGCGCCGGTGGCGGCCTTCAGCGCCGCCATCTGCTCGGCGGTGGCCATGCCGGGCATGGACTCGTGGCTCACGTCCGGCAGCTCGGCGTTGTGGCCGTGCCCCGGAGCGGATTCGGCGTACTGCCGCTGCCACTGCTCCATCGCGCCGATCTCCGGCCCCTGCGTGTCGTGGATGCGCGAAGCCAAGCCGCGCACGGTCTGGTTCTGCGCGCGTTCGGCCGCCAGCGCCGACATCTCCAACGCCTGCTTGTGGTGCACGATCATCATGGCCACGTACTTCAGGTCGGCCTCGCTCGGCGCGACCCACCGGTCGGTGCCGAAGTCGTCGGGCGACACCGTCTGCGCCTGCTCGCCCGGCCCTTGCGGCACGATGATCGACGGCTGGTCGTCGGCCGTGGACGAGCAACCCGCCAGGACGGCCACCAACACCGCGACGAACACGATCCGCATACCGCTACCCCCTAGTGCGTCCAGTCGGCCGTCAACGTACCCGCCCGTCCGACCAGCGGGAAGTCGCAAAATTCCCGCCGATCAGCTCTGGTCTTTAGCCTTGCGAACGGGTAATACTGCGGCTCCTGCATGGTTGGAAGGGGAACCTGAATGGATGTACGCGATTCGACCGGACGCCGCAGAACGTCGGTCGCGGCCTTGGGTGCTTTCGCGCTCAGCCTGTCCGTCCTGACCTGGGGGCCGCAAGCGACCGCCGCGCCGGACGACGCCGACCTCGCCGGACTGTCCGAGACCCAGTTGTCGAGCCAGGAGCAGTCGGCCACCGACATCCCGGCCGTCGACGAGATCCGCAACTCCCGCAACGTCAAGCACCTGGCGAACCTGCCGAAGCCGGCGCCGTTCACCGCCACCTCGACGTGGTCCGACCTGGCTTTCCAGGGCGACTACGCCTTCGACGGCAACTACGACGGCTTCGTCATCTACGACATCAGCAAGCCGCACAAGCCGACCATCGCGGCTTCCGTGTGGTGCCCGGGTTCGCAGAACGACATCTCGGTCAGCGGGAACCTGCTGTTCCTGTCGACCGACTCGTCGCGCTCGGACAACACCTGCGCGAGCACGTCACTCTCCGCGACGAACAAGAACGCGTGGGAGGGCATCAAGGTCTTCGACATCAGCGACAAGACCAGCCCGCGCTACGTCGCCGCGGTCGAGACCAAGTGCGGCTCGCACACGCACACGCTCGTGCCGGACAAGGCGGGCAAGGACGTCTACCTGTACGTCTCGTCGTACGGGCCCAGCGCGACCTTCCCGGACTGCCAGCCGCCGCACGACCTGATCTCGATCGTCAAGGTGCCGCTGGCGAACCCGGCGGCGGCCTCGCTGCTCGGCGAGCGGGTGCTGTTCCCGGACGGCGGCAACCCCGGTCGTGACGGCACGGTGGAGACCGGCTACGTCCGCGCCACCTCCGGCTGCCACGACATCACCGTGTACCCGGCCAAGGACCTCGCGGCCGGCGCCTGCATGGGTGACGGCGTGCTGTGGAACATCTCCGACCGGGAGAACCCGCGCGAGATCGACCGCGTCCAGGACGACGTGAACTTCGCGTTCTGGCACTCGGCGACCTTCAACAACGCCGGCACCAAGGTCGTCTTCACCGACGAGCTCGGCGGCGGCGGCGCGGCGACGTGCAACGAGAAGATCGGCCCGACCCGCGGTGCGGACGGCATCTACGACGTCACCGGCGAAGGTGACGCCCGCGAGCTGGAGTTCCGCTCGTACTACAAGATCTCCCGGACCCAGGGCGACACCGAGAACTGCGTGGCGCACAACGGTTCGCTGATCCCGGTGCACGGGCGCGACATCATGGTCCAGTCCTGGTACCAGGGCGGCATCTCGATCTGGGACTTCACCGACTCCGCCAACCCCAAGGAGATCGGCTGGTTCGAGCGCGGCCCGCTGCCCGACGGTCGGGGCGGCGGCACGTGGTCGGCGTACTACTACAACGGCTACATCTACTCGTCCGACATGGCCAAGGGCCTCGACGTGCTCGAGATCCGCGACCCGCGGACCGCGCCCGCCAAGGCGATCCGCGTCGGCGAGCTGAACGTGCAGACCCAGGGCACCTACCGCGACCTGTTCCCGCGGTGACCCGCACGGCCTGACCGGATCGACGCACCACGAGGGGCCCGCCGCACACCAGCGGCGGGCCCCTCCGTCTGCCCGTCAGCCGCACGGCGGCGTGTGAAGACTGCATATTCCCCCTTTTAACACCACATTCCCACGTTTCGATACTCCTTAGCGGTGAATTCGTCCACGCACTGACCGATTCCGCGTAGGATCTGGGACGATTCCTCTTCACGAATTCCTCGCGAGGAGTATTTCCATGCCGGACATGACCCTCTACCGGGGTGAGCGCGACAATGTCTGGCCGGCTCCCGCCGTGCGCCTCATCTGGGGCGGTATGACCATTCGGGACCCGTGGCCCGGCGCGCGGCTGCCGAACCAGACAGCGACCGGCGCGTGGTCCGCGCTGTCGCGGGCGATCAGCAACGGCGGCGGTGGTCCGGCCGGGTTCTCGCACACCCTGCGCACGGCGGCCGTCCCCTACGGCCTGACGTTCGCCCGCACGCCGGTGCCGGTCGAGTCGGAGTCCGACCACCACTACGTGATCACGATCCACCACGCGCGCACGTTCCTGCTGCGCTACGGCGGCGTCGGCGGCTGGACGCTGGGCGACGAGGTCCCGTGGGTGACCGACCCGACCCTGGCCGACCAGGACTACGTGGTGCTGAACGGGCCGAGCGTGAGCCGGTCGACGGTCCTGGGCTACGGCCACTTCGCGGGCCCGCCGGAGGTCACCCTGTTCACCGATGTGCCGACGGGGTGGGTGACCTCGGTCAACGGCCTGCCCATCGGCGCGCGGGGTGTGCGCGTGTTGACGGATTCGGCGTTGTCCGAGGCGGAACGGGTCAGGCTGACGAAGCTGCGCCGACCGTAGCGCCACGCCGCCAGGGGAACACCAGGCGCCGGGGAACACCGAGCGGCGCGGGCGTGCGCACCACCGAGCGGCACCACCGTCCGCACCGCCGCGGCCGGACCCGTGCCCGCGAACGGCGTGGCGCGCACGCCGGCGAACCAACCGGATCTGCCCGGATCGGCGCACAGGGCTAGGCCGACGGCCTCAACCGACAACATCAACGGTCACCGTCCGGATCGCGCGACTGGGCCGTTGGGGCGAGTCGCGTTCGGAAAGGGATGAACCCCGGACCCGATTTCTGCAGAATTGCCAACCCGCCTTTCCGGACGGGGTAACGCGTTCCGATCCACCCCCGACATGGGGTTGTCACGTGACGGAAATGCCCCGAATACCGTTGAAACCCCACCAGAAGGGCAGATCCATGGTTCACCCCCGAAGATCCCTAGCGCTGGCCACGGTCGGTGCGCTGCTCCTCCCCTTCGTCGTCGGTGTGCCGTCGGCCTCGGCCGCACCCGTCCCCGGCGAGGACGTCCTCTACACGTTGGACGCGGACTTCGACCAGGGCGTGCTCCAGGACGTCAACCACGACGCCCCGAACAACGACCAGCTCCAGCTGAGCCGCCAGAGCGTGTTCTTCCCGTTCGTCAACGTCGCAGCCTCCGCGCGCGGCACGATGGTCCGGATCGACGTCGACACCGGCGAGATCGTCGGCGAGTGGCTGTCCGCGCCGGAAGGCCGTGGGCGCAACCCGTCCCGCACGACCGTGGACAAGCTCGGCAACACCTGGCTGTCCAACCGGAACGAGGACACCGGCGGCCAGGGCTCGGTCGCCCGCGTCGGCGTGATCCGGGGCGGCACCCGGGCGAACGCCGACGGCACGGCCAACCCCGCCGGCGACTACCTGAAGGGTCCGTTCGGCTACAACACCTGCGCCGACCGCGACGGTGACGGCCTGATCGCCACGTCGCGCGGTCTCGGCGACATCCGGCCGTGGACCAACGCGGGCGGCGTGGACTCGGACGGCGGCGTCGACACCGCGGCCGACGAGTGCCTGATCACCTACAGCCGGGTCGCGGGCACCAACACCCGCACGGTCGCCGTGGACGCGGACAACAACCTGTGGACCGGCGGCTCCAACACGCAGCACCAGCTGATCTCCGGCGCCGACGGGACGCCGCTGTCCGCCCCGGTGAGCTTCGGGTGCGGCGGTTACGGCGGCCTGGTCGACAAGGCGGGCACGTTGTGGTCCGCCCGGTTCGGGGCGAACCTGCTGCGGTACGAGCCGGACACCGCCACGGGTGCCTGCCTCGACACCACGCACGGCGACTACGGCCTCGGCATGGACCCGGTGACCGGCGAGATCTGGCACACCCAGGTCAACTCCGGCAACACGGTCAAGTTGGACCCGGCGGGCACCATCCTCGGCACGTTCCCGCACGGCCACTCGCGCGCGCAGGGCGTCGCGGTCGACATGGACGGCAACGTGTGGGTCGCCCACGCGCTCGACTTCGGCACCATGACCGTCGGCCACCTGCGCACCGACGGCACGTTCGTCGGCAACGTGACCCTGCCGGGTGGCAACGGCCCCACCGGTGTCGCGGTCGACACCAACGGCAAGGTGTGGGTCACCAACATCCACTCCAACAACGCGCAGCGCATCGACCCGAACGCCGGTCCGGTGGGCGGCGGCGGGTTCCCCGTGGGCGCGGTCGACCTGACCGTCGACCTCGGCGCGGGCGCCGGACCGTACAACTACAGCGACATGACCGGGTCGGTGCTCGGTGAGATCACCGCGCCGGTCGGCACGTGGTCGGTGGTGCAGGACGGCGGCGTCGCGGGGCAGACCTGGGGCACCGTCACCTGGAACACCGAGGCCGAGGGCAGCGTGCCCGCGGGCACGTCGATCACGGTGGAGGCGCGCACGTCCGACACCGAGGCGGGCCTGGCCGGCGAGACGTTCACGCCGGTGTCGAACGGGGTGAAGTTCGCCCGGGTCGGCCGGTACATCGAGGTGCGGGCGACGTTGACCGCGAACCCGTCCGGTGACACGCCGGTGCTGTCGGACCTGCGGATCAGGACGTCGGAGCGGACCGGCGTGTTCTCCTGCCAGGCGACCGCGCTGAACCTGGCCGGGATCATCGTGGCCCGCGCCAACCCGCCGGACGTGCCGTGCGTGGACGACTCCAAGACGGTGGCCAACGTCAACCTGTCCTCGGGCATCCTGAACGTGCGGGCGAACGCGTTGACCGCGAAGACCGACCAGACCCCGGACGACCTGCTCGCCACGCCGCCGGCGCCCGGTGACGGCTCGTCGGCCAGTGCCAGGGTCGAGTACACCCGCATCTCCACCCTGCTGGTGAACATCGAGGTGGGCGTGATCGAGGCGAGCGCGTCGGTGACGTGCGACGCGGCGATGAACCCCGTGTTCGCGGGCAAGTCGCGGATCGCGAGCCTGCGGATCAACGGGCTGGCGGTGGACGTGGGCAGCGCGCCGCTGACCATCCCGCTGGTGATCGGCTCGTTGCAGTTGAACAGCACCACGATCACGGCGGACAGCGTCGTGCAGCGGGCGTTCGCGTTGGACACCCTGCTGACCGACGTGGTGCTCGGTGAGGCGAAGGCGAACGTGGAGCCGTTGCCGCGCGAGCCCGGCGGCAGCCCCTGCCGGGTCTGAGTTCCTGCTCCGCCGGTGGCCGTGTGTGACGCGGCTGCCGGCGGAGTCGCTTGTGGACTGAGAAGCTACCCCCGTCAAGGCGAGGGACTCTCAGTTCGGTGCGGGTAGCGTCCCGCCCATGGTTGATTCGGGTCGCACCCGCCGCTGGCCGGCGTACGCGGTGGCGGCACTGTTCCTCGGGTACGCCGCGGGGAAGGCCGTGTTCGCCGCACAGGCCCGCCTGGGATTCCCGGGCGGGCCTCCGGTGTCCGCGGCCGAGGCCGAGGCGTACTTCCTGGACCCCGCCACGGCGCAGTGGTTCGCCACCGCGTCCGGTGTGGCGGGCGCGTGCATCGCCCTCGCCACCGTCACGCCGTGGGGGCGCAGGGTGCCGAGGACGTTGATGTTGTTGGCGCTGGCCGGGATGGCGTTCGCCGTCGTCGGCGGCGCGGGGATCATGGCCCTGGACGGGTTCATCGGCCTGGGCGTGGGCTGGCGGTGGTACCACGGCGTACTCGGACTCGTGGTGGGCGCGCTGTTCCTGGAAATGGTGCGGTCCTACATCGTGGTGACGCGACGTGTCACGACCTGATCGGGCCCGCTTCGGCGCTTACGGCGCGGCGGTGTGCGCGGCGGCGTACGGGTCGATGAAGCTCGCCCAAGCGCTGGGCGCGAACGCGTTGGCGGACAAGGACCCGCTGCCACCGCACCTGCGCGAGAGGTTGCTCGCGCGAGACCCGCTCTTCGTGGCGAGTCACTGGGTGCTGGCCGGCGCGGCGGTCGTCGGTGTCGTGGTCGCGCTCGCCACCGTGCGGCCGTGGGGTGCGGTCGTACCGCGCCGGCTGCTGATCCTGATCGCCTGGACACTGGGTGTCTTCATGATCGTCCGGTCGGTCGGGCTGGTGGGGTTCGGCTTCGTCGGTGACGCGCTCGTGCTGACCGGCGTCCGCCCGCCTCCGGCCGGACACGCGGACCTGGCCCGCACCCTGGCGTGGTGGGACCTGTTGCTGTGGTCGCCCTTCTTCTTGTCGTGGGGCGTCTGCTGGGCAACGGCCGGGTGGCGGCTCGGCAAGCGCGACCGGCGCACCCCGTAGTCGGGACGCGCCGGGAGGTTCGCCGGGTGCACCCGACCTCCCCGAAGTCACTGGAGCGTTCGCCACTCGGCCTCCAGTGAATCGATGTCCTCCTGGGACAGCGACACCAACGGCAGGTCTGACGGCGTGTACCCGCCCGCTTCGGGCCTCTCGGCGTGCCGGGCGATCCCCTCCAGCGCCCGCGACCACCTCTCGGCGAGGCGACGGACCTCCTCGTCGGAGAACAGGGCGGCAGGCCAGGTCCAGGTGGCGGTCAGCCGAGGTCCGCCGGCGTCTTCCCGGACGAGCACATCGAGTTCGAGCGCGTGCGACAGCGGCGTGCCGGGGCTCGCCGGTGCACCGAGGGGCGGTGCACCGGCGAGCGGCGCCCACTCCGGCTCGGCACCCGCCGGGGAGCCGAACCGACCGAGGTAGTTGACCAGGACCTGCGGGCTGTCCAGGGCGGAGAGCCGCGGCCCGGCGACCGGGTCGAGGTAGCGCAGCAGACCGAAGCCGAGACCGTTGCGCGGCACCGATCGCAGCTGTTCCTTGAGCAGGCGCAGCACAGTGCCGACGATCGGTCCCCCGGCGGCGAACTCGTCGAAGTCCACCGGTCCCGGGGTGAGCCGGACCGGGTACATCGTGGTGAACCAGCCGACGGTCCGGCTCACGTCCACGCCCTCCGCGATGTCCTCGGCGATGTCCTCGCGGCCGTGCCCCTCCAGGTCCACCAGCAGGTCCGGCCGGTCCAGCCGGGACCCCACGGCCACGGCCAGCGCGGTCAGCAGGATGTCGTCGACCCTCACGTGGTACGCCTTCGCCACCGTCGTCAGCAACGACTCGGTGCGGTCGGCCGGCAGGACGTGGGTGTGGCTGCGAGCAGTGGCGGCGACATCGCGCGTGCGGTCCAACGGCTTGCCCGCCAGCGGTGTCGCGCCTGGTCGCAACACGTCGAGCCAGTACGGCAACTCGGCCCGGCCCGCCTCGGCGGCAGTGCGCAGCACGCTTGACCACCGCCGCAGCGAGGTGCCCACCTCGGGCAGTTCCGGTTCGCGGCCCGCCCGCACCGCTTCCACAGCGGCCCGCAGGTCCGGCAGCAGGATGCGCCAGGACACGCCGTCCACCACGAGGTGATGGGCCATGATCAGCAGCCGGCCGGGGCGGTCCGGGCACCCCGTGTCGAACCACACGAACTGGAGCATCACCCCGTCCCGCGCCGACAGCCGCTCACGGGCGGCGTCCGCGTGGCGCCTGATGGCCTCGTCACTGGCCTGCTCGCCCAGTCCGGTGAGGTCCACCCGCCGCACGACGGCCTCCGCCCCGACCGTCCCGACCGGGTCGATCGTGAGGGTGAACGGCAGGTCGAGCCGCATCCGCAGCGCGTCGTGGTGGTCGAGCAGGGCCTGCACCGCGCCGGTGAGGTCGGTCTGCCGGAGCGATGCGGGCACCGCGACGAGCACGGCCTGGTGGATGCCGTCGAGCGGGCCGCCGAGATCGCGCCACCAGCGCACGATCGGGGTCGGCTCGACCTCGCCGGTGGCGACGTCGTCGACCGGTTCGGCGGAGCCCGTGTCCTTGTTCGCCCGGCCGGCCGCGAGCTGTGCCAGCCGCTCGACGGTCTTGTGCGCGAAGATGTCCTTGGGCATCAGGTCGAGGCCAGCCTGCCGTGCCCGGGCGACGAGCTGGATGGACACGATGCTGTCGCCGCCCATCTCGAAGAAGCTGTCCGTCAGGCCCACCTCGGTCACACCGAGCAGGTCGCCGAACAACCCGCGCAGCAAGGTCTCCTCCGGCCCGCCGGATGCCTCCGGCCCGGTCGCGCGCGCCCGTTCCGGTCGCGGCAACGCCTTGCGGTCGAGCTTTCCGCCGGCGGACAGCGGAAGGGATTCCAGCGACACGATCGTCGACGGCACCATGTAGTCCGGCAACCGTTCGGCCACCCAGTCGCGCACCGCGGTCACGTCGTCCAGCGCGGGCACGACGTACCCCACGAGCCCGCGCACGCCCGGCTGGTCCTCGCGCACGACCGCGACCGCGGCGACCACTCCCGGGGCGCTCGCCAGCACGGACTCGACCTCGCCGAGCTCGATCCGGAATCCGCGGAGCTTGACCTGCTCGTCGATCCGGCCGAGGTACTCCAGGTCACCCGTCCTGTTGTGGCGCGCGAGGTCGCCGGTGCGGTAGAGCCGGCCGCCAGGCCCGCCGAACGGGTCGGCGACGAACCGGGTCGCGGTGAGTCCCGGCCGGCGCAGGTATCCCCGCGCCAGCTGGGCGCCGCCGATGTAGAGCTCACCGGCCACACCTGGCGGCACCGGGCGCAGAGCCGAGTCCAGCACGTACAGCTGGGTGTTGAACGTCGGCCGTCCGACCGGCACAGCTCCGGTGGGCGTCGCCTGCCCCGGGTCGAGCCGGTACGCAGCACAGCCCACCGTCGCCTCGGTCGGACCGTACTCGTTGATCACCGCGGCGTCCGGGTGCCGTCGGCGCCACTCGGTCAACGACTCGCCCAGCAGCTGCTCGCCGCCGACGACGAGTTCGCGGGACGGCGAGACCGAACCCTGCTCCAGGGTCAGCAACGGCAGGTGGGACGGGGTGACCTTGCTGAAGCCCGGCTCCGGGCCGGGCTCGTCGATCTCGGCGACGACGATCCGGCCGCCGTTGATCAGCGGGCCGTAGAGAGTGGTCACCGCCATGTCGAAGGACACCGGTCCGTGCAGCAACGCCTGCCCGGCAAGGGATTCGTAGCTCTCCTTGGCGTAGTCGAGGTACTGGGCCAGCGAACGGTGCTCGACGGCCACGCCTTTGGGACGTCCGGTCGACCCGGACGTGTAGATCACGTAGGCGATGTCGGACTCGTGGCGGCGCACGCCGGACGGGTTGCCCGCCGGGCATCCCGCGATCGCTTCGCGCACGTCCGGCTCGTCCACCACGAGCGTCCGCACACCCGCGTCGGGCAAGCTGTCGGTGAAGGCCCGTGTGGTGAGCACGAGCACCGGGCGGGCGTCGGAGAGCATGAACGTGAGCCGCTCGCCCGGGTACTCCGGATCCACCGGCAGGTATCCCCCACCGGCCTTGAGCACCGCGAGAACCGCCACGACCAGGTCGGCCGACCGGGGCAGCGCGAGCGCCACAAGCCGTTCCGGCCCGACACCTTCGGCGATCAGGAGGTGCGCCAGGTGGTTCGCCCGTTCGTTGAGCTCGCCATAGCTGATCCCGACACCGTCCGCCTCCACCGCGGGCGCGCCGGGCCTGCGTGCGGCCTGCGCTTCGAACGTCTCGGTGACCAGCGTGGCCGGCCGGGGCCTGGCGGTGTCGTTGAAGTCCCGGACCCAGCGCTCCCGCTCGCCGGGCTCCAGCACGTCGATCCGGTCGATCGGCTGGTCCGGCTCGACCACCACGGCCTTGAGCACGCGCAGGAACCTGCGGGCCATCGCTTCGGCGGTCGCCGGTTCGAACAGGTCGAGGCTGTACTCCAGCCGGCACCGGATCCCCTGCTCCGGGTCTTCCTCGAAGCCGAACAGCAGGTCCACCTTGGCGCTGCGCGGATCGATCTGGTACGGCTCAGCCGCGAGGCCGGGCAGCGACACGGTCTCCGTCGTCGCCTGCTGCACGTCGAGCATCACCTGGAACAGCGGGTTGCGGCCGAGCGAGCGCTCCGGGTTGAGGGCTTCCACCAGCCGGTGGAACGGCACGTCCCGGTTGGCGTAGGCGCCGAGGTCGGACTCCCGGATCCGGTCGAGCAGCTCGCCGAAGCCCGGCGACCCACCGGTGTCGGTCCGGAACACCAACGTGTTGATGAAGCAGCCGATGACGTCGTCGAGCGCGTCTTCGGTGCGGCCGGTGACCGCCATGCCGAGGGGGATGTCCGTGCCCGCGCCGAGCCGGGTCAGCAACGTCGCCACCACGCCACGCAGCACCATGAACATGCTCGCCCGGTGGTCCAGGGCCAGCTGCGCGAGCGCGCGGTGCGTGCCGGGGTCGATCTCGAAGCGAACGGTGCCGCCCGTGTAGTCGCGGTCGACCTGCCTCGGGAAGTCCGTCGGAAGTGGCAGTTCGTCGGGGATTCCGGCGAGCGCGTCGCGCCAGTAAGTCAGCTGACGGCCCAGCGGGCTGTTCGCGTCGCGCTCATCACCGAGCACTTCCCGTTGCCACAGCGCGTAGTCCGCGTACTGCAACTCCAACGGCGGGAACGCGGGCGACCGGCCTTCGGTCCGTGCGGCGTAGGCGGTCGCGAAGTCGCGCGCGAGCGGCGCCAGCGACCAGCCGTCACCGGCGATGTGGTGCAGGATCAGCAACAACACGTGGTCGGTCGGCGAGACGCACAACAGGTGCCCTCGGATCGGCAGCTCGGTGCTCAGGTCGAATCCGGTCGACGCCGCGGCGGTGACGGCCGCGTCGAGACCGGGCTCATCGACGTCCACAGTGGACAGAGCGCCACCGGCACCGGCGGGCTGGAGGATCCGTTGGTACGGCGTGCCGTCATCGTCGGGGAAGACGGTTCGCAGGCTCTCGTGACGGCGGATCACATCCGTCAACGCCTCGGCCACCGCGTCCCGGTCCAGGCAGCCACGCAGCCGCAGCGCGAGACCGGTGTTGTACATGCCGCTCGCACCCTCGGTGCGGTTCATGAACCAGAGTCCGCCCTGCAACAGCGACAGCGGCATCCGGGTGGGCCGTTCCCGCGGGGCGAGGCGCGGCACCGCCGTGGTGGCCAGCGCGACCACCTCGGCCAGCGCGGCCACCGTCCGCCGCTCGAACACGGTTCGCAGCGAGATGTCCACACCGAACTCGGTCTTCATCCGGCCCGCCAGCCGGATCGCGGTCAGCGACTGACCTCCGAGCTCGAAGAAGTCGTCGTCCGGGCCGGTCTCGGCGAGCCCCAGCACCTCCGCCACCAGCCGGCACAGCCGCGCTTCCCGCTCGTCGCGTGGCGCCCGCAACACCGACCCGTCGCTCGCCGGCTCCCGGGGCGCGGCGCGATCGACGTCACCGATCGGGGTCAGCGCGGTGGTGTCCGGTGGCTGTTCCGCGATGACCGTGATCACGCCGTCCGGTCCGCACATCGCCGTGACGCCGGTCGCGTACATCCGCCGCCCAGGCCGGCCACACGGGTCGGCGACCACGGTGGTCGCCGTGCGGGCGGGGTCACCCAGGACGGCGTCCGGGGCAAGGGCCTCGGTCAGGTACAACCGTCCTGGCACTGCCGGTGGCACCGGACGCATGGCGGCGTCGAGAACGTAGGCACCCTCCGCCAAGGACTCGGCGGTCCACGGCGGCGCGGCCGGCGGCACGTCGAACCGGTCGCGAAGGTCTTCCGGCAACGGGTCGTCGCCGAGGACGACCTGCCGGAGCACCCCGGCCGCCCCGGCCGCGAGCACCCGGGCCAGCAGAGGCGCGCCGACGTGTGCCACGGTGACGCCGTCGTCGGCGATCAAGTCGGCCAGGTATGCCGGATCCGACCGCAGCGCCGGGTCGGCGATCACCGACGTGGCGCCGCAGGTCAGCGCCAGCATGGGTTCCCAGGCCGACGGCGCCCAGTCGCCGGGGACGCGGTACAGCACACGGTCCCGGGGATCGATCCGGCAGCGCAGCGACAACAGGTCCAGCCGAGCCAAGGCGGTCGCGTGGGAGACGACCACGAGCCGGCCTGCGTCATCCGGCCTGTAGTCGAGGTACGCGGGACTGGCGGCCGACAGCGGGGCGAGCCGGTCCGCGTCCGTGACCGGCGTCGGGTCGTAATGGGCCCACGGATCGGCCATGTCCACGATCCGGGTGCCGTCCGGCAGGTCCGGCACCAGGCCAGATCCGGTGACGATCGCGATGCCGGGTGCGGCGGCGGCCAGCAAGGCCGCGTTGCGTTCAGCGTCCCCGGCTGGGTTCACCAGCAGGAAGGCCGCACCGGCCCGCTGCACCGCGAGCAGGGCGAGCACCTGGTCCGGAGAGGCGGTGCCGACGACTGCCACCACGTCGCCCGGTCCGGCACCTCGGTCGACAAGCAGCCGGGCGAGCCGATTCGCGTCGCGGTCGAGCTCGGCGCGGCTGACCGCGGTCCCCCGCCACATGAGCGCGGGCACATCGGTGCTCGTGTCCAGCTCGATGTCCGCCAGCGTGCCCCGCCGGTACTCGCGGCGGCTCGCGGCACGCGCCGCGAGCTGTTCCCGCTCCCCCGGTGCGGCCACGTCGAGCAGGGCAACCGGCCGGTCCGGGTCCGCGTGGCCGATACCGCGCAGCAGCCCGGTCAGTCGCTCGTGGTGCCTCGCGAGATCCGCGCCGGTGTAGAGGTCGTGGTTGGCGTGCAGCTCCAGGCTGATGTCCGTGCCCGACCTGCCGTCCACGACCAGGGTCAGGTCCTCCTCGGGGCCTGCGGAGAAGCCGCGGACCTTGCCCGTCGCCTCGCCGAAGACCGGGTCCTCGCCGTACAGCATCAGGTTGACCTCGGGGCCCCACAGCCGTTTGCGGTCACCGACCAGGCGCAGCTCGCGGTGCAGGTCCTCGGCCCGGTAGCGCTGGTGGCGCGTCGCCTGCCGCACCTCGGCCGACACCTGCCCGAACAGCTCGGCCAGCGACATGTCCGGGCGGACCGTGAGCACCAGCGGCACGGCGTTGGACATCATGCCCGGTGTGGTGCGGCCGACCTGACCGGTGCGACCGGTCACGGCGAAACCGAGCACGATGTCCTCGCGGCCGGTCATCAGGTGCAGGTAGGCGGCAATACCGGCGATCGTCACGATCGGCCAGGACACACCGCACTCACGGCCGGTGCGCCGCAGCCCTTCGGTGTCCGTCGCGGGCAGCGTGCCGTTCCGGCGCAGGTGGCCGGGGGGAACACGGGTGGGCCGTCCGGCGAGTCGCGCCGGCTCAGCCAGGCCCGCGCAGTGCTCCAGCCAGTACGACCGGTCCTGGGTGAAGTCGGCCGACTCGCGGTAGGCGACATCCGCGGCGACCAGCTCGGTCAGCGGGCCGAACGGGCTGGGCGGGCAGGGCCGTTCGGCCACGAGCGCGCTGTAGATCTCGGCGACGCGAGCCGTGAACAGGGCAGAGCTGTAGCCGTCCGCGATGCTGTGGTGCAGCTTGATGAACCACCGGTGCTCGTCGTCGGCCAGCCGTAGCAGCGCGAACGTGAACAGCGGACCCGTGGTCAGGTCCACCGGCTCGCTCAGCGCGGCGATCATCCAGCGCTCAGCCGCGCCGGCCGGATCGGCCGCGTCACCGAAGTCCGCGTGGCGGATCGGGCACTTCGCCACCGGCTCGACGACCTGGCGGGCGGTGCCATCGCCGGCGACGAACCGCACCCGCAACGCGTCCACCTCGTCGACCAGGCGTTGGAGCGCCTCGTCGAACAGGGCGGGCGCGAACCGACCGCGGATCTCCACGCACTCCGCGATGCTGTACATCGGGTTGCTGGAGTCCACCTGCTGTGCCAGCCACATGCCAACCTGGCCGGCTGTCAACGGGAGCGGTGATTCGTGCATGCCAGACATCGCACCATTCTCGGTAGGATTACGGTGGCGAAACCACGTCTGCGATCAGTCAAACAACGCGATGGCAGCGACGGCAACGGCACATCGAGAAGCTTGAAATCCCGGGTGGACCGGCGTGCGGGCCTGGACACTGGGCACCATGCCGCCGGCGGGCAGGCTCGACCTGTTCATCCCCGAGTGGGACGCGCACGAGGTGCACCGGCTGCGGATCGACGCCGCCCGCGACCTGGTGATGACCACCGTCGCGGAGGTCGCCGGGGGCGAACCCCGGCCGGCGAGGGTGCTGCCGCCGCTGATCGGCAACCGGTTGCCGGGTGGTGAGCCGATCGTCGACACGTTCGGCGGCCTGGCCGGCGCACCGGGCGAGCAGCCGGACGAGTTCGTGTTCGGCGCCATCGACCCGATGACGGATGACGCTCCCACCACACGCGATCAGGCGGCGGGTTCGTCGGGGTGGCCGAGCTCAGACCAGGAACGGACGGCGGGCCAGGCTCAGACTATCCGCACTTCCGGCACGTACAGTATCCACTTGCCTCCCGCGTCTCTGAACGCCTTCTCCTTCGCCATGATCTCGTCTGCGTGGTTCCAGGCGAACAACAGGGCGTAGTCCGGGTAGGGGTCCGCGAACTCCGCCGGCGGGCGGACCGGGATGTGCATCCCCGGTGTCAGCGTGCCCTGCTTGGACGGGGTGGAGTCGCACACGAACGGGACCAGGTCCGGGCCGATGCCGAAGTAGTTGGCCGTGGTCGCGCTCTTGGCCGTCGCTCCGTAGCCGACGATGCTGTGCCCCTTGCCTCGCAGGTCGGTCAGCAGGTTCAGCAAGGCGTCCCTGGTCGCGTCCACCTTGGACACGAACCGGGCGAACGTGGTGTCGTCGGCGAATCCGGCCGACTCTTCTCCGGCGAGCAGCTCGTCCACCGCCGGGGCCGGGAGGCGGCTGTCGCGGCGGGCGACGGAGTAGCGGATCTGGCCGCCGTGCACCGGGATGCGTTCCACGTCGACCAGTCGCATCCCGAAGCGGTTCGCCATCGCCTGCACGGACTGGGCCGTGAAGTAGTAGAAGTGCTCGTCGTAGATCTGGTCGAATCCCGTCCGGGCGAGCACCTCGCCGAGATACGGGTCCTCGAACACGAACAGGCCGTGGGGCGCGAGCAGCACTTCCAGGCCCGCGAAGATCGAGGCGACGTCGGGCTGGGCGCAGACAGTGTTGGCCGCGTACACGATGTCGGCCGGGCCGTGCTCGGCGCGGATCTCGGCCGCCGACACCGCGTTGAAGAAGGCCTCGTGCACCTGGACCCCGGTGATGCCGGACGGGTCCACGGCCAGGTGGCGCACACCGGCTTCGCCCAGGGTGTGCAGTACCACCCCGTCGTTGCAGCCGATTTCGACTACGAAGGGGTCCGGTCCGGTGAGCGTCGTCTCCAGCCACCGGGCTGCCGTGTCCTGGAAGTGCTTGTGCATCACGGTCGAGTTCGTGGGGTGGTACGGGTACCCCTCGTGGACCATCTTGTCCGGTGGGATCTCGTGCATCAGCTGGACCAGGGCGCAGTCGGCACATCGTCCGACCACCAGCCGGTAGAAGAACTCCGTCGCCAGGTCCTCCGGACGCACGAACGCCTGGGCCAGCGGCTGGCGGCCGAAATCGGCCAGCTCCCGCAAGGGCCCCGCGCATACCCGGCACGCCGTCATGATTCCCCTCCGCTCAGGCTCTGCAGGCAGGCCACCAGGCTTCGTGCCTCGACGTTCACGTAATGGCTGTGCCGCAGCAGTTCCACCAGCTGGTGCACTGTCATCCAGCGGAAGTCGGGGTGCTCGTGCGCCGGACCGGCTTCCACTTCGGCGATCACGTAGCGGTTGCGGGCGTGGTAGAACCGGCCGCCTTCCTCCGACAGCGTGACGTCGTAGCGAATCCGTTCCGGTGGAGCGGCGAGGACGTCGTCCAGGAAGCGCGGACGGGCCTCGGCGGGCAGTTCCTCGTAGTTCTCCGGCGCGCACTGCACGGTCGGCGCGAGCTCGGCGACGTCCAGGCATCCGGGCTGGACGAGCGCGTGCACGAGAACGTGCAGTACTCCGCCGATCCGGCTGACCAGGAACGCGACCACGCCCTCGCCGATCGGCCTGATCATCGGCTGGGTCCACTCCTGGACCTCGCGCCCCTCGGCCCGCACCCGGACCGCCATGACTTCGAAGAACCGGCCGCTGTCGTGCGCGAGGACGTTCCCGGTGTTGTGCCAGTGCCGGACGTCCCTGAGCGGGATCATCCTGGTGTGCACCTCGGCGCGGCTGCGCACGTCGGTGATCCAGTTCAGCACCTCGCCCGTGGCGAGCAGGCCGCCCGCCTCCGGCCCGCAGGAGCGCACCAACGCCGCCTGGAAGCCGGTTCCGTCCGCCACCAGCGCGTCCACCAGGCCGACACCGCTGAACGGCAGGCAGGACAACACCGTCCGGGCATCCATGTTGATCAGGTCGTCGACCGCCAGCAACGCGTGGAGCTGGCCGAGGGTCAGCCACACGAACCCGTCGAGGACCTCGACGTCCTCGGTGACCTCGACCACCATGTTCCGGTTGCGCTTCTGGTAGAACCACGAGCCTTGTTCGGATTGCCGCACGTCGGTGATCACGCGGTGCCGTGAGGTGTCCCGGAAGTACTCCAGGTAAGGCACCGCCAAGCCCTTGTGCACCTGGGTGTAGTTGCTGCGGGTGGCCTGCACGGTCGGGGACAGCTGGAGACCGTTGGCGTTGCCGGGTTCCACCTTGGCCTGCATCAGGCAGTGCAGCACCCCGCCGAACTGCTTGACCACGATGCCGAGGATGCCGATCTCCGGCTGGTTGATGATCGGCTGGCTCCAGCCGCCCACCGGCCCACCCGGAACCCTGACGTCCACCCCTTCGATGCTGAAGAACTTCCCGGAGTGGTGCCTGATGTTGCCGGAGTCGAAGTCCCTCGCCCAGCCGCTGAGCGCGGTCAGCGGAATCGGCTCGACCTCGACGAAGGACCGCAGCCCCATCCCGGTGAACCAGGACCAGAAGTCACCCGGTCCGATGTGGCCGCCGGCCCGGTCGAGCACCGAGCCGGCCAGCAGCTCGGGAATCCGGCGCTCGTCGGCGCGCACCAGGGTCGCTGCGGTGGTGGGGAGATCTGGCACGACGTTCTCCTTGGTGCGAGAGCGGCTGGGGTCAGACGGTCCGCAGCACTTGGCGCAGGGCGTCGATCACCTTGTCCTGGACGTCGCGCGGCAGTGACGGGTACATCGGAAGCGAGAAGATCTCGTCGGCGAGCTTCTCGGTGACCGGCAGCGACCCCTTCAGGTAATCGAGGTGCGCGAAGCCGGTCATGGTGTGCACCGGCCAGGGGTAGCTGATGTTCAGGCTGATGTCGTAGTCCCGCAGCGCTTCGATGATCTTGTCGCGCCGCGGGTGCCGGACGACGTAGACGTAGTACACGTGCTCGTTGCCCGGAACCGTCCGCGGCAGGACCAGGTCCGTGTCACCGAGGGCTTCCTGGTAGCGATCAGCCACGGCACGCCTGCCCGCGATGTACTCGTCGAGCCTGCCGAGCTTGCGGCGGAGGATCTCCGCGTGCACCTCGTCGAGTCGGCTGTTGTGTCCCGGGGTCTGCACCACGTAGTAGCGCTTCTCCATGCCGTAGTACCGCAACCGGCGGAGGTTCTCGTCGACCTCGTCGTCCGCGGTGATCGTCGCACCGCCGTCGCCGTAGCCGCCGAGCACCTTGGTGGGGTAGAAGGAGAAGGCGGCGGCCTTGCCCATGCTGCCGGCGATCCGGCCGCGGTGGCGGGCTCCGTGCGCCTGGGCGCAGTCCTCCAGGATCGGCAGGTCGTGCTCGGCCGCCAGGGCTTCCAGCGGCGCCATGTCGACGCACTGGCCGTACAGGTGCACGGGCAGCAGGCAACGTGTCTTGGGTGTGATCGCCGCAGCGACCTGCCCGACGTCCATCAGGTAGTTGTCGGCGTGCACGTCGACGAAGACCGGCGTCGCGCCGACCGAGTCGATGGCGACCACGGTGGGCGCGGCCGTGTTGGAGACCGTGATCACCTCGTCGCCAGGCCCGACCCCAAGGGCCTGGAGGCCGAGCTTCAGCGCGTTGGTGCCGTTGTCGACGCCGGTGCAGTGCTTGACACCGTGGTAGGCGGCGAACTCCTCCTCGAAGCCGCGCACGCTGTCACCGAGGACGAGCCGGCCGGAGGAGAAGACCTTCTCGACCGCACCGAGGATGTCCTCCCGTTCCCGCTCGTATTCCGGCAAGTAGTCCCACACGAGAGTGGTCATTCGTCTCCGCTCCGCCTCTTGTCGGGCTCTTTGGTCGCCGGCCACGGCTGAACAGCCACATTGCCAATACGCGGACCAGATGGATTACTTGAATTCGACCGTTCCGGCTCCACGCCGGGCAACCCCTATCGCCCCCAGCCGGACCGAGAAGCTGTGACCAGCCGATCGACCTCGGTGTTCAGGGGGTGAGCACAGCTGCCACACGTGCCTAGAATCGGCCCGGAGCGCCGATGCGCGAATTCTGTGGGGTCTGCCGAAGAAAGGAACGCCGTGCCGGACGAGAAATGGGACGGAAAAACGGTCGCCGTCACCGGGGGCGCCGGCTTCATCGGCTCCCATTTCGTCGAGGAACTGCTCGGCCGGGGAGCCACGGTGCTCTGCCTGCACCGGCGGGACCGGCACGGTGTACTGGCTCAGCTGCCGCACACCGGAAGGCTGCGCCCCATCACCGTGGACGTCACCGACGAGGCCGCGCTCGGCGCTGTCTTCCGTTCAGGCGGGATCGACGCGGTGTTCCACTGCGCGGCGACGACAGGCACGTTCGAGGTGCGCCGCAACCAGGCCGCGCACATCCTGGAAGCGAACATGCGGGCGGTGACGGCCATCCTGGACCTCGCCCGCAGGCACGACGTCCCGGACGTCGTGCTGCTCAGCTCCAGCGACATCTACCTGGCGCCGGCCACCGACCCGATCAGCGAGAACGACGACTACCGCACGTCGATGCACTACTCGCCGGACGGTTACTACCTCGCCAAGCTGTACACGGAGATGCTGGCCGAGGCCCACCGCCAGGAGTACGGGTCGAACGTCTTCCTGCCGCGTGCCACCAGCGTGTACGGCCCGCGGGACAACTTCGGCTCCGACATCCCCCGGGTCGTGCCGCAGATGCTCGACCAGGTGCACAGCGGCGGCGAGATCGAGGTCTGGGGCGACGGCAGCCAGACCCGGACCTACATGTACGTCACCGACATGGTCCGCGCGGTGCTGACCATGGTCGAGAAGAACAAGCACCACGTGCTCAACATCGGGACGTCCGAGACCGTGTCGGTGCTCGACCTTGCCCGGCTGGTGTGCGCCGTGCTCGGGAAGCCCGAGCGGATCAGGTGCGACCTGTCCCGCCCCAGCGGCCGGCGCAGCAGGACGTTGGACCTCACCAGGATGCACGAGATCATCGACACGCCGCCACGTCCGCTGAGGGAGGGCATCCGGCAGACCGCCGAGTGGTACCTGCGTCATCGCGCCGGCGCCATGGCGGTCACGTGACCTGGGCCAGTTCGGCGGGCAGGTCGTTGCGGCTGCGGACCTTGAGCTTGCGGTACACCCGCGTCAGGTGCTGTTCCACCGTGCTCACGGTGACGAAGAGCCGCCGGCCGATGTCCCGGTTCGAGTGTCCGAGCGCGGCCAGCGTCGCGACCCGGCGCTCCGCGGTGCTCAGTGTCGTCACGCCACCGGATTCATCCTCCGCCTGGTCCGCGTCGCCCGCCGAGGACGCGGCAGAACCGTTGATGCCGCAGGCCTTCGCTTCTCGTGCCGCGCGACGGGCGAGACTGCGTGCCTCGCGCATCGCCCCGACCTCCCGGAACGCGACGCTCGCTTCGGACAGCGCCACGGCCAGCTCCAGCCTGTCGCCGGACTCGTGCGACAGTTCGGCCGCCTGCCGGAGGATCGCCGGCCGCTCATCGGCCGGGCTCACGGCCGCGAGCAGCCGCAGCGTTGCGCCGCGGACCCGGGTGCTGTCCACCGGACCGGGGTGCGCCAGCTGGTGTTCCAGCAACGTCCTCGCCGCCGCCGGACGGCCGAGGCTCAGCTGGACCGACGCCAAGCCGGTTCGCCACGGGACCAGCCCGGGAACGTCCCGGCCGAGTCCGGTGAGAACGGCGCCGCACTGCTCGAGATCGCCGAGCGCGGCGATGTTCCGACCACGGGCGTGGTGGTACAGGCCGCGGGCGTACAAGTAGCGCATCCCGAAGACACTGCGGTACATGCTCTCGGGCACGACTCGGCCGAGCACTTCCCGCGGCACTTCGAGATCGTTCTGCACCGTCGCGGCACGGACGAGCACGGACAGCGGAAGTCCGAGCAGGACTCCCCAGCTCTGCTTCGGCAGCAGCCCGAGCGCGGCGTCGGCACGTTCTCGCGCACCGGTCACGTCGCCGCGGCGCAGCGCCATGTCGGCGCGCACACCGGTGAGCACGGCGAGCCAGGTGGTTCCCCCTCGGGTCGCGGCCTCGTGCAGCAGCTGGTCGCACCACTTGACCGCCTGGTCCGGGCTGCCCGCGTACTCCAGCACCAGCAGGGCGTTCGCCACGGCATGGATGTCGGTCTCACCGAGGCGGCGCTCCAGGATCAGCTCCGCGCCGGCCGCCGTCCCGGTGTCAACGCCGTACGTCCAGACATCGTTGAGCGTCGCGGCTCGCGCCCACGCGTTGTCCGCGGTCGGTGGTCGACCGTCGAGCCGGCCGTAGGAACCTTCGTAGGCCAGCTCGATCTCGGCGATCGCTTGGGCGTCGCCCGGACCGGAGCGCTTCCTGACCTGGTTGATCAGTTCAACGATCCCGTCGAGGTGTCCGTGCCACAGCGATTGCGTGATCACAGTTGCCGCGTCCCGGGCCGGCAGTCCCCCGGCGCGCAACGCTTCCCGCAAGCTGGTCAGGTGCCGTGCGGCCACGGCAGGGTTGTCACGCCACTCCACGCGCGCGAGCGCGGCCTGGTCCGGTGCGCGGTCCCGCTCATCCCCGCACGCGGCCAGCGTCACGGCCAGGCTGCGTGCCGCCAGGTCGGTGTCGTCCTCGCGAAGCGCCTCCTCGGCGGCGTGGCGCAACACGTCCACCGCCCACCGATCGGGCGCGGTGCCCGCCGCGACGAGCAGCCGGGCGATGTCCATCCAGTCGGCACCCTGCTCGTACAGCAACTCGGCGGCGCGGAGCCGGACGTCAGCCGCGGACTTCAGCTTGTCGGCCACGGTCGCCGCGATGAGCGGGTGGCGCAGCCGGCCGTCGTGGACGAGTCCGGCGACCGTGAGGATGTCGATGGCCTCCTCGGCCTCCTCCGCACCCAGTCCGGTCAGTCGGCCGATCAGCTCGGGCGTGGCGTGCCTGCCCATGATCGCCAGGCCGTGCGCCACGTCCATCAGGTGCGGCTCCCAGCGTTGCAGGCAGTCGAGCACCGCACGCCGATAGGCCGCACCACCGGTCGGGTCCTCCGCGAGAGCCGCTACCAGCAGCGGGTTTCCACCGCTGAGCCGGTAGTGCTCGGCCGGCACCTGGGTCTCGGTCAGCCGCTGGAGCACGATACGCAACTCGGGGCGCCGGGTGACCTCGGCGTGCACCAGCGCGGCGCACGGGCGCGACCGCGCCCACTGCGCGAGGACCATCAGCACCCGCGCGGAGGAGATCCGGCGCCGCAGGTAGGACAGCACGTGCAAGGACAGCGCATCGGCGAACTGGATGTCGTCCACGTTGACGACGATCGGCTGTCGCCGGGACAGCTCGACCAGGGTCGCACCGAGCTCGTGCAGAGCCGCCGCGGCGGTCGTGCCCAGCTCATCCGATCCATCCGAAGTGGACGTCAGCTCGACCGCCGCGAGCCTGGCGCGGCTGGGCAGCCGCGAGTCGCGCATGAGCTGGTCGAGCAAACCGCCGCGCAACGTGTGCTCGGCGCGGGAACCGGTCGCAGTCAGCACCAGCGCACCGCGCTGAGCGGCCTGGCCGGCGAAGGCGCGCAGCAGCTCCGTCTTGCCCGTGGCCAACCCGCCGGTGACCAGCGCCAGACGCCCGCTGCCACCCGCGCAGCCGGCGAGCGCCTGGCGCAGCCGGTCGAGCGCGTACTCGCTCTGCGTGAACATCAAATTGGCTTCCCCTTCCCCAGAAAGCAAAGCCGCCTGACAGCCCATTTGTACCGGGGCGGATTCCCCGGGTGCCACGGCGTATCGAAGTTCTTTGGCCGCACTGCCAACCCGTGCTCGCCACACCTAGCATTCGAACCTGGCCGAGGCGTGTCCGCACGGTAGTCCGGGAGCGTGGAGTGAAGATCCTGATCTATGCATGGGGAAGCCGCGGTGACGTGCAGCCGTACCTGGCGCTGGCCCGAGCCCTCAACGAGGCGGGCCACGAGTCGACCCTCGCCGCCCCGGCGCCGTTCGAGTCCTTCGCGGCCGAGCACGGCGTGCGGTTCTTCCCGCGCGACGACACCCAGTTGCACCTGCTCGAACGAGACGACGTCCGGACCTTGATGTACAAGGAGGCCAGCCGGGTGCTGGGCACCCAGACCAAGGCGGAGAAGAAGGAGTTCAAGGCCGAGGCGAAGGAACTCATGTCGGGCATCCGCCCGATCGTGGAGCGGACCTTCGTGCCCATGCTCGAAGAGCAGTTCAAGGCGGCCGAATACGGTCCGGACCTGATCGTGCCGACGCACGACGACATGGACTACGGGCATTTCGTCGCCGAGAAGGTCGGTGTGCCGCACGTGGTCGCCGAGCTGTACCCGTTCTACACGCCGTCCTGGCACTACCCCAGCATGGCGTTCCAGGAGAAGGAATGGCCTGGCCTCTTCAACCGGCTGAGCCACGTGCTGCCCAAGGTCTTCATCCCGATGAAGCGCAAGGCCGACCGCTGGCGCACCGAGTCGCTCGGCCTGCCTGCCCGCCGCGGCAGGCACAACCGGATGCGCACCGCGGACGGCCGGCCGGTGCACCTGCTGAACCTGTTCAGCGAGCACCTCTTCCCGCGCGCGTCCGACTGGCCGGACAACGTGCACAGCATCGGTTCTCCCCTGCTGCCGGTGGAGAAGCAGTACACCCCGCCCGAGTCGCTGGTGCGGTTCCTCGCCGCTGGTCCGCCACCCATCGCCATCGGGTTCGGCAGTCTGAGCAACCCGGACCCGCACCGGAACGGGCGGATGGTCAGCGAAGCGGTCCGCGCGGCCGGCGTGCGGGCGGTGGTCATCAGGGGCAGCGGCCGGTGCATCGAGATCGAGGAACCGTCCGACGACATCGTCGTGGTGGACAGCGTGCCCTTCGACTGGCTGTGCCCGAAGATCCGCGCGATGGTCCACAGCGGCGGCCACGGCGTCGTGCACGACGTGCTGGCAGCGGGAATCCCCTCGGTTTCGTGCCCGCTGTTCAAGGAATCGGCGCTGTGGGGAAACCAGGTGCGCAAGGCCGGCGCCGGGCTGGAACCGCTCTGGCAGCCGTTCATGACGACCGAGAACCTCACCACCGCCCTGCGGCGACTGGCCACCGACGACACCATGGCCGCCGCCGCCCGCCGGATGAGCGAGAAGATCAAGTCCGAGCCCGGGCACGCCGCCGCCGTCTCGATCATCGAGCAGGTCGCCGCGGGCAAGGTACCGGCCGCGGTCTGAACAGCGGTAGGCCCTCACGCGAGCTTCCGGCGTGAGGGCCTACCGCTGTTCCATCACAGCGTGGTGCGGTCGACCGGGTCGCCCATCGCGACGATCACCTCACGGCTTCCCGTGAAGGGCTTGCGGCTGTGGGCCGTGGAGATGTTGTCCACCAGGAGCAGGTCGCCCGGCTGCCACGGCACCGTCACGGCATGCCGCTCGTAGACGTTGTTCAGCTCGTCGACAACAGCCGCGGTGAGCGGCTTGCCGTCGGCGTGCGCGGTGTTGAACGGCAGGCCGTCCCGGCCGAACTCGTACACCAGGTACTCCCTGATGTCCTCAAGCATGGTCCACTCGTTGAGGAACGCGATCTGGTTGAACCAGCACCGCGCGCCGGTGATCGGGTGGGTCAGCACGGCGGGCCTGGCCTGCCTGGTGCGCAACAGTCCGCCTGGCCGCCATTCGACCGTGATGCCGTTCGCGGTGCAGTACGCCTCCAGCTCGGCGCGGTCCTCCGTGCCGAACGCCTCCTGCCACGGAATGCCGGTCTCCGGGTGGTAGTTGCGCACGAGCTGCCACCCGTCGCCGGTGAAGCCGGCGAAGCGCTCCGCGGGCAACGCGGAAAGCACCGAGCGCGCGTCGGCGATCTCGACCTCGCCACCGGAGTCGGCCAGGCTCAGGCAGGCGAACATCATCATGCCGGGGAACGTCCTGGCGTAGCTCAGCTCGTGGTGCATGCACATCGGCATGTCGTCTGTCCACGCCGACGACGAGTAGACGCCGGGCGAGTACACGTGCCGCTTGGCGAAACCCTCGCGCTCCACCATGAGCTCGTTCGCGAGCCGTCGCGCCACGGCCGCCACTCCCCCGGCGTCGCGCAGATCCAGGCCTCGCACGAGCACCGCGCCGGACTCGGCCACCGTGGCCCGCAGTTCTCCCCGATGCCCCTCCGCCCACTGCTCGGCGTCCTCGACAGTCCGGATGTCGCGGGCCGAGACGACCCTGAGCGACGTCGCCGGTCCGGTGTGGATCGTCGTCATCCAGACCCCGCCTCAGTTCGCCGAGCGCTTGGTCATCGCCACGAGGATGCGGCGGTCGCCGGTGAACGGCCGCCGGCCGTGCGACACCAGGATGTTGTCGATCATCAGCACGTCGCCGGTCTCCCACGGCTCGGCCAGCAGCGGCGGGTCGAACGCCTGCGTGATCAGGTCGAACTCCTCGTCGGTGATGGGCGAGCCGTCGCCGCAGTACGCGTGGCGCGGCAGGTCCTCCTCGGAGAAGATGCTGAGCATGCTGTCCCGCACGTCCTTGGGCAGGTTGTTGACGTGGAACAGGTGCGCCTGGTTGAACCAGACCGTCCTGCCCGTCACCGGGTGCGTGACCAGAGCGGGGCGCAGCTGGCGCGTCCGCAGCATGTCACCGGACCACTGCGTGCTGATCCCGTTCTCGGCGCAGTACTTCTCCACCTCGTCACGGTCGCCGGTCTGGAAGACCTCCTGCCACGGCAGGCCGACCGCGTCGTGGTACGCCCGGGTGTAGACCACGCCGTGCGTCGCGAACCGGTCGACCAGCTCCTCGGGCAGCTGGGCCAGCACCGCGGCGCTGTCCGCGACCGGCGTCTCGCCGCCCGTCTCAGCGGCGAGCGCGCAGTAGAAGAACAGGTTGTCAGGCCAGTTCACCGAGTACGCGCTCTCGTTGTGCTGCGGGATGGACTGGTCGGCCGGGTAGTGCGTGGAGGTGTAGACCTTGCCGGTCACCTTGCTGCGCGGGGTGGACCGCTCGGTGTAGTCCAGCGTCCGACCGCCGATCTCCTCCGCGATCGCGCCCAGTTGCGAGTCGTCCTCGGCCGGCACCTGTTTGATCATCACCGCACCGCAGTCGAGCATCGCCGCGCGCACCAGCTCGACGTTCTCGGTGATCCACGCCCGCGGGTCGTCCCCGCGCGGGCTCACCCGGCACAGCCGCGTGCCGTTGTGCTCCACCACTTCGACGTCGGCGGTCGCGCGCAGCGCGGCGAAGGGTGTTCCGGCCAAAGCAGAATCAGCCATCGGTTCCTCGCAGATCATCCGGTTCCCGGCAGGTGCCGCCAGCCTAGGAAGCAACCGGCCGGTCAAGCGGCCGAGGATGGAACTGTCGATATAGAAGACTTCGAAGCAGGGCGGGCACGGCACAGCGGCGGTGCTTCTATTCCGGCGGAATACCAAGGGGGAGTGGAACCGTCCCCAGAGGGAGGGATGTCCTCGTGACCGAGCACCTGCTGACCGAGGCGATGCCGATGCCGACCGAGGGAGAGGAAGCGCTCCTGTCGTGGGCCAAGCGGATGCGTGACGGAAATCCCGTGTGCTACGACCCGAAGTTCGACATGTGGCACCTGTTCCGGCACGCCGACGCGCAGCGCCTCTTCTCCGACTACAAGACCTTCGCCGCGAACTTCGGTGACAACGAGTCCGAGGGCAACGCCTTCGGCCGGGGCAACCTGACCCAGATGGACCCGCCGGAGCTGACAGCGCGCCGCCAGCTGGTGAGCCAGGCGTTCTCCCGGAGCACGGTGGCGTCACTCGCGCCGCGGGTCACCCGGATCACCGAGGACCTGCTCGACGGGGTCGCCGGGGTGGAACGACTGGACCTCGTCGAGGCCGTGGCCTATCCGCTGCCGGTGATCGTGATCTCGGAGATGCTCGGCGTGCCGTCCAGCGACAAGGCCCTGTTCCGCGAGTGGGCCGACGGGATCTTCGACCCGAACGTGGACGCCTCGGCCGAGCCCGACTCGGGCGACACCATCAAGGCACGGGTCGCGCCCATGCAGGAGTACTTCTACCAGCACGTGGCCGACCGCCGCGCCAAGCCGCGCGAGGACCTGATCACCGGCTTGACCCAGGCCGAGCTGAACGGTGACCGGCTGGACGACGAGGAGATCGTCACGTTCCTGACGATCCTGCTGATCGCCGGCCACATCACCACCACGCTGATGCTCGGCAACACCGTGCGCTGCCTGCACGAACGCCCGGACGTCGCGGCCAAGCTGCGGGCCAACCCGGAACTGATCCCGCAGGCCGTCGAGGAGTCGCTGCGGATGAGGCCGCCGTTCACCTTCGCGGCCCGGATGTCCACCACGGACGTGGAGTTGTCCGGCGTGACCATCCCGGCCGGCAAGGCGGTGACCGCGTGGCTGATCTCGGCCAATCACGACCCGGCGGCGTTCCCCGAGCCCCGCACGTTCGACCTGGAGCGCTTCGCCCCCGGCCAGACCCCCAGCCCGCACTACGCCTTCGGGCACGGCGCGCACTTCTGCGTCGGCGCCCCACTGGCCCGGCTGGAGGGCAAGATCGCGACCGGCCTGCTGTTGCGGCGCTACTCGGAGATCGCGCTGGACGAGGACGACCCGTTCGAGTTCTTCGCCAACCCGGGGACCAACGGCGCCAAGCGACTACCCGTGGTGGTCCGCCCGGCTTGACGGTCCGACCGAACCGGGAGGAGGTGTGCGCCTGACTCGTGACGGCGACGTGTGAATGAGCACCGTGGTGAGGACATTTGCCACGGTGCCCTTTCTGTTCACTCGTTCGACCGGGGGTGAGGCGTTCCGCCGCCCGCCACTCACATCGCCCATCAACCCTTCCCAAAGGGAGAGTTCAGCATGTCCAGAGGAACGTCATCCAGCTTGTCCGAGCGGTCGCCGTGGTTGCAGTCCTTAACGGGACTGCGCTGGTGGGCCGCTCTTCTCGTGGTGGGTCAGCACATCGCGCTGGCCTCCTCCGAATCCTGCCCACCGGAGGGCGGGCCGTTCGGGTGCGCCGTGCTCAGCCAGGGTTTCATGCACGGCTTCGTCGGCGTCACCTGCTTCTTCGTGATCAGCGGTTTCGTGCTCGCGTGGTCAGCGGACCCGGACGCGTCCACAGCCGGGTTCTGGCGGCGCAGGTTCGCCAAGATCTACCCGTTGCTGTTGTTGAGCAACGTGCTGGACCTGCTGATCACCTGGCTCACCGGTGACGAACCGATGCCCTCGACCAGTGCCGTGATCGCCAACCTCTTCGTGGTGCAGGCGTGGGTGCCCGGCAGCGACTTGCCGCTGCAGATGAACCAGGTCACCTGGTCGCTGAGCTGTGAGGTGTTCTTCTACCTCTGCTTCCCGTTCATCTTCGCGTGGCTGTCCCGGCTGTCCACTCGGGCACTCAGAATCCTGACCGTCGGGTTGGTCTTCTGGCCGGGCCTGATCTACTTCGCGGCGACGCTGCTGGCGCCGTCCGCGATGCAGGACCCGGGCTTCGGGTCCCAACTGCTGTACTTCCTCCCGCTGACCAGGATCTCCGAGTTCGCCATCGGGATCACCGCAGCGCTGCTGGTGAAACGCGCCGCGTGGCGCGGGATCCCGGTCGCGGCGGCAATCACGGTCGTGGTGCTGGCGTACCTCGCCGGTATCCCGCTCCTGCCGGAGCTGTCGATGAACGCACCGATCCTGGGCGCCGCGATGGTGCCTGTGTTCGTGCTGCTGATCGTGTCGCTGGCGAACGCTGACCTGACCGGTTCGTTCTCGCCCATGCGGGACAAGGTCTCGGTGCTCCTGGGCAACAGCTCGTACGCGTTGTACCTGTTCCACCTGTTCGTCGCGCAAAGCCTGAGCATGTCGCTCGGGTGGGGGAACTCCTGGCAGATCCTGAGCAACGTGGTGACGATCATGGTCTTCTGCACCCTGGTCGCCTGGCTGTTGTACCAACTGGTCGAACGTCCCATGCAGCGGCTGCTCAGCCCGCCGCCGAAGCAACACAGCCAACCGTCCGAACCGCTTGCCACCACCGCGGCCTAGCAACCGAACCGGGATGGGGATCTGCCGGGCCACCTACCACGTCCGGCAGATCCCTTCAGCTGCGAACGGCGTCGTCGACTTCCGCCTCCACCACCGGCCCGGACGGAGCACCGAGCCCGCAGTGCGGGCATTCCCCACGCCGGCGCAGGTAGTACGCGACAGTCGCGGCGCCGAGGGCGAGACCCCACAACGGCCAGAGCAACCCGGGACCGAGCATCGCCCACTCCTGGGGGTCGATGCCCCGGATGAAGGCCATCCTGATCTCCATGATCCCGGCGGGGACCACGAACACCGACACGAGTCCGGCCGGCACCATCGCCAGCGCGAGCGGTACGCGTTTGCCCTTCTTGAACCAGATCCAGCGGGGGTAGACCTCGCCCCAGCGCTGGACCAGGCCCATGGTGAGCACCGCCCCGCCGATGGCCATCAGCGCGATGGCCAGGCCGCCGATGAACATGCCGGAGTCCACGTTCTCCTCGTAGAACGAGCGCGGGATGCCCAGCGGGATGCCCAGCGCCCACGCGATCCGGGTCGCCGCATAGATCAGCGGGACCACGGTGGCCACCGCGACTGCCCGCCGACCCCAGCGGCCGGCCGCCTCCGGGCTGGTCCACCGCGCGCCGTGAACCCCGCGGCCACAGTGGAGGCACACCTGCTTGATCCGGCGTGAGTACGCCAGCGCGGCCATCGCCCACAGCAGCCCGCCGAGCACGAGGACCAGCAGGTTGATCCGCGCCCACGGCACCAGGTCCCCGACGGTGAGGCCGCCGGGCACCCCGGTGAACGCCCAGATCGGCATGAACGGCAGCCGCGTCAGCAGCATCAACACCCGGAAGTCCGGGATCACGAGGGCGAGCGTCGCCGCGGTCACACCGGCGAAGCCGAGCATCAGCCGGGCGAGGACGCCGTGCCCGCGCCCCTGGGCCATCAGCAGTCCGATGACCGCGCCGGCCAGGCCGAGCCCGGCGATGACCGGCCCGCCCACGCCCGGGTTCGCGCCGGCCAGCAAGGAGAACACGTCGTCCGCTTCCCGGTCGTAGCCGCGCCCGAAGGGGAAGCCGCTGCCTCCCACCGCCCAGTACAGCCCTAGGCAGCCGTAGACGAACGACCACAACGCGGCTGCGTAGCCGGACCACACCGGCCACCGTGACCACGCGGCCGAGACGCGCTTCATCCAGGATCTCCTTCGCTCTGCACTCACCACGATCCACCTTGCCACAAGCCCCTGCCGGGAGGGATCCGTCCCAGGTATGATCCCTCCCCCGCATGGCTTCATTCCGTCATTGCGGTCCGCATGGCTGGGACGGAGCCGCCACACGTGAGCGGACTCCGGAGCCCGAAACCCGCACCGGCTCGGGTAAAGCGGTGGCCTGGATTGATTCCCACCGAGAACCGGAGCTAGAGCCCTGCCAGCCGCTCGGTCAGGATGCGAGCCACGTCGGCGACCGGACCGGCATGCAGCAGCCGCCTGTGTTCGCTGTGCACGGACTCCACGATGATCTCGCCGGCCACGAACGGCCGGAGCCGGCCGACCCTCGCCCGAACCTCCTGTGCGGCCTGATCGGGGTCCGGCGTGGCGACGATGAGCAGCAGGTCACCGTCGAAGACGTCGGGCACGTGCCCGACGGCGAGCTTCCAGTTGTTGTCGGAAACCCGACCGATCCTCATGATCAGCTCCTCGTCGAAGGTCGCCAACGGGCTTCCCTCGGCGCGCAGCGCGGCCATCACCTCGGCGTGCTCCAGCGGGCCCGGCCCGAACACGTCGCGTTCCAGGCCGACGAAGTCCAGCAACGCGGTCAGGACGTTCTGCTCGTCGGTCGCGGTGTTCTGGCCCTCGACCATGTCCCGCGTCATCGGCGGTTGGTCGATGTTGACCAACAACGCGATCTGCTCGCCCCGGCCGCGCAGGCGGGTGGCGATCTCGTGCGCCAGCAGCGCGCCCATCGACCAGCCGAGCAGGTGATACGGGCCGTTCGGCTGCACCGCGCGGATGTGGGCGATGTAGTCGTCCGCCATCTCCGGCAGCGAGCGCGGCAACTCCTCCTCGTGCGCCAGTCCCCTGGGCTGGATCGCGTAGACGGGACGGTCACCCGGGACGTGCCGCAGGAGACCCGCGTACATCCAGCCGAGGCTGCCGACCGGGTGGAGGCAGAACAGCGGCGGCCGATCGCCCGCGGTGCGCAGTGGCAGCAGGACGTCGAGGCCACCGGGCGTGTCACCGCCCTCGTCGCCGTCGCCGAGCAGGCCGAGCACGCCGATCGGCGTCGGCGCCTGGAACAGGCTGCGGTTGGACAGGTCCGCGCCGAACACCGAGCGGATCCGGCTGGTCAGCTGGATCGCCAGGATGCTGTCCCCGCCGAGTTCGAAGAAACCGTCGTCCAGTCCGACCTTCGACACCCCGAGCACCTCGGCGAAGAGGCGGCACAGCAGTTCCTCCCGGGGGGTGCGCGGTCCACGTCCCGCACCGTCCACTTCGAACTCCGGCACCGGTAGCGCCTTGCGGTCGAGCTTCCCGTTCGGCGTCAACGGGAAGCGGTCGAGCGTGACGAACACCGCGGGCACCATGTAGTCGGGCAACGTGGTGCCGACGTGACCGCGCAGGGCAGCGGAGTCGACAGCCCCACCGGCTGGCACGACGTAGCCGACGAGCCGCTTGTCCCCTGGCCGGACCTCGTGCACGAGCACGGCGGCCTTGGCCACCGCGGGATGGGTGGCGAGAACGGTCTCGATCTCACCGAGCTCGATCCGGAAGCCGCGGACCTTCACCTGGTGGTCCACCCGGCCGAGGAAGTCGAGCTTGCCGTCCCGTCCCCACCTGGCCAGGTCGCCGGTGCGGTACATGCGCGCGCCCGGAGCGCCGAACGGGTCGGCGACGAACCGTTCCGAGGTCAGCGCGGGCCGGTTGAGGTAGCCCCGGGCCAGGCCGTCGCCCGCGATGTACAGCTCACCCGGAACGGTGGCGGGCACCGGCCGCAGGTTGCCGTCCAAGACGTACACGGCGGTGTTCCAGATCGGACGGCCGATCGTCGGCGCGCCCGGCCGGTCGTCCAGCACGGCCGCAGTCGACCAGATCGTGGTCTCCGTGGGGCCGTAGAGGTTCGTGACCTCGCCGGCGACGTCGCGCATCGCGGCGGCTTGACCGGCGGGCAGCGCCTCGCCACCCACGAGCACCCGCAGTCCGCGCAAGCTCTCGGCGTCGTGGTCGAGCAGGACCTGCCAGAGCGACGGCGTGGCCTGCACGACCGTCACCCCGGTGCGCACCGCCAAGTCGGTCAACGCCCGCGGCTCCAGCACGGTGTCCTCGTCCGCGACCACCACACCGCCACCGGAGATCAGCGGCACGTACAGCTCGACCCCGGCGATGTCGAACGCGATGGTCGTGACCGCGAGCAGCCGGTCGTCCTGCCCCATCGGGAAGCGCGCCGCCATCGACAGCACGAAGTTGGTCAGCGCGGCGTGCGGCACCACCACGCCCTTGGGCCGGCCGGTCGACCCGGACGTGTAGATCACGTACGCCGGGTGCGTGCCGACCACGCGGACCCCGGGGTCGGTCACCGGGCCGGTCGGGCTGAGCTGGTCGAGCCGCAGGGTGGGAACCTCGCCTGCCGTGGAGCCGTCGGTCACGAGCAGGACGGGATCGGCGTCCGCGAGCATGTGCCCGATCCGCTCCGCCGGGTGGTCCGGGTCGAGCGGCAGGTATCCGGCACCGGTCTTGAGCACCGCGAGCAGGGTGACCACGAGTTCAGCCGACCGGGACACGGCCACCGCGACGAACCGCTCCGGCCGGGCGCCTCGCGCGATCAGCTCGTGGGCCAGCCGGTTGGCCCTGACGTCCAGTTCCCGGTAGGTCAGCTCGGTTCCGCCTGCGATCAGCGCGGTCGCCGTCGGCGTCCGCTCGACCCGGGCCCGGATCAGGTCCGCCACGGTCAGCGCCGGCACGGCAACCGACGTGTCGTTCCAGCCGGTCAGCAGCTGCTCGCGCTCGTCGGCGGCCAGCAACTCGGCCGCACCGAGGCGCTGGTCCGGATCCGCGACCATCGCGGTGAGCAGTCGCACCAGCCGGTCGGCCATCGTCCGCACGGTGTCCCGGTCGAACAGGTCGAGGTTGAAGTCGATGCTGCCGAGCACCGTGCCGTGCCCGCCGTCGGTGAAGTCGAACGACAGGTCGAACCGGGCCGTGTCCTCCGGCATCGGCTGCGGTGCGAGCGTGAGCCCCGGCAGGCTGAGTTCCGCCTGCGCGTTGTCCTGGTGGCTGACCATGATCTGGAACAGCGGGTTGCGCGCCAGCGAGCGAACCGGGTTGAGCTCCTCGACCAGGCGGTCGAACGGCACGTCCTGGTTGGTGTAGGCGGCGAGGTCGGTGTCCCGCACCCTGGCCAGCAGTTCCCGGAACGACGGGTCGCCGGACGTGTCCGTGCGCAGCACGACCGTGTTGACGAAGAATCCGATCAGGTCGTCGAGCGCCTCGTCGGTCCGGCCCGCGACCGTCGTCCCCAGCGGGATGTCCGTGCCCGCGCCGAGCCTGGTCAGCAACGCCGCGACTGCGGTGCGCACCACCATGAAGACGCTCGTGCCCGTCGCCTTGGCGAGCTTGGTCAGGCCCTGGCCGACCTCCGCCGGTATCGGCACCGCCACCACGTCTCCCCTGGTCCCGGCCACGGCCGGGCGGGGGCGGTCGGTGGGCAGCGCCAGCTCCTCCGGCAGCCCGGCGAGCGCCGAGCGCCAGTGATCGAGCCGGCGGGAGATGGCACTGTCCGGGTCGTCTTCGCTGCCCAGCACCTGGCGCTGCCAGAGCGCGTAGTCCGCGTACTGCACCGGCAACGGCGAGAACGCCGGCGCCGCACCGCGCACTCGGGCCGCGTACGCGGCACCGATGTCGCGCGCGAGTGGCGACATGGAGGCGCCGTCGCCCGCGATGTGGTGCAGCACGAGGAGGAGCACGTGTTCCCGCGGCCCGAGCACGAAGAGGTGCGCCCGCAGCGGGATCTCGGTGGACAGTTCGAAACCACGACCGGCCTCGGCCACCAGCAGCCCGTCCAGTTCGACGGCGTCGGCCTCCCGGACGACCAGGTCGATTCCGGCATCCGTGACGTGCTGCCGCGGGACCCCCTCGGTGTGCGGGAAGGTCGTGCGCAGGCTCTCGTGCCTGGCCACCACGTCCGCGAGGGCCGCGTTCATCGCGGCCACGTCCAGCTCGCCGATCAGCCGGACCGCGAGCGGGATGTTGTAAAGGCCCTGCGTGCCGTCCATGTTGTCGATGAACCACAACCGGCGCTGGGCGTACGACAGCGGCAGCACCTCCGGCCGCTCAGCCGGAACCAGCGGCGGGCGTGCGGCGTCCGCGCCGGCCAGCACCTCCGCCAGACCGGCGACCGTCGGCGCGTCGAACACGGCCCGCACCGGCAGTTCACCGCCCAGCTCGGCACGGATCCGGTTGACCAGCCTGGTCGCGGTGAGCGAGTGCCCGCCCAGAGCGAAGAAATCGTCGTCGATGCTCACCGATCCGACCGCGAGCACCTCGGCGAACAGCTCGCAGAGCGTGCGTTCAGCCGGTGTCCTCGGCAGGCGTCCGTCACCGGCAGCAGCGGGTTCGGGCTTCGGCAGCGCGCGCCGGTCGACTTTGCCGTTCCGGTCGAGCGGCAGGCCGTCCAGGATCACGAACACCGAAGGGACCATGTGCTCGGGAAGCCTGCCGCGCAACCAGTCCCGCAGCGTTCCAGCGTCCAGGTCGGAACGGACCGCCAGGTAGCCGACCAGCCTGCGCTCGCCGGAACCGTCGTCCTGGGCCACCACGGCCGCGCGGTCGACCGCGTCGTGCCCGGCCAGCACCGACTCGACCTCACCGGGCTCGACCCGGAAGCCACGCACCTTGACCTGGTCGTCGGCCCGCCCGGCGAACTCCAGCTGCCCGTCGACCGTCCACGACACGATGTCGCCGGTGCGGTACATCCGGGAGCCCGGCGGGCCGAAGGGATTCGCGACGAACCGCTCGGCGGTCGTCCCGCTCGCGTTCAGGTAGCCTCGGGCCAGTCCGTCGCCGGCGATGTACAACTCCGCCCGGACGCCCGGTGCGACCGGGCGCAGCCAGCTGTCCAGGACGTACACCCGGGTGTTCCACAGCGGACTTCCGATCGGCGGCCGGACCGCCCCGGACAGCGGCCCGCTCATCGTCGCGGCGACGGTCGTCTCGGTCGGTCCGTACGTGTTGACCATCAGACGGTCCGCCGACCACCGCGAGACGACGTCCGGCGGGCACGGCTCCGCTCCGACGGCGATCGACCGCAGGGACGGCAACAGCGGCAGCGTGCCGAGCACGCCGGGGGTCAGCTGGACGTGGGTGACCCCGGCCCGCTCGATGATCTCCGCCAGCTCGGCGCCGACCGGGACCTCGTCACCGGGCAGCACGAGCGTCCCGCCGGCCGACAACGTCATCGCGATGTCCGCGACGGACGGGTCGAAACTGGGTGACACCAACTGGAGCACACGGCTTCCTGGGGTGACGGCCAGACGTTCCGCGTGCGCTCCCGCCATGCCCGCGAGGCCGGCGTGCGTCACGACGACGCCTTTGGGCCGTCCGGTCGAACCGGAGGTGTAGATCACGTACGCCGCGTGCCCGGGCAACAACGCCACGGCCGGATCGTCAGTGGGCCGGCCGGCCACGTCGAGCGGCTCGGCGATCACCAGTGCCGCTCGCGTGTCGGCCAGCATGAGGTCGACCCGTTCGGCCGGGTGTCCCGCAACCACGGGCAGGTACGCGGCACCTGCCTTCAGCACGCCGAGCACCGCCGCCAGCCACTCGGGCGACCGGGCCAACCTCACCGCGACCACGTCGTCCGGCCGGATGCCCCGACCGGAGAGGAAGTGCGCGTACTGGTTGGCCCGCGCGTCGAGCTGCCCGTAGGTCCACTCCTCACCGGAGGTCGCGTCGTGCACGGCGACCGACCCGGCACTGCGCCGGACTTGGGTCCGGAACAGGTCGAGCAGCGTCGCCGCACCCACGTCGTGCGCGGTGTCGTTCCACGTCACGAGCACCTTGCGGCGTTCATCGTCCGTCAACGGCTCGATACCCGCGATCGGGCGCAGCGGATCGGCGATGAACGCGTCCACCAGCCGCAGGAGCTTCGCCGCCAGGGCCTCGACGTCGAAGAGACCCGGCCGGTGGTGCAGCGTCAGGACGGTCGAGTCGGTGTCGCTCGACGTCGCCAGCGCGAGCGGGTAGTGGGTGCCGTCCTGGATGCGGACGTCGGACACACCCAGCCCCTGAGCGGGCTCGTGCAGGACGTCCGCGTCCACCGGCTGGTTCTCGAACACCGTGGCGGTGTCGAACAGTTCACCGGCGCCGGCCAGCCGCTGGATCTCGGCCAGTCCGAGGTACTGGTGGTCGAGCAGCTCGGTCTGCCGGCGCTGCAACCGGTGCAGCACGTCGAGGACGGTGTCGCTCGACTCGGTGCGGACGCGGACCGGCAGGGTGTTGATGAACAGCCCCACCATCCGGCCGGCGCCGGGCATCTCGGCGGGCCTGCCGTTGACGGTCTCACCGAAGACGACGTCGGTCCGACCGGTCAGCCCGCACAACAACAGCCCCCACAGTCCCTGCACCACCAGGTTCTTCGTCAGGCCGTGCCGCCGGGCCTGTGCGGTGAACGCGATCGCCTTGTCCTCGGCGAGCCGCAACCGCGTCGACTCGGATCGCACCACGGGCCCGCCCGTGGCCGGCGCTGCAACGAGGGTCGGCTCCACCGGACCTTCGAGGGCGTCGCGCCACGCCTGCTCGGCTGCCTGCCGGTCTCGGCCGGCGAGCCACGCGAGGTAGTCGCGGTACGGCGGGACCGGTGGCAGGACCGAGTCGTCACCACGGCTGCCGTACAGCTCGAACAGCTCACCCAGCACGATCGGGCCCGACCAGCCGTCGAGCACGATGTGGTGGTTGGTGAACAGCAGCCGGTGTTCCCCTGCGGCCAGCTTGATCAGCGTGAACCGGACCAGCGGCGGCTGCCGCGGGTCGAACCGCCCGGCCAGGTCGGCGGCGAGCAACCGGGCCGGCTCGGTGTCGCGCCGGGCCGGCTCCAGCTCGCTGAGGTCGACCTCATGCCACGGAACCTCGACCGCGCGCGGGATCACCTGGAGCGCCTGGCCGGTCCCGTCGGAGTGGAACGCCGCCCGCAGGTTGTCGTGCCTGCGCAGCAATGCCCCGGCCGCGTCCCGCAACACGCCCGCGTCGAGCGGGCCGTGCAGGTCGATCACGGTCTGGACGTTGTACATGTCGGCGCCGCGATCGTCGTACAGCGCGTGGAAGAGCAGGCCTTCCTGCAAGGGAGAGAGCGGCAGGACGTCGGTCAGCGCCGGCGCGTCGCTCTCCAGGTCGTCGATCTCGTCCTGCGACAACGACAACAACGGCAGGTCGGACGGCGTGAATCCGCCGCCGTCCGCGGCCACAACGGCTTCCAGCGCACCGAACCAGGCCTCGGCCAGTTCCCGGGCGCGATCCTCGGTCAGCAGTTCGCCGGGCCAGCTCCAGTCCGCCACCAGGCGCGGCCCGTCGGGGTAGGTCACCGTCATCGCGTTGACGCTGATGGCGTGGGACAGCGCCATCCCCGCGTCGGCGGGCGTGCCCGCCGGGATCTGCTCGTCCTCGTCCGTGGCCGTGCCCATCCGGCCGAGGTAGTTGAACCCGATCTGCGGACCGGCGTACCGGGCCAGCGCGGGCGCGGTCTGCGGGTTGAGGTACCGCAGCAGGCCGTAGCCGATGCCGTTGTCCGGAACGGCGCGCAACTGCTCCTTCACCCGTTTCACCGCGGCCTCGACGCCATCGGCGCCCGGGTCGAGCCGGACCGGGTACGAGCTGGTGAACCAGCCGACCGTCCGGGACAGGTCGGTCCCCGGGAAGATCTCCTCCCGGCCGTGTCCTTCGAGTCCGACGAGCACAGCCGGATCCGTGCCCGCCCGCCATCCGGTCACCGCGAGGGCCAGCGCGGTGAGCAGGACGTCGTTGATCCCGGCGTGGAACGCCGCGGGCACCTTCCCCAGCAGGGGTCCGGTCACCGCGGTCGGCAGGACGAGCCGCAGGTGGCCCGCCGAGCCGAAGGTGTCCTTGACCGGGTCGAGCGGCCGATCGGTGATCACCGGCTCCGGCGTGCCGAGGATCTCCCGCCAGGTCGCGAGTTCCCTCATCCGGGCCGGTGAACCCGCTTCCTCTACCAGCTGCCTCGACCAGGCCCGCAACGAGGTGCCCACAGGCGCCAGTCGTACCGGACGACCCGCCACCACGGCGTCGAAGGCCTCCTGGAGATCGGGCAGCAGGATCCGCCACGACACACCGTCGACCACCAGGTGGTGTGCGGCGATCGTCAGGTACCCCGGTTCGTCCGGACCGGCGTCGAACCAGACGCATCGCAGCATCACGCCGTCGTCCGGGTCGAGGCACAGCTGTGCCGCCTCGACGTGGGCGGCATCGATCCCGGAGGTGACCCGGTGAACCACGTCCTCCGCGCGCACCGCGCCGGGCGGGGCGATCTCCAGCGACCACCCGAAGTCGTCCCCGAGCCGCGTCAACGTCGTCCGCAAGGCGTCGTGGTGGTCAAGCAGCTCCTGCACCGCGGCGTGCACGACCTCCTCGCCGGCGCCGGGCGGCACGTCGGCCGTCATCGTCTGGTTGAAGTGCTCGATCCGCCCGCCGCTCTCCCGCAGCCAGTGCATGATCGGTGTGAGCGGGACGTCGCCGATGCCGTCCGACGAGACCGGTGTGGGCGTTTCCACCGCCGCGGTCGCACGTGCGACCGCGGCGAGAGCCTCGGGCGTCCTGTGCATGAACACGTCCCGCGGGCTGAAGACCAACCCGGCGGCGCGGGCACGGGCGACCAGCTGCATCGAGACGATGCTGTCGCCGCCCAGTTCGAAGAAGCTGTCGCCCACCCCTGCCGTGGGCACGCCCAGCACTTCCGCGAACAGCGCGCAGAGCAGCCTCTCCTGCTCGTCACGGGGTTCCCTCGAGCCGGCACCGCCGGTGAAGTCCGGCGCGGGCAGCGCCTTCGTGTCGAGCTTGCCGTTGACCGTCATCGGGAAGGTGTCCATCCGCACGACCGCAGCCGGAACCATGTGCTCCGGCAACGCGGTGGCGACGTGCGCACGCAGCACCCGGCTGTCGACATCGCGTCCCGCGACCGGAACGACGTACGCCACGAGCCGGCGACGACCCGGCTGGTCCTCGCGGGGGACCACGGCGGCCCGGTCCACGTCCGGGTGCGCGGCCAGCACGGACTCGATCTCCCCCGGCTCCACGCGGAAGCCGCGGATCTTCACCTGGTTGTCCGCCCGGCCGACGTAGTCCAGCTGGCCGTCGGACCGCCACCGCGCCAGGTCCCCGGTCCGGTACAGCCGCCCGCCCGCGGGGCCGAACGGATCCGCGACGAACCGTTCAGCGGTCAGTCCCGGCCGGTTGAGGTAGCCGCGGGCCAGTGCCGGGCCGCCGACGTACAGCTCCCCCACCACACCGACCGCGACCTGCCGCAAAGCCCTGTCCAGCACATAGGTCCGTGCGTTCCACAGCGGGCGGCCGATCGGCGGAACTCCTTCGGTCAGCGGGTCGCTGATGGTCGCGCACACGGTGGTCTCGGTGGGGCCGTAGGCGTTGACCATCAGGCGGCCCGGGGCGAACCGCGCCACCAGTTCAGGTGAACACGCCTCACCGCACGGCATCAGCGCCATCCCGTCGGGCAGCCCGTCGGCGGGCAGCACCGACAACGCGACCGGCGGGAGCATCGCGTGCGTGACGTTCTGCTCCTTGAGCAGCCGGGACAGCTCCGGGCCGGGCAGCAGCCGGTCCGGTGGCGCCAGCACCAGCGCGCCACCGGCGAGGATGGTCGCCGACATCTCCGAGAACGCCGCGTCGAACGCGGGCGAGGCGAACTGCAGCATCCGGCTGCCGGGCCGGACCTGGAAGATCGTCGACTCGCCGATCCCGAGGCTCGCGGCGCCCGTGTGGGAGACCACCACGCCCTTGGGTCGGCCGGTCGAGCCGGAGGTGTAGATCACGTACGCCGCGCTCTCCAGCGGAACCGCCACCGCGCCGGGCAACGGCTCGGCGTCGAGCGGCTCGTCCAGCAAGATCACGTCCGCCTCGGTCGCGGGCAGGTCGACGTCGCCGTGTGTGATCAACGCGGCCGGACGTGCGTCATCGAGGATGTACGCCAGCCGTTCGGCCGGGTAGTTCGGGTCCAGCGGAACGTAGGCGGCACCGGCCTTGAACACCGCGAGCAGCGCGACGTGGAAGTCCACCGACCGCGGCAGGGCGATCGCGACGAAGTCCTCGACCCCGATCCCCCGCCCGGCCAGCACCCCGGCGAGGTGGTTGGCGCGGTGGTCCAGCTCGGCGTAGGTCACCACGGTGTCGCCGGACACGAGGACCGGTGCGTCCGGCGTGGCCGCTGCCTGTGCCTCGTACAACTGCGGGAACGTCGACGCCGGTACGTCGCGTGCGGAGTCGTTCCACCCGGTCAGCCGGGAGCGCTCCACGTCGGACAGCAGGTCCACCCGGCCGGCAGGCAGGTCGGGGTGCGCGGCGAACGTCTCCAGGACGCGGAGGAACCGGCCCGCCAAGGTCTCGAACGTGGCGTCGTCCAGCAGGTCGGGCCGGTACGTCAGGTACATCTCCAGGTCGTCGCCGCGCTGGGTCGCGGCCAGCCCGAGCGGGTAGTGGGCGGCGTCCTCCACGGCCGCGTCGAGAACTCCCAGCTGCCGGCTGGAGGCCTCCAGGGTCTCCACGTCGACCGGGTAGTTCTCGAACACGACGATCGTGTCGAACAGCTCGCCGACCCCGGCCAGCCGTGCCACCTCGGTCAGGCTCAGGTACTGGTGCGCCAGCAAGCCGGACTGCCGGTGCTGGAGCCCGGCGAACAGGGCGGCGAGCGGGGCGGCCGGGTCGATGCGCACCCGCACGGGCAGCGTGTTGATGAACAGGCCCAGCATCTTCTCCACGCCGGGCAGCTCCGGCGGGCGCCCGGACACGGTCGCGCCGAACACCACGTCGTCGCGGCCGGTCAGGTGGCTGAGCATGAGCGCCCATGCGCCCTGCACCACGGTGTTGACGGTGAGACCGCTGCGGCGTGCTGCCGCGGCGATGCCGGTGGACAGCTCGCGGGGCAGGTCCAGGGTCCACCGCTTCGGCGGGGCCGGGTCGCGAGCCGGGTCCGCGGGCACGACCAGCGTGGGGTCGCCCAGGTCGGCGAGCGCTTCGCGCCACACCTGCTCACTCGCGCGGACGTCCTGCTTGGACAGCCAGGCCAGGTAGTCGCGGTACGGCGTGACGACCGGCAGCGTCGTGTCGTCGCCACGGACGTTGTACAGCTCGAACAACTCGCCGATCAGCAGTGGCATGGACCAGCCGTCGACCAGGATGTGGTGCACCGTGATCACGAACCGGTGCCGGTCCTCGGTGAGGCGGATCATCGTGCAGCGCAACAGGGGCGGTCGAGCCAGGTCGAACCGCGTCGCGCGATCCTCGGCGAGCAGCCGGCCGAGTTCGGCGCTCCGCTCGGCTTCGACCAGGCCGGTCAGGTCGACCTCGGTCCACGGCAGCTCCACCTCACCCGGGATCACCTGCCAGGCCTGTCCTCCGTCACCCGTCACGAAGTACGCCCGGAGGTTGTCGTGCCTGCGCAAGACGGTCTTGACGGCGTCCCGCAGCACCGCCGAGTCCACCGCGCCGCCGAGTTCGAGCGCGGCCTGGATCGTGTAGACGTCCGAGCCCTGCTCGTCGTAGTGCGCGTGGAAGTGCAAGCCCTGTTGCAGCGGCGCCAACGGCAGGACGTCGACGACATCCGGCCGGGCGGCCTCCAGCCGGTCGATCTGCTCCTGGGTGATGCTCACCAGCGGCAGATCGGACGGTGTCAGCCCGCCGTCGCCGGTCTGCTCGCCGAGCGACCGGAGTTCTTCGGCCCACAACGAGTTCAGCGCGAGCACCCTGGCGTCGTCGAGCAGCTCACGCGACCACGTCCAGGTCGCCACCAGTCGCAAGCCGTCGGGGAACCGCTGGACCAGGACGTTGAGTTCCAGCGCGTACCCGAGCGGCATGTCCGCGTCCGCGGCACCCGCCATGTCGTGGATGCCGCTGTCCGGCTCCTCCGCCGCCTCGCCATGGCGACCGAGGTAGTTGAACGCGATCTGCGGCTCGGCGAACCGCGCGAGGGTCTCGGAGGTGTCCGGGTTGAGCCACCGGAGGAGCCCGAAACCCATGCCCTTGTCCGGGATCGCGCGCAGCTGCTCCTTCACCGTCTTCAGCGAGCCACCGGAGTCGATCGCCACCGGGTAGGCGCTGGTGAACCAGCCCACCGTCCGGGACACGTCGGCGCCCGGAACGATCTCCTCCCGGCCGTGCCCTTCCAGGTCCACGAGCACCGGACCGCTCGTGCCACGCCACTTCGCCACCGCGGACGCGAACGCGGTCAACAGCACCTCGTCCACACCGGCGTTGAACGCCGCGGGGATCGCGCCGAGCAGCGGACCGGACACCGCCGCGGGCAGAACCGCGGTGTGCCTGCGGCCCACTCCGACCACGTCCTCGGCGGAATCAACCGGCCGGGCGCCGAGCAGCGGGTCTTCGACACCCAGCACGGCCTGCCACAGGTCCAGCTCGGCCACGCGATCCGGCTGCGTGGCGAGCGAAACCAGCCGGTCCGACCAGTGCCGCAGGGAGGTGCCCACCGGCTCCAGCTTCACCTGCCGGTCGGCGAGCAGCGCCTCGAACGAGGAGTCCAGATCGGGCAGCAGGATGCGCCACGACACGGCATCGACCGCCAGGTGGTGCACGACCAGGGTCAGGCCGTCGTCGAACCAGACCGCCTGCACCATCCGACCGTCGACAGGCGACAACCGTGCTGCCGCGGCGGCGATCGCATCCGGGTCCTGGGCGCCCGCGACTCGTCGCAGGCAGTCCTCGGCGCGCACGGAGCCCACCGGCAGCACCTCGAGCGACCACTCCGGGCTCAGCCGCAGGCGCAGCGCGTCGTGGTGGTCGATCAACGCCCGCAGCGCGGCAGCCATCATCGGCGCGTCGACACCGGCAGGAACCGGTGCGGTCACCGTCTGGTTGAAGCGGTCGACCGGCCCGCCCTTGGCCCGCAGCCAGTGCATGATCGGGGTCAACGGCACCGGGCCGACACCGTCGTCCGTGGGGACGCCCGTGTCCTCCAGTGACCGCGCGACAGGTGCCAGTTCCGCGACGGTCCTGTGCTCGAACACGTCGCGCAACGTGAACTTCAGCCCGGCCCGGCGCGCCCGGCTGGACAACTGGATGGAGGTGATGCTGTCGCCACCGAGTTCGAAGAAGCCGTCGTCGATGCCCACGGTGGGCACTCCGAGGACTTCGGCGAACAGCCGGCACAACAACTCTTCGCGTTCGTTGCGCGGAGCCCGGTACTCGGCTTCACCTCGATCCACCGCCGCCGGGGCACCGGCCACGGCGCGCAACGCGGCCGACTGCCAGTCGCCGTCCAGGGAGTCGACGGTCCGGTGCGGGTCGTCGACGAACGCGGTCAGCACGTGGACGACCCGGTCGAGGATCTCCCGGGCATCGGTACCGGCGATCAGGTCCGGCCGGTGGTCCAGGCGCAGCAGCAGGTCCCGGCCCTTGAGGGTGCCCTCCAGGTTCAGCACGTAGTGGGTCGCGTCCGCGCTGGTCGCCGCCTCCGCCCCGATACCGCGGGCGGCGGCCTCCAGGTTGTCCGCGTCGACCGGGTAGTTCTCGAACACGGCCATCGCGTCGAACAGGTCGCCGTGACCGGCGAGCCGCTGCACGGTGTGCAGCCCGATGTACTGGTACCCGGCCAGTTCGGCCTGCTGGTCCTGCAGCCGGCGGGCCACGTCGCGCAACGACGACCCGCGGTCCAGGCGCACCCGGACCGGAAGGGTGTTGATGAACAGGCCGACCATGCGTTCCGCGCCGGGCAGCTCCGGCGGACGGCCGGAGACCGTGCCGCCGAACACCACGTCGTCCCGGCCGGTCAGCCGGCCGAGCACGAAACCCCACGCGGTCTGCACCACGCTGTTGAGCGTCAGGCCGAGCGACCGGGCCCGCGCCACGAGCGAGACCGCCAGTCCGGTGGGCACCTGTTCCAGGAGCATCCCCGGCAGCACCGGTGTGCGGGCCGTGCCGGGCGGGGCGACGAGCGTCGGTCCGGGCAGGCCCCGCAGCACGTCGGCCCACGCCTGTTCCGCCTCGCCCTGGTCCTGCTTGGCCAGCCAGTCCAGGTACCGGCGATACGGCACGACCGGTTCGAGCGCCGACTCGTCCCCGCCGCTGTTGTACAGGTCGAGCAGCTCACCCAGCACCAACGGCATGGACCAGCCGTCGAGCAGGATGTGGTGCGCGGTCAGCACGAAGCGGTACTCCCGGGCGGCCAGCTTGACCAGGGTGAACCGCAGCGGTGGCCGGGCCAGGTCGAACCGGGCGGTCCGGTCGTCGGCGATCAGCCGGGCCAGTTCGTCCGCCCGGCCCGTCTCCGCGACCCCGGTCAGGTCGACCTCGTGCCACTCCGGCTCGACCTCGCGCAGGATGACCTGCACCGGCTCGCCGGACTTGCGGTCCCGGAAGGTCGCCCGCAGGTTGTCGTGCCTGCGCAGCACGGTCCGGACCGCGCGCCGCAAGGTGTCCGCGTCCACCTCGCGGCGGAGGTCCAGGGTCATCTGGATGACGTAGACGTCCGTGCCCTGCTCCTCGTACCGGGCGTGGAACAGCATTCCCTGTTGCAGCGGGGACAGCGGCCACACGTCCACCAAGCCGGGCTTGGTCATCTCGCCATTCCCCTTCATCAAGCCAAGTCGCTCTCGAACTCGTCGATCTCGTCCTGGGACAGCGTCAGCAGCGACAGGTCCGACGGGGTGACGCCGCCCCGGCCGGCTTCGGTCACGATCGTTTCGAGGCGGCGGAACCACAGCTCCGCCACCGCGCGGACGTCCTCTTCCTCGAACAAGGTCCCGGGCCAGGACCACACGGCCACCAGCTGCGGGCTGCCCGCGCGGTCCTGGACGAGCGCGTTCACGCTGAGCGCGTAGGTCAGCGGCTTGCCCGGATCACTGCCGCCGCCCACGGTCTCCTCGGCTTCGGGCGGTGTGGCCCAGTCCTCGGTCTGCGCGACCTCCTCGGTGGCGTCGAACCGGCCGAGGTAGTTGAAGCCGACCTGGGGCTGCGCGAAGCTCTGCAGCACCGGAGCGGTCTCCGGGTTGAGGTACCGCAGCAGCCCGTACCCGATCCCCTTGTCCGGGATGGTCCGCAGCTGCTCCTTCACGGCCTTCAGCGCGACACCGACGTCACCGGTGCCCGGGTCGACCGCCACCGGGTAGGCGCTGCTGAACCAGCCGACCGTCCGGGCGACGTCGACGCCCTCGACGACGTCCTGCCTGCCGTGTCCTTCGAGCCCGACGAGCAACGCGGTGCCGTCACCACGGCCGCGGTCACGCCGCCAGTCGCCGATCGCCAGGGCCAGCGCGGTCAGCAGCACGTCGTCCACGCCGGTGTTGAACGCCGCGGGAACGCGGCCGAGCAGCGGCTCGGTCACCTCGGCGGGCAGCACCAGCCGGATCTGCCTGGCCGAGCCGACGACGTCCCGCGTGGGGTCGACCCGCCGGTCCGCCAGCACCGGGTCGGGCGTGCCGAGCACACCCCGCCACAGGTCGAACTCGGCCACCCGGTCCTGCTTCGCGGCCAGCGACGAAAGCTGCTGCGCCCACCGGCGGAATGACGTCCCCACCGGTTCGAGCGCCACTTCCTCGCCCGTCGACACGGCCTCCCAGGCACTGCGCAGGTCCTCCTGCAGGACCCGCAATGACATGCCGTCGACCACCAGGTGGTGCAGGACCAGCATCAACCGGCCACGGCGCCGCGTTCCACCGTCGAACCACACCGCACGCAGCATCCGCCCGTCCTCCGGGGACAGTCCGGCCTGCGCGATCCGCTGCTGCTCGACGACGACCGTCATCAGCTCGTCGGTGGGCACATCGGAGATGTCGACCTCGGTGATCAGGTCGGCGGCGGCGACCGAGCCCTTCGGCGCGATCTCCATCCGCCACACCGACAGGCCGGTGCCGTTGTCCGGGTCGTACCGAAGCCGGGAACGCAGCACGTCGTGGTGGTCCACGACCGCTTGGAGCGTGCGTGCCAGCGCGTCCTCGTCGATGCCTGCCGGGACCTGGAGCAGGTTGGCGAGGTTGTCGCGGCTGGAGGCGCCGTCCCGCTCGATCAGGTCGAGCATGATCGGGGTGAGCGGGAACTCGCCGACGGCGTCCTCCGGCCGCTCCTCGGTGCTCGTGTCCTGCTCGTCGGCCGCCGTCCTGGCCAGCTCCCGCACGGTCCGGCTGACGAACACGTCCCGCAGGGTGAAGACCAGGCCGACCTTGCGTGCCCGGCTGGAGAGCTGGATCGACACGATGCTGTCACCGCCGAGCTCGAAGAAGTCGTCGTCCAGCCCGACCTCGTCCACGCCGAGCACCTCGGCGAACAGCCCGGTCAGGATCTCCTCGCGGGCCTCGAGGTCCCCCGCCGGAGCACTCGGCTCCAACTCTTGGCGGGCGGCGCCGACCCGCTGCTCCAGCTCCGGGCGCAGGGTGGTCCACAGCGCCGCCAGCTCGTCGTCGGCGACCTGCCCCACCGGCCGCTCGGGCTCCGCGACCATGACGGTCAGGATGCGCCGCAGCCCGGCGGCCACCTGCTCGACCTCAGGCCCGGTGAACATGCCCGGCTGGTAGCCGATCCGGTAGCCCATCCCGGTACCGGCCTGCCAGGCGTCGAGGGTCAGCGTGTAGTGCGTGGCGTCGCTGGTGTGCAGGTCGACCGCACGGACACCTTCGTGCTCGGCCTTCGACTCGTCGAACGTGTCGGTGTCCACCGGGAAGTTCTGGAACGCCAGCAGCGTGTCGAACAGCTCACCGAGACCGGTCAGCCGCTGGAGGTCGACCAGCCTCAGGTGCTGGTGGGCCATCAACGCCGCCTGCCGCCCACCGAGACCGCGGATGGCGTCCGCGACCGAGCCCGCCGCGTCGAACGCGACGCGCACCGGGATGGTGTTGATGAACAGGCCCACCATCCGCTCGACGTCTTCCACCTCGGGTGGCCTGCCCGACACGCTCGCGCCGAAGACCACGTCCTCGCGGCCGGTCAGCCTGCTCAGCAGCAGCGCCCACGCCGTCTGCATGACCGTGTTCACCGTGACACCGCAGTCGGCCGCCAGCTCGGTGATCCCCGCCGCCAGCTCGGCCGGCAGGTCGGTGGTCAGCTTCTCCGGCAACTCCGGCACGCGGTCCGGGTCGACCGGGGCGAGCAGGGTCGGGTCGGACAACCCGGCCAGCTCACCGCGCCACACCTCCTCGGAGGCCTTCCGGTCCTGCTCGGTGAGCCAGGTCAGGTAACGCCGGTACGGCGGCGGCACGGGCAACGCCGAGTCGTCACCACCGGACTCGTACAGCCGCATCAGTTCGTCCACCAAAGTGGGCGTGGACCACCCGTCGAGCAGGACGTGGTGCAGGGTCACCACAAGCCGGTACCTCGCCTCGCCCAGCTTGAGCACCATGCACCGCAGCAACGGCGGCTTCGCCAGGTCGAACCGCTCGGCCCGAGCCTCGGCGAGGACCCGTTCCAGCTCGCCCGGACCTGCGTCGCAGAGATCCAGCTCCGACCACGGCACCCGCACGGCGGCCGGGAGGAACTGGACCGGATGGGTCAGGCCGTCGTGGGCGAACCCGGCCCGCAGGTTCTCGTACCGCAGCGTCAACGCCTGCACTGCGGCGCGCAGCGCCGTCAGGTCCACCTCGCCGGCCAGGTCCAGGCCGAGCTGCAGCGTGTAGACGTCGACGCCCTTGTCGTTGTAGAGGGCGTGGAAGACCAGGCCTTCCTGCAGCGGGGCCACCGGCAGCACATCCGCCAGGTCGGGATGGACGGCCGCGAGCGCGTCGACCTCCCGCTGGGACAACCGGACCAGCGGGAAGTCCGAGGGGGACCGCCCGCCGACGCCGTCCTGCCCGGCGTACGCGATCAGCTCCTCGGTCACCTGCTCCCAGGTCCGGGTCAGGCCCAGCACCTCGTCCTCGGTGAACAGCGCCTCCGGCCACGTCCAGTGCGCCTGCAGCCGCAACCCGTCCACGTGGTCCAGGTTGGACAGCTTGAGGCCGATCGGGTGCGTCACCGGGGTGTCCGGGTGGTCGGCCTGGTGCGCCAGCTCGGTGCCGATGACCGCCCAGTCCCCGGTCTCCGGCTCCTCGTTGGCCTCCAGCCGGCCGAGGTAGTTGAACAGGACCTGCGGACCGGCGAACCGGGCCAGCACCGGCACGGTCTGCGGGTTCAGGTGCCGCAACAACCCGAAGCCGACGCCCTTGTCGGGGATCGCGGCCAGCTGCTCCTTGACCAGCTTGACCGCCGAGCCGAGGTCGCCGTCCGCACCCGTGTCCAGCCGCACCGGGTAGGCCGCGGTGAACCAGCCGACCGTGTGGGACAGGTCCGCGCCGCCGATCGCCTGCCGGCCGTGCCCCTCGGCTTCGATCAGCACACCTGATCCGCCACCGAGTCCCCGTCCGTCCCGCCATCGCTGGACCGCGATCGCGAGCGTGGTCAGCAGGATCTCGTTGACGCCCGTCGTGAACAGCGCCGGGATTCGGGCCAGCAGCGGCTCGGTGGACGCCACCGGCAGGGTCTGCTCGATCTGCCGCACCGTCCGGGTGACGTCCCTGGCCGGGTCGAGCGGTTGTGCCGACAGCGGTGGGTCACCCGCGCCGAGGATGTCGGTCCACAGCGCCAGCTCGTCGATCCGCTTCGGGCTCGACGACTCCGCGACCAGGCCCTCGGCCCACTGCTTGAACGTCGTGACGACCGGCTGCAGCAGGGGTTCACGCCCGGCGGTCACCGCCTCGTACGCCTCGCGCAGGTCCGGGACCAGGATTCTGGTGGACACACCGTCCACGGCCAGGTGGTGCATCACCAGCAGCAGCCGGTGCGCGGCGTCTCCGCCGTCGAAGTAGACCGCCCGGAGCACCACGCCGTTCTCCGGCGCCAGCCGCTCCTGCGCGGCCTTCTCGTGCTCCTGGAGAGCCTCGATCAGCGATTCTCCGGCGAGCCCGCGCACGTCCACGGTGGTCAGCAGGTCGGCTGCGCGGACGTCGGCCCTCGGCAGCGCCTCAAGGCTCCACACGTGGTTGCCGACCCGCCGGGTGAGCTTGAGCCGCAACGTGTCGTGGTGGTCGAGCAGGATCTGCAGTGCCGCGGTCAGCCGCTGCCGGTCGCAGCCGGCCGGCAGCCGCAGCAGCGTCTCCTGGCTGAAGTGGTCGATCGGGCCGCCCCGCTCGCGCATCCAGTGCATGACCGGGGTGAGCGGGATCTCGCCGATGCCGGCGTCCGGCACGGCCGGTGCGTCGGCCCGCGCGCCCGCCCAGGTCGCCGCCGCGGCGAGTGCCGCGACGGTCCGGTGACGGAGCACGTCCTCGGCGGTCACCTCCATGCCGGCCTTTCTGGCCCTGCTGACCAGCTGGATGGAGATGATGCTGTCGCCACCGAGCTCGAAGAAGCCGTCGTCGATGCTCACCGACGGAACGCCCAGCAGCTCCCCGACCAGCTGGACGAGCAGCTTCTCCTTCTCGTCCCGTGGCGCCCGCCCGCCGCGGCCGGCCTCGGCCACCGGCGCGGGCAGTGCCGCGCGGTCGACCTTCCCGTTGGCGTTCAGCGGAAGCTCGTCGAGCACGGTGAACGTCGCCGGGACCATGTAGTCCGGCAGGCGCTTCGCCAGGTACTCGCGCAGCCCCGACGGCTTCGGCGGCCGGATCGCACCGCTGACCACGTAGGCGGCGAGCTGCCGGTGCCCGTTCTGGTCCTCGTGGGTGCCCACCGCGACCTGGTCGACCTTGGGGTGCCCGGCGAGCACGGCCTCGATCTCCCCGAGTTCGATCCGGAAGCCGCGGACCTTGACCTGCTCGTCCGCCCGGCCGACGAACTCCAGCGCGCCCGAGGCGTTCCACCGCACCACGTCACCGGTGCGGTACAACCGCGATCCGGGCGGCCCGAACGGATCCGCCACGAACCGCTCCGCGGTCAGCGCGGCCCGGTTGAGGTAACCACGCGCCAGGCCCGCACCTGCGACGTACAACTCGCCCTCGACGCCCGGAGCGACCGGACGCAAAGCCGCGTCGAGCACGTACACCCGGGTGTTCCAGGCGGGACGGCCGATCGGCGGGTGGATCGCGCCGGACAGCGGCTCGCTCATCGTCGCGCAGACGGTCGTCTCGCTCGGACCGTAGACGTTGATCATCCGGCGTCCGGCCGACCACTGGGCGACCTTCTCCGGCCGGCACGGCTCGCCGCCGGTGACGAGCGTGCGAAGCGTCGGCAACGGCTTGGCGGGCAACGTGGCCACGACGCCGGCGGTGAGCTGGACGTGGGTCACGTCGTTGCGTTCGATGACGGCGGCCAGTTCCTCGCCGACCGGCTGCTGGTGGCCGCTGGGCAGCACCAGGGTCGCGCCGGTGAGCAGGGTCATCGCCAGGTCGGCGATGGACGGGTCGAAGCTCGGCGAGACCGCCTGGAGCACTCGGCTCTCCTCGTTCACGACCAGCTTCTCCGCGTGCGCGCCGGCCATGCTCGCGATGCCGGCGTGCGTCACCACGACACCCTTGGGCCTGCCGGTCGAGCCGGACGTGTAGATGACGTACGCCGGATGTGCCGGCGACAGTGGCCGGACCCGTTGCGCGTCGACGGGATCGGTGACCGGCGCGGCCGACGCTTCGGCGCGGGCCGCTTCCGAGTCGACGACGAACGGCTCCGGGACACCCGCCTGCCGCATCTGGTCCGCCGCCGCGGCGGTGGTCAGCACCAAGGCGGGACCGCTGTCCGCGATCAGCAAGGCGATCCGCTCGGCCGGATGACCGGGATCCACCGGCAGGTAGGTCGCGCCCGCTTTGAGCACGCCGAGCGTCACGGCCAGCCAGTCGACCGAGCGGGCCACCGCGACGGCGACCAACTGCTCGGGCCCCACACCCCGCGCGATCAGCACGTGTGCCCATTGGTTCGCGCGCTCGTCGAGCTGCTCGTAGGTCAAGCTCGCGGCGGGCAGACCGTCCGGGACGACCGCGGTGCGCCCGGGGACACGCCGCACCTGTTCCTCGAACAGCGCGGGGAAGGTGGCGGGCGCCACGGGCCGGGCCGTGTCGTTCCACTCCTGTGGTGTCGCGCCGGTTCGGCCGTCGATCCTGCTGATCGGCGCGCTCGGGTCGGCGGTCACGGAATCCAGCACGGAAACGAGCCTCCTCGTGATCATCTCCACGGCGCCGCGGTCGAACAGATCCGTGCGGTAGGTGACACGGCCGGTCAGCCCGGCCGGGTCGCCGTCCGGGCCCCGCTGGTCGGACAGCTCGATGCCGAGGTCGACCTTCGCGGCGGCCAGGTCGACCGACGCCGGCCGCACCGTCAGTCCGGGCAGCCTCAGCTCCGGCATCGCGTTGTTCTGGAACGCCAGGAAGACCTGGAACAGCGGATTGAAGCCGCGGAAGGCCCGGAACATGTCGACCAGCCGGTCGAACGGCACGTCCTGGTTGGCGTACGCGGCCAGGTCGGTTTCCCGGACGCGGGCGAGCAGCTCGGTGAACGCCGGATCGCCGGACGTGTCGGTCCGCAGCACCAGCGTGTTGACGAAGAACCCGACCACCTCGTCGAGTGCCTGGTCGCCCCGGCCGGCGACCGCGGTGCCGATCGGGATGTCGGTGCCCGCGCCCAGCCCGGTCAGCGTGGTGGCCAGCGCCGCCTGCACGACCATGAACAGGCTGACCTGGTTGTCCCGCGCGAGCTGGACGAGCCCGGCGTGCCGGGAGGCGTCGATCTCGATGTCGACGGAGTCACCGTGGTCGCCGACCTGCTGCGGCCTCGGTCGGCCGACCGGCAGCGCCGGCTCCTCGGCCAGGCCCGCGAGCGCCGCCTCCCAGTAGTCGAGCTGCTGGGAGGCCAGGCTGTCCGGGTCGTCCTCGGCGCCCAGCAGCTCACGCAGCCAGAGCGTGTAGTCGGCGTACTGCACCGTGAGCGGCGTGAACTCCGGCGCCCGGCCGGAGACCCTCGCGGCGTAGGCGACTGACAGATCACGGGCCAGCGGTGCGTTCGACCACCCGTCGGTGGCGATGTGGTGCACGTTGAGCAGCAGCACGTGCTCGGTCGCGGTTGTACCCGCAACCTCGAAGAGCGTGACCCGCAGGGGGAGTTCGACCGTGAGGTCGAAGCCACGCGCACCGGCGGCGGTGAGCGCCTCGTCCAGTCCGGCCTCGTCGACTCGGACCACCTCGACCTCCGCTGGCGCCGGGCGGTGCACGTGCTGGCGCGGACGGCCATCGATGTCCGGGAAGGTGGTGCGCAGGCTCTCGTGCCGTGCGACGACATCAGCCAGGGCAGCGCGCAGCGCGGCGATGTCGAGCGTTCCCGACATCGCGATCCCGATCGGGACGTTGTAGGTGCTGTTCGGCCCGTTCAGCGTGTTCAGGTACCACAGGCGCCGCTGCGCGAAGGACAACGGGATCTCCGCGGGCCGGTCCACCGCCCGCAGAGCGGGACGCCGTGCCGAGGCCTCACCGGCGGCGATCCGGCGCGCGAACGCCACCGGGGTCGGGGTGTCGAACACCGCACGGACATCGACCGACCGGGCGAACACCGTCCGGACCCGGCTGATCAGCCGGATGGCGTTCAGCGAATGCCCTCCGAGGGCGAAGAAGTCGTCGTCGGGGCCCACTTCCGGCAGGTTGAGCACTTCGGCGAACAGTCCGCACAGGATCTCCTCCTGCGGGGTGAGCAGCCGTGCCGCCGTGCCACCCGCTGTCCGGTCCGGTGCGGGCAGCGCGGCCCGGTCCAGCTTTCCGTTGGTGTTCAGCGGCAAGCTGTCCAGCACGACGAACGCGTCCGGAACCATGTACTCGGGCAACGCGCTCGCGGCGTGCCCTTGGATCACGGGCACGTCCACGCGTTGTCCATCGGCGGGCACGAGGTAGGCGACGAGCTGATCGTCGCGGACGACCACGGCTTGCGCCGCTACCTGGTGGTGCCCCGCCAGTACCGCGCCGACCTCCCCGAGCTCGATCCGGTACCCGCGAAGCTTGACCTGGTCGTCGGCGCGGCCGGCGAACACCAGGTCACCGTCCTCGGTCCAGCGGGCCAAGTCGCCGGTCCGGTACATCCGCTCGCCCGCGGGCCCGAACGGATCGGCGACGAACCGCTCCGCCGTCAGCGCGTGCCTGCCGAGATAGCCACGGGCCAGGCACGGGCCCGCGACGTACAGCTCACCGGTCACGCCGGGAGCCACCGGCCCCAGGGTGGCATCGAGCACGTAGGCCCGGACATTCCCCTGTGGCCGGCCGATCGGGACCGGACCGGACGGCGCCGGGGCACCCGGGTCGAGCCGGTACTCGGTGCAGTTCACCGTCGCCTCGGTCGGACCGTAGACGTTCCACACCGTGGCGTCCGGGTGCTTGTCCCGCCACGGCGCGAGCGCCTCTCCGAGCAACGCCTCACCGCCCAGCAGCAGTTCCGCGACGGGCGAGAACTCGTTCGGCAGCGCGTCCAGCAACGGCAGGTGGCTGGGCGTGGCCTTCATGAAGGTGCACGGCGTGCCCTTCAGCCTGGCGGAGACCCCGACGTCCTCCACGAGTTCGACGAGCAGCACGGTGCCCCCGACCACCAGCGGGGTGAACAGCGCCGTGACGGTGAGGTCGAACGACACCGGGGAGTGCACGAGCGCGGTCCCGGTGGCACCGGGGTACGCCCGGCTCGTCCAGGTGAGGTAGTCGACCACCGAGCGGTGCGCGACCACCACGCCCTTGGGTCGCCCGGTCGACCCGGACGTGTAGATGACGTAGGCCGGGTGGTCCCGCCTCAGCGGCCTGGTCCGGTCCGCATCGGTCGGGTCGGTGTCCGGCAACCCCTCGGCCTGCCGGATCCGCAGTCTCGGAATGCCGGTGTCCGGCAGCGTCGCGGTGCTCACGAGCAACGCCGGGGCGGAGTCGGAGAGCATGAACGCGATCCGGTCGGCCGGGTACGCCGGGTCGATCGGCACGTACGCCGCGCCTGCCTTGAGCACCGCGAGCAGGGTGACCACCAGGTCCGCGGACCGGTCCAGCGCGACCGCGACGAACTGCTCCGGCCCCACCCCGCGCGCGATCATGGCATGTGCCAGCCGGTTCGCCCGTGCGTTGAGTTCCGCGTAGGTCAGCTCGGTGTCACCGGAGACCAGCGCGATCGCGTCCGGGGTGCGCGCGGCCTGTGCCTGGAACAGGTCGGTGACCAGTGCATCCTGTTCGGGCACGACCGGACCCTCCCGGCCGGGCGCGGGCTCCCGCACGGCAAGGCCCAGATCGCGAACGGTGACGTCCGGGGTCTCCGTGAACGCGGCCAGCAGCGTGATCATCTGCTCGCCGATCCAGTTCACGGCGACGTCGTCGACCAGGTCGGGCTGGTGGTACCAGTTCAGCACCATCCGTTGCCCGTCGTGCATCACCACCACGCCGAGCGGGTAGTGGTTGTCACCTCGGGTGTCCACATCGGACAGCGCGAGGCCGTCGGAGAGCTGTGCGGTCTCGGCGGTCGGGAAGTTCTCGAACACCACGGCGGTGTCGAACAGCGGAGTGTGCCCGGCGGCCCGCTGGATGTCCGACAGGCCGAGGTGGTGGTGCGCGATCAAGTCGGCACGCCGGCCCTGTGCACCGCGGAAGACCTCCAGCAAGGTGTCGTCCGGGTCGAACCGGATGCGCACCGGGACGGTGTTGGTGAACAGCCCCACCATGGTCTCGACGCCGGGCAACTCCGGCGGGCGGCCGGAAACGGTCTCCCCGAACACCACGTCGTCGCTGCCGGTGAAGTCACCGAGCAGCAGACCCCAAGCGCCTTGCACGACCGCGTTGACGGTCAGCCCGTGCTCGCGTGCCCGGGAGTTCAGCTGCGCGGTCAGCCGGTCGGGCACTTCCAGCACGACGCGACCCGGTGGCAACGCCTTGCGGTCCGCGGTGATCGGCGCCACCAAGGCCGGTCCGGGCAGGCCGTCGAGCGCGTGGCGCCACGCCGAGACCGATGCGTCCCGGTCCTGTCCGGCCAGCCAGGTGAGGTAGTCGCGGTAGGGCGTGACCTCGGTCATTGCGGAGTCGTCGCCGTGGGAGCCGTACAGCTCGAACAACTCCGCCGAGAGGACCTGCAGCGACCAGCCGTCCAGCAACAGGTGGTGCGCGCCGACCATGAGCCGGTACGCGCGGTCGCCGAGTCGCACCAGCGTGAACCGCAGCAACGGCGGGTTCTCCAGGGTGAACCGGGTCGTCCGTTCCGCCGCCAGCAGCCGGTCCAGCTCCCGCCGCCGTTCGCCCGCGGTCCAGCCACCCAGGTCGATCTCCCGCCACGGCAGCTCTGCCTCGGCCGGGATCACCTGAACCGGCCGGCCGTCCTCGGTGTACCGGAACGCGGCGCGCAGGTTGTCGTGCCGGCGCAACAACGCTTCCGCCGCCGCTCGCAGAGCCCGCACGTCCAGGTCGCCGTGCAGCTCCATCGCCGCCCTGGCGATGTAGACGTCCTCTGTGGACCGCTCGTACTCGGCGTGGAACAGCAGGCCTTCCTGGAGCGGCGACAGCGGCAACAGGTCGACCAGCCGCGGCCCGCCGGTCGTCAGCCGGTCGATCTCGTTCTGGGACAACGAGATCAGGGGCAGGTCGGACGGCGTGAGCGCGGTGCTGCCCTCCGCCTCGGCCACCAGGGCGGTCAAGGCGTCGAACCAGGCTTGGGCCACCTGCCGCACGTCCTGCTCGGGAATCAGGTCCGCCGGCCAGGACCACGTGGCGACCAGGCCCGTGCCGTCGGTGAAGGAGTTGACGACGAGCGAGTGCGGCAGCGGTGTGTCCGGGTGCGCACCGCCACCGATACCGTCCTCGGTCGCGTTGTCCAGGCGACCGAGGTAGTTGAACGCGATCTGCGGCTCGGCGAACTCGGCCAGCGCCAGGGCGGTGCGGGCGTTGAGGTAGCGCAGCATCCCGTAGCCGATCCCGTTGTCCGGGATCGCCCGCAACTGCTCCTTGACCGCCTTCACCGCGTCGACCAGCGCGCCTTGACCGGGGTCGAGCCGCACCGGGTAGCGGCTGGTGAACCAGCCCACCGTGGTCGAGAGGTCCATGTCCGGCTCGATCTGCTCACGGCCGTGCGCTTCCAGGGTCACCAGGACGGCCGGGGAGCTGTCCGGGCCACGGCGGTGCCAGCCGCCGACGGCCACGGCCAGCGCGGCCAGGAGGATGTCGTCGACCCCGGCACGAAGCGCCGCGGGCACCTGGCCGAGCAGCGGTTCGGCGACGGCCGCGGGCAGCCGGAGGGTCAGCTCCGCGAGCGAGCCGACCCTGTCCCGGGCCGGATCCAGCGGACGATCGGTCAGCAGCGGGTCGTCGGTGTCGAGGATCTCCCTCCACAGCGGCAGTTCCCGCATCCGCTTCGGCTCACCGGCCGAGACGGCCAGCTGCTGGGACCAGCGCCGGAACGAGGTACCCACCGGATCGAGCTCGACCTGTCCCCCGGCGGCCACCGCCGCGAAGGCGACGGCGAACTGCGGGAGCAGGATCCGCCACGAGACACCGTCGACCGCGAGGTGGTGGATCACCAGCAGCAACCGCCCAGGCCGGTCGCCCGCGTCGAGCCAGACCGCGCGGACCATCGTCCCGGCGTACGGGTCGAGTCCTGCCGCGGCCACTTCGAACTGCTCGGCGGCCACGGCTTCGGCCTGCTCGTCGGAGATTCCCGAGACGTCCACCCGGGACAGGCAGCTCGCCGCGGTGACAGCGCCGCGGGGTGCCACCTCCAGCGTCCACTCCTCGATCTCGGCCAGCACGCTCAACCGCAGCCGGAGCGCGTCGTGGTGGTCGAGGAACCCCTGCAGCACCGCGGCGATCCGCCGCTCGTCCAAGCCTGCCGGGACGTCCACCGGCATCGCCTGGTTGAACTGCCCGACCGGGCCGCCGAGATCCTTGAGCCAGTGCGCGATCGGCGTCAGCGGCAGGCCGCCCACGCCGTCGTCCGGTGGTGCCGCGACGGGGCAGTTCTCCGCCGGAGTGGCGACCGCGGCCAGCGCCTCGACCGTCGGGTGGGTGAAGACGTCCCGAGGGCTGAACCTGAGGTCCGCCTTGCGCGCCCGGCTGACCAGCTGGATCGCGATGATGCTGTCGCCGCCGAGCTCGAAGAACCCGTCGTCGATGCTCACCGCACCGGCTCCCCGGGACGACAGGCCGAGCACGTCGGCGAAGATCCCGCACAGCAGCCGCTCGCGTTCGTTGCGCGGGGCACGACCGCTCGATGCCTCGAACCGCGGCTCGGGCAGTGCCTTGTGATCGAGCTTGCCGTGCTGGGTCAACGGCAGCTCGTCGAGCTTCACGAACAGCGCGGGCACCATGTACTCGGGCAGCAGTCCGGCCAGGTGGGGCTTCAGTTCGGCGGGATCGACCGCACCGGCCAGGTAGGCCACCAGCCGCTTGACGCCCGAGCCGTCCTCGTGGACGACCACAGCCGCCTGGGTCACGTCGGAGCGCCGGGCCAGCACGGTCTCGATCTCGCCGGGCTCGATCCGGAAACCCCGGATCTTGACCTGGTCGTCGGTCCGGCCGACGTACTCGAGGGTTCCGTCGGCACGCCGGCGCACGACGTCACCGGTGCGGTACATCCGCTCACCCCTGGTTCCGAAGGGGTTGGCGACGAACCGCTCGGCGGTCAGGCCGGCCCGGCGGTGGTAGCCGCGGGCCAGGCCGGCACCGGCCACGTAGAGCTCACCGGGCACACCCGGCGCGACCGGCCGCAGCGCGCCGTCCAGCACGTAGGCTCGCGTGTCCCGCACCGGTCGGCCGATCGGCACACCCGTGCCCGGCACGAGCGGATCGCTCATCGTGGCCGCGACCGTGGATTCGGTGGGGCCGTAGGCGTTCACCATGCGACGGCCCGGTGCCCAGCGTTCGACCAGTTCCGCCGTGCACGCCTCGCCGCCGACCACCAGCGAGGTGAAGTCCGGCAGCGGCGTGGCCGGAACGCTGGCCAGCGCGGCCGGCGGGATCAGGGCGTGGCTCACCCGACGGTCCGCGAGGACCTCCGCGAGGACCTCGCCGGCCAGGATCTCCGGACCGGGCACGATGATCGCCGCGCCGGACAGCAGCGTCATGCACAGCTCCAGCACCGACGCGTCGAAACTGGGCGAGGAGAACTGGAGCACCCGGCTGTGGGGCGTCACCGCGAACCGGTCGATCTCGGTGGCGGCGAAGCTCGCGATCCCGTGATGCGCCACGAGGACGCCCTTGGGCACACCGGTCGAGCCGGAGGTGTAGATCAGGTAAGCGGGGCTGTGCGGCGAGATCGCCGGCGACGCGGGCGACTCCCTGCCGACAGGCTCCCTGCCGACCAGGTCGGACACGTCGTGCACCGCCATGCCGTGGACGTGCGGGACCGACGCGGCCCACTCCCGAGTGGTCAGCACGACCTCGGGATGCGCGTCGGACAGCATGAAGGCGATCCGGTCCGCGGGGTAGTCCGGGTCGATCGGCAGGTACGCGGCGCCTGCCTTCATCACACCGACCGACGCCACCACCGAATCCACCGACCGGCCGAGCACCTGCGCGACCACGTCCTCACGCCCGACACGCATGGCCGTCAGGTGCCGCGCCAGCCGGTCGGTCCGGGCGTCCAGTTCGGCATAGGTGAGGGACACCTCGTCCGACTCGACGGCCACGGCGTCCGGTGTCGCGGCCACCTGCCGGGCGAACAGCTCCGGGAAGGTCGCCGGCGTGGTGTGCGGGGTCTCGTTCCAGACCGCCAGCGCCTGGTGGCGCTCGGCCGGGGAGAGCACGTCGACCCGGCCGAGCGGCTGGTCCGGGTCGGTGGTCACCGCCCGCAGCACGCGGATCAGCCGGTCCCCCAGGGCTTGCACGTCGTCGCGGCCGAACACCTCCGGCCGGTGGCTGAGCACCAGCCGCAGCCGGCCTTCCCAGACGTGGGCCACGAGGTAGAGCGGGTAGTGGGTGGCGTCGAGGACGTCGAACCCGGTGATCGTCAGATCGCCTGCCACATCGCGCATCGCCGCCATGTCGAACGGGAAGTTCTCGAACGCCACGCACGTGTCGAACAGCTCGCCGTGCCCGGCTGCGCGGTGCACCTGGCTCAGGCCGATGTACTGGTACGAAGTCAGGTCCAGGTGGTCGCTCTGCAATCGGCGCAGCGTCTCGGCCAGCGAGTTCCCCGGTGCCAGCCGTGTGCGCAGCGGCAGCGTGTTCACCAGCATCCCGACCATCCGCTCCACGCCGGGCAGTTCCGGTGGGCGGCACGACGCCACGGTGCCGAACACGACATCGTCCGTTCCGGTCAGAGCGCCGAGCAGGATCGCCCACGCCCCGTGCACGGCGCTGCTGACCGTCAGGTCACGGCTCGCCAGCCGCGCGGTGAGTTCGGCGGTGGCGTGCTCGGACAACTCGAACGAAACCTGCTCGGGCACGGTCGCCACGCGCGAGCGATCGGCCGGGGCCAGCCGGGTGGGCCCTTCGATGCCTTCGAGCGCCCGCTGCCACGCCAGTTCCGCCTTGTCGACGTCCTGTCGCGCGATCCAGCCGAGGTAGTCGCGGAACGGCACCACCGCCTCCAGGGCGGCGCGGCCGGTGTACAGCTCGAAGAACTCCCTCAGCAGCAACGACATCGACCAGCCGTCGAGCAGGAGGTGGTGGAAGGTGAACAGCAGCCGGTGCTCCTGCCCGCCGAGCCGGATCAGCAGGAACCGCATCAGCGGCGGGCGCGCCAGGTCGAACCTGGCCGACTGCTGCGCCGCCTGGAGCCGTTGTGACTCCGTGGCACGGGTTCCGGCGTCGAAGCCGGTGAGATCCACCTGCTCCCACGGCAGCTCGACCGTCCGTGAGACGACCTGCACCGGCCGGCCGCTCTTCGGGTGCAGGAAGCCGACGCGCAAGTTGGCGTGCCGGCGCAACAACTCCTCCGCGGCCACGCGCAGCGCACCGGCGTCAAGAGGACCCCGCAGGTCGAGGACGGCCTGCACCGCGTAGACGTCGATCCCCTGCTCGTCGTAGAGCGCGTGGAAGAGCAGGCCTTGCTGCAAGGGCGACAACGGAAGAATGTCCTCGGGGCCCGGTTTCGTCATCGCAGCGTCCTTCACTCGACTTCCTTCCCGCCTGGAGCAAGCACCGGAAATCGACCCTATGGTGCCGGTGGACGTTGCCGGACGGCATATGAAAAACGTTGTGACCACAGGGAAAGCCGCATCGGATTCATTGAACTACGGTGGGCTGCGGCATCCGGTCCGAGTAGCTTGCGGTCCCGGACGCCAGTCCGGCGAACAGCCCGGCGCACAGCTCCCGGTGCCGGTCGAGCTGCGGCCCGAGCGCTCCGCCCAGGCTTGTCAACAGCTCGGCGAACGCCGCCTCGCCACCACGTTCCACGACGTCCGCGACCGCCCGGATTCCCTCGGCCAGCGCCTTCCTCGCCGTCGCGGCGTGCGGGTTGGCGGACTGGACGTCCCAGTAGACCTCCGGCGTGCCCGAGGCGATCCGGGCGAGCAACGCCAGCATCGTCGTGTGCGGCGGTGGCGCGATCGCACCGAGTCGTTCGACGTCCACGTCCATGGCGCGCAGTGCCACACCGAATCCGAGGACGGACGCATGGGTGAGCGCCTGCGCCGCGGCGGTGAGCCGATCATGCTCGTCGGCGCCGGTCAGCACGACCCGGCCACCCCACTGCTCGATGAGCCGCAGCAATTCCCGGACCAGGGGCCCGTCGTGCACGACGACCGCGGCGACCGGCCGGCCGGCCATGCCGAGCGCGGGGGCGAACATCGGGTTGAGACTGACCATCTGCACGTCGTCGGGAGCCGCGGCGACGACTCTGCTCTTCACCGACAGCGTGTCCACCAGCAACGCGCCCGGCCTGATCAGCTCGGCCACCGGGCCGATCGCCGCGAGGGCCACCGGCTCCGGCACGGCCAGCAGGACCAGGTCCGCGGCCCTGAGCCGGTCGGCGAGCGCGTCGTCGATGTCCGTGATGTCACCGCCCCGCACGGGGTCCACGACCTCGACGACCGCGCCGCTCTCCGCCAGCGACCTGGCGAACATGCCGCCGACCGCGCCCGCACCTCCGACGAGCACGCAACGGCGGAGGAGCGTCACCGCTCACCCGCGACGCGCGGGACGGCGGTCGCCGCGACCGCCGCGATCATGGCGCGGGACTTCACCAGCGTCTCCTCGAACTCCTCCTCGGCGTCCGACAGCGACACGATCGCGCCGCCCACCCCGAAGCTCACCCCGTCGTCCGTGGCCACCACGGTGCGGATGACGATGCTGAGGTCCGCGGCACCGCTGAGCGAGAACCAGCCCATCCCCCCGGCGTAGACGCCCCGCGGGCCTTCCTCCAGCCGGTCGATGATCTCCAGGGTGCGGATCTTCGGCGCGCCGGTCATCGAGCCCCCGGGGAACGCCGCGCGCACGCACTCGACCGCGGACACCCCCGGGCGCAACCGGCCACGGATGGTGGACACCAGTTGGTGCACCGGGGCGTAGGTCTCGACGTGGAACAGTCGGGGAACGTGCACCGAGCCGATCTCGCACACGGTGTTGAGGTCGTTGCGGACCAGGTCGACGATCATCAGGTTCTCGGCCCGGTCCTTCTCCTGGTCCAACAGGTCCAACCGCAACGCCTCATCGTGCGCCGGGGTCTCCCCGCGCGGCCTGGTTCCCTTGATGGGCTTGGACTCCACGCCCGACCGGCTGTCCACGGTGATGAACCGCTCCGGTGAGGCGCTGAGCACGGCGAGGCCCGGGAAGTCGAGCAGGGCGCCGTACGGGACCGGGCTGATCCGGCGCAGCTCCGCGTACGTGGTCAGCGGATCGATCCGCACGTCCATCGTCAGGTGGTTGGTGAGGCAGATCTCGTAGGACTCGCCGTCCTTGATCTCCTGGAGGCATTCGGCGATCCGTTTGAGGTAGGCCTCTTTGTCATGTCTGAAGTGGACGGCCTGGAGCAGGTCCGGCTCGGTCGCGCCCAGCACGGCGGGCTGCTGTTCCGCCGGTTCGTAGCCTGGCAGCGCGACCAGCCGGGCCTCGGTCTCGTCCAGCCACGCCGTCGCCGCCGAGTGGTCGTCCCCGGTGCTGAGCGTCAGCAGGTGACACGCGCGTTCGACGAAGTCGAGCACCAGCATCCGGTCGGTGAACAACAGGGCGGCGTCGGGTGTCTCCGAACGGTGCGCCGCCTGCCCGCCGGTCTCCGACTTCAACTCGTAGCCCAGGTAGCCCACGTACCCGAGGTTGAAGTCGTTCGGCAGGCCTTCCGGGGTCGGCACGGCACGCCGCGCCAGTTGCTCGTCCAGGTAGTCGAAGAACCCTCGCCGGACTTCCTGCCGGGTGCCGTCTGCCCGGCTCACCCGCACGACGCCTTCGTCGACGCGGTAGGTGAGGTACTCGGCCAGCGGACCACTGCCGTTGCCCATGAAAGCGAAGCGGGACAGGCCTTGGATCACCGCGCTGGCGTCCAGCCAGAAGGCGTGCTCCGATCCGGCGAACAGCTCGCGGTAGGCGGTCTCCGGGTCCGGCAGCACCGGGATCCTGCGGGTGATCACCTCGTAGGCGCCGGAGCGGGCCGGCTCGGGGCCGGCGCGGTGCGCCAGCGCCAGGTCGCGGAAGTTGGCCAGCAGCTCCCGACCGTACTCGCTGTCGATCGACTCGGGGTGGAACTGCACGCCCCAGATCGGCAGAGACCGGTGCCGCAGCCCCATGATGACGCCGTCCGCGGTCCACGCCAGCGCCTCGAGTTCGTCCGGCAGCGAGGTGACCGCCAGCGAGTGGTAGCGAACCGCGGAGAACGGCGACGGCAGCCCGGCGAAGACGTCCGCCCCGGTGTGGTGCACCGGCGAGACCCGGCCGTGCATGGGTTCCGGCGCGTGCTCGACGACACCGCCGAACAGGTGCCCGATGCCCTGGTGTCCCAGGCAGACGCCGAGCACCGGCAGCCCGGACTCCAGGATGGCCGGTGCGCTGATGCCGAAGTCGCGGGGCCGATCCGGCCGGCCGGGGCCGGGCGAGATGACGATGCCGTCGAAGTCGCCGAGGTCGATGCGCGACCAGTCGACGTCGTTGCGCACGACCGTCGGCGCCCGGCCGGTCACCTCACCGATGTACTGGTGCAGGTTGTAGGTGAACGAGTCGTAGTTGTCGATCACAAGCGTTCGCATGTGCGCTGGCTCCCGTCAAGCTGTGACGTTGCCGATCACGAGGTCCTCGACGCGGCAGGTCTCGGCGATGACGAGGTCGTAGAGGTTGCGCAGGAAGTCCCCGTCCACTCCGTGCTCCCGGCCGTACTCGGCCGCGCGCTGCTGGACCACACCGATCCGGTGTGGCTGCATCATGGGCACGCCGTGCTCGCGCTTGTGCTCGGCGATGCGCACGCAGAGCTCGATTCGTTCCCGCAGGACGTCGAGGAATCGGAAATCGATCCGGTCGAGTTCCGCACGTAATTCTTCAAGGCGCTGATCGGCGTCACTGTCAGGCACCGGCTACCCCTTTTCCGCATTCGACCGGCAGGTCGACGATCGTCCGGACAAGAATGTTCATCTGATAGCGCACCTTGGCCGGGTCGATGGCCAGTCGAATATCCGGGAAACGCTCGAACAGCCGCTGGAGCCCGACTTCGGTGATCACTTTGGCCAGGTGCGCGCCGGAGCAGTAGTGGATGCCGAAGCCGAAGCTCAGGTGCGCGGGCTTCTCCCGGTCGATGTCGAACTTCTCCGGGCACCGCGGGAACTGCCGCTCGTCCCGGTTGGCGGAGAGGAAGGAGATGATGACGACCTCGCCCGCCGGGATGACCACGCCGCCGATCTCGACCGGCTCGGTGGTGACGCGGTGCAGCGCGTTGTGCGTCGGGGTGGTGTACCGGATCAGCTCGTCCATCGCCTTGGTCCAGCCGTCCGGCTCGCCGATGATCCGCTCCCGCTCCCGCGGGTGGGTCAGCAGGGTGAGCAGGACACCGCCCATCATGCTCGCCGTGGTGTCGTTGCCACCGCTCATCAGGGCGAACCCGGTGGACAGGATCTCGGTGTGGGTCAGCCGCCGCTCAGGGGCCGCGTGGATCAGCGCGGACATCAGGTCGTCGCCGGGCGTGCGGGTCTTCTCGGCGATCAGGTCCGTCATGAACTCGGAGAGCTCGCGCACGTTGCGTTCGAGCTCGCCGTCCGCGGCGTCCAGCGGGGAGAAGTCGCGCTGGGCGTTGGACCAGCGGATGAAGTCCGGCCAGCGGTCGGCCGGGGCGCCCATCAACTCCGCGATCGCCATCACCGGCAGCGGCACGGCGAACGCCGCCATCAGGTCGGCACGTCCCCGGCCGTCGATCCGGTCCAGCAGTTCGTCGGCGAGCTCGGCGATCCGCGGTCGCATCGCCTCCGCCCGGCGCGGCGTGAACGCGAAGCTGATCGCCCGGCGCAGCGGGGTGTGCCGGGGTGGTTCCAGGTTGGCCAGGTGGTTCGCCTGCTCCGGCGGCGGCGTGACCTTCCGGCCGAGCTGACGGGACATCAGCTCGTAGTGCACGTTGATGTCCCGGCTCATCCGCGGGTCGTTGAAGGCCGCCTTGGCGTCCTCGTACCGGGTGATCACCCAGGCGCGGCCACCGTTGGGCATCCCGACCTCGCACACCGGCTTTTCCCGGCGCACGTATTCCAGCACCGGGTACGGATTCTGCGCGAAATCGTTCGTGAGCATCCAGTATCTGGAAAGCGTCCGGCCGGCAGCCATCCCCGCTCCTTCAACGCCGTCGTCTTCGATCGAGCCTAGTTGGAATCGAGCGCCTCGCCGCGCTGGTACAAATTCTTCGATCACCCCGGAAGACCGAAGGTGGCCGCCCGGCAGGCAACCACCTTCGGTTCACCGCGTGTTACCTCGGCGGGTCGGCGCTGCCGCCGATCGGGCCGACCACGGCACCGGTCAGGTCCGGCTCGTTCGGCCCCGGTTCGAAGCCGTTGAGGTTGCGCACGTTGACCGGATCGGCCTGCGGGTACTGGTACATGATCGCCACCATGCTGTTGTCGACCGTGCCGATGGCGTGGTACCGGCCCATCAACGGGTCCAGTTGGCGCAGGCCCTGCACGACGAACGACAGGCCGCCGGCGTGCTCGGTCCGCTTGTACTGCGAACCGGCCCAGGCGTACTCGCCGCCGTTCTGGTTCGGTGGCACGTGGTCGGCGTCGACCCGGCCGTCGGGCGTCAGCGGCGCACCGTACGGCGTGTAGGCGTAGAGATCACCCATCTGCTTGCCGTCGCCGCCGGCGACCATCGAGATGTCGCCTCGCACGTTCGGGTAGCGCCAGGTCTGGCTGCCGCTCGCGATCGACGCGATCACACCGCCGGGCAGCGGCACGGTCCGACTGACGACCCGCTTGTCCGCCTTCATCTCCAGCACCTCGGAGGCTCCGGAGAGGTTGGTGTGGTAGAGGGTCTGGCCGTCGTCGCGCTTGCTCCCCTCGACCGTGCGGCTGGTCACCGAGTCGAGGTTGTCGTAGCCGTAGGTGACGTGCGCCGGGTCCGGCCCGTCGATCGACACACCGGTGTACCGCTCCGCCACGTCGTAGGTGATCTTGACGCGGTTGCCGTCGAGCGTGTACTCCGCCATGTGCCCGGCCGAGCTGTACTTCACGTCCGACACGGTGTCGGCGCCGGTGGCCGCGAGCAGCCGGTCGGCGCGGTCGTAGCAGAAGTCCGTGACCGCCTTGCCCGCACCGGTCTCGTCGATGATCTTGACCGCGCTGTTGTTGCGGCCCGCGTTCGGCTCGGTGCCCTGCGGGCAGCTCGCGGCCGACGGCGACGTGTAGTCGTAGGTGTAGTGGTGCCCGTTGACCCACGCCTCGATGAGCCGGCCCGCCGCGTCGTACTGGTAGTTCGGACCGTCCTCGCGGGGGTCCTGGCCACCGAGCGCGTAGTCGACGACCGTTCCGGCCCGCGTGCGCTGGACCGTGCTCGCCACCTGGCGGCCGTCGGAGAGCTTCCAGTTCAGGGCGGTCACCCGGCCGGCGGCGTCCCGGCCGATGGACGACAGCGAGCTGCCGTTGGCGTACGCCACCGACACCAGCTCACCCGCCTTGTAGGTGGACGTGGCCAGCGACTTGTCCCCGGACCGGACCTCGAGCAACCGGCCGGCGTCGTCGTAGCGCCGGGTGATCGTGGTGCGCGGGTCGGCCTGGTTCGCCGGGATCGTCGTCTGGCTGGCGATCCGGCCCGCTTGGTCGTACGCGGTCGTGGTCTGCACACCGTGGGTGTCGGTGTACGTGAGCGGCCTGTTCAGCAGGTCGAAGGAGGCGGTGATGGCGCCGAACTCGTCCTTCGTGGAGAACCGGAGTGGGTCGCCGCCGACCGCCCAGTCGAACTGGATCGTCCGGTCGGCGTGCGCGCCGTCGCCCTGGGTGAGGATCTTCACCGCCCGCTGCCGGGCGTCGGACTCCACGCAGGCCCACTTGTCCGTGCCGAAGTTCATCCCGGCCGCGAACCCGCTGGCGTCGTAGAAGTAGTCGTCGATCCGGCTGACCCCGGCGGCGGACGCCGGAGTCTTGTTGGTCTTCAACGATCCGCGCTGCGGCACGGGCTGCCCGCCGTAGCAGGGGCTCACCGCGGTGTCCGCCGGACCGTAGTAGTCGTACGTGATCTCCGAGCCGGAAGGCAGGGTGATCGACCGCGGCCGGAAGAACTCGTCGTAAACCGTCGCCGACGTCAACTCCAGACCACCCGGGTCGAGCACGGTCTTCAACGGCACGCCGAACTCGTTCGCCGTGACGGCCGTCTTCTTGTCCGGCACACCGTCCGACTCGACCGTGGTCATGGTCATGGTGCCCGCGGCCGGGTCCATCGCCATCCGCTGGACCGGCACCCGCTCGCACCCGGCAGGCGCCGGGTCGACCGGCTCACCGGACGCGGTGAAGCACTCCTTCGGCGCGGGACCGTACGTCGCCAGTCCGTCCGGCCCGGCGACAGTGGTGGTGCGCCTCCCGGTGGGGTCCGTCCTGGAGAGCTGCTCGTCCGACGGTGCCCACTGGTACTCGGTGGTCAGGCCGGTGGCGTCGGTGTCGGTCAGCACCCGGCCACCGATGTCCCGGGTGATCCGCCGTGCCCAGCCCTGCTTCGGGTTGAGGCCGGCGATCCGGATTTCGGTGGTCCCAGTCCCGTTGTCGCTGCCGTAGGCGTAGTCGTGGATCTGCCGCTGCGTGGGCCGCTGCGCCGATCCGGTCGGTTCCGGGCTCTGCACCCGCACCGCCCGCCCGGTCTCCGGCTGGTAGCCGATCAGGTAGGCGGCGGCGTCGGTGTCGCGGCGCTTGGCGTCCACCCCGATCCAGTCGGTCACGTTCGACGGGCGAATCCTGGTCAGCTGGTTCGCCCGGTTGAAGGCCATGTCGGTGACCTGGTTGCCGGGGTTGCGCACCCTGGCCAGCTGCCCGTTGACGTACGACAGCTGGGTCAGCGCGCCGGTCGGCAGGCTGACCGCGCACAGGAAGCCGGCCGGGGCCGAGGCGTCCGGGCACTTGTCGCTGCCCGAGTAGTGGAACTGGATCTCCTGGCTCTCCTCGGCGGCGGTGGCCGTGACGCGAGTGACCGGGTCGGCCGCGGTGGCGGCCTCCGACTTCACGTGGACCGGCGCGGAACCGGCCGCGGCGGGCGAATGCCCGCGGGCGCCCGCCTGGTTGTCCGCCGGCTGGTCCGCCTGGCGGCCCGGTGTCATCGACTTCAGGACGCCCTTGGCGTCGAACAGCGACGTGACGCCTTCTGCGGAGACCGCTTTGACACCATCCTTGTCGTCCCGGGTCAGGGTCGCCGAGCCGGACGCGGCCTTGAAGCTGCCGTCCTCCTGCCGGGTGAAAGCGGTCGACGCGCCCTTGCCGTCGGTCAGCGTCATGCCCGATTCGGTGGCCTCAGCGGCGATGAAGCCGCCGGGACCCGGGCTGACGGTCCAGCCGGGCGGTAGGACCGACGCGGTGGTCGAGAGCCAGGACGCGGGCACCGGTGCCGCACGGCCGCCGTCGACGCGCGTCCACAGCTGGAGGAACGACGGGAAGCCGGCGGCGCGGTAGTCGATCCGGACCGGGTAGGCCTGACCGGCTTCCAGCCGGACACCGCTGCCGTACCGGGAGGTTTCCTGGACACCGGCGCCCCAGCCGTCGTAGGCCTGCTGGTCGGCGACCCACACGCGCAGGCCGGACCGGTGGATGCCGCCGAAGTCGTAGACACCGCTCTGCGGCACCCGGATGAAGCCCTGCCAGCGCACCCGGAACCTGTCGCCCACGCCGGCCGGAGGCGTTCCCCTGACGTTCCAGAAGAACGAGACCTGCGGGTCGGTGCGCACCGCGACCGGCTGCTCGTCGTCCTCGATGGACTCGGCGTCGCCGGCGAAGTACGAGCCGGTCAGGCCGGTGCCCGACGCCGCCGCGAGCGAGTTGTACGTGAACTGCACGAACTGCGGGCCGAAGCCGGACATCATGAACTGGCTGGTCAGCGACGTGGTCACGTTGCCGGTCGCGAGGTTCACGGTGACCGGGCCGACCGTGTCGGTTGGCACCGGGCCGCTCGGATCCTGCTCGCCCAGCCGGAGGTTCACCACCAGACCGCGGCCTTCCGCCGCCGACCCGGCCTGACCCGAAGCGCTGTCGCGGGCCTGCACGGTCCACCGGTACTGGCCGCCATCCGCCAGCACACCGGCCGGCACGACCCACTCCGGCCTGCTGATCCAGCCGGACGTGATCACCTGCCCGGCGTCCGGCGTCTCCCCCGTGCCCACGGTGAACTGGTAGCGCACATGGCCGGGTAGCGCGTTCGCGCGGAGCTGCGGTCGCAGGGTCGCGACAACCGCGCCGTCGTCCGGCGACGAGAGCACCGGTGCCGCGGGCGCAACTGCGGTCCGCGCGTTCGGACGCGCCGACGGCACACCGCCGGCCGCGGTGAAGTCACCGTCCGGCCACTGCGGACCTGGTAACGCGCCACTGTCGTCGGACATCAACGGCACATCGAGCGAGCTGCCCGGTTTCGCCTCGGACGTCGACGGCACCTGCACCACGACGGCCACCGCGGCCACGAGCGCGATCCCGGCACCGACCCACCTGACGCCCAGCCGGCTGAAACCGGGGCGGTTCCATAGTTTCATCTTGCCTGACATGGCTTCTTCTCTCTGGTTGTCCCCTGTTGGACACTCGCTGCCCCGCCAGGTGGCCCGGGCACGAGGCTGATCGCCCGCACCGGGCACAGGCGCTCGGCCTCCCGCACACCCTCCATCGTGGATTCATCGGGTTGCCGCAGTACGGTGACGATGCCGTCGTCATCCGAGTCGAAAACGTCCGGTGCGGAGATCACGCACCGACCCGCGCCGACGCAACGCTCCTCGTCCGCGCGGACAACGACCTCCGTCACCAGGTGACCTCCAGCTCGTACGGCCCGAAGATGGCGCTGGTGAACTTGAACGGGATCTCGTCGACGTCGTCGACCAGCCGCAGACCGGGAATGCGCCGGAACAGCGTCTCGTAGGCGATCTCCAGCTCGGCCCGCGCCAGGTTCTGGCCGAGGCACTGGTGCACGCCGTCGCCGAACGCGACGTGGTGGCGGGCGCCGCGGCGGATGTCGAACGTGTCCGGGTCGTCGAACGCGCGCTCGTCCCGGTTGGCCGAGGCGCCCAGCACGTAGATGCCCTCACCCGCCCGGATCAGCCGGCCACCGATCTCGATGTCCTCGGACGCCATCCGGTCGAACGCCACCCAGTCGGCGATCGAGTTGTAGCGCAGCAACTCCTCGACCGCACCGGGCAGGAGCGCCGGATCGGCGCGCAGCAGCGCCAGCTGCTCCGGGTGCTCCAGCAGGGTCAGCACGCCGAGCGGGATCTGGTTGGACGTAGTCTCGTGGCCGGCCATCAGCAGCAATTGGGCCATGCCCACCAGGGCGTCGTGTGCCAGAGCACCGGGGTTCACGTGTTCCTCGACCAGCCGGCCGATCAGGTTGTCCCCCGGCTCTCGCTCCGCCCTGGTCACCAGGTCGCTGAGGTACGAACGGATCTCCAGCAACGCGGCGGTCGAGGCGTTGGGGTCGTGGGACATCGTCAGGATCTGCGCGGTCCTGGTCTGGAAGTACTCGTGTTCCTCGTACGGCACGCCGAGCATCTGGCAGATCACCAGCGACGGCACCGGCAGCCCGAACATCTCGACCAGGTCGACCGGCGGGCCCTGGCGCAGCATCTCGTCGACCAGTTCGTCGACCACGCGCTGGATGCCGGGCCGCAGCGCGTTGATCCGCCGGACGCTGAACTCGCTGATCAGCATCCGCCGGTAGACGCCGTGCTCCGGCGGATCCATGTCGATGAACTGCCCCTGCCGCGCCTTGGCCAGCTCGGCCCGTTCCTCCGGCGTGGGCGTCCGGCCCACCGGGCGAAGCGAGGGGAAGTCGGGCCGGCTGGTGTCGGTGCTGACCGCCGGGTGGCTCAGCACCCTGCGCGCTTCTTCATGCCTCGTCACCAGCCAGATCCGGGTGCCCGAGGGTGCGGTGACGTACGAGAGCGGACCCGCGCGCCGCATCTCCCGGTACTCGGGAGGTGGTTCGAACGGGTCCCGCCGGGCCATCGGGAAGCGCGCCACCGCGCGCGGGTCCCGGTCAACCGTGGTCATGTGTCGCCACCATTCCCATTGGGTCCGTCAGTCTCGTTTGAAGCCGCGCACGGCGAGGCTCGCGCCGACCAGGCTGATGCAGCCGCAGATGAGCAAGGTCACGTAGAGGGCCGTGTCGGGGGCGTTGCCCAGGGACAGGTTCCGCGCGGCGGTGATGCCGTAGGACAACGGGTTCACGTGCGCCACGGCCTGGATGTAGTCGGGCAGCGCCGCCACCGGGACGAACGCGCTGGAGGCGAACTGCAACACGATCACCACCAGCACGCTCAGCGCCTGCACGTTCTCGGTGGCGCGCAGCCACGTGGCGGTGGCCAGGAACAGCCAGCCGAGGCTCCACCCGGTGGTCAGGGCGAGCAGGAGTGCCCCGGCCATGCCCAGCACACCACCGGACGGGCTGTACCCGAACACGAGGGTCGCCAGGATCAGCACCAGGGCCAGTTCCATCGCGCCGCGCATGAGGTCGGCCACGCTGCGGGCGATGAGGACGGACACCGGTCGCACCGGCATCGACCGGAACCGGGCCAGCACCCCGTTGCGCAGGTCGTTGGTCATGCTGACGGCCGACTCCGAGGCCACGGTGGTCGCGGTCATGAACAGGATCGCCGGCACCAGGTAGTCGATGTACGACACGCCCTTGGGGAACAGCGGCGTGTCGGCGACGCTCCGGAAGACCTGGCTGAACAGCAGCAGCATCACCAACGGCTGCAACAGGCTGAAGAACACCCTCGCCGGGTCGAGGAAAACCGGCCGCAGCGCCCGGACGGCCAGCACTGCCACCTGCGTGACGAGCCCGCTGGCCCGCCAGGTGGCCGTTTCGACGGTGTCGCGCGTCACGGTCTGCTCCAGTGCGGTCACGATGTAGTCGTCCTCACCCAGGTCAGGCGGCGGTCGCCGGCGGCTCGTCGGTGACCGCGAGGTACACCTCGTCCAGCGTCGGCTCGGTGAGCGTCAGCTCCGCGAGTTCCACGTGCTCGTCGTCCAGGGCCCGCACCACCCTGGCCAGGTCCTTCGACCCGATGCCGGAGATGACCAGCGCGTGCCGGTCCGCTTCGTACGCCGGGGAGAGACCGAGCCGACGGATCGCCTCGACCGCGACGCCCGACATGTCCGGGTCGTCCAGCCGGGCGGTGATGGTCCGCTGGCCGATCTCGGCCTTCAACTCGGCGCTGGTGCCCGTGGCCACGACCTTTCCCCTGGACAGCACCGTGATCCAGTCCGCCAGCCGGTCGGCCTCCTCCAGGTACTGGGTGGTCAGCAGCAGGGTCGTGCCGTCGTGGACCAGTCCCTGCACGATCTCCCACATGGCGGTGCGGCTGGCCGGGTCGAGACCGGTGGTCGGCTCGTCGAGGAAGACGACCTCGGGCCTGCCCACCAGGCCGGCGCCGAGGTCGAGCCGGCGGCGCATACCGCCGGAGTACGTGGAGACCTTCCGCCGCCCGGCGTGCGCGATGTCGAAGACCTCCAACAACTCCTCGGCGCGCCGGCGTGCCTGCGCCCGGTTCGCGCCCAGCAGCCGGGCGATCATCACCAGGTTCTGCAAGCCGGTCATGTCCTCGTCGACCGAGGCGTACTGGCCGGTGAGCCCGATGCGCTTGCGCACCTGCTCACCCTGCCTGCGCACGTCGAACCCCGCGACCCGGGCACTGCCCGAGGTCGGGGCGAACATGGTGGTCAGGATGTTGACCAGAGTGGTCTTGCCCGCGCCGTTGTGGCCGAGCAGCCCGAGCACGGATCCCTGCGGAACGCCGATGCTGACCCCGTCCAGCGCCGTCACCTTGCCGAACTTCTTCGTCACGTCGACTGCCTCGATGGCGGGCGCCCCCGTGTCCGCGTGATCCATGCGGTCAGCTCGACTGGTCCATGAACGCGACCAGGCTCTTGGGCCGCATGTCGGTCCAGCTGCGCTCCACGTAGTCCAGGCAGGACTGCCGGCTGTCCTCGCCGTGCACGACCGTCCAGCCGGCTGGGATCTCGGCGAACGCGGGCCACAGCGAGTGCTGGCCCTCCTCGTTGACCAACACGCGGAAGTTGGCCTCGGTGTCCTCGAACGGGTTGGTCATCGGTACTTCTCCTTCACGACTTGTCTGCCGTCGATCGTGGTCACCCGGCGGCCCGGCTACAACGACGCATCGAAAACCTGCAAGCGCCCGAGGTCGCCGACCTGGTCCGGGCCGGGCGTCACACCCGGCCCGTAGATCTCGGACACCCAGCTCTGGTGGTAGACCGTGTCCAGGTAGCGCTCACCGAGGTCCGGCGCGATGGCGACGGCGGTGAGCTCCTCGCCGGACCGGTTGCCCGCCAGCCACTCGCGCGCTCCGCTGACGACCGTTCCGGTGGAACCACCGAACAGGAAGCCCGACGCGGCCAGCTCGTGGCACGTCCGGACGGTGTCCGCTTCCCGGACGTGCAGCACGTCGTCCACGAAGGACATGTCGACCAGCTGCGGACGCACGCTGGTGCCCAGTCCGGGGATCATCCGCGTGCCGGACGGCGTTCCGAAGGTCACCGAACCGACGCTGTCGATCCCGACGACGGTGACCGACGGGCGGTGCCTGCGGAAGTAGCGCGCGCAGCCCATCAGCGTCCCGGTCGTGCCGGCGCCGACGAACAGCACGTCCAAGTCCGGAAACTCACGGGCGATGGCCGGTGCGGTCGTGCGCTCGTGCGCCTTCCAGTTGTTGGCGTTGGAGTACTGGTTCAGCCACAGGTACCGGTCGTCGGACTCGCAGAGTTCGCGGATCAGGCGCAGCCGGGCACCGAGGTAGCCCTCTTCCGGGTGCCCGGCGGCGATCACGTGCACCTTCGCGCCGAACGTCTCCATCAACTGCCTGGTCGCCATGTTGCAGCGGACGTCGGTGACGCACACGAACCGGTAGCCCTTGTTCGCCGCGACCATCGCCAGCGCGACGCCGAGGTTCCCGGACGACGACTCCAGCAGGATCGTGTCGCCGCCCAGCGCTCCCTCCCGCTCGGCGGCCTCGACCATCTCGGCCGCCGCCTTCAGCTTCACCGATCCGGCGAAGTTGAACCCCTCGCACTTGAGGTACAGCGGTAGGCCGAGCGGGGTCCGGAGGTCGACGTAGAGGTCGTCCACGTTGAACTGCTGGGGTGCGGAGACGATGGGCATCTGCTGTCACCTCGCCGAAGAGCTCTGGGGCCCCGGGTCCCGGTGCCCGTACCGGCTCAGCTCGTGGAAGAAGTCGGGCACGACCAGCAGCTCGCCGTCGGCGCCGACCTGGTCGTAGACGTACTTGCCGACCGCGAGGTCGAGCACGCCCAGCCCGAACGGGGAGAACACCAGCGGACGCGTGCCGTCGTGCTCCGGCGCCTCGCCGCGCATCACGTCGTACAGCGTGCCGTGCAGGAACTCCTGACCGCCGGTGCGCTGCTCGGCCAGGTGCACGGACGTGTTCGCCTTCAGGCAGTGCTCGACGTCGTCGACGATGTTGGTCGACGCCAGGATGACCTCGGGGCCGAGGTCGCGCAGCGAGACGTGCAGCACCAGCGGGTTGTGGTCGAACCACGCCGTTTCGGTCACGTGCGGTGCGCCGGCGACCGTCGCGAACACGATCAGGTCGGACGACGAGATCAGGTCCTCCGCCCGCTCGTGGACGGTCACGTTCGCCGCCCCGGCGCCGGCGAGGTAGCCGCGGAAACCGTCCGCGTGCTCGGCGCTGAGGTCGTGCACGCCGATCTCGTCGAACTGCCAGCCGGTGCCGGCCAGGTACGTGTGGACGTAGCGGGCGATCAGTCCGGTGCCGACGAACCCGAGCCGCACCGGCCGACCGTGCTTCCTGGTCAGCCGGTCGGCGGCCAGTGCCGCGGACGCCGCGGTGCGGGCGGCGCTGATGATGGAGGACTCCAGGCAGGCCAACGGGTATCCGGTGTCGTGGTCGTTGAGCACGAGCACCGCCGACGCCCGCGGCACGCCGGCCGCGACGTTGTCCGGAAAGCTGGATATCCACTTCAGGCCGTCCACCCGCACTTGACCGCCGATGGACGCGGGCAGCGCGATGATGCGTGAGGTCGGGCGGTCCGGGAAGCGCAGGAAGTACGACGGCGGGTTCACCGTGTCGCCTTCGCCGTGCACCCGGTAGGCAGCCTCCACCAGTTCCACCACGTGCTTCTCGTTGCCGCTGAGCACACGGTCGACCTGGGCGCCGGAAATCACGGCGAAGGGCTGTGGTAGCTGGGACATCCGCGACTCCGAATCGGGTTCTCAGGGACTCACTGCGGGCGTGCCGGACGGCATCGCTCTACAACGGCGGGAAGGGGTCGACGCTCGGGTTGCCGTCGGCCAGGCTGACCGGGCCGGTCATCACCAGGGCCACGGTGCGGTCGCCCGCGTAGGCATCCCGACCAGGGGCCACCCGGACGTTGTCGACGAGGAGCAGGTCGCCCCGCTGCCACGGTTCTCTCAGGGCCGAGGTCTCGTGAGCCTCGTTGATCGCGCGCACGGTGTCGGTGGCGATCGATGTGCCGTCACCGAACCTGGTGTCGAACGGCAGGTCGGCGGACGGGACGTCGGCGCGCTTCCCGGTCGAGGGGTGGCGGATCACCGCGGCGCGGCACTGCCGGGTGCGCAGGCCGCCGGACGGTTGCCGCTCGAACGCGATCCGGTTGTCCCGGCAGTGGTTCTCGACGTCGGGCCGGTCCTCGGTTTCGCACGCCTCCTGCCACGGCAGCACCCCGTCGCCGTCGTAGCGCCGGGTCACGATCCAGCCGCGCATCCGGAACTTCGCCACGACGTCGGCGGGCGGGACAGCATCGTCGTGGCGTCGGCGAGGGTGGTCGCGCCACCGCTCAGCGGCACCGAAAGGCACGCGTACAGCAGCAACCCGGGGAAGGTCAGCGCGTAGCTCGGCTCGTGGTGCGGGTTCATCGGCTGGTCGGCGGGCCACTCGGCACTGGAGACGACACCGCGGCAGTGGTGGAGGCGCCGGCCGAACGGCTCGGTGTCCGTCACCGGGAGGGTGTCCATCCGGTCCCGGTCCTCGGCGAGCACCGCCGGATCGGTGACACCCTCTCCCCGGATGAGGACGGCGCCATGCCCCAGCAGCAGGGCGTGCAGGTCGTGGATGTGCGTGGAGATCCAGTCCGCCACCGGGCCGGTGGACGAGACTTCGAGGATCGCGGGCCTTCCCGCCTCCACGATCGGGGTGAGTTGGCCGGGCTGTGCCGCCACGCACTTCGCGGCCGACTTCCCGTTGCCGCGCAGGGAGATCACTGATCATCGGCGGCACGCCCTCCAGGCGTCGCGTCGATGAGGCCCGCGAGTTCGCGCAGCACCGGGTGGCTGGTCACGTCGGCGAGCGAGACCTGCCGGTCCAGGCGCATGCTGAGCCGGATCGCGGTCAGCGAAGTGCCGCCGTGGTCGAAGAAGTGGTCGTCGCGTCCGACCTGGTCGACCGGCACCTTGAGCACCTCCGCCCAGGCGTCGGCCAGCAGTTGCTCGGTGGCCGACCTCGGTGCCTGCCGGTCGGCGACCCGCGACCTGCCGAGTTCACCGGCCAGCCGCGTCAGCGCCTTCTTGTCGATCTTCCCGTTGCCGGTCAGCGGAAGCGTTTCCAGCCAGTACAACGCGCCGGGCACCATGTACGCCGGCAGCAGGTCGGCCAGCAGCGCCCGTGGTTCGTCGGCCGGGATCGACTCGGCGGACGAGTAGAACCCCGCCAGGCTCCGCTCGCCGTTGTCCTCGCTGGTGGTGACGACCACGGCGGCGTCGCGGACGCCGGGCACCCTCAGCAACTGGTTCTCGATCTCACCGATCTCGATGCGGAAGCCCCTGATCTTGATCTGCGCGTCGCGCCTGCCGAGGAACTCGAGCTTGCCGTCGGGCAGCCAGCGCCCGAAGTCCCCGGACCGGTAGAGCCGCTCACCCGGGCGGTGCGGATCGGTGAGGAACGCCGCCCTGGTGCGCTCTTCGTCGTTGATGTACCCGCGCCCGACGCAGACCCCCGAGAAGACGATCTCCCCCGGCGCACCGAGCGGCACCGGGTTCAGCGCTTCGTCGACCACGTACACGCGCACGTTGTTCACCGCGCGGCCCAGCGGGACGGTGTCGTGCCGAGGCACCTCGCTCATCACCTCGTGGTTGGTGTCGTCCGAGGTCTCGGTCAGGCCGTACGCGTTGGCCAGCTTGATGTCCGGGCAGGCGGCGAACCAGCGGGCGGCGAGTTCCTTCTTCAACGCCTCCCCGGTGGCCGACACGCACCGCAGCCGGCCGAGCGGCCTCGGCTCCTCCTCCAGTTGCGAGAGCACGACTTCGAGGTACGACGGCACGACCTGGAGAAACTCAACCCCCGAGCTGGTGATGAGGTCCAGGTAGCGCTGGACGTCCAGCACCGCGTCCTGCTCGACGATCAGCGTGCGGCCTCCGACGAGCAGTGCGGAGATCAGCTGCCACAACGAGATGTCGAAGCACTGCGGCGCGGTCTGGGCGACCACCTGCCCGGCGCCGATCCCGAAGTCGTCGATCTTGGCGAACAGGTGGTTGAGCATCCCGGCGTGCTCGCACATGGCGCCCTTGGGCTTGCCGGTGGAGCCGGAGGTGAAGTAGATGTAGGCGAGCTGGTCCGGACCGACGTGGACGCCTGGATCGCCGTCCTCGTGGTCTTCCTGGTAGATCGCCTCGATGTGCTCGATCCGAACGCCCGCCAGCGCAGTGGCCGCTTCCCGCACGCCCGCGTCGCTGCGCGGCTCGCTGAGCACCAGCCGGCATTCGCTCTGCGACAGCGTGGATTCGATCCGCCCGGCCGGGAACTGGGGCTCGATCGGCAGGTACGCGGCGCCCGCCTTGAAGACGCCGATCACGGCCGCCAGCCAGTCCAGGTCCCGCTCGGTCACCACGGCGACCCGGTCTTCCGGCTGGATCTCCCGGGCCAACAGCGCGTGGGCGATCCGGTTCGCCCGGCGGTTCAGCTCGTCGTAGGTCCAGGAAACCCCGCGGCTCACCGCCGCGACGGTGTCCGGGTGCTCGCGCACCCGCTCTTCGAAGAGCTCGTGGAACCGGCGGTCCGGCAGCGGTCGGTCCGGACCGGCCAGCACGTCGAACTGTGTCCTGCGCTCGGCTTCGGACAGCAACGTGGCGGACTCGTGCGGACTGTCTGGTTCGGACACGATGGCGTTCAGGGCGGCGACGTGATACCCCGCGATCCGCTCGGCGTACTCGTCGTCGACCAGGTCGGTCCGGTGGTGGACCACGATCCACAGCAGGTCGCTGTCCTGGTGGAAGCCCACCCGCAGCGCGTCCTGCGACGGCTCGGCTTCCCGCAGCGGGGTACCGGGCGACAGGTCCAGAACGGTCTCGAAGGGGTCGCGCACGATCCCGAGCTCGGCGCGGAGGTCGTCGACGGGAAAGGCACCGTGCGCCACCAAGTCCGCTTGGGTCCGCGCCGCTCGCGCGACGAGCTCGCGCCAGGAACCGTTCTCCGCGTCCAAGCGGCACGGCAGCGGCTGCTGCGCTCGGGAACCACCGGGGACCAGGCCGGTCACCACCTCGCGCTCACCGGTCAGCGCGCGCAGCACCTTGGCGTGCGCGGCGATCAGCAACGCTGACGTCGGCACGTCGAACTCGGCGGCTGCCCGGGTGAGGGACGCGACGAGCCCAGAGGGCAGGAGCCTGCGGTGCGAACCGACCTCCGACCGCGCCGGCTGGGAGGCCCATCGGGCGATCGGCACCGCCGCACCGGCGGCCAGCACACCCTTCCAGAACTCACGACTGGCCGGCGTGTCCGCCTCGGCCCTGCGCACCCCCATCGTTCTTCCTTTCCGCAGAAGCGTTTCAGCGAGGCGCGTTCGCGGCCCGGCCGGAGCACCTTCATCGAGCGCAATCTCGACCGTCGTGAGAATCGGCGCTACGTGGAACAAGCGAGAGCAAATCAGTCAGCCACAGCCACCGGCATGGCCCGCGTCGGCCCCGACTCCCGCGCGCTCGGCCAGTTCCACTGCACCGACCTGCCACGGCACGTCCGACACCACGGTCACCGGCTCACCCCGAACCGTCGCGGCGAACGCCGCGACACGCTCCACGCCCCAGAACTTCTCGGGTCCGCACACGAAGAACGGCACACCGAACAGCCCGTCCGCCGCCGCACCCGCCAGGCATCGCGCACCCTCCTCGCGCACCGCGGGATCGTCGATCGCGGCGAGCATCCCGTCCGGGTCCAAGCCGATCTCCTCGGCCACCCGCGCGATCGTGGCGCGGTCGGTGATGTCCTCACCGCGTTCCCAACGTTCCCGGTACACCGCCGCCACGTAGGCCCGGCCCTGGCCGGCGGCCACGGCGGGGAAGTACGGCAGGTGGGCGACCTCCCAGTCCGGGTCCCGGTCGGCCGGCCACGTCATCTGCCAGCCTCGGGCCCGCGACCAGCGCCGGGCGTCCTGGAGGATGTAGAAGTTCTTCGCCCGCGTCATCTGCGAGTACGCGAGCTTCACCCCGTCCTGGTCCAGCAGGCGTTCGGTCTCGGCGTCGGGATCCCAGTACGGGATCCACTCCACCGCGTCGAGCACATCCGGGTAGCGTTCGCCCAGCTCGCGGTAGGCGAACCAGGAATACGGGCTGCGCAGGGAGAAGTACCACCGCGGTGGCCGCTTGGTCCTGGTCATGGGCCTGGACCGTCCTTTCGTGCTCAGATGGTGATGCCGCCGTCGATGTGGAAGACCGAGCCGGTGATGTACCCGGCCTGCTCGCCGGCCAGGTAGGCCACCAGACCGGCGACCTCGTCCGCGGTGCCCATCCGGCCGAGCGGCACCGATTCCAGTGCCCGCTTGCGCGCCTTCTCCGTCAGCCCGGAGGTCATGTCGGTCTCGATGAAGCCCGGGGCCACCACGTTGACCCGGATTCCGTGCCGGGCGGTCTCCTTGGCCAGCGCCTTGGAGAAGCCGATGATCCCGGCCTTGGCCGCGGAGTAGTTCGTCTGGGTCGGGTTGCCGTACACGCCCGCCACCGACGAGATGTTGACCACCACACCGCTCCGGCGCTTCATCATGCCGAAGACCACCGACCGGCAGACGTGGTAGACGCCGTCCAAGTTGGTGTCCAGCACCGCGTTCCAGTCCTCGTCCGGCATCAGCACGAGCGGGTTGTCCTTCGTGATGCCGGCGGACGTCACGGCGACCGACACGTCACCCAGCTCCTGCTCGGTGCGCTTGATCCACGAGCGGACCGCCTCGGCGTCGGCCACGTCCGCGGCGACGGCCAACGCTCGCACTCCCAGCTCTTCGATCTCCTTCACCAGCAATCGAGCGGCCTGCTCGTCCGAGCGGTAGCAGAAACCCACGTCGAAGCCGTCGCGGGCCAAGCGCAGCGCCGTCGCCCGGCCGATGCCCCGGCTGCCCCCGCTGACGACCGCCACCCCGGGCTTGTCGTCCGTCATCTCGTTCCTCCTGCCTGCTGATCGGGCGCGCGGAACGCCATCACCATCCGGTTCACCGTGAGCACCGGCTCACCGGCTGCCACGCACTCGCCTTCGAAGATCACCGTGTCGCCCAGCGAGCGGAACACCTCGACCCGGTGTTCGAGCACGTCGCCGGGCAGCACCCGCCGGTGGACGCGCACACCGGACATCGAGCCGAACAGCATGACGCGGCCGTCCAGCAGCTCGGTGCCCGGCTCGCTGAGCAGCGCGAGCACACCGGCGGCCTGGCCCCACGACTCGATCAGCAGCACCGGCGGGTACCCGGGATCGCCGCCCTCCGAGTACCACGGTTCGTCGACGGTGATCGCCTTCACCGCGGTCAGCCCCTGTCCTGGTCGGACTTCGAGGACGCGGTCGAGCAGCAACATGGGGAAGCGGTGCGGGAGCACCGCCCGGACGGCGTCGGCCTCCAACGCGACGGACTGCCTGATCAGCGCGTCGGTCATGAGGTCTCACCGACCCGGTACCGCAGCCGCACGGTGGCCACCTCGCCCCGGTCGGTCGAGGCCTTCGCCAGGCACAGCCAGTCCGGGCTGTCGGACTTCCAGGTCAGGTCCATGCGCAGCACGTCTCCCGGGTAGACCGCGCCGAGGAAGCGTGCCGACTCCACGTCGGTGAGCGTCACCGCGCCGGACGGTTCGGGAACAGTCGCGAGTGCGCTCCGGTGCACCGACTCCACGACGCACACACCCGGGAAGATCGGGAAGTCCGGGTAGTGGCCGGCGAACACGGGCTCGGTGATGTCCACACCGACGGTGGCCTGCGCGGTCCAGCCCGTTTCGCAGGCCGTCGACTGCCGCACGACCCGGACCGGCGCCCTCACGACGCGGGTCACGAGCCCGTCAACTTGGCGCTGACCACCCGGTGGGCGTCCCGGACCGTCCGGACCTCGCGCATCTCCCGCTCGGCGAAGCGCACACCGTACTCCTTCTCCAGCACGGCCAGCACTTCCAACGCCATCAGCGAGTCGACCCCGAGGTCGTCGACGAAGTCCGTGTCGTCCGCGAGCCGGTGGACGTCCTCGTCGATGGTGTCGGCGAGAATCCGGCGCAGGTCCTCGATCGGGACCTGGGCCGCGGGCGCGCTCGACATCTGTCCGCTCCTCACTTCTCCGCCTTCCCGCGAAGGCCCCTGGAGAGACCGATCTTCGGCGGGCAGTGCACCAGCAGCCGCAGCACGGCGCAGGCCACTGTCCCGTCCCTGTCCACGGTGGTCACCACGGCCGCGTTCCCGGCCGCGCCCGGGGTGCGTTCCGCGACGGCGAGCAGCGACACGATCTGGAACGCCGAGGTCGCGGCGGACGTGTCGCCGAGCCGCCCGACGTCCGGGACCCTGGTGATGGCCGAGCTGTCGAACATCTCGCTCAACAGCGCGCGCTCCTGCTCACCGACCGGACCGGGCAGCGCACTGGGCGGGGCCGCCCACACCTCGGACGCGTTGACCTTGGCGTTGCGCAGCGCCCGTTCGACGCACTTGCGCAGCGTGGTGGTGACGTCGCCGCCCGGGTAGACCATCGACTCGACCGCGAGGATCTGCGCCATCGGCGGGCGGTCGCGCCGGTCGCCAGGCTCGATCAGCAGCATCGCAGAGCCTTCGCCGAGCACGACATCGCCCGCGTCGGCGCCACGGGTGTGGCGGTCCAGCCACGAGCGCGCCCCGGAGAACTCCTCCGCCGCGCCGCAGAGCACCTTGCTCGCGCGGCCCGAGGCCAGCAGCCCGGCCGCGTAGCCGAGACCGAGCAGGGTGGAGCCGCGACCGCCGGCGACCGTCGTGTTCGGCCCTCTGAGCTGGTGCCGGATCGCGCATTGACTGGCCGCGCAGTTCAGCACGATGTTGGGGATCACCGCGGGGTCCACGTAGAACGGTTGCTCCGCGGTCATCGAGGTCCTGGTGAAGTCCATCATGCTCTGCACGCTGCCGGTGGTCGTCCCGAGCACCAGGCCGATGTCCCGGCCGTCGCCCTCGACCGGGGCGTCTCGGAGCAACTCGCCCGACGCGGTGACCGCGAGCGCGCTCACCCGGTCCATCGCCCGGGTCCCCTTCTTGCCGAGCACGTCCCGGATCTCGAAGCCCGGCACTAGGCACGCGTGGTCCTCCGCCGCGTGCCACCGGTCCTGGTCCAGCCGGACGACGGTATCCGGTTGCGACCCGATGCCCTCGACGAAGGCGTCCCGGCCGATGCCGTACGGGGACACGGCCGACCACAGGGAGATCGTCGGCCGGACCGCGCTGATGGCCGTCGCGCTCATGCCACACCTGCCGGCTGCGCGGCCCGCTCACCGCGGAGCGCGGCGAGGGCGTCCTCGTCGAAGTTGACCAAGGCCCAGTCGTTGGCCTCGCGTTCGGTCATGTAGCCGTGCGTGATGGTGCCGGTCGCTACGGGCACCAGGTTCCCGTCCCGCACCACGTAGCAGTCCATCGTGGACGTGTAGAGCAGGTCTTTGAACACGTCCTGCACGGTGTAGACGGTGTACAGGTCCTCTTCCATCAGCACCTCGTCGACCAGCTCGACCTCCGAGCGGGTGACCACCGGGATCCAGCCGCGGCCGTGCAGCACCGGCCTGATCGGCAGGCCCCGCTCGGCCAGGAACAGGTCGACGACCTCCTCCAGCACCCGCAGGAAGCCCGACATGTGCATCCGCTCGGAGAAGTGGCAGTAGAAGTACGGCACCCGCCACTTCCAGCCGAAGGCGTTGCGGCCCGCGACCAGCTCGTCCAGCACCGGGTCCGGCCCGGTGGTCCCCCGGCCGGTGGTGAGGTCGAGCGACGTGCCCGGCCGCGCGGTCAAGGGCTGTGGCGCAGCGGTGGCCAGTCGTGGCACGGCGAACGCGGCCAGTTCCGCCGGGACCGGCTCGGCAGGCTTGACGTGGTCGTCGATCCGCAGCGCCACCCGCACCTTGGACGTGACCGCCTTGGTCTCGCGGCCGTCCCGGTCGACGGACATGGTGACCGCGAACCCGAGGGTGGTGTCGCCGTCCTCCGTGGTGGGACGCACCTCGCACTTCACGCTGTCGTCGCCGTGGATCACCGAGCCGAGCCTGGTCGTCAGGTGCACGACGTCGAAACCGAGCCCGAACTTCTCGTACAGCACACCGGGTGCCAGCCCGGCGCTGCGGAAGTGCTCGAGCACCGCGGCCTCGGCCAGGTAGTTGACGTGCTTGAACCCGATGGCGAAGCTGATGTTGCTGCCCTCGAACGAGGGTCGCAGCGCCACCTGGGTCGGCCCGGCCAGCAGTGTTGTCATTGCTGTCGATGTCACAGTTGTCTCCCACCGGTGACGGGAACGGCGGTCCCGGCCGGGACCGTGAGGGACTCGAGGAACGTGTCCACCGTCGACGCGAACGCCGCGGGCTGCTCGATCATCGGGAAGTGGCCGCACCCCTCGAACAGGCGCGCTTGGGCAGCCGGCAACGCGTCGGCGAGGACTCGGGCTTCAGCCGGAGGCGCCGTCCGGTCCTGGCACCCCGCGATCGTGGTGCAGGGCAGGCCGAGCAGTTCAGGTCGCAGCCAGGGCGTGCGCAGGTAGGAGTCGAGGAACCGCAGCCACCCGTAGGGGCCGACGCGCTCGCACACCAGGCGCGTCATCTCGGCGTGGATGCCCTCGTCGATCCGGCGTCCGGTGCGCGTCCGGATGCCTTCGCGCATCGCGAGCTCGAACTCGTGCACCAGCTTGCCGATGACCTCGAAGCGGAACTCCTCGCTCGTCCTGCGGTAGAACGGCGATACGAGCACCATGCCGCGCACCCCGTGCGCTTCCGCGACGTCAACGCCACCAGCCGCTTGACGGGTGAGCAGTTCCAGGGTCAGCACCGCTGAGAACGAGTGCGCCACGACGGCATCCACGCCACCGGGGACGGTGCCGAGCACGTCGGCGATCCAGTGCGCGGGATCGGGGTGATGGCTCCAGGCGGGCTCGCCGCCACCACGCCACGGCAGGTCCGCGGCCCACACTTCGACGTGTGGCGCGAACAAGGGCAGCACCGCGTCCCACACCGCCGAACTGCCGGCCATTCCGTGCAGCAACAGGATCCGCTGCGTGGCCACACCGGATGCCGCGCGCCGCCGCGTCGCGCTCGGCGACAGCTCGGACTCAGTCACCCGTGACCCCCGCGTACAACAGGACTCCTGCGGTGGCGTCGTCGGAGTCGTTCCCCGCCAACGCCATGACCGGCCCCTCACCGCCTTGGGCGAACCACGCCACTGCCGCGGCGCATTGCAGGACTCCGAGTGCTCCAGAGCACAATCCCCGTCGGCCGGAGATGTCGAGCCGCACGGCTCCGGCGAGTGCTTCGGGGCGTATTCCGGTGCCTTCCGGCGTGAACCAGACGTGGGGGGTGTCCCCCGAAGACAGCCGGTCGGCACACGCGGCCATGCCCGAGGTCCGGGCGTACCGGCCGACCTCGGCGTGCACCGTGACGCCGCGGCCCCTGGCGTGCTCCGGGTTCTCCAGGACGACCGCGGCGGCACCGTCGAGCACTCGCCCGGCATCGGTCAACTGGCGGACCACCTCGTTGTCCGGCTCGACCCCGAGCACGACGACGTACTCGGCCCGACCGCCTCTCAGCACCGTGCTCGCCCAGTGCACGGCGTCCAGCCCGGACGTCGCGCCGTTGCACACCATCAGGTTGGGTCCGCGCAGCCCGAACCGGATGGCCACCTCGGACGCCAGGATGTTGCTCGAAGCGTTCGGGGTGTCCATCGGGCTGGTCGCACGGGAACCCTCGTCGCCGATCGTCTGCGCGACCCGGCACACGGTGTCGATGTTGCCGAGGTTCGAGCTCACGACCACGGCGACCGAGTCCCCCGGCACGGTCAGCCGCTCACCGGGGTCGAGGTCGAGGTCCCACAGTCCGGCCGCGCGCAGCGCCTCGTCGGCAGCGCACAGCCCCAACTGGGTCGCACGGTCCTTGTAGCGCAGTCCCTTCCGGCCGAGCCGGGCGGCCGGGTCGACCGCGCTCGCACCGGCCGAGGCCGGTTCGAGCAGGTCCGCTGGCGACGCATCGCCCGGTACCGCCAGGCCGACGCCGGTGATCGCCGACTTCATCGTGCGGCCTCCACGATCGCGACCGCGTTGACGCCGCCGAAGCCGAACCCGTTCACCTGCGCCACGGACAGGGGTTCCGCGACCGCCGTGCCCAGCACCATCCGGTAGCCGGCGACCTCGTCGATCGGATCGTCGACCGCGGTGATCGGCGGCACCTTGCCGGTGGCGAGTGCGCGCAGCGCCACGATCAGGCTGAGCACGCCGGCCGAACCCGAGGTGTGCCCGGTCATCGATTTGATGCCGGTCAGCAGCGGCCCGCCCGCGTCGGCACCGAACACCTCGCCGAACGCACGCGCTTCCACCGCGTCGTTGAGCGGGGTCCCGGTTCCGTGCAGGAGGACCAGGTCGATGTCCCGTGGCCGCACTCCGGCCAGCTCGTGCGCCCGCCGCATCGCGGTGGTGATCCCGTCCAGGTCGGGCGCGGTGGGGTGGTGCGCGTCGCAGTTGATGCCGACCGACCGCAGTACGCCGTGGCGTCCCGTGTCCCTGCGCAACACGACCGCGGCTGCGCCATCACCCAGGATCGTTCCCCTGCGGTTGCGGTCGAAGGGCCGCACTCGATCCGGTGGTGACGGCTGGACCCGGTCGGCCAGCCCGTACATGCTCGTCGTGACGGAGTCGACACCGGCGACGATCACGGTGTCCGCCTCGTCCAGCCTGATCAGATCGGCGCCGAAGGCCAGGGCGTACAACGAGGCTGAGCACGCGTTGGCGAAGGTGTGGGTGTTGGCGGCGCCGAAGCGTTCTCGCAGCGCTGTGCCGAAGTGCAACCGGTCAGCCTGGAACTTCGCACCTTCCCGCCACCACAATTCGACCGAGCGCAGTTCGCGCAGCCCGGTGCCCACCAGGACCGGGATGTCGTCCAGCTGCTCGGGCAGGCCCGCGTCGGCGACGGCCTGACCGACCACGTCGAGCAGGAACGCCGTGGCCCGGCCGGGGACGTCGGCACCCGGCTCCGGGCGGTCGTCGATCTCGAACAGGTGGTCCGCGGAGAACCAGGACGGGTCGAAGCCGCGCATGACGTTCGGCGCACCCCGGCCGGCGCACAGGTTCTCGAACACCTCGGCGGCGCCGTGGCCGACACTGGCCATCGCGCCGATTCCGGCTATGCGCGGGCTCATCGGTCCTGCCCGGTGTACTTGCCGAGGATGACGACGGAGTTGTTGCCGCCGAAGGCGAGCCCGTTGTTCTGCACGATCCGCAGGTCCGCTTCGACCGCGTGGTTGGGCACGCAGTCGATCTCGCACTCCGGGTCCGTCTCGCGGTGGTTGATCGTCGGCGGGATGAAGCCGTGGGTGATCGCCAGCGAGCACGCGATCGCCGCCAGCGCGCTCGCGGCACCCATCGTGTGGCCCAGCATGGACTTCAGCGACACCGTCCGGGGCGGGGTGGCGCCGAACACGCTGCGGATCGCGCGGGTCTCCGTGATGTCGTTGGCCTTCGTCCCGGTGCCGTGCGCCGAGATCAGGTCGATCTCGTGCGGCTTCACGCCCGCGTTCTCCTGGGCCAGCGCCATGCAGCGGGCCACACTGTCCTGATTGGGCGCGACCTGGTGGTAGGCATCGCAGTTCAGTCCGTAGCCGAGCACCTCGGCGTAGATCCGGGCACCCCGTGCCAGTGCGGACTCCAGGCTTTCCAGCACCAGCACACCGGACCCCTCGCCGGTGAGGATTCCCTTGCGGTCGGCGTCGAACGGGCGGCAGACGTCCGGCGCGATCGTGCCGAGCCGGTAGAAGCCGGTGAAAGTCTTGCGGCAGACGGCATCCGCGCCACCGCACAGCGCGAAGTCGACCTCGCCGGTGCGGACCATGTCGAACCCGTAGCCGATCGAGTAGTTGCCCGCCGAGCAGGCCGTCGCGATCGTGCACGCCTCCACATCGGTCAGTCCGAGCTCCCGGGCGATGGCGACGGACAGCCGCTGCGCGTTGATCCGGCCCGTGACCACGGGTTCCATCGCCGCCGGTCCGCCGGAGAGCTCGCTCGCGACCAGCTGGTCCAGTTCGTACGACTCGCCGTCGGTCGTCCCGATGGAGATCAGTCCGCGTTGCCCGCGCAGCTCGTCCTCGGTGAGACCCGCGTCCTGAACGGCCATCCGCGCCGCCGCCGTGGCGAACCTGGTGGCACGCCCCAATTCCCGCACGGGGGTGTTGGTGATCCACTTCTCCGGCTCGAAGCCGGCCACCTCACAACCGTTGGCGTGCGCGAAACCCTCGGTGTCGAACATGGTGATCGGCTTCGCGCCGCTACGGCCGGCGCGCAGCCCTTCAGCGAACTCCTCGGCGCCGATACCGATGCTCGAGAAGACCCCGAAACCGGTCAGCACCACGCGTTTCGGTGCGGTGACCGCCGCGACGACGGGAGAAGCGATCGCCATGATGTCCCCTCAGCTAGCGCCGGTGCCTGGGCGGATCCCGATCCCGCGCCACGGTTCACCGGACCTGTCCCGACACCGGCCGACGGCGGCTCGTGCCGTCGAGGCCAAGGCTACGTATCCGGCGGCGGCGGGCCAGTGCGCTTCGACAATGTGGATGCGAGGTTGTTGCGCCTGCTGGGTTCTGCTAAACCTGCATTCGCCTGATGAGCGGTGTACTCAAGAACTTGAAGCCTGCTTGTGGCCCGGCGGCGAATTCCACTAGGACAGGTGGGGCAATCGCCGGTAGGAGCCGGGAACGCACGCATGAAGGAGTGGCCCGAGGTGACAACCGCCATCGACACCGCACGCATGGCTCGTATCAAGGAGATCGTCTGCGAGATCCTCGAACTGGAGGAGGACGAGGTCACGGCAACCAGCCTGTTCAGCGAGGACCACGACGCGGACTCCCTGCGGGCGATCGAGATCCTCGCCTCCCTGGAGAAGGCCTTCGGTGTGGTGATCAACCAGACCGAGCTGACCCGGATGGTCAACCTCGCCGGTGTCTACGAAGTGGTGACCGAAGCTGTCAACGCCCGCTGAGCGTCCGGCGTGACCGGCTGACCCGGACGGCAAACAGGTGCGGCCCCGAGGTGGTGGTTCACCTCGGGGCCGCACCGGTCTAGCGGGTCCGCTTCACTTGATCCCGGCCACCTGCGGCAGGGCAGCCGACGCGGCCACGGTCCGGTGCGAGACGTCCTTGATGTTGTCGAGCAACATCAGCACCGCGCGCACCGACGGCAATATCATTCTTCCCTCGGACGTCAGCTGTGCGCCCGTGGGATTGCGGACCAGCAGTTTCATCCGAAGTGCCTGCTCAAGGCACTTGATGTGGTAGCTGATCGCGGGCTGCGAGTAACCGAGCTTCTTCGCGGCCATGTCCATCCGCCCGATATCGGCGATCAGGACAAATGCCCTTAATTCACGCTCATGCATGACAGCCTCCCTGGCTTGGAACTACGCGCATTGGATCCGCCCCCTGGATAACGTGGATCCGCTGCCGCGACGGTCCTTTCCCTGACGCCATTCACGATGCGTCAACGACCTACAGTGGAATTCCTCGCCGACCCGCGCAGACCTTGGACGTGGGCCGTCATGTCCGTTCCGGCGTGCGATTCCCCACGATTCGCGCACCGGCAGGCCTCGTCGCGGCGCCGACGCGACCAGGTCCAGGTACTTCGGTCTTCCCTCCGTGCCCGGCGACTCCCGCCGCCGGTGTCCGGAACCACGTGTCACGCCATCGATCACCGGTCTTACCCGGTCATCGCCCCGGTCGTGCACGCGCCCGCGAACAAGACATTCCGCAACCCCCCGTTGAACCTGCGTGGATGGCCGAACGACTCAGCCCGGTGAGCTACTTCGAAATACTAAATTCGGCGGACGGACCGCCGCACGCAGAACTCTGCATCAGCACATCGATACGCACATGTCACCCCAGACCACCTGCTCCCGGATGCGATCAACCCAGTCTGCCCAGGCCCCCTAACAATCCCCTAATGGATCGATCATTGGTCCACGCTGAAGCGGTTCCAGGTTGCCGGCGGCGGGCCGCCAGGATGACGTCCAGTTCCCACGCGCGGCCGAAAACACCCAGCTCCTCGCCCGCGGCGTCGGCCAGCCGCCGCACCGCCACGGACGCGGCCACACCCCGGACGTGCAGCGCATCCATCGCCTTCCGGTGCTCGGCGTGCACGCCCGGCTCGGCACCGTCGACCGGCCGGAACGCCTCCCACGCCTGCTCCGTCAACTCGACCGACTCCTTGGTCTCGCCAAGCATCTCGTGGACCCGACCGAGCGATATCCGCAGATAGGCCGACGCGATCGGTTGATCAAGCCGGTCCAGGAGTTCGATCGCGCGGCGGCACGACTCGCCTCCCTGGTCGATCGCGCCCAGCTCGATCAACGCCGTGGACAGGCTGCTCAGCACGACCGCGTGCAAGTCGACCTCCTTGGACTGTTCCGCGAGTGTGACCGCACGGCGGAGTTCCAGGACCGCTTCGGCGGCGTCGCCGCGACTGGCCAGCACGTGACCGAGCTGCCGCAGTGCCCGGATCGTGGCGCGCGGCTCGTCCGTGCCGCGACCGGCCCGCACCGCCCTGCGCGCCAGCGTCTCCGCCGCTGCGAGATCACCTTGCTGCCCTCGGCAGAAGCTGAGCAACACCAGGCTGCTGGTCAGCGCCGGCATGTCGCAGGCCGCCTCGAACACGTCGCGACTCCGGGTGAGGACGTCGGCGGCGTCGGCGAACCGGCCGGCCCGCACCCAGACCTGGGCCAGGCTGAAGCCGGCCCGTGCCCTCGCCCACAGGTCGTCGCCACAGGCGGCGGCCACCGCGGAGGCCAGCTGCTCGATCTCCGCCATCCGGTGCCTGATCGACAGAAAGCCGCTCAACCGCTCGGTCGCGTCGAGCGCCTCGCGGTACCAGCCCAGCTCCGCGGCCTTCGGCAGCACAGCCATCAGGGTGTAGATCTCCGCGCTGTACCAGCGAAGTGGGTCCTGCCGGACGAAGTCGCACACGTCGGCGGGCAGGTCGACCTCCGGGCCGGCCGGCCGCGGCGCCAGCCAGCCCGGTGGCGGCGGCACGTGCTGGTGGGCGAGCCGGACAAGCGAGTGCAGCGAGCCGAACAACCGTCGGAACGCCGCGCGGGCGGGCGATGCGAGGTCGGTGACCGCCCCGTCGGTTCGGGACAGTTGTTCGAGGGCGAAGGCACGGACCACGTCGTGCATGGTGTACCGCTCGTACCGGCCGGCGACGGGCTCGATGAGGTGACTGGTCAGCAACTGGTGGATCACGCGGTCGGTCGACCGGTCCGGATCGACGTCACCGCCGAGCGCGGCCAGCGCCCAGGGGGCGAGGGTGTCGGTCGGGGACAGGGCGAACCGGCGGAACACGACCCGTTCGAGTTCACCGAGGCCGCCGTGGGAGACGGCCAGGCCGGCCCGGACGTCGAGCTCACCGATGGTCAGCTCGTCCAGCAGCTGGTGCTGGTCGCTCATCCGCGCGGCGAGCGCCGACATCGACCAGTGCGGGCGGGTCGCCAGCCGGGAGGCGACGACCCGGATGGCGAGCGGCAGGCGTCCGCACAGGTCGACCAGCTCCCGCGCGGATCCCGGTTCCCGGCCGACCCGCTCGGCACCCAGGATCGTGCCGAACAACGTCCACGCCTCGGCTTCGGTCAGCGGGCCGAGCTGGACGGCCGTCGCGGAGCTGAGCCCGGCGAGCATCCTGCGGCTCGACACCAGCACAGCGGTGCCGCCGGTGCCGGGCAACAACGGCCGCACCTGTTCCTCGTCCACCGCGTCGTCGAGCACGACCAGCACACGCCGGCCCGCGAGCCTGCTGCGGTATTCCGCAGCTCGTTGCCCGGGGTCGTCGGGGATCGTGGTATCGGGGACGCCGAGCGCGCGCAGCATCTCACCCAGGATCTCCCCCGTCGTCCTGACGCCTTCCGCGCCGCCGAGGTTCACGTACAGCTGCCCGTCGGGGAACTGGCTGGCCACCATATGTCCGATATGGACGACAAGCGCTGTTTTGCCGACGCCTGGCTGCCCGCTCACGCACACCGTCACGACCGAGCGGCTGTCGTCGAACAAGCCGGTCAGCCGTCGGATGACGCCGTCGCGGCCGACGAAGTCCGCCACCGCCATCGGCAGCTGGCGCGGCGGATCGGTCGTCGCCGCGCCGACGACCGGGCGCCGTGGCGGGTCACCGGCCAGGATCTGGCCCTGCAACACGGTCAGCTCGGGACCGGGCTCCAGGCCGAGTTCGTCCACGAGCGTGCGCCGGGCCTCGTCGTACACCGCCAAGGCCTCGGCCCGTTCGCCGGACGTCCACAGCGCACGCATCAGCAGCACCCGCAGCTGCTCCCGCAAGGGATAGCGGGCGACCAGCTCGCGCAGCTCCATGACCACGTCCCCGTGCCGGCCGAGTTCGATCTCCGCTGCCAGGCAGTCCTCGTGGACGGTGACCGCGGCGTGCGCCCAGCGCTGCGCCATTTCGTCCACCAGCGCACTGGACGCCGCCTGGCCACCGCCCAAAGAGCCGTCACCCGGCCAGAGCTTCAACGCGCTGCGCAGCAACAGGACCGCGGTTTCCTGATCCCCTTGCCGGGCAGCGGCCTGCCCCTCCGCGGCGAGCTGCTTGAACTCGACGAGGTCGCACTCGTGCGGTTCCAGGTCGAGCTGATACCCCTGCGAGGCCGAGCGAAGCCGGTGCTGACCACCCGGAGAGGCTTGCGCGAGCACACCTCGGAGCGCGGAGACGTAGTTGTGCAGGCTCGCGATGCTCGTCCGTGGTGGCATGTCGCCCCACAACGCCTGGACCAGCCTGTTCAAGGTGACGATCTGCCCCCTGCTGGCTGCGAGAACCAGCAGCAGCACCGTCATCTTGCCCCGGGCAACCCCGATCTCACGACCGTCGTCACCCAGCAGTCGCACCCGGCCGAAAACGTCGAGCCTCACGCCACCCCCAGCGCCATGAAGCGTCATATGCAATTCGTATCAATGCGCCACCGTAAACCCAAGTAAACCCTGCGTCAACTGTCGTAATGCCGGGAACATAATGAAATACCTTGGCCGCCGACACCTTACGCGCGAGGCACGTCAACAGGTCGGCGAAGTATGCACCGAGCGTAGTCTTCCGGCCGTGGGCCTACTCGCGGGTCGGAATCTCCGGCACACCGCAACCTCACCGATCACGACGGCCGTGATTGGCGCCCCAAAAGTGTATCCGGCGAGATCGCAGGCGTGATCCTCGTTTCCGGGCGCACGTCATCATCCAAAATGGACATCCGCGCGCACCGGGCGCGAACCTCGACCACCGACTCCGCAAGGTGACCTCCCGACTCTCGCCACCTGTGCCGTCGAACACGTACAGCCACCTGCACCGAGTCCAGCACGAGACCTCTCAGCAGCCAACGCGCACTTCACACCCACGAACGGCAGCCAACGCGCACTTCACACCCACGAACGATCGATCCGCGCGCGTCCCGCGTGGGCGCCGCCGCACGCCGGGCGCCCCGCCGCGACCACGTGCCCGCACCGCGACGAGCCCGTCCACCTCCACCTCCAGCGCCGGAGCGAGTACGCGCGAACCCCCGGTCACCTCGACTGCCTCGCGGGTGACCGGAGAGCGACCGCGACCCCACACACTCGACCACCCGCGAGGTACGTCCTCGCCAAGCAGCTTCGCATCCCCGAACTCTCCGAGGGCATCGACCGAGGATGCGCAGCGCAGGCGTCGGCGTACTCGTCCGGTTCAGGCGGCGGACGGGCCGCTCCTACCCATACCGGACAAACTGGTCACCAAGCACACCCGCACGGCGTCGCCACGACCGGCGGGCACCGTCGCGCGCACGACGTTCCCGCTGGTCGCCCCCGACAAACATCAGAACGCCTTTCACCCTGCCCGCCTCCCCGGCAAGCGAATCACGTCCGAATATCTTCACATTCACACTTCCGACCGAGGGGTCGATGAATAGAGCCCGCTTCGATCCAGGATTTGCAGGTCCGAGGAAGGCGACACGTCATGGGATTCGTCGACAACCCGTCGCGCAACACACGATCGACAACCGATCGGCTCGCCTGGGAGCAGGCATGCACCGGGTGGTCACAGCACGTGCTCCGCGGGGTTGCGCCCACGCGGCCTGCCGCCTTGTCGGCGGGACCCGTGCCCGATGCCACAGCTGATCGTCACGTTATGAGATCAGCGATTCCGCTGGTGTCCGGTGAACACCGGACACCAGCGGTTCCGCCCCCCCCTGGCCGGGTGCGGTGACCGGGTCACCGCGCTACAGCCTCGGGTCGACCGGCTCGGACTCCAGCGCGAGCACGGCGAACACGCACTCGTGCACCCGCCACAAGGGCTCGTCGCGGGCAACGCGCTCCAACGCCTCCAGGCCCAGCGCGTACTCGCGGATCGCGAGCGAGCGCTTCGCGCCGAGACCACGCTTGCGCAGGCGCTCCAGGTTCTCCGGCTCGGTGTAGTCCGGGCCGTAGATGATCCGCAGGTACTCGCGCCCGCGCACCTTCACGCCCGGCTGCACCAGGCCGCGCTCACCGCGCACCAGGTTGGCCAGCGGCTTGACGACCATGCCCTCGCCGCCGTCCGCCGTCAGGTCCTCCCACCAGCGGATGCCCGCCGCGACCTGCTCGTCGTCGGTGGTGTCGACCACCAGGTGCCGCGTGCGGGTGAACAGGTCGCCCTGGAGCCGCCCGAGCACGTCGAGGTGCCACCGGTGGTCGCGGTCGTGGAACGTCCGGCCGCGTGCGGCGAGCAGCTGGAACGGCGCGATCGTGACGCCCGCCAGCCCGTCGGTCGGCCGGCAGTACCGCCGGTAGGCGTCGCGGTAGCCGATCGCGTTCGCCAGCCTGCTTTCGGTGCGACGCAGGAGATCCGTGACGTCGATGCCACGCCCCGCGGTCTGCGCCAGCACGTCGACCGCCGGGCCGAGCGCACCCGTGGCCGCCGCGCCGACCGAGGCGTACTGCTCCTTGATCAGCCCGGCCGCCTTGGCGTTCCACGGCAGCAGCTCCGCGTCGAACAGCAGCCAGTCGGTGTCGAACTCCTCCCACAGACCGGCCTTGGTCACCTCCTCGCGGACGCGCGCCAGCAGTTCGTCGGCCAACGGCGCGTCGAAGAAGGCGCGGCCGGTGCGCGTGTGGATCACACCGCCGTCGTCCCTGCGCACCAGGACGACCGCGCGCGAGCCCATGTGCTTCTCCTCGCAGATCACCTCGCGCACGCCCACGTTCCGGTAGTCCGCGAAGGCGTCCTCCGGGTGCTCCAGCACGTCCTCACGCCGCGAGGTCGCCGTGGGCGCCATCGTCGGCGGCAGGTACAGCAGCGCGTGCGGGTCGATCGCGAAGCGGCTCATCACCTCCAGCGCGGACGCGGCCTGCTCGGGGCGCACGCCGATCCGGCCCCGGTGCGCCGTCTCCACGAACCGGTTGCCGGTGACGTCGGACAGGGCGAGCACGTCCGGCTCACGTTCCGCTTCCGGCACGACGAGCGGGCGCACCGGCTCGTACCAGGTCTCGTGCGCGTCGACCGAGACGACCTCGCGCTCCGGGTAGCGCATCGCGGTCAGCCTGCCGCCGAACACCACACCCGTGTCCAGGCACATGGTGTTGTTGACCCACTCCACCTCCGGCATCGGCGTGTGCCCGTAGAGGACGGTCGCCTTGCCCCGGTACTCGGTCGCCCACGGGTAGCGCACCGGCAGGCCGTACTCGTCGGTCTCGCCGGTGGTGTCGCCGTAGAGCGCGAAGCTGCGCACCCGCGCCGACGCGCGGCCGTGGAAGCGCTCCGGCAGGCCGGCGTGCGCGATCACCAGGTTGCCGGCGTCGAGCACGTAGTGCGCGATCAGGCCGTCGCAGAACCGCTCGACCCGCGCGCGGAACTCCTCCGGCTCGGCCGCGAGCTGCGCCAGCGACTCGGCCAGACCGTGCTTGACCTGCACGTTCCGGCCGCGCAGCGCGCGCACCAGCTTCTGCTCGTGGTTACCGCACACGGCGAACGCGTGCCCGGCCTCGACCATGCCCATGACGAGGCGCAGCACACCGGGCGTGTCGGGGCCGCGGTCGACGAGGTCGCCGACGAACGCCGCGCGCCGGCCCTCGGGCGGAACGGCGTCCACCGGACGTCCCTCCGCGTCGCGCACCAGCGCGTAGCCGAGCTTGACGAGCAGGTCCTCCAGCTCGGCGCGGCACCCGTGCACGTCGCCGATCACGTCGAACGGTCCGGTCTCGTGGCGCAGGTCGTTGAGCAGCTTCTCCGGCACGATGACCGCTTCGTCCACTTCGGACTGTGCGCGCAGCACGTGCACCCGCTTGAAGCCCTCCTTGCCGAGGAACCTCAACGACTTCCGCAACGCCATCCGGTGCCGCCGCACGACGTGCGCGCCGAAGTCGCGGTCCGGGCGGGTGGCGTTGCGCTCCAGGCAGACCTCCTCCGACGTGTCGAGCACGATGGCGACCGGCAGCACGTTGTGCTCGCGGGCCAGCTCGACCAGGTGCGCGCGGTCGGCCCGCTGCACGTTCGTCGCGTCGATCACGGTGGTCCGGCCCGCGTCCAACCGCTTGCCCGCCACGAAGTGCAGCACCTCGAACGCGGCGGCGGACGCCGACTGGTCGTTCTCGTCGTCGGCGACCAGCCCGCGGAAGTAGTCGCTGGACAGGACCTGGGTGGGTAGGAAGTGCTTGCGCGCGAACGTGGACTTGCCCGAGCCGGACGCGCCGACCAGGACCACCAGGCACAGGTCCGGGATCTTGAGCTCCATCAGTTGTCCTCCCCCGTGCGGTCCTGCTCGACCAGGCTGAACGCGGCGAGCTGCGTCGGCGCGCCGCGTTCGGCGTCCACCGGCCCGATCGGCAGGTGGGTCACGGTGTAGCCGTGCCTGGCCGCGACGCCCGTCGTCCACTCCTCGAACTCGGCCCTGGTCCACTCGAACCGGTGATCCGAGTGCCGGTGCTGCCCTGCCGGCAACGTCTCGAACAGCGCGTTGTACTCGACGTTCGGGGTGCTGACCAGGACCGTGCGCGGGCGCGCGACGACGAACACGGAGTGCTCCAACGCGGGCAGGCGGTCCGGGTCGAGGTGTTCCACGACCTCCATCAGCACGGCGGCGTCGTACCCCTTCAGCTCCGGGTCGGCGTAGGTCAGCGAGGACTGGCGCAGCGTGAGCCGATCGCGCTGTCGGTCCGACATCCTGTCCAGCCTGAGCTTCCGCGCGGCGATGGCGAGGGCGCGCGCGGACACGTCCACGCCCTGGACACCGGTGAACTCCGGGTGTTCGAGGAGAGCACGCAGCAACGCGCCGTCACCGCAGCCGAGGTCCAGGACCGTGCGCGCGCCGGCCTGCCTGAGCTGGTCGACGATCGCCTCCCGGCGCTGCACGGCCAGTGAGATCCTGGGTTCGGTGAGCGCGTTGTCCAGCTCCTCCGGCTCGACCTCCTCCACGTCGGCCAAGCGGGACAGCGCGGACTGCACCAGCGGGCGCCGGCGCATCAGGTACCGGGTGGTGATCAGCTCGCGGTCCGGGTGCGCACCGAGCCACCCCTCCCCCGCGCGCAGCAGCTTGTCGACCTCGTCTTCGGCGACCCAGTAGTGCTTGTTGCCGTCGAGGACGGGGAGCAGGACGTAGAGGTGCTTCAAGGCGTCGGACAGGGTGAGGGTGCCGGTGAGGGTCACGTCGGCGTACCGCGAGTCGTCGTCACCACCGTCGCCGTCGCCATCGCCACCGTTGCCGTCGCCGAGCGGGATGGGGGTGATGTGGGTGGTCCAGCCCAGCGGCGTGAAGAGGCGTTCCACCAGGCGGTGCGGCAGGACCGGGACGCGGACCGTCAACGGGATCGGTGTGGCGGCAACGTCCCCGCGCGACTTGCTGCGGCCGTTCATCGCGGTGCGGAAGACCGAGCCGAGGGCGACGGTCAGCAGCGATCCGGCGACGTACGGGCGGTCGTTGACGTATTGCGTCAGCGTGCTGCCCGGCCCGCGCACCAGGGCGACCGGGTCGACCTCCAGCAGGAGCGCCACCGTGCACTCCTCCTCGTCCGCCCGCGGGTAGAAGACGTGGGCGGTACCGGAGGACGTGGTGAACGACTGCGCGCGCTCGGGATGCTTGTGCAGGAGGTGGCTGAGGTCGGTGGCGGGGCGGTGGGTCGTGGTCAGGGTGAGCAGCACGCGGTCGAGTGTGGACGACCGCGTGCCGCTCCCGCTGCCGAATTACGGGTAGAGGTTCTGCACCGACGCGTAGTCGGACGCGGTGTGGCTCCGCAGCCGGCTCGTGTGGATGCCGGTGTCCGGGTTCTCACAGCTCGGGTCCGGGCAGAACATGAACGAGTTGATGCCGCCGATGATGCCGAGCCGCGTGGTCGAGTCGAAGGCCGCCAACCACGGGCCGCCGCTGGCGCCCGGACCCATCAGGCAGTCCGAGTAGTGGTAGCGGTTCTGCCACACCTGGACGGTGTCGACCAGGTCGGCGCACCGGACCTGGTACTCGCCGCCCAGGCCCACCCAGGTCGGTCGGGCCGGGTACCCGTACAGGTGCATCTCCACCTGCCACACGTTCTCGTAGCCGAACGAGATGCCGTTGGCGCCCGTCACGTCCTGGATCGGCACACCGTTGTTGAAGTGCGCCACGCCGAACGCCCAGTCGCAGGCGGTCTCCACGTCGGTGTAGCAGGACGACGTGAAGGCGGCGGCGAGCCACCACACACCCAGCGGCGCCGTGCCGTAGTCGTACCGCGGTACGAAGGCGACCGCGTCGATGCCCGGGGTGTCCAGGCAGTGGGCGGCCGTCATCACCGTGGACCTGTTGTTGGCCACCACGACCGCGGCCGAGCACAGGGACCTGACCGTGTCCCCTTCGAGCATGAACAGCTTGCCCACCGCGGACGACGGGGTCGTGCCGTCGTAGGTCAGCGCGGCGGGTCGGATGGTGCCGTCCGCCGTGGAGGCTGCCACGCCGGTTGCCGTGCCGACGACCGGCGGCACGGTGATCTCCACGCCCCTGTCGACGTCCACCCGCTCGTCGACCACACGCTCGTCGACCGCCTTGTCCGGCACCGGCCCTCGCGCCGGCACCTGCGCCGTCAGCGGCGGCTGGTCGAGCGATTCCAGGTACGCGATCTGGTCCTCGGTGCTCCAACTCCGGATCGAGGACTGGACGTGCGCGCCGCCGTGCGCCCTCGGCTCCCCGAACTCGATCTTCCGCGGCGCCTGCCACCCGCTCGGCGGCTGCACGCGCTCCCCGTTGACCACCAGGTCTTCCCGCACTTCACCCTGCCCGACCGCGACGCCACCGCTCACGGCGGCCGACATCGCCACCACCACCGCGGCAAGGCTCAAGGACAGCACTCTTCGACGCATTTCCGTCCCCCACAGGACATCGCCCCGACGCCCGTCGCCGGGTACGGCGCTGAATGCTTTCAGCGGCCTTGTCCCGCCGTGAACCTCCGCGGGACCGCAGAGCCGTTCCGCTGCCCGGCGCAGTGGGCTGGTGCGTTGGGACGGAAGCCGCGCAGGTCAATGGTGGGCCGGCGATATCCGGTGACAAGCGTCATATCGCACCTGCTCCGGCAACCTGCGAAATGGTTCGGCGCGATCGGGCAATTCGCTGATAAATTGGCGGATAACAGGAGACAATGAGAGGCCACACGGCACCGGAGTACCGCTGCACCGTTTGGCCCACAGTGGCACATCCGACCGTGGACTACCCTCGATCGTGCCTCGCCGCGCCGTTCGGCGCGGCATTGCACGTGCTGCACCGGCGACCGGAAGATATCCATGCGAATTTTAGTCCTGCACCGCGTTCCGGACACCCTGGTCCGGTATGCGGAGAGCATCGACCACCACGCGCACGAGGTCACCTACATCGGTGCGCCCGACCGCGTGGAGACGATGCCGGCCGACGTGCCGGCACGTCGTCTCAGCCGCCCCGGCACGGGGCCGGCGCACGAGGAGATCATCGCCGCGCTCGCCGGTGAACCCGCGCCCGACGTGGTGATCGCGCTGTCCGAGTACGACCTGCTGACGGCGGCCCGGGTGCGGCAAGCGCTCGGCGTTCCCGGTCCGGACGAGGCCGAGGTGCTGCCCTACCGGGACAAGGTGGCCATGAAGGCCGCCGTCGCCGCGCGGGGGTTGCGCGTGCCGTACTTCCTGGGGTTGACGGCCGCGCTGGCCGCCCCCGACGAGGTGCCGTGGTCGGGCGCGACCGTGCTCAAGCCGCTTTCCGGCGCGTCCAGCGAAGGCGTCACCCGCCACCCGAGCGTCAAGGGTGCGCTGGAAGCCGCGCGCGGCATGGGGGTCGACGCGGCCGAGTACGAGATCGAGGAGTTCGTCGAGGGTCCGATCATCCACGTGGACGGTCTGGTCGCCGACGGCGCGGCCGTCACCGTGATGGTGAGCCGGTACGTGAACACCTGCCTCGCCTACGCCGAAGGGGAACCGCTCGGCTCGGTGCAGATCGACACCGATCCCGACGTCGTGGACTGGGTGCTGCGCTGCCTCGCCGCGGTCAACATCGCCACCGGCCCGTTCCACCTGGAGGCCATCGAAGGGCCGGACGGCCTGGTGTTCCTGGAGGTCGGCGCGAGGTTCGGCGGCGCGGACGTGGTGGACACCTTCGAGTTGGCGACCGGCGTGCGACTCCCGTCGGCCCAGTTGCGGCTGCTGGTGGAAGGCGCGAGCGCCCACATCCCGCACCGCGTGCCGGCGCCGGACGCGAGGTACGGCTGGTTCGTCTGGCCCGGCCACCTGCTCGGCACGACGCACTGCCGCGTGTCCGGCACCGAGGAGTTCGCGGACCACCCGCTGGTGTGGCGCTGGGTGCAGCGCCCCGAGGACGAGCCGGTGTCGCAGACGATCACCTACGCCGACGCGCACGTTCCCCTGGCCGGCGTGACGGGTCCGGCGGGCAGCGACGACATGGCCCGGCTGATGGCCGAGATGTTCGCCGCGGTCAAGGTCGGGCCCGCCATGCCGGAGACCGAGGCGTGACGGCCACCGACTCGCCGTCCGCGCGCGGTCTGCGTGCCCGCGCACGGGCGTTGCTCCCCGAGGGGCGCGGCGCGCGCTGGCTGGTCGGCGCGTCGTTCATCGACTCGCTCGGCACCGGGCTGTTCATCGCGGGCTCGGCGCTGTTCTTCACCAAGGTGCTGGACCTGAGCACCGGCCAGGTCGGCATCGGCCTCACCATCTCGGGCATCGCGGGCCTGCTGGGCACGCCGATCATCGGTCGGCTCGCGGACCGGATCGGACCCAAGCGCGGCCTGGTCGCGTTGTACGGCTGGCGTGGCGCGTGCTTCGTGCTCTACCCGTTCGCCGACAACCCGGTCCTGTTCTACGTGGTCGCGTTCCTGGTCGGTTTCGCCGAGTGGAGCAGCGGGCCCATCACGCAGTCACTGGTCGGCACCATCTCCACCGGTGACCGCCGGGTGCGCACGATGGCGGTGATCGGCTCGGTCCGCAACGTGGGCTTCACCGGCGGCGCCCTCCTCGCCACGGCTGCCGTCGCCGCCGGGGATCCGCGCTTCTACACGGCCCTGGTCCTCGCCGACGCGCTGACGTTCTTCGCCGCGGCCGTCATGCTCGCGAGACTGCCGCTGGTCGGCGCCGCGCCGGTCGGCGAGGACGGGAAGACCCCCGCGACGGCCGCCGTCGCCAAGGTGCGCGACCTGAGGTTCCTCGTGCTCACCGGGCTCAACGGCATCCTGTACCTGCACTCGATCCTGCTGACCGTCGGCCTGCCGCTGTGGATCAGCACGCGGACGTCGACCCCGTTGGCGGTGGTCGGCGTGGTCGTCGTGGTCAACACGGTGATGGTGATCCTGCTCCAGGTGCCCTTGAGCCGCGGTGTCGAAGGTCTGCGCCCGTCGGCCCGCCGGCAGTTGTGGGCGGGGTGGCTCCTGGGCGCGTGCTGCGCGCTCGTCGCGTTCACCCCGAACGTCGGCGCGACGTGGGCGGTCGTGCTCGTGCTGGCCGCCGTGATCGCCATGACGCTGGGCGAGATCTGGCAGTCCATCGGCGCGTGGGGCATCTCCTACGCGCTGAGCCCGGAACACCGCCGGTCGACGTACCTCTCGGTGTACCACCTGGGCCTGACGGGGTCGAGCGTGGTGGGGCCCGCGCTGATCACCTTCGCCGTGATCGACGTGGGGCCGGTCGGCTGGCTCGGCCTCGGCGCCGCGTTCGTGCTGACGGGCTTCGCCGTGTCGCTGATCTCGCGACGTGCGGACGCGCCGGCGATGGCGCACAACTGACGGATCGTTTCGAGAACTGGGGGTAGGCGGCGTGCAGACGCTGTTGTTGGTGGGTGTCGGGCGCATGGGGCTGCCGTACCTGGCGGCCGGACGTGCGCTGGGCGCCAGGGTCGTGGCCGTGGAGACGGCGCAGAAGGCGGAGTCGATCGCGGGGCTCGTGGACCGCCTGATCGTCACCCGCGGCGCTTCCGACGAACTGTGGGCCGAGGGCGCGTTCGCCGCCGTGGCCGCCGAACGGCCGGACGGCGTGATCGCGTTCAGCGAGCCGCAGGTCCTCGCCGCGTCGATGGTCCAGGAGGAGCTGGGTGTTCCGGGTCCGTCGCTGCGGGCGGGCGTGATCTCGCGCAACAAGGCGCTCCAGCGCGGCCGGTTCGCGGCGGCGGGCATCGCCCAGCCGGACTACCTCGTCGTGGACGACCTGGCCGGCGCGTCCGAGTGGGCGCTGGAGCGGCTGCCGGTGGTGGTCAAGCCGCTGTCCATGGCGGGCAGCATGGGCGTCGAGCTGGTGCCGGACGCGGCGGCGTTCGCGGAGGTGGCGGCGCGGCGCGCGGGTGAGGGCCGGCTGCTGGTCGAGCGTGCGGTCGAAGGACCCGAGTACAGCTGGGAGGCGCTGGTCGTCGACGGCGCGGTGTGGTTCGCCAACGTCACCGCGAAGGAGACCACCGGCCCGCCGAACTTCATCGAGGTCGCGCACCGGTCGGCCGCCGACATCACCGACGACGTGCGGGCCGGGGTAGACCGGTTCGGCGCGGACGTGCTGGCGGCGACGGGGATGCGCAGCGGCCTGGTGCACCTGGAGTTCCGGCTCACCGACGCCGGTCCGGTGCTGATGGAGATCGCCGTCCGCACCCCCGGCGACCACCTGATGGAGCTGCTGGGCCTGACCTACGGCCTGGACTGGTTCGAGCTGGTGGCGCGCGTCGCGCTCGGCCGCGAGCTGCCGGCGGCCCCGAGCGGGCCGATCCGGTACGCGGCGAGCTACCTGCCGCTGGCCACGGCCGGCACGGTCACCGCGGTCCACGGCCTGGAAGCGGTGCGCGAGCACAAGGCCGTCGTGGAAGCGGGCCTCAGCGTGGCCGTCGACTCCGTGATCGAACCCGCGCGCTCGTCCAACCAGCGGGTCGGCCAGGTGCTGCTGGCCGCCGGCGACCGGGCCGAACTGGAGGCCGCGCTGGCCGAGGTCCGCCGGACCCTCGTGGTGGAGACGCGCTGACGTCCGGGTGCGCGGCGGTGCGTACCACCGCCGCGCACCCGACGGCCTACTCCGTCGGCGTCACCGTGAACAACTCGTCGGTGTGCCGCGCCGCCAGGTCGTCCACATAGGACCGGAACAGCTTGGCCTCGTCCTCGGTCGGCTCGGCCTTGAACACCTCCAGCACGCCTTCGCGCGCGAGGTAGGACGTGGTCGGGCGGGACGTGTCGCCGACCTTGGCGGTGATGTAGAGCCCCAGCTCGTCCCGGGACAACCCTTCCACCGGACGCACCTCGCTGATCGTGCCGGGGGGCGCGTTGAGGAACGCGGTGGCGCCGACACCGCGCGCGGTGCGCGGGAACTCCGGGAAACCGTCGAACGGCCGCAGGTAGGACGCGTAGTGCACGTCGTACGGGCTGTACCCGTACACGCGGTCGATCAGGTCCATGATCCCGTCGCCACCGGGCCGCGCCGCGACCTCGACCACGCTCAGCCGGTCACCGTTCACCAGCACCTCGACGTGCGCCAGGCCGCGGGTGATGTCCAGCGCCGCGCACGCGTCCAGGGCCACCTGCCGCAGCGCTTCGTCGTCGCTGTCCTGGCTGGGCACGAGCTGCCCGCGCTCGGTGAAGTACGGCGCGCCGGCCTTGGACTTGTCGGTCACCGCGAGCACCGCGCGGTGGTCGTCCCAGTTCGCCACCTCCACGGACACCTCGTGGGTGGCGTCCACGAACTCCTCGGCCTGGAAGCGGCCGTCGGAGAAGTCGTAGATCGGCGCGATCTCCAGCAGCGAGTCGCGGCAGTAGTCGAACGCGGCGGGCAGCTCGTCGGGGTGGTCGACCTTGATCGTGCCGACGTTGCCGGCGAAGTCGCGCGGCTTGAGCACGAGGGGGAACGTCAGCTCGGCCGCGCCGGACCGCAACTCGTCCAGGGTGGAGAACAACCGGTGCTTCGCGCACGGCACACCGGCGTTCTCGAACGCCACCTTCATGGTGTGCTTGTCCCGCGAACGGGCCAGCGCCTCGTCGGACAGCGTGCGCAGCCCGTAGTGCTTGGAGATGGCGACCGAGACGTGCACGCACATCTCGATGATCGGCGCCACGGCCTGGGGTCGCAGCCCGGTCCGCTGCTCGAACTCGCGAACCGCTTCCAGCGCCTCTTCCGCGTTGTAGTAATCCGCTTCGAGGACGTGGTCGAAGAACCGGTTCAGCTGACTGGCCGCGGGAGACGCGCTCATTCCCAGCACGGGCCCGGGGTAGGTGCGCAACGCGGAGACGATCGCGCGTTCGCGTAACAGGATGTCCGCACCGAGGACCAGGAGGTACCGGTCCCCGGTGGCTGCCGCCGCGGAATGGTGGAACATGCGTTTCCTCCGGTGCACAGGACGACCGGCTGCCTCCCTCGGTGAGAACGGGGGCGACAGCCGGTCGGCGTGGTGTCAGTAGCAGTGCTCGCCGGTGGCGGTGCTCGTCACCGGCGGAGCCGTCAGTAGCGGTAGTGGTCCGGCTTGTACGGGCCTTCCGCGTCCACGCCGAGGTACTCGGCCTGGACCTTCGTGAGCGCCGTCAGCTTGGCGCCGACCGCGCTCAGGTGCATCCGCGCGACCTTCTCGTCCAGGTGCTTCGGGAGCATGTAGACCCCGACGCCGTACTCCTCGCGCTTGGTGTGCAGCTCGATCTGCGCGATGGTCTGGTTCGAGAACGACGAGGACATCACGAAGCTCGGGTGGCCCGTGGCGTTGCCCAGGTTGAGCAGGCGGCCCTCGGACAGCACGATGATCGAGTGCCCGTCCGCGAACTTCCACTCGTGGACCTGCGGCTTGATCTCGACGCGCTCGATGCCGGGCACGCGGGCGAGACCGGCCATGTCGATCTCGTTGTCGAAGTGGCCCACGTTGCCCACGACCGCGTTGTGCTTCATCTTGGCCATGTCCGCGGCCATGATGATGTCGCGGTTGCCGGTGGTGGTGATGAAGATGTCGCCGTCGGCGATCACGTCGTCCAGCACGACGACCTGGAGGCCGTCCATCGCCGCCTGCAGCGCGCAGATCGGGTCGATCTCGGTGACCACGACGCGGGCGCCCTGGCCGCGCAGGGACTCGACCGCGCCCTTGCCGACGTCGCCGTAACCGCACACGACCGCGAGCTTGCCCGCGATCATCACGTCCGTGGCGCGGTTGATGCCGTCGATCAGGGAGTGGCGGATGCCGTACTTGTTGTCGAACTTGCTCTTCGTCACCGAGTCGTTGACGTTGATGCCCGCGAACAACAGCTTGCCGGCCTTGTGCAGCTGGTAGAGCCGGTTGACGCCGTTCGTGGTCTCCTCGGTCACGCCGATGATGGACTTCGCCATGTCGGTGTACCGGGTCGGGCTGGACTCGAGCGAACGCCGCAGCGACTCGAGGATCAGCTTGTGGTCCTCGGGGTCGTCCTCGGCGGCCGACGGCACGGCGCCGGCGGCTTCGTACTCGACGCCCATGTGCACGAGCAGCGTGGCGTCACCGCCGTCGTCCACGATCGAGTCGGGGCCGCTGCCGTCGGGCCAGGTCAGCAGCTGCTCGGTGCACCACCAGTACTCCTCCAGCGTCTCGCCCTTCCAGGCGAACACCGAGCTGCCCTTGGGGTTGTCGACGGTGCCCTCGGGGCCGACGACGACCGCCGCGGCGGCGTGGTCCTGGGTCGAGAAGATGTTGCAGCTCACCCACCGGACGTCGGCGCCGAGGGCGGCGAGCGTCTCGATGAGCACGGCGGTCTGGATCGTCATGTGCAGCGAACCGGCGATCTTCTTGCCCGCGAGGGGCTGCTGGGGGCCGTATTCCCTGCGCAGCGCCATCAGACCGGGCATCTCCTGCTCGGCGAGCTGGATCTCCTTCCGGCCGAACGGTGCCAACGACAGGTCCGCGACCTTGAAGTCGGCCACCGAGCCCCCACTGTCGGCGGTCAGCTGGATCGTCACGTAGTTCTCCTCCGGGTCGCGTGTGACTGACAAACTCCGGCAGGGCGCGTGCACGGCGTAACCGGTCGTCCTCGTCACCCGGCCGAGCGTCGTTCCCCCACCTCGGGCGAGCCCTCGTCTCGCCGCCAGCGAGCTTATCGCGTTGGGGACAACCGCCACGCCGTGCCGCTGCGTGGGTGCGATCAGGCTGATGGATACCGCGTCGACCAGGTCAGATGTGCCCGAACCTGGCCAGCAGGTCGGCCAGGGTCGCGCCGCCGTTGATGAGGTCGCGCACCACGGCCTCCTTCTCCAGCAGCTCGTGCACCTCCGCCAGCACGGTGTCGGCCACGGCCGGTGGCACCACGCCGACGCCGTTCTCGTCGGCGACCACGATGTCGCCCGGGTTGATCACCGTGCCGCCGACCTCGATCGGCACGTTCACCCGGACGGGTTCACTCTGACCGGGTACCGCGGGTGGGCAGCGGCGCGGCACGACGGACCGGAACCACATCGGGAAGTCGAGGTCGCGCACCTCGTCGACGTCGCGCACCGCGCCGTCGACCACGCAGCCCGCGATGCCCGCCATCTGCGACAACGTGGTCATCAGGCCGCCCCACATCGCCAGGTCGACCCGGCCCTGGCAGGCCAGCACGACCACGTCGCCCGGCTGCGCGCGCGGCAGCACGGGGAGGATGTCGACCAGCAGGTCGGCGGGCAGGTCGACGGTGAGCGCCGGCCCGGCGATCTTGTGCTCCCGCTTGACCGTCTGCCAGCCGCCGATCGCCCCTACCTCCGGCGACGCGTCGGCGACCAGGCAGCTGGGGCTGTAGAAGCGCAGGATGTCGTTGAACGCCTCCACCTGCGCCTTGTCCGGGCGGACCAGATCGTTGTAGACGGCTTTCATCGTGTGCCTTTCTCGCGGGGGAAGGTCGGCCTGGTGCCTGGTCAGCGCCGCGCCCGGTCCGACGAGGCCAGCGCCGAGGCGAGCCGGCGCACGCCCTCCGGGATCGTCGCGTCGTCCACCCGGCTGTAGGACAGGCGCAGTTCGCGCTCGCCGCGCTGGTCCGGGTAGAACGCGGCGCCCGGCACGTAGGTGACGCCGGCGGCGCGGGCCGCCTCCTGGAACGCGTCCGGGTCGACCGTGTCGGGCGCGGTCAGCCAGGTGAAGAAGCCGCCGTCGGCGCGGGTGAAGCGGACGCCCTCGTGCAGGTGCTCCGCCAAGGCGTCGGTCATGATCCGGCACCGCGCCCGGTAGAAGGACCTCGACGCGAGGATGCCCTGGTCGAAGCGCCCGGACCGGCCGTAGTCCTCCAGCAGCAGCTGCCCGAGCCCGGAGGAGCACTGGTCGGTGTTCTGCTTGGCCCGGACGAGCTGGCCGACCAGGTCGGCGGGCGCGGAGATCCACCCGATCCGCATACCGGGCGTGAACGTCTTGGAGAACGTGCCGACCTGCGCCACCACGTCCGGTGCGAGCGACCACAGGCTCGGGCGGCGGTCGTCGCCGAAGCCGAGCTCGCGGTAGGCGACGTCCTCGACGATCAGCAGGCCGTGCCGCCGGGCGAGCGCCACCAGGGCGTGCCGGCGTTCCGTCGAGAGGCTGACGCCGGTCGGGTTCTGGTAGTCGGGGATCGTGTAGAGCAGCTTCGGCGGCGTCCCCGGGCCGGTCAGCAGGCGTTCGAGCGCGTCGACGTCCAGGCCGTCGGCGTCGACCGGTACGGCCTCGGTCCGGGCCGAGGCGCGCTGGAAGCTGACGAGTGCGCCCATGAACGTCGGCGCCTCCACTACCACCCGGTCACCGGGGTCGACCAGGCACTTCACCACCAGGCCGAGACCTTCCATCCCGCCGCTGGTGATCATCAGCTCGTCCTCGGCGGGACGCGTGCCGTCGTGGTCGGCCAGCCAGCCCGCGAACCAGTCGCGCAGACCGGCCAGACCGGCCGTCGGGCCGTACTGGAGGCTCGCCGGGTCCTGGAGGATCCGGGTGAAGCTCTCCTCCAGGGCTTCCCGCGGGAACGTCGCGGGGTGCGGGAACCCGCCGGAGAAGGCGATGGTCCCGTCGCCGCCCGCCTGCTTCAGGATCGCGGTGATCACGTCGCCGCTGTCGTCCGCGACGTGGCGGGCGAACATCCGCTCCCAGGGCAGTCGCCCGACCGCGTTGGGTGTCGTCACTGGCCGTTCCCCCTCCTCGTCTCACGCGTCCGCCAGTCCTCCGCCGGCCATGCCGGCGTGAGCGTGCGTGGTTCTCCGTTGTAGAGCAGCAAGGGCACGCCGTCACGCGTCCGAACGTGGTCGACCGCGGCCACGTGCAGAACGTGGTCGCCGGCCGGGTGCGACGCGCGGACCGTGCACACCAGTTGGACGAGTGCCCCGGTGATCAGCGGGATGCCGTCGTCCCAGGTGAAGTCCACCGCGTCGGCCATCGCCTCGATGCCCGCGAAGTGCCGCGACAGCGCGTGCTGCCCGGCGTTGAGCACCGAGACGCCGTAGCGACCGGTTTCGGTGATCCGCCGGTTCGACTTCGCCCGCGCCGCCACCGAGACCAGCACCAGCGGCGGCGCCAGGGACACGGACAGGAAGGCGTTGGCCGTCATCCCGTGCGCCTCCGGACCCGCCGGCCCGCCGGTGGCGGTGGTGATCACGGTCACCCCGCTGGCGAAGCGGCTCATCGCGCCGCGCAGGTCGCCCGGCGCCACACCGGCGGTGTCGAGCAGCCGTTCGGTCGTGCTGTCGGTCATCGACGTCCCCTCGACGTGCGTGGCCCGCGTCAGCCCCGGGCGACGACGGAGATGTCCGACGGGTCGTAGAGACCCGGCTGGGTCCAGCCGTCGAGGTCGTACTCGGACATGCACTTGTCGACGAAGCCCTTCAGCTCGTCGGCCATGCCGGAGCCCTCGTACGCCCACACGGTCTGGAAACGCACGGCCTCGTGGTCGCCGCCGTAGTTGCGCTCGTAGAGCTCGTGCCGGCCGCCGAACTCGGTGCCGATCGAGTCCCACAGGAGCTTCATCAGCTTGACCCGGTCGATGGCCTGCACCCCGTTGGAGCCGCGCAGGTACTGGTCCAGGTACGGGCGGATCTCGCCGTTCTTCCAGTCGGACGCGTGCGAGTTGAGGTAGATGAGGCTGCTGCCCAGGGTCTGCTCGAGGATTTCCTTGATCCGCGGGTAGCCGACGCCCATGAACGTCCGGTAGGCCATGCCGAACCGGCCGTTCGGCTGGACGCTGTCGCCGACCCACGCCTCGGGCGACTTCGCCATCGCGTCGGACAGGCCCCAGAACAGGTCGCGCCAGTTCAGGATCTCGCCGACCTGCGCCTGCACACCGCGGAAGGCGGACGTGCCGGTCATCTCGACGGCCTTCATCGCGCACCCGGCGATGAAGTCGAGCTTCACGGCGAGGCGCGTGCAGCCGTGGAACGTGAAGCGGTTGACGAAGCCCGAGCCGTTCGCGAACGCGTTGGCGGACTCCGCGTCGTACATGAAGACGTTCTCCCACGGCACGAGAACCTCGTCGAACACCATGATGGCGTCGTTCTCGTCCATCCGGCTCGACAGCGGGTAGTCGAACGGCGTGCCCATCGCCTTCGCGGCCATCTCGTAGGACGCGCGGCAGAACAGCTTGAGGCCGGGCGAGCCCATCGGCACGGTGAACACCAGGCCGAACTTCTTGTCCCGCAACGGCAATCCGTAATGCGCGATGAAGTTCGCGTTGGTGAGCGCGGAACCGGTGGCGACGACCTTGGCCCCCGACACGATCAGCCCGCTGTCGGTCTCCCTCTTCACGTGCACGCAGACGTCGGCCGTCTCGTCGGCCGGCTTGTGCCGGTCGATCGGCGGGTGCACGATCGCGTGGTTGAAGTACAGCAACCGCTCCTGCGCGTCCTTGAACCACCGCAGCGCGTTGGCCTGGTATTCGCCGTAGAACTCGGAGTTCACGCCGAGCGTGCCGAGGAACGCGGCCTTGTAATCGGGGGTCCGGCCCATCCACCCGTAGACCAGGCGCTGCCACGCGACGATCGCGTCGCGCGACTTCACCAGGTCGTCGGAGGTCCGCGCGGACTTGAAGAACGGGTGGGTGAAGCCGCCGTTGCCCGTCTCCGTCGGCACGCGCAGGACGCCTTCGGCTTCCGGCTCGTGCAATGCGTCGTAGAGGCGGGCGATCGAGCGCGCGCTGTTGTAGAACGCGGGGTGGGCGGTGACGTCGCGCACCCGTTCGCCGTAGATGTAGACCTCGCGGTCGTCGCGCAGTGATTCGAGGTACTGCGCGCCCGTCATCGGTCGGACATCGTTGGCCGTGCCTGCCGACTGGGGGTTGGGTGCGACGGTGGTCATGGGCTTCCTTCCCTGAACTGCGGTCTCGGGTGTGCGCGGCGTCATGCGGTCTGGAGGGTGGTGCCCGCCGCGGGCAGTCCATTCGCGGGTTCGAGCAGGAGCAGGTCGTCGACGATGTCCCGCGCGCGGTCCACCAACGACGGCATGCCGAAGGTGAAGAACAGGCTGCCACCGGCGAGGTCGCCGAGCGCGTGGAAGCGGTGGTCGGGAACGCCGTCCACGGTCAGCCGGCTGGTGGCCCGTTCGACGTGCACGCCGCCGCGCGGGTGCGCCTGGGCCAGCCCGGCACCCACCAGGCCGTCGACCAGTGGTTTCGCCATCGCCGACGTCGAGCGGACGGCGGGGTTCACCGCGTTGATGACGACGTCGACGGCCGTCGTGCGTTCGGCGACCGTGAAGGTGAAGCCCTCCCCCGCCACGGCGACCTGCCGCACGCCGGGGACGATCTCCAGCTGCCCGCGGTCGACCAGCCCGACGAGCTTCTGGGCTGCGGCTGCGGTCATGGGGCAGCAGATGCTCATCATCGCGCGGTAGTGGCGTCGGATCAGGCCGGACTTGTCCTCCTCGGAGAGGAGCGTCCACACGTCCGGTCCGGTCGCCGGCACGGCGTACTGGAGGATCCGCAGTGCGCGGTCGGGTGAATCGACGGCGGCGAGGTGCCGGCGCAGTCTGGTGGTCGGGTCTTCCCGGTCGAGCGAATCGAGTTCCGCGAGCACGGTCGCGGGGTTCTCCCCGGCGGAGATCAACTCGGCCCGCATCATCTCCACGAGCCGGTCGAGCCCCAGGGTCTCACCGCGTAACGCGGCGTCGCGTAACTCGTCCGGGCGGAAGTGGACCAGCTGGTGCGACAACGGCGTCTGCCGCACGGTCGGCAGCACCCCGCTGCGCGACAGCATGTGCACGCGCCCGCGATGTCCTTTTGCCGCCAACGCGAGCACGACGTCCACTCCGGTCAGCCCGCTGCCCAGCACCGCGACGTCCTGGTCCGGGTCGACCTGGCCGAGGGTCTTCGCCAGCGGGTACGGGTCGACCACGTAACCTGGCGTGCCCTTGAGCCCGTAGTCGTCGGGTGGCGCGCCACGGCCCGTGCAGAGGACGACACGGTCCACGACGGACACATCGCCGTCGTCGGTCGTCAGTATCACCCCATCATCCGATGTGTCCGCGGAGACGACCTGCTTGCGAACCACGGACACCCGCCACCCTGATTCGGCGAGGTGGACCAGCGCATCGCGGGCGGAGTCCTCCAGGTACTCGCCGTACATGGCGCGCGGGATGAACTTGATGCCGCACAGCGGGTCCATGTAGTCGTTCTCGCCCTGCGCCTTCGGGTACCGCGCCGCGAGCCATCGCGTGAAGTGCGCTTTGTCCCCGCTGCGGATCGTCATGCCCTCGGGTGCGATGTTGACCCGGACAGCGGTGACGTCCCGTTGGTACGGCCTTCCCCGCCAGAGGTGCGGTGAGGGGTCGAATACGGTGATCGCCCCGCCGCCTACGTCCGACCGGGCGAGTGCGTCGAGCAGGCACACGGTCGAGGCGCCGCCGCCGACGATCCCTATTCGTCTGTCGCTACGCATGGCGTCGAGCTCACCTGAGTCCCTCCTGGATCGTGCACGCACACGCCGACTGCCCCCGGTTCGGAGGCAGCCCAAGGGAGGCGCGTGCGAACGCGCCACTGGTCAATTGGAAGAATGGGATGCCCCAGCGGTGAAATGCAGCCAAGAAAAGTCCCCAGACCGGCTGCAAGGCGACTGGCGAGTTACCAGAACGCCCTCCCCTGCTTCGACGCTACCTGTCCGGATACCCGGGGTCAACCAACTCGTCGAGGGGTCCCACAGTGCGGCTTCGAACGCACTTGCTTGACCGGTCGGGGTCCCGTGTGGAAGATGGATCGAGGTCACCGGGGGGCGTGTTCACGTGGCATACCTTGAGCCATTCGGCCGAGGAGATGCCGACGGAGTCGTCCTTTCGGATTAATCTTCCACCCTCACCCACCAGCATCGCTCCAGCCCGGAGCGATGCTCCCGCACGCCGCGAGCAGAATCGCGGCCGACGTCTCAGATCTGCGCCGATAAGATTTCTCGATGCCGGTGTCCGCAATGCGGACGGAGTTGGGGAGATTTATGTCCGCAGCACTTGACGGACAAACCGGGCAAGTCCTCCCGGAAGTGCGACACCTGATCAACGGCGCCTCGGTGCCCGCAGCCGGCGGGGAGACGTTCGACACCCGTGACCCGCACGACAACACGGTGCTGGCGGCCGTCGCCCGTGGTGGCGCCGAGGACGCGCGTGCCGCCCTGACGGCGGCCCGCACGGCGTTCGACGAGGGCCCGTGGCCGCGGATGACGCCGCGCGAACGGGCCCGGGTGCTGCACGCCGTCGCGGACGCGGTCGAGGCGCACGGCGAAGAACTCGCCCAGCTGGAGACCCGTGACGCGGGCAAGATCATCCGCGTCACGCGGCACGCCGACATCCCGCGAGTGGCCCACAACCTGCGGTTCTTCGCCGACTACGCCAGTTTCGCGGCGGACTCGGCGTACCCGGACGGGCCACTGCTCTCCTACACGCTCCACCCGCCGGCGGGCGTCGTCAGCGCGATCAGCCCGTGGAACGCGCCGCTGATGCTGGCGACGTGGAAGCTCGCGCCGGCCCTGGCGTTCGGGAACACGGCGGTGCTCAAGCCCGCGCCGCAGACCCCGCTGACCGCGGCCAGGTTCGGGGAGATCGCCCTGGAGGCGGGCCTGCCCGAGGGCGTGCTCAACATCGTGCACGGTTTCGGCGGTGACGAGGTGGCCGGACCGCTCACCAGCGATCCGCGGGTGGACCGGATCACCTTCACCGGGTCGACCGCCACCGGGGTGAAGATCATGGCCGCGGCGGCGGCGAATCTCACACCGGTGTCGGCCGAATTGGGCGGGAAGTCGGCGAACATCGTCTTCGACGACGCGGACCTGGACGTCGCCGTGCCGGAGTCGATCAAGGCGGCATTCGCCGGCAACGGTCAAGTGTGCTTCGCGGGAACCCGCCTGTTCGTCCAGCGCGGCATCCTCGAAGAATTTTTGGCGCGGTTCACCGAAGCCGCGGCCAAGATCGTGGTCGGCGATCCGAAGGACCCGGCTTCGGACATGGGGCCGCTAATCGAGCAGCGCCACCTCGACAAAGTGCACGGCTATGTCGAACTGGCCGCCGAAGAAGGCGGGGAAATCATCGCCGGTGGTGCGCGGATGACGGCGGCCGGTTTGGCCGACGGTTTCTACTACACCCCGACGATCGTCACCGGGTTGTCCAACGACAGCCGCACCGCGCAAGAGGAGATCTTCGGACCGGTGGAATCGGTCATCCCCTTCGACACCGAAGAGGAAGCGATCACGCTGGCGAACGCGAGCCGTTACGGCCTGTCCGGAATCCTGTTCACCCGGGACCTGGACCGCGCGCACCGGCTGGCCGCCCGGTGGCGGGCCGGCACGGTGTGGATCAACACGTACTTCGACCGCGACCTGCGCCTGCCGTTCGGCGGGGAGGGCGCCAGCGGTGTCGGCCGGGAGGGCGGCCAGTACTCGCGCGAGTTCTTCACCGAGCCGCGAGCCGTCATGGTGCGCGTTCGCTGAGCCGTCGAGCCGAACCGTCGAGCCGAACCGGGCCGTCGGGCCGCGCCGTACCGAGCCCGTCGCGCCATCACAGGACGTCCACGTACGAAAGGGGAGGAATGGTCTCGACCGAGATCGCCCAGGAGAAGCAGGGCAAGCACCCGCCCGAGCGCCCGACGCGCCCGTACGGCTACCTGGTCACCGCGACGTCGCGGGTGGCGCAACGCGCCCTGGGCGTGGACCGGCCGGTGTTCGCGGAGCTGGCCGCCGCGGACTTCCGGCCGGAGCACCAGCCGATCGACGTCCGGTTCACCGCGCCCACCGTCCAGACCGGACTCGCGTTCGTGCTCGGCCGTCCGCTCGCGGGACCGGACGTGACGGTGGTGGACGTCGTCCGCGCGGTGGACCACGTGCTGCTCGCGGCCGACATCAGCGAATCGCCGGAATCGGAGGCACCCGCAGGGGCGCGCCGGGTCGTGGTGCTGGGCACACGACCGTCCGGTGTGGACGGTATCGACCTGCGGCTGGCGGGCTGCCTGCTGCACCGCGACGGCGAGCTCGTCGAGACGGGCGCCGGCGGGATGATGCTCGGCTCCCCGCTCAACGCCCTGGTGTGGCTGGCGAACGAGGTCTGCGCGGAAGGGCTCGCGCTGGCCGCGGGCCAGGTCGTGCTCGTGTGCTCGATGACCAGGCCGGCCGCCCTGCCGGCGGGTGCGGCGGCCGTCGTCTCCGTGCCCGGCCTTGGTTCGGTCACCGCGGTGCTCGGGGCGTGACGGCGATGGAGGGAACCCAGATGACCGGAGCCACCGACATCCGCCCCGGCGACGTCGCCCGCGCCGCGCAGGTCCTGCTGGACGCCGAGCGGTCGCGGACCGCACGAGGTCCGATCACCGGGCTGTGGCCGGACCTGGACCTGACCACCGCGTACACGATCCAGTTCGAGGCGCTGCGCCGCCGCCTGGACCGGGGTGAACGGCTGATCGGCGTGAAGCTCGGCCTGACCTCGCGCGCCAAGCAGCGGCGGATGGGCATCGACTACCCGTCGCTGGCCTGGCTGACCGACGCGATGGTCCTGCCCGCCGGCGCGCCGCTGCCCCGGGAACGGCTGATCCACCCGAGGGCGGAGCCCGAGATCGTGTTCGTGATGGGTGAACGGCTGGTCGGGCCCGGAGTCACCGCGGCAACGGCACTGCGCGCCGTCGCGAGCGTGCACGGCGGGATCGAGGTCATCGACAGCCGGTACCGCGACTTCAAGTTCACCATGCAGGACGCGGTCGCCGACAACAGCTCGTCCGGCCTGTTCGTCCTCGGGCCGGTCTCCGTCGCGCCCGAACGGCTCGACCTCGCGCACGAGGCCTGCCTGTTGGAAGTGGACGGCCAGGTCGAGGACGCCGCGACGGGCGCCGCCGTGCAGGGACACCCGGCCGAGGCGCTGGCGCTCGCGGCCAACCTCCTCGGCGCCAGGGGTCTCGCGATCGAACCCGGCTGGCTCGTGCTCACCGGCGGCATGACGGACGCCGTCCACGTCACGCCCGGCGCCCGCGTCGCCGCCCACTTCACCACCCTCGGAACCGTGACGCTCGCAGGAGGCTGACCGTGCCGTTCATCGACGTTTCCCTCGGGACCGGGCGCACCCCGCAGCAGATCCGGGACCTGATCCACGAGCTGACCGAGGCCGCGCACCGGGCCGTCGGCGCGCCGAAAGCCAACATCCGGGTCGTCATCAGAGAGGTCGAGCCGGAGCACTGGGCGGCAGGCGACGTCACCATCGCCGAGCGGACTTCCGCCGCGGCGGCCACCACCGAGCACAGTGAACAGGAGAAATGACGATGTCCGACCTGGACCCGGAGTTCCGCCGGCACGAGATCGCCCACCTGGCCCGGGTGGAGTTGCACACACCCGACCCCGACGGCACCCTGTGGTTCTTCAAGGACCTGCTCGGCATGTACGAGACCTACCGCGAGGGGCAGTCGGTCTACCTCCGCGGCTACGAGGACCCGTACCAGTGGAGCCTGAAGGTCACCGAGGCCGCGCAGCCGCGGATGGACCACTTCGCCATGCGGACCGCGTCGCCGGACGCCCTGGAGCGGCGGGTCAAGGCGATCCGGGACGGCAACGTCGAGGGCCGCTGGCACGACGGCGACTACGGGTACGGCAAGACCTACCAGTTCGACACCCCCGACGGCCACCGGATGAACCTGCTGTGGGAGGTCGAGAAGTACCAGGCGCCGCCGGAGCTGAAGAGCAAGATCCTCACCCGGCCGTCGAAGAAGCCGTTGCAGGGCCTGCCGATCAAGCGCATCGACCACCTGAACCTGCTCGCCAGCGAGGTCACCCCGACCAAGAAGTCCTTCGAGCGCTACCTGGGCATGCAGACCCGTGAGCGGGTCGTCGACGGCGAGGTCGAGATCGGTGCCTGGCTGAGCAGCAACATCCTCGGCCACGAGATCGCGATCATGCACGACGCACGCGGCGCGCGGGGCCGCCTGCACCACGTGGCGTTCTACTACGGCGTGCAGCAGCACACCGTGGACGCCGCGGAGATGTTCCGGGACTACGACATCAAGATCGAGGCGGGACCGGACCGCCACGGCATCACCCAGGGCGCGTTCCTGTACGTGTTCGAGCCCGGGGGCAACCGGATCGAGCTGTTCGGCGACCCGGGGATCCTGGAGCTGGAGCCGGACTTCGAGACCAGGACGTGGACGATGGCGGACATCGACACGGCCACCGCCATCGGCGGCACGAACCTGCCCCAGGAGACGTACTTCACCTACGGCACGCCCCCCGTGGACGACCCCGAGGCCGAAACGGCCTGACGCCTCGCACGGTCTGCCGGTGCCGCCGGTGGTGACGAGTGGCCCACTCGTCACCACCGGCGGCGCCACCACGAGCACTCACCAGGAGGAAGGCGTGACGACCACACCCGTTCGCAGGAAAGCGGCCAACTTACGGGGAAGGGCCGCGTTGTTGGGGCCCGCCTTCGTGGCCGCGATCGCCTACGTCGACCCCGGCAACGTCGCGACGAACACCGCGGCCGGCGCGCGTTACGGCTACCTGCTCGTCTGGGTCCTCGTCGCGGCGAACGTCGTGGCGGGTCTCGTCCAGTACCTGTCGGCGAAGCTCGGCCTGGTCTCGGGGCGCTCGCTGCCCGAGGCGGTCCGGGACCGGCTGCCCAAGCCCGCTCGGCTGGCGTACTGGGGGCAGGCCGAGATCGTCGCGATGGCGACCGACCTGGCCGAGGTGCTGGGCGGTGCCATCGCGCTGAACATCCTGTTCGGCCTGCCGCTGCTGTGGGGCGGCCTGATCACCGGCGTGGTGTCGACCGTCCTGCTGTTCGTGCAGGACCGACGGGGTCAGAAGCCGTTCGAGCGGCTGATCACGACGTTCCTGGTCGTCATCGCGTGCGGGTTCGCGGCCGGGCTGCTCGTGTCACCGCCTACTGCCGAGGTGTTCGGTGGCCTCGTGCCCCGCTTCGACGGCACCGACAGCGTGCTGCTGGCCGCCGGGATGCTCGGCGCCACCGTGATGCCGCACGCCGTGTACCTGCACTCGGCGCTGGCGCGTGATCGCCACGGCCACGTCACGGGGTCCGCGGTCCGACGCGTCCTCGCCGCCACGCGCGCCGACGTGGTGATGGCGATGTTGCTGGCGGGCGCGGTCAACCTCGCGCTGCTGCTGGTCGCGGCGAGTGCGCTCCGGGGTTCGGAGAACATCGACGAGGTGTCGGGCGTGCACGCCGCCATCGGCTCGACCCTGGGCGGCGGGATCGCCTTCCTGTTCGCGATCGGCCTGCTGGCTTCCGGTCTGGCGTCGACGGCCGTCGGGAACTACTCCGGCGCGGTGGTGCTCGACGGGCTCCTGCACGTGCGGGTTCCGCTGATGCTCCGCCGGGTCGTCACGCTCGTCCCGGCCCTCGCGCTGCTCGCATCGGGGTTCGACCCGACGGACGCGCTCGTGCTCTCGCAGGTCGTGCTGTCGATGGGCATCCCGTTCGCGCTGGTCCCGCTGGTCCGGCTGACGTCGTCGGTCGCCACGATGGGAGACCACGTCAACCGGCGGGCGACCACCGCGTGCGCGTGGATCGCGGTGGTGGCGATCATCGCGCTGAACCTGACCCTGGTCGCTCTGGTGGTGACCGGTTGAGACGGGGGCCGTTCGGCTGAACGATCAGCCGACGAAGTGCAACCAGCGTCTCAAATCATTCGCCGGAAACCCGAAGTCCCCAATGTCTTCTGCGTATTCGGCAATGGCGCCCGAAGATTTGCTGCTCTAGCGTCTGCTCACGTTCGCGCGAACACGTTCGGCACGCCGTGACCGGTGAGCGGCCTGTCCCGCTCGCCGGTCCTGACGCTGGAATCAGGGAGTGAACGTGAAGGAACCTGTTCGCCGATCCTCAGCCCGACGGGTGGCGATGGCCGGGGTGGCCCTGGCCGCCGCGTCCGCCGTGCTCGCCCCGCCCGCCGTCGCCCAGGCGGAGATCAGCCCGGCCGCCTGCGCGAACCCCGGTCAGGTGCTGGTCAACCCCGGCTTCGAGAGCGGTCCGACCGGCTGGGACGGTGCAGACTGGTCGATCCACACGTGGACCGGGGATGCCGCGCCCCGCACGGGCAGCTGGTCGGCGTGGCTGGGTGGCACAGCCGCACCCACGGTCGAGTCGCTGCGCCAGACCGTCACCATCCCCGCGGGCTGCACCAATTCGACGCTGTCCGTGCACGTGAAGATCGACACGGCGGAGACCCTGCCGGTCGCGTACGACACCCTGACCGTGAAGGTCGGCAGCACCGTGGTCGGCCGCTTCTCCAACGTGGACAAGGGTGACTACCGGCTGCGGTCGTTCAACGTCGGCGCCTTCGCCGGCCAGACCGTGACCGTCAGCTTCACCAGCCGCGAGGACTGGGACGTGCAGACCTCGTTCATCCTGGACGACGTCGCGCTGACGACCGGCTGACCGGGTGTCCGCGTGCCCGGCGGAACTCTCCGTCGGGCACACGGCATTCCGACGTCGCGGGGGCGGGTGAGTAGACGACGAGCGCCTGGTCGGCTTCCGGCACCAGCAGGACGTCGCAGTCGAAGGCGAGGCGGCCGAGTTCCGGGTGCCGGACGGTGATGGCGGTGGTGCGCACCCGCCCCGAACGGCCGGCCCGCCACAGCCGGTCGAAGCGTTCGCTGCCGGCGCGCAGTTCGGCGACGAGCTGTTGGAGATCGGGGTCTGCGGGATAGCGGGCGTGCGCGGTTCGCAAACACCCGACGCAGTCGGCGGCGGTCGCGTCGTCGTCTTCCGGGGTGAGCGCCATCGAGGACGGACCGGTACCGAGGAATCGCTGTCGGATGACGTTGCGCTGCGCGGGTGGCCATTCGGCGAAGTCGCCGAACAGCGCGGCGGCGAGTGGGTTCCAGGCCAGCACATCGGATTTGGCCGACAACACCACGGCGGGCACGTCCCGCATCCGGCCCAGGAGGCGGGCGACGCTCGGACCGACCGCCATCGGCACGCGCCCGGCTCGCGGCGGTTCGGAACCGGCGAGCCGGAACACCAGGTCCCGGTCGTCGTCACCGAGCCGCAGGGCTCGCGTCAGCGCACCCAGGACCTGGCCGGACGGCTTGGGCCCACGTCCCTGTTCGAGCCGGACCACGTAGTCGACGCTGAGGCCCGCCAGGTGGGCGACCTCCTCGCGGCGCAGTCCCGGCACCTGTCGGTGCGAGCCGGGCCGGAGACCGACGTCGACCGGTTTCACCCGCGCGCGTGCGGTGCGCAACACCGCGGCCAGCTCGGCTCTGTCCACTTGTCCATCGTGCCCCGAGGCGTGATCGTCGGGGTAGGACCGCGAGTCCCAGGCGTTGGCGGTCCTGGTGGACGCCCGTTCCGGCCCGCGATGCTGACGGCATGACGACGACGGCGCTGGTGACCGGTGCGAACAGGGGTTTGGGGCGCGAAACGGTGCGGCGGCTCGCTTCGCTGGGCTGGCGGGTGTTCCTCGCGGCACGGGACACGACGCGCGGCACGGCGGCGGCGGCCGAGCTGGCCGCGGCCGGTCTGGACGTGGAGTTCGTGCCGCTCGACGTGACCTCCGAGTCGTCCGCGGCGACGGCCGCCGGGCTGGTGGAGGTCCGGGCGGGGCGACTGGACGTGCTGGTGAACAATGCCGGTGTCGGTGGGCCGGACCTCCCGCCGGCCGACACGGACGGCCGCGCCCTGCGGGAGGTGTTCGAGGTGAACGTGTTCGGGCCGGTCCGGGTGACCCGGGCGTTCCTGCCGCTGCTCCGGGCCGCCGAGCACCCCAGGGTCGTGATGGTGTCCAGCGGGACTGGGTCGGTCGCCACCGTCACCGACCCGAAACTGAGCGGCCTGGTGCCTCCCGTGCTCGGCTACCCGGCGTCCAAGGCGGCGTTGAACATGATCACCACCCAGTACGCCCTCGCCCTGCCCGACATCAGGGTCAACGCGGTGGACCCCGGCTACACCGCGACCGACATGACCGGCCACGCGGGCTTCCAGACGGTGGTCGAAGGCACCGATGCGATCGTCCGGCTGGCGACCACCGCCCCGGACGGCCCCACCGGCGGGTTCTTCGACCGGACCGGACCGGTCCCGTGGTGACCGCAGGCATCGACGATGGAGACCTTGTGGACGTTCCGAGCACCGTCCTGTCGGTCGGACTGCACCCCGGTGCAGTCGACTACAGCCGCTACCCCGGCCTGGACCGACCCACCCTGACCGCGCGGATCGAGGCGGGCGAGGCCGCGTTGCGCGCGGCCGGGTTCGACTTCGTCTCGTGCCAGGTGTCGGCGGTGCCGGACGAAGCGGAGGCGACGTTGCGGGCGTGCGCCGCCTCCGGACCGTTCCGGGTGGCGATGATCGGTGCGGGCGTCCGCATGGCGCCCGACCACACCCTGCTGTTCGAACGCCTGGTCAACGTGCTGGTCGAAGTCCAGCCGAGCATCAGGTTCTGCTTCAACACCTCCCCCGAGACCACCATCGACGCCCTCCGCCGCTGGGTCCGACCGTCCTGATCGGATGACGGTCCCGGTCGGGTGCCGCGCCGGCCGGTGACCGCCGGGAATTGTCGGTGGTCGCCGGTAACTTGTACGCCGTGGATGCCGGGGAACGGATTCGGGAACTCGCGGACCAGGTCGTGGTGCTGCGTGACGCTTACTACCGGGGTTCGCCGTTGGTGGCGGACGCCGAGTACGACGCGATCGAGGACGAGTTGCGGGGGCTGATCGACGCCAACCCCGGGTTGGCGCCCGACCCCAACCCGCTGGAGCAGGTGGGCGCGCCGGGGGTGCTGCACGCGCCCGTCCGGCACTCGCGGCCGATGCTGTCGCTGGAGAAGGCGACCCGACCCGAGCAGGTCGCCGCGTTCTTCGACCGCTTCCCCGGCCAGCCGGTGGCGGTCATGCCGAAGCTGGACGGGCTGTCGCTGGCCCTGGTCTACGAGGACGGGAGGCTGGCGCGTGCCGTCACCCGCGGCGACGGCACCACCGGTGACGACGTGACCGTGCTGGTGAAGGCGCTGGTCGACGGGGTGCCGGTGCGGGTCGCCGCGCCGGGGCGGGTCGAGGTGCGCGGCGAGGCGGTGATGCTGCGCTCCACGTTCACCGCTTACAACGTCGCGCACCCGGACAAGCCCCTGATCAACCCGCGCGGGGCCGCCGCCGGCACGTTGCGGGCGAAGGACCCGGCCACGGTCGCCGAACGCCGCCTGACGTTCTTCGCCTTCGACCTCGACACGTCCACCGACCCGGACGCCTGGAACGACCTGGAGAACGGCCTGCGGGCGCTCGGGTTCACCGGCGCCGACATGCGGCACTGCGTCGACGCCGCCGAGGCGCAGGCGGTGATCGGGGAGATCGAGGCGCAGCGCAACGACCTCGACTACGACCTGGACGGGGCCGTGCTGCGGCTGGCCGACCGGAGCGCCTACGCCGCCGCCGGCACCCGCTCGAACTCGCCCCGCGGCGCGTTGGCGTTCAAGTTCGCCGCCGAGGAGAAGACGACCGTGCTGGCCGATGTGGTCTGGGACGTCGGCAAGACCGGCAAGATCGCCCCGGTCGCCTGGCTGGAGCCGGTGTTCGTCGGCGGCACGACGGTGACCAGGGCGACGCTGGCCAACCAGGAGGTCATCCGGGCGCGCGGCATCATGATCGGGGACACGGTGCTGGTCCGCCGCGCGGGTGACGTGATCCCGTTCGTCGCCGGGGTGTTGGACGAGTCGAAGCGCACGGGCGCGGAGCGGGAGATCGTGCCGCCCGACGCGTGCCCTTCGTGCGGGCACGGGCTGACCGAGCAGGGCAACAGCCGTGAGCTGTTCTGCACCAACGTCGCCTGCCCCGCGCAGACCGTGCGCAGGTTGATCCACTGGGCGTCGCGGGCGGCGGCGGACATCGAGGCCGTCGGTCCGGTGTGGATCGAACGGCTCGCCGAGGCAGGCATCCTCGAACACCCGTCGGACCTGTACAGCCTGACCAAGGAGCAGCTGCTGGAGTTCGACCGCATCGGCGAGACCTCCGCGACCCGCATGATCGAGTCGATCGCCGCGAGCCGGGCCGTCGGCCTGCGCCGGGCGCTGATCGGGCTCGCCATCCCGATGGCCTCCGAGGGCACCGCCACCCGCCTGTGCCGCGCGGGGTTCGGCTCGCTGGAGGAGGTCGCCGACGCGGGCGAGGAACGGCTCGTGGCGGTCGACGACATCGGGCCGAAGGTCGCGGCCTCCCTGATCGAACACCTCACCCGGCTGCGGCCCGAGCTGGAGCGCCTGCGCGAACGCGGCGTCTCGCTGGACGTGCGGGAAGAGGACCTGCCGCCGGTCGTCGCGTCCGACGCGCCGCTGGCCGGCAAGACGGTGGTGATCACCGGCGCGATCAGCGACCCGCGTTCCGGCGAGAAGGTGCCCCGCCCCACCTTCCAGCGGCTGTGCGAGAAGGCGGGCGCGACCACCGCGTCCTCGGTGTCGGCGAGCACCGACATGCTCATCACCGGCGCGGACGTCGGCGCGAGCAAGATCACCAAGGCCGAGAAGCTGGAAGTCGAGGTGGTCGACCAAGGCGTGATCTGGCAACAGCTCATCGCGGCGGGCGTCGCCTGAGCCCTTGGCGGCACGTGCGTCGGGAGCGCCGCGTACCGGAATCGGGTGGTGATGTGGTCGCGGCGCGGGCAGGATCAGGGGGTGCAGTCACCTATTCGGCCGGACCTCGCGATCCGCGAGGCACGTGATGAGGACTGGCCGCGGATGTGGCCGATCGTGCACGACATCGTCACCGAGCAGCAGACGTTCGCCTATGACCCGTACATGAGCGAGCACGACGCCAAGCGCATGTGGTTGGTGGCCGCGCCGGCCAGGGTGGTCGTCGCCGCCGAGGCCGACCGGGTACTGGGTACCGCGAACATGTACGCCAACCGGCCGGGTCCCGGAAGCCATGTCGCGTCCGGCAGCCTGATGGTCGCCAAGGACGCGCGAGGCAAGGGCGTGGGGCGGGCCCTCGCCACCGACATGATCACCTGGGCGCGTGGCAACGGGTTCGCGGCGATCCAGTTCAACGCTGTGGTCGACACGAACACGGCCGCGATCAGCCTCTACGAAAGCCTCGGGTTCAGCACCCTGGGAACAGCGCCCGGGGCTTTCCGCCATCCGGTCCTGGGAGACGTCGGTCTCCGCATCATGTGGTTGGACCTGCGGCCACCGGCACAGGTCACCGGCTGACCCGGCACCACGTCTATCGGCGGCACGTCAGGGGACGTGCAGCGGATCGCGCCTGACCCGCCGTAGCCACGCTCCCCCGACGCCTCCGCCGACCCGGCGGACGTGGCGGTGCGATCAAGACAAGAGGTTGCTGTCCCGTGCGACAACCCTCGCTCCGCCACACCCACGTTCCCCGCGCGCTCGACATGACCTGCCAGGGCACCGCACGGCGGAGGTCGACCGGGTGGAACGCAAGCCGGCCGTCGACCGGGAATGACCTGGTCGCACCACGGCGGAAGTCAGCCGCGGTGGGGTTTCGTGTAGGCCACGAGCGCGCCCTCGTACAGGATCGCCATGCCACCGCACGTGCAGCGGCAGTACTCGACGCCGCCCTCGGACGTCGGGTGCCTGGACAGCAGCTTCCACGAGTGCCGTTGCGGGGCGGACATGCAGCCCCAGTCCGTCAGGGGGCACAGGTCCCTCAGCGGTTTCCCCGGCGACTTGGTCAACGTCTCGTTCAGCGGTTCGCGCGACAAAGCCATCACCTCCCGGTCTGCTCGGTGGTCGTCAGCGACGGTTCAGCAGGTGAAACGGGTGAAACGGGTGAATCCGGCGGCGGGGGTCGGTCGGCTTGCCCGAAGACCGCCGGCTCGGGCAGCGACAGGAACAGCAGCCAGGCCAGGGCGGGCATCGCGATGAGCGGGATCAGGGCGGTCTGCAGCGAGGTGGCGTCGGCGATCGAGCCGAGCACGGGCGTCGCCAGGCCGCCGATGCTGATGGTCAGGCCGAGCGTGATGCCGCTGGCCGTGCCGACCCGGGTGGGCAGGTAGTCCTGGCCGAGCGTGACCTGGAGCGAGAACGGGATGTAGAGGCCCGCCGAGGTCATGGCCACGAACAGGTACAGCACCGGGCCGGGGATGAACACCACACCGGCGGTGGACGCCACCGTGGCCAGGTACGACCAGCGCACCACCGTGACCCGGTCCCACCGGTCGGCCAGCTTGCCGCCGAGCACGGTGCCCACCGCGCCGCCGAGGTAGAGCACGAACAGCGCCAGCGTGCCCGTCGCCGTGCCGCCACCGAGCCGCTGCTCGACGTGCAGCGAGACGAACGTGCCCAGCCCGATGAACAGGATCGACCGGCAGATCACCGCCAGCGACAGCTTCACGAACGACGCCTTGTCGTCGACGCCCTTCTTGGCCGACGCGCCGGAGCCACCGGGCGTGGACCTGTTCAGCGCGCGCAGCACCGGCAGGCATAACACACTGCCCACCAAGGCCGGTAAGACCAGCAGCGGGGTGAACGACAAGCCGCCGTTGGCCACCACCAGCGCGACCATGATCGGCGCCACGGCGAAGCCGAGGTTGCCCCCGAGCGAGAACCACCCCATCCCCGAGTTGCTGCCCCGGCTGGCTATCCGGGCGAGGCGGGCGGATTCGGGGTGGTAGGCGGCGACGCCGATCCCGGCTATCGCCACGAACACCAGCGTCAGCGCGTAGTCGCCGCTGATGCCGCTCAGCCCGATGCCCAGCCCGCCCAGGATCGTGCTCACCGGCAGCAGCCAGGGCATCGACCACCGGTCGGTCAGCACCCCGAACAGGGGCTGGGCGACCGACGACAGCAGCGACGCGGCGAGCACGATGCCGGACGCCGCGGCATAGGTGTACTCCCGCTCGGCGATGAAGAAGGGGACGAGTGCGGCCACCGCGCCCTGGTAGACGTCCACGCAGGCATGCCCGACGGACAGCAGGATGATCGACTTGTTCCTCGGCACAAGGCAATGTTCGCGACCCGCGCCGTGTCACGCTTTCGATAAACTGCCAAGTGATGACGAAAAGCCGCCACGTCCAGGTGGCCCCGACCCGCGCCCAGTCGCTGGCGCCCGGGGCCGGCATCGACGCGCACCGCCACGACGACCACCAGATCGTCTACGCGGGACGCGGGGTGCTGGCCGTCACCACGGACGCGGGCTCGTGGGTCGCGCCGGCCACCCGTGCCATCTGGGTGCCGGCGGGCACCGTGCACGCCCACCAGGCGCACGGCCGGCTCGAACTGCACCTGGTCGGCCTGCCCGCGACCGAGAACCCGCTCGGTCTGGACCGGCCGACGGTGCTGACCGTCGGCCCGCTGCTGCGCGAACTGATCCTCGCCTACACCCAGCCCCCGCACGACGACAGCCCCGAGCGCGAGCGGCTGCGGGGCGTCCTGCTCGACCAGCTCCGGGCGTCACCGCAGCAGCCGCTGCACCTGCCGGCGCCGCGTGACCCCCGGTTGCGGGCGCTGTGCGCGATCCTGACCGCCGACCCCGCCGACGACCGCACGCTGGCCGCGTTGGGCAAGGAGGTCGGCGCCAGCGACCGCACCCTGGCGCGGCTGTTCAAGTCCGACCTCGGCATGAGCTTCCCGCAGTGGCGCACCCAGCTGCGGCTGCACCACTCCCTCGTCCTGCTGGCGGACGACCTGCCGGTGACGACGGTGGCGCACCTGTGCGGCTGGTCGTCGGCGAGCGCGTTCATCGAGGTCTTCCGCCGCGCCTTCGGGCTCACCCCCGGAGCGCACCGGGGGTGAGCCCGGGCGTCACGACGGGATCAGCGCCTTGCGGAACTTCTCGATCACGTCGTCCAGCGCCTCCGCGCTCTCCGGCAGGATCCGCAGCGCACCGCCGACGCGCTCCATGTGCTTGTCCAGCAGGAAGAAACCCTGCACGACGTGCCGAGCGCCGAGCGAGTGCACCACCGGGCGCAACGCGTAGTCGAGGACGAGGACGTGCGCGGCGCTGCCGCCGGTCGCCAGCGGCAGCACCGCCTTGCCGGTGAACCCGTACTGCGGCAGCAGGTCCAGGAACACCTTGAGCAGCCCGGAGTAGCTGGCCTTGTAGGTCGGTGTGGCCAGCACGACCCCGTCGGCGCGGGACACGCGTTCCAGCGCCTCGCCGATCGCCGGGTCCGACGTGTCCGCGCTGAGCATCGCCTGCGCCGGCAGGGTCCGCACCTTCAGGTGTCCGGCCTGCCACTCGTGCTCGGCCAACCGCCGCGCGACGTGGTCACCGACCAGCTCGGTCTTCGACGTCGGGGACGGGCTGCCGGAGATCACCAGGATTTCGGACACGGTCGCTCCCTTGCTGGACGAGGGTGGGGGACAGCAGCGGGTGTTCACGCGCCGGCTGGGCGTCGCGCAGCCACCGGCAGAAGCCCTCGACCACACCCGCGCAGCCACCGCACCCGGTGGTGGCACGGGTGACGTCGGCGAGGTCGCGCGCGTTGTGCGCGCCCTTGCGCCAGGCGGCGGTCAAGGACTCCTTGGTGACGTTGTTGCAGCGGCACACCACCGCTTGGTCGGGCAGGTGTTCGGGGCCGTCGACGACTTCGGCAGCCGTGCGCCCCACCAGGAGCGCGAGCCGGTCCACGGGGAGGGGCGCGTCGGCGTCGAAGAGCTGGGTGACCGTGCCGACGGACTGGGGGAAGCCGAGCAGGATGGCGCCGACGACGCGCTCGTCCAGCACGACCAGGCGGGCGTACCGGCCGCGCGCCGGGTCGGCCAGCGTGACCACCTCGGCGTCGTCCGACTCGTGGTTGCCGTCCCCGATGACGGCGAGGTCGACGCCGCGGGCTTTGAGTCGGGCCAGCGTGCGGGTGGCGGTGTACGGCCGGTGGCCGCCGGTGAGGGATTCGGCCAGCGTCTCGGCCTGGTCCCACGCGGGAGCGATGAGGCCGGGGACCAGTCCGGCGTGCTCCGCGCAGTCACCGATCGCGTGGATGTTCGGGTCGCTGGTGCGCATCCGGTCGTCCACGACCACACCGCGTCCGACCTGGAGTCCGGCCCGCCTGGCCAGGTCGGTGTCGGGCACGACGCCCGCGGAGACGACGACCAGGTCCGCGGGCAGCGTGGAGCCGTCGTCCAGGGCGAGCCCGCCGTCGAGGTACGACATGGCCGTGCGGCCCGCGTGGACGCGGATGCCCAGGCGGTCCAGGACGGCGGCGAGCGTCCGCCCGGCGGGTGCGTCGAGCTGGCGTTCCATGGCGTGCGGGCCCATGTGCACGACGTCGACGTCGTGGCCCCGCTCGGTCAGCGCGCGGGCGGCCTCCAGTCCGAGCAGTCCGCCGCCGAGCACGACGACCCGGCGTGCGGCGGGCAGGTAGCCCTCCAACCTGCGGCAGTCGGCCAGGGTGCGCAGCGCGACCACGTTCCCGGCCGGGTTGCGGTCCTCGTCGACCAGGCCGGGCAACGGCGGCACGAAGCACCGCGCGCCGGTGGCCAGCACGAGGTCGTCGTACGGGTGGGCTTCGCCGTCGGAGGTGAGGACCACCCGCCGCACGCGGTCCACGTCGTCCACGACGACTCCGGTGCGGACGACGATCCGGTCGTCGCCGTGGTCGGTGAGCCGGGTCGCCTCGGCGGTGAGCTTCCCGGCGATCACCGAGGGCAGCAGCACCCGGTTGTAGGCCGGTTCCGGTTCCGCGCCGAACACGGTGATCCGCATCCGGGGGTCGCGGGCGCGCAGCAGTTCGGCCACCCGGTGGCCCGCCGGCCCGTGGCCGACGATGACGACGCGGCTCACCGGTCACCACTGCCGTTGGTCGGCTGGGGCACGCCCAGCGGCTCGACCCGGACCGCGCAGACCTTGAACTCCGGCATCCGCGACACCGGGTCCAGCGCCGGGTTGGTGATCAGGTTGGCCCGACCGCCGTCGGGGAAGTGGAACGGCAGGAACACCGTGTCGGTGCGCAGCGACTCCACCGTGCGCGCCCGTGCGACGGTCACCCCGCGCCGGGACACGACCCTGACCAGCTCGCCCTCGACCACCCCGGTGCGGCGGGCGGTCTCCGGGTGGATCTCCACGAACGCCTCGCCCACCACGTCCAGCAGCTCGGGGACGCGCCGGGTCTGGGTGCCGGTCTGGTAGTGCGCCAGCACCCGTCCGGTGGTGGCGCGCAACGGGTACGTCCCGTCCGGCAGTTCCGCAGCGTCGCGGTGGGTGACCGGCCGGAATCGGGCCTTGCCGTCGGCGTGGCCGAAGCGGTCCAGGAACAGCCGCGGCGTCGAGGCGCCGCCCGCCGGGAACGGCCAGTGCGCGGGCTCGTCCAGCTCCTCGGGGTCGATGCCGGAGTAGTCGGCGAGCCCGCCCGCCGACGCACGCCGCAGCTCGGCGAACACCTCGGCCGGGTGGGCGGGGAAGCGCTCCGCCGGCTGACCCATCCGCGTGGCCAGCGCGCGCAGCACCCACAGGTCGTCGCGCACCCCCAGCGGCGGGTCGACCACTCGTCGGCGCCGCAGCACCCGTCCCTCCAGGTTGGTCATGGTCCCGTCCTCCTCGGCCCACTGGGTCACCGGCAGCACCACGTCCGCCATCCGCGCGGTCTCCGACGGCACGAAGTCCGCCACCACCAACAAGTCCAGCGACGCCAACCGGGCGGTGATCCGCCGGGCGGCGGGCGCGGACACCACCGGGTTCGCGCCGAACACCAGCAGCGCGCGCGGTCCACCGGGCCGGCCGAGGGAGTCCAGCAGCTCGTAACCGCTGGGCCCCTCCCCCGGCAGGTCGTCCGCGTCGACGCCCCACACCCCGGCGACGTGCGCGCGCGCCGCCGGGTCGGTGATCTTCCGGTAGCCGGGCAGCTGGTCGGCCTTCTGGCCGTGCTCCCGACCGCCCTGCCCGTTGCCCTGCCCGGTCAGGCACCCGTAGCCGGAGCCCTCCCGTCCCGGCATGCCCAGCGCCAGCGCCAGGTTGATGTACGCCGAGACGGTGTCGGTGCCCTTGGCGTGCTGCTCCGCGCCGCGCCCGGTCAGCACGTACCGGCGGCGGGCGGCGGCGAGCAGCCGCACCGCCGCGTGCTGGTCGGCGACCGGCACTCCGGTGATCCGTTCGACGCGTTCCGGCCACCACTCCGCGGCCCGTTGCCACGCCTCGTCGAACCCGGTCGTGCGGCGCTCCACGTAGTCGCGGTCAACCAGGCCCTCCGTGACGGCGGCGTGCAGCAGACCCAGCGCCAGCGCCAGGTCCGTGCCCGGCGTCGGCTGGAGGTGCAGCGCCGCCCGTTCCGCGGTGGCCGACCGCCGCGGGTCCACCACGACCAGGTCCGCCTGGTCCAGGTGCCCCATCAGCGGCGGCATGGTCTCGGCCACGTTCGCGCCGGCCAGCAGGACGACTTCGGCCGACGCCAGATCGGTCACCGGGAACGGCAGGCCGCGGTCGACGCCGAACGCCGCCGAACCGGCCGCCGCCGCGGAGGACATGCAGAACCGACCGTTGTAGTCCACTTGGGACGTTCCCAGCGCGACGCGCGCGAACTTCCCCAGCGTGTAGGCCTTCTCGTTGGTGAGCCCGCCGCCGCCGAACACCGCAACCGCGTCCGGCCCCGACTCGGCGGTGATCCGCCGCAGCCGGGCGACGACGTGCTCCAGCGCGGTGTCCCACGACACCGGCCGCTGTTCCTCCCCGGTCCGCCGCCGCAGCAGCGGTGTGGTCAGCCGGTCCGGCGCCGTGAGCACCTGCGCGGCCGTCCACCCCTTCGAGCACAACCTTCCTGCGTTCACCGGGAAGTCGTCGTCCGGCGTCACGAGCACCCCGTCGGGTGACGGCTCGATCCTGGTCCCGCACTGCAAGGCGCAGTACGGGCAGTGCGTGCGCACCATCATCGACTCCTCACCGCGGTCCGCCCGGCCCGTTCCCGCCGTTCCCCTCGCAGGTACACCACTCGCACGACCGCCACGCACACCAGGTAGAAGACCAGGAAGAGGGCGAACGCCGGTTCGGCCGAGCCCGCGACGTCGAACGAGAACTTGAACGCCAGGTTGATCGCCACCCCGCCCAGCGCGCCGACCGCGCCGGCGATGGCGATCACCGCACCGGCGGGCACCGGCGTCCGTCCACTGTGGTCCTGTCGGTGTTCGCCGAACACCTCGGAGATCATCCGGTAGGTGGAGCCGTTGCCGAAGCCCGCGAGCACGACGAGCGCGGTGGAGGCGACGATGAACGCCGGGAACGAGTCCAGCGCGGTGGCCAGGCACACCAGCGCCGTCCCGACCGCCATCGCCGACAGCACCCGCAGCGTGACCCGCGCGCCACCGAACCGGTCGGCCCAGCGTCCTCCGACCGGGCGCGCCAACGACCCCAGCAGCGGACCGAGGAACGCCAGCGACGCGGCTTGCAACGCGGTGAACGCGAACTGCGCCTGGAGCACCAGGCCGAACGCGAACCCGTAGCCGATGAACGACCCGAACGTGGTCAGGTAGAGCAGGCACAGCAGCCAGGTGTGCTTGTCCCGCAGCGCCGCCCGCTGCGCCGCGACCTGGGGCTGCAACGTCGGCAGGTTGTCCATCCAGAGCGCGGCGGCCAGCGCGGCCAGCGCGATCAGCGGCAGGTACAGCGACACCAGGTACACCGGTTGCCGCGCGCCGGCCACCGCCAGCACCGCGAGCCCGGCCAGCTGGGTGGTCGCCACGCCGAGGTTGCCGCCCCCGGCGTTGACGCCCAGCGCCCACCCCTGCTGGCGCCGGGGGTAGAAGGCGTGGATGTTGCACATCGAGGAGGCGAACGTGGCGCCGCCGAGCCCGGCCGTGGCCGCCACCAGGAGGAACACCCACAGCGGCGTGCCGGGCAGCCGCACGAACACCGCGGCGAGGACAGTCGGGACTAGGAGGAGCAACCCGGCGATCACGGTCCACGTGCGTCCGCCGAACCTGGTCACGAGGTAGCCGTAGGGAAGCCGCAGCAGCGCACCGACCAACGTGGGGGTGCTGATGAGCATGAACTTGTCGGACGAGCTGAAGTGGAAGCCGTTGTCCGGCCCGAGGAACAGCACGAGCACCGACCACAGGGTGAACACCGAGAGTCCGATGTGCTCGTTGACGATCGACACCACGAGGTTGCGGCGGGCCACCCGACGTCCGGTGTGCCGCCAGAACCACTCGTTCTCGGGATCCCAGTCCGCCAGTGCCGACCGAGGCCGGTCCTGCACGTGAGTCATCGCGCCTTTCCCCCATCGCAACGCGTCTGGCAGTGCCGGTGACGGCACCGATCGGAGGAGCGGGGCACGGGCCGACCGGCCCGTGCCCCGCGTCACCTGCGTCAGGCAGGCCAGCCGAAGGCGCTGACCTTGTCGCGCTCACGGCCCGGCTGCGGGTCGTTGAACACGAAGCACCTGGTGTTGCTCACGCTGCCGCCCTCCGCCTGAGCGGTGGAGAAGATCAGGACCGGCTTCGGCGCGCCGTCCTTGGTGACGAAGTTCGCCCGGAAGTTGATGATCGGGGAGTCCTCGTCCCAGCGGGACAGGAAGTCGTCGAGCAGGCCCTGGTCCTCGTAGATGCGGCGGATGTGCCCGCCGACGTACTCCGACGGCGTCGCGCTGTACTCGACCAGGGCGACGTCGGCCGGGTTGGCGTGCATCACGGTGCCGTTGGCGCCGATCAGGTGGATCGCCACCGGCGCCACCAGGTAGAACTCGCGCAGCAGCGCCTCGGAGGCCGCCGTGGGCGTCAACTTCGGGAGTTCACGCTGGTCGACCGCGCGGATCCACGCGGCGGCGTCGGACATGGCGTGGTCGTCCGTGCTGGTGTCCGACACCGGCAGCCGCTTCTCCAGCTCCGGCCGACCGACCCAGTGGACCCGCACGCCCTTGCCGTCGCTGATCCGCACGGCGTTCATCGCGCCCGACCGGTCCTTGCCGTCGACACCGCGGAAGACGACCTGGACGTTCTCGAACCGACCGTCCTTCTCCAGCCGCTTCAGCAGCTCGGGCACGCCGTCCGTGGAACCCTCGACCCGGATCCGCCCGCCGAGGTCGGAGACCTCGCCGCCCAGGAGGATGGCCAACGCCTTGTTGTGCAGCGCGACGGCACCCGTGCCGTCGGTCACCGCGATGCCGACCGAGCTGTTCCCGACGACGTCGATCAGCTGCTCGACCGAGGGGAGCTTGTCCTTGTCAACAGTCATTTCCCACTCCATTTGCTATCCGTTGCGGAACTGTCGATGGCAGTCAGAACGTGGTGCGGTGTTGCCGTGCGCGGGTCACGACCCGCTCGATCGCCTCCGCGACCGACGCCGGATCGGCCCGGTAGTACTCGTGCCCGCCGTCGAAGGCGAACGTCCCCAGAAGCGGACCGCTGGTCCACTGCTTCCACTCCTCCATCTCCTCAGGCCGGACGAACGCGTCGGAGCGCCCGGCGAGAAGTGCGATCGGCGTGCCGAGCACCAGTCCCGGCATCCGGTACTCCCGCCGCATCCGCAGGTCCCCCAGCAGCCAGGCGCCCTCGTCGTCGCCTTCGCCGCCCCCGCGCTGCTCACCCCGCAGCGCGGCGAACGCCGTGCTGACCAGGGTTCGCGCCGGTTTCGCGGGATCTCGTGCGCCGGACACGATCAGACCGGCGACACGACACTCGGTGCCCCCGAACCCGGCGTTCCCCCGCTCGGCGTTCCCCCGCTCGGCTGGGTCCTCGAACCGGGTGGCGAGCTCGTAGGCGAACAACGCGCCCAGGCTGTGCCCGAACAGGTGGAGCCGCCGTCCCGGCAGCAGCGCGCCGAGATCGTCGACCCACCGGTCCACCGCGTCCGGAACGGAAGTCGGCGCCACGCGGTGTGCGAGGCGTCCCCGTCCGGGCATTTCGCAGTGCACCGCGGGCAGCGCGGCGGGCAGGTGGTCGCCGATGCCGAAGTACGGCGACGTGACGCTGCCCGCCGGTGGCAGGAAGACGACGACGTCCTCGGCTTCCTCGGCACTGCCCTGCACGACGATGGATCGTCCGGATGTCATGGCGAACTCCTGCCCGCGCTGCGGTCGGTTCGGGGCGCGCTCCGATGCCGGCGTTCATCGCCGGTGGTCGCGCCTGGTTCGGTGATCGCCGTGGACCGGTCGTCCCGAACCCGTCGGGAACGCCTGTCCGCACGGCTTGTCGTGACCGGACCTCGTGGTTACCCGACGAGGAAGTTCGCCTCGATGTCCTTCAACGTGCGGAAGGCGTCGAGGTCGACCTCGTCGGACTGGAGCATCGTGCCGCGCAACTCCTCGATGTAGAGGATCAGCTCCACGAACTGGAGCGAGTTGACGATGCGCGTCTCGATGATGTCGGTTTCCTGGTCCAGGTCGGTCAGGTCGGGGTTGCGGTCGAGGATCCAGGAGCGCACGTCCGTCCAGCTCGCCGCCATGGCCACTCCTTGTCTTCGCGTTGGACTGGTTGACACCCGGCACACCGGACTAGCGACCGCCCGCCGCGGTCAGCTGCGTGGCGAAGGCGGTGAACGCCGCGACCCCGCCCGCCACCTCGGAGATCAGCGCCAGGTCGCTCGCGCTGATCGGTCCCCTCCGGTGCGCTGCGCCACGGACCAGCACCAGGTGGCCGCCGGGAACGCCGCGGAAGGCCAGTGACACGGCCACCGCCGAGTCGGCGTCCCACCCGCGCAGCAGTTCCAGGTGCGCGGGATCGGTCCGCTTGGCCAACCCCTCGTGACTGCTGATCACGAACTGGTTGTCGGTGGTGGCCTTGGCCAACGTGCGCACGCCTTCCAGCGCCGCCGCGAACTGCGCGGGGCACTGCACTACCGGCTCGTCCTGCGTCGCGGGTGCGTCCAGGGAGATCGCCGAGCCGAGGAAGGGCACGCACACCGCGGCCACCGCGGGAATGACGTCCGGGATCTCGCGGGTGTCGCGGATGGTGCCGCTGACGTGGGCGAGGAACCCCAGCGACTCCTCCGCGGCCTTCCGCCCCGCGATGTACTTCAGTGCGGTGTTCCAGTTCTCGACAGGACTTTCCGTGCTGTTTCCGGGCATACTCGACCCCTCGACTGGTGAGATTGATGCGTGTGTGATCCCGGCGGTATCGCGGCAGCGTTCGCCACGGTCATCGCGAAAAGGAGAGAACGAGGACCGGAAGGCACGTAATGACAGCTCGCAGCGTGAGCGAAAAGCGGCTTTCCGTGCTTACCCCGTTGATTCTTCGGAGTAGATCCCCCAATTTCCCCATCACGAAGCTAACAGCGACACCGAGGCTCCACAAGACCTGTGGCGCAAGTCACATACAGTGATATGGAAATGCATCTAGCACGGTGAATCAAGCCCCAGCTACCGCCGATCGGGGTAGCAGCGGCGCGGCCCGCGCGCCGGAAATCAAAAACTGTCGCCGAAGTCTCGGAATCCGGCCAACTACGCTTCGTCGGACTCGCGCGCGGACTCCATCGTGGAGGCTCGCATTTGCCGCTGGTAAGCACCCGGCGTGACATGCAGGAACTCCTTGAACTGGGTGATGAACGAACTCGGCGAGGTGAACCCGCAGCGGTAGGCGGTGTTGTTGACCGACTCGCCGTTGGCCAGGTGGGTCAGTGACGCGACCAGGCGCATCAGGGTCCGCCACTGCGGGAACGACATCGCCAGTTCGGCCTTGATGAGCCGGCGCAGCGTGCGCTCGCCGATGCCGAGGTCCTGGGCGTGCTCGGCGAGGCTGCGCCGGTCGTCGGGTGCCTGGACCAGAGCGCTGCTCAGCGCCACCAGCCGTCGGTCCCGCGGCGTCGGCAGGGACAGTGGCCTGGCGTTCTGGTAGCCGTCGCGCAGCTCGTAGCGCAGCACGCTCTCCAGCGCGGACCGCTGCCTGGCCAGCCGATCCGGCTCGGATAACGCGGCCAGGACGTGCCTGGCCAGTGGCGTCAGGCCCACCACGACGGGCCGGTCACCCGCCATGGCGGGCATCGGCGGGTAGGCCAGCATGATCGTCGTGACCACGCTGTGGGTGTGCGCTCGGTGCGCGTGGTCGAGGTTCGCGGGCACCACGATGGCCTGGTCCGGCGCCGCCACGACCCAGGTTCCCGAGGTCGTGGTGACCGCGAGGACACCGGTGTGCGGCAGCACGATCTGGGCGTGCTCGTGCCGGTGCGGGGTGACCGTTTCATCCGGGCTGAGGACGAACCGTTGGACGACGTCCTGCGCTTGGCCGAATCGAGGAATCATGTGGCCGATTATCGACTACCGGTCACCTCGGTTCCTTTGGAAGGCTGCGGTGTATGGGGGCATCGAATAGCGTTGAAACTGGGGAGTACGGACCACATCACGCACCGCGCGCCCGGCTGAAGTACCTGGCCCATTGACCGCACGGTGAACTGATCCCGAACAAGCGCGGACGTCGCGCTGCGCGGAGTCGGGCGGGTATCCACTGTACCGCGCCCGGCTTCGCGCGGTGGGCGCCGCACGAGTGCCACCGATCCGCCGCACCGACATATCGGCAGTCTTTCCGGACACTACGCCGTACGCCGACCCGGTAAAACCGGACCGGCCCGTCAAGCGTGCCGGTCCGACGGCGCGCGGACCCGCCCCGACACTTCCTTGGAAAGGGCTGAGATGGCCATGCACCTCATTACACCGTCTTTACCGTGCGCGAGATGCGCGGGGCGGACCGCGGCGCGTTCCCGCTCGACGCGGTCGAGTGGGGGTGACGGTGGCGCATGAGCGTCATGACCGGGCCCCACGAACTCCTCCACAGTGAGGTCTACCTCGACCTGCGGCCCAGCCTCGGCATCCCGCTGCACCTCGCCTGCGAGGGCTTGAACTTCGCAGGCTCGATCAAGATCCAGCCCGCCGCCGCGATGATCGCCGCGGCCCAGCGCGACGGCGTGATCGGCCCGGACTCCGTGCTGGTCGAGTCCTCGTCCGGCAACCTCGGCGTGGCCATCGCGATGATCGCGGCGGCGAAGGGGCTGAAGTTCGTCTGCGTCACCGACCCCAACTGCAACCCCGCGACGGTCAACCTGATCCGCGCGTTCGGCGCGGAGGTCGTGGTGGTCACCGAACCGGACGCCAACAACAACTACCTCGGCGCGCGCAAGGCGATGGTGCGGCAGCTCTGCGAGCGTGGACCCGCCTACGTGTGGCTCAACCAGTACGAGAACCCGGCCAACTGGGGCGCGCACTACGAGGGCACGGCCGCCTTCGTGGACAAGCACTTCCCCGACCTGGACACGCTGTTCGTGGGGGTCGGCACCGGCGGCACGCTGATGGGCTGCATCCGGTACTTCCACGAGCACCGGCCCAGGGTCCGGGTCATCGCGGTCGACAGCGTGGGTTCGGTCAGCTTCGCCGGCACGCCCGGCAGGCGGCACATCCCCGGGCTCGGGGCGAGCGCGCCCATGCCGCTGATCGAGCCCGATCTCGTGGACGAGGTCATCCGCGTGCCCGAGATCGACACCATCCGCACCTGCCGCCGGCTCGCCGCCCGCGGCCTCCTGCTCGGCGGTTCCTCCGGCACCGTCGTCAGCGCCGCCTCCGGGTGGCTCGCCGAGCACGGCTCCCCCGACCACACCGCCGTCGCCATCGCGCCGGACCTCGGGGAGCGCTACATCGACACCGTCTACAACGACGTCTGGGTCGAGCGCCACTACGGCCGGGACGCACACGAACTCCTGGGGACACCATGAACAGCCACGCCGACATCCCGACCTTCTCCGTGGTGCCGGGCGCCACCGTGCACGAGGTGCTCGACGGCAGGCAGCAGGAGGTGGTCGAACTCGTGGAGAAGGCCTACCTCCTGCACGGCGAGGGGCAGACGGTCAACCCGCCCTCGTACTTCCTCCGCTTCCCGGACCGGCCCACCGCCCGCATCATCGCCCTGCCCGCGTCGGTCGGCGGCGGTCGACCGGTCGACGGGGTGAAGTGGATCTCCAGCTTCCCCGCCAACCTGGACCGCGGCATCCCCCGCGCCTCGGCGGTCCTGATCCTCAACGACCCGGTCACCGGCTACCCGTACGCCTGCCTGGAGAGTTCCATCATCAGCGCGGTGCGCACCGCAGCGTCCGCCGCCGTCGCCGCGCGCGCCCTGGTGGCCGGACGTCCGGCGCCACGACGGGTCGGCTACCTCGGCACGGGGCTGATCGCCCGCTACGTCCACTCGTACCTGTCCGCGCTCGGTTGGACGCCGGAGGAGTTCGGCGTGCACGACCTGTCCGCCGAGTACGCCGGCAGCTTCGCCGACCACCTGCGCGGCACGGCGGGCGGTGCCGCGGTGCGCGTCCACGGCTCTGCCGAGGACCTGATCCGCGCGTCGGACGTCATCGTGTTCGCCACCACGGCGGCCACCCCGCACGTCACCGACCCGTCGTGGTTCGGCCACCACCCCTTGGTGCTGCACGTTTCCCTGCGCGACCTGGGCACCGAGGTGATCCTGGACAGCGTCAACGTCGTCGACGACGTCGAGCACGTGCTCAAGGCGAACACCTCGGTCCACCTCGCGGAGCAGCAGACGGGCGGACGCGACTTCCTCGACGGCACGTTGTGCGACGTCCTCACCGGTCGGGTCACCGCACCCGCCGACCGCACGGTGGTCTTCTCGCCCTTCGGCCTGGGCGTGCTCGACCTGACCGTCGGCGAGCACGTCCACGCCCGTGCACGAGAAAGTGGCCGGCTCCTGGTAGTCGAGGACTTCTTCCATGACCTGCAACGCCACCGCGACCCCGGCAAGGAGGTGGCGGCCCGATGACCGCGACACGGCACTCCGACCAGGAAGCGCTCCGCTGGGCCGAACTGCCGCTGGCCGCGGGTGCGGTGGACCGGGCGAACGCCTTGGCCCTGCGCAACGTCCGCGAGGTGGACACCGCGACGAGCCTGCTGGAGCACGTGATCCGGCACGCGGAGGCCGGTCCGGACCGGCCCGCGATCAGCGAGGGCGACCGGGTGCTGAGCTACCGGGCGCTGGTCGGCCGGGTCGCCGCCGCGCGCGACGCCCTGCTGGCGGAAGGCGTCGGCCCTGGTGACGTGGTCGCCGCTGTCGGCACGCGCAGCACGGGCACGCCGGTCGTGTTCCTGGCCTTGGAGAGCCTGGGCGCTTCCTACCTCCCGGTCGACACCACCTGGCCCGCGGACCGGGTGCGCGACGTGCTCGACCGGAGCCGGGCCGCCCTGCTGGTGGACTACGCCGAGAACGACAACGCGAGCGGCGCCGCGCGCTCGGCGGCCGAGGCCGAGCGGGTCGCCGTCCTGCGCTTGACGTCGTCGGCGACCGGCGGCAGGCAGTTGCCCCGGGAACCGGCGGACCGCTCGCTCGAAGCCCGCTACACGATCTTCACCTCCGGCACGACCGGCCGTCCCAAGGGTGCGACCGTGCAGCACCGGGGCATGCTGAACCACCTGTGGGCCAAGGTGGTCGACCTGGAGCTGGGCGCCGACGACGTGGTGGCCTTCACCGCGCCGCTGGTGTTCGACATCTCGATCTGGCAGATGCTGTGCCCGCTGCTGGTCGGCGGTCGCGTGGCGGTCGTGGACGACGCCACCATGCGGTTCCCGCGCTGGCTCATCGGCGCGCTGGACACCGGCGACGTCACGGTGGTCGAGCTCGTGCCCACCGTGGTGGGCTGGCTGGTGGACGAGGCGAAGCGGCACGGCGGTACACCGCTGAGCGGGTTGCGGCACCTGCTGTCCACCGGCGAGGAGCTGCACCCGGCCATGGCCGGCCGCGTCCTGGACGCGCTACCGCACGTGTCCGTCGTCAACGCCTACGGGCCGACCGAGTGCTCGGACGACGTCACGCACCACCCGGTCGTGCGCGCGGACCTGGACCGGCCACGCCTGCCCGTCGGCGCACCGGTGATCAACACCTCGCTGTACCTGCTGGCGCCCGACGCGGACGGCCGGTGGCGGGCGGCCGAGCCGGGGGAAACCGGTGAGCTGTTCGTCGGCGGAACCGGTGTCGGGCTGGGGTACCTGAACGACCGCGACACCACCGACCGGGCGTTCTTCCGCGATCCGTTCGACCCTGGTTCGCCCACGGGCAGGCTCTACCGCACCGGCGACCTCGCGCGGTTCGACCAGGGGTTGGTGCACTACCTCGGCCGGAGCGACCGGCAGGTCAAGGTCTCCGGCGTGCGGATGGAACTGGACGAGATCGAAGCCGTGCTGAACCGGCACCCCGCGGTCGGCAACTGCGCCGTGGTGGTGTCCGGCGACGGTGAGCAGAGCGAGCTGGTGGCCCACTACAGCCTGCTCGCCCAGGTCACGTCGGACGAGTTGCAGCGGGTGCTGAGCAGCGCGCTCCCGCCGGCCATGGTGCCGCGACGGTGGCGGGAGTGGGACGCGCTGCCGCTCACCCACAACGGGAAAGTCGACCACCGGGCCCTCCGGCTGGCCGGACCCACCTCACGAGAGGACGCGTGTTGACAACCTCCCCTCCCTGAAGGGAGAGGATTCCCCGTCGGGCTCGCGCCCGCCGGTTCCTGCTTCTTCTCCCTCGGAAGGGAGGTTTCGCCGGATGCCTCGCCGACTAGCGTCGGGTCGGTCTCACTCCGGCTCCACAGGCTGCGACCGCCTGCCCGGCGGCCAGGATGTTGCGCGCGGCGTTCACGTCGCGATCGTGCGAAGCCCCACAACCGGGACAAATCCACCCACGCACCCGCAGCGGTAGCGTGTCCAGCAGGAACCCGCAGGCCGAACAGGTCTTGCTGGAGGGCAGCCACCGGTCGACCACGACCAGGTCTCGGCCGTACCACTCGCACTTGTACTCCAACATCGACCGCAGATCCGACCAGGCCACGTCGGAGATCGCGTGGGCCAACGACCGGTTGCGCAGCATGTTGCGGACCGCGAGATCCTCGATCACGACCAGTTGGTTCTCCCGGACGAGTCGAGTGGTCAGCTTGTGCAGCACTTGCGGGACTTGAACCGCGGATACCGCGACCGCTTCTCCCAGAACGCCGCGAACGCCGACTGCAAGTGCCGCAACGACTGCTGCAACGGCACCGACGACACCTCGTTCAGAAACCCCAGCCCGTCGGACTTCTTCCTCGCCGAACCACGCCGCCGTACGAGCCTCCAACGCCCGGTTGTACACCACACGCACACACCCGAACGTCCGCAACAACTCCACTTCCTGCGCCGCAGACGGGTAGAAGCGGTACCGGAACGCCCGCTTCACCACCGACCCCGACGACACACCTCACACGCTAGCAACCCAGCTGATCAGCCCTCCGCCGATGCGGTCGAAAGCATCCGATTCCGCCCCGGTGTGAACGCCAGGGTATACACCGACAGGAGCCCAGATGACCACGGAGCAGGTCCTCACCGCGCCGACGCGGACCGCGAACGGGAGCGCGGGCCCGAGCCTCGCCGAACGTGCCGCGGCCGTGGCCGGTGTCGCCGAGCAGCACCTCGCCGAGACCGAACGCGACGCGGTGTTCCCCGAGCAGGCGCTGGCGGAGATGCGCCGCACCGGCCTGCTCGGCCTCCTGGTGCCGGTCGAGCACGGCGGTCTCGGCGGCACGGTCGCCGACCTGGTCGACGTGACCGCGGTGCTGGCGCGCACGGACATGTCGGTGGCGATGATCTTCGCGATGCACTGCCAGCAGTCGGAGGCGGTGGTGCGCTACGCCAAGTCCCCGTTGCGCGAAGAGCTGCTGGCGATGCTCGCTTCGGGTGACCTGTACTTGGCTTCGGTCACGACCGAGGCGGGGAAGGGCGGTCACCTGTTCAAGTCCTACGCACCGCTCGCCGAGGGAGAGCGGACGCCGGAGGGCGAGCAGACGCTGGAGATCGACCGGACCGCGCCGATCGTGACCGGCGGCACCGCGGCGGACGGCTTCCTGATCACCATGCTCAGCCCGACCGCCACCGCCGACCACCACGTCTCCCTGGTGTACGCGCACCGCCACCAGCTGGTGGTCGAGGTCACCGGCGAGTGGAACCCGATGGGGATGCGGGCGAGTCACAGCCTGCCGGTGACCCTCAAGGGCACGATCCCGGCCCACCAGGTGGTCGGCGAGCACGGGGCGTTCCACCAGATCGCCCAGAACGTGTTCGGCCCGTTGGCGCACATCGGCTGGTCGGCGGCCTGGCTGGGCACCGCCGGCGGCGCCCTGTCCAGGGTCGTGCGCCTGTTGCGCGACCCGAAGCAGCGCAAGCGCTACGACCTCGGGTCGGAACTCCTGCTGACGAGGCTGTCCCGGTCGCGGCAGCGGCTGGACACCGTGCACGCCTTGCTGCGGCGCACGCAGGACGTCGTCGCGCGGCAGGCGGACCTGTCGTCCCCCGCCGTGCAACTGCTGCTGAACAACTTGAAGATCACGGCGGCCGAGGAGTGCCACGCGGCGGTGAACGACCTGGTCGACGCGGTGGGACTGCGGCACGGTTACCTGCGGGACTCCCCGACCCGGCTGGAGAAGTGCCTGCGGGACCTGCGATCCGCGGCGCTGAACTACAGCAACGACCGCCTGCACCTCGCGGACGGCCAGCTGTGCCTGCTGGACCCGGATGTGCGGCTGGCGTGACGGGCGCGGCGGCCCTGGCCGTGCCGGGGTTCGGCGGGGTCCGGCCCAGCGGAGTCCGGTTCGGCGGGGTCCGGTTCAGCGAGGTTCGGCCCAGCGAGGTCCGGCCCAGCACGGTTCGGCCCAGCGCAATCCGGTCCAGCGCGATCGGACCCCGTACGGCCCGGTTCAGCGCGGTCTGGTTCAGCGACACCTGGATCAGCGCCGTCGGATCAGCGCCGGCCCAGCTCAACCCGGATTAGCTCAACCCGGCTCAGCGCCGCCCGCATCCGTCGGACTTCTTGGCCTGCTCAAGCGCCCTGATGTACCTGGGCAGCTCGTCCACCGCCCGCCGCAGCCTTCCGCCGGTGACCTGCTCGTGGAACACCGCGTCCACGACGGCGCGTTCGACGTCCGGGTGGACGCGGTGGAGGTCGGCCAGTGATGCGCCGTGCAGCAGGTCGACCAAGCGGAGGCGGCCGGTGACGGCGGCCAGGGCGCGTTCCAGCTTCGCGATCACCCGATCGGCGTCCGCCGGTTCCAGCACGAGCGTGCCGTCGTCCACGAGCCGGAGGAACAGGTCACCGTCGAACTCCCTGTCCGGTACGTCCACTGGAGACCTCTCCTTCGGGTTCCGGCTGCCGCGCAGGCCACCGTCCACACAGGCGTGATCAACAGCACCGTGGTGATTTCCTCGCGACGGCTGCCACAGGAAGGTGGAACGACTCGCCGCGAAACTAGCACCGTCCGCCCGCCGTACCGAAGGGCGACGACCAGGCATTTCCCCTTCGTACCAGCGAGGTGCCCGTTCAGCCACTGTCCACTCGGGCGACGCCGGGAACACTGCGGTGGGTGGAGCCGGCAAGCCCCAGCCGACGAGCCCAGCCGACGAGCCCGGCCGGTGAGCCCCACCCACCGGCCGGATCAACCGCCGAGCCAGTCCAGGTCGGCGTTCGGGTCGAGTTCGACCTGCTCGGCGATCCGGAGGACGTCCTCGCGGGTCAGGGCCGGCGCCGCCGAATCGGGTCCCGATCCGGCGTGCACGGCGAGCCGGCGTCCGTCGCCGAGGTCGACCGTCAGCACCCAGTCCGTCCGGTACCCGACCTGGGTGTCCGTGTCACCGCTGGGCTTTGCCAAGCGGGCCGCCACGCCCCGGACGGTCACCGCCTCCCCTTCGCCGGTCGCCACCCGGTCGGTGGTGCCGAACCGGACGGAGACGTACGCGGCCATCGTGCGTTGCGCGAGGAGGCTCGCCTCCCACGAGTCCGGCGACTCCCCGTCCACGGTCGCGAACTGGGCGACGACGCCGCCGGGCAGCGGACCGGTGCGCAGCGGCAGGTGGAGCCGCGTGTCGTCGGGCTGGACCGAGCGCGCGATGCGGAACAGGTCGTCCTCGGACAGGCCGAGTTCCGGCGCGACGAGCATCAGCTTCGTCGCCGGGTCGACCTGCCACGTGATGGTCGACCGGCCGTCGTAGTAGCCGGGCTTGCCGTTGATCTCGACCTCGCGCCCGGGGTCCGTCAGCTCGATGGTCGTCCCCTCCGCGTTCACGACGACGGGAGGCGACGGCGGCGACTTGTCCTGCCGTGAGGAGTAGGCGTAGAGGCCGAGGTTCGCGATCTCGTCGGCCGGCGTGGTCTTCCAGATCCGCACCACGCTCGCTTTGGTGTCCGGTTCGGACGTGAGCGGGACGCTGCGCTGCCACTCGGTCAGACCGGACGGCAGCCAGGTCGGCTTGAAGCGCAACGGGGCGGTGGCCGTGCCGGGCGACGGTGCCGCGGTGGACGGCGCGGTCGGCGTCGGCGTGGCGGGTGACGACGCCACTCCCACGTCCGCCGCTTCCCTCAGCACGACGGTCGGCACGGCGACCGCCACCGCCACGGACGCCGCCGCGGCCACAGCGATGAGCGTCCGGGTCCGGTGCACGCGCACCCGGCGGGCTGCCCGCGCGGGCAGTGCCGCCCGGATGCGGTCCGGGTCGACGGCGAGCTCTTCCTGCCGCCGCACCGCGTCCCGGATCAGGTCGTCGATGTCGTTGTTCACCTGCACTCCTCTAGGTCCTGACCGAGCGGGCGGGCAGCGCGGCACGAAGCGTGGCCAGCCCTCGTGAGAGATAGCTGCGGACGGTCCCGGTTCGACAGCCGAGGTAGTCGGCTATCTGCTCGTCGGACAGGTCCTCGTAGTACCGCAACGCGATCGCCGCCCGTTGCTTCGGCGGCAGCCCGGCGATCAGCCGGCGGGTGAGGTCCCGGTCGTCCACGGCGCCGGTGCGGTCGGGGACGTGCGGCGCGATGCCGTCGAGGGTCTCCTCCGGCAGCAGCACCAGGTGCGCCGCCTTGCGCCGCCGCCACGACAGGAACTCGTTCAGCACCATGCGCTTGACGTACTGCTCGGGCGCGTCGAGCCCTCCGATCCTCGACCACCGGGCTTGGGCCCGGACGAGGACGTCCTGCGTGATGTCCTCGGCCAGGTGCGGGTCCCACGTCACGACGGTGGCGTACCGGATCAGCGCGCCGAGCCGTAGGGCGACGAACTCCTCGAAGGTCACGAACTCTCCTGCGACAGGTCGAACAGGCCAAACCCCAAACGCATCGGAACCGCCGATCCGTTGCACGCAACAAACCGCACGTCCCGACGCGTCTTCTCCACGAAGCGATGCGGACGGTCCGCATCCGCTCATTCACAGAGGGTGGACGACGTTGGGACATGGGATGCGCAGGTCGACCACCGCGGTCGTCACGATGGTCGCGGCTGCCGTGGTCGGCACGATCTCCACACCGCCGGTCGACGCCGCCGCGGAGACGCCGCCGACCGGGCTCGGGACGGTGAACCACCGGTGGCTCACCCTGGTCACCGGGGATCGGGTGCTGCTCGACGGGCCGGCCGGCGACGAACAGGTCGTGCAGGTGATCGCGGGCGAAGGCCGGTCCGGCATCACTTTCACCCGCGACGTCGGGCCCGGGGCGGTGCACGTCATCCCCAGCGACGCGGCGCCGCTGGTGGCCGCGGGCCGGGTCGACAAGAGGCTGTTCGACGTGTCGCTGCTGGCCGGCGCCGGCTATGACGACGCGAACCGGACGACCGTGCCGCTGGTCGTGACGCACGCCCCTGGCACGCGGACCAGCGTGGCCGCCGCGCGGGAGGAGGTGCACCTGCCCAGTCTGGGCGCCACCGCGGTCGAGGTGGCCAAGGCGGAGACCTCGCTGTTCTGGGGTTCGGTGACCGGGGCGAACCCGCAGACGCTCGCGGCCGGGGTCACGGAGGTGTGGCTCGACGGCCCGGTGAGACCGAGCCTCGACCGGAGCGTGCCGCAGATCGGCGCACCGTCGGCGTGGGCGGCGGGGCTGACGGGTGCCGGCGCCACGGTGGCGGTGCTGGACACCGGCGTCGACGCCGCGCACCCGGACCTCGCCGACGCGGTCGTGGGGGCGCAGGACTTCACCGGCAGCGGCGCGGGTGACCGGATCGGGCACGGCACGCACGTGGCGGGCATCGTCACCGGCAACGGCGCCGCCTCCGGTGGCCGACACCGAGGGGTGGCGCCGGACGCGAAGCTGTTCGACGGCAAGGTGATCGCCGACGACGGCCAGGGGCAGGAGTCGTGGGTGATCGCGGGCATGGAGTGGGCGGTCGCGCAGCACGCCGACGTGGTCAACGTGAGCCTGGGCAGCGGCCGGCCGGGTGACGGCACCGACCCGATGTCGCAGGCGGTCGACCGGCTCACCGAGGAGACCGGCACGCTGTTCGTGGTCGCCGCCGGCAACAGCGGGCCCTTCGAGCAGTCCGTCGAGAGCCCCGGTGCGGCGGACGCGGCGCTCACCGTCGGGGCGGTCGACCGGGACGACACCCTGGCGACCTTCTCCGGTCGCGGCCCCCGGACCGGAGACAACGCCGTGAAGCCGGACATCACCGCGCCCGGCGTCGGCATCGTCGCACCGCTCGCGGACGGCTCCGAACTGGTCGGCCAACACCCGGTGGTCGACGGCCGCTACGTGGCGCTGTCCGGCACGTCGATGGCCACGCCGCACGTGGCCGGCGCCGCCGCCCTCCTCGCCGGCGGGCACGCCGAGTGGGACGCCGACGAGCTGAAACCCGTGCTGATGGGCAGCGCCACGCCGAAGGACGGGCTGAGCGTGCACGAGCAGGGGGCCGGACGGGTCGACGTGGCCCGCGCGGTCGCGCAGCAGGTCCACGCCACCCCGGCGAGCATCGGCCACGGCGTCGTCCCGTGGCCGCACGACGACGACCGGCCCTTGCCGACCACGCTCACCTACCGCAACACCGGCACCGAGCAGGTCGCGCTCGACCTGTCGGTGGACGTGCGCGGCCCGGACGGCGCACCGGTCCCGGCCGGGGTGTTCACCCTCGACCGGACCGCCGTGACCGTTCCCGCAGGAGGCAGCGTCGCCGTCGTGCTGACCGCGGACACCTCGGTTCCGGCACCGCCCGGCGCCTACGAGGGGCGGGTCGTGGCGACCGGCGGACCGACCACCGTCCGCACGCCGCTCGCCGTCACCCTGGAGCCCGAGAGCTACGACGTCACGCTGACCGTGCTGGACCGGGCGGGCAACCCGACCCCCGACTACTTCGTCCGCTTCGTCGACCTGGCCGTGCAGGCCGAGGTCGTCCCGTACCACGAGTCGGGCACCGCGGTCGCGCGCCTGCCCGCGGGCACGCACTTCCTCGACGCCCTGATCACGTCGTTCGAAGGCACCTGGAACCACTCGCTGGTCGTGGAGCCGACCTTCGTGGTCGACCGCGACGCGACCGTCGTGCTGGACGCCAGGGAAGCGCGGCCGGTCGGTGTCGAACTGGACGAGCCGGACGCCGCCACCGCTCGCGGCGAGGTGTCGTCGCTGCGCACCGCGGAGTGGGGGCCGACGGGGTTCATCGTCTCCGGCAACCCGGACCGCATGTACGTGCGCCCGTCCACCACCAGCGCGCCGTCCGGGCAGTTCACCTCGTCGGTGCAGGTCGAGGCCGCGCGACCGGACGGCGCGGGTGGCTTCACCGGCAGCCCGTACCTGTACCACGTCAAGTGGTCGGAGGACGGTCGCGTGCCCGCCGACCTGGTGCGCCGGGTCGGGGACGGCGAACTCGCCACCGAGCACACCCGGATCGCGGCGTCCGCACCCGGGCAGTGGGCGTCCAAGGACTTCCTGGTCGACCTGGAGACCCCGGCCACCCTGACCGAGCGCTACTCCCCCGGCGTGGCCTGGTCACCCGCCCTCTACCTGTACGGCACGCCACCGCCGCCCACCCCCGGCGTCCACCGCTTCCCACTGGCCAGGATCGCCGGCGCGCCCGTCACGTTCCAGCCCGGCGAGCACCGCGTCCAACGCTGGAACACCGGCGTGTTCGGTCCGGCTTTCGCGGACGACCCGGTGCTCCAGGCTCGCGGGCCGCACGTCAGGCGGACCGGTGACACGATCGACTACAACCTGTGGCTGTTCACCGACCAGGGCGCCGCGCACTCGGGGATCGCGTACCAGCAGACCGGGCCGACCAGGCTGTTCCGCGACGGGCAACCGGTCGGCACGTCCGGCACCGCCGGCAGCTTCACGGTGCCCGCGGGCGAGTCGACCTACCGCCTGGAGGCCGACCACGCGCAGACCGTCGCCACGGTGTCCACCGACGTCACCGCCGCGTGGACGTTCCGCTCGGGTCACGTCGCGGGGACGGCCCCGGCGGCGTTGCCGCTGATGGCGGTGCGGTTCGCGCCCGACCTGGACGAGCACAACCAGGCCAAGTCCGGCCGCCTGTTCACGGTCCCGGTGTCCGTGCAGCGGCAGGCGGGTGCCTCGTTCGGCACCCTGCGGCCCCTGTCCGTCCAGGTGTCGTACGACGACGGCGGGACGTGGCGACCGGCGACCACCACCGGCTGGGGGTCGTGGCAGGCGGTGGTGCTGTTCCACCCGCCGGGCCCCGGTTCCGTCTCGCTGAAGGCGGTCGCGTCCGACAGCGACGGCAACGCTGTCGAACAAACGATCATCCGGGCGTACACGCTCACCGGCTAGCGGGTAGCCGGCGGCACCGCGCACCACCTGCGTGCGCGGTGCCGCCGGCTCGAACCAAGAGCGACCATAAGCACATCCCTCTTGTTCGAACGAACATTTTTTGCGACTGTTGTTCGCGTGAAGAGCACCGACCGGCACCGGGTGATCGTCGATCGGCTCCGCTCCGGCGCGCAGGTCGCGGTGGCGGAACTGGCGGAGGCGACCGGGGCGTCGGAGATGACCATCCGCCGCGACCTCGACCTGCTCGCGGCGAGCGGCGTGCTGCGCCGGATACACGGCGGGGCCGTGCCGCTCAGCCCGGCGGGCGTCGAGCCGCCGTTCACCGCGCGCGCGGCCACCGCCACCGCGACGAAGCGCGCCATCGCGGCAGCCGCCGTCGAACTGGTCCGGGACGGCGAGACGATCGTGCTGGACAGCGGCACGACGGCGGTCGAGGTGGCCAAGCTGCTGCGCGGCCGTGCGGTCACCGTGATGCCGTTGTCCCTGCACGCGGTGCGCGAACTGCTCGACGCGCCCGAGGTGCGGCTGCTGCTGCCCGGCGGCGAGCCCAGGCCCGGTGAGCTGGCGATGGTCGGCCCGCTGGCGCTGGCGTCGCTGCGGGCGCTGCGCTTCGACGTCGCCGTGCTCAGCCCGTGCGCGTTCGGCCTGGAAGCCGGGCTCACCGCGCACAACCTCGCCGACGCCGAGGTCAAGCAGCAGGCGATGGCCGTGTCCGGCCGGACGATCGTGCTCGCCGACGGCACGAAGTTCGACCGCACCGCACTCGCCCACGTCTGCCCCGCCGACCGGCCGGACGTGCTGGTCACCGATCCGAGCGCCCCTGCCGGAGTGCGCCGTGAACTGGCCGAACGCGGGGTGCTCGTGCACGTCGCCGAACCACTGGAGAACCTGTGACGCCCGCCCTGCCGCGCGCCGCCCGCGTCGCGACGTGGATCTACTTCACCCTGAACGGGTTCGCCGTCGGCCTGTGGGTGGTGCACATCCCGGAGGTCGAGCGCGCCACCGGCATCTCGCACAGCGCGCTGGGCGGGCTGCTGCTCGTGCTCGGCGCGGCGGCGTTCGCCGGCATGCAGGTCGCCGGTCCGCTCGCCGACCGGTTCGGCCAGCGCAAGCTCCTGCCCGCGGCGGGGGTGCTGCTCGGCACCGCCCTGTTCTTCCCCGGCCTGGCCGAGTCCTGGTGGGGACTGGGCCTGGCCCTGCTGTTCTTCGGCTTCGGCAACGGCACGATCGACGTGGCGATGAACTCGCACGCCGTGGTCGTGGAACGCGCCTACCCGCGGCCGATCATGGCTTCGTTCCACGCGATGTGGTCGATCGGCGGCGCGTTCGCCGCCCTGGTGGGTGCCGCGACGCTCGGCGCCGAGGTGCCGACGGCGGTGACGTTGAGCGCCTGCGGCGTGTTCACGATCGTGGTGTCGCTGCTGACCGGCCGGTTCCTGATCGACGCCGACGTGCCCGAGCCGGAGGAGACCGCGCCGTCCGCCCCGGCGGCGAAGCCGTCCACGAAGCTGGTGTGGCTGCTGGGCGCTATCGCGTTCGCCATGATGCTCGCCGAGGGTGTCGCCAACGACTGGGCCGCCCTGCACGCCGAGGACGTCCTGGGCACGTCCACCAGCACCGCGGCCTTCGCCTACGGCTCGTTCGCGGTGGCCATGACGATCGGCCGGTTCGCCACCGACCGGGTCGCGGCGATCGTCGGGCCGGTCGCGATCGTGCGGTACGGGGCGGCGCTGGCCGCGTCCGGGCTCACGCTCGTGGTGTTCTCGCCTTGGGTGCCGTTGGCGTTCGCGGGGTGGGCGTTGTTCGGTCTCGGTCTGTCCGGCAGCGTGCCGCAGCTGTTCTCGGCGGCGGGCAACCTGGACAAGCGGTCGTCCGGCGCGTTGATGGCGCGGGTCGTCGGCCTCGGTTACGTGGGCCTGCTGGCCGGTCCGGCGCTGATCGGCGGCCTGGCCCACTGGATCCCGCTGAACGTGGCGTTCCTGGTGCCGGTGGCGCTGTGCCTGCTCGGGGTGGTGTTCGCCAACGTCCTGGCGCCGCGACCCGAACCCGTTGTGCTACAAGGCCGCTGATCACGGTCGGACCGGAGCGGCCGGCGCCGGCGCCACCGCCGCACACGCCTCGGAGCACGCGTTCACCAGCACCAGCGACCGCCTCGGTCGGTCCACCCCGTTCGACGTCGACCGCCGAACGTGACACCGCAGCCGGCCGTACCCCGCCCTCACCTCATCGTGGTGCGGGTGGTCCGCAGGCTGGTGACCACGGTGACGGTCAGGATCGCGGCGACGACGGCCAGCGAGAACCACGTCGGGATCTTGTAGAGGTCGAGCAGCAGCATCTTCACGCCCACCCACACCAGCACCAGCGCCAGACCCAGTTTGAGGTACACGAAGCGATGCATCAGGTCGGCCAGCAGGAAGTACATCGCGCGCAGGCCCAGGACGGCGAAGGCGTTCGACGTGAACACCAGGAACGGTTCGCGGGTGACCGCGAAGATCGCCGGGATGCTGTCCACCGCGAACACCACGTCGGTGACCTCGACCAGCACCAGCACGGCGAGCAACGGGGTGGCTACCCACCTGCTGCCCTCGCGGACCAGGAACCGCCCGCCGCGGAAGCCGTCGGTCACGGGAACGAACCGGCGGAACAGCCGCAGCACCACGCTGCGCTCCGGGTCGATCGTCTCCTCCCGGTGCCGCGCCATCCGGATGCCCGTGAAGACCAGGAACGCGCCGAACAGGTAGAGGATCCACGCGAACGACGCGATCAGCACCGACCCGGCGGCGATGAAGACCGCCCGGAACACCAGCGCGCCCAGCACGCCGTAGAACAGCACGCGGTGCTGGTGCTCGCGGGGCACGGCGAAGTAGCTGAAGATGATCGCGAACACGAAGACGTTGTCGACGGCCAGCGACTTCTCGATGACGTACCCGGCGAAGTACTGGCCGGCGAACTCGCCGCCCCACGCCCACCACACCACCGCGCCGAACGCCAAGCCGAGCGCCACCCACACACCCGACCAGACAGCGGCTTCACGCACGCCCACCACGTGCGCGCCACGGTGTGCGTACAGGTCCACGGCCAGCATCAGCAGGATCACGCCCAGCACGGCGGCCCAAGCCCACAAGGGTACGTACAGCATCCGGTGCACCTCCGGTTCATCGTCCGTGAACCGAAGGTCTCCCCACGCCCGACGCGGACGTCACCGGGACCGGGCGGGCCACGGGGCCTGCCGTATTGACGATCCGGGTGAATCGGGTACTCCCCTTCGCCCCACCAGAATGACGAACTGGAGTTCGTCTGTCAAGCGGTCTAGTGTTTCAACCCATGCGGCCCGATCACGATGACCGCGGCACCACTTGGACGTTCCTGAGCAACCACGCCCACGTGCTGCTGTACCTCGCCTCGGACGGCGACCAGACGCTCCCGGTGATCGCCGACAAGGTCGGCATCACCACACGGGCCGTGCAGCTCATCGTCACCGACCTCATCGAGGGCGGTTACGTGGAGCGGACCAAGCTCGGTCGCCGCAACCACTACCGGATCAACCCGGACGGACACCTGCGCCACCCGATGGAGTCGCACCACCGCGTCGCGGATCTGATCGCCGCCCTCGGCCTGGACAACCAGTCCCTCCCGACCGGGCGGCAGGGCGGGCGGGAGCTGTCCTGACCGCGAGTCCACAACGGAGTCCCGACCGGACCGCCACGCCGACGACGCGGCCGGAGATCCCTTGTCGACAGAGGTCGCGCACCGGTTCGAGGCCGTCCTAGGCAGTTCGAGCAGCCTTATGCGCACCGAGGGGCCGAGCATCCGGAAGAACTCGGCCTTGGCCTGGTGCAGAGCAGGTGGTCCGCGCCCGACCGCTGCCGGCGCGGTGTGATGCGCAGGTCGAAGCGCGTGGTCACGCCGGTCGTCAGACGGGAACCGCCGTGACGATCACGTTGTCCGAGTACGACCGGGCGCCGCTGTCGAAGTCGCCGCCGCAGGTGAACAGCGTCAGCCGCGGCGCGCCGTCGCGTGCGAAGTAGGGGGCGAGGTCGAGATCCTGCTTGGGGCGCTGCTCACGGGCCACGACGCGGTACCGGCGTTCTCCGCCGTCCTGCCCCGTGACCAGCGCCTCGTCACCCGGTTCGAGCTCGGCCAGGCGGCGGAACGCGCCGGGACCGTCGGTGGCGCTGTCCACGTGGCCGCCGAGCACCACGGACCCGGTCGGCTCGTCGAGGCCGGGTCCGAGCCGGTACCAGCCGACGACGTCCACCGACGGGGGGACGGCGAACTCGCCGCGCTCATCGACTCCGGTGGGCTCGACCGCGGCGGTCACGCCCAGGGAGGGCAGGGTGAGAGTGCGGGGCGCCGTGACCGGCTGCGGGGTCGGGACGGTGGCCGCCACTGTCGGCACGGCCGGTGCACCGAACGGCGCCGACGCGGGCGTGGGTGGGCTCGCGGACTGGAGTGCTCGCACTGCCTGCGCTCCGACGGTGGGGGCCGGTCGTCCGGTCCACCACACCGCGATCAGGACGCCGGCCAGGACGAGCACGGCGGCGAACCCACCCACGCGCCTCATCGCGCCACGTCCCCCGCCGGGCGGGCCGAGCGCCGCCGGAGGGCTGCCGTCGCCGCGACGAGCAGCAGGGCGAAACCGCTCAGCAGTGGCCACGGCGCGCTCGTGTCGGCGGCGCCACCTGTACCGGCCGGCATGCCGGTGGGCGCACCGCCCAGGCCGTCGACGACCTGGGAGGCCAGGCCGAGCGTCTTGCCCTCCGCTGAACCGATCGCGTACACGATCGTGGCGCTGCCCGCCTTGAGGTTGACCGACTGCGGCCCGAGGACGACGGTACTGGTACCGGCCAGCACGACGTCCGCCTCGACCGCACCGGCGGGCAGGTCGGCCTTTGCCTCCTTGGGGTTGGTCAGACCGGTGAACACGGGCTTCCCTCCCGCGCGGACGTCGACCGCCGGGGCAGCGGCAGCGTGCCGCACGATCAGCCTGGCCTGGCCTGCCGCGACGGCCGCGGTGTCGTTGACGAACGCGGTCAGGGCCGGCTTGGCCGCCGCATCCAGGTGGGCGGCGAGGCTGAGGTTCTTCCCGCCGGGCACGGACAGGGCCTGGTTGCGCAGGATGGCGCTCCCGACCGGCTCACCGGGTTTGGTGAGCGCCACGTCGTAAGTGCCGGCGGCCAGTTCCAGGGGACCGGCGACCGTTGACGGTTCGAACTTGTCCAGTGTCTTGGCGCCGTTGACGTAGACGTCGACGGGCTGGCCGGGGATGCCGTGCACCACCGACACCATCGACACCTCGGCGGCGCTCGCGAAGGGCGCCGCGCCGACGGTCGTGCCCAGAACGAGCGCGGCTGCGGCCAGGACGCGGGGAATCGCTGTCTTCATGGTTGCTCCAGAGAATCAACGAGCAGGACATCCACCGATACGACCGCCGACCCTGCCGTGGATGCACCGCATCCGGAACGCACCGCGGTAGCGAACCACTCTCGTGGGTCCGTCATGCACACCCGGTGCACAGGCTTGAGGATCGGTCAGGTGGTGCGACGATGGTTGCGGTTGTGACCGCGCTGCCGCCCAGCGGTGAGACCGCCGGGACAGATGACGACCTGCCGGTGCGGTTCGCGGCCGGCGAGCCGAGAGCGCTCCGAACGGTCTACGACCGGTACGGGCCGGCGGTGATGCGCGTGGCCCGGGCGAGCCTGGGCAACGTGCACGACGCCGAGGACGTCGTGCAGACGACGTTCGTGTCGGCTTGGCAGGCGCGGGACACGTTCGACTCCGGCAAGGGCAGCCTGTTGGTGTGGCTCCTCACCATCGCGCGCCGCCGGGCCGTGGACCTGTTGCGCGCTCGCGGCCGGCACGAACAGGTGACGCGCGTGCTTCACTCGATCGGCGGACCGGTTCACCAGGAACCGGCCGAGCACCGGTCCGACCGGGTGCTGGACCGGCTCGTCGTGCTCGACGAACTGGCGACCCTGCCGGCGGAGCAGCGCAGGGTGCTGGTGCTGGCCTTCTACGATGATCTCACCCACCAGCAGATCGCGGCACGGACCGGCCTACCGCTGGGGACGGTCAAGAGCCACCTGCGGCGGGGCGTGGACCGGCTGCGCAAGCGATGGGAGGTCGACCGTGCGGCACGTTGACCTCGAACGACTGACTCTCATCGCGATCGGTGATCTCACCGAAACGTTCGAGGACACCGATCACCTGCGCGAGTGCGCGGCGTGCGCCCAGGAGTTGCGAGCGCTGCGCGACGTGGCGGCCCTCGGCCGCGAAACCCGGCACGAGCGCCACCTGCAGTCCCCGTCGGAGTCGGTGTGGGAGCGCATCGCCGCCGAGACCGGTCAGGACGGCGAGCCGGCCGCCACACCGCCGCCCGTGGTGCCGTCGCCGACGAGGCGCCGCCCTGGCCCGCGCTTGCTGGCGGTCGCCGCGGCGGCAGCGGTGCTGGGCGCCGGCGGCGCGGTCGCGGTGAACCTGGCCGCGATGCCCAGGCCGCTGCCCGAGCCTGCCGAGCAGGTGATCGCCCGCGCGGACCTGGACCGCCTGCCGTCCGCGCCACAGAGCGCCGACGGCGAGGCACGGGTCGTGCGCACGGGCGATCGGGTGGTGCTCCGGCTCCGCATGGACGGCATGCCCGCGCCCGAGGGCCTCTACCAGATCTGGCTCTACGACGGTGCCGACACGATGATCCCGCTGGGCGTGCTCACCGGTGGGCAGGCGGACGTGGCGGTGCCCGACTCCATCGACCTGGCGGATTACCCGATCGTGGACGTCTCGGCGCAGCGCCTCGGTCAGCAGGAGCACGGAGTGAGCATGCTCCAGGGCAATCTCACGTGACCAGGCAGCGTACCGGTCAGCCGAGGTCCACGGATGGCGTGCCGTGCGCAGGAGTCCTCGACGACGGGCTGTGCGCGGCGCAGGTCGGGGGCGTGGCATGTGTGGGAACAGGTGGTGCTTGAGACGTGCCCGAGCCGGAGGGGACCGCGCCGTCCACCCCGGTGGCGAAGCCGTCCACGAAGCTGGTGGCTGCTGGGCGCGATCGCGTTCGCCATGGTGCTCGCCGAGGGTGTCGCCAACGACTGGGCCGCCCCGCGTCGCAACCCGCCGGCGCGGTGGGCGAGTGATCTGCGGTGACGAACGGTCCACGGTGGACGGCAGGTGATCGGTAGAGCCGATCACCTCTGCCGAACTTCCGGCCCGTGACGATCATCGTGGACGTCCGGGCCGCCGAGCGGCGGTAGCTTTCGGTCATGGAGTTCGCCGTCCACATCACGACTTCCTCGCCCGCGCACCGCCGGGAGGCGTTGCCGCCGAGCCGGGCGCTGTCCGCGGTGGAACCGGGAGCGCTGTGCTGGTGGTGCGGGCTGGAGGTCGCGCAGGGTTGGCCCGCCGCTCACCCGGCGGCGTCCCTGGTCCCCTCGACGCCGGCATCCTCCGGTCGCGCCGCCGCCGGCACGTGGCCGGAGCACCGGTTCTGCGCCGACCCGGTCAACCGCCGGTTCGACCTGGAGGACCCCGACGCGTCGGTGCCGGTGCGGCGTGCGCGCCTGGCGTTCGCCGTGCGGCTCGCCGCAACGGGCGACCTCGCGCAGGCGCGCGAGTGGCGGCGGTTCCAGCGGGGCGGTGATCCGGAGCGCACGACGGTCGCGCACCTGCGGTCGCTGCTGCGCCTCGGCGTCCGCCCCCGTTCGGCCGACGTCGTCGCCGTGCTCTGCGGGCCGCTGACCCGTCGCCTCTACCTGCTGCGGGTGCGCAGGTGGTCGCGCCGGGCAGCACTGGTCTCCCAGGTCGCCCGGGTGCCTCGCCGTTTCGCGCCGTGACGCGATAGCGGAGGTCGTACAGTGGCGCGATGGTGAACGCGAGCCGCCGGGTTCGAGCCGCACGCCGGCGGAAGCGCCGGATGGGTCGGGTGGAGCACGACCTCGATGACGCGCAGTGGCAGGCGCTTCAGTCGGCGTGGGGTGGCTGCGCCTACTGCGGTGCGAACGACGGACCGTTGCAGCGGGACTGCGTGCTCGCGATCTCCCGTGGTGGCCGCTACACCTTGGACAACGTGGTCCCCGCGTGCCGTTCGTGCAACGCCAGCAAGTGCAACACCGAGGTGACCGCGTGGCTCCGCCGCAAGAAGCTCGACGAGGGCGGGTTCCTGCTCCGCCACGCCGAGATCGGGGCGACGCTGCCGGGCCTCGGTCAGATCGGCGAGCAGTCCGGCTTGTCGGTCCAGTCCACACCGCAGCGGTAAAGCGTGATCACGGAGTTGTAGCCGTACCTGGCGCCCAGGGTGTTGTACTCGTTGACGTCGACGCGGCCGGCGACGTAGTGGTCGGTCGGCGTGCCGCGGGCGGTGTCGGTGTGCGACGGCGGCGTCGACGTGGTGGTGCTCGTGGACGTCGGTGAACCGTCCACCAGTCCCCAGAACCGGGCCATGTGGTGCGCCGCGCAGATGTTCACGTCGAGGATGTAGGCCCCGGCCGTGCCGCACTGCCCGGCGCCCGTCCCCGGGTCGACCGGCTGGCCGTGGCCCATGCCGGTGATGTCGTAGACCTCCACCGTGCCGCCGTAGACGCGGTGCGGGTAACCGGCGACCGTGTCGCGCACGTCGGCCGTCTGGTCGGTGCCGTTGACGTCGGTCCACTGCTCCACCAGCTCGGTGGCGTTCAGCGGGCGCACGGTGTTGTCGGAGGTGCCGTGCCAGATGGAGACCTTCGCGCGGGTGCCGGTGTAGCCGGCCGCGGCCCGGACCCGGTCGCCCCACTGCGCGGGGGTCAGGTTCACGCCGGGGTTCATGCAGGTGTACGCGGAGGACACCGTGGTCGCGCAGCCGTGGGGCAGCCCCGCGACCACTCCCCCGCCGGAGAACACCTCCGGGTAGGTGGCCAGCATGACCGACGTCATCGCGCCGCCCGCCGACAGACCGGTGACGTACGCCGACGTCGACCCGATGTCCGCCTTCACCCGGTCGACCATCTGCTTGATCGACAACGCCTCACCGGAGCCGCGGCGGGTGTCGCCCGGCTCGAACCAGTTGAAGCAGGAATTGGCGTTGTTCTGGGACTTCTGCTGCGGGAACACCACCGAGAACTGCCACCGGTCGGCCAGCGCCTGCCACCCGGTCCCGTTGGCGTAGCCGGACGCGTTCTGCGTGCAGCCGTGCATCGCCACCACCACCGGCCGTCCGCTGCCCAGGCCCGTGGGCACGTACCGGAACATCTGGAGGTTGCCGGGGTTCGTGCCGAAGCCAGTCACCTCCTGCAGCGTGGCCGCGCGGGCGGGCCGCGACGTGCTCACCACTGACAGGGCGACGACCACCAGGACGGCCAGCGTGGCGACGAGCGCCGCGGCGGGACCGCGGCTACCGACGACGGGGTGACGATCGGGCACGGCGAACCTCCACGACGAGGACGGAGTGACAGCGGTCACACGGATGCCTCGATGCTAGGAACCGCCGCGATCCACGGCCGTGGCGGACGCACCCACTCTTCGCGGCGCCGGAGTGTGATCCCGGCACATCGACCCGCTCGCCGGTTCGCGCATTGCCCGCCGACGCGGGGGCGGGCGCCCGAAGACGCCCGCCCCTGACGCGCCGAACCCTCAGGCCAACGTGATCGCGTACACCTCCACCCGCGGGTCGTCGGGCAGCGTCACCGAGTGCACGGTCTTCGCCGGGTCGAGCGGGAGGGACAGGCCGAACAACCGGACCGGCGGACCGTCCACGCCCTGCCCCGCCTTGATGCGGTGCGGCATGTCCAGCACCACCGTGCCACCGGAACCGGCCCAGTCGCCGACCGTCATCGGCACCTCCGCGGTGGTGCCGTCGGCGTACCGGACGGTCACGGCCGTGGTCACCGGGCCGTTGTGCGACGCCGCCACGATCCGCAGCGCGCCGTGCTCGCCCGCGGGCAGCAGCATGGCCTGCCCGCGCGCTTCCACGAAGTTCGCGGCCGTGCCGGTCGCGTCCGGTGCCTGGTACGTCACGCCACCCCACGACACGGGACCGGCGGCGGGCAGCAACGCGGCGTCGTAGCTCCAGCCCTGACCGTCGAAGTTGCCCTGACCGGACGCGGCGACCGTCGCCGCGCCGTCGTGGTTCAGCTCCCGCGACAGGTCCACCGCGCACTGGTCGCCCGCCACCGCGCACGTCGCCGCCTGCCGCACCTCGACCACGGCCTCGCGCACGACGGTGTTCGACCCCTGCACGGTGACGCGCACCGGGTACCGGCCGATCGGCGTGCCGGCGGGCACCGTCACCACGACCTCGACCGACCGCTGAGCCGGCAGCCGGTCCGACTTGATCACCATCGGCGGCGTGGCGGGCGCCGACCAGCCGGCCGGCACCTCCGTCGTCACCTGGACCGGCACCGCGCCGGGCGCCTGGGCGAGCACGTCCAGCGTCAGCGGCACCGTCTGCGGCGAGTCCGCCGTCGGCACGACCGCCGCGGACTGCCGCAGCGACGCGTCGACGTGCCGCCGGTCGTCGGGCCGCGCGCGGTTGATCGAGGGCGGCTCGGAGCCGGGGTCGGTGCCCCAGGACGACGGCCTGGTGCCGAGCCGGTGGGCCAACGTGCCGCCGCCGGCGACGTCGTCCCAGTCCAGCCACGTCTTGCGCACGTCACGGCCGTTGAACGACACCTGCTGGACGTACCGGTTGGCGTCGCTCGCGCCGGGCGCGGTGATGGTCAGCGTTTCCTGTCCGGTCCGGACGGTCGCGCCCGGGAACTGGGGGCTGGACAGGGCCAGGAAGTCGCCACCGCTCATCGTCGGGTAGAGGCCCAGCGACGAGAACACGTACCAGGCCGACATCGTGCCCAGGTCGTCGTTGCCGGTCATGCCGTCCGGACCGGTGGTGAACAACGTCATCGCCGCCCGCACGACGGTCGCGGTCTTCGCCGGCGTGCGCGTCGACAGGTAGAAGTACGGCGCGAGCAGGTCGGGTTCGTTGTTGGGGTTGTACGTGGGCTTGCCGTAGTAGTCGTAGGGCTGGGTGATCCAGTCCTCCCGCACGGTCTTCACCGGGTCGGCGAGCAGCTTGTCGTAGGCGAAGAACGCGTCGAGCCGGTCCTCTGTGGCCGCGCGCCCGCCCATCAGCTCGACGAGCCCGTTCGGGTCCTGCGGCACCAGCCACTGGTACTGGAACGCGCCGCCCTCGTGGAACTGGTGGCCGGCGTCGACCGGGTTGTAGGGCGCCACCCACGTGCCCTCGGCCGTGCGGGGGCGGAAGTGGCCGGTCGAGGCGTCCCACAGGTTGCGGTACCACTGCCCGCGGTCGGCGAACACGCGCGCGTCGTCCCGCTTGCCCAGGCCTTCCGCCATGACCGCGAGCGACGCGTCCGCCGCCGCGTACTCCAGCGTCGCCGACGCCGGGTGCACGCAGTCGTTGTCGCCGCCCTTGTGCGCGCAGTCGGTGCCGAGCCGCAGCCCGGACGGGATGTAGCCGCGGTCGCCGTAGAACTCGACGCCGGACCGGCCGTTGTACGGCGAGTCGGCGGGCGGCACGGTGGTGGCGTTGCGCTTCAGCAGCTCGTACGCCTCCTCCTCGTGCCCGGCGAGCAGGCCCTTCGACCACGCCTCGACCAGGAACGGCGTCACCGGGTCGCCGGTCATGATGTTGGTCTCGCTGTTCGCCAGCGCCCAGCGCGGCAGCCACCCGCCGTCACGACCGCTCGCCACGACCGACAGCGCGACGTCCCGCGCGACCTCGGGTTCCAGCAGCTCCAGCAGCTGGTTCTGCGGCCGGTAGGTGTCCCACAGCGACAGGTTCTGGTACGGCGTGAACCCCTCGGCGGTGTGCGGCTTCCCGTCGAAGCCCATGTACCGGCCGTCGACGTCGCCGGCGAGGTTCGGGTGCAGCAGCGAGTGGTAGAGGGCGGTGTAGAAGGCGACCCGGCGTTCCGGCGCGCCGCCGTCGACCCGGATCGAGTTCAGCCTTTCCACCCAGGCCTGGTGCGCAGCTGCTTTCGTGGCGTCGAAGTCGTAGGAGTCGCCGGTCTCCTCGGCGAGGTTCTTCCGGGCTCCTTCGATGCCGGTGTACGAGAGGCCGACCTTGAGCACCACGTCGCGGTCGGCGGTCGCGTCGAAGGTCACCCACGCGCCGTTGCCGCCCTGACCCGCCGCGTCCGGCACCCCCGGCGCGCGGGTGGTGCCGCGCCACGTGCCGAAGCTCGCGAACGGCCGGTCGAACGTGGCCGTGAAGTACGTGGTGTGCTCGTCGTGGCCGGCGCAGAACCGGCCGGCGCGCACCCGTCCCTCGATGGTGCGGTCGCCGATGACGTGCACCTCGGAATCGAGCACCTGCTGGTTCGCCTTGCCGGTGTTGAACAGGACGTTCGCCTGCGCTCCGGCCGGGAAGGTGTGGCGCTGCCAGCCGGTGCGGGGCGTCGCGGTCAGCTCCGCGTCCACGCCGTAGCGGGACAGGCCGACGCGGTAGTAGCCCGGTCGCGCCTCTTCGTCGGCGTGCGAGTACTTCGACCGGTAGCGGGCGGTGTCAACGTTGTCCACCGGGCCGGTCGTCGGCATGACCGGCAGCTCGCCCGCGACCCCGCAGCCGACGCCGGACAGGTGCGTCTGGCTGAAGCCGTGGATCTCCTGCTGCTGGTAGTCGTAGCCGCCCTGGCCGCCGGTGTCCGGGCTCACCTGCACCATGCCGAACGGCATGCTCGCGCCGGGGAACGTGTTGCCGAAGTTCTGGGTGCCGACGAACGGGTTCACCAGGGTCGTCGGGTCGACGTCGTCGGGCTGGGCCGCCGCCGGCGTCGCGGCGAGCGGTGCGCCGACGAGCACCAGCGCGACGGCGAGCAGCAGTGGGTTGCCTCGTCTGAGCGGCATCGGCAAGGACCTCTCTGGGGTGACAACGTTGTCAGGTGATCCGATCGCCCGATCACCGCCCCGACTCTGACGCACGACGGCCCGCCAGTCCAGACCCCACGACCACCCTGACCGGTCAAATCCGGCGAGCGGGCCGGCACACGGCCCGCGGCCACCCCTCCGTCCGAACTGTCCGCAGTGTCCGGGTCACCGCCGCATCCTCGGATCATGGCTGGGGTCGTCGTACATCGGCGGACAGCCGAGGTGGATCGCTCCGGGACGCAGTTCGTAGTGCCAGGGTTCGTTGCGGTAGATCTGGCACAACCCGTACTCGGCGCCGTGCTCGGAAAGCCACGCCCTGGCATCGGAACGCCCGATGTCGACCGCGTCCCCCGACACGTGGGCCGACGTTTCCGGAGTGGCCACCCACCGGGCTGCTTCCTTTTCCGAGCCGTACAGGGAAACGGCGTCGCGCAATAGTTGATCCTGGTACTCCGGAGAACGCCAGCCGCCGTTGACGAAGAACTCGACCCCGTCGTCCTTGGCATCGGTCGCGGCTCGGCGCAAGGCGCCCAGCAGGCCTGGATCGAGGTTGACCACGGCCGGAACCCCGTCGTCGAAGACCGACACCGGGTCGGGAACCGCGCCGTGCGCCTTTCCGAGAACGCGCCGGACGTCCGACGAGAATGAGGACGCCGGCAATCGGGTGCGACGGGCCGCTGTTCGTGCCGGTGCGCGGTAGGGCCTGCTTCCTGGTTCGATGTAAGGCATGCGTGCAGTCAAATCAGCGCGGCGTTGCCGACACGTATGAGGTTCTCGATATGCCGACGATATGGACCGGCTCGTAGCATCGGAGCATGCGCATATTGGTCGTCGAGGACGAGCCCTACATGGCAGAGGCCATCCGTGACGGGCTCCGCCTGGAGGCGATCGCCGCCGACATCGCCGGTGACGGCGACACCGCCCTGGAGCTGCTGAGCGTCAACTCCTACGACATCGCCGTCCTCGACCGCGACATCCCCGGGCCGTCCGGTGACGAGGTCGCCGAGAGCATCGTCGCGTCCGGCAGCGGCATGCCGATCCTCATGCTCACCGCCGCCGACCGCCTCGACGACAAGGCCACCGGTTTCGGGCTCGGCGCCGACGACTACCTCACCAAGCCGTTCGAGCTGCGGGAGCTGGTGCTCCGGCTCAGGGCGCTCGACCGCAGGCGGGCCCACAACAGGCCACCGGTGCTGGAGATCGCGGGCCTGCGGCTGGACCCGTTCCGCCGGGAGGTCTTCCGCGACGGCCGCTACGTCGGGCTCACGCGGAAGCAGTTCGCCGTGCTCGAAGTCCTCGTCGCCGCCGAGGGCGGTGTGGTGAGTGCCGAGGAGCTGCTGGAACGGGCGTGGGACGAGAACGCCGACCCGTTCACCAACGCCGTGCGGATCACCGTCTCGGCCCTGCGCAAACGGCTCGGCGAGCCCTGGGTCATCGCCACCGTCGCGGGCGTCGGCTACCGCATCGACACCGGAGCTGACACCGCGGACCAGGCAGGTGACCGTGGATAGGCAGCCCGGTCTCAGCGTCCGGCTCAAGCTCACCCTCAGCTACGCCGGGTTCCTCATGATCGCGGGAGCGCTGCTGCTCGCGGTGGTGTGGGTGTTCCTGCTGCGCTACGTGCCCGAGTCCGTGACGCGCCCGCCCAACCGGCTGGTCCTCACCGGCCCCGACCGGTCCGAGCTCTGGGACGCCTTCGCGCCGAAGGCCACCGCGGCGTTGGTGTTCCTGCTGGTGTTCGGCCTCGTGGGAGGGTGGCTCCTCGCCGGTCGGATGCTCGCGCCCCTGGCCCGGATCACCGACGCCACCCGCCGGGCCGCGGACGGGTCGCTCTCCCACCGGATCTGGCTGCCGGGCCCGGGGGACGAGTTCCGCGAACTCGCCGACGCCTTCGACGCCATGCTCTCGCGGCTCGAAGCACACGTCGCCGAGCAGCAGCGGTTCGCGGCCAACGCCTCACACGAGCTGCGCACCCCGCTGGCGATCACGCAGACGCTCCTCGACGTGGCCCGCAACGATCCGAACAGCCACTCCCGCGAACTGGTCGACGCGCTCCGCGCCGTCAACACCCGCGCGATCGACCTCACCGAGGCGATGCTCCTGCTCAGCCGCGCCGACCAGCGGTCCTTCACCCGGGAACACGTCGACCTGTCCCTCGTCGCGGAAGAAGCCGCCGAAACTCTCCTCCCCCTCGCGGAGAAGCACGGCCTCACCATCCACACCACCGGCGACATCGCCCCCACGACCGGTTCGCACGCTCTGCTGCTCCAGCTGGCCACGAACCTCGTGCACAACGCGATCGTGCACAACCTGCCCGAACAGGGCGCTGTGTGGGTGACCACCAGCGTCGACCTCGAGACCGTCGTGCTCTCGGTCGAGAACACCGGCGACGAGCTCGCACCCCGGCTGGTGTCCACCCTGACCGAGCCGTTCCAGCGCGGCACCCAGCGCGTACGCACCCACAACGCGGGTGTCGGCCTCGGCCTGGCGATCGTCAAGAGCATCGCACAGGCCCACGACGGGACCCTCACCATCACGCCGCGGACCGGCGGAGGGCTTCGCGTCACGGTGCGACTGCCCGCCGCGGCCACCGACTACGCGATGGGGAAGTCGAAGTAGTCGTGCGGATGGGGTTCGTCCCGCAACGTGTAGTGCCACCACTCGCGGTCGTACCGGTCGAACCCGCAGGACTCCATGACGGAGCAGAGGTGTCGGCGGTTCTCCGCTTCGACCGGCGTGGTGCCCGCTGCCCCGTGGTGTGAGATCGAGTCCATCAGGTCGTGGCCACCGCCCATCGCGGCGAGTTCACCGGTGGCCAGGTGGTAGAGCGTCAGGTCGACGGTGCTGCCTCGGCTGTGGCCCGACTTCGCGGCCACGTAACCCTTGTCGACCATCTCGGACCTGTGGATGTTCGGGTAGTGCCGCAGCTTCGTCCGGCCGTCCTCCGGCTGGGCCGACCAGCGCAGGAAGCAGTCCACGGCCCGTTGAGGGCGGTACCCGTCCCAGAGGAGCAGGCCGAAGCCGAGGGTCGCGGCCTTGTCCCGGGCGCTCTCCAAGGCCGCGCAGAGCGCCCGGGTGCCGACGATCCGGTTCGCCAGGTACCCGTCCACCGGTTTGCCGGTGAAGTTGTCCCAGGTGGCGTACTTGGCATCCCAGCGAAGGCCGGGCACGAGCTCGTCGACGAACACGAAGTCGTCCTTCACCGGGCGTCCCCCGCCAAGGCCGACGAGACGACCCGGTCGATCACGTCGCCGAGCGACAACCCGGCGGCGGCCATCATCCTCGGGTACCGGCTGTACGAAGTCAGGCCCGGCAGGGTGTTGACCTCGTTGAGCACCACCGTCCCGTCCTGCTTGAGGAACATGTCCACTCGCGACAGTCCACGGCAGCCCAAGGCCCGGTACACGGCCTTCGCCGTCTCCTGGACGAGCGAGCGCGCCGCCGCCGGGATGTCGGCGGGAACGACCGGTGTGGAGTTCTCGGACCCGCTCTCCGGCTCGTCCTCCTGGTGGATCCGGAAGAAGCCGTGGGACAGGGCGATCCGATCCACCTCGCCCGCGACCAGGTCCGGGTCGTTCCCCAGGATCGCGCAGCCGACCTCGCTCCCGACGACCGCCTCCTCGATCAACACCTTCGAGTCGTACTGCCTGGCCGCCTTCACCGCGGTCGGCAGCTCTTCTCCGCGGGACACCTTGCCGACGCCGAAGGACGACCCCGAGCGGGCGGGCTTCACGAAGACCGGATAGGTGAACCGGTCCGGATCGGGGTTCTCGTCCGCAGTGACCGTCCAGAAGGTCGGCGTGGCGATTCCCGCGCTCCTGACGACGGCGTAGGCCAAGGACTTGTCCATGCACAGCGCGGAGCTCTGGACGTCGCAGCCGACGTAGGGGATGCCGGAGAGCTCCAACAAGCCCTGCATCGCACCGTCCTCGCCGAACCTGCCGTGCAGGACGGGCAGCACGACGTCCAGGCGGATCGCTTCGCAGTCCCCCTCCCCCAGCACCAGCAGCCCGTGGACGCTCCGGTCGGGTGACAGCACGACCGGACGGGCGTCGCCGTTCTCCCACCCCGCGCCAGGACCGTCGCAGAGCTTCCAGGCGCCGGACCGCGTGATCCCGATCCACAGCGGCTCGTACTTCTCGGCGTCGAGGTTCCGGGCGACCTCTTGCGCGGACTTGACCGAGACGGGGTGCTCCTCGGACGCGCCCCCGAAGATGATGCCGACCTTCAGCCTGTTCATGCCGTTTTCCCGTTCTCGAAGTTCAAGCAGTTGATGAGACTGTTCTCGACGGTGTCGCGCAGTGCGTGGTCCGTGTAGTAGGCCGTGTGCGGGGTTATGAGCACGTTCGACAGCCTTTGCAGCCGCAACAGCGCCTCGCTCCCGATCGGCCTGTTCCGGCAGTCGGCGTAGAAGATCCCTTCCTCCCCTTCCAGGACGTCCAGCGCCGCCCCTCCCAACCTGCCGCTTTCCAGTGCCGGGATGAGGGCTTCGGTGTCGAGAAGCGACCCGCGCCCGGTGTTCACGACGATCGCGCCGTGCTTCATGTGCCCGATGCGCCGGCGGTCGAGGAGGTGGTGCGTGTCCGCGGTGAGCGGGGTGTGGAGCGTGACGATGTCGCTCTGCCGCAGCAATTCGTCGAGCGGGACGTAATCGGCGGAAGCCCGGGGACGGGTGTCGAAGGCCAGGACTCGGCCGCCGAAACCTCGCAGGCGGTCGATGACCGCGGTGCCGATGCGCCCCGTTCCCACCACTCCGACGGTCAGGTCGCGCAGTTCTCTCCCGCGCACGTCATCCAGTCGGTAGTCGTGGACGTCGGCGCGGCGGACGATCGACTTCGCGTGGCGCACCGCCATCAACATCAGCATCAGCGTGTAGTCGGCCACGCTGTCGGGCGAGTACGCGACGTTGCCGACGGAGATGCCGACGCTCGCCGCGTATGCCACGTCGATGTGGTTGTACCCGATGCTCCTCGTCGACACGTACTCCACGCCCACCCGGCTGAGTGCGAGGAGCGTGGCGTTCTCGACTCGGGTCTTGTGGCCGATGCTGATGCAGCGCTGCCCGAGTGCCAGTTCGACGTTGGCCTCGGACACCGCGGCCTCGGTGATGGTCGGCAGGACGCCGAAGCGAGGCGCCAGCTGCCGGAACAGGACGACCTCGTCCTGACCGCACCCGTAGATCGTGATCCCCGTGACCGGGGCGGTCAGGGCGGACGTCGCCGGCGATCGGGTGCGAGGGGGCGCTGTTCGTGCCGGTTCGCGGTGGCTCATGCCCCCAGTCAAGGCAGTGGGCTGTTGCGAGCGCGTATCCGGTTTTCGATATGCTCACGATACGTTGGGCGAAAAATGCATCCCGAACAGGGATTTCACCGATCGGCGTCGGGAAATCATCGGGTTGCGAGAATAGGGGTGCTGCTCGGCCGTTCGGCTCTGTACAGGGTGTAGGGGTGCTGTTGGGATGTCCGGCATGTACAACGCCATTGTGATAGGTGGTCGGTGTGCCGGGGCGGCTGTCGGTGCGCACCTGGCCCGGCGAGGTCTCCGGGTGTTAGTGGTCGACCGGTCGCGGTTTCCGAGTGATGTGCTGTCCACGCATTTCGTTTGGCCGCACGGTGCCTCCTACCTGAACCGGTTGGGAGTGTTGGACCAGGTGAGGGCCGTGACACCCGCTCACACCGAGGTCACTGTGGTCAACAACGGGATCGCCTTGCGCGGCGGTGTTCCCGAGGAGCTGCTGCGCAACCAGTTCCGGTTGCTGCACGACGACGACAGCGGTATCACCACGGAGTACTTCTCGGTTCGCCGGCACGTGCTCGACAAGATCCTGGTCGACAACGCGGTTCAGGCCGGTGTGGAGTTCCGCGAGGGTTACACCGTCAAGGAGCTGCTGCGGGATGAAGACGGCACCGTCATCGGCATCAAGGGCCGGGACGGCACGGTCGAGCACGCCCAGGTCGTGATCGGGGCCGACGGGCGCAACTCTTTCGTAGCGCGCGCTCTCGGAGTCGAGAAGTTCGACGAGCGGCCACGGTGCACATTCGCCTATTGGAGCTACTTCAGCGGTATCCCCGACGCCGAAGCGCAGATCCACCGGCGGGGCCGGCTCGGAATGGCGATGGCCTCGACCAACCACGGGCAGACCATGGTGCTGACGTGGGGGCCGAGCGAGTGGGCCGCGGACTTCCGGGCCGATGTCGAGGGCAACTTCCACCGCGCGCTCGGGCTGATCAGCGAAGAGGCGGCGGACACCGTGGCGCGGGCGCGGCGGGAGGAGCGCTTCTACGGGACGCTCGACCAAGCCGCGTACCTGAGGCAGTTGCACGGGCCCGGCTGGGTGCTGGTGGGCGACGCCGAGTCGTTCAAGGACCAGTGCACCGCGCTCGGGATCACCCACGCCCTGCGCGACGCGGAGCTGGCCGCGGAGGCGGTCGGCGGGTGGCTCGCCGGCGAGACCGACCGGGACACCGCCATGGCCGGGTACGAGGCCAAGCGGCGCAGCCAGACCGCCGCGGCCTACTACGACTACGTGTGCACGCTCGCGGAGATGAAGCCGCTCCGGCACGACGAGCTCCAGCTGTTCGCGATCCTGCGCGGCAACCAGACCGAGATCGACCGCTTCATCGCCACCCACGTCGACGTGGCTCCGGTCTCCGAGTTCTTCGACCCCTCCAACGTGTTCCTGCTCAACGACACGGCGAAGGAGTCCTCGCTCGACCACAGCGCGTTCGCCGACTTCGAGGCGACCTACCGCGAGTACCAGCGGAACCCGTTCGTGCGAGTGGAAGCGGAGGCGACCCGATGACCGGCACCCTGGCCGACGAGCGCGAGGACGGCGAGGTCATCGCCACGCTCATCGCCGCCGCCGACGCGGCCGACACCGACCCGACCACCGCCGCCAAGGCGGTCGCCGTGGCCGCGCGCGAGGTGTCGGACATGATGCGGAACTGGGCGTCCCACATCCCGTGGGAGGACCTGGAGGACCTGGACACCCTCCCGGCGGACGAGGTGGTCCGCTTCTTCGGCGAGGAGTACCCGGCGATCCGGGCCGACCTGGAGCCGATGTGGGAACCGGCGACGACGGCCGCGCCCGCGATCGACCCCGACGAGGACTACGCGCTCGACAAGAACGCCTACGACTTCTTCCGGCCCGTCGGTGCCAACCTGCTCGACCGGACCGAGGAGTTCCACGGCTGGGTGGAGGCGCGTCGGCGCACCGAGACCTGGCAGTACTCCCGGGTCCTCGAGGCCGCGCCCGGCGGGGTCGCGACCATCACCAACGACTTGAGCAAACCCGCCCGCGGCATCAACTTCAACTCCCAGGACTACCTGTCGTTCAACGCCCACCCGGAGATCCGGGAGGCGGCGGTCCGGGCGATGCGCGACTTCGGCCCGCACAGCGCCGGGTCGCCGATGGTGCTGGGCAACACCCGCATCTCCGACGAGCTCGAGGTCGCCCTCGGCGAGATGGTCGGCCTGGACCACGTGACGCTGTTCTCGAACGGGTGGTCGGCGGGGTTCGGCACCGTCACCGGTCTCGTCCGCCAGGAAGACCACATCCTGATCGACCGCCTCGCCCACTCGTGCCTCCAGTCGGGAGCGCGTGCGGCGACCAGGAACATCACCCGCTACACCCACCTCGACGTCGAGGCCGTGCGCACCCACCTGGCCCGGATCCGCGCCGTCGACACCCACAACGGCATCATGGTCATCACCGACGGCCTGTTCTCGGTGGACGCCGACTGGCCGGACGTCGTCGCGCTGCAGGAGATCTGCCACGCCTACGACGCGACCCTGCTGGTCGACGTCGCCCACGACCTCGGCTCGATGGGTCCCGGCGGCACCGGCGTCCTGGGCATGCAGGACATGCTGGGCAAGGTCGACCTGGTCATGGGCGCGTTCTCCAAGACGTTCGCCTCGAACGGCGGCTTCGTCGCGGCCAAGTCGCCCGCGGTGAAGCAGTACATCAAGATGTTCGCCGGGTCGCACTTCTTCTCCAACGCCCTGTCCCCCATGCAGACCGCGGTGGTGCTCAAGGCGGCCCAGATCATCCGCACCGACGAGGGCGAAGCGCTGCGCGGGCGGCTGTTCTCCGCCATCCACGCCCTGCGCGACGAGCTGACGACGCGCGGGCTGACCTGCATGGGCTCGCCGAGCCCGATCGTGCCGGTGCTGATCGGCAACGAGAAGCTGGCCCGGACCGTCAACCGCCTGCTGTTCGACCGCGGTGTGCTCGCGTTCATGGTCGAGTTCCCGGTCACCCCGACCGGCGCGTCGCGCTTCCGGTTGCAGGTGCAGGCCGCGCACGAGCCGGAGCAGGCGAGGGACGCGGCCCGCATCATCGACGAGGCCCTTCGCGACGCGAAGGAGCACCTGTCCAGCGCGTTCGGCAACGCGTTCTAGCGGTACCGGCGGGACGGGGCGGTCGTGTCCGACACGAGCGTCCCTCCCCCGGTCCCCGAACAGCAGAGAAGAGGACGTGTGAGGCCGTCGGTGGACTCCGGGAAGCTCGCCCGCGCCGTCGCCGACACCGCCGTGCTGAAGGCGGACGACGGGGCGCGGGGTGCGAACCCCTATTACTGGCACCGAATCCAGGACCTGCTCGCGGCGGTGATGGACGCGGTCGGGTCGGGTGGTGACGCGGAGCTGTCCGCCGCCGTCGCGGCGCTGGCGGCCGATCCCGGCAGTGCCGCGCACTGGCAACGGGTTCGCGCGCTGGCGGAAGCCGCCCTCGAAGACCCCGGCCGCAGGGCGGACGAACTGGCACGGGCGGCTCGGGACCTGCTGCGGCGGTCCCGGCTGGGCTATCACGTGGGCGGCGACTACGACCGGACGGTGACCGACAGCGGCGACTGGCGGCGGTGGGAGGCGGCGAAGCCCAGCGGGTCGGGGGAACCGTCGGCGCAGATCGTGATCCCGTTCCGGAATCGGGACCGGGACGGGTACCGGAGCCGGAACCTGACGGCGTGCCTCAAGTCCCTGGCCGACCAGAGCGCCGACCGGTCCGCTTATCACGTCACCGTCGTCGAGTCGGACGATGAGCCGCGGTGGCGGGAGCAGGCCGAGAAGTACGCCGACGAGCACGTGTTCGCACCGCACGGCGGGCCGTTCAACAAGTGCTGGGCGGTCAACGTCGGCGTGGTCACCACAGCGCGGCCGGCGCCCCTCATCTGCGTCCTCGACGCGGATGCCCTGGTGGACCGGAACTTCGTCGAGCGCAACGTCGCCCGGTTCGACCGGGACGGCTCCGGTGGGTTCCTGCCGTTCCGGGACTTGACGTACCTCGACGAACCGGCGTCGGCCCGTGCGATCGCGGACCGCTGCGTGGCGGGCGCGGGCGAGGCCGACCCGGAGCGGTTGCGCGGCTTCGTGGTCCACCGCGCGCCCGGGATGTGCGTGTGGCTGCGGCGGGACGTGTTCGAGGCGGTGGGGGGCATGGACGAGCGGTTCGAGGGCTGGGGGCGCGAAGACCTCGACTTCGTGATGAGGGTGCAGCTCGCGACGGCGTTCGACCAGTACGACGACCGCATGGTGCACCTGTACCACCCGTCGTCGGCGTTGCTGGACAGCGGTCGGACCGTCAACGCCCACATCCCCCTGCTGTCGTGGCAGCCGGAAGAGGCGATCGGCCGCGTGGACCGCTATCGCGACTGAGCCCACCCGCACCGTTCTGCCGAAATCCTTTTCGCTGATGGCTGGAAGGCCGGAAGCTTGGTCTGGGACTACAGTGGGGTTCCGGTTCCAGGATCTTCGAAAGGCTTTCAATGGGCAGGCAGCGGTCGAGCTCCCCGACCCTCAACGACGTGGCCAAGCTGGCCGGCGTGTCGATCTCCACCGCGTCGAAGGCGCTCAACGGCCGCGACGAGGTCGCACCCGAGACGCGCGCCCGCGTGCAGCACGCCGCCGCCCGGCTGTCGTTCCAGCCCAACGCCCTGGCCCGCGGCCTCATCTCCGGCCGCACCCGCACCATCGGCCTGCTCACCGACGAGCTCGGCGGGCGCTTCTCCATCCCCGTGCTGCTCGGCGTGGAGAACGCCCTGGCCAACGAGCAGATGTCGGTCCTGCTGTGCGACGCGCGCGGTGACGCGATCCGTCGTCGGCACTACATCAGCACGCTGCTCGCGCGCCAGGTCGACGGGTTCATCGTCCTGGGCGACGACAACGACGTGCGCCCCTCGCTCACCCGGGACATCCCCGTGCCCGTCGTCTACGCGTACGGCGAGTCCGACGACCCGGACGACCTGTCGGTGCCGGCCGACGACGAGGGCGGGGCCCGGCTGGCCGTCGAGCACCTGGTGTCGTTGCGGCGCAAGCACATCGGCCACATCACCGGCCCGCAGAGCTACCGCGCCGCCCGTGACCGCGTCACCGGCCTGCAGCACGTGCTCGCGGAGCACGGGTTGACCCTGGCGGGCGGCGATCCCCTGTACGGGCAGTGGTCGCAGCGGTGGGGCAGGCACGCCACGCGCGCCCTGCTGGCCACCGCGCCCGAGGTCGACGCGATCTTCTGCGGCAGCGACCAGATCGCCGTCGGTGTCGCGGACGTGCTGCACGACCTGGGCCGACGGGTGCCCGAGGACGTGGCGGTCGTCGGCTACGACAACTGGGAGGAGTTCGCCACGGACTGCCGCCCGCCGCTGACCACCGTGGACCTCGACCTGGAACACCTCGGTGCGACTGCGGCCCGCCTGCTGCTCGACGCGCTGGACGGCCGGCCCGCCGGTGGCGTAGTCCGCCACCCGTGCCGCCTGGTGGTCCGAGAGTCCACCGCCCCAGCCACCGCTTGAGGTCCCGGGCCGGTGCCCGCCGCGACCACCAGTCGGTCGCGGCGGGCACCGGCCCGGTCGCGGTCAGCTCAGTGCCAGGTCCCCGGTCGGGAAGGTGCCGTGCGCGGGGTTCACGTCGGGTTCCCCGCCCCGGCCGTCGCACCCGCGTGACGGGTTGAACGCCAGGTAGGTGCCCGCCGAGCAGGCCGTGGCGAACTCGGCATCACCGCCCACCACCACGTAACCGGACAGGTTCGCCCCGTTCTGGATCAGGGCGTTGTCCTTGACCACGGCGTTGCCGCCGACCGTGCCGCCGTTGACCCAGCCCAGACCCTCGATGCGGGCGTTGTCCCGGACCGTCGCGTAGCCGTGCACCGCCGCCTTCGGCCCGACATACGCGCTCGCGGCGACCGTGGCGGTGTTGGCGACCCATCCACCGCCGTTGGAGTGCCAGTGGCCGCCGCTGCCCGCTGCGGGCTTGACGTGCCCCGGTTCGAACCCGGACGGCGTCGCGCCGGACACCCGGAACTCGTACGGGTAACGCCGCGCCTTGTCGTAGCCGTCGAGGAAGTTGTAGCGCGGCACGGCGGTCGGCGCACCGGTCACCACCAGCCACACCTCGCGCTCACCGGACTGGAGTTGGAAGGTGATCTGACCGTCGACGCCCACCGTGACGGGCGAGTAGCGCGGGACGCCGTTGCGGACGGCGACCAGGCCGAACGCCCACCCGGTCGCGCCGGTCTCGGCGTGGCCCTTGACCCGGACCTTCACCAGCGCGCCGTCCGCCGCGACCAGCTTGACCTTGTTGAAGCCGTAGTCCGACGGCGCGGCGCGGGTGTTCATCCGGAAGTGGCCGGCCGCAGCGTCGACCGGCTCGACCAGTCCGCCGTTGTAGGCCTTGAGAAAGCCGGCGCCGTACACGTTGTCGATGAACGGCATGAGGGTGGCGCGGTTGGCGAAGTCCCAGGTGACGTTGCGGGTGGCGTACTCGCCGATCCGCCGGTTCAGCTCGGTCTGACCGATGCCGGTCAGGCGGCGGTAGACCTCCAGCGGGTGCTCGTTGTCGCGCGCCTCGTTCCACATGCGGTTGAACATCGCGAGGCCGTCGCGGTCCTTGACGTACTGCATGAGCATCCAGTTGCCGTAGTGGTGGCGGCTGGAGCTCCAGTACAGGTTCTCCGACCGCAGCCACCGGGTGAGGTCGCCCGCCGCGGTCCCGGGCAGCGCCTGCATCGCCATGAACTCCGCGCTGGTCTCCCAGAACGTCCCCGCGTAGGGCGCGGTGAACCCGTACCCGGGACGGCCCAGGGTGGTGTACGCCTGGAACACGTGCGCCAACTCGTGGGCCAGGCCCCAGGAGCCGGGCAGCGCCGCGCCGGGGGCGACGTTGATGATGCCGACCCGGCCGTCGACCGAGCCGCCGGTGGCCCACGCGTCCAGCGCCGTGCGGTTCCACGTGCGGGTGATGATCACGATGATCTTGTGCTGGGCCAGCAGCCCCGTCTCGGGCGTGAACCTCATCGTGTTCACGTAGAACGTGTACAGGTTCTCCAGCTGCGTGATGACGCTGTTCGGGTCGAAGTTGTACGGCGCGGGCGCCGACACCGGGTTGGTGCCGGACTTCTCGCCCCACAACAGGATGAAGTTGGTCGACTCACGGGTGCGCTCGGGCGACCACGGCACTTCGCCCGTCTGCGTCCACCGGGCCGGGAGGTAGACCGTTTTCGCCGCCGCTGACGCGGTCGGCGGCGCGACCACCGCCACCAGCGCACCCACGAGCAGGGTGGCGAGCACCACCCGGATGCTCCTCATCCGCTTGCCACGCTTGTCGGACATCATCGTGCGACAACACCTTTCGTCGGATCGTGTCGTGTGGCGCGACATGGCGGCGGATCTCGCACCCGGTCGGGATGCTGACGAGCGTGGAGCACGAAAACGTTTTCGGCAAGGGTGGGCGCGGGTGTCCGGTGCGACGACGTTCAGGGACGCGCCGGTCCCGATCCGGCCGCCTCGGCACGGCCCTCGTCACGGGCTTGAGCGAGAAGTCGGTCGAAACGGCGGCGACGCGCGCGGGTCCGGAACCGGATGGCGAGCAACGCCGACACGACGAGGACCAGCAGGACCGCTTGGCCGACCGGGAGCGCCCAGGTGGTGACGGTGACGGTCACCGGCGCGGCGTCGGCGCCCGGGTTCACGGTGACAGTGGTGGTGATGCGGCCGAAGGGCCACGCCCGCGTGTCGCGGTGGTCGAAGCGGCGGGTGCCGCCGGGGAGGACTTCACGGGAGCGGGCGGCACCGGTATCGGTCCACGTGGTGTCGGCGAAGAGGGTCGAGCTGGTCACGCCGATGTCGGGGGCGACGCGGACGTTCCCGTTGTTGACGACGTCGTACCGCAGGTGCACCGTGCCGGCGGCGAAGGGGTTCCACGTCTGCTCGTAGGCGGCATGGACGTTGGTGACGGCGAGTTCGGCGGTGAGATCGCCGGTGACGCGGATGTCGAAGCGGACCCCGACCCGGTTGCGGACCCGGACCTGACCGGAGGCGGTGTCCAACGACGCGGTGACACCCGCCGGGTGGTCGCCGGGGGTGGCGTGGTCGGGCGCCGTGACGATCACGGGGACGACGGTGGTCGCGCCGCCGTCGACCGTGACGGTGTCGGGGACGGTGATCCAGGAGCCGCCGTCGACCGGGGTGACCTCGGCCGAGCGCATGTCGAAGACGCCCTTGTCGGTGAGGTAGCCGTCGTTGGCGTCGAGGACGAAGGCGACGGGCCGGGCCGAGTGGTTGGTGACCGCGATGTGCTCGGTGACCCGCTGGCCGGGTCCGACGTGCAGGTCGACCGCGCGGCGTCCGTCAGGCCCGTTCGCGGCAGCCGGGACGACCGACCAACTCACCTCCGCCGCGCCCGGCGGGGTCAGGGGTCGCCCTGCGGTGGCGGGGAGGACGGGAGCTGCCAGGAGGACGGCGGTGACGCACAGCAGAAGGCGACCGAGGACGGGCATCGGGTTCTCCGGGAGGGCCAGGAAGGTGCCGGGACGCGGGGTCCTGGGCCGCGCCCCGAACCAGGCCGGCTCAAGACCGCTCGGACAGGACAAGGCCCGGAACGCGGCGTCATCGGCCGCGTCCCGGACCGTGCCCACTCAGGACTGGTCGAACAAGGACAGGGTCAGCGTCGAGGTGTACTGGCCCGCCGTCACGTCGACCGGCGTGCGCAGCACCAAGTCGGCGTTGACGTCCCACGAGCCGGTCTCGTCCGCCGCGTTCGCCGTCGACACCAGCAGCTCCTGGCCGACCAGACCGACCGCGGGTGCGCCGGAACCGTCGTCGACGACGCTGGAGACCGCCTCGCCGACAGCCACCGCACCGGTCGTCGTGTCGGAGAGCAGGCGCGGGCGCCAGCCCAGGTGCTCCGCACCGAACCCGGTACCACCGCCCACGGGCGTGAACGCGCCGGCCTGGCCGACCACCGCCCAGAACGAGCCCGCCGGGATCTCCGCCGGGTCGCGGGTGTCGGTGACCGTGATCGTCGGGGTGACGCCGGTGAACTGCCGGGCCGAGGCGTTCGACCCCTGCTCGATCAACGTCACGCCGTCGTTCGCCGCCACCGTCAACGTCAGCGCCCCCGGCGTGTCCAGCTCTTCGATCGTGACGTTGATGTCGACGTCCGGTTCGTCGGCCGCCGCGGGCTGGACGGCCGCCCCGCACAGGGCGACGCCCAGTGCGGAAGCGACGAACAACCGGGCGGTGGTGGATCTTCTCATCGTGGTCCTCCTCGGGGAGTTCAGCGGCAGGTGACTGCGGAGTACGGCACGGAGACCTGGGCCGTGACGGGCCGGCCGTCGACGGTGCCGGTGGCCTTCACCGTCGCCGTCCCGGCGGGAACGGCCGACAGGCGGCTGTTGAACGCCTGGTACGCGGACTTGCCGGGCACCACGTTGGACACCGTGCGCGACCCGTACGGCGTGGCGAGTTCCACGGTGAGCGGCACGTCGTCGTCGTTTCGAGCGGTGACCGACACGTAGGCGTTGACGCCGATGCACTGCGAGCGGGCCCGGACGTCGACGTCCCAAGTCGGGCCGCCGTCGCCGACGACCAGCGTCAGCGTGGTCCGCGAGGTGCCGGACTCGCCGACGTAGTCGGGCAGGACGAGGTCGCCGTCGACGACGTACCGACCCGGCGCGTCCACGACGGCGGGGTCGAAGGCCCACCGGACGCCCACGGCCTGGTTGTCGCGGGAGCCGTCGTTGTAGGAGACCTCCACCTTGTCCGGCAGGTGCGGCAGTTGCCCCACGTCGACGGTCCGCTCGAAGGACTCGGCGCTCTGCACGGTGATGCCGTCCGGTCCCATGTCGGGCCGCACGTACACGCGCGCCTCGGCGATCAGCCCGTACGCATCGTTGGTGCCGTAGACGGTGAACGGGTCGGCGTTGGGCTCGGCGACCATCTCCTGGGTGATCGGCTGCCACACGAAGGCGACCTTGCCAGGGGCGCCGCTCGCGTAGACCCCGTCCAGCTCGGCGGGCAGCGTGGGCACCTGTCCCACCGTGGTGCGGACGAGGACCGGCGACCGCACAGACTCGACGGTCTCGCCGTTGGCCCGCCACCGCAGCACACCCGTGCCCGCGCCCTCGCCTTGGACGCCCCAGATGCGCACGCGCAGGTGACTGGTCGTGACCGGCTCGAAGGTGAAGCGGTTGTAGGTGTCGGTCGCGAGGCCTCCGGCGTAGGTGGAGCCGTCCTCCAACGTGACCGGCGTCCACGTGGTGCCGTCGTTCGAGGACTCGATGGCGTACGTGGTGGCCGTCGGCCTGCGGGTGCCGCCGCCGTCGTCGTACCAGTAGAGGTCGGTCGAGGACAGCCGCACCGGCGACGTCCACCGGTACTGGATCGACGCCTCCCGTTCGGGGCTGGTGCCGTTGCGGGTCTGACCCCAGGTGCCCCAGCCGTTGCCCGCGCCGGGACTGGAGTTCGCCGGGGTGGTGCTCTCCTTGACCCGCTCGTGGTTCTCCCACGACGCGGTGCCGCTGGTGGTGACCGCGGCGGACCCACCGAACTCGGCGGTGACGTCCTTCTCGGCGAGGGTCACCGCGACGGTGGCCTCCCGCCGCTCGACGCCGTCGTCGGCGAAGAGCCGGAACACGTAGTCGCCGGCGACCGTGCCGGTGACCCGGGTGGCGAGCGCTCCCGCGTCGGCGAAGATGACGCCCGCGTCCGCCGGCTTGGACACGGTCTCCCAGCCGTAGGTCAGCTCGCTGTCGTAGGGCACGCCGTCGTCGGCGGCCGTGCCGACCAGCCGGGTGGACAGGTTGCCGTCCGCCGAGGCGTCCCGCGCGGCGGTGACCACCGGCGCCTGGTTGGCGGCGTCCGGCACCTCCCGACCCGAGTCGAACACCTGGATCTCGGAGATCGCGGTGAAGTGCGTCGGGGCGTTGGTGAACGCGACGCGCACCTTGTCCGACGTGACGGTGTCGAACAGCGCCTCGTTGAACTTCGCCGCGGGCAGCGCCGGGTTCTTGAACTGGTCCGGCACCGCGCGCCAGCCGCCGTTGCCGTCGGGGACCTGCACCCACCAGCGGGCGGGTTCGTGGTAGCCGCCTTCCTGGCGGTCGCTGACGAACGTCACCTTGACGTTGTCGAACGACTTGGCGGACCCGAGGTCGAGCTCGACGTGGCCGTTCTTCCCGGTGGTGCCGTGGTTGCCCCAGTAGGGCTCGTTGACGGTGTTGCCGTCGGTCACGGCCGCCAGGGAGACCGGCTTCTCCAGTTCCTTGGTCGCACCGGGGGTGTGGTTGATCGTCGACGTGCTCCAGCCCGGCGTGTGGAACTGCCGCCAAGGCGCGGGCCGCGCGCCCTGCTGGGTGTGGGAGCTGCTCAGCGCGGCACCCGTGGCCAGGTTCGGCGCGTCCTCCGTGAGGTCGATGCCCGCGGTCTTGAGGTACTCGACGACCCGGTCGTCCTGGATGTCGGTGTCCACCGCGGTCGGGAAGTCGGCCCCGGTGGGCGCGGTGAACGTGACGGTCACGCCGTCCTCGGCGACGACCTCGTTGGTGCCGGGGTCGTAGGTGAGCTTGCCGAGCCGGTCGGTGCTGACCTTCTTCTCCCCGTTGAGGAACAGGCTGTAACCCGCACCCAGGCCGTACTCGGTGCCGTCCGGGTCCCAGACCACGGTGACGTCCTGCCCGTGGTAGCGCAGGTTGTTCACCATGAAGTGGCCGTAGCCGAAATCGAGCGGCCACAGCTCGATCCTGTCGTCGGACCGCGGCTGGAGGCCCGCCACGTCCTCGACGAAGATGTAGTTCATGTTGCCGAGCATCACGTGGTACGGGTTGTTGCGGTTGTAGGTCTTCGTGGTCGCGTTCCAGCTCGAGTAGTACTCGGCCTGGTTGGCCACCCGCGCGTCACCGCCCGGGTAGGTGCTCCACGCCATCCAGTCCAGCAGGCGCTTGGCGTAGGCCGGGTCGAGGTACTTGCCCTGCGGGTCGTAGTGGCGCAGCGCCGACCGGACACCGCGGTACTGCACCGTGAAGTTGATGTTCGAGAAGTTGTTGGAGCCGCCGATCCCGTAGGCCGCGCGGTCGTACTGGTCGGCGGTGTAGAACGGGAAGATCGGGAAGTTGTCCCCGTAGGTCAGGAACCGGAACCCGTCGACGTAGGTCTCCCGCTGGTCGGACGGGATGAGGTTCTCGGCGTAGATGTCGTAGAGGTTCGACTCCTTCGCCGGGATCAGGTCCCGCTCCGACTCGGGCAGCGGGTTCGGGCGGCCGTTGGAACTCGCCGCCGACGTGGCGCCGTGCGAGGTGCCCACCAGGAACATCCGCGTGTCCGGGCTCCACAGGCGGTCGAGGATCGCGTCCCGCACGCCGTCCGCGGCGGCGCCCACCCGGTCGATCTCCGCCTGGTCCGCGCCCGCGATCCCGTAGAGCTCGCGTGCGGCGTCGAGCGCGCCCCACACGTACGCGGACTCCGGACGCTCGATCGTCCGCGCACCCGGCGCGCCCGCGTCGGTCTTGGGGTAGCCGAACGTGATCGCGTCGGAGTCGTTGCCCGGCATGTAGTTCGAGTCGTACGCGATGAGGTTGTCGTCGTTGCCGTCGTAGTGCTCCAGCTGACCGGTGCCGTCGCCCTCGAAGTAGCGGGCGAACCGGTCGGCGATCGCCGTGCCGCCGCCGTGCACGTTGTACGCCTCAAGACCCGCGGTGCCGAGGTACTGCGAGTAGTGGTTGTTCCAGGACGTGTGGCCGGGGCTGTCCAGGAACGCCGACGAGCCGGACAGCTCGCCGATGTTGAGGATCTGCCCGTACGGCAGGTACGGCGTGCGCAGCCACTTGGTGTCCTGCAAGTGCATGGGCTGGGTCAGCGCGATCGAGTTCTGGTAGAGGTGCGAACCCTCGATCGTGGTCGGGTACTGGTAGACGTACCCGGGCGTGTTGGCGTCCAGGACGTTGTGCCGCTCGCCCCACCAGCGGTAGACGATGGCCTTCTCCAGCGCGGGATCGGGGACGTCGATGTAGGGGACGTCCTGCGCCCAGCGGCGGTTGAAGTCGGTGATGCCATCGCGCACCGCGGTCGCCGGGTCCGTCGCCGCGTACCGCCGGTAGCTCTCGACGGTCTCCGGCAGCGTGGCCGAGGAGACCGCGCCGACCAGCGACAACGAGACCGTGCCGCCCGCCGGCACGGTGACCTGGCGGTCGAGGTCGGCCCCGCTGCGGGTGAAGTCCGCGCCGCTCAGGCTGATCTGCACGGTGTCCCAGGCCGTGTCCACCAGGCCGTTGTTGGCGCCGCTGGTGATCGTCCGGGTGCCGGTGACCTCGTTCGCCGCCGCGCCGGGCTGGGTCGCCAGTGGCGAGGCCGCGCGGACCGTGAACGTCGCGGGCGCGCCGCCGGGGTTGGTGAAGGAGATCGCGGTGACCGCGACGTTGTCGTGGGTGATGAACTTGGTCGTGTCGGCGGTGACACCCGTGGTGCCGACGGTGTAGCGGGACTTGGCGTGGCTCGGCGCGTTGAACCGGTTCGCGGTGACCTCGGTGACGGCCTGCCCGGGAACCGTGACGGTGTAGAGGTTCCCGAGGTTGTCCGGCCCGCCGACGAACGCGCTGCCCGCGAATCCCATGACCGCGAAGTTGTTGTTGTCCACCCCGCGCATGTAGAGCGACCGGCCGCGGGTCATCAGGATGGGGGTGCCGAGCGTGCCGCCGACACCGAGGACGCGGTCGAGGTAGTAGTCCGTGCCACCGGCCGCGAGGTCTTCGTCGAAGATGGACTGGTGCAGGTTCCCCGCGGTGAACGGCACACCCGGCGCCAGCTTCCGCTCGACCTCGGCGACGTTGCTGTAGACCGGGTCGCCGATGTCCATCGCGTGGTTCCGCCCGTCGGTGTAGACCCCGACGTCGCCCTCGTTGCCCGGTAGGACGTGGCCGTCGGCGTGCGCGGGCACACCGGCGGCACCTCCCATGACCAGTGCGGTCAGGACCGCCCAGACGGGCGCCTTCCGCACGCGACTGCGTTCCATGGCGCTTCCTTAGGTTCGGTGATCGGGGGAAAGTCGGCGTGGCCGAAAACGTTTCGAGGGTGTTCGGGGCGCGCCGGATCACCCCGGGCGCTCCGGCCCGGGGTCCACACTGGGATCACGCGTTCAGCGCGACCGGGCCACCCCGGTCGACTCGCGCAGCACCAAGCGGCACGGCTGGCGGACGACACCCCGCGAGGGGTTGCCGTCCAGCGCCGCGAAGAGGTGCCCGACGGCTGCCGCGCCGAGGCGTTCCAGGTTGACGTCCACAGTGGTCAGGGAAGGCCGGCTCTCGGCCGCGAACGCCTCCCAGTTGTCGTAGCCGACCACGGCGATGTCGTCGGGGATCTCCCGGCCGAGCTCGCGCAGGGCTTCGGTGACCCCGTAGGCGATCTGGTCGCTGCCGCAGAAGATGGCGTCCACGTCGGGGTGCGCGGCCAGCAGGCTGACCACACCCTGCCTGCCCCACCGCTGGGACCACTGCCCGAACCGCGAGCCGCCCACCAGCGGCAGCCCGGCCTCGTCCAACGCCTGCTCGAACGCGGTCGCCCGGTCCTGCGCCGCCCGGTAGGACGGGTCGCCGCTGAGGTGCGCGATCCGGCGCCTGCCCAGCGAGATCAGGTGTTCGGCGGCCAGGCGTGCGCCGCCCGCGTCGTCGGCGAGGATCGACACGTCGTCCGGGTCGTCGGACTCGCAGTAGACGTAGACCACCGGCACCGGGATCTCCTCCGACAGCGAGGGCCGGACCTCGTTGCCGTCACCCAGCACGATGAAGCCGTCCACCCGCCGGGCGATCAACGCCCGGATGTAGTGCCTGCGCCGGATCGCGTCACCGCGCGCGTCGCACAGCAGGACGCTCATCTCCTCGCTGCCCAGGGCGTTCTCCGCGCCGAGCAGGACCGGGATGGCGAACCGGGCGACCATCAGCTCGTCGGTCAGCAGGCCGACCGTGCGGGTCTGCCCGGAGATCAGCCCCTGCGCCAAGGCGTTCGGCTGGAAGGACAGCTCCTCGGCCGCCTTCAGCACTCGCTCACGGGTGAGCGCGGCCACCTCGGCTCGGGCGTTGAGCGCCTTCGAGGCCGTCGAGAGGGACACACCCGCCAGGTTCGCCACGTCGGCGAGCGTGGCGTTCGCGCGCTGTCGAGCCACCGCCGTCCCTTCCTGAAACCCTTTTCGGAGAGCTTGCGCTCACACTGTTCCACCGGCCGCTGTCGATCACACCGCGGGCAGCCAGATCCGCATGGTCGACGGCCCTCGGTTCGCCCACTCGTGGTAGGGCACCAGCGGCACGTCCTCGAACTCGTCCGTGCCGACCGACGCCGGTTCGCCCCGGTACGGCCACCCCGGCTCCGGGGGGACCACCCGCGTGCAGCGCACGACGACCCGCCCGTCGACCACGCGCGGCGGCACCGCCGGGTCGACGCGCAGGTGGTCGACCGTGTCGAGGCCGGGCACGTCCACGGACTCCACCGCGAGCACCAGCGGACCCCGTTCCACCGCCACGCACCCGCGCACCGCGTCGATCCTCGGGTCGGGGTGGGTGAACCGCGGCTGCATCGGCAGGCGCAGCACGACCTCGTCGCCACACCGCCACGACCGCCGCTCGGCGACCGTGCCGGGACCGACCGGCCGCGTCGTCCCGCCCACGGTGAGCGTCGCGCCGTCCGACGCCCAGCCGGGAACGCGCAGCGACAGCGTCCACGGGCGGTCGTCGTCGCTGTCGACGCGCACCCTGACCTCCCCGTCGGCGGGATACTCCGTGGTCACGACCAGTCGGACGCTCCGGCCGTCCGGCAGGTCCTGCCCGACGGTGCCCGCGGCGTACTGGTGCAGCTGGACGCCGTCGTCGTCCGACGTGGCCACGTAGGCCGCCAGGCCGGCCAGTGTGCGGGCGAGGTTCGTCGGGCAGCAGGAGACCTCGAACCACGGTGCCCGCAGCGACGACGAGGCCCGCGGGCTCGGCTCGTCCCCGGCGGGGACCGCGCCGAGCTCCCGGCGGTGCAGGGTGTTGGTGTAGAAGAACGACCGCCCGTCAGCGGACGGCGCGGTCGAGACCACGTTGAACAGCGTCCGCTCGATGAGGTCGGCGTACGCGGGGTCGCCCTCGGCCAGCAGCAGCCGCCAGGCGAGCATCACCGAGCCGATGCCCGCGCACGTCTCGGAGTAGGCGCGGTCCGGCGGCAGCGCGAAGTCCTCCGCGAACGCCTCGTCCTGGTGCCGCGCCCCCATGCCGCCGGTGATGTACGTGCGCGTTGCCACCGTGTGCCGCCACTGCCGGGCGACCGCGGCGAGCAGCACGTCGTCACCGGTCTCGTCGGCCAGGTCCACCTGGCCCGCAGCCAGGTAGACCGCCCGCACGGCGTGGCCGCGGAAGACGCGCGCCTCGCGCACCGGGACGTCGTCCTGGAAGTACTCGCGGCCGAACTCGATCTCGTCGAGCACCCGGTGACCGCGGCGTTCGACGAACAGCCGGGCCTGCTCCAGGTACCGCCGCTCGCCGGTGACCCGGTACAGCTCCACCAGGGCGGACTCGATCTCCGGGTGCCCGTCGACGGTAACCCTCCCGGCCGGCCCGAAAACCTCGCACACCAGGTCGGACGCCCGGCGCGCGACCCGCACCAGCAGGTCGTCGGGGTGGCCGGTGCGGGCGCGGGCGACGGCGGCCTGGACGAGGTGCCCGACGCAGTACAGCTCGTGCCCCATCTCCAGGTCCGACCACCGCGCGCCCTGGCCGGGCCGGCCGAACCGGGTGCTGAGGTAGCCGTCGGGTTCCTGCGCGGCGGCGACCCGCTCCACCACCGCGTGGAACCTGGCCTCCAGCGCCGGGTCGGGTGCCCGGTCCAGCTCCCAGGCCATCGCCTCCAGCAGCTTGTAGACCTCGCTGTCGGAGAACTCCCGGCCGTGCCGGTCGGCGGGCAGCCTGCCCTCGCGGGCCGCGTCGAAGTTGCCCAGCCACCCGGTCCGCTCGACCCAGTGCTCGACGTGCGGCAGGACCGCCCGCCGGTTGAGGTCCTGGAACTCGCCCCAGTGCCCGCCGGTGAGCCGCACGTCCCGGGTGCCGAGCGGTTTCAGGCGCGCGCGGCTCGGGACCACCGGGCGGCCCGCGGCCAGGGCGTCGTGCGCAGGTCCCTCGCAGAGGGGAACCGTTTCAGAAGTCATCATCAGCCTTTGAGCGCGCCGGACATGAACCCGCGGACGTACTGCCGCTGGAGGACGAGGAACAGGAAGACGCAGGGCACCGCGAGCACGACCACGCCCGCTTCGGTGGCGCCGTAGTCGATGACGCCCATGACCTGCTGGCGGAGGTTGGCGACGGCCAGCGGCAGCGGCACCTTGTCCGAATCGCTGATCAGCACGAGCGGCGTGATGAAGTCGTTCCACGCCGCCAGGAACGCGAACAGGCCGACCGTGACCAGCCCCGGCCGGACGGCGGGCAGGAGCACGCGGCGCAGGGCCGTGAAGGTGCCGCAGCCGTCGACGAACGCGGCCTCCTCCAACTCCTTGGGCACCGACTCGAACGAGATGCGCATCATGAACGTGGCGAACGGCAGCTGGAACATCGTCAGCACCAGCGCCAGTCCGACCAGCGAGTTCTGCAGGCCCAGGTCGTTGAGCAGCACGTACAGCGGGATGAGCAGGGTGGCGTAGGGGACCATGAGGATCGCCAGCGTCACCAGGAACAGCAGGTTCTTGCCGGGGAACTCGAACCGCGCGAACGCGTAGCCGCCCAGCAGCGCGGTCGTGACGGTGAAGACGACCGTGAGCCCGGAGACGATCACGCTGTTGAGCAGGTACTGCCCGATCCCGGCCTGGTAGTCCACGAGCGTGCCGTAGTTCGCGAAGCCCCAGCCGTCGGTCTGCGCCGTGCCCGCCTGCGGTGCGACGGACGCGACCGCCGTCCACACCATCGGGAACAGGAACAGCAGCGCCAGGGCGCCGGTCAGGACGTAGTAGGGCGTGCGCACGACCAGGCCCGCGAGTGAGGTGCCCCTGCCGTCGCGCGTGCGTCGGACGGGACGGGTGTCGAGTGTGGTCGCCATGTCAGCCGTCCCTCCCGCGCAGCCAGCGGAACTGACCGAGGTTGAGCACCAGCAGCGCCACCAGCACGATGATCGAGAGCGCGGCGGCGAGCCCGAGGTCGTTGCCGCCCTGGAACGCGGCGTTGTAGATCAGCTGGACGATCGTCATGGTGCCGTTGTCCGGTCCGCCCTTGGTGAGGATGTAGAACTGGTCGAACGCCAGCAGCGACCCGGTGACGCACAGGATCGTGCACATCGCCAGCGACGGCCGCAGCAGCGGGAGGGTGATCCTGGTGAACCGCTGCACGCGGTTGCAGCCGTCCAGCTCGGCGGCCTCGTAGACGTCGGCGGAGATGCCCTGGAGCGCCACCAGGAGCAGCAGCATGTAGAAGCCCGTGAAGCGCCAGACGATCAGGCCGACCGTGGACCACAGCGCGGCGTCGGGCGTGCCGAGGAACGACACCTGGCCGGCACCGGGCAGCACGTCCCCGAACGGACCGCTCTGCGGCGAGTACAGCGCGTAGAACAGCAGCGACGCCGAGGCCAGCCCCAGCGCGCTCGGCACCAGGACGGCCGTGCGCAGGAAACCCGACCACCGCGTCGACTCCTGCACCAGCAACGCCACGCCCAGGGAGAGCGCGATCAGGATGGCGGTCGTGATCACCGTGTACTTGACGGTGAACCAGACCGCGGGCCAGAACAGCCGCAGGTCGACGGCGTCGGCGAAGTTGTCCGGGAAGTTGACCCCGCGGTCGCCCGCGAACAGGCCCCAGTCCGAGACCGACATCCGGCCGACGAGCAGGACGGGCACGGCGAAGAACAGGGTGACGAACAGCGCGGTCGGCGCGGCGTAGGCCCAGCCGGCCAGGCGTCGGCGGTTACCGGTGCGCTTGCGCGGTGGCGCCGGTGCTGCTTCGTCCGGTGGACGGGTGGGTGCGCGTTTGAGGGAGGTGGTCATCGCATCCTCGACTCTGGGGGACGACGGGGAGGGGCGCCTGCCGGACAGGCGCCGCGTGCGCGGCCTACCGGCCCAGGTGCCAGGTCGCGGCCTACCGGGATAGGCGCCAGGTCGCGGCCTACCGGGACGCGCGCCGGGTGCGCGGCCTACCGCGCCAGGTCACGGCCTACCAGCGCATGTGCAAGGTCGGCCTACCGGCCCAGGCGCCGGGTGCGCGGCCTACCGGGCCAGGGCCTCCGTGACCGCGGCGCTGTCCTCCGCCAGGCTGTCCTTGCCCTGGAACACCTGGTTGCGCAGCAGCGTCACCCAAGGGCTGCCCGCCGCGTTGAACGCCTGCTGGAAGTTCACCGCCACCGGCGTCCGGCTGGTCGGAGCCGCGGCGACCTGGTTGAGCGCCAGCAGCCGGGGGTCCTTGCGGGTGTGCTCGTTGTCGGCGAGGTCGGACCGGGCGACCGTGCTGTTGTTGGCCGCAAGGACGCCGACCTGCGCCTCCTCGGACATCAGCCAGGACAGGAAGTTCCACGCCTGCCCGGCTTTCCGGGAGTCCTTCGAGATGCCGATGCCGTCGCCGCCGACGAAGGTCGAGCCGCCGCCGTCGACACCGGGGATGGGCGCCACGCCGACGTCGACGGTCTTGTCGGCCGTCGCCAGCAGGGTCGCCGGGTACGGCATGACGCCGATCTTGCCCTGCTGGAAGGCCGCCACCCAGCTGGCGCCGGTCTCCTCCCGACTGGCCGGGTCGACCGCGCCCGAGGCCCACAGGTCGCGCCACGTGCTGTAGACCTGCTTGGCCGAGTCGCTGTCCAGTCCGCTCTTCGTGCCGCCGTCGGGCAGCGGGTCGTCACCGGAGGCCCACATCGTGGGGAACCACGTGAAAACGTTGCAGCCGCCGCAGTTCCCGCCGAAGGAGGTGCCGTGGACGCCGTCCTTCTTCAACGCCTGCACGGCTTTGGCGTGCGCGGCGAACTCCGCCAGCGTCGTCGGCCCCTTCTCCGGGTCGAGCCCGGCTTCCTGGTAGAGGGCCTTGTTCCAGAACATCGCCGACAGGTCGAGCACGAACGGCAGGACGTGCCGCTTGTCCTCGTGGGTGCCCGCGTCGAGGTGCCCCTGGTTGATCTTGTCGGCGAACGGCAGCTGCCCGATCTGCGCGCTGATGTCGGTGAACAGCCCGGCCTCCACCCAGTTCGGGGCGTAGACGATGTCGGCCGCGAACAGGTCGGGCAGGTCACCGCTGCCCGCGGCGGCGCCGACCCGGGAGACGTAGTCGTCGTTGGGGGTGATGGTCAACTCGACCTTGTTCTTGTGCGTCTTGTTGTACGCCTCCACCAACAGGTTGGCCTGGAACTCCAGCGGAGCCCGGGTCCAGAGGGTCAGCGTGGTGCCGTCGTCCACCCCCTCGATCCCGCCGGCCGAGACGTCGGTGGCGGAGCCGCTGTCCGAGCCGCCGCAGGCGGTGAGCGCGGCCGTGGTGGCGACGGCCAGCACGGCAGCGGCGAGACGTCGGCACCGGCCGCGCGTTCGCGTCCTGGTCATGGGTTGCTCTCCTGGTGTGTCGACTGCCCGGGAACTTCCGAAAACCTTTTCGAAGACGGGGCGTGGGCACCCACGTAAGGCTCATCCGTGGTTGTCCGACTGACGTGCGTTCAACGGGCTGTGCAGGGCCGATATAGCCGCCGGGCCACCGAAAGGTGCTCCCGAAAAGGCTTTCAAAAGGTAACTCCAGTCACACGCAAGGTCAAGCCCTGTCTCTTATACACATCTCCGAGCCCACGAGACCTCTCTACATCT
>NZ_JNXC01000007.1 GCF_000716595.1 Saccharothrix sp. NRRL B-16314
CCTCAGCTATCACTATTATGGTGCGACATAACAGCGGTGCAGGTCTTTCACCTCCACATTGGTTGACAGCGCCTCGTGGCGCACCCCCGGAAAAGCACACCCCCGATCCCGGGCGTGCAGCGCTCTGCGCTGCGCCACACTCGCCGTCCGCTTCGTCTGCCCGAGATCCACCACCTCGGAATCGCCATTCATCACCACCGGGATCACTTTCGCGTCGCACGCGATCCGCCGCGCCTGCGCCGCACTCAGATACCGGTCACCGTCCAACACCGCGTGCCCCACCCCACGCCGCAAGGTTTCGAAGTCCACCGTCACGCTGATGTGCGGGCGCTCCCCGGCCTCCGACGGCAGATCCCCCGACCGCGACGCCAGCGAGATCACGTCGGCGAAGGCCTCACCGAACCGGTGCGCCCGGTCCTTCGGACCCTCCGGACGTCGCGTCGCCAACGGCTCCAGCATCGCGGTGAACCGCGCCCCCGTCTCCGCCGACACCTCACCCCAGAACTCCACCCGCCCGCCCGGCAGATCCCGCACGTACAACACATCCGCCGGTTCGGCCGCAGGTTCGTCCAGCTCGTCCACCGAGTCCTGCTCGACACGGTCCCGGATGCGGTCGGCGAGCTGGCGGACCACCTTCGGCTCCACCGACCCGGCCGCCTCGACCAGGACCCCCTCAGACCAGTCCGGCAACTTCAACGTCGTGAACGCCCGCGCCAACTCCCGCAGATGCCCCTCCGACAACACGCCTTCCGTCAACGCGGCACCGGCAGCCCGGTACAGCGGCGGCAGCGACTGCCCGGTGGGGCTGGTGGACGGCAGGAACAACTCCACCTGCGCCACCCACTGCTTGAATTCCGCCGGATTCGCCCGCGTCAACCGCCGATGCGCATCCAGGTCAAAACCACACCGCAACACCTGCGCCAGCAATTCCAGACGCCGCCGGTGCGATGCCCGAATCGACGCTTCGACCTCCGCGATGGCGGCGAACACGTCGTCCTCGGTCAACAGCACCGGCGAAACATCCATACCTCGAACAATAGTCGAACAGGCATTCACACGCCGTCACCCGGCCAGGTGGGTAAATCATCCGGAAACTACACGGTCCGTCACCGGCTCGCGCTGGACGCATGAACTCGCCAACAAGGCGAGGGAATCGTGTCGGTTATCCACCATTTCCATCGGACAACCCGGTCGGGTAGGCGGAACCCGGCGGGATGCGGCTCTCCGTCCTCATGGAGTCGTCGGCCCGCTGTGGGTGTCGGAAATCCGGGAAATGAGGAAATCGAGCCGTTCTTCCTGGCCGGCCGGGGGTATGCGCCCGCTGTCGGACAGGACGGCCATGCCGTGCAGCGCGCTCCAGACGACTTCGGCGAACAGTTCGCGGCGGTCGTTGTCGGGGCGGAAGCAGCTGACGAACTCGTCGAAAGCCGTCCGCAGCGGCGGCGGCGTCTCGGTGCTCGCGAATTTCAGGTCGGTGGGCAGGACGAACATGGCCTGGTACAGGGCGGGTCGTCCGGTCGCGAACTCCAGGTAGGCGTTGCACACGGCGCGCAGGGCTTCTCCCCGCCCGGGTGCGGCCTCCCGCGCGCGGCGCAGGTGGGCGCCTAGTTCGCTGAAACCGTCGAGGGCGACGGCGCTCACGATGGCGTCCTTGCCATTGAAGTGGCTGTACAGCACCGGTTGGCTGTACTCGACGCGGTCGGCCAGCCGGCGCGTCGTCACCGCGTCCCAGCCCTCGGCTTCCGCGAGTTCGCGCGCGGCCGTGACGATCAGTTGGTGGCGGTGGGCGCGTTCGCGTTCACGGCGCTCGTGGATGGCGGACATGACCTCATCCTAGCAACGCTAGACATCCTGTCGTCGAGTGATCTATCGTCGCTACTGTCGCTAGCGCCGACAGTATACGTAGCCGGCGCTGCCATCGAGAGAGGTGCAAGCCATGCTCACCACCGTTGCCGCCGTGGTCGCCGGACTGATCGGCGCAGGCATCATCGTCATCGGAGCCCGTGCCTTCTGGGCGCCGCAGGCCGCAGCCGGTTTCGGCATCCCGGGCACGCAGACCGGAGACCCGACCTTCCAGGCGTGGCTGTCCGTCAAGGCCGTGCGCGACATCGCGTCAGGCCTCTTCATCTTCATCCTGCTGATCGGGGCGACACCCCAGTTGCTGGGCTGGTTCATGCTGGCCGCCACCGGCATTCCGGCCGGCGACGCGCTGATCGTCCGGCGCAACAACGGGCCCAAGGCCGCCGCTTACGGCGTCCACGGGGCCACCGCCGCGGTGATGCTCGTGGTGAGCGTCCTTCTGCTGGTCGCGTGACCGCGAGTCGCGCGGCTTCGGTCGGAGGGCTCTACCAGATGACCGGCAGGGAGCGGAGGCCGTAGATGGGGGCGTCGAACTTGAACGCGACGTCCTCGAACGGCACCGCCACGCGCAGGGTGGGCAGGTCCGTCACCAGCAGCCGCAGCGCGATGCGCATCTCCCACCGCGCCAGCAGGTGTCCGACGCACTGGTGAACCCCCGTGCCGAACGCGAGGTGCGACCGGGCGTTCCGGCGCAGGTCGAGGCGGTCGGGCTCGGGGAACGCGGCCGGGTCGCGGTTCGCGGCGAAGAGAGACGCGATCACGCCCTCGCCCTCGCCGAGGACCGTCCCGCCGACCGTCGCCTCACCGGCCACCGCCCGCACCACGCCCTGGTGCACGGGGCTGAGGTAGCGGAGCAGCTCCTCCACCGCGTTGTCCACCAGACCGGGCCTGGCGACCAGGGCCTCCCACTGCGCCCGGTCGCGCTGGAGCACCAGCACGGACAGCGCGATGGAGTTCGCCGTCGTCTCGTGCCCGCCGACCAGCAGCAGCACGGTCATCCCGAGGGCCTCCTCGTCGGTCAACCCCGGCTCCCGGACCAGGCGGCTGATCAGGTCGTCCCGAGGTGACGCGCGGCGGGCGCGGATCAGGTCTTCGAGGTACGCGTGCAGCTCGTCCAACGCCGTCTGCACCTGCTCCGCCGACAGCGTCCGGTCGAGGTGGGCGCGGCTGCGGGTGGAGAAGAACTCCTGGTCCGACACCGGCACGCCGAGCAGCAGGCAGATCACGTCCGACGGCACGGGCAGCGCGAACCCGGTCACCAGGTCCGCCGGACGCGGCCCGGAGCGCAACGCCGACAGCCGTTCCCGCGTGATCCGCTCCACCTCGGGCCGCAACGCGTTCATCCGCCGCACGGTGAACTCGCCGGTGAGCAACCGCCGGTACCGGGTGTGCTCGGGCGGGTCGATGACCAGGAAGCTCCCCGGCGAGGCCTTCCGGTCGACCACCGGTCGCAACTGCGGGAAACCCGGCCGGCTCGGATCGGACGAGAACCGCCCGTGGTCCCGCAGCACCGCCCGCACGTCGTCGTACCGCGTCACCAGGTGCGCCTGTTGCCCGTGCCGCAACGACACCGGGCACACGGGCGACTCCTCGCGCAACGCCGCGAACTCCGCCGGCGGGTCGAAGCCGGGACGACGCGCCATCGGGTAGTCCATGCGGAGAACATAGCGCTGTGATCGACTCGGCGGTCGGGCTCACGTGACCGCCGAGCCCGGAAGCAGCACACTGCTCGACGTGGACTTGGTGACAGCGCAGGCCTGGGCCGCACTCGGCGGCCGACCCGACGTGACCGTGGCTCACCGGACGGCGGGCAACGTCCTGGACGCCCGGCTGCCCGTGCGGGACATGGCACGGGCCACCGTCGGCGTGTGCGCGCTCGCGGCGGCGGAACTGGCCGCACGGCGCAACAAGACGGCGATACCACCGGTGACCGTGGACGAAGCCGCCGTCGCCACCGCCTTCGTCAGCGAACGCCACCTGCGGATCGAAGGGCGGACCGGCGCCACCTTCGCACCCCTGTCCGGGTTCTGGCGCACCGCCGACGGCTGGGTCCGCACCCACGCCAACTACCCGCACCACCGGACCCGCCTCCTCGACGCCCTGGGCGTCACCGCCGACGCGTTCGAAGGCGAACTGGCCACCAGACGTGCCCTGGAAGTCCAGGAAACCGTCTACGAAGCGGGTGGACTGGCCGTCGCGGTCCGGCCGGAACCCGACCCGACCAGGCGCACCCTGGTCGAAGCGACGCGCACCGACACCGCGAGCCGCACCCTGCCACCGGCCTCCCGCCCCGCCGGAGGCGTCCGCGTCCTCGACCTCACCAGGGTCATCGCCGGGCCGGTCGCCACCCGCACGCTCGCGTTCCTCGGCGCCGACGTCCTGCGCGTCGACCCGCCGCACCTCCCCGAAGACCCCGACATCCACGCGGACACCGGCCTCGGCAAGCGCTCCACCCTCCTGGACCTCACCGACCGCCACGACCGGCAGGCGTTCGACGACCTCCTCGACCGGGCCGACGTCGTCGTCACCGGCTACCGGCCCGGCGCACTCGACCGCCACGGCCTCGCACCGGCAGCCCTGCACGCGCGGCGACCCGACCTGGTCATCGCCCAGCTCTCCGCTTGGGGTCACACCGGGGACTGGGCCGACCGGCGGGGGTTCGACAGCCTCGTCCAGGCCGCCACCGGCATCGCCGCCGTCGAAGGTGCGGACGGCGTCCCCGGAGTCCTGCCCGCCCAGGCCCTCGACCACGGCACCGGCTACCTGCTCGCCGCGGCCGTCCTGCGCGCCCTCACCGAAGGGCGGGGCCACCACGTCAGGCTGTCGCTCGCAGGCACCGCGTCCTGGCTCCTGCACGACATCGACCCGTCACCCGCCGAGGGCGACTACGACCCCGCACCGTGGCTGGTCGAGACGCCCTCGCCGCACGGAACGCTCCGCCACGCACGCCCGCCGTTCAGCGACCGGGAAACGTGGACCGACCCGCCATCCCGGTGGGGCGCCGACGAACCCCGCTGGCGCTGACAGCACCCCTGAAGTCCTTTGAGGACGGTCGTGTGCCGTGCCGGTCACACGTCCGGACCGACCCCGCGTGGTGAGCGGACAAAGCGTCCCTGAAGTGTTACCACTGAAACGCACGTTCGAAGGGTCACTCGATCGGGTACCCCCGTCGCTGAACGTGCGCGCGACGTTGGGAGCACGGGTGGAGGACCGCACTATCGCAGGCCGGTACCGGCTGACCGAGAAGATCGGCGCTGGGGGGATGGGGGTGGTGTGGCGGGCCGAAGACCTGAGGCTCCGTCGCATCGTGGCGGTCAAGGAACTGCTGTTCCGCGGCGGCTTCGACCAGGAGTCGGTCGACCGCGCGGTCCGGGAGGGGCGCATCGCGGCGAAGTTGCAGCACGCCAACGTGATCGCCCTGTACGACGTGGTCGAGCAGGACGGCCACCCGTGGCTGGTGATGGAGTACCTGCCGTCCCGCAGCCTGTCCACGCTGATCAGCGAGCGCGGCACCCTCCCGCCCGACGAGGTGGCCCGGCTGGGGGTGCAGCTGGCGTCCGGGCTGGCCGCCGCGCACCGGGCGGGGGTCGTGCACCGGGACGTCAAGCCCGGCAACGTGCTGGTCACCGAGTTCGGCACGGTCAAGGTCACCGACTTCGGCACCTCTCGCGCCGCGGACGAGGCGACCGTCACCGCGTCCGGCATGCTCGTCGGCACACCCGCCTACCTGGCGCCGGAGGTGGCGCGCGGCGGGACGGGCGGTTTCCCGGCGGACGTGTTCGCGCTGGGCTCCACGCTCTACGCGGCGGTGGAGGGCACGCCGCCGTTCGGCGCGGACGGCAACACCATCGCGCTGCTGCACCGGGTCGCCGACGGCCGGTTCCCGCCGCCGCGCAACGGCGGGCCGTTGACGCCGGTGTTGCTGCGCCTGCTCGACCCGGAACAGGAAACCCGGCCGACCATGCCCGAGGCGGCGGACATGCTGCGGGACGTGCGGTTCGACGAGGTCCCGGCCGTGACGCCGCGCCCGACCGCGGTGATGGCCGCGCCCCTCGGCGCCACGGCCGTCGACGCGCTGCCCGTCGAGCAGCCGCCCGCCGGCCCGCTGCCCGTCGATCCTCGGCCTGCTCCTCCGGAACAGCCCCGACGTGACCGGAAGGCGCTCGTGGCACTGGCGGTCGTGGCCGTGATCGCCGCCGCGGTGATCGGCTACCTGGTCAGCCGGGGCGAAGGCGGTTCACCGTCGGCGGGGGAGGGCGACACCACCACCGCCGAACCCGCGCAGACGACGACCGCCGCCGCGACCCAACCCGGCGACACGACCTCGGAAGAGCCGCCGACCGCCACGGAGGCGGAACCCGAGACCACGACCACGACCGAGCCGCCCGCCGAGGTCGGCCCGGACCAGGCGCTGTCCGACTACTACGGCCTCCTCCCGAACAACCTCGAAGTCGCGTACGGCCGGCTCACCGACCGCTTCAAAGCCGAGCGGGCGTCGAGCTTCGACGAGTACCGGGGGTGGTGGGAGCAGATGAGCGCGGTGACCGTGAGCAACGTGCAGGCGGTCGGCCCCGACCAGGTGTCGGCGTCGGTGTCGTACTCGTTCAAGTCGGGCCGCAACGAGGTGGAGCAGCACGTCTACACGCTGGTCAAGGTCGACGGGAAGTGGGCGATCGACAGCCAGCGATAGCCGTGCGCCCGCCTTCCGGCGCTGTCGAACGCGTTTTCGCCCGGTTAGGGTCTCGGGATGATCGTCCGGCGGATGTGGGTGTCGGCCCTGCTCGTGCTGATCGCCGGTGTGGGTGCGCTGGCGGTCCTGGCGTTCCGACCGCCCGCGCCCGTGGCGGACGCGGTGGCGGGTGGGTTCGCCGCCGGACGCGCCGAGCAGCACCTGGCCGCGATCGCCCAACGACCCCACCCGATCGGGTCGGCCGACAACGCGCGGGTCCGTGACTACATCGCCGACACGGCCCGAGGTTTCGGCGCCGAGGTGACGGTGGAGTCCGACGACGTCGTGCAGCCGTGGCGCGATGTGGTCCGCGTGGCCACCGCGCACAACGTCGTCGCACGCGTGCCCGGCACGGACCCGTCCGTGAGCGGCGGCAAGGCGTTGATGCTGGTCGCGCACTACGACTCCGTGCCAACCGGTCCGGGCGCGGCGGACGACGGGGCGGCGGTCGCGGCGATGCTGGAGACGCTGCGCGGGCTGCGTGCCGGCGACGTGCGCAACGACGTCGTGTTCCTGTTCACCGACGGGGAGGAGCTGGGGACGCTCGGCGCGGAGGCCTACGTGCGGCGGCACGGCGTCGACGGGCTCGGCGCCGTGCTGAACTGGGAGGCGCGGGGCAGCGGCGGGCCGGTGTGGATGTTCCAGACCGGTGCCGACAACGGGCCGCTGGTGTCCGCGTTCGGCGCTTCGAGCAGTCGGCCCATCGCGAACTCGATGGCCTCCGAGGTCTACCGGCGGATGCCGAACTACAGCGACTTCACCGTGTTCCTCGAGGCCGGCGCTCGCGGGCTGAACAGCGCGTTCATCGACGACGTGCGCGACTACCACTCGCCTTACGACGACCTGGAGCGGCTCGACCGGGGCAGCCTCCAGCACCACGGCGAGACGATGGTCGGGCTGGTGCGGGCGTTGGGGGACCGAGACCTGCGAGCAGGTGACGGTGACGCCGTCTACTTCGACCTGTTCTCCCGGGTGCTGGTGCACTACCCGACGTGGCCGGCGGTGGTGCTCGCCGCGGTGACGGTGGTGGGGCTCGCCGTCGGGGTCCGCATCGGACGGTTGCGGTTGCGGGCCGTGTTCGCGGTCGCCGGGGTGGCGGTCGGGGCGGTGGTCGTGGCCGGTGCGCTGTCGTTCGGGCTGTGGGCGCTGGTGACGGCGGTGCGGCCGGAGTTGGCCTTCCTGGCGTTGTCGGAGCCGTACGAGCGGGGCTGGTTCGTCGCCGGGTTCCTGGCGGTGGGGCTGGCGGTGCTGTTCGCGGCGGTCCGGGTGGTGCGGCGGTGGTCCGCGGCCGAGGTGATCGCCGGGGTGTTGGCGCTGACGGCCGTGCTGCTGGTGGCCACGACGGTGGCGGCACCCGGTGGCGGGTTCCTGTTCCAGTGGACGTTGCTGCTCGGGTTGCCCGCGCTGTGGGCGCCCCGGCTGGCGTTCGCCCCGCCGCTCGCCGCCGCCGCGATCTTCCCGCCGCTGGTGGGCACGATGATGGTGGCGTTGGGGATGCCGTTGAGCGCGGTGGGAGTGGTGTTCGCGCTGCTCGCCGGGGTGCTGCTGATGCCGTTGCTGTCCTTGCTGCCGCGTCCCGGGACCGTTGCGGCCGGGGTGGCCGTGGTCGCGGTGACGTTGATCGCGGTGGGCACCGCGCGGTTCGGGTTCGACCCCGCCGAGCCGCGCCCCAACTCGCTGATCTACCTGCTGGACACCGGAACGGGCCGGGCCGACTGGCTCTCCGCCGACCCCGCACCTGATCCGTGGACCTCGCGCGTGCTGGGGGAGAACCCGGAACGGGTGACGTTGACCGGCCTCTACCCGATGCTGGACGACCCGCTGATGCGTGCCACCGCGCCCACTCTCGCCCTGCCCGCCCCCGCCGCGACCGTGGTCGGCGTGCACGACGGCGACGTCCGCACGGTCCGGTTCAGCGTCACGCCCACCGCTTCCGCGTGGCGCACGCAGGTCACGCTGTCGGACCCGGGACGGCGGGCCTGCCGGTTCGGTGATGCGGAACTCCCCGGCGCCACGCTGGAGCTGTACGGCCCGACGAGCCGTGAGATCACCTGCGACCTGGACCCCGGCACACCGCTGGAGGTGGCCGTGGCCGACCACTGGATCGGCCTGCCCGCCGAGGCGTCGTCCCTGGTCGGGCCACGTCCGGCGGACACCATGCCGGTCCAGTCCGGCAACCGCCCGTACGACGCCGCCTTGGTGCGTGCCGCGTTCCGGTTCTAGCTGTTCCGGTTCTGGCTAAGGTGGGCCGATGGCGTCGGTCAAGCAGGTCCAGATCACCTTCGACTGCGCGGAACCCGAGCGCGTCGCCCGCTTCTGGTGCGAGGTGCTGGGGTACGTCGTGCCGCCCCCACCGGAGGGGTTCGCCACCTGGGACGACTTCGACCGCTCGCTGCCGCCCGAGCGTCAGGGTGCCGCGTTCGTCGCCATGGACCCCACGGGTGTGGGCCCGCGGCTGTACTTCCAGCGCGTTCCGGAGGGCAAGGTCGTCAAGAACCGGGTGCACCTCGACGTGCGGGCCGGCACCGGGCTCGTGGGTGGGGAACGCCTCGCCGCGCTGGAGGCCGAGTGCGCACGACTGGTCGCGCTCGGCGCGGTGCGCGTGCGGCTGCTGCTCGCCGACGGCAACGAGGAGTCGTGCATCTGCATGCAGGACGTCGAGGGCAACGAGTTCTGCCTCGACTGACGCGGCGGCGCGTCACCCCCGGCTCAGGAGCCGACCGCCGACGCGGTAGCGCAGCAGCACGACGCCCGTGCCGAACGTCCGGGTCTCGATCAGGTCCAGGTCCGTCCGGCGGTCCTCCGGCCCGAACGCCGGCCGCCCGCGGCCGATCAGCACCGGGTGCACGTACACCCGGTACTCGTCGATCAGACCGTGGCGGCGGAAGGTCGAGGCCAGGTCCGGCCCTCCCACCACCAGGTTCCCGCCCGGCGATGCCTTCAGCGCCAGCACCTCGTCCACCACCACCTCGCGCGCGATGGTCGTGTTCCAGTCCGTCGATTCCCACGTCCGCGAGTACACGACCTTCGGCATGTCCCGCCAGATCCCCGCGAACTCCACCACCGGCCCCGTGCTCGCCGGATCGCGATCCGCGGTCGGCCAGAACCCCGCCATGAGCGAATGGGTGCGCCGCCCGGTCAGGAACCCGCCCGCCCCCGCCAACCACGAGTTGAAGTGCTGGTGCAACTCGTCGTCGACGACGTGCCAGTCGATCTCGCCGTCCGGGCCCTCGAAGAAGCCGTCGAGCGACACCGACAACGAAAAGATGATCTTCCGCATGGGTGCTCACCAGTCGTGGAGAGTGCCGTCCGCCAGCCGGTTCACCGGCAGGTACGCGGCACGGTAGGGGAACCGGCCGGCCGCGTCCAGGTCCAGCTCCACCCCCAACCCGGGCGTGTCGGACGGGTGCAGCAGCCCGTCCGCGAACGTGTGCGAGGTCCGGAACACTTCCAAGGTCGCCGCCGTGTGCGGCAGTACTCCTGGATGCCGAAGTTGTGCACCGCCAGGTCCGGGTGCAGCGCGGCGGCCATGCCCACCGGCGAGAGGTCCGTCGGCCCGTGGGCTCCCCGACTTGACCCGTACACCGCGGCGAAGTCGAGCACCTTCTTCAACGCCGTCCCGCCCACTGGTGTGCGTCACCGCCGAACGCAGGTTGGACAGCGGCATCCGGGTGCACGCGCGCTTCCGGCGACGCGTGTTCGAGGAGTCGTTGGCGGCGTACGACCTCACACCCAGTCACACGATCGTGTCCGACTTCACCGCCGCCGGCGCGGTCGACGCCGTCGGGAAGCCGCCGGCCGACCGCCGACGCCCCACCGGCGCATCGCCCACGTGTCCGGCAGTGCTGTTCGCCAACGACTCGACGGCCGTGGCGGGGATGAGCGCGGCCCGGCGGCTCGGCGTCGACGTGCCCGGCGACCTGTCCGTGATCGGGCACGACGACCTGCCCCTCGGCGAACTCGTATCCCCGCAGCTCACGGCCGTGCACCAGGACCTCGTCGGCCTCGGTCGGGCGGCGGCCCGCGCCCTGCTCGCGTCCCTCGGGGAGGTCGAGGACGCCGCGATCGACATCCGCCCGCCCGAGCTGGTCGTCCGCGAGTCCACCGGTCCGCTGAACGGCCGGGCACCGGTCCACCCCACGTAAGGTGGAGCGCATGCGCACACGGCCGACGTTGAGCTGGACGGCGACCGGCGCCCCGCTGCCGCGCACGACCAGCCTGGACGACGTCGTGCGGGTGGTCGCGGACGGGCGGGTGCTGGTGCTCAGCGGCGCCGGGCTGTCCACCGAGTCCGGCATCCCGGACTACCGGGGCGCGGCGGGCAGCCTGCGCAAGCACACGCCGATGACGTACGACGAGTTCACCGGCAGCGTCGAGGGCAGGCGCCGGTACTGGGCGCGCAGCCACCTCGGCTGGCGGACGATCGCCCGCGCCGCACCGAACACCGGCCACCACGCGGTCGCCGAACTGCACGCCCGCGGCCACGTGTCCGGCGTGATCACGCAGAACGTCGACGGCCTGCACCAGGCTGCGGGCACACCCGACGTGGTCGAGCTCCACGGCAGCCTGGACCGCGTGGTCTGCCTGGGCTGCCGAGCCGTGAGCCCCCGTGAAGACCTGGACCGCCGCCTCCGCGCCGCCAACCCCGCGTTCGAGGCCACCGCCACCCGGATCAACCCGGACGGCGACGTCGACCTGCCCGAGCACGAGGTCCGCTCGTTCCGGCTGGTGGCCTGCGCCGACTGCGGCACGGGCGTCCTCAAACCGGACGTGGTCTTCTTCGGCGAGAACGTCCCGCGTCAACGCGTGGACCAGTGCTACCGCTTGGTCGACTCCGCCGACGCCCTGCTGGTGCTCGGCTCCTCGCTCACCGTCATGTCCGGCCTGCGCTTCGTCCGCCACGCCGCCACCGCCGGCAAACCCGTCCTCATCGTCAACCAGGGCGAGACCAGGGGCGACGCCCACGCCACCGTCCGCGTGGACCTACCCCTGGGTCACGCCCTGACGACCCTCCTGGCCCACTTGTCCTAGCTGCACCTAGCGCAACCTGAGGCGCAGGACGTGGTCCGAGCGGGTGCCCTGCTCGCCGTTGGGGCCGACCATGTCGCGCTCGACGGTGTCGTCCACCTCGACGGTCCACCGCGGGCCGAGGTCGAGCGACTCCAGCAGTTCGGCGTTGGTGTCGAAGTGGTGGTCGGCGTGCGGGTGGTCGTGCTGCCACGTGGCCCAGCCGCCGTGCCCGACGATCAGCAGCACACCGCCCGGCGCCACCGCCTCGGCCGCCCGCGACAGGATGCCGTGCCGCTCACCGTCCGCCGCCACCGCCGAGTGCAGGAACATCGCCGAGACCAGGTCGAACGTGCCGGTCGGGAACGACCGCGCCAGGTCGTGCTGCTTCCAGTCGATGCGGGCGGCCAGGCCCGCGTCGGTGGCCCGCGCCGCGCCCCGTGCCAGCGCGGTGCTCGACACGTCGACCGCCGTCACCGTCCAGCCCTGCGCGGCCAGCCACAGCGCGTCGCCGCCCTCGCCGCAACCCAAGTCGAGCGCGGTGCCGGGGGTGAGGTGCCCGACCTCTCTCGCGAGCAGTTCGTTGACCGAGCCGGTCCAGATCTGGCCCTTCTCGCGGTAGAACGACTCCCAGTGGTCCTCGGTCATGTTCACGTCCGTGTTCATGTCACCGATCCTCCGGACGCGCGTCGGGACTGGCAAACTTTGTTGCCGATCCGGCAACTCGCCCGCGAACTCCCGTTGCGTAACCAGGGGGATACCTCGAACGGGTAGTGGCCTATCGCTCGATCGAGGCGCGAAGATCCGGGTTCTAGTCTCGCCCTCCGATATCGGGATCACACCGACCGCTTCCGCGCGCCGGCTGTCTCCAGGGGAAGAGTCGCGTGACTGGTTACCTCGAACTCGCCGCGTCCGCGGTGCTGTACGCGCTGGGCATCGTCGCCCAGTCGGTCGCCTCCCGCCGCGCCGACGAAGGCGGCGGCGGCCTCGGGCTGCTCTCCAGGCTCGTCCGCGACCGGCTGTACCTGCTGGGCTTCGCCGGCCAGGTCGGCGGGTTCGCGCTGGCCTTCCTCGCCCGCGCCGAACTCCCGCTCTACCTCGTCCAGGCCGGCTCGTCGTGCGCGGTCGGGTTGGCCACGCTCTTCGGCATCGCCGTCCTCGGCTGGCGCATCCGCACGGTCGAGGTGGTCGTGCTCGTCGTGATGGCGACGGGCCTGGTGCTGCTCGTCGCGGCGGCGACCCCTTCCACCGCGCACGACGTGCCGCAAGGACTCGGCGTCGTCCTCTTCGGACTCCCGCTCGTCGCGCTCGTCCTGGTCCAACGGCGGATCAACGGCGTGGTGCCCCTGGCCACCGCGGCGGGGCTCACGTTCGCCGTGGTCGCCATGACCAGCCGCACCCTGGCCGACGAGCCGCTGCCCACTCTCCCGCTGTACCCGTTGGCGTGGTTGATGATCGTCGCCGCCCTCGTCGGCCAGTCCTACCTCGCGCTCTCCCTGCGCCGGGGCTCGGCCACCTCCACCGTCGCCACGATGGACGCCACGACGGTCGTCATCACCTCGGTGATCGGCATCGCCGCCCTCGGCGACCGGATCACCCCCGGCCGCGAGTGGTGGGTGGTGCTCGGCGTGGGCCTGGTCGTGTCCGGCGTGCTGCTGCTCGGCTCGGCCGACCGGTTCGCGAAGACCACCGACGACGCGGCGCAGGTGTCCGGATGAGCACCGCCAGCGTCTCGCTCGACCTCGACAACCTGTGGGCCTACCTGAAGACCCACGGCGACGTCGAGTGGGAACGCCGCCCCAGCTTCCTGCCCACCGCCGTGCCCCGCCTGCTGGAAGCCTTCGGCGCGAACGGCCTCACCACCACCGTCTTCGTCGTCGGAGCGGACGTCGAACGTGACGACGGCGCGCAGGCCGTCGCCGACATCACCGCCGCCGGCCACGAGATCGCCAACCACTCCTACGGCCACGAACCCTGGCTGCACCGCTACTCCCGGACCAGGCTCGAAGCCGAGCTGGCCCGCACCGAGCACGCCATCGTCACGGCCGGCGCGCCGTGCCCGACCGGGTTCCGCGGACCCGGCTTCAGCGTCACCCACAGCCTGCTCGAACTGCTCGCGGAACGCGGCTACCGCTACGACGCCAGCACCCTGCCGACCTGGATCGGCCCCCTCGCCCGCGCCTACCACAACCGCACCGCGCCGACCGGCGGCGACCGCGACCTGTTCGGCGGCTTCTCCCGCGTCCGCGCACCGAACGCCGCCTACCGCTGGCGCGTCGGCACGGGCCTCGTCGAACTGCCGGTCACCACCATGCCGCTGCTGCGCGTCCCGATCCACGGGTCCTACCTGCTCCAACTGCACCAGGTGTCACCCCGCCTCGCCCGCGGCTACTTCACCACCGCGCTGCGTCTGTGCCGGGCGCGCGGCGTGCAGCCGTCGTTGCTGCTGCACCCGACGGACGTGCTCGGCGCGGCCGAAGCGCCGGGGATGGAGTTCTTCCCCGGCATGGCGGTGCCCGGCGCGCGGAAGGTCGAGTTCCTGGGCTGGGTCCTCGGCGCACTGCGCGCCCACTTCGAGGTGGTCGGCACCGGGGAGCACGTCCGCCGGCTCGCGGCGGGCCTGCCCGAGCACGACACCGGACTGCTGGCGCGGTGCGGCTGATGACCTCGCGGATCAAGTGGCGGACGACGTGGCTGCTGCGGGCCTTCGCGTGCGTCACGGTGTTCGCCGCACCGCTGGAGGGCTACCTCCTCCAAGTGCACGGTCAACTCGCCAAGCTGCCACCCGCACTGCTCGTCGTCACCTGGGTCGCGGTCCGGGTGCGTCAACGCCGCGCGCCGGAACCCCACCCCGTGCACGCGATCCTCGCGCTGTTCGCCGTCGTGCTGCTGGCGTCCTCGGCGTTGCACGCGGGCGGACCGCACACGATGGGGTATGCGCTCCGCTGGCTGCCGTTCCTGCTGGTCACGGTGGTGCTGATCGACGTCGCGGCCCGCGAGGTGCCGATCCGGGCGATCCTCGCGTCCACCGTCGCCGGCGCCGTGGTGGCCGCGCTCGGCGCGCTGCACAGCCTCCTCGCGGGAGGCGAGACGCGGGCGACCGGCCCGCTGGAGGACCCGAACGACCTGGCGTACTTCCTGGTCGCCGCGCTGCCGCTGCTGGTCGCGCTCCGCCGTGGCGCGATCGTCGCCGCGACCGTGCTCGTGGCGGGCGCGGCGGCCACGTTCTCCCGGGGCGGCGCCCTCGCCCTCACGGCCACCGTCGCGTGGCTGCTCGCCCGCAGCGCGTTGCCGCTCAAGGCTTTGACGGCCGCCGCGGCGACGCTGACGGCGCTCGGCGTGGCCGCCGTCCTGTTCGCCGGACCCGAGCTGGACCGGGCGATCAACGAGAAGTCCTACATCGCCGGGACCAATGTGGACACCCGCGAACTGCGCTGGCAGGCCGCCGCGCGCATGGTCGCCGACCACCCCGGCCTCGGCGTCGGACCGGGCGGGTTCCGCACCTCCTACCCGGCCGCCTCGCACAACGCCGAGATCGACGAGCAGAGCCCGGTCGCGCACAGCATGTACCTGGAGGTGGCGGCCGAACTCGGTGTGCCGGGGTTCGCGCTGTTCTGCGCCCTGCTGGCGCTCACCGCGGTCACCAGCGAACGCGTGCGGCGCACCACCACCGACCCGTTGCCGATGATCGCGGTGCAGGCGTCCCTGATCGCGGTGGTGGTCGCCTCCGCCTTCCTGTCCGAGCAGTACTACCTGCCGTTGTGGTCGCTGGTCGCGGTCGTGGCCGCGGCCGACCTGCGTCTGAGGAGGACGAGCGACGTTGCGTGTGCTCCACGTGATCAGTGAGATGGGCACCGGTGGCGCCGAAGCGCTGGTAGCCGGGATGGCCAGGTCGGGCGACCAGTTCGGCTGGCAGTCGGCCGTCGCCAGCGGCGGCGGGCACCGGGCCGAGGCGTTGCGCGCGCTCGGCGTGCCGACGTTCACCGTGCCGGTGGCCGAGCGCAAGGCGTCCGGCGTGCTGCGCGCGGCCACCGCGACCAAGGCCGCGATCCGCGCCTTCCGGCCGGAGGTCGTGCTGGCGCACAACGTGTCGGCCAGCCTGGTCGCACGGCTCGCCGTGCTGCCGCGCCGGCTGCCGCTGCTGACGGTGTTCCACGGCGTGGCGGAAGCCGACTACTCGGGTGCCGCCCGCATCCTCAAACGCACCTCGCGCACGGTCGTCGCGGTGGCCGACGCCACGGCCGACCGGCTGCGCGCGGCGGGAGTCGCCGACCCCGTGGTGATCCCGAACGCCGTGTTCCCCCAAGCGGAACGGGTGGACCGGGCGGCGGTCCGGGCGGTGCACGGTGTCGCGCCCGACGTGCCGGTCGCGCTGTGCCCGGCCCGGCTGGAACCGCAGAAGCGGCACGACGTGCTGCTGGAGGCGTGGGCGAAGCTCGGCGGCGACGCGGTGCTGTGGCTCGCGGGTGACGGCAGCCTCCGGGACGAGCTGCGCCTCCGTGCCGCCGAGTTGGGCGTCCGGGACCGGGTCCGGTTCCTCGGCAACCGCTGCGACGTGCCCGACCTGCTGGCCGCCGCCGACGTCACGGTCCTCGCCAGCGACTGGGAGGGCATGCCGATCGCGGTGCTGGAATCGCTGGCCGCCGCACGCCCGGTCGTGGCGACCGATGTGGACGGTGTGCGCCAGGCGTTGGCCGGTGGCGGCGGCGTCCTGGTGCCGCGCCGCGACCCGGGCGCGACGGCGGAAGCGTTGCACTCCTTGCTGTTCGACGCCCACGCACGAGCCGAACTGGGGGAGGCGGGGCGAGCGTCCGTTCGGCGCCTGCACGACCCGCGACTCCTGATGCGGTCCTACGACGAACTGCTGCGCACCGCGATCGGAGCATCATGAGACTGCCGGGCCTCCAGCTGAGGATCAGCCTCGGTGTCGCGCTGCTGGTCGCCGTGGTGGTGCTGATCGTGGTCGAGGTGCGCGGCGAGGAGTACCAGAGCCGGGTCGGCCTCCTGGCGGTGGCGACCGAGAACTCCGCCGAGGCGGTCCACGCCCGGTACGGCGAGGTCGTCGCCCTCTCCCTGCCCGCGCTGGTCGAGGTGTCGCGCAGCCCGTCCGTGCTGCGCGCACCGGCACAGGAGCTGGGCACCACGATCGACGACCTGGCCCGACGCGTGTCGGTGGAGCTGGTGCCCGCCTCGGGCCTGGCCCGGCTCTCGGTCCGCGCTTCGACCGCGGACGAGGCCGCCCAGGCCGCGACCCGGATCGCGCAGGCCGTGGTGGACGTCGACCTGCTCGCACCCGCCGCCCGGCTGCGCCAACTCGACCGACCCGAGACCACGCGGACCGCACCGGACCGCCCGCTGGCGTTCGGACTGGCGCTGGTCGCCGGTGTGATCGCGGGCCTCGCCGCGTACGCCTTCGGCCACCTGCGCCGGACCCGCCCCGGCGACCAGGTGCGCGCGGCGTTGACGGCCGGTGGCGTGCGGCACCCGGTCGCGGTCCTGCCCGACGACGACCCCGGTCTGGCGCAACGGCTGGCGGTGCTGTGCGAGGCGTCGGCACGGCCCGCGCGCGTCGTGGCCGTGGTGCCGGAACTCACCGGACGCGCCGACGCGCTGGCCGCGGAACTGCCGGACAAGACGGGTGAGCCCGGTGACGGCGAAGCGGTGATCGCGGTCGTCCCGGCCGACAGCAGGCGACAGGACGAGTTGGCGACCGTGGTCGGCGCGCTGCCGGCCGTGGCGACGGTAGTGGCGGTGGTGCTGTGTTGACGTCGTTGAAGTCCGGCTTGGGGAAGCGGTCCGGCCTCGTCGCCGTGGCGGCACTCGTGGGAGCCGTGGGCGTGGTGGGCGCGTGGCGGGCGCTGCGGCCGTCGTGGGAGGTGCCGCTGCCGACCAGGGCGAACCTGCCCGAGGAACGGCTGCAGGACTTCCGGGACGCGCTGTACTTCCCGATCCGCGAGTTCCTGGCGGGCGGCAACCCGTACCACCCGGCCACGATGTTCGAGCACTGGCCGGTGCGGCAGAGCTTCAACCTCTACCAGCCGTACCACCTGCTGCTGCACGCGCCGTTCGCGCTGCCCGGCTACCGGGTCGGCGCGGTGGCGTTCGCGCTGGCGTCGCTGGTGTTGCTGATCGCGCTCGCGGTGCTGGCGGCGGGACGGCTGCGCCCGCACGTGCCGGTGGCGCTCGGCACGGCGGTGATCGCGACGCTGCTGGTGCTCAGCCAGGTCGGCAAGGCGCAGCTGTACGTGGGACAGGTGAACCCGCTGATCGCGCTCGGCGCGGCGGGCGCGCTGCTGGCCAGGCGTGACTCGCCGAAGTGGGCGGCGGTCGCGTTGGCGTTCGCGTGGCTGAAACCCCAGTTCGGCCTGCCGCTGGCGGTGCTGCTGTGCGTACGGGGGTCGCGGCGGGTGGCGTTGGTCGGCACGGCGATCGCGGCGGTCGCGAGCCTGGTCGTCGTGGTGCCCATGATCGTGCGCGGTGGTGGGGTGGGTCCGTTCCTGGACGTGGTGGCGGCGAACCTCGTGCACGCCGGCCAGACGACGTACGGCGCGGTGGACTCGCTGACCGCGCAGCGGGTCGACCTCTCGGCGGTGTTCTTCCGGGTCACCGGCTGGTTGGCGACCGGTGCGGAGCTGTTCACGCTGATCGGTGTGCTCGCGGTGAGCGCGGCGCTCGTGCAGCGGCTGGACCGGATGGGCCACCCGGCCGCGTCGGACCTGCTGACGTGCCTCGCGGTGGTCGTCGCGATCGTGCACCAGCCGGGTGACGTGCTGATCGCCGTGCCGTCGATGGCGGCGGTGGGCGTGGTGTGGTGGCGGCGACGTGGTGAACGGGACTGGCGGCTCCTGTTGTCGGTGGTCCTGCTCCTGGTTCCCTTCGCCCACCTGCACTTCGTCAACCTGGCGATCAGGGACCTGTTCGGCGTGCGGGTCGACGTGACGGTCGACGGTGTCGCGGTCGTGGTGGCGTGGGTGCTGGCGGTGGCGTTCGCGGCCACCCGTCGCTGTTCCGGCGTCGGCGCGGTGCGGGCGTGACGGCGATCGGTCAGCGGGCCGTACGGGGCTCGTTGTGGTTGTTCCTGGTCAACCTGGTCAGCAAGGGCACCCAGATGGGGGTCACGCTCGTGCTGGCCGCGTTCCTCACGTCCGAAGGCCTGGGGCTGGTGGCGCTCGCGGTGGCGCTGGTGAACATCGGCCAGGTCGTCCAGTCGATGGGCGTCTACGACGTGGTCAGCCGGACGGACCGCGACCCGCGTCGGGTCGCGGGCACGTTGCTCACGCTCAGCGCCGGCGCCGGGGTGGTGCTGGCGCTGGGTCTGGTGCTCGCGGCGGACTGGATCGCGCGGGCGTTGGACGCACCGGCCGTCGCGCCGATGGTCCGGCTGGCTGCGCTGAGCCTGCCGTTCGCGGCGGTGGCCGGGGTGCAGATGGGGTTGCTGCACCGGGACCTGGACTTCCGCCGTCGCCTGCTGCCGGACGCGGGCGGCGCGGTGCTCGGCGCGATCGTGACGATCGTCCTCGCGGTGGTGGGCGCCGGGCCGTACGCGCTGGTAATCGGGCTGTTGTGCACGGCGGTCGCGCAGCCCGTGCTCGGTGTGGTGGTCGGGGTGCGGGTGCGGCCGGTGTGGGACGCGGGCGCGGCGGCCGAGGCGTTGCGGTGGATCGCGGTGGTCGGGCCGGGCGCGCTGGTGGCCGTGCTGCTGATCAACGTGGACTACCTGGCGATCGCCCGGGTGCACGGGCCGGAGGCGGTCGGCGTGTACTCGTTGGCGTTCCGGATCGCCTGGGTGCCGTACATCCTGGTGGCGGTGGTGCTCGGCGGTGTGGTGCTCCCCCTGTGCGCCAGGTTGATCCGCGACGGGCAGGAACTGTCCGAAGTGGTCGGTCGGTTCACGGTGGCCGTCCTGGCGGTGACCGGCGGCCTGTACGCGGTGACGGCGGCGTTGGCGGACCGGGTCGTGGTGTTCGGCGCGCGGTGGTCGGAGGCGGCGGCGCCGTTGGCCCTGCTGTGCCTGTACGGCTTGGGGATCAGCCTGCTGCACGTCTGGTACCAGGTGCTCAAGGCGGCCGGCCACGCTCGGCGCTACCTGGCGTTGGAGGCAACCCACCTGGTGCTGCTCGTCGTCGGGTTGCCGGTGTTCACCCGGCACGGTGTGGTGGCGGTCGCGCTGGTCCAGCTCACGGCCGTGTGGCTGGTGGTGCCGTGCACGTGGCGCGCGTTGGCCCGGCGTGGGCTCGGCCCGCCATTCAGGGCGCTGGCGAAGGGCGTTGCCGGGGTAGTGCTGGCGGCGGGGTGTTGCGCGGCGGTGGCGTCGTTGCTCGGTGATGCGTTGGGGCCGCCGGGTTCGGTGGTGGGTGTGCTGGCCGAAGGGGCTGTGCTGACGGTGGTGTGCGGTGTGGTCGTGCTGGCGGCGAACCGGGAGGTGGTGCTCCGGTGGAGGTCGTGCACGTGAGCCAGCCCGTCGCGGCGGGAGTGGCGTCGGTGGTGCTGGAGTTGGCCGAGGCGCAACGGGCGCTGGGGTGGTCGGTGGCCGTCGTGTGCCCGCCCGGTCCGCTGGCCGAGCGGGCACGTGGGCTGGGGATCGAGGTGCGTGACTGGCCGGCGCGTCGGCAGCCCGGCATCGGGACGATCGCCGAAGTGGTCCGGCTGCGGCGCATCCTGCGGGACCTCGCGCCGGACGTCGTGCACCTGCACAGCTCCAAGGCCGGTGTGGCCGGGCGGCTGGCCGTGCGGGGGCGGCGGCCGACGTTGTTCCAGCCGCACATGTGGTCGTTCCAGACCGCCACAGGGGTGGTGGGACGTGCCTCCCGGGCATGGGAGCGGCTGGCGTCGAGGTGGACGCACCAACTCGTGTGCGTGAGCGACGACGAACTGGCGGTCGGGCGGGCCGCCGGTGTGGAAGCGCCGGCGGAAGTCGTGTGCAACGGCGTGGACGTCGACCGGCTGCGGCCCTCGGACCGGGTGGCCGCGCGGTGGCGGTTGGGGCTGCCGGACGCGCCCACGGCGGTGTGCGTGGGCCGGCTCGCGCCGCTCAAGGGCCAGGACCAGTTGCTCGCGGCGTGGCCCGAGGTGCGGGCGAAGGTGCCGGACGCGCGGTTGGTGCTGGTCGGTGACGGTGCGATGGGAGAGCGGTGGCGGGCGGCCTGCGCGGACGAGTCCGTGCGGTGGTGGGGGCACGACGACGCGGTCGCCGACTTCTACGCCGCCGCCGACGTGGTCGTGATGCCGTCGCGGGCCGAGGGGATGGCGCTGGTGCCGCTGGAGGCGATGGCGTGCGGGCGCTCCGTGGTGGCGTTCGACGTGAGCGGGGTGCGGCAGAGCGTCGGTGAGGCCGGTGCGGTGGTGCCCGGCGGTGACGTCTCGGCGTTGGCCGAAGCGGTCGCGGTGCGGCTCGCCGATCCCGCGTTGGCCGACCGGGAGGGCGTGCAGGGCAGGCGGCGGGTGGAGCTGCTGTTCGACCGGCGGCAGGTGGCCGACCAGGTCGCGACCCTGGTGGACAAGCTCGTGGTGGGTGCCCGGTGACGCGCCTGCGGGTCGCGTACCTGCTGACCCAGGACAGCGGGGGACCGGTGGACGTCACCGTGCGCCTGGCGCGGGCGTTGCTGGAGACGGGCGAGGTGGACGTGCGGGTGTTCGGGCCGGTGCCGCGCCGGGGTGCGAAGGCGCTGGACGGGCACCACGAGCACGTGGAGGTCGGTGACAAGGCGGACGTGCGTGCCGGGCGGCGGGCGCGGGCGGTTGTGCGGGCGTGGGAGCCGGACGTGGTGCACGCCCAGGACCGGCGGTCCGGGCTGGTCGGAGCAGGGCTCCGGCGGCGGCACAAGGTGATCCAGACCTACCACGGTGTGCCGGACGACGTGGGGGAGCAGTGGTTCCGGGGTGTTCGGGGTGCCGTGAGGCCCTCGGCGTACACGCGGACCGTGTTGGCCGCTGATGCGATGGTGGCGCGTGCTGTTCACCGGATTGTGGTGCCCGCGCGGGAGATGGGCCGGTTCCTGGCGACCCGGCTGCGGGTGCCGGAAGGGCGGGTGACGCACATCGACAACTGCGTGGAGCCCGCGCACGTCCACCTGCCGGTCGGGCCGGTGCGGCGGTTGGTGTTCGTCGGGTTGCTGGTGGAGCGCAAGGGGTTGGCCACGCTGCTGGCGGCGTTGGCGTTGCCGGGGGTGATGCCGGCGGACGCCACGTTGACCGTGGTGGGTGATGGTCCGGAGAGGGCTGCGGCCGAGGAGCTGGCGGTGGCGTTGGGGGGACGGGTGACGTTCCTGGGGTTCCGGACCGATGTGCCGGACGTGCTGCGGCACCACGACGCGCTCGTCCTGCCGTCCACGATGGAGCAACAGCCGTTGGTGGTGGCGGAGGCGATGGCGGCGGGCAAGCCCGTCGTGGCGACGGACACCGGTGGGGTGGCCGACATGCTGGGCGACCCGGGAGACGGTGTCGCGCTGGCCGCGCCGGGTGACGTCGACCAGCTGGCCGCGCGGCTGCGCGAGCTGTTCGCCGACCCCGACCCGGCGCACACCGGCAAGCGGCTCGCCGAACGGGCACAGGACCGATTCGCCCCGCACGTGTGCGCCCGCCGCCACCTCGCCCTCTACCGCGAACTCATGGGGTGAGGGTCGGCGCGGCGGTGTGGTGGTGCGGCGGTCGTCGCTCTCTCGGGCGGGGCAGCGATGCGGAGGTCGTTGCACTCATGGGGCGGGGCCGGCGGCGGTGCTTGGGGCCGCTGGGTGAGGGCCGGTGGTGTGGTTGTCGGACCATGAGCCAGGGCCGGCGGCGGAGCGGTTGTCGGCTCGTGAGGCGAAGGCTGGTGGTGAAAGCAGCGTTGACTCACGGAGCCGGAGCCGGCGTTGGACTTGCGGACCTGAGCGCCGGCGCTGTGATGCCCGTCGAACTCACGGGGCCGGTGCGGGAGTGGGCGGCGGTGTGGTGCCCGTCGAACTCACGGCGTTGGAGCGGGAGCCGGCGGCGGTGTGGTCGTTGTGGTCGGCGCCGGTGGTGGGGTGGTGGTCGGAGCGGGAGTGGTGGGGGTTGGAGTGGTGGTCGAGGGCTTGGGCTTGGGCTTGACCAGGATCACGGCGTCGCCTGCTGCCACCTTGACCGTGGCCGGCGCCGCGCCGCCTCCGTCGAAGTTCACCAACCCCGCCGGTGGCACCACCGAGGCCGATTGCCCGGTCGGGTTCACCGCCACGTAGCCACCGGTGAACCGCCGGTCCCACACGCCGGACGGCAACCGGTTCGCGGTCTCGGTCGCCTTGCCCAGCGCCGACTCCTGGTACCGCGACCAGTCGGGGTTGCGGTAGTCCCTGGTCGTCGCACCGGACCAGCACGTGAACGGGCTCGCCAGCAGCGCCGCGGTGGCGTACCCGACGCGTTGCTCCCGCTCGCCCTTCGTGTGCGTGATCAGCAGCAGCCACGACTCGCCGAGCGCGGCCTGTGACCGCAGTTCCTTCCACTCGTTGCCCTTGAAGGTGAGAAGTTCACCCGTACCGGTGTCGCGGAGGCCGAAGTTCTCCTCCATCGCGCCGTCGTACCGCGAGTGCGCCGCCCACCGACCGGCGGTGAGGTGCGATTCGGACACGTTCGGGATGAGCATCTTCCCGGCCTGGTGCAGGGAGTCACCCGCGGTGGTGAGGAACCCGTCCATGCCGTCACGGATGATCCGGTCCGACTCGGCCGCGTCCGCCGTGCCCTTGAGCACCGCCGAGGAGTAGTGCTTCAACGTGCTGAAGTCGTTGTCCGCCAGCACGCCGTCCCACCCCTCGCGCACGACCTCGGCGGTGACCGCGTCGCTCCACGCCTTCTGGTAGGCCGGGTCCCACACCGTCATCTGCCAGTGCTTCGGGTAGCTCTTCCACTCGATGCGCGAGCCCGACTTGTCCAGCGCGAACCAGTTCGGGTTCTCCCGCTGCGCCTTGAAGTAGCCGATACCGGTGGGCAGCAGCGGCGCGTCCTTGTCGCCGTTCACCGCGCCCGGGTAGTTGCGCGCGCTGGCGAAGTCCTTGTAGACCAGCACCTTGACCTTCGGGTTGAGCTGCTTGAGCTGCCGCAGCGCGGCCGTCTCGGTCGCGTTGAGCACCACCAGGCTGTAGTGCTTCGCGGCGAACGCGATGTCCTTCTCGGTCGGTGGCTCGCCGATGCCGTACCACCAGCCGCACGGAGCCAGCGGCTTCGGCAGCGGGCCGAGCGGGTCGACGGGCGGCACGAACCTGACCGCGGACGCGTCCACGGCGGTGCACGCCGCGTTCGGCAGCAGCAGCACAGCGGCGCACAGCAGACCCAGCGCCCGGCCGAAACCACGGCCACGGCCACCAAGTCCACGACCACTGCCCGGTCGTCGGTTCAACGATTCCTTCGGCACAACAGCTCACCCACCGTCTGCAACAGGATCTTGACGTCCAGCCACAACGACCAGTTGGCTATGTAGTAGTTGTCGTATCGGGACCTGTCGACAATCGAGGTGTCGCCCCGCAGCCCGTGCACCTGCGCGAGTCCGGTCAATCCCGTCGGAACCCGGTGCCGGGCCCAGTATAGCTCGTGGATCGCGGAGAACTCGCGCACGAAACCCGGTCGTTCGGGGCGCGGTCCGACGATCGACATGTCGCCCCGGAGGATGTTCCACAACTGGGGGAGTTCGTCCAACGAAGTGCTACGCAAAAATCGTCCGACCGGCCCGACCCGGCGATCTCCGACCACCGACCAGGTGACTTGGGAATCGTCTTCTCCGCGCATTCTCACGCTGCGCAGTTTGTAGAGCACGAACGGCTGATCATCCATCCCGACCCGGACCTGGCGGAAGATCACCGGCCGGCCGCTCTCCAGCAGCACGGCCAGGGCGCACAGCGCGATCACCGGTGCCAGCACGACCAGCGCGACGGCGGCCAGCAGCACGTCCGTGCCGCGCTTGACCCACCAGCTCGGCCTGCTGGTCGGCGCGGTGCCGAGGCGCATCAGCGGGTAGCTGCGCAGCCGTTCGATGTCCGGTCCGTCCTGGTAGAGCTCGAACATCCGGGGCACGACGAGGGTGGTGCAGCCGAGCCGGTGCGCGGTGATGGCCGAGTCGACCACGGACGACTCGCGGGCGTGGGAGAACGCCAGCACCACCGTGCCGACACCCAATCGGGTGATCGCGTCGGCCAGCTCCTCCGACAGCAGGTCGACCGGCAGGACGGAGCGGTCGAGGGCGGGCTCGGGGTCGACGAACCCGACCGGGCGCAGGCCGAACTCCGGGTGCGCGATCATCGCGCCGACGAGGTCGACCCCGACCTTCCCGGCGCCGACCACGATCGTGCGGTCGCAGCGGTGGAACTTGCGCCGGCACCAGCGGCCGAAGGCGAACACGCCGAGCCGGGCCGGTTCGCTCAGCGCGGCGAAGACCAGCACCGACCACTGCGCCCGCGCGGTCGCGCCCGGTGGCGCCTGTCCGATCAGGCCCACCATCGTGACCAGGGCGAACGCCACCGCCGTCGCGCAGACCGAGCGCGGCACGTCGTGCAACCACGACAGCCACAGCCGTCGTCGGTAGAGGCGGCTCGCGGCTCGCACCCCGAGCAGCGACGCCACGACCACGGCGGTCCACCCCGCGTCCGGCGCGAACCGCGTGGCCGCCGCGGCCACGGCCGCCACGTCGACCGCGACCAGCAGCACCGCCACCGCGTTCACCCGTCGGAGGAGGTCCGGCCGCGACACCGTCCGCAGCACCGAGTGCCGCCACCGCGACTCGAGCGGCGAGGTCGTCGCCGATCCCACCCCGTTCACCTCGGACCGCCCTTGGCCGAGCTCGTACCGTGCACGCCACACCACATTCGGACGACGTCCTTCCCAACCGCGAACTCGATATTGGTCACCCGTTCGAGACCATTCGAACGGTAATCTCCGCGCACTCCGTGTGCACCTAGCGTGATTCTTTGATGTCGGGTCACTCTTTCGGTGAACCCTGTTCCTCTTTTCGGTGATCTTCGGGCCCGTTCTTCGCGTGAATTCATCCTGCCGTGCGACCAGATACCGGCGGGGGTGGTCGAATCTAGTCGCGGTGCGCAGGCGAATAATTCTGGCCCGTCATCCACCATCCAGTGAAATGGGGTCCTTTGACAGTCGATGAAGGCGCTCTGCGCACCGCGTCGGAACAGGGTGGACCGGCCCTTTCCGGCGGCAAGCGCACACACGCCCGAGCCCACGTCGTCCTGCCCGCCTACAACGAGGCCGCCTCGCTCCCCCCGCTGCTGCACCGGCTCGCGGAGGTCGCGCTCACCGAACAGCTCACCGCCTGGGTCGTGGACGACGGCTCGTCCGACGGCACCGCCGAGGTCGCCATCGCCGGGGTGCCGGGCCTCGACGTCCGGCTGGTCAGCCACCCGGTCAACCTCGGCCTCGGCCAGGCCGTCCAATCAGGACTGCGCGCCGTGCTGGCCGAGGCGGGTGAGGACGACGTGGTCGTCGTGATGGACGCCGACGACACCCACGACCCGGACCTGATCAGGCAGCTGGAGAGCGAGATCGCGGCCGGCGCGGACGTGGTGATCTGCTCCCGGTTCGTGGCCGGCGGGGACGACGCGACCGCGCCCGCGCTGCGCCGGCTGCTGTCCCGTGGCGCCGCGGTGCTGTTCCGGCAGGTGCTCCGGGTGGACGGCGTCCGCGACTTCACCAGCGGGTTCCGCGCCTACCGCGTCAGCCTGCTGACCCGTGCCGCGGAGCACTGGGGCGAGCGGCTGATCGAGGAGCGCGGCTTCGCCTGCATGGTGGAGCTGCTGCTCAAGCTCCGGCACTGCCGCCCGGTGGTCGCCGAGGTGCCGCTGACCCTGCGCTACGACCGCAAGCAGGGCCCGAGCAAGATCAGGATCGCGCGCACGGTCGGGCAGTACGTGAAGCTGCTGGTCCGCGACCGGCTCTCGCCCGCGCCGTACCGGGCGCTGTGATGGGACCGGTGGGCCACGGGCACGTGGTGGTGGTCGGCGGCGGCATCTGCGGCCTGGCCACCGCCCACCGGCTGGTGCGCGCCGGCACCGCGGTGACGCTGCTGGAGGGCAGCGACCAGCTCGGCGGGCTCGGCACGTTCTTCCCCTGGCGCGACCGCTGGATCGAGCGCTTCTACCACTGCGTGATGCCGACGGACGACCACCTGCTCGAGCTGCTCGACGAACTGGGCCTGCGTGACTCGATCGGGTGGCGCCGCACTCGGATGGGCATGGTCGTGGACGGTCGGAGCTTCCCGTTCAACACCGCGCTGGACCTGCTCAGGTTCACCCCGTTGGGCGTGCTCGACCGGCTGCGGTTCGGCGTGGTCTCGTTGCTGCTGCGCCGGTTGGGGCGGGGCAAGGACCTGGACGGCACGCGCACCGAGGACTGGCTGCGCGGCCTCTACGGCGACCGGGTGTGGGAGCTGCTGCTCGCGCCGCTGTTCGGGGCGAAGTTCGGCGCGCGCTTCGGCGACGTGCCCGCGCTGTACCTGTGGCAGCGCCTGGGGCGCGAAGGCGCCGTGGCCGTTCGCGGCTACCCGGAGGGCGGCTACCGGGCCGTCATCGACGCGTTGCGGGCGTCGATCGAGGCCGGTGGCGGCGTGGTGCGGCTCGGTGCCCCGGTGCGGCGGGTCGGGGTGGCCGACGGCGTGCGGATCGAGCTGGACGCCGGCGAGGTCGTCTCGGCGGACCGCGTGGTGTCGACGCTGCCGCTGCCGCTGTTGCGGGAACTCGCGGACGACGACCTGGCCGCCCGGCTGCCCGAGGTGCGGCTGCCGTACCAGGGCGTGGTGAACGCGCTGTTCTTCCTGCGCCGGCCGCTGTCCGGGCACTACTGGACGCCCGTGGTGCGGTCCGGCACGGAGTTCGACGGCCTGATCCAGATGACCCCGCTGGCGGGCGTGCGGCCCTACAACGGGTGGCACCTGGTCTACGCGATGCGCTACACCGACCGGGAGTCACCGCTGTTCGGCGAGGACGACGCATCGATCGCGGCCCGCTGGACGGCGCAGCTGCTGGAGCTGCACCCGTCGCTGGACGCTGCGGACGTCGACGACGTGCGGGTGTTCAAGGCGCCCTTCGTCGAGCCGGTGTACCCGCTCGGGTACCTGGCCCGACGCCCGCCGGTGGTGGTCGACGGCACGCCGCTGCTGCTGGCCACCACCGCGCACGTCTACCCGGAGGTCACGAGCTGGAATTCGAGTGCGGGGCTTGCGCGGCGGGTCGTCGCGATGCTGGAGGAGGCACCACAACGGCTTCCCGGCCAGGGGATTCCGACCTGAGGGCGTCCGCGCCGAGGCGGACCTCGGACCGACCGCGGACCGGTTCGCCGCCGACCAGGTGCCGCAGCGCGGCGGCGATCCGGACCGACGGCGAGCCGGTGCCGTACGGGGACGGGATCTGCTCGAGGCGTTCCCGGTGGCCGGGCACGTCGTCCAGCCACCGCGACACCTCCGCGCCCATCCGCGGGCCGGGCGGGACGAGGGTGCCGAACGTGCCCTCGATCTCCGGCCGCTCGGTGCTGCGGCGCACCACGACCACGGGCCGCTTGAGCACGCTGACCTCTTCCTGGATGCCGCCGGAGTCGGACACGACCACGGCGGCGCCCCGGGCCAGCGCCAGGAACGCCGGGTACGCCTGCGGTTCCACCACCCTGAGCCGGATGAGCAGGGACGTCAGCCCGAAGCCCGACACCCGCTTCGCCGTGCGCGGGTGCAGCGGGAGCACCACCGGCAGCGGCAGCCGGTTCAGCTCGCGCAGGATCGTCTCCAGGGTGACCGGGTCGTCCACGTTCTCCGGCCGGTGGATGGTGGCCAGCACGTAGCCGTCGCGCTCGAGCCGGTGCGAGGCCAGCACGCCGGCCTCCGCGTCCCGCCCCGGCATCGCGTTGACGAGCGCCTCGACCACGGTGTTGCCGGTGATCGCGATCCGCTCCTCGGGGACGCTCTCGGCGAGCAGGTTGGTGCGGTTGAGCGGGGTCGGCGCGCAGCACAGGTCCGCGAGGTGGTCGATGGCCACCCGGTTGTGCTCCTCGGGCATCGCCCGGTCGAAGCTGCGCAGGCCCGCTTCGACGTGCACGAGCGGCACGTCGTTCGCGTTGGCCGCCAGCGCTCCCGCGAGCGCGGACGTCGTGTCGCCCTGCACGATCACCGCCCGCGTCGGGTGCTGCGCCAGCACCTCGTCCACCGCGGCCACCGCCGCGCCCAGCTGCGCGCCGCGCCGCCCGCCGCCCACGTTCAGCTCGTGGAACCGGCCGGGACGGCCGATGTCCTGGCGGATCCGGTGGTACATCGCGGTGTCGTAGTGCTGTCCGGTGTAGACGACGGTCGCACTCGCGCCGATCAGCCGGATCAGCGGAGCCAGCTTGATCAGCTCCGGCCTGGTGCCGCACACCATCGTCACGGCGCCGAGAACTCCCTGGTCGATCGGACCCACCTCCCGTAGCGGATGACGCGCGCCCGGGGCGCGATCGCGGTGAAGGCTAGGGCCAGTGCGGCGGATTTCCCTTGTCCCTCAATCGATCGAGTGAACTTGGCGGGTGATGTGCCGACGTTTTCGGGGTCCTTGAGTAGGTTTGTCTGTGGATCAGTCCGGCATTCGCCCGCCGTCGCCCGACGACCGCACGGGGAACTGCACGGACTCGTACGACAAATCGGACGGACTGAGGACAATGGTGCGGAGATGCGTGGCCCTGGTCGGCACAGCGGTGCTCGTAGCGGTGTCGATGGGGCCGTCGCACGCGGTCGCGGAGGAGACGGGGTTGCTGCCCGACCTCCGGCAGGCCCCGGTGGGGTGCGCGGGCGGTCGGACCGCCAACCCGGCGCGGTGCGTCGACTGGGACGTGTGCATGGTCGCCGACCCGTCGGCGCCGAACGGCGAGTGCCTGGAGAAGGGGCCCGCCGGCGCGGTCCGGCTGCGGTTCACCACGTCCGCGGAGAACATCGGCGACGGCCCGCTGCTGATCTACGGCGCCCGCGGTGACACCGGTCAGCCGCTGATGGCGTCGCGGCAGGCCTTCCAGTCCGCTGTGGACGGTTCGATCCCGGCGTCGTACGAGCAGGCGCAGCACCAGCTGCCGGCGACGATGTACTTCGAGCCGGCGCCCGCGCACCAGCACTGGCACATGCTCGACTTCGAGCACTTCCAGCTCCGCACCACCTCGGGCGACACGGTGGTCACCGACCGGAAGAACGGCTTCTGCCTCGGCGACCGCTACCGGACGGCGGACCGGCTGGCGAACCGACCGGTGGACGACGGCAGCCCGGCCGCGGAGCTGGCGAAGCAGCTGCGGCTGAACCGGTGCGGCCACCACTCGCCCGAGGCGTTGAGCGTGGTGCAGGGCATCTCGGTCGGGTTCGGGGACGACTACCTGCACACGGTCGACTTCCAGTGGCTGGACATCACCGGCGTGCGGTCGGGCGTGTACGACGTGGTGAACGTCGTGAACGGCGACCGGACGCTGGTGGAGAAGTCGTACGCGAACAACTCCTCGACGATGGCGATCTCCGTGCGGTGGCCGGGTGACGCCGAGGGGCCGCCCGCGCAGATCGTCGAGCCGCCGGTGGTGCGGGTGCTGCGGAGCTGCCCCGGCCAGGAGCGGTGCGCCGGCCGCATCATCGGTTGACCGCCGTTCCGCCCGCTCCGCGCCGAGCCGCGCAGACCGGTGGGTTTGTCGACGTCCGACCGGGGGAATTCGGAGGCGTCCCAACCGGCGACACGAAGGGCGTGGCCATGTCGTTGACCACTGAGAACCGGGTGCTCGCCGGCCGCTACCGGTTGGACGGCAAGCTCGGCGCGGGCGGTACGGCCGAAGTCCACCGGGGCTGGGACGTGCTGCTCCGCCGGTTCGTCGCGGTCAAGCTGTTCGACTTCCGGGGCGACCCGGTGGGCGGGCGGCGGTTCGACAACGAGATCCGCACGATGGCCGCGCTGTCGCACCCGGGGCTGCTGTCCGTGTACGACGCGGGCACGGCCGACGGCCAGTCCTACGTCGTGTTGCAGCTGGTCGAAGGCGTCACGCTCCGGGATCGGCTGACGCGGGGCACGCTGCCCGCCGCGCACGTCCGCGCCCTCGGCCACCGGCTGGCCGACGCCCTCGTCCACGTGCACGAACAGGGCGTCGTGCACCGTGACGTGAAGCCGTCGAACATCCTCCTCGACCGGACCGGCGCCGCCTACCTGGCCGACTTCGGCCTGGCCCGCTCACTGTCCGCGACCAGGCTCACCAACGCCAGTCAGGTCGTCGGCACCGCCGCCTACCTGGCCCCGGAGCAGGTCCGCGGTGACGAGGTCGGCCCGGCCGCGGACGTCTACGCGCTGGGCCTCGTCCTGCTGGAGTGCCTGACCGGCTACCGCGAGTACCAGGGCAACCCGCTCGACGCCGCGGTGGCCCGCCTGCACCGCCCGCCCGAGATCCCGCGCCACCTGCCCGCCGACCTGATCAGGCTCCTGTCGCTGATGACGTCGCTGCCCGCCCGCCGCCGCCCCACGGCCGCGCGGTGCGCCGAGCTGCTGCGGTCCGCCGGTCGGCCGGCGCCCGTGCGCCTGGAACGCCTGGGTCACCTCAGAGCGCGTCCAGGAACCGTTCCACCGCGTCGTTGAACTCGTCCGGCCGTTCGAGGTTCGGCATGTGGGCCGCGCCCGGGATCACCGCGAGGGCCGACCCCGGGATGGTCCGGTGCATCAGCTCGGCCACCGCGACCGGCGTGAACTCGTCCTCCTCGCCGACCACGACGAGCGCGGGCACGGTGACGCGGGACAGGGAGTCGAGGTAGTCGGGCCGTTCCGCGCGGCCCCGCACCGCCGCCGCAGCGCCTTCCGGTGACGTTCCGAGCATCATCCGCATCACGTGGGCCGCGACGTCGGGCATGGCCCCGACGTTGTGCGGGGAGATCATCTTGGCCAGCACCTCGTCGGCGTAGGGCCTCATGCCGTCACGGCGGAAATCGTCCGCCACCGCGTACCGGACCTCACGCCCGGCCGGCGTCTCGGCGTCGGGGGAGGTGTCCACCAGGATCAGGGCGCGGACGCGCTCCGGGCGCGCACGGTGCGCTTCCATGACGATCTGGCCGCCCATGGACAGCCCGCACAGCACCACGCGGTCCACGCCGAGGCGGTCGAGGAGGCCGAACAGGTCGTCGGCGAACGTGCTCAGCGGCGTCGTGCCGGGCACCACCGTCGTCTCGCCGTAGCCGCGCAGGTCGGGCGCGATGACCCGGTAGCGGGCGCTGAGGCGTTCGACCTGCGGCTGCCACATCGAGCGGTTGAACGGGTGGCCGTGCACGAACACGACCGGTACGCCGCTGCCCTTGTCGTCGTAGGCGATGTCGATCTCGTTCACGCGCACGCGTCCCCCTTTGTCCCGTTGACCCCGAAATCTTATGTTCCGGGAGCCCGTGTCCCGGAAACGTCCCGGCTCCGGGCGGTCAGCGCTCCTCCTCCACGTGCATCGCGTCGTACTCCGGTCCCCGCGGGTAGCTGGAGCCGGCTTCGTCGGCGATGGCCGTCGACTCCTCGTCCGTGAGGTCACCGCGACCGTTGTGCGCGGTGTACTGGGGGCCCGCGGACTCGGCGGCGCGTTGCAGGCGGTGGTCCTGGCCGGTGTCCCGTCGCAGGTCCAGCCCTTCCTGCTGTTCGGACATCCATCGTTCGTCAGCCATGGGTGGCTCCTTCCGCTCGGACACGGATGGGTTACCCACCGCGCGACCGGAATCCGCGTTCGAGCCGCGGTCGTTTGCCGCCGTGCGCGCCGGTCAACCCGGAAGGCATGACGACGAGCGGCACGATGGCGGTGTCGGTCGACGCGTGGGGCGTGGACCTGGCCGCCGACCTCGGCGTGCCGGACGACCCCTTGGGCGTGGTGGTGTTCGCGCACGGTTCGGGCAGTTCCCGGCACAGCAGCCGCAACCGGGCCGTGGCCGAGTCGCTGCGGCGCGACGGGTTCGCGACCCTGCTGCTGGACCTGCTGAACCCGCGGGAGGAGCGGGAGGACCGCGTCACGGGGCGCCTGCGGTTCGACATCGGGCTGCTGGCCGAGCGGGTGGCGGGGGCGGTCGAGTGGACGTCGCGCCGGGAGGTGGCGCGGGGACTGCCGATCGGGCTGTTCGGCGCGAGCACCGGCGCGGCGGCGGCCTTGGTGGCGGCGGCCGGGACGTACCTGGTCAAGGCGGTGGTGTCGCGTGGCGGGAGGCCGGATCTCGCCGGTCGCGCGCTGGGCCGGGTGCGTGCGCCGACGTTGCTGGTGGTGGGCGGTCGGGACGAGCAGGTGCTGGAGCTGAACCTGGCGGCGGCGGAGCAGCTGGCGGTGACCCACCGGGTCGAGGTCGTCGAGGGCGCCACGCACCTGTTCGAGGAGCCGGGTGCACTGGAGGAAGTCGCCCGCCTGGCAGGTTGGTGGTTCCGCGAACACCTCTGACGTAGCCGGACACCGGAAGCCGGACTTCCGCCGCCCGACGCGTCCCTCGGAAATTCGCTGGATTGGCGCTGCTGCGCGCCATTACCGTGCTGCCGGACCGAGTCGTCTGGGCAAAGGCGTGCCGTTGTACACCGTGTGAGACCTCCCGAGAGCTGATCTGTCGCGCGTCGCGCTTGTGCGCCGCGCTTCTTCTTGCTGCGGACTTCTCACTGGAACCGGTGTATCCCTGTGCTCGAAAACTGGGTGGTCGTACCCACCTGCCTGCCCCTTGTCCGTCGCCGTTGTCACGTGTGCGCGTCCGATCGCTTCCGGGCGAGCGGCAAGTTCCGCGTCAACGCGAACCACAAGCTCCTCGACGTCTGGCTCCTGGTGCTCTGCACCGGGTGCGGCGACACCGCGAAGCTCACGGTCCTGGAGCGGATGAACGTGCGCTCCGTACGACCCGAACTGCTGGACCGGCTGCACGACAACGACTCGGGCCTGACGGCCGAGTTGCTCCAGGACGCGGTCGTGCAGCACCGCAATCGCATCACCCTCGACTGGGACGGCGCCTGGCGCCTCGACACGGGCGGATCGGATCGCCTGGACGTCGAGGTGATCGACGTGTCGGTCCGCTTCGCGGCGCGCATCCCGGTCCGGCCGGTGCGACTGATCGCTGAAGGGTTCGGCCTCGGGCGGGCCGAGGTCGAGCGGCTGGTCACGGAGGGGAAGCTCGTCTCGGCGGTCCGGCTGAGCGGCAAGCTCTCCGGCGACTTCACCTTCACGCTCAAGCGCTGAGCCCCATGAACGCCTCGGGCCCGTCCGGCGTGATCCGCCGGACAGGCCCGAGGTGTTCGACTCGATCAGGAGGCTAGCCGCGACGCCACTTCTGGTTCGCGGTGCCGGTGCAGTCCCACAGTTGCAGCACCGCGTCGTTGTCCGGGTTCCAGTCCGCGATGTCCACGCACTTGTTCGACTGCGGGTTGACGAGGTCGCCCGCCGCGGTCAGGACGAACTGCTGGGCGGCGTTGCCGCTGCAGCGCGCCACCTGGATCGCCGCGCCGTTCGCGGTCGAGCCCCACGCGACGTCCATGCACATGTTGTTCTGCGTGCGGAACGTCCCGCCGGTCGACTCCCACTTCTGGTTCGTGCCGCCCGTGCAGTTCCACACGATCAGCCGCTGACCGTCGACGAAGTTCCAGTTCGGCACGTCGATGCACTTGCCGTGCCACGCGCTGACAATGCTGCCTCCCGGCGGGGGCGGGGTGGTGCCGCCGGCGCCGAACGGGGTCAGGACGATGCCCGCCGCACGCGGGTCGCCGTCGTGCACCAACGACTCCTGCGCCTGCACGTCGTCGAACGCGAAGCCGTAAGCCTTGCCGTCCACCATGTTCTGGTGGACCAATCGCGAGTAGTGGTTGGTGATGGAGCCCTTGTAGAAGTCGGCCGGACCGCCGCCCGGCTGGGTGTCGATCGTGCCGAGCGTGGAGCGGTGCAGCGCGGCGCACAGGGTGCGGGCGATCGGGCCGACCACCTGGTCGTTGGGCGCGTGCAGGGCGCCGTCGCAGCCCCACACGTTCGCCGTGGTCGGCTTGGCGAACGACGCCACGTGCTGACCGGCGGAGTTGGTGAAGTTCATGGTGGTGCCCGAGGTGCGGCCGAAGTAGCGCACGTCCGGGCGGTCGGTGAACGGCACCACGGTCAGCGTCTTGGAGGTGTAGGCGTTCCACGCCTGCGTGATGTACGGGTCCAGGTAGGCCCGGTCGAACAGGCCCGCGTCGGCCGCCTTGCCCGGCGCGAGCACGCGCAGCACCGTGCCGTCGGACCGGGTGCGGACCGTGTTCGCCCAGCCGGCCTGGTTGCGCACACCGTTGATCACGTTGTCACGGCCGTTGTTGACCAGCTCGCCGGTCTTTTTTGTCACGCCGCTCGCACCGGTCACGGTGACGGCGTGAGGCACGGCGAACATGTCCACCTGGGAGCTGTTCAACCACAGGCCCGAGTCGTTGTAGGTGAACTCGCTCCAGTCGAACAGGATGTTGTGGTTCGGGTCGCCCGAGGCCCACGGCGCTGGCTGCACCAGGCCGTCGGGCGTCAGGAAGAACTTCAGCTTGTCGCCGAACGACATGTAGACCCGGCCGGAGATGAACCGGGGGACGCGGAGGGTGACGTTGCCGCCGTTGCCCGGTCCGGCGATCGACACGTCCGGTGCCGGCACGGGCGGGTTGGAGCCGGGCGACCACGGGGTGAAGGCGCCGGCCTGGTTGACGTACCCGAGGCGGCCGTTGCGGATGTCGGTGCCCAGGACGTAGAGGTGGACGGCCTCCGAACGCCCGCTGTTGTTGGTGACGGTCAGCGGCAGCAGGTCCGGGCCGATGGCCGCGGCCGGTGTGGCGGCGGTGAGTGACACTGACGTGGCCAGCGCGACGAGCGCGCTCAGCCACTTCATTCGGGTGCGCATGGTTGCGACTCCTCGGTGCAGGGCAGGCTGATGCGACCTCGCGACCGGGTTCAGGGCGGCCGTGAGGCGAGCGCGACGGGCGGCAAGTGCCTGACGCCGTCCGTGAGAGCGCTTCCACATAGGGTTGTGCGGTGGTCCGACCAATGTCAAGGGGGGAACGTGGTCCGGACCACTTCGGTCAACCCGTGACGGTCAACGCCGACGCGGGCCGAACTTCAGCCGGAGGTTCCGGACGCCGACGCTGATCAGCGGCCGGTGGGGGCGCAACCACGACAGCGCGCCGGCCGGGTCGACGTCCCAGGTCGCCCGGAGCGGTGCGACGAAACCGGTGGCGCGCAACGGTGTCCGCGCCACGCCGCGACCGAACGCCTGCCACGTCGACGTCATCACCGGCAGCCACAGCCCGTGACGCCGCGGCGTCGCGCGCACCGAGGCGATCGTGCCGCCGGCATCCCGGGCGGACGCCGTGAGCCCGTGATCCCAGTCGAACTCCGCCAACTCCTTGGGGATGCCCCACAGCTCACGCCCGCCGGCCCGCGAGGCCGGGCTGTCCACCCAGATCCGCGCGATCGACACCCCGAGCCGCACCCCTTGCCGCACCAGCACCGCCGCCACCAACTCCCGGTACGCCAGGCCGGGCGGCCGGTAGTCCACGAACGCCGTGCCGACCACGGCCCGCCCGAACAACGCCACCGGGCGCACCGGCAGCGGCGGGAGGGCGGTCACCGGGACCGACCACACGGACAGGCACGCGTGGCCGTGGAGGACCCACGGTTCCGGCGGATAGCTCACCATGGTCACCCATTGTCGACGGGTGGGCCGCATCCGGCCGGGCGGGTCAGTGCCGCGCGCCCAACCCCCGACGTGGACGTGTGGGCGGTGGGGGCGGGGCTTCGGTGGTGGTGTCCAGGGTCGTGTAGGTGTCGAGCCAGCCCGTGGCGCGGTAGTCGCCCCGTCGGGTGAACACGGCGACGCCGGTCTCGGTCAAGTCGTCGTCCTCCGTCGCGGGGTACGCGATGGTCGCCGACGACGAGGGCGCCGTCCAGGTCCGACCTCGCCAGGCGATCGCGGTGGCCCCGGAGCCGCCGGTGACGGTGGCCTTGTCGGCGTGGGCGGTCAAGGTGTGGTTGGTGGTTCGTTCGCGCAGCAGCGCGGTGTAGCCGGCGTGGTCGAGGACGCAGCCCGCCGGCGATCGGCCCGGCTGCCAGTCCGGTGCGCGGACGCCGCGTGCCACGGCCGAGCGCCACAAGGCCGGGACCACGTCCTTCAGGTGGGCGCGGGTGGCCATCTCCTCGCACATCCACAGCAGCCTGCCCGCGCCGCGGGTCGGTGCCAGCGCCCGCCAGCGGACGCGGTGGTCCAGGTCGGCGGCCACCACGGCGATCCACGGGTGCACCGTGCCCAGCACGCCCTGCGCGGCCAGCCACGCCAGGAACCGCGGCGCCTGTTCGTACACCGGGTGCAGGGTGGCCATCGGGATGCCGCCGGCCACCCGCCGTCCCCTGCCCGGTTTGCCCGTTTCGAACAGGTGCGGTGAGCGGGCCGCCAGCAGCAGCGCCGCCCAGGCCAGGTCACCGGGCGCGGTCGTCGTCTGGGAACCCAGGCCCTTGACCGACGTCGTGTTGGTGATCTGCGACGTCTTGCCGCCCGCCTTGATCACCGTGGCCACCGCCGGTCGCACCGGCTCCGGCACCGGGATGCCCGCCAGGTCGCGCACCGCCACCGACAGCACGAGGCTCAGGGCGTTCTCCGCCTCGTCCGGGTCGTGCGGCACGGGCAGCAGGGCGAGGGTGCGGCGCAACCGGTGCCCGGTGTGGGTGGACACCATCATCCGCGCGGTCAGCCGACCCAGCTCGGTGATCGCCAACCGGCCGTCGGTCAGGGTCAGGTGACCCTCGTCGACCAGGAACTCCGCAGCTTCCTGCACCGGTTCCAGGTCGTCGTCGCCCTGCGCGTGCGCCAGCGTCTCGACCCACCACGCCTGCGCGTCGTCCATCGTCCCGATCCGGCCTTGCAGCACCTCGGCCAGCACGTGGTCGGGCAGCGAGTCGCGGATGCGCGAGTACACCGAGTAGCCGGCCACCAGCCTGGTCTGCCAGTCGGCGCGCTGCGTCTCGTCCACGAGCAGGTACGACCAGCCCTCGGTCTCACCGGCCCCGATGCGTCCCGCCCGGCCGAACATCTGGAGCACGGTCGAGGTGTCGATCGGTTCGCCGCCGATCGAGACGTCCCTGACGATCACGGCGCGCGCGGGCAGGTTCACGCCGGCCGCGACGGTGGACGTGGCCACCAGGACGTCAGCCTCACGCGCGCGGAACGCCCGTTCGGCGGCGTGCTTGTGCTCGTAGTCGGCGTAGTGGAGGCGGACGCCGACGTCCGCGCAGACCTTCGTCAGGCCGTCGACGTCGTCGGCGGCGACGGTGTGCACGGGCGCGCCCCGGTCGGCCGCGATCGCCATCGCCGTGGAGCGGACGTTGCGCTTGGAGCCGCAGAACACGAGCACGCTGCCGCCCTCGGCGGTGTGCCGGTGGGTCAGGTCGAGCACGGCCTGTTCGCGTCGGCGGTTGTTCGCGGCGAACCCGGACGCCGCCGGGATCGTCGGCAGCTGCCACGTGACGCGGGACGGTCGCCAGGTCGTGGCCACCAGGTCCGCTTCCAGCCACTCGGCGACCTCGGCGGCGTTCGAGACCGTCGCGGAGAGGCCGACGATCCGGACCGGCGAGTCGGTGCCCCGGACCCTGGCCAGCAACGCTTCCAGCAGCGCGCCGCGGCCGGGGCTGCCGAGCAGGTGGATCTCGTCCACGACCAGGCAGCCGACCTCGCCGAGGGCCGCCTGGAGCGAGCCGGCGCGGCAGATCGCCTCGAATTTTTCGGTCGTGGCGACCCACAGGTCGGCGGCTTTGACCGCTTCGACGTCGACGGTGTACTCGCCGGACAGCCGTTCGACCCGCAGGCCCTGTGCGCGCCACGTTTCGAGTTCGCGGTCGAGTTCGTCGGTGAGGGAGCGCTGCGGGACGAGCCAGGCGGCCTTGCGGCCCTCGTCCAGGATCGACTTCAGCACGGCGAGCATCCCCATCGCCGTCTTGCCCGCACCGGTCGGCGCGGTGATCAGCAGGTGGGAGTCACCGTCCATCAGGTGCGGGGCGGCCTGCGCCTGGGCGGGGTTGAGCACGGGGAACGGCAGGAACCGTGCCCAGTCGGCCGGGACGAAGCGGGTGACGGGCACCGGGTCGGGGATGTCGCCGGGGTCGACCGGTTCGTGCAGGTCCCACAGCACCTCGAAGGCCAGCCGCGCGGCCCGTGCGCCGTCCCCGACCACCGCCTCGCACCGCTCCGGCACCACGCCGCCGACGTCGGACAACCAGGCCGACGCGGCGCTCGTGGTCACTTCCTCCTGTTCGAGCCAGTGCCGGACAGAGCGGAAGGGCACCCCGGCCCGATCGAGCCGCGCCCGCAACCCGTCGAACTCGGCCCGCTCCGGCAGCACCACCCGCGCGTCGACCCCCGGTGGCAGATGGGGTACCTCCAGTGCCGGGTCCACCGTCTTGCACCACCACACGGGCCGCGACTCCAGCGCGGCCAACGCCGGCGGCAACACCGGAGCACCGGCGTCACGAGTCGCCGGCGCAACCTCCGAACCGGCGAGGATCGACCTGATCCGAGCCGCCATCGCCACGGTCGAAACCCGCCGCACCGGCCGCACCGACCCAGCCTCTGCCGCCGCCCCCGCCATGCCCGGAGCCCGCGCCTCGGCCTCGACACCCGCGACCCCGAGCTCCGTCTCGACTCCCGCCCTCTCCGGCGGCAACGCTGGTCGGGGGTCGGGGGAGCCCGGTTCGGCGCCCGGCGCTGTGTCAGAACGGGGCCGACGCGTATCGGTCGGGCGATCTTGGCGCGGCTGCCGGGGCGGCTCCTGACCAGGGCTCTGGTCCGCGCTCCGGGGTCGGTCCAGGGTCCGGTGTTCGGCCTGGGGCCGGCTCTGCCCAGGTGATCGGTCCGGGCGCTGGGGCGGTTTCGCGGCCGGCGGGCGGACGGGGCGGGTGTTGCGGGCCAGGGCTTCCAGCTGCGCGTCTTCGGCCAGGCGGCGGGTCACCGCGTCGGGGCGCAGTTCGCCCAGCACGGACCGCTGCGAGAGCTTCAACTCCCGCAGCGTGAACGAGGCGGGGCACGCGGGGCACACGACGGCGGCCTGCAACTGCTGCCGACCACGGTCCGGGTGCGCCCGGTACAGGCCGTGGAGCTCGCCCTCGCAGGTCGGGCACCGCCGGTCGACGGGAACGGGGGACACCTGCCAGCCCGGCTCGGCGTACCGCGCGATCGCCGGCTCCGGGCGGACGCCCCACCTGGCTTCCGCGACCCCGGCGACCGACGTGTCCACGACGGGCGAGCCGTGCTCCACTCATCGCCTCCATCCCGGTCACCGGCCGTCGACCCGCACGGGCGGGCCGACACGTGATGCTATGCCGAACGCCCGTTCGGGTGGTCTTGGCGGGGGGACGGGTGGATCAGGTGGCCACCAGCGCCGGGATGTGCTGCTCCTCCTCCGTCAGCGACCCGTGGTGACCCACGAAAGTGGTGGCACTCGGCTCGACCGTCGAACGCACCAACGCCAGCGAACCCCTCGCCGCCACCACCAGGTCACCGATCCGCGGCAGCACGTGGTCCGCCACCCGGGGTCCGAACCAGCCGGCCGCCACCGCCTCCGAACGGGACACCACCCACGCCCGATCGCCCAGGCGCTCGGTCCACCGCCCGCGCACACCGGCCACGTCCGACGTGTAGACGTGCCGGATCCGCGGCTCGCCGCCGAGCACCCGCACACCCTCCCGCAACCCGGCGTCCGCGTCGAAGTCCACCCGGTCGTCCGCCGCCACCATCCCGTGATCGGCCGTCACGACCAACGCGCCCCCGCGCGGCAGGCCGTCCGCCAGCGCCGCCGCCAACCGGTCGACGAACCGCAACTGCCACAGCCACGGGTCACTCCCGGGCCCGTACACGTGCCCGAGCGCGTCGAGGTCACCGTGGTACGCGTAGCAGAGCACCCGGTCGTCCGACCGCATCGCCTCCGCCACCCGCGCCACCAGGTCGCCGAACCCCAGCACCGCCTGGAACCGCCCACCCCGCAGCGCCGCCCGGGACAGCCCGCTGCCCTTCTGGTCGCGCGGCAAGACGAGCCGCACCGCCACCCCCGCGTCGGACGCCGCCTCGAACGCCGTCCGCCGGGGCTGCACCTCCTCCGGCACCAGCACGGACCGCAGGTCGACGTGCTCGGGCACCCCGTACCGCGACCACCGCAACGCGTTCAGCACCTCGGCGCCGTCCTCGAACGAGTACCCGACCAGCCCGTGCTCGCCGGTCGGCAACCCGGTGCCCAACGCCGCCAAACTGCTCGCCGTGGTCGACGGGAACCCCGCGGTGATCGGCGAACCGGCCAACGAGGCCAGGAACGGCGCGTCGGAGGCGTGCTCCCGCAACAACCGCCACCCGAGGCCGTCCACCAGCAGCACGCACACCCGCGACGGGCCGGAGATGCCCAGCACGTCCACCATCCCCGGCACGCCCAGACCGGCGAGCAACGAGGGCACCACGTCAGCGAGCGAACCGCCCCCGTACCGGGGCACCAGCGGATCCATGGCACCCGACCCTAGTCCGCCGGCTTCGAGAGTTCGCCGGCTTCGAGTTTCGGGCGGTGGTGATCAGAGCTAGCGTCGGGTGCATGGTGTCGACCGCGACGGACGACCTCGACCTGCTGGACGCCTACTGGCGTGCGGCCAACTACCTGTCCGTCGGGCAGATCTACCTGCTCGACAACCCGCTGCTGCGCGAGCCGCTGCGCCCCGAGCACGTCAAACCACGCCTGCTCGGCCACTGGGGCACCACCCCGGGCCTCAACCTGGTCTACGCGCACATGAACCGCGTGATCCGGCAGCGCGACCTGAACGCCCTGTACGTCGCCGGTCCCGGTCACGGCGGTCCGGGCCTGGTCGCGAACGCCTACCTGGAGGGCACCTACAGCGAGGTGTACTCCGGCGTGGGCGAGGACGCCGACGGCCTGCGCGCCCTGTTCCGGCAGTTCTCCTTCCCCGGCGGCATCCCCAGCCACGTCGCGCCCGAGACGCCCGGCTCGATCCACGAAGGCGGCGAACTCGGCTACTCCCTCCTGCACGCCTACGGCGCGGTGTTCGACAACCCGGACCTGCTGGCGGTGTGCGTGATCGGGGACGGTGAGGCGGAGACCGGGCCGTTGGCCGCGAGCTGGCACTCGAACAAGTTCCTCGACCCGGCCCGTGACGGCGCCGTGCTGCCCGTTCTGCACCTGAACGGGTACAAGATCGCGAACCCGACGGTCCTGGCGCGCATCCCGGAGGACGAGCTGGCGTCGTTGCTGCGCGGTTACGGCCACACGCCGCACTTCGTCGTCGGTGACGAGCCCAAGGCCGTGCACGAACAGCTCGCGTCCACTTTGGACCGCGTGCTGGACGACATCGCCGAGATGAGGTCCGCGAAACAACGCCCGCCGTGGCCGGTGATCGTGCTGCGCACCCCGAAGGGCTGGACCGGACCCAAGGAGGTGGACGGCCAACCGGTCGAGGGCACGTTCCACTCGCACCAGGTGCCGCTCGCCGGCACCCGCACCGACGCCGGGCACCGCGCCAGGCTGGAGGAGTGGTTGCGCAGCTACCGCCCCGAGGAGCTGTTCGACGACAACGGCCGGCTGGTGCCCGAACTGCGCGCCCTCGCGCCGACGGGCGATCGGCGGATGAGCGCGAACCCGCACACCAACGGCGGCCGGCTGCTGCGCGACCTCCGGATGCCCGACTTCCGCGACCACGCGGTGACCGTCGACCGGCCCGCCGCCGCGAGCAGCGAGGCCACGAAGGTGCTCGGCGCGTTCCTGCGGGACGTGGTGCGCCTCAACCCGGACAACTTCCTGGTCATGGGTCCGGACGAGGTGGCGTCGAACCGGCTGTCCGAGGTGTTCGACGTGACCGGCCGCAAGTGGCGGGCGGCGACCGTGCCCGGTGACGACCACCTCGCGCCGGACGGCCGGGTGCTCGAAGTGCTGTCCGAGCACCTGTGCCAGGGCTGGCTGGAGGGCTACCTGCTGACCGGCAGGCACGGGCTGTTCACCAGCTACGAGGCGTTCATCCACATCGTCGACTCGATGCTCAACCAGCACGCGAAGTGGCTGAAGACGACCCGTGCGATCCCGTGGCGCGCGCCGCTCGCGTCGCTGAACTACCTGCTGTCGTCGCACGTGTGGCGGCAGGACCACAACGGGTTCAGCCACCAGGACCCGGGCTTCCTCGACCACGTGGTCAACAAGAAGGCCGAGATCGTCCGCGTGTACCTGCCGCCGGACACCAACACGCTGCTGTCGGTGGCGGACCACTGCCTCCGCAGCAGGCACTACGTCAACGTGATCGTGGCGGGCAAGCAACCCGCGCTCACCTACCTGGACATGCCGGACGCGGTCGCGCACTGCACGCGCGGCGTGGGCATCTGGGACTGGGCGGGCACCACCGAGGGCGAGCCGGACGTGGTGCTGGCGTGCGCGGGGGACATCCCGACGCTGGAGACCCTAGCCGCCGCGAAATTGCTGCGTGAACACCTGCCGCAGCTGAAGGTGCGGGTGGTCAACGTCGTGGACCTCATGCGGCTGCAACCGGACACCGAACACCCGCACGGCCTGCCCGACCGTGATTTCGACGCCCTGTTCACCACCGACAAGCCGGTGGTCTTCGCCTTCCACGGCTACCCGTGGCTCATCCACCGCCTCACGTACCGCCGCGCGAACCACGTCAACCTGCACGTGCGCGGCTACAAGGAGGAAGGCACCACGACCACACCGTTCGACATGGTGATGCTCAACGACCTGGACCGGTTCCACCTGGTCATGGACGTGATCGACCGGGTGCCGTCGCTGGGCGGTGCGGCGGCGTCGCTGCGCCAACGCATGTCGGACGCCCGCCTCGCCGCACGCAGGTACACCCGCGAGCACGGCGAGGACGACCCGGCGATCGCCGACTGGACGTGGAGCTGACGTGCGGGTCCTGGTCGTCAACGCGGGCTCGTCCAGCCTGAAGCTGCGGCTGCTCGCGGCCGACGACGAGGTGGAGCGCACCGCCGACGTCGAACCCGATCCCGCCCGCCTCGGCGACGTCCTGGAGGACTGGCCCACGCCGGATGCGATCGGCCACCGGGTGGTGCACGGCGGCACCCGGTTCACCGACCCGGTCGTGGTCGACGACCTGGTCCGCCGGGCGCTGGTGGACCTGACCGCGCTCGCGCCGCTGCACCAGCCGAAGTCGCTGGCCGGGCTGGACGCGGTGCACCGGCTGCTCCCGGACGTCCCGGCGGTAGCGTGCTTCGACACCGCCTTCCACACCACCATCCCGCCCGCGGCTGCCACCTACGCGGTGCCCCAGGAGTGGCGGGAGCGGTACGCCATCCGCCGTTACGGCTTCCACGGACTGTCCCACGCCTACTGCGCACGGCGGGTGGCCGAACTGCTGGGCCCGAAGCGCCTCGTCACCTGCCACCTGGGCGCGGGCGCCTCCCTCACGGCGATCGCCGACGGTCGCAGCGTCGACACCACCATGGGGTTCACGCCGCTGGAGGGCCTGGTCATGGCGACCAGGTCGGGCACCGTCGACCCCGGTCTGGTGCTGTGGCTGGAGGAGCACGAGAAGCTGTCGCCGCACGAGGTCGCGACCGCGTTGGAGGAACGGTCGGGCCTCACCGCGCTGGCCGGCACCGGTGACATGCGGGAGATCGACGCCAGGGCGGCGGACGGCGACCCCGATGCCGTGCTGGCGCTGGACGTCTACACGCATCGGCTGGTCGCGGGCATCGCAGGGATGGCCGCAGCCCTGGGCGGACTGGACGTGCTCGCGTTCACCGGCGGCGTCGGCGAGAGGTCCGCCACCGTCCGCCGCCGTGCCGCCGAACGCCTGGCTTTCCTCGGCGTCACCGTCGATGACGGCCTCAACGAGCGGGTCGACGGCGACAGCGACATCAGCGGCCCGGACGCCACCGCACGGACCCTCGTCATCACCGCCAGGGAAGACCTGGAGATCGCGCACGGCACCCGCGCCGCCCTGCGCGACGGAGACTGACCTTCCGCAATAGTGCGGTTTTCCCTTTATTTGTGGCTGTTGGCGGATTGACACACCCGGTTGAACCGACGTTACTTGGCTCGTCGCGTAATGCGGAGGGGTGGGGAATGGCGGAGCCCGGGGGACACTGGAGTCCCCGCTTTCGCGGTGTCCTGATCGCGCTCATGCTGCTGGTCGGCATCGCTGTGACCATGGTGTCCACCCTCTCGTTCGCGGAGCTGGAGCAGTCGTGGACGCCCGGTTCCGTGGCGCGGGCCGTGCTCGGTGCGGTGTTGGCGTTGATCTCCGGCGTCTACGTCAACATCATGCTGGCGGTGATCGTCAGGCTGTGGCGCCGGCCGGAGTCGACGGACCTCCCGTTGGGCGATGCGGTCGGCAAGATCGGGAGCACGCTGCGGCGACCGTTGAGACGGCTCGGGATCGTGCTGACCGTCGCCGCGATCGTGGTGGCGGGTCTGGTCCTGCGCCCGCCGGACGTCGGTCCGGAGCCGGGCGGGCTGGTCATCATGACGGCGTTCAACGAGAGCGCGAACGACCCGCGGACCATCCTCTTCGAGCAGTGGAACCGGGCGAACCCGGAGAACAAGCTCGAAGTCGTCCCCGTGTCCGGCGAGCCCGACCAGCAGAACGCGCGGATGGTCAACGACGCGAAGCCGGGTGGGGCCAACCGCGCCGACGTCTACCTGCTCGACGTCGTGTGGACGGCGCAATTCGCGGAGTTCCAGTACATCCGGGAACTCGACCGGTCGGCCGCGTCGGGCGATTTCGTGCCCCGGGTCCTGGACACCTGCACCCATGGCGAGAAGTTGTGGGCCCTGCCGTTCAACACCGACGTCGGAATGCTGTTCTACCGCACCGATTTGGCCAAGGCGCCGGAGACTTGGGACGACTACCTCGGCAGTGCCGCGGCGATCGCGGCCGGGGCAGCGGGGGTTGAGGCGGCGAACGCGGCAGCGCTCGACGACGAGGAGATCCTCACCGTCGTCGCGTTGGAGGCCATGTGGGCGGCGGGAGGCGAGGCGTTCAGCCGGAACGGCCAAGTCGCCCGGAACGCGGACGAGAGCGCCGTCGAACTCGGGCCGGCCGACCTGGAGGGCATCGAGCGCCTGGCCAAGGCGTCCCGCGACCCCGCCATCGTGCTGAACGGGGCCCGGGCGACAACGGATGACGCGGCGGTCGGCGCGTTCGCCGCCGGGCGGTCGTTGTACATGCGCAACTGGCCGGTCGCGTACGACAAACTGGTCGACCGAGTCGAGTTCGCGGTCGCCGCACCGCCGACCGCGAGCGTGCTCGGCGGGCAGAACCTGGCGATCAGCGCGTCCACGGACAAACCGCGGGCCGCGCAGGCGTTGATCGAGTTCCTGACCAGCCCGTCCAGCCAGTTGATCCTGTCCGAGCTCGGCGGGTTCGCGCCGACCAGGCAGTCCGCGTACGACAACGGCAAGCGTCCCGACCTCCAGGAGATCCGCACCGCTCTGAACGACGCGCGCCGTCGCCCGGTCACGCCGCACTACGTGGAGTTCAGCCGGATGTTCCGCGAGGGCATCGCCTATGCGCTCACCGACCAGGACAGCCGGTTGCCGCCGGACCTGTGGAAGCGGTTGGCGGAGATCCTCAACCGGCCGGTTGTGGTGCCCACCGGGTGAAGGCACGGGTGCCGACCGCCGGATTCGGATAGGGTCTGTCCCCAGACCTTGGACGGGGGGCGCCCATGGCCGACAACACCTTCACACCGCCGGGTCCGGCGGACTTCTTCCCGCCGGCGATCTTCGGCGGGGTGACCAAACCGATGGTCCTCGTCGTGCTGTCGGTGGTGATCATCGCGGCGTTCTTCCTGATCACGAGCCGCAACCTCAAGCTGGTGCCGGGTCGGTGGCAGTTCGCCGCCGAGTCGGTCTACGACTTCGGGCGCAACTCGATCGCCCGCGAGCAGATCGGCGCGAAGGACTTCAAGCCGTACGTGCCGCTCATCCTGTCCCTGTTCACGTTCGTGCTGGTGAACAACATCTTCGGCATCGTGCCGCTGGTGCAGTTCCCGACGATGGCGCACATCGGCTTCCCCGCCGCGGTCGCGCTGCTGGTCGTGTTCCCGGTCTACCACTTCGTCGGGATCAGGCGGCACGGCCTCGTCGGGTACCTGCGCAACCAGTTCATCATCCCGGACGTGCCGAAACCGGTGCTGTGGCTGCTGCTCATCCCCACCGAGGTCATCCTCAAGTTCTTCTTCGACCCGGTGAACCTGGCGATCCGGGTGTTCGCCGCGATGTTCGCGGGCCACCTGCTGGTGATGGTGTTCGTGCTCGGCGGCGAGTTCCTGCTCCTCGAAGCCGCCCCACTGCTGAAACCGCTGGCCGCCGTCAGCTTCGCGCTCGCGATCGGCATCACCGCGCTGGAAGCGCTGATCCAGGTGCTCCAGGCGTACATCTTCGCGACGCTGAGCGCCCACTTCATCGGCCGAGCACTGGCCGCCCACCACTGAACCGGTGCCATGATGGTGGTTTCGGAGCACGGGAGGCCGCCATGTCCGCCCACCACGACGACATCGAGCTGAACCTGCCGGACGTGACCACCATCCCGCTGGACGCCTTGGCAGCGCTGTCGACGGAGCAGTTGGCGGAGGCCCAGCGGCGGGTGGTCAGCCGGGTGCTGTCGGGTGCGGAGTCCGAAGTCCAGGACCAGGTGAACTACAGCATGTGACCTATCGGAGACAGCTCACACCTCCGCGACCCAGTCGGTGATGCGTGGCCCGATCACACCCGGCAGCACGCCGAGGATCCGAGACGCCTCGAAGTCCCACAGCTGTCGGTGGATCACAACCATGGTGAACAGTGCGCTGAAGAGGGTCTTCGGCACGTCGGCCGCCGCGAACAGGTCCAACGCCCATCGGTGGCAGCGCATCGCCCACTCGAACCTGTCGGTCCGGCGGAACAGCTCGCCCAGCCGGTTGAGCGCCACGCCGAAGCCAGGCGGACCGACGACCGGTCGAGCGAGGGGAAGTTGCTCGTCGGGCTCGGCTACTCGCTCGGCTACCTCGGGCGCAACCGAAACCGCGATGACGTGCTTCCGCGACGCCCTGCCGCTGTTCCGACGGCTCGGCGATCGGGTGAGGCCGCGGTGGTCCAAGCAGGTGGTGAGGCCGAGCGTCGACTCGACGACCCGCCCGACCACGACGTTGCGCACCGAGTCGGTCACAGCACCAGGTTTACCAGCACCCCTACCGCGGCGTGACGCCGTTCAGCACGGCCGCCACCACCTTCTCCACGTAACCCGGCGGCACCTCGGCGGACGTCGTGGCACCGCGGTAGAGGCGGGGGAGGAGGAGTTCGTGGCACGCGCCGATGACCAGCGTGGCCACCGCGTCGGGATCGGTGCACGCCGCGACCCGACCTCGTTCCCGCTCGGCACGCAGGTAGTCGGCGAGCGCCGCGTGCAGCCCGCGCCCGTCGGCCGTCGGGTTCGGCAGCGCGTCGAACCGGGCGAGCACTTCCGGCTGACCCACCAGACCGGCGAACGCGGGCAGGAACGCGGCGTGCACGGCCAAGGCGTGCGTGACGAACGCGTGCAGGTTCTCCGCGAGCGTGCCGTCCACCGCCGGCCGCCCCACCCGCTCGTCCACCGCGCGGACGTGGGCGTGCAGGGCGAGCGCCAGCAGCTCTTCCTTGTCCTCGAAGTGGTTGTAGAGCACGCCGACCGCCACGTCCGCCGCACGGGCGATGTCGCGGACGGTGAGCCCCGCGGTGCCGCGGTCGGCGATGAGGCGGGTGGCCGTGGCGATCAAGTGGTCGCGCAGGCTCACGTCGCCGTCACGCAGTGCTGCTGCTCGTCGCGGTGCCATCACGTCGCATCGTAGGCCGTGCGTCGTGCCGGCGGGCTCGACGGTCCGCGTCAGGCTGTCGCAGTGACCAGCCGGGCGGTGCCCCGAAGCCGTACCGCGTCCGGACCGGCGTGCGGCGCGAGCGCCCGCGCGACGGACTCCCGGACCCGGTCCTCAGTGGACGGTGAGGCGCTCCGCAGGGCGAACCGGACCGGGCCCCAGCCCATGATGAACTCCGTCGCGTCGGCCACGTCCCTGCCCCACACGCCCTCCGCTTCCACCGCCTCGGCCTTGACGTCGGTGAACCCGGCGGCGGTGAGCACGCGGTCGATTACGGCCGGGTCGGACAGCGACAACGGGCCGGAATCGGTCGACGCCGGCCCACCGCCGACGGCGGAGAACACGTCGCCCAGGTCGCCGAGGTCGCGCATCGACAGGAACGCGAGCCGCCCGCCGGGCCGGAGCGCGCCGCGGATGTTGCCGAACGCCGCCACCGGGTCGGCGAAGAACATGATCCCGAACCGGCTCAGCGCGACGTCGAACGCGTGCGGCGGGAACGGGAAGACCTGCGCGTCACCCTGCTCGAACGCGACGTTGCCGACGCCTTCGTCCACGGCGGACGCCCGTGCGCGGGCCAGCATCGGGCCGGACAGGTCGAGGCCGGTCGCGTGCCCGGCACGCCGGGCCGCCAGCCGGGTGACCTGCCCGTTGCCGCAGCCGACGTCGAGCACCCGGTCCTGCGGCCCGATACCGGCGGCGGTCAGCAGCATCTCGTTGTAACCGCTGTTCACGGCGTCGTAGCGGGTCTGGTTGTCGGCCCAGTGGCCGCCTTCGTACCCGTTCCAGGCCTCGGCCTGATGGGTGTTGACGATGTCCGGCACCACGTGCCCCTCTCGGTGTGAACGCCTGTTCATGAACAACTGTTCACAACGAGGCCGCGTCTTGTCAAGCCATCCGGGGGTTTATCGTCGCGATCATGACCGTGGTCCGCTCGCTGGTGTTGTTCGCGCTGGCCGCGCTCGCCGAGATCGGCGGCGCGTGGCTCGTCTGGCAGGGGGTGCGGGAGCACCGCGGCCTGCTGTGGATCGGCGCGGGCGTGGTGTCGCTCGGCCTGTACGGGTTCGTGGCCACCTTGCAGCCCGACGCGCACTTCGGCCGGATCCTGGCCGCGTACGGCGGGATCTTCGTGGCCGGATCGCTCGCCTGGGGCGTGGTCGTGGACAAGTTCCGGCCCGACCGGTGGGACTACGTCGGCGCGGCGATCTGCCTGGTCGGCGTGGCCGTGATCATGTATGCCCCGCGTCCGTAAGGGTCCTAGGGCCTGGTGCGCGGCCGGAGGCGGGCGGTCGGCATGGGCGGTGCGGGCAGGCGGTCACCGGCGTAGCCCTCGACCCGGCCGAACCGCTCGGACTCCTCCTGCCACTGCTCGCGGTACCGGACGATGTCGTCGTGGTCGCGGCCGATGAAGTTCCACCACATCACCAGGTCCTCGCCGAGCGGTTCACCGCCCAGCAGGACCACCCGTGCGGGTTCGTCGGTGACGTTGGTCAGGTGCAACCTGGTCGCGCCGACGCCGACGTAACCGAGCGCGCCACGGGCGAGCGGCGTGCCCGCCAGCTCCACCGCGCCCACGTCGACCAGCACACCGTGCTCGAACGAGGTGTCGACGTCGAGCGCCAGCCGTGCGCCGGGTTCGAGCACGATCTCGGCGCCCAGCAGCGGGGTGAACGTGCGAACCGGTGACGTCTCGCCCGCGACGGTGCCGAGGAACACCCGTGCCGTCGCGCCGTCCAACCGCACCTCTCCGGGCACGTGGTGCTCGAACGCGGGCGGCGTGTCGCGGTGGGCGTCGGGCAGTGCGATCCACAGCTGGACGCCGTGCAGCACGGTCGTCGTCGGGGTCGACACCTCCGAGTGGCAGATGCCGCGACCGGCGGTCATCAGGTTCAACTCGCCCGGCCGCACCACCGCGTGCGTGCCGAGGCTGTCGCGGTGCTCGATCTCGCCGCTGAACAGCCAGCTCGCGGTCTGGAGGCCGGTGTGCGGGTGCGGCGCGACGTCCATGCCGCCGCTGACCGAGACGTCGTCCGGCCCGTAGTGGTCGGCGAAGCACCAGGCGCCGATCATGGACCGCGAGCGCCTCGGCAGCGTGCGCCGCACGGTCATCGCCCGCGGCCCGCCCAGCGGGACGTCACGCGGTTCGAGCACCTCGACCGCCGCGACGCCGGACGTGTTCTCGCAGATCAGCTCGGAGGGGTTCGTCTCCACGTTGCTCATCGCGACCCCGATCGCACGGCCATCGGGCCATCGTAGAACCCGGTGGTCGTGCTCCGCGCTAGCGCGAACGCAGGTATTCCTCCCAGGTCCGCTTCGGCGTGACCAGCGGGCCGTCGTCGGGGGCGCGGTTGGCCAGCCCGTTGAAGCCGAGGTAGTAGTCGCCCGCTTGGTGCTGTGCGCCGGAGGACTGGTCCGGGTCGCCGAGCGCGATGGCGTGGATGTGGTAACCCCAGTCGCCCTGCGCGGGCGTGCGGACCCAGGCCGCGAAACCGACCTGCCTCAGCACCCTCGCCACCGTGGTCCGGGTGGTCGCCGTCATGCCGGACACGGAGATGTCCAGCGCGCCGCCGCCGTCGTGCGTCCCGGCCGACCCGGGCACACCGCCGGGGTTGTAGGAGCCCTGGGTGATGCCCAGCGACCGGCCGAGCAGGCGTTCCGCCTCGACCAGCATCGCCTTGGTGCGGGTGTTCATCAGCGCGTTGTGGTACGTGACCCGGCTGCCCGCGGACACCGACCGGACGACGGTGTAGGTCGTCTCGCCGAGCAGCCGCAACGAGGTGGGTCCGGGCAGGCCCGACGCGTCGATCCCGGTGTAGCCGAGGGAACGCTGGTACGCCGCGTAGGCGTCGATGGTCCTGGTGCCGAAGTGGCCGTCCACGTACGTGGGCGACAGGTACCCCTTGGCGTCCAGTGCCCGTTCGACCCGCAGCACGCTGTCCCCGCTGCCCGGCGTGATGGCCGAGTCGGCGCGGCGCGGGTCGATCTGCGCGGCCTTGAGCACGGCTTCCATGTCGACGGTCGGCAGCGCGACGACCTGCGGTGGAGCCTGTGGCGCGGCGGTCGCGGGGGCGGCGAGGCCGACCGACCCGATCAGCACAGCGGCCAGTGCGGCGATCCTGACGTTGACCACGTCCACCTCCGGTCGACACCGACGAACGGAGGTAAGTCAAGCGCGAACCGGCCGTTCCTGGCAACGTTTCACTGCGGAAGCTCGTAGTTGGTTAGGTATTGACATGACGTCGGCGGGTCGGTGAGGGGACCGGTTTCCGGTCCTCCGGCGACCCCCTCGTACAGCCGTGACGGAACCGCGCTTCGTTGTGAGGGTGACCGGGGAGTAGAGTCCCCCTGGTTGGGGCACGAGCTGTCGGCACTCGGTCGGCGCGGTCCCCGGCACAGTCCGGCCCGCGGTTCGCGGCCGGGGACGGGAGCACCGGCTTGTCGCCGGACCATCCGTTCACATCAGCTACCCCCACTGCCCGCGGGCACGCCGGACCGAACTATCACGCCTCCGACGCGCGGGACGATGTCCGCTGTCGGCGTGGTGCGGCCCTGCAGGCGGGGGAGACGGGGTCTTCATGACGCAGACCAGACCTGGCCGATCACAAGGCGCCGCAGTGGGCTTCGCCGACGCGCGGGCCGCGGCCGACAGGGCGGAGACCGTCCAGCGCAACCAGGCCGCCCGCACCGTCGCGGACAACTCGGTCGACGCGAACGACTGCCGAGAGCTGCTGCTCATGCTCGGCCTGCCGGACCCGCCCACCGACGGCGCGCCCGTGCGCACGCAGAACGAGCGGGCTCAGGACCAGCGCGCGGCCGAGCAGCACGTGCCGGACTACGCGTACCAGGACCACACGTCGGACCCGTCCCGCCGGCCGGGGGTCTGATTCCGCCGTCGGTCTGGTGCGTACGTCGTGTTCGGACTGTCGTGCGGCGTTGCTCCTGCTCTTCGGGCTAACTCGACCGGGTGAGTTGCGGGTCCGGGTGCTTCGGACGCACCGATCCCCGGGTAGTCCTCGCAGAGAGTGTCCATGAGGGACACCCTTGGAGGAGGTCGAGCGCAGATGGGCATTGGCGACAAGTTCGACGACATGAAGAACAAGGCCAAGGACGCCCTCGGGCAGCACGGCGACAAGGTCGACGAGGGTGTCGACCGCGCCGGGCAGTTCGCCGACGAACGGACCGGTGGTCAGCACTCCGAGCGCATCCAGCAGGGCACGGAGAAGGCCAAGGAAGGTCTGGGCCGGTTCCGCGACCAGGACCAGTCCGCCGACCAGGACGAGACCCCCGGGCAGGGCCAGTACGGCGACCCGGACCAGCGGTAAGCAGCGCGAGAGTACGAGAGCGCGAAAGCACGATCAAGGGCCGTCCTCGACCGAGGGCGGCCCTTGATCGTGCCGTGCGTTGGTCTGCGCGGTCCCGGCGCGTTGTTCTGCGAGATCCCGGCGAACTGCGATGTCCCCGCGAGCTATGACGTCCCTACGAGGTCTTGGCGAGTCGCGATGCGAGCAGCTGCTTGCCCTGCTCGGCGCCCTTGCGGCTCTCACCCTGGGCGCGGCGGAAGAACTCGGCCAGCTCGCGGTCGCCCGCGCGTTCGGCGTCGGCGACGTAGGTCTCCAGCCGCAGGGCGTTGCTCAGGCACGCCTCTACGAACCAGATGATGTTGTAGTCCTTGTCCTGGGTGCCGGTCACCTGACCGGTTTCGGTCGTGGACACGTGAACTCCTCACTGGTCGGACAACCAGGGGATACCCGTTTCCGGGGCCTTGAACGCCGCGTACGGGTGATAGTGGCCAGGTGGCCACGTTGTCAGGTGCTCTCGGGTGATCAGGCGGCGAGCTCGGCCCAGACGACCTTGCCGTCGGACGTCGGCTCGGAGCCCCACGAGCGGCTCAGCGCGGCCACGATGATCAGTCCTCGGCCGCGGGCGGAGTCGACCTGCACCGGTCTCTGCTGGGGCGGCGCGGACGAGCGGTCGGCCACCTCGATCCGCACGCCGGACTCCGTGCGGATCACCGTCAGCCCCACCGGGCCGGCCGCGTGGTCCACCGCGTTGGACACCAGTTCTGTCACCACCAGGGCGGCGTCGTCCGCGACGTCTGCCGACAAACCCCAGGCTGACGCCGCGTCACCCACCACCCGCCTGGCACGCGCCGATGAGCCCGCCGAAGCGGGCAGCGTCACGGCCACCGGCGCCGCTGGCTCGTTGCGCACATCCGCTCCCCGTTGATCGGCCGTTACCGCATCGTCGCACATCCTCCGTTCGCGGTACCGACTGGTCGCGCCGACCGGCGTCGTGGCAGCGACGGGCGGCGGTGCGGTGACCGGTGCGACTGCGGGTCACATGGGCGGTGTGGTGCGTCCGGTGGCGGCGTGGCGGGCATGGGGTGGCGGCATGAGGTGCACCGGGTAGCTAGGCTCGGGCACCATGGAGTTGCAGGTGCGCAGTGAGGTGCGGGGCGACTGGACGGTTGTCGCGGTGTCGGGAGAACTCGACGCGGACACCGTCCCCGTGCTGTCCGACCGCCTCGAAGCGAGCACGGGCGCCCGGATGGTGGTGGACCTGAGCGGCGTGCCGTTCATGGACACCACCGGTCTCTCCCTGATGCTCGACTGGCACCGGCGCCTGGACGGCGTGGACGGCGAGTTCAGAATGGCGTGCCTGCAACCGGCGGTGCACAAGCTGTTCCGGCTGACCGAGTTGACCGAGGTCATGCACATCCACGCGACTGTCGAGTCGGCCACCGCGACCGCTTCGTGATCCCGGAGAGCTTCCGGAACGCGCCGCTACCCCGTGACCGGGCTTGGTTGGCCGCGCTCCCGGCGGCGATCGAGGAGCGCTTGGCGGTGTGGGACCTGCGCTTGGACGGCCCCGTGACGCACGGTTCGCACGCGTTGGTGATTCCTGTCACACAAAGCGGCACGCCGTTGGTGCTGCGGATGAACGCGCCCAGCGAGGACGTCGCGGCGCACGTCGAGGCGTTGCGGTTCTGGCGGGGGCGGGGAACGGTGCTCCTGGTGGACGCCGAGCCGTCGGCCGGCGCGATGCTGCTCGAACGCCTCGACATGCGCCGCAGTGCGCTGGATCTGCCGTCGGACGAGGCGATGGCGGTGCTGGGCGTGATGGCTCGGCGACTTGCTGTGCCCGCCCCCGCGACCGTGCGGTCGACTGCCGACCTGGCGCGGGTGCGGTCGGCCGGGTTGGAGGCGGAGTGGGAACGGCAGGGGAGACCGTTCGACGTGGCGTTCCTGCGGGAGGGCGAGAAGGCCGCCGGCGCACTGGTTCGCACGTCGTCACACCTCGCGGTGAACGGCGATTCGCACTCGGCGCAGGTGCTGGCGGGCGGCCGTGAACCGTGGCTCACCGTCGACCCGATCCTGCTGCGCGGCGACATCGCTTACGACTTCGCCCGCGTGCTGTGGACCAGGCTCGACGACATGCCCGACCGTGCCGCGATCCTCGACCACCTGACCGTCCTGGCGGACGCGGCGTCCCTGGACCGCGACCACGTCCGCGACTCGGTCGTCTTCCGCGCCGTCGACTACTGGCTGTGGGGCCTGGCGGCCGGCCTCACCGAGGACCCGCTGCGCTGCCACCGCCTCACCACCGCCCTAACCCACCCCGCGTGAGTCCTACGTTCACGTCCCGTGAGTCCTACGTTCAGAACCCCCGTGTCCTACGTTCGGAACCCCCGAGTTCAACGCTCAGAACGGGCGAGGTTCTGCTGCGCTCACCGGCAGCCTTGTTCTGAGCGTTGAACTCGGGGTACGCGAACGTAGGACTCACGCGTTCTGAACGTAGGACTCACGCGTTCTGAACGTAGGACTCACGGTTGGTCTTGTTCTACGCCCAGGTAGAAGGCGATCAGGCGGAGCAGGTGTTCGGTGTCCACCGGCTTGGTGACGTAGTCGGTGGCGCCGGACGCGAGGGACTTCTCCCGGTCGCCCTTCATCGCCTTCGCGGTCACCGCGATCACCGGCAGGTCGGCGTAGCGGGACATGGCGCGGATCGCGGCCATGGTGGCGTTGCCGTCCAGCTCCGGCATCATGATGTCCATCAGCACCAGCGTGACGTCGTCGTACTGCTCCAGCGCCCGCACGCCGGTGATCCCGTTGTCCGCGTAGATCACCTGCAGCCCGTGCAGCTCCAACACGCTGGTCAGCGCGAACACGTTGCGCAGGTCGTCGTCGACGATCAGCACCTTCTCGCCGTGGAACCGCATGGGCGCGGGCGGCAGCTCGGACGGCGCGATCAGCGACTGCGGCGCCGAGTCGGCGGGCGTCAGCAGCTCCGGCAACGCCTCCGGCTCCACCACGACCGGCGGCACGAGCCCCTGGTCGCTCAACGGCAGGTACAGCGTGAACGTCGACCCGACTCCCGGCTCCGACCGCACGTCCAGCCGCCCGTCCAGCAACGTCGCCAGCTCCCGGCTGATCGACAGCCCCAGCCCCGTCCCGCCGTACTTGCGCGACGTGGTGCCGTCCGCCTGCTGGAACGCCTCGAAGATCACCGACAGCTTGTCCGACGGGATGCCGATGCCGGTGTCCTGCACGTCGAACGCCACCGAGCCCTCGACCACCCTGATCCGGAGCTTGATCTCCCCGTCGTGGGTGAACTTCACCGCGTTGGACAGCAGGTTGCGCAGGATCTGCTGCAACCGGTGCTCGTCGGTGTGCAGGGTCGACGGCACGTCCGGCTCCACCACGACCTCGAACGCCAGCCCCTTCTCGGCCGCGAGCGGCGAGGTCATCGCCTCGACGTAGCCGACCACGTCCGACACCCGCACCGGGTCCGTCTGCACCTGCATGTGCCCGGCCTCGACCTTGGTCAGGTCGAGGATGTCGTCGATCAGCTGCAACAGGTCGGTGCCGGACGAGTGGATGGTGCGGGCGAACTCGACCTGCTTCGGGTTCAGGTTGCCGTCCAGGTTGTCCGCCAACAGCTTCGCCAGGATCAGCAGGCTGTTCAACGGCGTCCGCAGCTCGTGCGACATGTTCGCCATGAACTCCGACTTGTACTTCGACGCCGACGACAGCTGCCGGGCCCGCGCCTCCAGTTCGACCGAACCCGCCCGCAGCTCCTCGGTCAGCCGCTGCGACTCCACCAGCAGCGTGTCCGTCCGGGCGTTGGCGAGCATGGTGTTCAGGTTGACGCCGATGTTCTCCTTCAGCTGGTCCAACAGGTCCAGGTGCACTTCGGTGAACTCGCCGAACGACCCCAGCTCGATCACACCCAGCGTCTCGCCCTGGAACACGATCGGCAGGATCACCAGGTTGGCGGGTGGCGCGGAACCGAGCCCGGAACCGATCTCCAGGTACCCCGGCGGCACGTCGGTCACCAGCACGGTCTTCTTCTCCACCGCGACCTGCCCGATCAACGACTCGCCGCGCATGAACCGCTTGGGCCGCCTGCCGCGCGGCGTGTAGCCGTAGGCCGCGGTCAGGTCCAGGGCGTGCGACTCCGGATCGACCAGGAAGAACGCGCCGTGCTGAGCCGACACGAGCGGCGTCAGCTCGCTGATCACCAGTGACGCCATGGCGTTGAGGTCCCGGTGGCCCTGCATCTGGCCGGACAGCCGGGCCAGGTTCGTCTTCAGCCAGTCCTGTTCCTGGTTGGCCCGGGTGGACGCGCGCAGGTTGCCGATCATCCGGTTGATGTTGTCCTTGAGGTCGGCGACCTCGCCGGACGCGTCCACGGTGATCTGCCGGGTCAGGTCGCCCGCCGTCACGGCGGTGGCCACCACGGCGATCGCGCGCACCTGCCGGGTCAGGTTCCCGGCCAGCTCGTTCACGTTCTCGGTGAGCCGCTTCCAGGTGCCGGAGACGCCCTCCACCTCGGCCTGGCCGCCCAGCTTGCCCTCGGTGCCGACCTCACGGGCGACGCGCGTGACCTCCTGGGCGAACGACGACAGCTGGTCGACCATCGTGTTGATCGTGGTCTTCAGCTCCAGGATCTCGCCGCGCGCGTCCACGTCGATCTTCTTGGACAGGTCGCCGAGCGCGACGGCCGTGGTGACCTGGGCGATGTTGCGGACCTGGGAGGTCAGGTTGTTCGCCATGAAGTTGACGTTCTCGGTGAGGTCCTTCCAGGTGCCGGCCACGTTCGGCACCCGCGCCTGACCGCCGAGGATGCCTTCGGTGCCGACTTCGCGGGACACGCGGGTGACCTCGTCGGCGAACGCGCGCAGCGTGTCCACCATGCCGTTGATGGTGTCCGCCAGCGCGGCCACCTCGCCCTTGGCCTCGACCGCGATCTTCTTCGACAGGTCGCCGCCGGCCACCGCCGTCGCCACCGCCGCGATCGACCGGACCTGCGTGGACAGGTTGTCGGCCATGACGTTGACGTTGTCGGTCAGGTCCTTCCAGGTGCCCGCGACCCCCGGCACCCGGGCCTGGCCGCCGAGTCGTCCGTCGGTGCCGACTTCTCGGGCGACGCGGGTGACTTCGTCGGCGAACGAGGACAGCTGGTCGACCATGGTGTTGATGGTCGACTTGAGTTCGAGGATCTCGCCGCGCGCGTCGACGGTGATCTTCTGGGACAGGTCGCCGCCCGCGACGGCCGTCGTCACCTGCGCGATCGAACGGACCTGCGCGGTCAGGTTGTTCGCCATGAAGTTGACGGAGTCGGTGAGGTCTCGCCAGGTTCCGGCGACGCCGGGTACTTGGGCTTGGCCGCCGAGTCGTCCGTCGGTGCCGACTTCCCGGGCGACGCGGGTGACTTCGTCGGCGAAGGAGGACAGCTGGTCGACCATCGTGTTGATGGTGTCCTTCAACTCCTGGATCTCACCGCGCGCGTTGACCGTGATCTTCTGCGACAGGTCGCCCCGCGCGACCGCCGTCGCGACCTGCGCGATGTTGCGGACCTGGGAGGTGAGGTTGCCGGCCATGAAGTTGACGGAGTCGGTGAGGTCTCGCCAGGTTCCGGCGACGCCGGGTACTTGGGCTTGGCGCGACCGCGGTGGTGACCTGGGCGATGTTGCGGACCTGGGAGGTGAGGTTGCCGGCCATGAAGTTGACGGAGTCGGTGAGGTCTCGCCAGGTTCCGGCGACGCCGGGTACTTGGGCTTGGCTTGGCCGCCGAGTCGTCCGTCTGTGCCGACCTCGCGCGCGACGCGGGTGACCTCTCGCGGACCTGCTTGGTCAGGTTGTCGGACATGAAGTTGACCGAGTCGGTCAGGTCCTTCCAGGTGCCCGCCACCCCTGGCACGACCGCCACCCCGCCCAGTCGGCCGTCCGTGCCGATCTCCCTCGCCACCCGGGTGACCTCGCCCGCGAACGTCCGCAGCGTCGCCGTCATCGAGTTGAAGCTCTCCACCAGCGCGGCCACGTCACCGCGCGCGTCGACCACCATCTCCTGCGACAGGTCGCCCTCGGCCACCGCGGCGAGCACGCGGCTCAGCTCGGCGGTCGGCCGGGTCAGGTCGTCGATCAGGCCGTTCACCGCGTCTGCGGCGGTCGCCCAGCCACCGGTGGCGGTGCTCGGTGTCAGCCGCTCGCCGAGCCTGCCCTCCTGGCCGACCGACTGGCGCACCTGCACCAATTCGCCGACCAGCCACTGGTTGCGCTCCGCGATCTCGTTGAAGACCTCGGCGATCTCGGCGGTCACCCCATCCCGGTGTCCGGCCCTCTTGGGCACGACGAGACGCCGGCGGAAGTTGCCGTCCTTCATCTCGCGCATGGCGGTCAGCAGTCGGGCCAGGGTCACGTCCGTGTCGTCCTGGGCGGTCGTCACACGAGCCTCCGATGTCAGCGGAACTGCGCCAAGCCTGCCACTGTTGGTGTCAACTTGTCCGATAGGTTGGGTCGACCCGACACACAGGAGCCGTGATGGCCCAGGGCTACCGGCAAGGCGCCGACACGGGCCTCGACCTCGACGCGTGGCGTCGTGTGGTCGATGGCTTCCACGAGGCCGTCGTCGTGCTGGACCCCGAAGGCGTCGTCAGGCTGGTCAACCCTCTCGCAGCCGTGCTGATCCCCGACGCGCGGCCCGGTTCGACGCTGTCGGAGGCGATCGACGGCGGCCGTCACCAGGACCTGGGCGGCGGGTGGAGCGCCTGGTACCGGGGCGTGGACGACTACCTGGAGGAGGCCGCGCGGCGGCTGTCGTCGCTCACGGAACGTGCCGAGGCGTTGCGCACCGTGGTCGAGCTGGCTCCCGCGAAGCACAGCGTCGTGGTGCTGCCGGGGGCCCGCGGACGCCTGGAGTGGTGGCGCCGAACCCCGGCCGGTGACGTGGCCGTCGCCCGCACCACCCGGCAGGTCGCGGGCACCGTGGGCGGCTTCACCGACGTGCTGGACCGGGTGGTCGAGCACGCGGAGCTCACCGACCTGGGTGAGGGCCCGTGGGGCACCTCCGGGACCGGCCTGGCCGTGCCGCTGACCGAGGGCGGCGCGCTGGTGTGCTTCGACGGGACCTGGAACGTCGACCTGCTGAAACGTTTCGCCGCACGGGCCGCGGCGGCGATGGAGGCGAGCGACCGGCTCATCGAGCAGGAGCGGACGGTGGAGGCGCTGCGGGCCAACCTGCTGCCCACCACGCTCCCGGACGTGCCGGGTGTCCTCCTGGCCAGGGTGTACGAGCCCGCGCACCGGCGGGTGCTGATCGGCGGCGACTTCTACGACGTCCACCCGCGCGAGGACGGCAGCGCGGCGTTCGTGCTCGGTGACGTGGCGGGCAACGGGCTGGAGGCCGCCGTGCACAGCGGTCGGGTGCGGCAGAGCCTGCACACCCTGCTCGTGGTCGAGCAGCGGCCCGCGCACCTGTTGCACCTGCTCAACGCCGCTTTGCGGGCCGCGGGCAGCCGTCTGTTCACCACGCTGGTCGTGGGCACGATGATGCCGGTGCAGGCCGGCGGGCTGCGCCTGACCCTCGCCGCCGGCGGCCACCCCGCGCCCCTCGTGCTGCGCTCGGACGGGCGGGTGGACGAGGTGGCGGTGCACGGCGGGATCGTCGGCGTGCTGGCCGAGGTGCGGTTCAACCAGACGACGGTGACGCTCGCGCCGGGGGAGACGTTGCTGCTGTACAGCGACGGGTTGACCGAGGCGCGCAAGCACGGCGACCGTGAGCAGCTGTTCGGGGACGTGCGGCTGAAGGCGGCGCTGGCCCAGTGCGTCGGGGTGCCCGCGGAGGCGGTGGCCCAGCACCTCCGGAAGGTGGCGTTCGACTGGCTCGGCGAGACCGAGCACGACGACTTGACCCTGTTGGTGCTGCAGGCGGAGCCCTAGCGCGCTCGGTGATCTTCGGTGTGGCCGGACACTACTGTTCGGGCCATGGCGAGAGGACGGGTCACCCGCGAGGACTGGACGATGGCGGCGCTGCGCGCGCTGGCCAGGGGCGGGGTTGCGGCGGTGTCCGTCGACGCGCTCGCCGGTGAGCTGGACATCACGCGGGGCAGCTTCTACTGGCACTTCAAGGACCGCGAGGCGTTGCTCGTGGCCGCGGTCGAGTTCTGGGAACAGCGGGCCACGGCCGATCTGATCGCTCGGCTGGAGTCCATCGACGACCCCCGCGAGAAGCTTCGCGAGGGGTTCGGGGTGGCGCTCGGCGCGGAGGTCATCCCCGGGCTGGAGCCGGCGCTCGTGGCGCACGCGGACCACCCGGCGGTCGCTCCCGTGCTGACCAGGGTGATCGAGCGTCGGATCTCGTTCCTCGCCGGTCTTTACGTCGAGACCGGCCTGACCGCGGCGGTGGCGCGCAGGCAGGCGGTCGTCGCGTACGCGGCGTATCTCGGGTGGGCCGACCTGCGGCGCGCGGCGGCCGGGGTGGTGCCCGAGGTGGCGGCGGAGGGCACGCGCGGACGTGCGGCGTTGAAGCACCTCATCGACCAGTTGACCGACGTCCGGTAGGCCCGGTCGTGGCACGTGCCATACACGACTGTATGGTCCGGAACATACAGTCGTGTATGGATGAGGGGGTCTGGCGATGGCTGGTCGGGCGTTGGCGCTGTTCCGGGTCGGTGCGTGGGCTTGGATCGTCACCGGGGCGGGCCACCTGATGATCGCGGTGGGGATGGCGTTGCGCCCCGAAGACCCCGCGGCGGCACGTGCGCTGGCGGCGATGCGGGAGTACGGCGTGGAGATCGCCGGTGTCCGGCGGAGCCTGCGCGACATCAACCTCGGCATGTCGCTCGCCATGGCGGCCGGGATGATCTTCGCCGGGTTGGTGTGCCTGCTCGTGGCGCGGTCCGCTCCGGGGCTGGTGGCCCGGCCGTTGGTCGGTCTCGCGCTGGCCGGCTCGCTGGTGATGCTGGGCCTGTCGGTGTGGCTGATGCCGACACCGCCGATCGTCCTCTTCACGGTGGCCGGCGTCGCGTTCGGTTGGGCGCTCGCCGTGGTCCGCCCGGCGCCCGCCGCCCAGACCGCCTGAGCACTATGCGAATGCCCGTCGGCAGTGGTTCAGCAGCTCACGGGTCGCGGGGCTGTGCGGACCGCGCCAGACCAGGGCGAGCAACGCGGGTGTCGTGACGTCGGTGATGGTCAGGGCGACGAGCCGGTCGCGGTGGTGCGCGGCCATCGAGTCGCTGAGGATCGCGACGCCCAGGCCGCGGGCGGCGAGGTCGGCGATGGCGTCCGCGGCTCCGGCCTGGAGCGCGATCGACGGGTGCAGGCCCTGGGCCGCGCACGCCTGGTCGAACACCGTGCGCACACCGGTACCGGCCGGCATGCACACGATCGGGTGGGAAACCAGGTCCCCCAACGTGATCCGTCGCGATGCCGCCAACGGGTGGCCGGTCGGGACCGCCGCGACCAGCCGTTCGCTGATGATCGTCAGCGCGTCCAGTCCTTCCGGGATCGCGCCCGCGACCCCGACGAGGGCCAGGTCGACGGTTCCGCCGCGCACCGCGTGGACGAGCTGGTCGGAGTTGTCCTCCAGCAGCGAGATCTCCACGCCGGGGTGCGCCCGGTGGAACGCGGCGAGGGCGTCGAACAGGGGCGTGACGGTGCAGCCCACGACCATCCCGACGGTGAGCCTGCCGCGGATCAGGTCGGCCACCTCGCCGACCGCCTGGCCGACCGCTTCGGCGGCGGCCAGCGCGGCACGGGCGTGGTCGAGCGCCGCCTTGCCCGCGACGGTGAGGGTGACGACGCGAGCCGACCGGTCGAACAGGTCGGCGCCCAGCTCGCGCTCCAGCTGGCGGATCTGGGCGCTGACACCGGATTGGCTGATGTGCACCCGCTCGGCGGCCCGGGTGAAGTTCCGCTCCTCGGCGACCGCGACGAAGTACTCCAGCTGCCTCAGTTCCATGACTGGCGATTCTAGTTCGCATGAGTTCAATCTGTTGGACTTCTGATCGGCCCGCCACCAGGCTGAACCCATGTCGGAATACGAGAAGGCGATGCGGCCCGAAGACCTGACCCGTCTGTTCGTCGAGCGGTCGAACGCGGGGGACGCGGACGGAGTGGCGGCGCTGTACGAGGAGCATGCGGTGCTGGCCTACCCGCCGGGCAGTCGGACCGAGGGCAGGGAGGCGATCCGGGCGCTGTGGGCGGAGGTGCTCGCCCGCCGCCCCCACTTCGAGCCGGAACCACCGCTGCCCACGCTGATCAGCGGCGACATCGCCCTGACCGCGACGCCGCCGAAGGACGGGAGCGGCGCACGCGCGCAGGTCGTCCGGCGCCAGCCCGACGGGAGTTGGCTGCGGCTGCTCGACCAGCCCGAGTTCGCGCCCCCGGGCCGCGCCGGTGAGGGCGACCGGGATCGGGTCCGGTGAAGCCGCCCACCGGTGCAGGCGCACCGGCGTCTGCGTCGAGTGATCACCGATCCGACCGACGCGCGGTCCCGTGCCGGCGCATCTCGCGGACGCGCTGACATAAGGCAATTCGTCCCGCGGGCACGTCCGGTTCAGAAGGTAGGGGTTCCCGGGCTTCCGGTGAGTGGAAGTTCCCGTTGACCCGCGTCGAACGCGCTCAATAGCGTTCGCCGCACCGGATCGCCGGTTCGGGCCGCGCACAACGGGAGGTCGGGTTGGCCGCCATCGCACCCCTCGCGGAAGCCGTGGCACACGTCGTGCGCGACGGCGACACCGTGGCGTTCGAGGGGTTCACGCACCTGATCCCGTTCGCCGCGGGGCACGAGGTGATCCGGCAGGGCAGGCGCGACCTGACCCTGGTCCGGATGACACCGGACGTGCTGTACGACCAGCTCATCGGTGCCGGCTGCGCGCGGAAGCTGGTGTTCTCGTGGGGTGGCAACCCCGGCGTCGGCTCGCTGCACCGGTTCCGCGACGCGGTCGAGCACGGCTGGCCACGGCCGCTGGAACTGGAGGAGCACAGCCACGCGGGCATGGCCAACCGGTACGTCGCGGCGGCGTCCGGACTGCCGTTCGCGGTGCTGCGCGGCTACACCGGCACCGACCTGCCCGCCCAGACGGCCAACATCTCGTCGGTGACGTGCCCGTTCACGGGTGAGGTGCTGACCGCCGTCGCCGCGCTGCGACTGGACGCCGCGGTCGTGCACGCGCAGCGGGCGGACCGGCACGGCAACGTGCAGCTGTGGGGGATCACCGGCGTGCAGAAGGAGGCCGTGCTGGCGGCTTCGCGCTCGCTGGTCACCGTCGAGGAGGTCGTGGACGAGTTGGACCCGCGGCCGGGAGCGGTGGTCCTGCCGTCGTGGGTGGTGGACTACGTGTCCGTCGCGCCGGGCGGGGCGCACCCGTCCTACGCGCACGACTACTCCGTGCGGGACAACGACTTCTACCAGGCGTGGGACGGGATCAGTCGCGACCGGGACAGGTTCGCGCAGTGGTTGGAGGGTGTCGCGTGAGCGGCTTCACGCCCGACGAGATGATGACGGTCGCGGCGGCACGGGCGTTGCGCGACGGCGCGGTGTGCTTCGTGGGCATCGGACTGCCCAGCACCGCCGCGAACCTCGCCCGCCGCACGCACGCGCAGAACCTCGTGCTGGTGTACGAATCCGGCACGATCGGCGCGAAACCGGACCGGCTGCCGCTGTCCATCGGGGACGGCGTGCTGGCCGACACGGCGGTCAGCGTGGTGGGCGTGCCGGAGATCTTCAACTACTGGTTGCAGCCCGGCCGGATCGACGTCGGCTTCCTCGGCGCGGCCCAGCTCGACCGGTTCGGCAACATCAACACCACGGTCGTCGGCGGCGACTACCACCACCCCGGCGTCCGGCTGCCGGGTGCGGGTGGCGCGCCGGAGATCGCCGCGTCCTGCCGCGAGGTCGTGGTCGTGGTGCGGCAGAGCAGGCGGGCGTTCGTGGAACGGGTCGACTTCGTGACGTCGTTCGGGTTCGGGTCCGGACCGGGGGAGCGGGAGGCGCTGGGCCTGACCGGCGCGGGACCCCGGCTCGTGATCACCGACCTCGGCGTGCTGCGGCCCGATCCCCGCACGTGCGAGCTGGTGCTGACCCAGGTCCACCCCGGCGTCGACCCGGAGGCGGTGCGTGAGCGCACCGGGTGGGACCTGGAGATCGCCGACGACCTGGGCCGCACCGAGCCGCCGACGGACCGCGAACTCGCCGTGCTGCGCGAGCTGACCCGCTAGACCACCACCCCTTCGGCACGACGAACAGGAGACCCCGGTGCCGACCTACCGGCAAGACACCGCGTCGCACCCGCCGGCGCGGTTCCCCGAATACCGGTCCAACGTCGCACGCGCGCCGCACCAGCCGTTCGTGCTGCTGCCACAGCGGTTGGGCGAGATCACCGGCCCGCTGCTCGGCGAAGGCCGCGTCGGCCCGAACGACAACGACCTGACCGCGGGCCACGACGGCGAGCCGCAGGGCCAGCGGATCATCGTGTCCGGCCGGGTCCTGGACGGTGACGGCCGACCGGTCGCGGGCACGCTGCTGGAGGCGTGGCAGGCCAACGCGGCCGGCCGGTACCGCCACGACGCCGACCGCCACCCCGCGCCGCTGGACCCGAACTTCACCGGCGTCGGCCGCACGATCACCGACGCGGACGGCCGCTACTCGTTCACCACCATCCACCCCGGCGCGTACCCGTGGCGCAACCACGACAACGCGTGGCGGCCCGCGCACATCCACTTCTCGCTGTTCGGGACCGCGTTCACCCAGCGGCTGATCACCCAGATGTACTTCCCCGGCGACCCGCTGTTCGCCCAGGACCCGATCTTCAACTCGGTCCGCGACGTCCGGGCGCGCGAGGCGATGGTCGCCCGCTTCGACCTCGACACCACCGTGCCCGAGTGGGCGCTCGGCTACCGGTGGGACATCGTGCTGCGTGGCAAGAACCCCACACCGCTGGAAGAGGAGGACGACGATGAGTGAACTCCGGGTGAACTCCCTCCAGACGACTCCGTCGCAGACCGTCGGTCCGTTCTTCTCGTTCGGCCTGGTGTGGGAGGACGGGCCGCACGTCGTCCCCGAAGGAACACCGGGTGCTTTCCGCATCGGCGGCACGGTGTTCGACGGCACGGGCGCACCGGTGCCGGACGCGGTGGTCGAGACCTGGCAGGCGGACCAGGACGGCCGGTTCGACCACCCCGACGACCCGCGCGGTCCCGTCCGCTGGAAGGATTTCCGAGGGTTCGGCCGCAGCGCCACCGACCCCGACGGCGGGTACTCGCTGCTGACCGTCAAGCCCGGACCGCTGCCCGTGACCGGCGGCGGGCTGGAAGCACCCCACCTCAACGTGTCCGTGTTCAGCCGGGGCATGCTGGTGCGACTGGTCACCCGCATCTACTTCCCCGACGAGGAGGCCAACACCGCGGACCCGGTCCTGACCTCGATCGACCCCGCCCGGCGGGCCACGCTCATCGCCGAGAGCGTTCCGCACGGCTACCGCTTCGACATACACCTGCAAGGGGAGCATGAAACCGTCTTCTTCGACCTCTGAGCACGGCGGCCGGTCGCCCGGCACCGCCCGCTCGCTCTGGGGCACGCTGTTCACCGATCCGGACGTCGAGGCCGAGACCTCCGACCGGGCGTGGCTGCGGGCCATGCTGGACTTCGAACGAGCCCTGGCCATCGTGCAGGCCAGGGCGGGCATCGTGACCGAGGAGGCCGCCCGGATGGTGGTCACGGCCATCGACGTCGGGCACTACGACCCGGTCGTGATCGGCGAGGGCGCGCTCACGTCCGGCACGCCCGTGGTGCCGCTGGTCCGGGCGATCGGCGCGCACGTCACCGCCGAGGGGCGCGCGGCCGTGCACAACGGCGCGACCAGCCAGGACGTGCTGGACACGGCGTTGTCGCTGGTCGCCTACCGGGCGCTCGGGCCGGCCCTGGACGGGCTGCGCGGCGTCGCGGCCGAGTGCGAACGGCTCGCCCGGCGGCACCGGGACACGTTGATCGCCGGCCGCACGTTGGGGCAGCACGCGCTGCCCACCACGTTCGGGCTCAAGTGCGCCGGGTGGCTCGTCGCGGTGGACGAGGCCGAGGCGGTGCTGGCGCGGGTGCGCACGCACCGGTTGGCCGTGCAGTTCGGTGGCGCGGCGGGGACGTTGGCCGCGGTGCCCTCGGGCGGTGACCTGACCGCCCAGCTGGCCGCTGAACTGGGGCTGGCCGCGCCGCTGATCCCGTGGCACACCAACCGGACGAGGGTCGCGGAGCTGGCGTGCGCGCTGGGTGAGGTCTCCGGGGTGCTGGCCAAGATCGCGCAGGACGTGGTGCTGCTCGCGCAGACCGAGGTCGCCGAGGTGGCCGAGGCGGACGGTGGCACGTCGTCCGCCTTGCCGCACAAGCACAACCCGGTGCGCGCGGTGCTGGTGACGGCCTGCACCCGCCGTGTGCCGGGGTTGGTGTCGACGGTGCTGTCGGCGATGGCTCAGGAGCACGAGCGCGCGGCGGGTGCGTGGCACAGCGAGTGGCAGACCGTCACCGACCTGCTGCGGTTGGTCGGCGGCGCGGTGCGGGGCACGCGTGAGCTGCTGTCCCGGCTCGTGGTCGACGCCGAGCGGATGCGCCGCAACCTGGACGTGACCGGTGGGCTGCTGATGGCCGAGAACGTGGCCGTGCGGCTGGCCGGGCGCATCGGCCGCACCGAGGCGCAGGACCTGGTCGCGGAGGTGTGCCGGACCGCGGTGGCGTCCGGCCGGTCGCTGCGCGACGCGTTGCTGGCGGACCTGCGGATCGGGTTGTCTGAGAAGGAGATCGACGACGCGCTGGACCCGACCGGGTACGTCGGCAGCGCGGGGGAGTTCGTGGACCGCGCCCTCGCGGCGCATCGGGGAAGGGGGCGGCCGTGAAGCCGCACTACGAGTTGAGCGGGCCCGCGGAGGCGCCGGTCGTCGTCCTGGGCAACTCGCTCGGCACGACGACGGCGTTGTGGGAGCGGCAGTTGTCGGTGCTGCACCGTCGGTTCAGGGTGCTGCGCTACGACCACCGCGGTCACGGGGGCAGTCCGGCTCCGGCGGGTCCGTACCGGATCGACGACCTCGCCGACGACGTGCTGGAGCTGCTGGACTCGCTGGGGCTGGCCCGGGTCTCGTACTGCGGGGTGTCGATGGGCGGGATGGTCGGCATGTGGTTGGCCGGGCACGCGCCGGAGCGCATCGAACGGCTGGTGTTGTGCTGCACGGCGGCGACGTTCGCCAGTTTCCAGCCGTGGGTGGACCGTGCTGCCGCCGTGCGGTCCGCCGGGACCGGTTCGATCGCTCCCACCGCTGTCGGCCGGTGGTTCACCCCGGAGTTCCGCGAGCGGTCGCCCGAGGTGGTGGCCTCCTTCGAGGCCCGTCTGTCCGAAGTGGACGACGAGGGGTACGCGTCGTGCTGCGATGCGCTGGCGTCACTGGACTTGAGGTCCGTCCTGCCCGCTATCGAAGCCCCGACCGTCGTCATCTCGGGGGTGGACGACCAGGCCACGCCGAAGGAGTGCGGGCGGCTCATCGCCGAGGCGATCCCGGGGGCTTCCTACCACGTCGTCGCGGGGGCCCACCTGGCGAACGTCGAGTCGCACGAAGAGGTTTCGGCGATCATCGAGGCGCACCTGTGAGCTTCGAGGAAGGCATGCGGGTGCGGCGGGAAGTGCTCGGCGACGCGCACGTGGACCGGGCCGTGGCGGGAACCGACGAGTTCACCGCGGAGTTCCAGGACTTCATCACCCGGTACGCGTGGGATGAGGTGTGGACGCGTCCGGGCCTGGACCGCCGGGTGCGGTCGTGCGTCACCCTGGCCATGCTGGCGGCGCTCGGGCACGAGCAGGAGTTGGCGTTGCACGTGCGCGCGGCGTTGCGGAACGGCGTGACGGCGGGCGAGATCAAGGAAGTGCTGCTGCAGGTGGGGGTTTACGCGGGCGTCCCGGCGGCGAACCGGGCTTTCGCCGTGGCGCAACCGATCCTGGCCGAGCACTGACCCCGTCCGCCCCGCACGATCGCGGCACGTGGCCCGGGCAGCGCGCAGCGCCGGTCTCCGAGCGGAGATCGGCGCTGGGGCCGGGTCGACCTCACCCGGCAGGTCGTCGCGCTAGTACTTGTTCCTCGCTTCGTCCTTCACGTGCTGGCCCGACTCACGGGCGTGGTCGGTCACCTCGTGCGCCGAACCCTTGGCCTGCTCCACGGTCGTCTGCGTGGCGTCCTGGGCGACCTGCTTCACCTGGTCCGCGGCCTCGCCGACCATCGTGCCCGCGTCCTCCTTCAGCTTCTGCGCGGACTCGGCGAGAGCTTCCTTCACCGGCTCGACGGCACCGCTCGCGCGCTCGCCCAGTTCCCGCACGGCGTCCTGCTCGGCCCGGGTCGCCGGGATCAGGGTCGCCACCAGGGCACCCGCGCCGAACGCGATCATGCCCGCCGCCAGCGGGTTGCCGCGGGCCTGTCGCCTGGCCTGCTCGGGCGCCGCCTGGACGGCATGAGCCGCGTGCTGCGCCTTGTCGCTCATGGTGGACGCGGCGTGCTGCGCCTTGTCGCCGACGGTTGAGGCGGCGTCATGCGCGCGCTCGCCCACGGTGGACGCGACGTCCCTCGTGCGGTCACCGGCGGTGGACGCCATGCCCGCCGCGCGGTCCTGCATCGTCGAGGCGGTCTCCGGAACCGTGCCCATGACTCGCTCCTTCAGACTGCTCATGCCGTGCCGGACCCGGTCCACCCGGCGTTGTGCGATGTTGCGCGGCCTGGTGTGGTCGACGATCCGGTTGGCGTCGGCGACCAGCTCGGCGCGCGTCCGGTCGATGTCGTGCCTTATTTGGTCGGGTGACGGACCCATTCCGCATCCTCCTTCAGCGTTTCGATGGTGCGTTCCGGCTTGGGCGACACCTTGCGCAGCCGCGCCCGACCGGCGGAGAACAGGATGGCTCCGGTGATGGCCCACAGCACCGCGACGGCGAGCGCGGCCCAGCCCAGGCCCATGAACGACGCCAAGGCGAACACGAGGGCCAGGCTGAGCAGGATCACGGTCATGTAGCCCGCGAACCCGGCCGCGCCCAGCATCCCCGCCGCCTTGCCCGCCTTGCCGGCTTCCTGCCGGATCTCGGCCTTGGCGAGTTCGAGTTCCTGGCGCATCAGGCGCGACAGGTCTTCGGTCAGCTCACCGACCAGTTCGCCGAGCGACGGCTCCTCGTCGGTCGGTGGCACCGCGGTCGCACCGGCGTCAGAGATGCGAGTGTGCGGCACGCGGGTCTCAGCGCTGGACATACGGCACCCCCTCGGGCTGGTAGGGCGCGCGCGGCGACGGCGCCGGGTCCGCCGGGAACTGCGGCGCCAACGTGCCGTACTCGGACGGCGGTGTCGCCGACGTCGGCGGCACGGCGGTCGGCGTCGTGACCGGAGTCGTCGGCGTCTGGTCGGTGTACCCGCGCTGCGGTCGCGGCTCGTTGGCGCCGCTCATGCTCTTGGCCGTGCGGGCGACCAGGAAACCGGCCACCGCCGCGCCGATCAGGAACGTCCCCGGCTTGCGCCGGGCGAAGTCCTGGGCCGAGTCCAGCAGCCCTCGCGCGCCCCGTTCGTCCAGGTACCGGGCCGCTTGCCGGCCCGTGTCGGCGACTTGGCGCAACGCGCCCGCGGTCAGCGAGTCCGGACCCGAGCCGTCGGCCATCGAGCCCAACTCGTCGGCGATCCGGTTGATCTGCCGCGACACCCGGTGCGCCTGCTCCTCGGCCTCGTCGGCGACCCGTGCCCGCATGTCACGTGCGACGTGCTTGGCCTGACCCGTCGCCTCGTGGGCCACGTGCCCGGCCTGCGCACGCGCGGTCGCGCCCACGTTTCCGGCGGCCTGCCTGGCGTGCTGCGCCATGGCCGTGCCCTCCTGCTGGGCGGTCTCCCGGACCGCACCCACTTGGTTCTCGTCCACGGCTGACTCCTCATGTCGGCGTGCTCTCGCCTACCCACCTACCCACCTGGCGGCCGGCTAACCTCCTTCGCAACGGCAACGATCCGCCGGGGCGCGGCGGGGTGGGCACCCGTGATCAAGAAATGGCGGTAGATGTGCGGCGACCCCGCAGCCGGTGTTCGGCCGCGGGGTCGGATGATTGTCGGGTCAGATGGTCAGAACGAGAAAACCGTGCCGGTCTTCTGCTTCATCACGCACCGGTTCGGGAATTCCTCGACGTACTGCACGGGCGTTCCGCGCCACGAGCCGAACGCGGCCACGGTGACGGGCCGGTAGTCGAACGTGCACAACTGCGGGTCGGTGCCGCTCAGCTGGGTGAAATCACCGTCGGCAGCTTCGATCTCGTTGCAGGCGACCTGGGCCCGCACGTGCTCACCAGCCGCCGGGTCGCACGTCAGCCGCGTGCTCTCGACCCCCGATTCCTCCTGGTAGACGGCCAGTACGAGGTCGGTCTCCGGCGGTGCGGCGGACGCCGTGCCGGTGCCGATCAGCGGTGCGGCCAACAGGCTGGATGCGAACAAGGACGCGATGAGAGTTCGTGTTCGTCGCATGGCCCCGGGGTGACCCGATCGAGTGGAACGTATTCGGCTTGATTGGCATGTCACCGAGATGTCGTAATGCCCGAATTCGCCTTTCCAAATCGCGCGGAATTGCTCACCAGGTCGGTCGCGCGGTGATCCCGCCGTCCACTACCAGGTTGTTCCCGGTAATCCACGAAGCCATCGGTGACGCGAGGAAAACGCAGGCGTCACCAACGTCCTCGGGTCGGCCGAGTCGGCCCAGCGGCACGGCGCTCGTCCACCGCTCGACCCCGTCGGGCCAGTCGTCGGCCAAACCCGGTCGGTCGATCAAACCGGGGGAAACGGTGTTGACCCGGACACCCCGCGGCCCGTACTCCAGGGCGGCTGACCGGGCGAACATGATGAGCGCGGCCTTCGACGCGCTGTAGTGCGCGTGCCCGGCGGCGGGGTTGACGCCCTCGACGGAGGCGATGTGGGTGACCGACCCGCCCTCCGCCAGCACCTCGACCGCGGCCTGGGTGCAGGAGAACGCGCAGGTCAGGTTCACGTCCACCACCGCGCGCCACTGCGCGTCCGTCATGCCCGGCAGTTCCTGCACCGGCTGCGCGCCCGCGCTGTTGACCACCGCGTCCAGCCGCCCACCCCAGGACGCCGCCTCGTGCACCATCCGGCGGCACTCGTCCGCGGCGGAGAGGTCGGCCCGCACTGCGGTGGCTCGACCACCCGCCGTAGTGATCTCCGCGACGAGCGCCCGCACGTCACCCCGGTGCCCGTGCACCACCACCGCGGCCCCTGCCTGCGCGAACCGCACCGCAACCCCGTGCCCGATGCCGCCGCTGGCCCCGACGACGAGCGCGACCCTGCCCGCGAGAAGTCCTGTCACGGGCACGGAGAGTAGCGCCAAGTTCGGTAGTGGGACGTTCAGGGATCGGCCCGTGCGCGTCCGCCCAGCAGGTGATTTGATCTTCGGTATGGTGTTCGACCCGGTCCACCCACCGAAGGCCCGCACCGGTGACCGCATCGCGGTCCTCTCGCCGTCGTTCGCCGCCGCCAGCGCCTTCCCGGCAGTGCACGAGCAGGCGATGCGCCGGCTCACCGAGGTCACCGGCCTCGTCCCGGTCGAGTACCCGACGACGCGCGACCTCACGGCAACACCCGCAGCGCGCGCTGCGGACATCAACGCAGCCTTCGCCGACCCTCGGATCCGCGGCATCCTGGCCGTCGTCGGCGGCGAGGACCAGATCACGGTGGTCCCGCACCTGAACGCCGACCTCGCCCGGCTGGACCCCAAGCCGTTCCTGGGCACCAGCGACAACACGAACCTGCACCACTGGCTCTGGGCGAACGGGATCGCGAGCTTCTACGGCGGTTCCTCCCAGGTCCACCTCGGTCCCGGACCCGCCGTGGACGACATCCACGCCCGGTCCCTGCGCGCGGCCCTCCTGACCGGAGGGCGGCTCGAGATCACCGACCCGGGCGAGTCCGAGGACACCGGCGTCGACTGGGCCGATCCGCGCGCCCTGGACTCCTTCGGCGAACGCGAGGCGACCGAGCCCTGGAGCTGGCACGGACCGTCCCGATCGGTGACCGGCCGCACCTGGGGCGGCTGCATCGAGGTGATCGAGTGGATCCTCACCGCCGGGCGGTTCCCGTTCCCGCCGGACGTCCTCCAGGGCGGCGTGCTCATCATCGAGACGTCGGAGGAACTCCTCCCGGCGCGCAACGTCGGCTGGATCGTCCGCTCCCTCGGCGAACGCGGCATCCTCGGCGCGGTGGACGCGGTCCTGGTGGCCCGGCCGCCGGTGTCCGACTTCACCCACCGCCCGTCCGCCGAGGACCGGTCACGGCTGCGCGCCGAGCAACGTGACGTGGTCGTGTCGGTGGTGGGCCGTTACAACCCGGACGCCGTCGTCTGCGTCGGCGTTCCGTTCGGCCACACCAGGCCTCAGTGGATCCTCCCGCACGGCGGCGCCATCACCGTCGACGGCGCCGAACGCCGGATCTTCGCCGACTACGCGTAGCGGCGCGCGGGCACAGGGGCGCGGAATGCCGTACATGACAGCGGGGTGCTCACGTCCTAAGCTCGAACCGCAAGCAGGATCGATCTAGACGGACGGAAAGAGGCCGATGAACCCCGGAGCCGTGATCGACCAGGACCCCGGTGAACAGGAGTGGGCGGGGCTCACCCGGTCGGCCCGCAAGCGCGAGCTCTTCACCGAAGACCTGTACTTCCGGGAGGCGTGGGCCGACGCCCTGAGCGTCTTCGGGGACCGCACCACCGCCGTCATGGGTGAGTTGGCGCTGCTGAACTTCAAGTGCGACGGGTTGATCGGCCGGCGGATCGGCGCCACGCTCGACTTCCTGTCCGCCAACGGCTTCCAGGTCGTGGGCGTCGCGCCCATGCGGCACAACCGGCACTCCATGCGCGAGCTGTGGCGCTACAACTGGCACGTCTACACGATCGACCGGCTCGCGCTGACCACCGTGATGCACGACGCCACCGACACCATGCTGCTGATCCTGCGCGACACCCGCTACGACGGCGTGGTGCCCGGATCGGTGCGCCTGGCGGACATGAAGGGCTCGGCGAACCCGGCGGGCCGCGACCCGAACAGCCTGCGTTCCGTGTTGCAGCCGCCCAACCGGGTCATCAACTTCGTGCACGTCGCCGACGAGCCCTCCGACATCGTCCGCGAGGTCGGCATCTTCCTCGACCGGGTGGAACGGCGTGAGCTGTTCGCCCAGATCCGCGACCGGTTCACCACGGGCGCGGACGTCGAGGCCGCCGCCCTGCGCGCGAAGCTGGAAGCCCGGTACCCCGAGAACGACTTCGACATCGGCAAGGCGCTGCTGCGCGTCGAGCAGACCGAGTCGGTGAGCGCGGCGGACCTGGCCGAGCTCCGGGCCGCGATCGACGGGGGAGAACCGCTGAGCTGGGACCGGCTGCGGGCGATCTTCCCGCCGGACTCGCCGGTGGACCGGTGGGACTTCGTCATGATCGCGACCGAGACGATGGTCCCCGAGCGCACGGGCGTCGTCGACCTGCTCCCGGCCAGCAGCCGCGCGGAATGGGCCGGACCCGCCTGACGAGCGACAGGCCCGCCTGAGGAGCGACAGGGGAGCGGCGGTCAGACCTGTCGCTCCCCGGCGCACCGCGCTCGCAGCTCGGCCCACCGCGCGTCGGCGAGGGGCACGCTGATCCGCCCGACGTGCCGCAGCTCGCCCCGCCGGGCGGACCACGCCGGGTGCGCCTTGCCCTGGATTCCCAACGCCGCCAAGCGTTCCAACGCACCCTGCGGATCGGTGTACAGGAGGTAGGGCAGGAACTCGGCGGCCTGGAGGTCCGGCTCCACCCCGGCCGAGGCCAGCACGGCGTGCGCGTCCCGCTTGCGCGCCACCACGAGATCGCGCAACCGACTCGTCACGTCACCCAGGTCGAGCACTCGACGCCCGATCCGCAGCGACAGCGACGACGGGTGCAGCGGCGGCACCACCGACCGCACCGACTCGGTCAACGCCGCCGACGCGACGCAGTACCCGAGCCGCAGACCACCCAGCCCGTACGCCTTGGAGAGACCCCGGACCACGACGAGGTTCCGCACGACGTCCACGACGTTCACCGCGCTGTAGGCGGGCGGGTAGTAGTTCGCGTTGGACTCGTCCACCAGCACCACGGCACCGCGTTCCGCCGCGCCCTCGCACAACGCCACCACCCGGTCCAGGTCGGCGAAGTCGTCGCCGGTGATGCCCGGCCGTTCGAGGAACAGCACCGCGGCATCGTGGTCGGCCGCGGCGCGCAGGTGCGGCGTCACGGGGTCCGCCGCGTCCCACTCGTCGGCGAACACGCACCGCCCACCGGCCTTGTCCACCCAGAACGGGAAATCCGGGTAGATGTCGGACACCACGTGCACGCGTGGAGCCAGCGTGCTGAGGCAGTGCAGCAACGGTCCGACGCCCGCGCCGACCGTCGTGCCCGCCGACCACCCGGCCCTGCCGAAGTGCCCGGCCACCGCAGGACCCAGCGCGGCTTCACCGTACGGGTCGCGCACCAGGTAGCTGTTGACGTACGGCAGCCCCGAGGCGACCTCGTCGGCGAGTTCCGCGGACACCACCGCCATGAGGTCGACGTCCAGCAGGTCCCGCTCGTCCTGCGTCCAGGCCAGGTTCAGCACGTCGGCGTCGTCGGCCAACGCACCCAGGCCCGCGTAGGACCCGATCGCCAACGGCATGGATCCCCCAGGAGTCGAGCCGGCGATTCCTTCCCGATCGAACGTACACGGGTCTTGTCCCCGTGTGGATCCGTCACGAGGATGGAAGCCGAGCCGAACGTGACGTGTTTCGGAGAACGGGGGAATCCGGTGACGGTTGTCGCGGACACCGCGGAGTCGCAGACCTGTTCGTTCTGCGGCAAGGGCGAGGACCGGGTTGAACAGCTGGTCTCCGGACCGGGGGTGCGCATCTGCGACGGCTGCGTGGACCTGTGCGCCGAGGCCATCGCCGAGGAACGGGCGGCGCCGCGAGGTGGCACCGACCGCGTGCTGCCGAAACCCCGTGAGCTCAGGGCTTTCCTGGACCAGTACGTGGTCGGCCAGGACCGGGCCAAGCGGTCCCTGTCGGTGGCGGTCTACAACCACTACAAGCGCATCGCGCCCGCCGATCCGTCCGATCCCGACCGCGAGGTCGAGATCGCCAAGTCGAACATCCTGCTGCTCGGCTCCACCGGTTCGGGCAAGACGCTGCTCGCGCAGACCCTCGCCCGGATGCTGCACGTGCCGTTCGTCGTCGCGGACGCCACCGGGCTCACCGAGGCCGGGTACGTCGGCGAGGACGTGGACGGCATCCTGCTGAAGCTGTTGCAGGCCGCCGACTACGACGTGGCGCGGGCGCAGAACGGCATCGTCTACATCGACGAGATCGACAAGATCGCACGTCGGTCGAACGGCGGTTCCGCGGGCCGCGACGTGTCCGGCGAGGGCGTGCAGCAGGCGTTGCTGAAGGTGCTGGAAGGCGCTGTCATCCCCATCTCGCCGCAGGCCAAGGGCGGTGGCGCGCAGCCGGGTCGCAGCCGCAGCAACAACGACCAGATCAAACTGGACACCAGCGACATCCTGTTCATCGCGGCGGGCGCGTTCCCCGGGCTGGACAAGGTCGTGGCCGCACGCCTGGGCCGCAAGGGGATCGGCTTCGGCAGCAAGATGGACCCCGCCGCCACCGCCGACGCGGACGGCCTCCTGGACAACGTGCTGCCCGAGGACCTGGTGGAGTTCGGGATGATCTCGGAGTTCGTCGGCAGGCTCCCGGTGATCACCTCGACCCGCAAGCTGGACGAGGAATCCCTGCTGCGCGTGCTCACCGAGCCCAAGAACGCGCTCGTCCGGCAGTACCGCTGGCTGCTGCGCCGCGACGACGTCGACCTGGTCTTCGCCGACGACGCGCTGGCCGCCGTCGCGGGCCGCGCCATCGAGCGCGGCACCGGCGCGCGTGCCCTGCGGTCCATCCTGGAGGAGGCGCTGATGCCGGTCATGTACGACGTGCCGTCCATGGTCGAAGTGGCGTCCGTGCACGTCACCAAGGACACGATCCTGCACGGCGCGCTGCCGGAACTGCGCACTGCCGAAGGCGAAGCGGTGCCGTGGACGCAGGAGGTCGTCCGGTGAGCGACGTCAGTCCTCCGGGCTGACGTCGAGCACGCGGTGCACGACCAGCTGGTGGACCAGGTCCGCGGTGTCCGCGATGGCCTGGTCCACCGGCAGGTCGTAACGCACGGCAAGGCGTTCGCCCAACTGGTGGACGGTGCGCGCGCCGTCGATGTCGCGGAACACGAACTCGGCCAGCTCGTCCAGTTCGAACGCCTGGTCCGCGTTGGCCACCAGGAGACTGCCCCGGTACCGGCGCGCACGGCAGCCCAGTGCGCGACGCGGCACGGCCTCGGCCGCGAGCGGCATCGGCAACGTCATCGGATCTCCACCTCCAGCGACAGGTCGCGGCACAGGGTGAGCACCCGGTCCAGCCAGACCCGCGGCGCGGTGGGGTCGTAGTCCCGCATGGTCTCCAGGTCCCAGTACTCCTGGAAGCTCAACTGGCGCGGCGCCGTCTCCAGGAACCGCTTGGCCCGCCACTTGGGGATGCGCGAGCCGAAGTTCCCGTGGCTCTCCAGCAACGCGTCCACGGCGTGGCCCAACGCCTTGCGCGCGGACAGCACGGCGCTGGTGAAGTCCTGCTCCTCGGCCTGGCCCAACGCGTCCTCGACGCTGGAGTCCGTTTCGGCCAGTGACGCGGTGACCAGGAAGGCCTGGAACGCCGACTCGGCCAGCGCGCGCCGCCGGTCCGCGACCCAGTCCGCGCCGCTGACCGGCACGCACGTGATCAACCGCTCCAGGAACAGCTCCTCGGTGTCCACCAACACCTTCGTCGACGACGTGCCGCGCTCGAACTGGTCCCAGGTGACCTTGGCCATCATCTGGTCGACCTGGGACACCGTCCAGTACTTGACCTCGCACCGGAAACCGGACACGGTCGCGGACCGGCTGGGCACCGCGTTCGGGCGCAGCGGGACCGGGAGCGTGCGGGAACTGCCGCCGCGCCAAGGAGATCCGGTGATCACGTAGAAGTCGTGGTCGCTGTTGGCGTTGGCCCAGCCCCGGGCCACCGAGCCGACGAGGCACACCGCCACGTGGTCACGGGGTACCAGACCGGACGCCGTCAGCGCTTCGAGCGCGATCGCCCTCACCGGCGCGCTTGCGGTTCCCCACACGCAGCCTCCCCCAGAATCGGCCGTCGGGAATTCGAGTTCACCAGCTAAGGTGGGCAGCGTCAAGACCATGACAGGACAGTGGGGAGTCCCCGGTGGTCGAACACCTCGTCGCCCGTTTCCTCCGCTCGGTCGACACCGCAAGGACGATGGACGACCTCCGGCGGATTGCCGGTTTCGACCGGTACCAGGCATCGCTCGGGCTCGAAAGGGCCGCACGGGTCGTGGCCGGAGCCGCGGTGGACGCCGGTCTGCAAAACGTTGCGGTGCACGGTTACCAGGCGGACGGCAAGGCGCAGTGGTGGACGTTCGAGGCTCCGGTTTCGTGGACCCCGCTCAGCGCGACGCTCAGGGTGGTCGGGGCCGGCGGTCCGGTCGTGGAGCTCGATCACGGGATTCACCCGTTTGCCGTGGCGACTTACTCCGCGTCCACCCCCGGCGGAGGTGTCACCGTGCCGTTGGTGCGAAGGGGTGGGGATCTCGACGGCGCGTTGGTCGTCGTGGACCGCGATGAGTACCGCGACGGTGCCCTGCTCGCCGAACTGGACGCCGGCGGAGCGCTCGGGTTCGTCACCGACGCCACCAACAAGGGCGATGAACGTGGTCGCGTCGAACTGCCGACGACGAGCCGGCTGCTGGCGTTCAGCCTGACGCCCGCGGAGTTCGCCCGGGTTGCGGACCTCCGCGACGCGACGGCCCGGGTCGAGGTCTCCGTGGACCGCACCGCCGGGATGCCCGTGGTGTCCGGGGTGCTGCCCGGTGACGGTGACGGGGAGGTCTGGCTCACCGCGCACCTGTGCCACCCGCGGCCGAGTGCGAACGACAACGCCTCCGGTGTCGCCGCGCTCCTCGGTGCCGCCCGTGCACTTGCCGCCGTGCCGGGCAGGCGTGCCGCCGTGAGGTTCTTCTGGGGCCCCGAATTCGTGGGCACCGCCTCGATCCTGCACCGACGGCTGGCGGTCGAGGGCGGACCGCCCCCGATGGCGGTGATCAACCTCGACATGGTCGGTGAGGACCAGGCGCTGTGCGCGTCGCCGTTCGTGGTGGAGCGGTCGCCGGACACGTTGCCTTCGCTGCTGACGCCGTTGGCGGAACGGGTGGTGCACGAGGCTTTCGCCGCCACCGCCGACTCGCCCGGCACGTGGCAGTCCTCGCCGTTCCTGGGCTTCTCCGACCACGCGCTGTTCGTCGACCCGTCGGTCGGCAGCCCCGCGGTGCAGTTCTGCCACCCCGCCGACCGGTTCAACCACAGCGCCGCGGACACGATCGACAAGGTGTCGCCGGTCGAACTGACCCGCGCCACCGCCGCTGCCGCCGCGCTGGCGCACCTCGTGGCCTCGGGCGGTCCCGGGCCGGACGAGCTGGGGCGGGTGCTGGACTGGTGGTGCGAGCGCGAGGTGGCGCGGGCGGAGGAAGTCGCTGCGGCGCAAGGGGGAGAGTGGGGCCGACGCCTGCGCGGGCACGTGGAGCGGGGCAACGCGCGGCTGCGTGCGCTGGCCGCCGGCGTCGACCCGGACCGGACGACGGCGGAGGACGATGAGCCGCCGGTCCGCGCGGCGTGGGACGGACCGTTGAACCTGCGGGCGATGATCGCCCACCTGCCCGAGGCGAGCAGGCACGCGCTCGGGAGCCTGATCGCCGCGGACAAGCACTGCCTCGCGGTCCTGTTCAACCTGGCGATCAGGGCGGACGGTCGGACAGGGCGGTCGGCGATCATCGAGGACACCTCGCTGGCCCTGGGCCGGCCGTTGGACGGGGTGGTGGCGGGCAGGTTGTTCGACGCGCTGGAGGAGTCCGGTTGGGTGGTTCGGGCCTGATTGGTCGGTTCCGGGAGTGTGGTGCCGGCGCTGGGTTCGGTGGTGGCGGCAGGCTGCCGGACTGGGTGGTGGTGGGTGAGCCGCTGGGCCGGGTGGGAGCGGGCGGTCCGCTGGTCGGGGTGGTGGCGGGTAGGCCGCCGGAACGGACGTGGCCTGGTGGGAGCGGGCGGGCTGCTGGACTTGGCGTGGCCGGCCGTTGGGCGTTCAGCGAAGCGGGTCTCCGATGCCGAAACCCGGCGGGCGCACCGTCGGATGCCCCAGCGCGCGCTCCAGCGTCGCCGCGACCCGCAAGATCATCGCCTCGCCGAACGCGTGACCGACCAGCTGGAGCCCGGTCGGCAGACCGTTGCCCGCCAAGCCCGTCGGCAGCACCAGCGCGGGATGCCCGGTGACGTTGAACGGGATCGTCTGCATCGCGGTCGCCGTCTTGGGTGGTGGCCAGTCGCGGCCGAAGTCGGTGAACTTGGCGGCGGTGGTCAACCCGGCGGCGGTGAGCAGCACGTCGTGCCCGTCGAGCACCTGCTGCACCTGCTCCGCCAACTCCCGGCGCAACCGCAGCGCCTGCACGAAGTCCGCCGCGGTCAGCCCCGCGCCCGGCGCGACGCGGTGGTACGTGTACCGACCGAACAACTGCGGGCGCTCGCGCAGGTCACGCTCGTGGATGGCGAACGCCTCCGCCGTCATGATCACCCGCCCGCAGGCGTTGAACAGCTCGAACGGCGGCAGCTCCACCTCCTCCACCACCGCACCCGACGAGCGCAGCACCGCCACCGCGCGCTCGATCCCCGCCAGCACTTCCGGTGACGTGACCGCGTCGGCGGCGAACATGCCGGGGGAGTAGGCGACCCGCAGCCCCCGCACCCCCGACCCCAACTCCGCGTCGAACGGCGGCACGGCCCGGTCGACGCTGCTCGGGTCCCCCGGGTCGTGCCCGGCGATCACCCGCATGGCCAGCGCCGCGTCCTGCACGGTCCAGGCCAGCGGTCCGCAGTGGTCCATCGAGTACGACAGCGGGAACACCCCGCGCCGCGACACCAACCCGTACGTCGGCTTCAACCCCACCGTGCCGCAGTGGTACGCGGGCCCGCGCACGGAACCGCTGGTGTCCGAACCGATCGCCACGCGGACGAACCCCGCGGCCACCGCCGCACCCGCCCCGGACGACGACGCGCCGGTGAAGTGGTCGAGGTTCCACGGGTTGCGCGCGGGCGGGAACGGCAGTTCGGGGCTCGGGCCGCCGAGCGCGAACTCGTGGGTGGCCAGCTTGCCCACCATCACCCCGCCGCCGGCCAGCAGCCGCTCCTGCACGCCGCAGTCCCTCGCGGGCACGTGGTCGACGGTCAGCCACGAGTGGTTCGTGGTGCGGATGCCCTCGGTGTCGAACACATCCTTCAACGCGTACGGGATGCCGTGCAGCGGGCCGCGGTCGACGCCTGCGGCAAGTTCCCGGTCCGCCTGCTGCGCGCGCTCCAACGCGTGCTCGTCCGTCACCGTCACGAACGCGCGGACGTCACCGTCGTGCCTGGCGATCCGGTCCAGCGCGTTGCGGGTAAGGTCCACCGAAGACACCTGGCGCGCCCGCAGCAACGCCCCCGCCTCGGCGACCGACAGCGCGTGCAGCTCGGTCGTGGTCGTCCCGGTCACCCGACCTCCCCCTCCGGCACCCGGAACACGGCGGCGGGCTCGCTCATCGCCGACCGCGGCCCACGCAGCAGCTCCACCATCCGCAACAACTCCCGGTAGCCGACCGCGGTGCCCGCCCGCAGGTCTTCCGGCACCTCCAGCCCACCCCGGCGCAGCGCCGCCTCGACCTCGTCATCCCACATTTCAGACCACCTCCCGACGCTCGGGCCGCGGCAGACCGAGGTGGTCCCGCAGGGTCGTGCCCTCGTAGCCCTCGCGCACCAGGCCACGCCGGCGCAGCTCGGGCACCACGTGGTCGACGAAGTCGGTCAGCCCGTCGGGCAGCTGCGGCGCCATCACGATGTAGCCGTCCGCGGCCTCCTCGCGCACCCACTCCTCCAGGTGGTCGGCGACCTGCTCCGGCGTGCCCAGCACCTGGTGGTGCCCGCGCGACCCGGCGACCCGCAGCGCGAGTTGCCGGATCGTCAGCCCTTCGGCCCGCGCCACGTCCGCCAGCAGCTCCTGCCGCGACCGGCCCGCGTTCGACGGGGGCAGCGGCGGCAGCGGGCCGTCCAGCGGGTGCCCGCCGAGGTCGACGCCGCCCAGCTCGCTGCCCAGCAGCGACACCGCGATGTCCGGGTCGATCAACTCCTGGAGCCGCTCGTACTTCGCCACCGCCGCCTGCTCGGTGTCGCCGACGAAGGGCGACACGCCGACCAGGACGCGCACGTCGTCCGGGTCACGGCCGAACTTGGCCGCCCGCGCCTTCACGTCGGCGTAGAAGGCCTGCGCCGACGGCAGTGACTGCTGCGCGGTGAACACCACGTCCGCCGCCCGTGCCGCCAGGTTCCGACCCGGATCGGACGACCCCGCCTGGATGGTCACCGGGTGCCCCTGCGGCGACCTGGGCAGGTTCAGCGGCCCGCGCACGGTGAAGTGCTCGCCGCTGTGGTCCAGCACGTCCACGCCGCCCGGGTCGAAGAACCGGCCGGACGCCTTGTCCCGCAGGAACGCGTCGTCCGCCCAGCTGTCCCACAGGCCCTTCACCACGTCCGCGAACTCCTCGGCCCGCGCGTACCGCTCGTCGTGGTTCTGCTGGGCGGCGAACCCGAAGTTCAGCGCCTCCTGCGGGTTCTGCGACGTGACCAGGTTCCAGCCCGCACGTCCCGCGCTCATGTGGTCGAGCGAGGCGACCACCCGCGCCACGCTGTACGGGTGGTTGTACGTGGACGACAGGGTCGCGGTCAGCCCGATCCGCTCGGTCACCGCCGCCAGCGCGCCCAGCAGCGTCATCGGCTCGAACTGCGCCACGTACCGGATCGCGGCACGGCTGAGCGCGTCCAGGTCGGTACCGCGCACGCCGGCGCTGTCGGGCAGGAACAGGAAGTCGAAGCCGCCGCGCTCGGCGGTGCGGGCGAGGTCGGCGTAGTGCCGGAGGTTCACCCCGGCGTCGGCGGGCACGTCCGGGTGCCGCCACGCCGCGAGATGGTACCCCGTCGGGTACAGGAACGCGCCCAGTGCCACGTGCTTTCGCGTCATCGGGTTCCTCCAGCGGCGGTCCGGTCGGGCTCCCACACCGTGAACGGCGTCAGCACCTCGTCGTCGGCGTCCGACCCGTGGTCGTGGGTGTAGGCGGGATCGGTCAGGAACAGCTCGCCGTCCGCGACCAGGCTCACCGGGCCGATCCGGTTCCTGGCGAGCGAACCCGGCGGCAGCAGCAGGTCGGAGTCCACCACCCGGATCGACGGTGGCAGCGAGCGCCTCAGGTCGCGGACGAGCGGGTCGACGGCCGTGCAGTACAGCCACCGCACCCGGCCGGCGCCGCCCATGCGCGCACCGTGGCGGGCGAGCAGGTCGTCCAGCAGCGCTTGGAGGACCGGGTCGTGGCGGGTGGGCACCAGGCCGTGGTCGGAGTGCGCGACCACCACCGTGCCGGCGTCGGCGAGCCGTCGTGCCAGTGCGCCCAGGCCGTCGAGGGCGGCCGACACGTGGTCGTCGTAGCCGTGGTGGTGCACGTGCCGGTCCAGCTCGACGAAGCACCAGACGAACCGGGGACCGTCGCGCCCCAACGCTTCCTCGATCGCCGTGTCGACGTCGGCGACGACGGTGGCCGGATCGCGCGGTCGGTACGGGCCGCCGCCGAGGGTGTAGAAGCGGTGCCCGGGAACGATCTCCGCGTGGCGCAGCAGCGCGTCCCGCCAGGCGCACGGGTAGGCGTCCAGGTCGGCCGGCACGGCCAGCGGCCGGTAGCCGCGGTCCGCCGCGTCGCTGAACACGGTGCCGTCCGCGGCGGTCAGCCGGTCGCCCCGGTAGTCGAACGCGTTGATCAACGCGTCGGAGCCGTCCGGGTCCGCGAACACCACGCCGGGCACGCCGTGGTCGCCCGGCGCGAGCCCGGTCAGGCTGCTCAGCCAGGCCGCGGACGACGTGGTCGGCAGCACCGATGCCAGCGGCTCGGTCACCGCGTCGGGCCAGCGGCGCTCCACCAGCCGGTGCGGCAGACCGTCGACGGCCAGCACGACCACGTCACGCGGGTGGGACCGCTCAAGCAGGGCGGCTACCCGGCCCCGGAACGAGGTGATCGACGCCGTGCGACCCGGCGCGAGGGCGGTCACCGGCGCACGCTCCGCGCGACGGCCCGAACGGCCCACGCCGCCGCGTTGTTCAGCACCGCGCTGTTGGACCCGGGCCGTGCCGCGGTGAGCTGGAAGACCCGCAGCCCTTCCGCCGGCGCGCCCAGGAACGTCAACGCGTCCTCCACCGACCCGTCCGGCAGCACGGGGTGGAACTCGTCGGTCAGGTCGAGCGCGCCGGGCACGTGGTCCGCGCTCCCGTCGGCCGACGGGTTGCGCCACTGGCGTGCCAGACCGCGTCGCAACAGGTTCCGGTAGAGCGGGGACGCGTCGTGCCACGGGTCGAACGGGTGCACCCGCGCCTCGACCGCGACCTCGACGGTGCGCGCCACGCCCGTGCGGCGGCCTTCGACCAGCAACCCGGTGCCGTGCGCGCGGACCACCGGGTCCGGCCCGATCGCCAGGTCCACCAGCCCCGCGTCCACCAGTGCCGACAGCTTGCGCATCGGCTCGACCCCGGCGCCGTTGGACAGCCGGTTGTAGTGCCGCAGGTGCACTTCGGTGAAGCGGCGGTGCGACTCGGGGGTGAGGCCGCCGTCGTCCACGGCGGCCGAGAACACCGCTCGCAGATCGCGCCACACCCCGTCGCACGCGGCCTTCACCGGGTTGGCGACGTTGCCCTCCAAGCAGTCGGCGAGATCCCGCGCCAGGCGCGTCCGGACCAGGTCGTGCCAGTCGACGCCGGGTTGTGCCAGGTGCGCGGGCAGCGGGTCCAGCGCCGCGCGCCAGTCGAAGTCCCCGGCCTGCGCGGCGTGCAGCAGGAGGTCCGCGCCCTCTTCGCCTTGGGCGAGGGAGCCGGACAGGAAGCGCTGGTAGGCGTCGTCCACCCGGTCCCGCAGCTCACGGCCTGCCTGCTCGCCGTGCTTCGTGCGGTGGTGCACGTACGCCATCTCCAGCACGACGAGCGGCAGCAGGTGCAGGTCGAAGTCCAGCCGTGGACGCCGACCGCGCGGGTCCGGGAAACCGCAGGACAGCCGCAGCCGGTCGATCGCCGGTTCGGTGAAGAACACGCCGCGGTGTTCGAGCGCGGGGTCGGCCAGCTTGTCGTTGCGGGGCCGGCCGCTGCCCGGCACACCGCTCGGGCTGATCCCGACGATCCGCGACGGCTCCCGGCCGCTGGGCACGTACCGCAGCAGCGCCGGGTCGTCGGGCGACGGCGTGAATTGGCCGCCGCGCCCCTCGGTGAGGTGCAGGACTACGTCCAGCGCGGTCAGCCCCAGCCCTCGAACCAGGACCGGCCTGCCCGGCGGCACGGACCGCTCGGTGACCCTGACGTCCAGCGGGTAGGCGTACGGCACCCAGCGCGGGTCGTCGGTGTCCGAGCCGGGGTAGTGGTTCCACGAGTGGCCGGTGGCGAACAGGACGTCGTCGGCGGGCACGGCCACCGCCGGGTCGTCGGTCCGCAGCAGGAACCGGTGGCCGTCGTGGTCGCCGGGCACCACGTCGACCACCGCGCACGCGTGCAGGTCCACCTCGACACCGGGCGTCGAGCGCAGCCGCCGCACGAACCGGTCGAACACGTCCCGCAGCGCCAGTCCGTGCACGTAACGCCGGGGCACGTCCTCCGGCCGCACGTCGAAGTCCGGGTCACCGGTCTCCGCGTGCCGCGCCCGGCACCACTGGAGGAACGTCGGCCGCAGCGCCGGCGGCAGCAGCCGCACCGGTGGCCGCGCCGACTCGTCCGGCGCGAACGCGATCTGCCCCGCCACCCGGTTCAGGTGGCTGGTCCTGGGCTGCCGGTCGCTGTGCACCTCGCCCGCGCCGAACCTGCCGCCGCCCTCGAAGACCACCACGCGCACACCGCCGGCGGGCGTCTCGTGCGGCAGTTCGGCGGCCAGCTGCGCCAGCGCGTACGTGCCCATCGGACCCGCGCCGACGATCGCCAGGACGCGCCGGCGCTCTCCGCCGGTGGCGCCGACGGCGGACGGTTGCCCGCCGTCGGCCTTCGTGGTCCCGAGGGTCACGTCGTGGGCACCGCGTCGCTGAGCATCTTGCGGAACCGGCGCAGCAGCGGGAACGGCACGCTGCGCTCGACGTGGAACCCGAGCTCCTCGTGGAACGTGTACTCCACCGGCTCCTTCAGGCTCAGCGCGGACATCCCGCGCGCCAGCTGCTCCAGGTAGCCGGGGAACTGCGACTGCATCGCGTAGACCACGCTGTAGTACAGGTTGCGCCCCAACGAGAAGCACGGGTAGCGCGCGTCGTAGTTCTCCAGCGAGTACTTGGGGAAGCAGCCGTCGATGATCCGCTTGGGGCACATCCACAGCGGCAGCACCAGCGTCACGTCGCCGATGGGGCGCACCGGGAAACCGGCGGGCTTCATGCCGTTGGACACCCGGAACAGGTTCTCGCAGACGATGTCCTCGAGGTTCACGCCGGTGCAGATGTACGGCGTGCCGAGGTCGCGGGCCGCCTTCGACAGGGCGAGCCGGATCAGCAGGGTGCCCAGGAACTCGAAGTCGTCACCCTGGAACTCGCGCTCGAACCGGTCGATCAGCGCCACCGAGTCGCGCGGGATGCCCAGCAGCTCCTTGACCTCGTCCGCCTCGATCACGCGCAGCGGCAGCCCGTACTTCTCGCACAGCGCCTGCGCCCGCGGCACGCCCGCGTCCCAGTCCGGGATGCCCTTGAGGATCACCGGGTGCACCGTGACGCCGTGGTCGGTGAGCTGGCTCAGGCCGTAGAGCAGCGCGTTGCTGTCCCCGCCGCCGCTGACGCCCACCACGATGTCCGCGCCCGCCGGCACGTGCGCCCTGATCGTCTCGCCGACCCGGTCGGCGATGATCGACTGGCACTCCTCGGGGCTGAGCTTCTTCAGGAACGCCTCGGCCGACCCCTGCTCGTTGTCCATCCGCTGGTAGACGTACTCGGTCGCGCCCGCACCCTCGCTGTCGATCGTGGCGAAGTCGTCGATCGAGAACAGGAACGGGTTGACGTTCCGGTTGAAGTAGAGCAGCACCTCCGCCGCGTCCTCGAAGTCCTCCAGCCGCTGGTCCAGGCACGGCGTCAGGCGCGGCTCACCGCCGGAGGCGGGCAGCACGTACACCGCGACGGCCGACCACGGCACGTTGTTCCGGTTCAGGATGTCGATCAACCGCTCGTCGCTGGATCCGGTCAGTCGTTGGCGGCCGTGGGAGGTCACGACCGACACCGTGGGGACGCTGCGGAAGGTGGGGTTCGTCGGCATGGTCAATTCCTGTTCGGCCGTCGGGACGAGTAGTGAACGGGCGGGCCGCCCGGAGACGGCCCGCCCGCCGGGGAACTACTGGGCGCCGGTCTCGCAGCTGGCGCCGCAGATCGTCTCCAGGCCGTGCTTGGAGGCCGGGACGGACAGCCCCGCCACCCGGAACGACTCCAGCTCACGGACGCTCATGACGACGCGCTCGGCGACGCCACCCGTCGGGATGAGCTGGACAACCTCGTTCTTGAGGTTGAAGTTGCCACTCTGAATGGCAGGAGAAAATGCGTGCTGCATGTCTCTGCTCCCTTATTCAAGGCGGGCGTAAGGTCCCCGCGATGGTCAGCCTACAATCGCTTCGACTCGTCCTGTCAAGCATTGCGAGGCTGATTCGAGGAGACTTTGTCTCACGTGGATCGGTGTTTTTATTCGAATTCTTCGAATGTTGTCTCACGTGATGGCGGGCCACCGTGGGAGGTGCGCCACCGGCGCGGGCCGAACAACTGCTCCACGAAGCCGCCGCTGAACTGCCGCTTGATGTACGGCCGCGGCGCGGGCGCCCGCCGGCCCGACGTGTCCCCGCGCGCCTCGCGCAGTCGTTCGTCCGCCGCCTCCGCCAGCGTCCGCGCCCACCCGGTCAGGTCACCGGCGGCCTGTTCACGCTCCGGCGCGCGCGACTCGGCTTCGGCCGCGGCGTCGACCAGTCGGCGCCACAGGTCCGCGTTGCACCACTGGGTGAAGCGGCGGTGCGTGGTCTGCCACGACGTGCCGAACACCTTGGGCACCTCGCGCCACGCGGACCCGCTCGCGAGCACGTGGACGACCGCGCCGAACACCGCCTCGTCGTCGGTCCGACGCGTTCCGCCGCCTTGCGGACGGGCGACCGGTCGCGGTATCAGCGGCCGGGCGAGGGGCCACAGCGACATGGGGGCCAACCACTCGTATTTTGACCGCACCTCGACATGATGCGCGGAACTGTGGACAATGTCACGGGTCGTTGTCCGGCGACGCGCTGTTAGGATTGCGACCGGCCGACAGCGGAAGCCGCCGACATCGCACTACCCGGCATTGGGCGACTCCGGCTTCGGACAACTCCGGCAAATGGACCACGCGCCTTGGGGGCCCGCCAACGTGAACACTCTCCCGTCGTTGACCCGGCTGCCGCTGAAGGCGGAGTTGTACCAGCGCGAAACGTACTTCCGGGAGGGGTTCAGCGACGCGGTCGAATCCTTCGGGCCCGCGGTCGGCGAACTGCTGCACCGGTCCGCCCTGCTGATGGTGAAGCCGGACGGGCTGGTCGCGGCCAAGCTCCGCACCGTCGTGGAGTACCTGGGCGAGCACGACTTCGAGATCGTCGCCGCGCAGCCGATGTCGTTCACCCCGCACAGCTGGCGCGAGCTGTGGCGCTACCAGCTCACGTCCGCCACCCTCGACCGGCTCAAGGTCAACGAGCACGTCCTGTCCCGTCCCGCGCTGCTGCTCCTGCTGCGCAGCGGCGAGGGCCACGAGGTGCCCGGCACCGTGCGCCTCAGCGGCCTCAAGGGCTCGGCCACGCTGTCCGCTCAGCGCCCCGGAACCCTGCGCAGCCTCCTCGGCCAGCCGAACCGGGTGCTGAGCTTCATCCACGTCGCCGACGAGCCCGCCGACCTGGTCCGCGAACTCGGCCTGCTCTGCGACCGCGCGACCCGGCTGCGGCTGCTGACGGCGCTCGCGGAGGGCCGCCTGTCCGCCGAAGGCCGTGCGGTGCTGGACGAAGAGCTGCGCCGCTGCGACGAGGGCGGCCTCGACCTGTCGCCGGAACCGGCGGTCGAGCGGGTGGCCAGGGCCGTGCGCGAGTGCCCGCAGGCCGACGACCCGGCCGCCGGCTGGCTGCTGGAGCAGCTCGCGGCGATGTCCCGGGGCGAGCGCGTGGCGTGGCGCCCGTTCGTCCGCGAGCTCGAACGCCTCGACCTGGAGCTGGACCACTGGGACCTGGCCGTGCTGGGCACCCACTTCATCACCTACGACGAGCCGGGGTGGGCCAAGGTGCTGGAGAACCCGCCGCCCGGTGCGTGGTCGACGCCGATGGCGGGCTCCGACCACCGCTCGTGAACGCCTCCCGTTAACAGCACGTTAACTGCGTCCACGGGCCGTGGGTCGCCCATCCGTGCACCCCTTGGTCACCGAGGGTCGAAACCGCCGCTGTGACATGATTCAGGCGGGCGGGAAACATGTTGATGACAATCGAACCGCGCTCGGCGGGGATGCCACAACGGCGTGGTCCTCAGCCGCCTGTGGTTATCCAGAGCCGAGGAGTGAGATGACTGCCATTGTCCGAGTGGTCGGCAGGGAGATCGTCGACAGCCGGGGCAACCCCACTGTCGAGGTCGACGTGCTGCTGGAGGGCGGTGCGCGAGGTCGGGCGGCGGTTCCCTCGGGGGCGTCTACCGGGACCAACGAGGCGGTCGAGCTGCGGGACGGCGACAAGAGCCGGTACCACGGCAAGGGTGTCCGCGCGGCGGTCGACGCGGTCAACGGCGAGATCTCCAAGACCATCCTGGGGATGAGCGCCGAGGCCCAGACGGACCTGGACCGCACGCTGATCGAGCTGGACGGCACGCCGAACAAGGCGCGGCTCGGCGCGAACGCGACGCTGGGCGTGTCGCTCGCCGTGGCCAAGGCCGCCGCCGCGCACCACGACGTGCCGCTGTACCGCTACGTGGGTGGCGTGTACGCGCACCTGCTGCCGATGCCGATGATGAACATCATCAACGGTGGCGCGCACGCGGACAACGCGATCGACTTCCAGGAGTTCATGATCGCGCCGGTCGGCGCCAAGACCTTCGCCGAGGCCGTGCGCGTCGGTTCCGAGGTGTTCCACACGCTCCGCAAGGAGCTGCACGCCGCCGGGCACAACACGAACGTCGGTGACGAGGGTGGCTTCGCGCCGAACCTGAACTCCGCCGACGAGGCGCTCCAGTTCGTCGTGGACGCGATCGAGAAGACGGGCTACACGCCCGGCGACGACGTCGCGATCCTGCTCGACCCGGCCGCGTCCGAGTTCTACGTGGACGGTGTGTACGACTACGCCGGCGAGGGTCGCAAGCGCACGGTCGAGGAGCACGTCGAGTACCTGGCCCAGCTGGTGGCCAAGTTCCCGATCGTGTCCATCGAGGACGGCATGGCGCAGGACGACATGAAGGGCTGGAAGCTCGTCACCGACACCATCGGCGACCGCTGCCAGCTCGTCGGCGACGACGTGTTCTGCACCAACGTGAAGCTGCTGACCGAGGGCATCGAGGCGGGCATCGCCAACTCGATCCTGGTCAAGGTGAACCAGATCGGCACGCTCAGCGAGACGCTGGCGACGACCGCGAAGGCGCACCGTTCGGGCTACTCCGTGGTCATGTCCCACCGGTCCGGCGAGACCGAGGACACCACGATCGCCGACCTCGCGGTGGCGATCAACTGCGGTCAGATCAAGACGGGTTCGCTGTCCCGTTCGGACCGCACGGCCAAGTACAACCAGCTCATCCGCATCGAGGAGGAGCTGGGCTCGGAGGCCCGCTACGCGGGTCGGTCGGCTCTCAGCCGGGGCTGACCACCAAGCACGACCGGTGCCCGCTCGTCCCAGCCGGGACGGGCGGGCACCGCGCTGTTCGGGGCGAAAATGTTGCGGGCAGCGTGGAGTCGGGCCGGAGCGCCCTGCCGGGCCGCTACCGGCCGGTGCGGTGGTGCTGCGGGCCGGAGCGGTGGTGCTAGAGCGTGTCCTCAAGGCCAGATGAGCAGCGTGGCGAGATCGATCATGGCTCGGTATGAGATGGCGGTCTTGTCGAAGCGGGTAGCGATGGCGCGGAACTGCTTGAGTCGGTTGAAGCAGCGTTCCACGACGTTGCGGCGTTTATAGGCGGCGCGGTCGAAGGCCGGCGGGCGCCCGCCCGCGCGGCCCTTGCGTTTGCGGTTGGCCTGCTGGTCACGGCGTTCGGGGATGGTGGCCGGGATGCCTCGTTTGCGCAGGTGGGCGCGGATGGCCTTGGAGGAGTAGCCCTTATCCGCGATGACCCGTGCGGGCCTGGTCGCCGCGCGGCCGGGACCCGGTCGTCGGAACTCGACGCCGGCCATGACACGGGTGAACTGGGTGCAGTCGTTGACGTTGCCGCCGGTCAGCACCACCGACAGCGGTCGACCGTGGCCGTCGCAGGCCAGGTGGATCTTCGTGGTGGGTCCGCCGCGGGAGCGGCCGATGGCATGATCAGCTGGTTCGCTGTGCCCGCCGCACGGCCCGTCCGCCCCCTGTGTGGGACGCGGTCGTGCGGCGGGCGCCGGCGGCGTGCTGATGGGCACGCACGATGCTGGAGTCCACCGACACCTCGCGGTCGAGTTCGTCGATCGCCTCGGCGACCACCCGGACCCGCGACACCAGCGTCGTGAGGGTGCCGTTGCGCGACCAGCGCCAGAACCGGTTGTAGACCGTCTTCCACGGCCCGTACCGTTCCGGCAGGTCACGCCATGCCACACCCGTCTTCGCCTTGAACAGCATCCCGTTGACCACCCGCCGGTCGTCCACCCGAGGGCGACCTCTCACACCCGAAGCGGGCAACAACGACTCGATCACCTGCCACTGCTCATCGGTCAACTCATGCCTGCGTACCACGGCCCAAGATCAAAGCAGATCAGCCACATCTGCTTTGAGGACAGGCCCTAGGTCGCGGTGGTGCTGGGACCGAGCGGTGGTGTCGGGCCGGAGCGCCCTGTCGGGGCGCAGCGCCGGCGGGCGGTCAGTCGCCGAACTCGATGGAGCCGTCCCGCCGCCCGCTCTCCGCGAGGTGCCGGAAGGCGAGGCCCGCGACCACCAGCCAGCCGGTCGCCACGCACAGCTCCAGCGCCGCACCACCCACCACCACACCCGCCGGCGCGCCGGACAGCAGGTCACGCACCGCGCCAAGCCCGTGCGTCAGCGGCAGCACTTCGGCCAGTTGCGGGAACGGGGCGGGCCAGAACGTGGTCGGCACCTGGACCCCGCACACGAGCATCAGCGTCAGTGAGCTGAGCCCGCTCACCAGGTTGCGCACCTCAACCTTGCGCAGCACGAACGCCGACAGCACCAGGCCGAAGCAGTAGGTCGACCACGACACCAAGGCGATCAGCGGCAGCGCGAGCAGCGCCCGTGGCATCGGCATCGGCAGGCCGAACAGCGGCGACAGCACGAACAGCGCGATCGAAGCGCACATCGTCCCGTCCAGCAGCCACTGCGCGCTGCGCCCGACGAACAGCGGGAACGGGCTGGTCGGCGCGGCCACCAGCAGCGGCAGCGTGCCGGCCTGCCGCTCCCACGCCGTCGACGCGCACACCAGCAGCGACACCAGCGCCGCGATGAACACCGCGTTCCCGACGAGCAGGTACTGCGTCCGCTCCGCCGACCCGAGAAGCCGCCCGATCACGGCGTAGAACGCCACCTGCGCCAAGATCCGGGACAGCCAGGCGAACGACCACGTGCGCCACGTGTAGATCGCCCGCAGGTCCGCCAGCGCGCTGGTGAACGCGGCGGCCAGCACCCTCGCGTTGTCGCGGATCACGCGAAGCTCACCGCCCCCGTCGTGCGGACCCGCTCCAGGATGCGCCGCAGCACCCACACGCCCGCCACCATCGCGGCCAGCCCCAGACCGGCCACCACCGCCAACCGCGTTAACGCGTTCGGCACGGCACCCGGACGCAGGCAGTCGCGGATCAGGTCGGTCGACCACGACAGGAAGACGACCTTGGTGATCGGCTGCAGCCACTCCGGCAACAGCGGTGCGGGCACTACGGCGCCGCTGAGCAGGTAGAAGGGGTAGGACAACGCGTTCTGGAACGTCCGCGCCGACCGGGACAGCACGAAGATGCCCGCCAGCGCCGAAGCCGTCATCGCCATCGACACGGCGGTCAGGACCAGCGTCACCGCGAAGAGCCACCCGTGGTGGACGTCCACCACCACGCCGAACACGAGCCGGGCCACGATGACGCTCTCGACCAGCGACAGCAGGCTGATCACGGTCACGGTCACGGTCCGGCCGAGCACCACCAGCGCCAACGGCGCGGGCGTGCTGATCAGCGCTTCCAGCGTGCCCTGGCCGCGATCCGCGTCGATGATGCCGCCGGACTCGACGATCGCCATGTTCCACACCGCGATCACGGTCGCGCCCACCACCGCGTAGGGGGCCAGGTCCGACCGCCCGGAGTGCACCATGATCGCCACCAGGGCGAGCGTGAACAGCGGTGTGTTGACGAGCGCGCTCAGGTTGGCGACCCGGCGCATCTGAAGCCCCTGGAACCACACCGCGGCGCCGAAGACGGTGATCACCGCACCACGCTTCCCCGGTCGCCGATGACGTGCAGGTAGACGTCCGCCAGCGACGGCTTGCCGGTGGAGATCCGCGCGACACCGGCCTTGACCAGCAGTTCGACCACCCGTCCCGCCGCGCCTGCCGCGTCGGTCTCCACCACCAGCGAGCCCTCGGACCGGGTGGCGTCACGCACGCCCGGCACCGCACGCACGGACACCGCGACGTCCTCGGGAACGTCCTCGGCGACCACCCGCTCGTAGGTGCTCAGCCAGTCGCCGATCGTCTTCGGGTTCTCCGTGGCCACGAGCTTGCCGCCGTCGATCAGCGACACCCGGTCGCAGACCGCCTCGGCCTCGGCCATGTCGTGCGTGGTGATCAGGATCGTCCGGCCCTCGGCGCGCAGTTCGCCGACGAGGGTGCGGAAGTCCCTGGCCGCCACCGGGTCCATGCCGATGGTCGGCTCGTCGAGCACGAGCAGCTTGGGGTCGCCGATCAACCCCCGCGCGAGGTGCAGGCGCTGCTTCATGCCGCGCGAGAACGTCTCGACGCGCTCGTCGGCCCGGTCGGCCAGGCCCACCCGCTCCAGCAGCGCGGCGGACCGCTGCCTGCCCACGGCTCGCGGCTGCCGGTACAGCGCCGACCAGTAACGCAGGTTCTGGCGCGCGGTGAGCCTGCCGTACAGGCCGCGTTCGCCGCCGAACACGATGCCGAGCAGGCGGCGCACCGCCGCGGTGTCGGTGACGACGTCGTGGCCGAAGACCTCGACCCGTCCGCCGGTCGGCAGCAGCACGGTGGAGAGGATCTTGCACAGCGTGGTCTTGCCCGCGCCGTTGGGCCCGAGGAGCCCGTGCACCTCACCGACGGCGACGGACAGGTCGATCCCGTCCAACGCGACCCGCGGCTCCTGCCGCTTGCGCTCGTACGAACGCCGCAGCCCTTCGACCACGACGGCAGAACCGGTCGGCTCGCCCATCAGTCCCTGCCGTCCAGTTCCGCGAGCGCCCGGTCGTACTGCTCCTGGGTCACCTCGACGCGGTCGACCATCAGGTAGTCGCCCACCGGCGTCTCCATCAGGACACCGCCGTCGTAGCGGTGCACGCGGGCCTGCTCCATGTCGTCACGCCTCGCCTCGCGCAGCAGCAGACCGCCGACCGACCTGCCCGCGGCCAACGCCGCCGCGATCGGGTCGTCCGGCGGTTCCGGTCGTGCCCAGGCGAGCCGCCGCTCCCGTTCTCGTCCAGCCGCGGCGCGCAGCGGCACGAGCGCGTCGCCGAGCGGACCGAGGTCGATCTTGGCCGCCGCCAGCTCCAGCAGCTCCAGCGCTTCCGGCGCGAGGTTCCACTGCTCGGCCGCGGCGGTGAAGTCCGCGCACGACGTGACCAGCGGGCCGAGCACGGCCACGTCGGTCAGGTCCTTGGCGGTGAAGGCGCGCTGGAACCGCTCCTCGGCCAGCGCGAGCAGGTTGGACGTGATCGGGTCGTCCGGCAGCGGCGCCCGGACCGGCACCGGCCCCTGGTCACCGGGGAACGCCGCGGTGGACAGCTCCACGATGTGCTGCTTGTCCAGCAACGGGTCCGCGCCCGGCCAGAACAGCTCGACGACCAGGTGCTGCTCGGGGTGGCCGAAGACCGACACCCCTATCGACTCGATCGGGCACAGCTCCAGGACCGCCCGCACCGCGCGCCACAGCGTCGGCTCGTCGGCCACCACCAGGTCCAGGTCGCCGACGGGGCGCACCAGCCCTTCCGGGTAGTGCCGGGCCACCGACGGTCCTTTGAGGACGGTGACGGGCACCCGCGCGGACAGCTCGGCGAGGGCTTCGGCGTAGAGCGCACGGCGGGTCTTGGTGCGGTTCAGCTCGTCCGACGAGCCGCTGCCCAGCGCCACGCCCTCGTGCGCGAACGCCGACAGCACCAGCGCGGGGAACGACCAGCCGTGGGCGCGCGAGGCGCGCACCAGCACGTCGGGTGTCTCGTCCTCGTCCACGTCCAGCAGCCGGTGGAACAGGGCGAGGTCGACCCTGGTGGCGGTGGTGGTCATGGTGCGGTCATCCTCCGGCTCGTACCACTGTCGTCAGGTTGGCCAGCACGGTGGCGGCGGCCTCGGCGATCGCGCCGGCCGGCACCGTCGTCAGGGCCGCCAGGTCGGCGTCCGCGGACCACGGGACGCTGCCCGCACGGGACCGGACGCCCGCCAACTTGGCCAGTTCCAACGGGTCCTCGGTCCGGAGCAGCAGCTGCACCTCCGCCCGCCGCTTGGCCGTGAGCAGGTCTTCGTCCGCCGGACCGCGGTCGGCGAGTTCGCCGAGCAGGTCGCGCACGATCCGCTCGACCCGGTCGCCGTTGCCGTCGTCGACACCGACGAGCATCCGCCACGCGCCGGCCTCGGTGTAGCCGCGGTCCCACGTGTCGAACGCGTAGCCGAGCGCGTGCTCGTCACGCAGCCGTTGGTAGAGCAGCGACGCGGGGCTGGAGTCCAGCAGCAGCGCCAGCAGGTCGTACGCCGGACGGCCCGGGTCGCCCATGGCGGGGGAGCGGACGCCGAAGCACAGCCAGAAGTAGCCCTGGGGCCACGTGATCGGGTCCCGCCGCACGGGGGTGAGCGGCGCGTGGTCGTCGGGCAGGCGGTCACCGGCCAGGTCACCGGCCAGGTCGGCGATCACGTCGTCGGGCAGGCCCGGCACCTCGGGCCCGACCACGGACAGGCTCACCGGGCGGGTCAGGACCGCGTTCGCGTGGTGCGCGCGCACGTGCTCGGGGCTGATCGCGCGGATGCCCTCCGGGGTGCCGCCGACCGGCGCGCCGAGCGGGTGGTCGGGGAACAGCGCGTCGAGGATGGCGTCCTGCGCCTGCTCGCTCGGGTCGGCCGCGCCACCGGCCAACTCCTGGAGCACGACGTCCTTCTCCCTGGCCACGGTCGCCTCGTCGGGGTCGAGCGCGTACACCGCCTCCAGCAGCAGCTCCAGCACCTTCGGCGCGTCCTGCGCGTGCACCTGTGCGTAGAACTGCTGTTCCTCCAGGCCGGTGTGCGCGTTGACCGTGCCGCCCATCCGCTCGGTGCGCCGGCTGAACGACTCGCCGCCGCGCAGCGGTGCGGACATCACCAGGTGCTCCACCAGGTGGGTCAGGCCACCGAGCCCTTCCGGGTCCGACCGCGACCCGCAGGTGACGGTGAGGCAGAAGCTCGTGGTCCGCAGACCGGGTTGGACCGTGGGCAACAGGGCCAAGCGGCGGTCAGCCACCGGGAACCACCTCCGCGGGCAGTGAGGGCGAGGCCAGTGGGAGCGAGGGCGGTGAGGGCGACACCAGTGGGAGTGCGGACAGCGGGAGGGACCAGTACGTCGTGTCCGGTCGCCAGCCCTTGGCCACCAGCGCTTCGTAGACCCGGTCCGCGGTGGGGCCACCACCGGACACGTAGCCGCGCAGCGGCAGACCGCACGCGCGGGCGTGCTCCACCGCCGCCGACGTGAGCAGCGACCCCGCGGGGGTGCCGTGCGCGCGTGGCAGCACGAACTGGTCGAACAGCTCCAGGCGGTCCCGCCCGGTCAGGTCGTCCTGGTCGGGCAGCACGGTGGCGTGGCCCGCGAAGCCGTCGGCGTCGTGCGCGACGAACACCGCGCCGACCTCCAACGCCTGCCCGAACAGCCCGACCGCGTACTCGTCCACTGTGGACTCGTCGGTGGCGACGCCGGCCAGGCGGTAGCCGTCGACCAGCGCGGCGACGAACAGCGGCACGACGTCGTCGGCGTCGTCCGCGGTCGCTTGCCGGACCTGCCAGCCGGGTGCCGGACCCGTGGTCACCAGTCGATCGGTGGCGAGCACGTAACGCATGTAGGCCGTCCCACCGGGAGTGGCGAGCGGCTCGCTACCGGGTGGTAGCACCAGCACCAGCCGGTCGATCCCCGGGTGGAGCGCCGTCGCGGCCACGGCCAGTTCCGCCACCAGCTCCGGTCCGGTGTGGACGGACGACGTGAGGAAGGTGACCAGCGCGCGGGCGTCGCCCGTGACGTCGTCCACCTCGGGGGTGATCACCACCAGCCGGTCCGCCACCCGGGCGAGCGCGTCGGACTCGGCCAACAGGTCGGCGACGTCGTCCGCGACACCGAGCGCGCGCAGCTCGGCCGCGTCGGCGTCAGGACGCGACGACATGCGTGTAGCCCTTCAAAACCCGTGCAGCCGCGGCGCGGACGTCCTCGTGGTCGACCCCGGCGATCAGCCGCCGGACCGCGTCCACCGGCGGTTCACCCGAACCGACCAGGGGCAGCCACGCGCAGTCCAGGTGGGCCAGCGCGACCGGGTCCTCGTTGTCCAGCAGCACCGAGCCGACCGCCTGCCGCTTCGCGGCGTCCAGGTGACCGCCCGCCAGCCGGCCGGACGCCACGGCGTCGAGGCAGTCGTGGACCGTCCGCTCCACCAGGGGCACGTGTTCCGGCGGCGCGCCCACGACGACCGACCACGAGCCGACGTCGCGGTAGGCGGTGTGGAAGGACTGGAGCTGATATCCCATCCCGAGTTCGCCGCGCAGCCGTTCGTACAGCACCGAGCCGGGGGTGCCGCCGATCGCCGCCGCGAGCACCTCGGCCGCGGCCCACTGCGAGGTGGACCGGCCCGCGCCGGGTCCGCCCGCGACCAGGTAGGCGTACTCGGCGTCCGGGTCGGCTGCGGGGAGGGGCGGCGCGGCCACCGCGCGGTCGGACAACGCCGGTGCGCCGGTCCGCTCGAGCCGTGCCAGTTCGCCGCCGGTGAGGACGTCGAACGACTCGGCGAGCAGGTCGGGCGGTCCCACCAGGCTGATGTCGACCGGGTGCGCCGCCAGGGTGCGCGAGTGCGCCCGGAGCACGTCCTCGGCGGGTAGTTCGGGGAAGTTTTCGACGTCGCCGCCGACCGGGCGGGCGAACGGGCCGCCGGCGAACAGCGCGCCGTGGAACGATTCCCTGGCCACGTCGATCGGATCGGCCGCCGCGGCGAGGAGTTCCTGGAGGACGACCGAGCGCTCGGAATCGCACAGCTCGTCGGTGATCCGGGGCCGGGCGACCGCGCGGTCCAGGTGGCGCACGCACTCGACCGCGGCCTCCGGGGGCACGCGCGCCCAGAACACCACCGCTTCGTGCGAGGTGGAGGCGTTGGACTGGCCGCCGACCGAGTCGACCCACTTGGCCAGCGGGGTGTCACCGTCGCAGGGCGCCTCGAGCACCAGGTGCTCCACCAAATGAGACAGTCCACTCTGGTCTGGAGCATCGTGCGCCGCACCCGCGCCAAGTGAGACGCACACCGTCACGCTTCGCACTCCGAGCGAGCCGTCCAGCGCCACGCGAACCCCGTTGTCCAGGGCCTTCACCACGAACATTCCGCTCCCGTGGGGTCGCGATCCGGAGGAAGAAGAGCGGGGACGGAGTCAGCAGACTCCGCCCCCGCTCATGATCACTTGCCCTTGCCCTTGATCACCAGCTTGGGGCGGAGCGTCGCAGTGTGCTTGCGAGTCATGATGAACCTCCCTTCAACGTGGCCTCCGGTCGCCGTGGGGCCACCGGATTCGAGGCTGGACAAGGAGATCACGAGAAGGCGTGAGGCCGTGTTCCCGAGGTCTCCCCCTGTTGCACGTTGCCGCCGCCGGTCTTCGGGAGGCGGCGCCGCGTTGGCCAGACTACGTGCGGTGAACGGACGGTGACCGAAGATTATGAACCTCGTGTAGTGACGATCACCACGTTGCTGTAACGCCACCGATCTGGAATACGACGATCACCGCTGCCGAGGCCGCTCGGGCGGGCACCCGGTAAGACTTCGCGGGGTCGCGGCGATAACCCCAGTGCACAACTACTGGGGACGACGGTGAAAGATCATGGATGACGAGTTGAACCACCGCGCGCGGGCCCTGCTCCGCGCGATCGAGGCCGGGCGGGTCGAGGTGACCCGCAGCAGCGAGCCGGATCTGAAGGTGGACGGCCTGCTGTGCTGCGACCAGGTCGCCGCGCGCGAACTGGCCCACGCCGGACTGCTCCGTCCGGCGCAACCGGGTTCCACCGGGCCGTGGGTGCGGGCGGAGTTGACGCCCGCCGGACGCGCGGTCCTGGCCTGACCACGGCGAATCCCGGCCGGAGGACTCTTGACGCTGCGTGCGCGTACCGGTTGACTGCGTGTCCGTAACCGGTTTCGGTACCGGTTACGCAGCAGCTTGCGCCGGGGTCAGCAGCCGAGGAGTGTCACCGTGCGGGTCACGATCGCCGAAGTCGCCCAACGGGCACAGGTGAGCAAGGCGACCGTGTCCCGGGTGCTCAACGGCAAACCGGACGTGGACGCGGCCACCGCCGCACGGGTGCGGCAGGTGATCGCCGACGTCGGCTACGTGCCCAGCGCACGGGCGGTCGGCCTGGCCCGCGGTCGCGCGCGCACCGTCGGCATGCTCGTGCCGTCGTTGACGTGGCCGTGGACCGGTGAGGTCGTGCAGGGCGCGGTGGACGAGCTGGAGGCCGAGGGGTACGGCCTGCTGCTGTACACGGTGAACCGGGGCGCGGAGTCGTTGGCGCAGTTCGCCAGCCACGTGTCGGCGAAGGCGTTCGACGGGCTGCTGGTGATCGAGCCGCCGGACACGTTGAGCTACATAGAGACGTTGCACGACCAGGGCCTGCCGGTGGTGATGATCGACGACCGGGGCAGCAGGCCCGGTTTCCCGTCGGTGAGCACCACGAACCGGGAAGGTGCGCAGCACGCGGCGCAGCACCTGATGTCGGCCGGCCGCACCGCGTTCGCCGTGGTGACGGGGCCGTCGGACTTCGGGTGCGTGCGGGAGCGGCTGGACGGTTTCCTCGACGCCCTTGGCGACGCGGGCGTGCACGTCGACCCGAGACTGGTGGTGGAGGGCGACTTCGGCACCGACCGCGGTGCGGAGGCGACGGAGAAGATGCTGGCCACCGGGCTTCGCTTCGACGCGGTGTTCGCGCACAACGACTTGTCGGCGCTGGGTGTCATCCGGGCGTTGAACGCGGCCGGACGGACCGTGCCGGAGGACGTCGCGGTGGTCGGCTTCGACGACGTGCCGATCGCCGCGCACGCCGAGCTGACGACCGTCCGGCAGCCGATGCGGGCGATGGGCGAAGCCGCCGCGCGGCTGCTGCTGTCCCGGCTCGAAGGCGCGGTCCTGGCGCCGGAACCGGTCGTGCTGCCCACCGAGTTCGTCGTCCGCCGGTCGGGCTGAGCCGAACCGGGCCTGCCTGGTGCAGGCCCGGTTCGCCTTGCGGTGTCAGCGGAACAGGCGGAGCGGGATCGCCTCGGCCATCGCCTCGTTGCCCTTGTCGTTGGGGTGCAGGTGGTCGCCGCTGTCGAACGCCGCGAGGAGGCGGTCCGGTGCGGCGGGGTCGCGCAGCGCCCGGTCGAAGTCGATCACGGCGTCGAACGCGCCACCGGTGCGGATCCACCGGTTCACCTCTTGCCGGGTGGCCTCGTTCTCGGGGCTGTAGAAGCCGAACGTGTCGTCGCGGAACGGCGTGATCGTGCCGCCGTACACCTTCAGCCCGCGTTCGTGCGCCCGTGCGATGAGCTGCGAGTGGCCGGCGATGATGTCCGCGGCCGTGACCTTCTCCGACGCGGGCGCGGTGGGCGTGCCGGGGTGGCCGATGTCGTTGACGCCCAGCAGGACGATCACGTACCGCGCGCCCGGTTGGACCAGCACGTCGCGGTCCAGTCGGCGCAGGCCGCTCTCGCCGAACAGCGCCGCGTACCCCTCGGCCGGCGAGCCCGCCGGGGGGTTGGGGTCGTGCAGCAGGCGGTTGCCCGCGATGCCCTTGTTCAGCACGCCGAGGTGCGGTGCGCGCCGGGCCAGGTAGTCGGACCAGCGGTTGTTGGCGTTGAGGGACGTCCCGGCGGTGATCGAGTCGCCGAACGCCACCACGGCCGAAGCCGACGACCGCACGCTCACGCCCGACAGGAAGTACCACCGATCGGTCGTGCCGGTCGGCGTGATGTCCGCGCTGCCGGTGACGTTGCCCGCCGCGATGTAGTTCTGCTGGTACGCGAACGCGCTGGTGGTCGTGCCGGGCGTGTGGTCCGGCAGGTGGATGCTGACCAGCAGGTCAACCCGGGCCTTGAGCCGCAGCGGGATCGGGTCGCTCAACGCCGGCGCGCCGGGCGGGATGGTGACCGACTCGCGCCCGCCGAACGTGACCAGGCGGTCGGTCGACGGCACGGCACGCGCGCCGGAGTCGCGGAGCGCCACGTGCGTCTCGCCGACGACGAGCGGTGCCGTGCCGAACTCGTTGGACAGCCGCACGCGCACGGAGTCGCCGCCGACGCTGGTCCGCACGACCTGCCGGATCGTCTGGTCCTCGAACGCGGTCGAGTCGCTCGCCGGCACGGTGGTGACCGCGCCGGACCACGTGCCGACCCAGCGATCGGGCGGCGCCGCCGCCGCGGGGGCGACTCCGAGCAACGCCAACACCAGTGCGGCGACCAGAGCTCTCACGGCGGCACTCTCCTCGACTGCTCGGGACAGAAAGTTTCGATCGAGTGCTCGATAGCTAAAGCCGTGCGCGGCCCCCGGTCAAGAGCGGATCGCCGTGGCCGACGCACAGGACGTCCGGTCCCAGGTCGAGCAGGCGTCGCACCGACTCCAGGAGCAGCGGCCGGTCGAGGTTGAAGACGCCGGGGATCGGCGCGCCCTCCCACGTCGCCACGGTGTCGCCGGTGAACAGGACGCCGGCGTCCGGCAGGTGGAGCGCGATGCTGCCCGGCGTGTGCCCGGGGATCGACAGCACCCGCGCGCCGCCGCCGAAGTCCAGCACGTCGCCCTCGTCCACCTCGCGGTCGACGGGGGAGTGGGGCGCGACCGGCACGCCGGGCGTCACGCGGTCGTACAGCTCCCGTTCCTCCGGCGGCACGATCGGCGGCGGCGCGGGTGCGTCGCCGCGGATGACCGGCGCCTCCAGCCCGTGCGCGTACACCGGCGCATCCGTCAACGCGCGCAGTTCCGCCGCCGACCCGATGTGGTCGTCGTGGAAGTGCGTCAGCACGATCCGCTCGATCCGACCCAGCGCGGCGATCTGCTCGGCGTACCCGGCTGTACCGGTGTCGATCACGGTCAGCGCGTCGCCTTCCTGCCACACGTACGCCTGCCCCACCGGGAACCGCAGCATCCGCAGGTTCGGCACCACATCGATGATCTCCACGCGCCAACGCTAAGCCGCCGGGCCGCGACCGTGCACCCGCTTTCGCCACGGGCGGACCGATCGCGGGTCGTGATCACCCGGAGGTGTCCGGAAGGGCGCTCCTGGGTACCACTGGAGCCGACACGGGGGTACGACACCACGTTGGGAGCAGACATGCCCTGGGTTCAGCGACACCGCAGACGCGTGCCGTACAGCTGGTTCCGCAAGACCACGGTGCACAGCCACTACCGCAGGTCGCCCGCCACGATCCCGACCGTCGTCGCGATCATCCTCGCGATCGTCCTGCTGATCGTCATCTTCTAGTTCCACGCGGTAACGCCGGATTCGGTGGGACCGGCGCTCGCGGCGGGACACTCGTCGCGGTGGCGCCAGCCGGGGTCGATGGCGCTCAGGTGCGGTATCACCAGAGCCGCTGCCGCCGCGCGGCTGCGGGCGCCGGTGCGGTCGAAGATGTGCTCCATGTGCTTGCGCACGGTGCTGGTCCTGCACTTCCACGGATGCAGCGGCGACCTGCCGTTCGACGTGGCCGGTGGCCCCGACTACGACCTCTACCTCAGGGTGATCCGCACGGCGTAGTGGCAGCCGGTGATCGCGGCACCCGGATTCGGGCGCCGCGATCACCGCTGTGCCGCCGTGTCAGGACCGGGTTCCGGACCAGGCCGACCACAGCTCGGCGTACCGACCGCCGGCGGCCAGCAGCTCCTCGTGCGTGCCGCTCTCCACCACCCGACCGGCCTCCAGCACCACCACGCGGTCCGCGGTCGCGGCCTGGGTGAGGCGGTGCGCCACCAGCAGCCCGGTCCGCCCGTCCAGCGCCCGCGCCGCCGCCGCCTCCAACTCCCGCGCGCCGGCGCTGCCCGCGTCCGCCGTCGCCTCGTCCAGGATCGCCACCGGCGGATCGGCCAGCACGAGCCGGGCCAGCGCCAACTGCTGCGCCTGCGCCACCGTCAGCCGGTGCCCGCCCTCGCCCACCACGGTGTCGAGCCCGGACGGCAACGCCGACACCCAGCCTCGCGCGCCCACCCGCTCCAGCGCGGCGAGGACGTCGGCATCCGTCGCGTCCGGCCGTGCCAGCCTCAGGTCGTCGGCCAGCGGACCGGCGAAGACGTGCACCTCCTGGGTGATCAACGCGACCGACCGCACCGCCGAACCCAGGTCGACCCCGCCGAGGCTGATGCTCCCGCTCGTCGGCTCGTGCACGCCCGCGATCAGCTTGGCCAGCGTCGTCTTGCCCGCTCCGGACGCGCCGACCAGCGCGACCCGTTCGCCGACGCCCAGCTCCAGGTCAACGTCGCGCAACACCGGATGTCCGTCCACATAGGAGTGGCAGACCCCGGCGAGCTTGATCGTCGTGTCCACCGGCCGGACCCGCCCCTCCAGCACGGGCATCGGCTCGTCCGTCACGCCCACCAGTCGGGACAACGACGCGGTCGCCGCCTGCACGTCGTCCGCCAGCGCCAGCGCCGCGTTGATCGGGTTGAACAGCCCGTGGAAGTACAGGGCCGCGGCGGTCGCCGTGCCGACCGACGCGGAACCCGCGCCCACCAACAGGAACCCGGTCACCAGCACGCCGGCCAGACCGATGAACTCGGCCAGGTTCAGCCGTCCGTAGAACCGCGTCAGCAGCCGGATGCCGCGCAACGCCAGGTCCACCGCCTCCTGCGACCGCGACCGCACCCGCGACACGTGCGACGACGCCAACCCGAACGTCCGCACGGTCGCCGCACCGCCGATGGAGTCCAGCAACTGCTGCTGCTGGACACCGACGGCGACCCGCTGCGCCGCGTACAGCCGCACCGCCCGCCCCCCGTACCAGCGCACGGTGTGCACGTGGATCGGCAGCGCCAGCAGCACCGGGATCAGGAACCGCCAGTCCAGCACCGCGATGCCGACCACGGTCAACCCGATCGTCAACGCCGACCGCGCCATCACCGGCAGCGCGTTGCGCACCGCGTCCCCGATCACCTGCACGTCCCGCGTCACCCGCGAGGTCAGGTCGCCCGAGCCCGCCTTCTCCACCCGCTCCAACGGCAGGTGCAGCGCGCGCTCCACGAACCTCTCGCGCAGGTCCGCGAGCATCCCCTCGCCCAACTTCGCCACCAGGGACGTGCCGAACGCCGTCGACACGCCCTGGGCGATCGCGACCAGCGCCAACACCACCACGGGCCACGTGAGGTCGGACGACCCCGCGCCCACCAGGTCGACGATCCGACCCAGCACCGGCGCGGTCACCAGCCCGACCGCCGTGCCCGCCAGCAGCACCAGCAGCGCCGCCCACGCCAACCCGCGGCGCGGTCGCACCAACTCGCCCACCGCGGCCCAGGTCCGCGTCCCGGACGCGGTCGCCAACAGCTCGCGCATCAGCTCAACACCACCAGTCGGTAGTCCTCGTCCGCCACCAGGTCCGCGTGCGCGCCGGACGAGACGACGGCGCCCGAAGCCAGGAACACCACGCGATCCGCCGCCGCCAGCAACGCCGGGCTCGTCGCCACCACGATCGTCGTCAGCCCCGTCCGCACCTGCTTGATCCCGGCGGCCAGCGACACCTCCGTCACCGCGTCCACGGCCGTGGTCGGGTCGTGCACCACGAGGACCGGGGGAGCGGCGGCCAGGGCGCGCGCCAGCGCCACCCGCTGCCGCTGCCCGCCCGACAACGACCGGCCGCGCGCCGAGATCACCGTGTCCAGCCCGTCCGGCAACGCCCGTGCGACGTCGTCCACCCGCGCCGCGTCCATCGCCTCGTCCACGCCACCGGTGTTCATCCCACCGGCTGACACGTTGTCCAGCACCGATCCCTCGAACAGGTCCGCGTCGTGCGCCGCGACCAGCACCGCCGACCGCAGCGCCGCACCCTCCACAGTGGACAGTGGCAGTCCGTCCAGCGTCACCGAACCGCCCGTCGGGTCCACCTCGCGCGCCAGCACGGCGAGCAACGACACCGCGTCCGCCGGATCACGCGCGACCACACCCAGCAGCTCGCCGGGTGCGGCCGTCAACGACACCCCGCGCAGCGACCCGGACACCACGTCGGCCAACTCGACCCGCCCGGCCACCGAAGCCGGCAACGCGGACGAGCCCGGCGGCACGGCCGGGGGAGCGGACAGCACCTCGGCCACCCGCGCGGCCGACGCCCGCCCCTGCGCGAACAGCCCGTTCACCCAGGAGAAGATCGACAGCGGCCACAGCAGGAACTGCGCCAACCCGACCGCCGCCACCAGTTCGCCGACGGTGATCGACCCGGCCGCCGCCAACCGGCCGCCGACCAGCGCCACGATCGCCAGGAAGACACCGGTCATCGCCAGCATCGACCCGTCCAGCCAGGCGCGGGACCGCGCCGCCCGGATCGCCGCCTCCATGGACGACCGGCTGGTCACCCGGTACCGCTGCGCCGCGGTCGCCTCCGCGCCGATGCCCTTCAACGCCCGCAGCCCGGCGACCAGGTCGGCCGCCACCCCGGACGCCAGCGCGGCCCGGTCCTGCTCGGCGTCGCTGCGCCGTTCGAGTGGCTTGCCGAGGAAGTGCGCCAAGCCCAACAACACCGGCGCGGCCACGAGGACGAGCAGCCCCAGCACCACCGACACCCGCAGCAGCGCCACCGCGCCCACGAGCACGCCGATCACGGCGGAGAACGCGATGGGCAACGCGAGGTTCACCTGCCCGACGCGTTGCGCGTCGCTGGTGGCGATGTTCGCCAGCTCGCCGGACAGCCTGCCCTCCGCCACGCCGCCGTCCGTCGCCAGCACCCGTGCGGCCAGCTTGGACCGCACCTCGTGCGCGGCCTGGTGGGACGCCTTCTCCCCGTTGCGCAAGGAGAACCGGAAGCTCAGCGACAGCGCCACGAACACCGCGGCCAGCACGCCGACCCAGAACGCCAGCCGCCCGCCCGCGCCGGTCCGCACCGCTTCGTCGATCACCACGCCGATCAGCAGGGGCACCGCGGCCTCGCCGGCCTGGTGCGCCGCACCGAGCGCCGAAGCGAGGGTCACCGACTTCCACTGCCCGGTCACCGCTTCCCGGAGAACAACCTTGGGGACAGCAGTCTTGAGGTCGGGTTCCACCCGGTGCCGCCTTCCGCTAAGTGGTAGGTGAGGCTACCCTAATGAAAAGAGAGGCCTGGATCACTCCCGCTGCGGACAAGCTTAGGTTAGGCTCACCAAAGTTCGATCATCTTGTTGTCGCACCGATGGGACACCCATGCCACAGCCACCGGTCTTCGACGTCCTCGGCGTCGGCTTCGGGCCCTCCAACCTGGCCCTGGCGATCGCCGTCACCGAGTACAACGCCGCCGCGCGCCCCGAAGACGTGGTGACCGCACACTTCCTGGAGCGCCAGTCGCGGTTCGGCTGGCACCGGGGGATGCTGATCGAGGACGCGACGATGCAGGTGTCGTTCCTCAAGGACCTGGTGACCCTGCGGAACCCGAACAGCACCTTCACGTTCCTCAGCTACCTGCACGAGCGGGGCAGGCTGGTCGACTTCATCAACCACAAGAACCTGTTCCCGCTGCGGGTCGAGTTCCACGACTACTTCGAGTGGGCCGCCGGTCGCGTGGACGACCTGGTGTCCTACGACCACGACGTGGTGGACGTCCGGCCGGTCACCGAGGACGGCGTGATCACGCACTTCGACGTCGCCTCGCGCACGTCGTCCGGTGAGGTGGAGGTGCGCCGCGCCCGGAACCTGGTGCTGGCCACCGGTCTGCGCGCGGCCCTGCCCGACGGCGTCCGGCCGTCCGAGCGGGTCTGGCACAACCGGGACTTCCTGCACCGCGTCGAGTCCCTGACCGACCCGCGCCGGCTGGTCGTGGTCGGCGCGGGGCAGAGCGGCGCCGAGGTCACCGCGTTCCTGCACGAGCGGTTCCCGTCCGCCGAGGTGTGCGCGGTGTTCGCCCGCTACGGCTACAGCCCGGCCGACGACAGCCCGTTCGCGAACCGGATCTTCGACCCGGACGCCGTCGACGACTTCTTCACCGCGCCCGAGCAGGTCAAGCGCAGGCTCATGGACTACCACGGCAACACCAACTACGCGGTGGTCGACAACGACCTGATCGCGGAGCTGTACCGGCGGGTGTACCGGGAGAAGGTGTTGGGGGAACAGCGGTTGCGGCTGCTCAACCTCTCCCGCGTCGCCGAGCTGGACGACCGCGAGGACGGCGTCACGGTGACCGTCGAATCGCTCGGCACCGGCGAGCGCGCCGTGCTGGAGGCGGACGCGATCGTCTACGCCACCGGGTACCACGAGGCCGACCCGACGGCGCTGCTCGGCGGCCTCGCCGACCGCTGCGCGCGGGACGAGCACGGCCGGCTCAGCGTGGGCCGCGACTACCGCCTGGACACCGACGACCACTTGCTGGCCGGGCTGTACCTCCAGGGCGGCACCGAGCACACGCACGGCATCTCGTCGTCCTTGCTGTCCAACACGTCCGTGCGGGTCGGGGAGATCCTCCAGTCCGTGCTCGGCCGCCGCGAGCCCGCGGTGCCGGCCCAGTCGGTCGAGCCGGTGCGGCCCGAGTACGCGATCAGCGTCTCACCGTCTCACTGAAACCCCTCGTCATGGGTTAGGTTATGCAAACCTAACTGGTGTTACTGCGGCGCGCCGCCGCGCCTCCGAAAGGGAAACCCTGATGTCCACGAAGTTCAGGCTGGTCGCGGTCGTCTCGGCCGCAGCGCTGGCGCTGGTCGCCTGCGGGGGCGGCGGCGACGCCGGCTCCGGGACGGTCCCGACCGGTGTTGCCTCCTCGGGCGCGTTCCCGGTCTCGGTCGAGCACAAGTACGGCACCACCGAGATCAAGGCCGAGCCGAAGAAGGTCGTCACGCTCGGCCTGTCCGACCAGGAGCCCGTGCTGGCGCTCGGCGTCAAGCCGGTCGGCGTCGTGGACTGGTTCAAGGAGCGGCCGTTCGGCAACTGGCCGTGGACCAAGGAACTCTGGGGCTCCACCCAGCCGGAGATCGTCGGCGAGCGCGACGAGTACAACCTGGAGAAGGTCGCCTCGCTCAAGCCCGACCTGATCGTCGCGGTCTACTCCGGGATGAAGAAGGAGCAGTACGAGACGCTGTCGAAGATCGCGCCCGTGGTGGCGCAGCCGAAGGCGTTCCCGGACTACGCCGCGCCGTGGCAGGACCAGACCCTGCACATCGGCAAGGCGCTGGGCAAGGAGAAGGAGGCCAAGGCGCTGATCGACGGCGTGGCCAAGCGCTTCGCCGACGCCAAGGCCGCGCACCCCGAGTGGGCCGGCAAGACGATGGTGGTGGCCGACAGCTTCAAGCCCGGCCAGTACTCCGCGTTCGCGCCGACCGACCCGAAGGCCATCTTCATGAAGGAGCTGGGCTTCACCCTGGTGGACGAGATCGGCAAGCTCGCCGGGCAGATGAACGTGGCCGAGTTCAGCGAGGAGCGGTTCGACCTGCTCGACGCCGACCGGCTGGTGTGGATCATGTTCGACCAGACCGCGTGGGAGCGGATCAAGTCCGTGCCCGCCTACCAGCGGCTGGGCGTCGTCAGCGAGAAGCGCGACCTGTTCCTCACCTACATGGACCCGCCGATCGGCGCGGCCATGTCGTTCAACACCGTGCTGAGCGTGCCCTACGGCATCGAGCAGGTCGTGCCGCTGCTCGAAGCGGTCAAGAACTAGTCGGTTCGATCCCACGGGTGGGGGTGCCGACGTGCATCCCCACCCGTGGTGTGTGCGGAGAAGTCGGGAAGAAGCGGGAAAGGTTTCGTGACCATGGCGCTGCCCTTGACCGGTGCTCAGACCGGTGTCTGGTTGGCACAGCAGCTGGAGCCCGACAACCCCGTCTACAACATCGGCTGGTACCTGGAGCTGCGCGGCGCGGTCGACCTCGACCGGTTGGAGACGGCCGTGCGGCAGGCGGTGGGCGAGGCCGGCGCGCTGCACGTCCGGTTCACCGAAGAGGGGCAGGTTTCGGCGCCGGTGACGACCGACGTCACGCACCTGTCGTTCGACTCGGCCGCCGACGCTCGGGCGTGGATGGACGACGACCTCGGCCGGTTGACCGACCTCGCCAACGGGCCGATGTTCCACCAGGCGTTGCTGCGCGTCGCCGACCACGTGGTCTGGTACCAGCGCTACCACCACCTCGTGATCGACGCCTACGGCTTCGTGCTGCTCGCCCGACGGGTGCACGAGCTGTACGCGGCTCCCGACGAACCGCGCCCCAAGCCCGCGAGCGCGCTCGTCGACGCCGACCTCGCCTACCGCGATTCCCCGGCGCAGCACCAGGACCGGGAGTTCTGGCACGCGAAGATGACGGACCGCCCGGAGCCCGTGCGGCTCGTGCCGCGTGCCGCCGGACAGGTGCGCGAGGTCGTCCGCCGGACCTTCGAGCTGCCGAACGCGTTGTCGTCACGGGAGGCCATCGCCGCCGTCGCCACCTACGTGCACCGCGTGACCGGCGCGTCCGACCTGGTGCTGGCCATGCCGATGACCGGTCGACGCGACGAGGCCGGCCGGGTCACGCCGGGGATGTCGTCCACCGTTCTGCCGCTGCGCGTCACCGTGCGGCCGGACAGCACCGTCACCGGCCTGGTCGCGGACGTCGACCGCGGGGTGCGCGAGGTCGTGCCGCGCAGCGCCTACCGGGGAGAGGACCTGGCGCGCGAACTCGGTCTGCGCGACGGCATCCCCGAGCTGGTCGGGCCCACGGTCAACTACCTGGGGTTCACCCGGGAGGACCTGTTCGACGGCCTCGACGTCACGTTCCACGTGCTGTCGCTCGGCCCGGTCAACGACCTCACCACGTCGTTCCTCCCGCGCGCCGACGGGAGCATGTCCGTCACGTTCGAGGCGAACGCGGCCGTGTGCACCCCCGAGGAGCTGGCCGACCACGAGCACCGGTTCCTCCGCGTGCTCGGCGCGGACCCGGACCAGCCGGTCGCGTCGATCGACCTGGTGGACGACGCGGAACGCGCCCGGCTGCTGGACTTCGGCACGTCACCCCGCGAGGTGGACGAGGTGACGTGGCCCGGGGCGTTCGAACGCCAGGCCCTGCGGACGCCCGACGCCGTCGCGGTCGTGTGCGAGGACGTCCGACTCACGTACGCCGAGCTGAACGCCGCGGCGAACCGGCTCGCCCGCGCCCTCGTCGCCGAAGGCGTGCGCGCGGAAGACGTGGTGGGCGTGGCACTCCCGCGCTCGGCCGACCTCGTCGTCACGCTGCTCGCGGTGATGAAGGCCGGCGCCGCGTACCTGCCGCTGGACCTCGACCACCCGCGTGACCGGGTCGACTACATGGTGGCCGACGCGGGCGCGAAGCTGGTCATCACGCCGGACACGCGGTTCGAGCTGCCCTCCGACGGCTCCGACCTCGGCCTGGACATCGCGCTGGACCAGGCCGCGTACGTGATCTACACGTCCGGGTCGACCGGTCGGCCCAAGGGCGTCGTCGTGACGCACGAGGGCATCGGCAGCCTGATCGCGACCGCGACGGACCGGATCGGGATCACCGCGGACAGCCGGGTCGTGCAGTTCGCGTCCGTCGGCTTCGACGTGGCCGTGTGGGACCTGTGCATGTCGTTGGGCGTCGGCGGTCGGGCGATCGTCGTGCCGTCGCACCGGCGGGTCGCGGGTGAGGCGCTGACCTCGTACATCGCCGAACACCGCGCCACGCACATGATCCTGCCGCCGTCGCTGGTCGCGGCGCTGCCGGCGGACTGCGAGCTGCCCGAGGGCGCGGTGCTGGTCGTCGGCACCGAGACCGTGCCGACCGAGCTGATCGCCCGGTGGGCGCGGAGGCTGCGCGTCGTCGCGGCCTACGGGCTCACCGAGGCCACCGTCAACTCGACGCTGTGGGCCGCGCAGCCGGACTGGACCGGGCCGGTGCCGATCGGTGTGCCGGACCCCAACACGCGGTGCTACATCCTCGATTCGGCGCTGCGGCCCGTGCCGGTGGGGGTCGAGGGCGAGCTGTACGTCGGCGGGCGCGGGCTGGCGCGCGGTTACCGGGGGCAGGCGGCGCTGACCGCGTCCCGGTTCGTGGCCGACCCGTTCGGCGGTGCCGGCGCCCGCATGTACCGGACGGGTGACCGTGCCCGGTGGCGGGCGGACGGCAACATCGACTTCCTGGGGCGCGCGGACGGCCAGGTGAAGATCCGGGGGTTCCGGATCGAGCCCGGCGAGGTCGAGAGCGTGCTCATGGCGCACCCCGACATCGCGCAGGCCGCCGTGCTGGTGCGGGAGGACCACCGGCGGGTCAAGCGGCTGGTCGCGTACGTGGTCGGGTCGGCGGCTCCGGCGGACGCGCGGGAGCACGTCGCTTCGACGCTGCCCGAGTACATGGTGCCGTCGGTGGTGCTGCCCCTGGCCGGGCCGTTGCCGTTGACGCCGAACGGGAAGCTCGACCGGGCGGCGCTGCCGGAACCGGACTGGACGGCGTTGGGCGGCGACGCGCCGGCGACGAACCCGGTCGAGCAGACCCTGGTGGATGTGGTGGAGGCCGTGCTGGGCCTGACGCCGGGTATCCACGACAACTTCTTCGAGCTGGGCGGCGACAGCATCGTCACCATGCAGCTGGTGTCGCGGGCCCGTGACGCCGGTCTGGTGATCACGCCGCGCGAGGTCTTCGAGCACCGGACCGTGGCAGGGCTGGCCCGCGTCGCCCGCGCGGTGGGTACCGCTGCTCTGGACGTGACCGGGTTCGACGGTCCGGTGCTGCCGGTGTCGCCGTTGCAGGAAGGCTTCTTCTTCCACGCGCAGTACGACGCGGACGACTCGTACGTGGTGCAGGAAGTGCTGGCGCTGAAAGCCGGCCGGGACGACGTGCAGGGGTTGCTGGACCGGCACCCGTTGCTGCGCGCCGGTTTCCGGCAGACCGAGCGCGGGCGGGTGGAGCAGGTGATCGCTGAGGCGGTGACGCTGCCCTGGCGCGAGTACCCGGCCACCGATGACGTGGAAGACGTCCTGGCCGCCGAACGCGCCCCGGGCTTCGACCTGTCGGCGCCGCCCCTGATGCGGGCCGCGCGGCACGGTGACCGGCTCGTGCTGACGGTGCACCACATCCTGCTGGACGGGTGGTCGGTCGGGCTGATCCGGCGGGAGCTGGTCGGCGGTCGGGTGGAACCGGTCGATCACCGCCGCTACTTCGCGTGGCTGGCAAGCCGCGACCGCGACGCCGCGCACGCCGCGTGGCGCGCCGCGCTGTCCGATGTGGACGAGCCAACCAGAATTGTCGGACCCGGCCGGCAGAATAAAAGCAGGGGTCCCCGGGGAGGGGACCTCCGCGAAGCATCCTCGGCGACCGAAAGCCCGCTGGGCACGTCGGGCGCGCCAGGCACGCGCGGCACGTCGGACACGCTTGGCACGTCGGGCACGTCGGGCACGTCGGGCACGTCGGGCACGTCGGGCACGTCGGGCGCGTCGGGCACGTCGGGCACGTCGGGCACGTCGGGCACGTCGGGCACGTCGGGCACGTCGGGCACGTCGGGCACGTCGGGCACGTCGGGCACGCTTGGCACGTCGGGCACGTCGGGCACGTCGGGCACGTCGGGCGCGCCGGGCACGCTTGGCACGTCGGGCACGTCGGGCGCGCCGGGCACGCTTGGCACGTCGGGCACGTCGGGCGCGCCGGGCACGCTTGGTGCGTCGGGTGCGTCGGGTGCGTCTGCTGCGTCCGGCGCGCCTGCTGCGTCCGGCACGGCGGGCATGTCGGGCGCGCTGGGCACATCGGGCGTGCCAGGCACTCCGGGTGTGTCGGGCACGTCGGGCACGCTGGGTGCGCTGGAGGCGTCGCCCCGGCACGGTCAGCACCGCGTGCGGTTGTCCGCCGAGTCGACGGCAGCCCTGACCGCCGAAGCGCGACGGCGCGGCCTCACGCTCAGCACTGTCCTCCACGGCGCCTGGGGCCTGCTGCTCGGCGCGCTCACCGGCCGCACCGACGTCGTGTACGGCACGACGGTCGCGGGCCGCCCGGCCGAGGTGCCCGGCATCGAGAACGCCGTGGGCCTGTTCATCAACACCGTCCCAGTCCGCCAGCGCTGGAAGGGCGGCGACAGCCTCGCCACCGTCTTCCAGCGCTTCCAGGACGAGCAGACCCGCCTGCTGGACCACCAGCACCTCGGTCTGGCCGAGATCCAGCGCATCACCGGGCACGGCGAGCTGTTCGACACCCTGGTGGTGGTCGAGAACTTCCCGGACGTGGTGGACGACGTCGAGGTCCGCGACCAGGTCCACTACCCCCTCGCCCTCGTGGTCATGCCCGGCGAACGCATCGAACTCCGCCTCAAGCACCGTCTCCCGGACGCCGAAGTGGCCGCGCTCGGCGACCGGCTGGTCCGGCTGCTGACCGCGTTCGCCACCACCCCCGACCGCCCGGTGGCCCACCTCGGCCTCGTCTCCGCGCAGGAAACCGACTGGTTCGCGGAACTCAACGCCACGGCTGTCGACGTCCCGGACGGCACGCTCGTCAGCCGGATCGACGCCCAGACCGCCCGCACCCCGAACGCCGTAGCGGTCGTCCACGACGGCACCTCGCTCACCTACGCCGAACTGGACCGCCGCGCCACCACACTGGCACGCAGGCTGCGCGCCGCCGACGCCGGTGACGTCGTGGGCGTGGCCGTGCCCCGGTCGGTCGAACTGATGGTGGCGCTGCTGGGCGTGCTCAAGTCCGGCGCCGCCTACCTGCCCCTCGACCTCGACTACCCCGCCGAGCGGATCGAGTTCATGCTCGCCGACTCCGGCGCGACGACGGTCGTCCGGCCGGAGGACTGCGTCGCGGAGACCGCGCCGGACGTCGAACTACCCGCCCCGCACCCGGACCGGCCCGCCTACCTGATCTACACCTCCGGCTCGACCGGACGGCCCAAGGGCGTCGTCGTCACGCACCGCGCCATCGTGAACCGCCTCGCGTGGATGCAGCACGAGTACGGCCTGACCGCCGACGACCGCGTGCTCCAGAAGACACCGTCGAGCTTCGACGTGTCCGTCTGGGAGTTCTTCTGGGCGCTGTGCGAAGGCGCGGCCGTCGTCCTCGCCAAGCCGGACGGCCACCGCGACCCCGCCTACCTGGCCGACCTCATCCACCGCGAACGCGTCACCACGCTGCACTTCGTGCCGTCGATGCTGGCCGCGTTCCTCGGCGTCCCCGAGGTGTGCGACGACGCCCGGTGGTCGACCAGCCTGCGCCGCGTGTTCAGCAGCGGTGAGGCGTTGACCGGTGACGTGGCCGCCAGGTGGCTGGCGCTCACCGCCGTGCCGCTGCACAACCTCTACGGCCCGACGGAAGCGGCCGTGGACGTCACCTACTTCGAGTACGACGGCGCGCCGGACCCGGCCGTGCCGATCGGCCGCCCGGTCTGGAACACCCGGCTGCACGTGCTCGACCCGTTCCTCCGGCCCGTCCCGACGGGCGTGCCCGGTGAGCTGTACCTCGCCGGCGCGCAGCTCGCCCTCGGCTACCACGGCCGGTTCGCGCTCACCGCCGAGCGGTTCGTGGCCGACCCGTTCGGCGAGCCCGGCTCCCGCATGTACCGCACGGGCGACCTGGTGGTGCGCCGCCCGGACGGCGTGATCGTCTACCTGGGGCGCACGGACCGCCAGGTCAAGGTGCGCGGCAACCGGATCGAGCTGGGCGAGGTCGAGTCCGCGCTGGCCACGCTGCCGGGCGTCCGCCGGGCCGCCGTGATCGCGCGGGACAACCAGCTGCTCGGGTACGTGACGCCGGCGGACGTCGACCTGGACGCGCTGAGGACCGGCATCGCCCGCGCGCTGCCCGCCGCGATGGTCCCGCACGCCCTGGTGGCGCTGCCCGACTTCCCCCTCACCCCGAGCGGCAAGCTCGACCAGAACGCGCTGCCGTCCCCGACCTCCGCGACCACGGAACGACGTGCCCCGCAGACCGACCGGGAACGCCTGCTGTGCGGTGTGTTCGCCGCCGTGCTCGGCGTGCCGGAACCCGGGGTGGACGACGACTTCTTCGGCCTCGGCGGCGACAGCATCACGTCCATCGCGGTGTCCAGCCGGGCCCGCAAACTGGGCGTCGAGATCAGCCCGCGTGACGTGTTCGAGCACCGCACGGTCGCAGCCCTCGCGACCGTGGAGACCGTCGGCCGGCACGTCGAGGACGCCCCGCTGCTGGTGCTGACCGACGACCAGCGCCGCGCCCTGCCGGAGGCCGAGGACGTCTGGCCGCTCTCGCCGCTGCAGGAGGGCCTGTACTTCCACTCCAGCTACGACACCGACGCGCTCGACGTCTACCTCTCCCAGGAGACGATGGACTTCGCCGGCCGGTTGGACGTCGACCGGCTGCGCCGCGCCGTAGCCGTGCTCCTCGACCGCAACCCGAGCCTGCGCGCGGGGTTCACCGGCGAAGGCGTGCCCGGACCGGTGCAGTTCATCGCGCCCGGCGTGGAGATCCCGCTGCGCGTGGTCGACCTGGCGGACGAATCCGAGACGGCCGATCTCCTGGCCGCCGACCGCCGCGAGCGCTTCGACCTCGCCGCGCCACCGCTGTGCCGGTTCCTGGTGCTGCGCCTCCCGGACGGCCGGGACCGGCTCGTCATCACGCACCACCTGATCCTCTGGGACGGCTGGTCGGCGTGGCTGTTCCTGGAGCAGCTGCTGGAGCTGTACCGCGACGCCGAAGCCGAACTACCGCCACCCGGCTCCTACCGGGACTACCTGACGTGGCTGGCCCGTCAGGACCACGAAGCCGCACGTCAAGCATGGCGCACCGCCCTCTCCGGCCTGCGCGAGCCGACCCTGGTCGCGCCGGTGGACCGGTCCCGCGAGCCGGTCATCCCGGCCGAGTTCCACCAGGAGTTGACCGCAGACCTGACCGACCGGATCCGCGCCGAGGCCCGGCGGCACGGCCTGACCGCCAACGCCGTGTTCAACGTCGCGTGGGCGCTGGTGCTGGCGAGCCAGGTCGGCCGGGACGACGTCGTGTTCGGCACCGCCGTCGCGGGCCGCCCGGTCGAGGTGGAGCACGTCGAGCACGTCATCGGCATGTTCCTCAACACCATCCCCACCAGGGTCACGGTCGACCCCCGCGAGACCGTGCTGGACCTGCTGCGGCGCTTCCAGGCCGAGCGGACCGCGCTGATGTCGTACGAGCACGTCGGTCTCGGCGAGATCCAGCAGGAAGCCGGGCACCGGCAGCTGTTCGACACGCTGTTCGTGCTGCGCACCGGCGACGGCGAGGACCGGCAGGCGGAGCTGGCACAGGCGCACGACGTCCTGGACGTGTCCAATGTGGACGGAACGCACTTCCCGCTGACGCTCGTCATCACGCCGGGTGCCCGGACCCGCGTCACGCTCGCGTCCCGGCCGGACATCTTCACCGCCGACGCGGCCGAAGCCCTGCTCACCCGCTACACGACCGTGCTGGAGCGGCTGGTCGACGCACCGGACGCGCTGCTCGGCACGCTCGACGTGCTGCCCGACCACGAGCGCCGCGCGTTGGCCGCGGAGTGGGACGCCGGCGCGGACAGCATGGTCGAGGACACCATCGCCGACCTGCTGGTCGCCCAGACGAGGAAGACACCGGACGCGACCGCGCTGGTGTTCGGCGACCGGCGGCTCACCTACGCCGAGTTGCAGGACCGGATCGACACCCTCGCCCGGCTGCTGATCAGCCGGGGCGCCGGGCCGGAACGGGTGGTCGCGCTGGCGTTGCCGCGCACGATCGAGATGGTGGTGGCGCTGTTCGCGGTGCTGCGCACCGGCGCCGCCTACCTGCCGCTGGACCTCGACCACCCGGCGGACCGGCTGCTGATGATGATCGACGACACCAAGCCGCTGTGCGTGCTGTCGACCACCGCGGTCGGGCTGGTGCCGGACGCGCTGTGCCTGGACGACCTGAATCTGGACGCGTTGAGCTCGGACGATCCGGGCCGGGACGACCTGCCGCTAGCGCCGGAGGACGTCGAGTGGCCGCGGTTCTCGCTCGAGCACCCGGCGTACGTGATCTACACGTCGGGTTCGACCGGCCGCCCCAAGGGCGTGGTCACGCCGTACCGCGGCCTGACGAACATGCAGCTCAACCACCAGCAGGCGATCTTCGAGCCGGCCATCGCGGCGGCAGGCGGGCGGCGGCTGCGGATCGCCCACACGGTGTCGTTCGCGTTCGACATGTCCTGGGAAGAGCTGCTGTGGCTGGTGGAAGGCCACGAGGTGCACGTGTGCGACGAGGAGTTGCGACGTGACGCCGCGGCCCTGGTCGCGTACTGCGACGAGCACCTGATCGACGTGGTCAACGTGACCCCGACCTACGCGCAGCTGCTCATCGAGGAGGGCCTGCTCGACAACCACGTGCCCGCGCTGGTGCTGCTCGGCGGCGAGGCCGTGCCGGAATCGGTGTGGCAGCGGCTGCGCGAGACTCCCGGCACGTACGGCTACAACCTGTACGGGCCGACCGAGTACACGATCAACACGCTCGGAGCGTCCACAGAGGACAGCGAGACGGCGACCGTCGGCAAGGCGATCCGCAACACGCGTGCGTACGTCCTCGACGCGCGCCTCCGGCCGGTGCCGCCCGGCTCACCCGGTGAGCTGTACATCGCGGGCATCGGCCTGGCCCGCGGCTACCACGACCGGTTCGGCCTCACCGCCGAGCGGTTCGTCGCCGACCCGTACGGGCCGCCCGGCACCCGCATGTACCGCACCGGAGACCTGGTGCGCGCCCGCCGTGACGGGAACCTGGACTTCCTCGGCCGCACGGACGACCAGGTCAAGATCCGCGGTTACCGGGTGGAGCTGGGCGAAGTCGAGTCGGCGCTGGCCGCGCAACCCGGCGTGACGCACGCCGCGGTCGTGGTGGACGCCGGACCGGGTGGCGTGAAGCGGCTCGTCGGGTACGTGGTGTCGTCCGTCGACCCGGCGGTGCTGCGGGACGGGCTCAAGTCCGGCCTGCCCGACTACATGGTGCCCGCGGCGATCATGCCGGTGGACGCGTTGCCGCTGACCGTGAACGGCAAGCTCGACGTCCGCGCCCTGCCCAAGCCGGTGGTGACGGGCGCGGCGTCGTCGCGTGCCGCCGCCACCCGGGAAGAGGAAGTGCTGTGCGGGTTGTTCTCCGACGTGCTCGGGGTGCCGTCGGTGGGCGTGGACGACGACTTCTTCGACCTGGGCGGCCACTCGCTGCTCGCCACGCGGCTGATCAGCCGGGCCCGGTCGGTGCTGGGCGTCGACCTGGCGATCCGGGACCTGTTCGACGCGCCCACGGTCGCCGAGCTGGCGTCACGGGCCGGTGGCGGCTCGGTCGGGTCGCGCTCGGCCCGGCCGCCGCTGGTGCCCGTGGAACGGCCCGCCGAGCTGCCGCTGTCGTCGGCCCAGCAGCGGTTGTGGCTGATCCAGCAGATGGAGGGCACGTCCGCCGCCTACAACTTCCCGCTGGTGTTCAAGGTGGGCGGCCCGCTGGACGTGGATGCGTTCACCGCCGCCGTCGGTGACGTCGTCGACCGGCACGAGGCGCTGCGGACCGTGTTCGGGGAGCACGAGGGCACGCCGTTCCAGCGGGTGCTGCACGACGTCACGCCCGAGGTCGTGGTGCGTTCGGCGACCGAGGACGACGTGGCCGGGATCGTGCGGGACGAGGTCGAGCGGCCGTTCGACCTGCGCACCGAACTGCCGTTGCGGGTGACCGTCGCGTCCCTGTCCCCGGACGAGCACCTGGTCGTCATCCTGCTGCACCACATCACCACCGACGAGTGGTCCGACCGGCCGTTCCTGCGTGATCTCGCGTCGGCCTACCGGGCGCGGCGGACCGGCGGGGCTCCGCGGTGGACGCCGTTGCCGGTCCAGTACGCCGACTACACCGTGTGGCAGCGGGACGTGCTGGAGGTCGTCGGCGAGGAGCAGCTGGACTTCTGGGCGCGGACGCTGGCCGGTGCGCCGGAAGAGCTGGAACTGCCGGTGGACCGGCCGCGTCCCGGACGTCCGACGTTCCAGGGCTCCGACCTGGAGATCGAGTTCGAGCCGGAGTTGGCGGACGGGCTGCGGGCTTTCGCGCAGACGTCCGGCGCGTCGATGTTCATGGTGTTGCAGGCCGCCGTCGCCGCTCTGCTGGCCCGGTTGGGCGCCGGCGACGACATCCCGTTGGGCGCGCCGATCGCGGGCCGCACCGACGAGGCGTTGGACGACCTGGTCGGGTTCTTCGTGAACACGCTGGTGCTGCGGGCCGACCTGTCCGGCGACCCGGCGTTCACCGAGCTGGTGGCGCGGGTGAAGGAGACCTCGCTGGCCGCGTTCTCGCACCAGGACGTGCCGTTCGAGGCGGTGGTGGACCGGCTCAACCCGACCCGTTCGGCGGCCCGGAACCCGCTGTTCCAGGTCATGGTCGGGTACCACAGCCGCGGTCGTGACGCGGGGGAGTTCGACGGCCTGCCGGTGACGTGGGTCGGCCACGAGACCACGACGGCGAAGTTCGACCTGGTGTTCAGCTTCACCGAGGTGGTGGACGGGCCGGTGGTGTGCCGGCTGGAGTACGCGACCGACCTGTTCGACCGGGTGACGGTGGAACGCCTCGGCGCTCGGCTGACCACGTTGGTGGGCGCGGTGCTGGCCAGGCCGTCCGCGCCGGTGAGCGAGGTCGACCTGCTGGCGCCCGACGAGCGCCGCCGGGTGGTGGACGAGTTCAACCGGACCGCCCGGGTGGTGCCGGAGGAGACGTTCCCGGTGATGTTCGCCCGGTGCGTGGCCACGACGCCCGACGCGGTGGCCGTGGTCGACCGCAACCGGTCGGTCAGCTACGCGTGGCTGGACGACCGGTCCGACCGGATCGCCCGGCTGCTCGCCGCGCGCGGTGTCGGTCGGGAGTCCGTGGTGGGCATCGCGGTGCCGAAGTCGGCGGACATGGTCGCCACCGTCGTCGCCACCCTGAAGCTCGGCGCGGCCTACCTGCCGCTCGACCTCTCGCACCCCGCCGACCGGATCGCGTACATGATCCAGGATTCCGCGGCCACGCTCGTGGTCACCACCTATGACGCGCCCGTCCCCGACGTCGTGGAGATCCTGACCCTCGACGCGGATTCCGTGCGCGAAGAACTGGCCGCTGTACCCGACAGCCAGTCGACTGCGTGCAGTGGACCGTTGGGGCTCGACTCGGCGATGTACGTCATCTACACGTCGGGCTCGACCGGCCGGCCGAAGGGCGTGGTGGTGCCGCACGAGGGCATCTCCAGCCTCGCCGCGACCGCCATCGACCGGATGGGGCTCACGTCGGAGAGCCGGGTGCTCCAGTTCGCGTCGGTCGGCTTCGACGTGGCCGTGTTCGAGCTGACGATGGCGCTGTGCGTCGGCGGGCGGCTGGTGTTCGCGCCCGACGAGGTGCGCGTCGCCGGACCGGAGCTGACCGACTTCCTGCGCGACCGCCGGATCACGCACATGATCCTGCCGCCGTCGCTGGTGTCCGCCCTGCCCGCCGACTGCGAACTGCCCGAGGGCTCCACCATCCTGGTCGGCACCGAAACCGTGCCGCCGGACGTGATCGGGCGCTGGGCGGGACGGCTCAACCTGCTGGCCGCGTACGGCCTCACCGAGGCCACCGTCAACTCCACGCTGTGGAAAGCGGAGCCGGAGTGGGACACCGCCGTGCCCATCGGCATCCCCGACCCCAACACCACCGTGTACGTGTTGGACGACCGGCTGCGGCCGGTGCCACCCGGTGTGGTCGGCGAGCTGTACGTGTCCGGGCGCGGTCTGGCCCGCGGCTACCTCGGCCAGTTCGCGCTCACCGCGTCCCGGTTCGTCGCCTCACCGTTCGGTCCGCCCGGTGCCCGCATGTACCGCACGGGCGACCGCGCGCGTTGGCGTGCCGACGGCAACCTCGACTTCCTCGGCCGGGTCGACACCCAGGTCAAGATCCGCGGCTTCCGGATCGAGCTCGGCGAGATCGAAGCCGCCCTGGCCCGGCACCCCGCGGTGGTCCAGGCCGCCGTGGTCGCCGACCGGGCGGGCGACGTGACCAGGCTCGTCGGCTACGTCGTCGGCTCGACTGAGGACGACCTGCGGGCGTTCGCCGCCGAACGGCTCCCCGAGTACATGGTCCCGGCCACGGTGATCTTCCTCGACGGGCCGCTCCCGCTGACGCCGAACGGCAAGCTCGACCGCCGTGCCCTGCCGCAGCCCGACTGGTCGGCGCTGACCGGCGACGACCGTCCGGTGACGCCCGAGCAGAAGGCGATCGCGGAGCTGTTCGCCGAGCTGCTGGGCGTGTCACCGGGCATCCACGACAACTTCTTCACCCTCGGCGGCCACTCGATGGCGTCCATGCGGCTGGTCGGCAAGATCCGGTCGGCGTTCGGGGTGGACATCGCGTTGCGCGACGTCTTCGACTCGCCCACCGTCGCCGGGCTGGCCGGGCGGCTGACCGGCGCCACGTCGGCCCGTCCCCGGTTGCGCCGGTTCGACCGTCCGGTGGACCTGCCGCTGTCGCCCGTGCAGCGCGGCCGGGCGTCGGGCAGGTGGGATCACGCGTTGGCGCTGCGGGCTTCCACGCCGTTCGACGTGCCCGCGCTGGTCGCCGCGTACGCGGATGTCGTCGACCGCCACGAGCCGTTGCGGACGGTGGTCGACGGTGGCGTGCAGCGGGCGGTTCCGGCGCCACCTCTGGAAGTAGTGGGCGTACTCGGCCTGGACGGTGCGCTGCGCGCGCTCGCGGGTGGGCGGGTCGACCTGGCGTCCCAGCCGCCAGTCCGTGCGCAGCTGGTGGTGGACGACCGCGACGGCGCTCAGGCGTTCCTGCTGACCATGAGCTACCTCGCGGTGGACGAGTGGTCCGTGGTGCCGCTGTTCCGCGACCTCCAGCACGCCTACGCCGCCCGCCGGGCCGGTGAAGCTCCACAGTGGACAGAGCTGCCGGTGACCTACGCCGACTACGCGCTGTGGTCGCTGGAGGTGGTCGAGTCGGTGGGGGAGGAGCAGCACGCGTTCTGGCGCGAGACCCTGCGCGACCTGCCCGTGCTCGACCTGCCCTATGCCGGCGAACCCGGACCCGGACGCCACCCGGCCGAAGTGATCCCGTTCGAGCTGCCGGCGTCACTGCACGCGTCCGTCGACCACCTGGCGACGGGCACCGGGACCAGCATGTTCATGGTGGTGCAGGCCGCCCTGGCCGCCGCGCTCACGCCGTACGGCACGGACATCCCGATCGGCACGATGGCCGCCGGGCGGACCGAGGAAGCCCTGGCGGACCTGGTCGGCTCGTTCTTCAACCGGATCGTGCTGCGCACCGACACCGCCGGGCACCCCAGCTACGCCGAACTGCTGTCCCGCATCCGCGCCACCAACCTGGCGGCCCTGGACAACGCCGACGTGCAGGTGCCCTACGACCCGCAAGTGATGATCGTCCACCACGAGAAGGCGGTCCTGTCGACCCTGGAGGCCGACACCGGCAGCCTGGAAGCCATCCCCACCGGCACCACCCCCGCCGAACTGACCCTCAGCTTCTACGAACCGAGGGACGACGGCCCCGTGCCGTGCTACCTCGTCTACGCGACCGACCTGTTCACCCCGACCACAGCCCAAGACCTGGTCGACGCGGTACTGCGCCACCTGCACGCCGCGACGACCGACCCCGACCGGAGGATCGAGCCGTGACCAACCCGTTCGAAGACCCAGAAGGCCGCTTCCACGTCCTCGTCAACGACGAGGGCCAGCACTCCCTGTGGCCGTCGTTCGCCGACGTCCCGGCGGGCTGGGCCACCAGGTTCGGCCCGGACACCCGGGACGCGTGCGTCGCCTACGTGGAGGAGCACTGGACCGACCTGCGCCCCCTCAGCCTGCGCGACTGACCGGCGACGGGGTCGACTGCGAGCGGTGGATCGAACGCGCGATCGAGAAGTGCCTCGTCGCCACACGTGCCGAGCGCGTCCGCGAACTCGCGGGGACCATCGACGTTCTCGTGCTGATCGAGGAGGTGGAGGCGTTCCGCGACGAGGAGTTGCCCCGGGTGCAGAGCCGGCCTCGTGGACCGGAGTCGAACCTCTGACGTTCCTCAGTCTGCGCTGACGTCGCGCTGGTCGGGGGATCGCGGGAGGCGCACCACGCCGTCGTCCAGGTCGACGCGGAGTGGTGGGGCGCCCTGCGACTCCTCCTCACGCATCACGGCGACGGAATCCCGGTAGTCGAGCTCCATCCGCTTGCTGCCGTAGAACATCGCCGTGATCTCGTTGACGGTCGTCGTGGCCAGCGGCGTGCCCTTGCGCTTGCGCCGCTTCTGGCGCAGCAACTCGTACACCGCCACCCCGACCACCGTGAGAGTCCCGCCGGGGATGCTCCAGGCCAACACCGTCTCCACCGCGTCCACGCAACCCCAACGGCGGGTCGTCCGACGGAGTTCCAGGTGTCGGGGTTCGTGGGGTGGGACGCGAGCCCACCCCACGAACCCCGGCCGCGTCAGTACACGAAGCACTCAGTGCTGCTGCTACCCGTGTACCCGGCCGCACGCACGTCCCCAGCGGCCAGCGTGCCGGCGAACCGGCGGTCGACCTCGGCCCGCTCCGCCGCGTTCGGCAGGTCGTTGCGGCACGAGACGGGTGCGCTGGAGCCGGACATCAGGTCGGCGCACAGCCCGGTCCGCCGGTCCGGCAGGCCGAGGATGTGGCCGATCTCGTGGGTGGTGATCCGGGGCCGGTAGTAGCCCTGCTGCACGGCCTGGCGTCCCATGTAGACGGTGCCGTTGCCGAGCGACGAGACGTACGCCCGGGGCCAGCCGTTGTCCGCGTAGATCCGGATGTTGGTCGGCGTGCCCGAGGCCCGGCGGGCCAGCTTCACGTTGACCACGGAGTTGTTCCAGTTCACCGCGGCGCGATCCCAGTCCGCCGCGAACTCCTGGGCCTGGCTGACGTCGTAGTACAGCGTGCGCACCAGAGCGTGCGCGTCCGCCGACGCGCTGGGTGCGGCCACCGCGACGAGCGGGAACAGCAGGCCCAGCACTGCGGTGACGACCCACGCGGCCTTTCGTACGAACATCGTTGGTCTCCTTGGGGGCAGGGAAGTGCGGGAGCCGGTGACAGGGAGGCTCCCGTACCCAACGAACCAGCAGTAGCCGGATGTCACCAGACCCATACGTAGGGTGTTCCGGTGGGCGGCTGTGTTCGCCGTTGCCCCGAACAGTCGCTGCGGTGGACGTTCCGCCCCCGGTAACCTCTTCGCACATTCACCGCCCCGCCCCTGCCCCGAAACGTCCGGGGGGACGCTGAGACCTCGGCAGGGACGTCAGCGGCTATCAGGGGGGACGGATCATGTCCGTTGACGATGTCGCGCGCCCACGTGCGGCCCGCGACCGTGTGCTGAGAACCGCCTTGGCGGCCGTGCTGGCCGTCGCCACCGCGTTGGGGGGCGCGCCGGCCTGGGCGCAGGAGACGACCGCCGAGTCACCTGCCGAAACGACCACGGCCGCCGGCACCACCGCCACCACCACGCCCACGACGGCGCCCACGACGACCACGGCCACTGCGCCCGAGACGCCGACCGAGACGCCGACCGAGAGCCCGACCGAGAGCCCGGTGCCGCCCGAGAACCCGCCCACGCCCGACCGGCCCGACCCGACGTCACCGCGCGCCCCCGACCCCGCACCCGTGTCCGCCCCCGACCCCGCCGCCGACGCAGCCGAAGCCGACCTGAGGATCACTGCCGCGTTCGACCGCGCCGAGTACCCGCCGGAGTCCGACCTCCCCATCACGGTCACCGTCGACAACGTCGGTGACGAGGTTGCCACCGAGGTGCAGTTCGTCGTCTTCGACGGCAACGTGTGGCTGAGGGAAGGCTGGAACGAGATCTCCGGCCGCTACACGCTGGCCCCCGGCGAGCGGATGGTCGTCGACCTCGTCGCACGGCCGCTCGACCACCAGACCGACCACGCGGAGTTCAACATCCGCGTCTTCCGGGCAGAAGGCACGATCGCCGACCCGACGCCGGTCGACAACACGGCCACCACGCGGGCGGGCATCGCGCAGAAGAGGGGCGCGGTCTCCGCGGTCGTCTACGCCGACGCGAACGGCAACGGCCGTGCCGACGCCGGTGAAGGCACGGCGGGCCTGCACTTCTCCGCGTACGGCGGCGCGCCGGCCACGTCGCTGAGCGCGGTGACCGACGGGGAGGGCCGCGTCGCGTTCACCGACGTGCCGACCGGCCGGTATCGGCTGCACCTCCCGGACGACGACGTCGTGGTCAAGCCGGGGTTCGGCGAGTTCACGGTCGAGGACGGCACCACCGCCGACCTGGCGATCCCGACCGCGACCCCGGTGTCCGACGTGCTCACCGCCCGACTCGAACTGGACCGGGACACCTATGTGCGTGCCGACCAGGTCAACGTGCGGATCACGCTGACCAACTCCGGTGCGGTGCCGCTGGTGGGCGTGGTGGCGGTCTGCAACCACGCGGGCGAGCCCTACGTGCTGGACGGCACCGGCCCGGGTTGGGCGCCCCTCGCGGTCGGCGGCCCCGGCACCACCGTCGGCGCGGGCGAGACGAAGGTCGTGGTCGTGCCGGACGTCGTGCCCCAACGCGCCTACGAGCGCGGTGTCCTGTACGCCGAGTGCAACTTCGGCAACCACGGCCACCACGAGGACGGCTACGTCGGGTCGTCCGACATGGCGAAGGTCGTGGGCGCACGCGGTGACGCCACGGGCCTGCTGCGCTACTACTCCGGTCAGGGACCGGAGACGCCGCTCGGCGGGGTCAGGCTGCTCGCGCTCGACCAGCGGGGCATCCCGGTCGCACGGGCGGTTTCCGGTGACGACGGCGAGTGGCGTTTCGTGGACCTGCCGGTGGGTGACTACGACGTGCTGGTGCTGGGTCCGTACCGCAACCGCTACGACGGCGACTTCCGCATTCGGGTCGACGCCGCCGGGCCGACGCGTTCGATCTTCTCGGTGGTCGACGGCCCGGTCGTGGTCGAGCCGCGGCTCGCGCCGAACGTGAAGGTGACCGCGTCGTTCGACAAGCCCTCCTACGACATCACCGAACCGGCGACGGTCACCGTCGAGGTCGTCAACACCGGCACCGCCGTGGGGTTCGCCCGGTACATGCCCGAGTCGGTCGCGGACGGCATGCACTACGACCACAACCAGTGGGGCGACCTGCGCCCGTGGGGCGGGGCCTACCTCGAACCCGGTGAGGGGCGCACCGTCACGCTCGTCGGCGACGTGAGCTGGGTGCGCGAAGGAGTGGTGCGGCTGAAGGGTCGGGTCGAGGTCGCCGAGGACACCGATCCCGCCGACAACGTGCTCGACCTCAGCGCGACGGTGACCCACCAGACCGGCGACGCGGTGGCCGTCGTCTACGGCGACCGCGACCTGGACGGCGCCTACGACGACGGCGAAGCGTTGCCGAACGTCGACATCACCTTCGAGGGCGGTCTCCCTCGGAGGTGGGTGGCCGGTGAGACCGGCGCCGACGGCACTTACCGGCTGGACGACGTACCCGCGGGCACTTACCTGGTGAGGACCCGGGACGAGCACACCGGGTGGGTGAGCCAGGACCAGTCCGAACTGGTCGTCACGGGCGGGCAGGAGATCGTCGCGCACTTCCGCATGGAGCGCCCGCTGTCGGACCGGCTGCACGCGACCCTGTCGTTCGACCGGGAGACCTACGGCGTCGACGACCCGGTGGACATCACGATCACGCTGGCGAACTCGGGTGGCACCCCGCTCCTGGCCAAGGCCTTCTGCGGCAGCGCCGAACTCCCCATGCCCGACAACGGCGCCGAGTGGGGACCGTTCGCATATGACGGGCCCGGCACCGAGCTGGCGGCCGGGGAGACGCGCACCTTCACCATCCGGGACGCGATGCCCGACCGGGCGGACGACTTCGGCCTGTTCGGCGCCTGGTGCGACTTCGGCCCGGAGAACGCCGTCGGCCTGCCGCAGGGCACCGACCTGGCGCGCGTGCCGGGTGCGGTGTGGACGGTGTCCGGCCGGGCGTTGATCGGCACCGGCCCCGAACCCGCGGGCATCCCCGGCGTCAAGCTGGTGCTGCTCGACTTCATCACCGGTCAACCCGTGGCGCGCACGGTGACCGGCCCCGACGGCGGCTTCACCTTCACCGATCTCGCGGTCGGGTACTACACGCCGGTCCTGGTCGGGCCGTGGGAGTTCAACCGGAACTGGGGTCCGTACGCGTACTTCAAGGTGATCCGGGGACAAGCGAACCCGGTGAACCTGCACTTCGACCCGGGCCCCGAGGTCGCCGACCCGGACGTGCCGCCGAGCACCACCGGTCTGCCCACACCCGGCGGCGACACACCCGGCGGCGACACGCCTGGCAGCGGCGCGCCCGGTGGCGGGGGCGGTCTGGCCGACACCGGCGCGAGCGTGCTCGGCCTGGGTCTGTTGGGCCTGCTCGCCGTGGTGTTCGGCGCCGCAGCCCTGGTGTGGGGGCGCCGCCGGTCCACGTGACCGCCGGCATGGTGCCGGGTGGTCATCCTCCGATCCGCCTCACCGGGGCGTCGCTGCTGCGGGCGATCCGGAAGCGGTGAGCAGGAACGCGGGCGACCACCAGTAGTCGTGCAGCGGGGTGACGTGGACATCGGTGAACCCGGCTCGGGCGACCTGGGCAGCCCACCGCGACGCGGGCTGCTCCCAGGTCGCCCGGGTCGCCCCCGGCACGAGCTGCCCGGTCAGGACGGGCATCAGGAAACCCTGCGCCACCAACGCCCGGTCTGCGTCGTACTCGGTGAGCCCGCGCTCGTAGGCCTCCGCCAGGAACCGCCGGTGCTCCGGACTCCCGTGCACCAGGTCGGGTACGTCGAACTCCACCACCGCCAGCACACCGACGTGCCCGACCAGGTCGGCCAACACACCGTCACGCACCTCGTGCGGCAACGTGTGCAGGGCGAACGTCGACTGGGCCACGTCGAACACCGCGTCCGCGGGCAGTCCCGCCGCGAACGGCTCGACCCGGCCGTGACGCGCGTCCACCTCGAACCCGTCCAGCGAGCGCACCGCCGCGTCGAGCAACGCCGCCGAAGGCTCGACCAGCGTGACCGCCACGTCGGTGGACGCCAGAGCGCGCAACGCCCGACCGTCACCGCACCCGATGTCGAGCACCCGCGACGGCCGGACCCGCGCGTAGACGTCCGCCAACGCCGAGGTGACCTCCCGGTAGAGGCCCACGTTGCCGCCGCCGTCGATGAACGCCTCGAACGCCGCCGGCTGGTCGTACACCGACCCGTCCGCGCAGGCGTCCAAGTACGCGGCCAACGCGGTCAGCAGCGGGGTCCTCCCGCCGCTGACCGCTTCCCTGGCCCGGTCGATGTCCCCGTCCGCCAACGCCTTCAGGGCTTCGTCGATGTAGTCGCTCACCCCACGAGCTAACCAAAACGGTTTCGCTGCGGTGATCCGGCCTTGCCGCGACAGCGCCGGCTAACGACCGGGGCTCCGCATCAGGATCAGGTCACCGTGACCGCCATAGCCCAGGACGGGTTCGGCGTACTGCGTGCCGTCGAAGCTGATCATCCACCACTCGCGCCCCACCTGGAGCAGCATCGGGTGCGGGATGTTGGTGCCGTAAGGCGCGTCCAGCGTGCCCAGCTTGCGCATCGCCATGTCGTACACCGGGTACTGGCGGGCATCGCCGTCGCTGGCGAAGAGGTACCAGTTCCGGCCAACCCGCTGGATGATCGTCCCCTCGGTCTGGTCCACCGAGTTGTCCGCGCCGACCAGCCGCAACGAGTCGCCGTAGTCCGCGCCGACCGGTCCGACGGCGAGCGCCGGGTGGAAGACGAACGCGGGCTGCTGCGCCTCGCTCTCCACGAACGCCACGTGCCAGCGGCCGTCGACGCGGGTCAGGGCCGGGTCCCACGAGCTGACGGCCGTCGGCAGCCCCAACCTCGTGGTGGGCAGGACGTGCACGCCTTGCAGCACGTTCGCGGTGGTCGTCGTGTGGCGGACGTGGACGCCCCGGAACGCGAAGTCGCCCCAGGAACTCATCGCCAGGATGAACCGGCCGGTGCGGTCGTCGTACACGATCTGCCCGGCGTGGTCGCCCAGCACGACGCCGTCTCGCTCGAAGAACAGCACCGCGACCTGCTCCAACCGGCTCGGATCGGCGAGGTCGATCGTCCACACCGCCCAGTGCGCCTGCTGGAAGAAGCCCAACCCGGCGTTGGTCATCGTCAGGTACAGCTTGCCGTCCCGGATGAACGGCCGTCCGTCCGCGTGCTGCACGACGTGCGGATCGCGCACACCGGCCTGCCCGAAGTAGCCGGCCCGCACCCGGCCGAGCCGCACGTCGCCACGCCCGCCGTAGGAGTAGTCGAGCCGGCCCAGCACTGCGGGAACCCGCAGGTCGACCAGTGCCCGCACGCCGTCGCGCTCGGTCAGCACCGGCTGCCACCCGGCGCCCGTGCCCGTCGTGTCGACGAGGACCGTGACCGCGTTCTCGTTCACCACCACGGCGAACCGGAACGCGCCGGCCACCCGCACGTCCGCGGACTTCACCACGGTCGTCGCGCCGCCGACGGTCACCTCGATCGTGGCACGCCCGGTGGTCGCGTCCAGCGTGCCGAGCACGGACGTGCCGCCGCCCGCCAGACCGGCCACCACGACACCGGCTGCCCGTTGGACCTCCACCAGCACCGACCCGAACGGCGCACGCGGCCGGACGCCCGTGGCGACGAGCGTGTCGCCCGAGGCGGGGAGCGGGGTGACGGCGCTGTCGTACTGCACGAACCGCGGCGCGATCAGGTCGAACGGGCGGTACTTGTGCGATACCGCGAAGTGCAGGTCGAACGGGGTCATGGACGGCTCGGCCATCGCGGGCACGGCACCGAACAGCGCCGAGACCGCGCCGACGGCGCCCACCGCCCCGGCGGTGCGCAGCAACCCGCGTCGACTCATGTCCCGTGCCACCATCGGTCCTCCTCGGACTCCTGCCGGTAACTTGTCAACCATGTGTTACAGGCAGCGGTGACGAAGTGTCCAGGGGCCCGTTCGGTGCACCCGAAGGCAGCGGCCGACGCGCCTCCGACGTGGTGGGCGGAGCCCGACCGACGGCGTACGCGCCGAAACCCGGCCGGTCTACCGCACCGCAGCTACTTCACACCGTCAGCACGATCTTCCCGCGCACGTGGCCGGCGTCGCTGATCCGGTGCGCCTCGGCGGCGTCGGCCAGCGGGAAGGTCGCCGCCACGGTGGTGCGGAGCCTGCCTTCCACGGCCAGTCCGGCCAGTTCGGCCAAGCGCTCGGCGGACCGCTGCTGCGGACCCCCGGTGAACACCACGCCCAGTTCGCCGGCGGCGTTGTCGGCGATGGTGACGATGCGGTCCGTGCCGCCGCGCAACTCGATCGAGTCCGGCAGCGCGCCCTTCCCCGCCACGTCGAACACCGCGTCGATCCCCTCCGGCGCCAGCGCCCGCACTCGTTCGACCAGGCCTTCGCCGTAGGTGGTCGGCGTGGCACCGAGGGCGGCGACGTGCTCCTGGTTGTCCCGGCCGGCGGTGCCGATGACCCGCAGACCGGCCGCCAGCGCCACCTGCACGGCCACCGAGCCCACGCCGCCCGCCGCGCCGTGGACCAGCAGCGTCTCGCCGGGTCGGACGTTCAGCAGGCGCAGCACGCGGTCGGTCGTCTCACCGGCCACGGGCAGCGTCACGGCGTGCTCCCACGACAGCCCTTCGGGCTTGTGGGCGACCGAACTCGCCAGCGCGTACTCGGCGTAGGAACCCGAGTCGGCGAAACCGAACACGGCGTCGCCGACCGCGACACCGGTGACGTCCGGGCCGACCGCGTCGACCACACCGGCGACCTCGGAACCCAGGACCGCGGGCAGCGGCGTGGAGAAGACGGCCTCCATGGAGCCCGAGCGGACCTTCCCGTCGAACGGGTTCACGCCCGCCGTCCGCACGTGGACGCGCACCTGGCCGGGGCCGGGTTCGGGACGTTCCACTTCGGACAGATGCAGCTCTTCGGGTCCACCGAAGTGTTCCAGCACAACGGCTTTCATCGTGGTGTCTCCTCGTTCGAGTAGGTGTGCCGGTGGGCGATCGCGTCTTCGACCACGCCGGCGAGTCGGATGAAGGTGTCGGCTTCCCCGGGTGCGAGGTTGCGCACGGAGGCGCGTTCGAGGGTGGACCACAGCGCGGTCAGCGGTTCCCGCATCGCACGGCCCTTGTCGGTGAGCCAGACGTGCAGCACCCGCCGGTCGCGCTCGCTCGGTTCGCGGGTCAGCAGACCGGCTTCCTGCATGCGGCGCAGTGACTTCGAGACCGTCGAGTGGTCGAGGCCGACGTGGTCCAGCAGCTCCGACTGCGTCTGCCCGTCCCGGTCGAACAGCCGCATCAGCAGCAGTTCCTGGCCGGGGTGCAGGCCCAGGTCGCGCAGGAGTGCGGCGGCGAACCCGCGATGCGCCCGTGCCAGCGCGAAGATCGCGTAGCTCAGCCTGCCCGCGTCGGCCGTGCTCGGCTGTTCCACGATTGCCTCCTGTTCATGTGGCTGACCACATGAACGTACCCGGTTAATTGGCCGGCCACATGGTGGGCGGACGCAGTCGGACTACAGTCCGTCTTCATGAGTGGCGAGCGCGGCACGTCCCGGGACGTCGAGTTGGCGGATCTCCGTGAGGCGGCGCCGAAGGAACGCGCCGACGCGGCGCGGAACCGGGCCAAGATCCTCGACGTCGCGGCGCGGTTGTTCGCGCGGCACGGCGTCGCGGACGTGTCGATGGACCAGATCGCCGGTGAGGCCGGTGTCGGCAAGGGGACGTTGTTCCGCCGGTTCGGCGACAAGGCCGGCCTGGCGTCGGCGCTCCTGGGTGCGCGTGAGGAAGACCTCCAGGGTGCGATCCTCGGTGGTCCGCCGCCGCTGGGGCCTGGTGTGCCGGCGGGGGAGCGGCTGATCGCCTTCGTGACCGCGTACGCGCACTTCCTGGAAGCCAACCTCGACCTCGTGCGGCTGTCGGAGACGGCGAGCCCCGGCGCGCGCTACCGGACGGGCGCCTACCGGTTCTGGCGCCTGCACGTGCGCATCCTGCTGGCCGAAGCGCGGCCGGACCTCGACGCCGACCTCTTCGCCCACGCGCTCCTCGCCCCGCTGGCGGCCGACCTCCGGCACGCGACGCGCGACGAGTTCGCCGCCGAGCGCTTCGCCGAGAACGTCGCCCGCCTGGCCGGCTTGGTGCTGACCGGCTCCTGACGGGTCCCGGTGGCATAAACGGACCGCAGTCCGCTACAGTGCGGTAGTAACCGGACCGGAGTCCGGATGTCATGCCTACCTGGAGGACCGCACCGTGACGACCCTTCTGCACATCTCCGCGTCACCCCGGGGCGAGGCCTCGGAGTCGCTGGCGATCGCCCGCACGTTCCTCGACGCCTACCGGGCGGCCAACCCGGACCACCGGGTCGACACGTTCGACCTGTGGGACGGCACCCTGCCCGCGTTCGGCCCCGACGCGGCAGCCGCCAAGATGGCCGTGTTCGCGGGCCGGGAGCCGTCGGGCGCCGCCGCGCAGGCCTGGGACGACGCCTCGCGCACGTTCGACCGCTTCGCCGCCGCCGACGCGTACCTGTTCAGCGTGCCGATGTGGAACACCGGCGTGCCGTACATCCTCAAGCAGTTCATCGACGTGGTGAGCCAGCCGGGCATGGTGTTCCGCTTCGACCCGGAGCACGGCTACTCGGGACTGCTGTCGGGCAAGAAGGCAGCGGTCGTGTACACCAGCGCCGTGTACGGGAACGGTCGTGACGCGGCGTTCGGCGTGGACTTCCAGCGGCCGTTCTTCAGCGGCTGGCTGCGCTGGGCCGGGATCACCGACGTCACCGAGATCGACTTCCGCCCCAACCTCGTCACCGCCGACGCCGAGCTGCTGCGCAAGCAGGCCCACGAGGACGCGGTCACGGCGGCCAAGGCGTTCTGAGTCAGCGACTCGAGGCGGTCGAGCAGGCTCGTAGTGCGGTGAAGGCTCCCCAGACGTCTTCCGGGCCGAACAGTCGTGCCGGCGACAGCACGTAGTGCTCCGCCAGGTACGACAGATCACCCCAAGGCTCGATGAGGTGGGCTCGGCTCAGGGTCTCCGGGCAGAGCGCGCAGGCGATCCACGGGACGATCACGAGGTCCGTCGAGGTCGGCGGCACGAGCGGCACGTCGTCGTCGATCAACCGCACCGCACCACCGGCACGTGAACGGCAGCGGCGGAGAGCCGGGGTGAGCGACTCGCGGACGCCCCAGGCCTCGGCGGTGACGGCCACCTGCGCTCGCTGGTCGCCGTCGATCGGGATGCCGCCCTCCGCCAAGGCCTTGGTCAAGAGGTCGAGGCCGGCTTCCTGTTCGCCGATGTCCCAGCACTCGACCACGTCCCGGGCCTGCCCCGGCGGCAACAGGGCGGCCAGTTCCCGAACGGCCTCCAGCTCAGCGTCCACCCGGCGAGGCTAACCGGACGATCGACTCGGCCGAAGCGTCGGTTAGCCTTACCTAAACTTCGGGAGGTGCGGGTGTCGCGCGAAGCGGTGCGAGGGGTCGGCCTGCTGGTGTCGATCGGGGTGCTGGCCCTCGTCATCCTGCTCAGCCTCTGGATCGGCACCAAGAGCATCCCGTTCGGTGACACGTTCGCCCTCCTCCTCGCCGACGACGGCACCGGCGACGCCGCGATCGTCCGCGACGTCCGCGTTCCCCGGGCGGTCCTCGGCGTGCTGGTCGGCGTGGCCCTCGGCCTGTCCGGCGCGGTGATGCAGGCGTTGACGCGCAACCCGCTCGCCGACCCCGGCCTGCTCGGCGTCAACATGGGCGCGGCGGCGGCGATCGTGTCCGCCATCGCGTTCTTCGGCATCACCAGCCCGCTCGGCTACATCTGGTTCGCGTTGGCGGGCGCGGCGGGCACGGCGACCATCGTCTACGTGCTCGGCGCGGCCGGTCGTGGCACGGCGACGCCGGACCGACTGGTGCTCAGCGGCGCGGCGCTGACCGCGGTGCTGTTCGCCTACGTCTCGGCGATCCTGCTGCTGTTCACCCACACCTTCGACTCGTTCCGGTTCTGGAACGTGGGCTCGCTCGCCGGCCGCGACTTCGGCCTCGTCGGCCGGATCTCGCTGTTCGTCGTGCCCGGCATCCTGATCGCCTTCCTCCTCGCCCGGAGCCTGAACGTGCTGGCCCTCGGCGACCACACCGGCAAAGCGCTCGGCGCGAACGTCAACCGCATCCGCGCGTTCGGCGTCCTCGCCGTCACGCTCATGGCCGGTGCCGCCACCGCCGCCGCCGGGCCGATCTCGTTCGTCGGCCTGACCGTCCCGCACGTGGCCCGGATGATCGGCGGCAGCGACCAGCGCTGGGTGCTCGCGTTCGCCGCGGTCCTCTCGCCGATCCTGCTGCTCGGCTCCGACATCGTCGGCCGGGTGATCATCGCGCCGCAGGAGATGGAGGTCGGCATCATCACCGCGTTCATCGGCGCGCCCGTGTTCATCGCGCTGTGCCGCCGCCGGAAGCTGGCCACGCTGTGAGGACCGTCCGGACCCCCGCCTTCTCGCTCCGGATCAGCGAACGCGCCCTGCTCGTGAGCACGGCCCTCGCCGCCCTGACCGTGGTCGCCGCCGTCGCCACCATGGTCAGCGGCGACTTCCCGCTGACCGTCGGCGAAGTGCTGGCCACGTTCCTCGGCCAAGGCGACGGCTACGCCGAGTTCGTCGTCTTCACGTTGCGCCTGCCACGCCTGCTCACCGGCCTGCTGGTCGGCGCGGCGCTCGCGCTCAGCGGCGCGATCCTGCAAAGCCTGTCCCGCAACCCGTTGGCCAGCCCCGACATCATCGGCTTCACCCAGGGCGCGGCCGCCGGTGCGATCGCGGTGATCGTGCTGGTGCAGGGCAGCATGGCGGCCACCGCCCTCGGCGCCACCGTCGCCGGTCTGCTCACGTCCGCCGCCGTGTACCTGCTCGCGCTGAAGCAAGGCGTGCAGGGCTTCCGGCTGGTGCTCATCGGCATCGGGGTGAGCGCGATGATGCTCGCGGTCAACTCCTACCTGCTCACCCGGGCCACGCTGGAGAGCGCGCTGGCCGCGCAGGCCTGGCTGGTCGGCGGCCTGAACAACCGGGGCTGGGACCACGCGCAGGTGGTCGCGGTGGTGCTCGCCGTGCTGCTGCCGTGCGCGCTGGTCCTCGGGCGGCGCCTGGCGTTGCTGGAGATGGGCGACAGCGCCGCGATGGGTCTGGGCGTGAACGCCGAGCGCACCCGCTTGGCGCTGCTCGCGGTGAGCGTCGGACTGGCCGCCGTGGCCACCGCCGCCGCCGGACCGATCGCGTTCGTGGCGCTGGCCTCGCCGCAGCTCGCCCGCCGGCTCACCGGCGCCTCGGGTCCGGGTCTCGCGGCGTCCGCGCTGATGGGCGGTCTGCTCCTGGTCGTCAGCGACCTCGCGGTGCAGCGGCTGTTCCCGACGTCCCCGCTGCCGGTCGGTATCGCGACCGGAGCGATCGGCGGGCTCTACCTGGTGTGGCTGCTGGCCCATGAATGGCGGAAGGGGAGCACGACGTGACAAGGCTCCGAGGCTCGGATCTGACGCTGTCCTACGACGAGCGCGTGGTCGTGTCGGGGCTGGACGTCGAGATCCCGGACGGCTCGTTCACCGTCATCGTCGGCCCCAACGCCTGCGGCAAGTCCACCGTGCTGAAGGCGTTGGCGCGCATGCTCAAACCGCGCAACGGCGCCGTGTACCTGGACGGGGAGGCGATCTCGTCGTACCGGTCCAAGGAGGTCGCCCGGCGGCTCGGCCTGCTGCCGCAGTCGTCCATCGCGCCGGGCGGCATCACCGTCGGCGAACTCGTCGCGCGCGGCCGGTACCCGCACCAGCGGCTGCTGAGGCAGTGGTCGGTGGAGGACGAGGCGCAGACGGCGGAGGCGATGCGGCTGACCGGCGTGCACGACCTGGCCGACCGGCTGGTGGACGAGCTGTCCGGCGGGCAGCGGCAACGGGTGTGGCTGGCCATGGTGCTCGCGCAGCAGACGTCGATCCTGCTGCTGGACGAGCCGACCACGTTCCTCGACATCGCGCACCAGGTCGAGGTGCTGGACCTGTGCGCGAACCTGCACGAGGACGGCAACCACACGCTCGTCGCCGTGCTGCACGACCTCAACCAGGCTTGCCGCTACGCAACGCACCTGATCGCCATGAAGCCCGGTGAAGGTGTGGTGGCGCAGGGCAGGCCGAGCGACATCGTGACCGCCGAGCTGGTGGAGGACGTCTTCGGCCTGCCGTGCCGGGTGATCACCGACCCGGAGACCGAGACCCCGCTGATCGTGCCGCTGCGCCGGCAGCGCGTCACGCTCGCCACCTGACGCGGCGCCGGCCGGAGGCACCGCTGGACAGGCCGCTGAGCAGGTATGTCACCAACGGGGCCATATTGCCCGGTGCCCGGTCGCGTGAGCTGATCTCGCCGGCGCGCGAGTCGGTGTCCATCATCGGGGTTCACGCCGGCGAACCCGCCCACGCGACCGCGCCCTTCGACGTCGAGTAGGCGGCGGCACCGGCACGGCCGGCGGACGCGATCGAAGCCGCGCCGCCCTCCTCGCCCTCGACGTCGTTCACCGCGACTCGGGCGCCCTCGGCCGCCGCGTGCCGCGCTTACGCCTCACCCAATCCGCGCCCCGGGGAAATGTGGTAAACATAAAGGTTGTATTCGCCCGCCAATGGCGGAGTGGAGGCAATTCGAGTATATCACAGGGGGCAAGCGTGACAACCGGGGAATTGTCCGAAGAACGAGAGCGGATCGCGTTCCTGCACGACCGGCTGGAGCGCGAACGGGCCGCCGCCCACGCCGCGCTCGACGCCGCGCTCAAGGACGGCCACGAGCAGCGCTGGCACCGTGAAGTCGCCGTCCGTACGCTGTCGGAGCAGGTCAGCCGCCTGGACGTGGCCGATGAGAACCTGTGCTTCGGTCGCATCGACACCACCGCCGACCGCGTCTACGTCGGCCGGATCGGCCTGTTCGACATCGAAGACGACTACGAGCCGTTGTTGACCGACTGGCGTGCGCCGGCCGCACGACCGTTCTACACCGCAACCGCCGCGAACCCCGAAGGCGTGACGCTCCGACGTCATTTCCGGACCAGGGGCAGGCACCTGGAGAGCTTTCACGACGACGAACTCCAGCTCACGTCGAAAGCGCTGCTCGACGCGTTGAACGCGCCCCGCTCGGACACCATGCGCGACATCGTGGCGACGATCCAGGCCGAGCAGGACGAGGTGATCCGCCTGCCGCACCGGGGCGTCCTGGTGATCGAGGGCGGGCCGGGCACCGGCAAGACGGCGGTCGCGCTGCACCGCGTCGCCTACCTCCTGTACGCGCAACGCGAGCGCCTGTCCCGTCACGGCGTGCTGGTGGTCGGCCCGAACCCGGGTTTCCTGCGGTACATCGGCGAGGTGCTGCCGTCGCTCGGTGAGGCCGACGTCGTGTTCGCCACGCCCGGTGAGCTGTTCCCCGGCGTCCGGGCGGAACGGGAGGACTCGCCGGAGCTCCAGGCCCTGAAGGGCGGCCTCGCGGCGGTGGACCTGGTGGTGGAGGCCGTCGCCGACCGGCAGGAGGTGCCCGCGGAGCCGCTCCCGGTCGAACTGGAGGACGTGACCGTGCTGCTGACCGCCGAGATCGCGGACCAGGCCCGTTCACGGACGAGGGACGCCGGGCTGAAGCACAACGAGGCCCAGTCCTTGTTCCACGAAGCGCTGGTGGACGCCCTGGTCGCCCCCGCGCTGGACCTCATCGGCGAGGACTGGCCGGAACTGGCGGCCGACGTGCGTCGGGAGCTGACGGGCCACCCCGACGTGCGGCGCGCGGTGGCTGCGCTGTGGCCGATCCTGACCCCGCGAACCCTCCTGGCTGACCTCTACGCGGGGCGCTGCTTCGCGCTCGGTTATCCGGAGCTGCACCGCGACGACCCGCAGGCGTGGACCGTGTCCGACGTGCCGTTGCTGGACGAGGCCGCCGAGCTGCTCGGGTCGGACGGTGAAGCGGAACGTCGGGAGGCCGAGGAGCGTCGGCAGGCCGTGGAGTACGCGCAGGGGGTGCTGCACGTCATCGACACCGACCAGGTCATGCACGAGGACGAACTGCGGGCGGTGGACCTGGTGGACGCCGAGTGGCTGGCGGACCGGCACACGGCGCTGGACCACCGGGTGCTGTCCGAGCGCGCCGCTGTCGACCGGGAGTGGACCTACGGGCACGTCGTGGTGGACGAGGCGCAGGAACTGTCCGAAATGGACTGGCGGCTGCTGGCCAGGCGCAGCCCGAACCGGTCCATGACCGTCGTCGGCGATCTGGCGCAGCGCCAGTCGGCGGCGGGTACCCGCGACTGGCGCCGAGTGCTGGCCCCGCTCGCCCGTGACCGCTGGGAGTACCGCAGGCTGACGGTCAACTACCGCACGCCCGCCGAGATCATGGCGTACGCCGCCGCCACCCTGGCCGAAGTGGACCCGACCGCCGTCCTGCCGACGTCCGTCCGGCACGGCGAACCGCCGCTCGAAGTCACCGACGCCGACCCCGAGTCGTTCCGCCCGCCGACGGGCACGTTCGCCGTGATCGGCCCCGCCGGCCCCCTCACGCCGCGCGCGTCCAAGGGGCTGGAGTTCGACACGGTCGTCGTGGTCGACCCGGAGCGGATGACCCCGGCCGAGCGGTACGTGGCCCTGACCCGGGCCACCCGGCGCCTGGTCGTCCTGCGCACCGGCAGTTCGCACCTCACGCAGGCGTAGGCGGCTCGGGCGTGGGCGGGACCGGCGGCTCGGTACCCGGCGTGCGCTCCCGCCCAGGCGGCTCCGGCCCAGGCCGAGGCACGGGCCCGGGTTCGGGCACCGGCTCCGGCCGAGGCGGCTGAGGCTGAACCATGACGACCTCCCACCCCGGACTACCCACCCAACCCCCCCACCCACCCCGTGAGTCCTACGTTCAGAACGCGTGAGTCCTACGTCCAGGACAGGTGAGTCCTACGTTCGGAACCCCCGAGTTCAACGCTCAGGACGCGGCCTGACGGGCGGTGGCGGCGGGGGAGGGGGTCAGGTTGGGCAGGACTTCACGGCCGAAGAGGCGGATCGTGTCCAGCACCGCCTGGTGAGGCAGGCCGCCGATGTCGACCATGACCAGCTGCGCGTCCAACCCCAGCAGTTCGGTCAGGCCGTTCAGCCGTTCGGTCACCTCCACCGGATCTCCGCACACCGCCGCGCCGTCCATCAACGCGTCCACCTTCACGTCACCGTCTCCGCGCCACGGGTCGGCGAACTCGGCGTACGCGGCGAGGTGGGGGCGCCACGTGGCCCGCGCCTCGGCCGCCGTCGGCGCCACGAAGACGTGGCTCGGCAACGCCACCCGCCCCCCGCCACCCATCGCCGCCCGGTAACGCTCCACCACCGATCGGTGCGTGCTCGGGTCGCGCAACGTGCTGGGCAGCATCAACGGCAGGTCCAGCTCGACCGCCAGGTCCGCGGACACCGCCGACCCGCTCCCGATCCACACCAACGGCCGGGGCTGCTGCATGGGGCGCGGCGTCGTGGTGACGTCCACCAGCGGGCTCCGGTACTTGCCGTCCCACGTCACGTGCGGCTCCTCCAGCAGCCGCAGCAGCAGCCGCAGGTTTTCGTCGAACCGCGCCCGCAGGTCGTCCTGCACCCCGAAGGCCGCGTCCGTCCGCTGCGACACCCCCCGCGCCACGATCAGCTCGGCCCGGCCACCGGACAGCACGTCCAGCGTGGCCAGCTCCTCCGCCACCCGCACCGGGTCGTGGTGCGCCAGCAACGTCACCCCGGTGGACAGCCGCAGCGTGGAGGTGCGCGCGGCGATCGTGGCCAGCAGCAACTCGGGCGCCGACACGATGTACCGGGTGAAGTGGTGCTCGCCGATCGCCACCCCGGTGAACCCGGCCTCTTCCGCCACCACTGCCTGATCCACGATCGCCTGCAGCCGCTCGCGCTCGGTGACGACGGTGCCGGTGCCCGGGTCGGGCAGGTGGTCGCCCAGGATCAGCAGGTACACGTCCATCCGACAATCTTGCACGGCACGGTTACGGTGACACGCGGGCAGCCTCGTCAGAGGCCGCGCGAACAGCTCAGGAGGCGAGCGACGGTGACCGACGTGTCCGTGTCCCACAACCCCGACCGGTCCCGCTACGAAGTGCGCGTGGACGGCGAACCGGGCGGCTTCGCCGAGTACACGCTGGCGGACGGTGTCGTGACGTTCACCCACACCGTGGTCGGGATGGAGGGCAAGGGGCTGGGCGGCAAGCTGGTCCGGCACGCGTTGGAGGACGTTCGGGCCAAGGGGTTGACCGTGGTGGCGGAGTGCTCGTTCGTCCGAGGCTACGTCGAGAAGCATCCGGAGCTGATCGAAGCTACCGACAAGTAGTATCCCGGGGATGGAGTGGACCGAACCCGGAGTCTTCGAGGTCGCGCCCGGTGTGTACCGGATACCGCTGCCACTGCCCAACGACGGATTGCACACCGTCAACGTGTATGCAATAGACGACGGCGACGGCATAGTGCTGATCGACTCGGGCTGGGCGCTCGAAGCGGGTGAAACGGCGCTGGAGTCCGCGCTGGGCGCCATCGGCCACGGGTTCGAGGACGTCCGCCGGTTCCTGATCACCCACGTCCACCGCGACCACTACACGATGGCCGTGGCCCTGCGCCGCCGCTTCGGCACGAAGGTCGCCCTGGGCGCCGGGGAACAGCCGTCGCTGGCGAAGATCACCGCCCGCACCCGCGACAACCAGGTCGACGACCTGACCACGTGGGGCGCTCCGCACCTGGCCGAGAAGTGGCGCGCCATGATGGCGTCGGTGGGCGAGGACGCGTTGCGCGACTACGAAGAGCCGGACGAATGGCTCGACGGCGCCGACGTGGCGCTGGAGAAGCGCGTGCTGCGCGTCCTGCCCACGCCCGGCCACACCCGTGGGCACGTCGTGTTCGTCGACCCCGACTCGTCGCTGCTCTTCGCGGGCGACCACGTGCTGCCGCACATCACCCCGTCGATCGGCTTCGAGCCCGCACGCCCGGCGCTCCCGCTCGGCGACTACCTCGATTCGCTGCGCCTGGTCCGCGAGTTCCCCGACCTGCGCCTGCTGCCCGCGCACGGTCCGGTCACCGAGTCCAGCCACGCGCGGGTGGACGAGCTGATCGCCCACCACGAGGACCGGTTGGCGGCCACCATGGACGCCGTCCGCTCCGGCACGGGCACCGCCTTCGAGACCGCCCGCAAGCTCGACTGGACCCGGCGGCGGCGGAAGTTCGTCGAACTCGACGTCTTCAACCAGGTCCTGGCCACCGGTGAGACCGCCGCGCACCTGGACGTGCTCGTTCACCGGGGTCTGCTGACCGCTGCGCCTGCCGATGGCGTCGTGCTCTACGCGGTGGCGGGTTAGGGCGCGTCAGGGGCGGGCGTGGCTGAAGTGTTCGGCCAGGACGGGGGCGAGGACGTTCGGGGCGATGCCGTGCCACTCGCCTCCCAACGTCCGGCGGCGCACGTTCGGCAGGCGCTCGGCCACCCCGTCGGCCCAGCCCCGCAACCGCTCGTCGCTGCTGCTGCTGTCCAGCACCAACGTCGGCACCCCGACCGACGCCAGGTCCGGGGGAGTGGCGGTGATCGTCAGGTCGTAGACGGTCGTGTGGGCCAGTGCCTCCAGCGCCGGCCAGCCGGGTGACTGTCGCATCCCGGCCGTGAACTCCTCCGGCACGCCGCACGCCACCTGGAAGTGGATCATCGCGTCACCACGCCGACCGGCCGCCACCAGGGCGTTGATCTCGTCCCGCACGTCCGGGCCGGAAGGCTCCTCGAACGACAGCGGCGGCTCCAACAGTGCCAGAGCGGTGATCGGCACCCCGGCCGCGGCGGCGTGGAGGGCGAGTACCGCGCCCGACGAGAACCCGTAGACGAACGCCGACCCGCCCGCTGCCTCCACCACCGCCGCCAGGTCCTCCACCTCGCGCTCGACCGCGTACGGCGGACGGTCCGTGCTCTCGCCTCGGCCACGGCGGTCGTACGTGAACGCGGTGTACCCGGTCAACGCCTCGGCCACGGCGGGCATCGGGCCTGACCCGCGGAAGCAGCACGCGGCGTCCACCAACACCACCGGCGGCCCGTCGCCGACCTGGGAAAACCCGATCGTCGTGCCGTCCTTCGAGGTCACGGTGCTCATGGTCATCTCCTCTCACACCAAACGGAACTAGACGGTACGGTACTCGCGCAAGTACTGGACGGTCCAGTACTGTCGAACGGTGGAAGAAGCACGGGACGAGGCACCTCGAAAAGCCGAAGGACGGTCAGCCCGCAAGCACCGCGCCATCCTGGACGCGGCCCGCACGGTGTTCCTCCGGCACGGCTACGTCGGCGCCGGCATGGACGAGGTGGCGGCGCTGGCCGAGGTCTCCAAGCAGACCGTCTACAAGCACTTCACGGACAAGGAACGGCTGTTCGTCGAGGTCATCACCGCCGACATCCGCAGCGCCGGACAACGGTCGGACGACGTGGTCACCGGGCTCGCGGACACCGCGGACCTCGCCGGCGCCCTGCGCGAGATCGCCCGCAAACTGGTCACCGTGGTCACCCTGCCGCACCTCGTCCGGCTGCGGCAGGTCGTCATCGGCGAGGCCGGCCGGTTCCCCGACCTGGCCCGCGCCTGGTACGCCTCCGGCCCGGAACGCGGCTACCAGCGGCTCGCCGACGGATTCGCCCGCCTCGCCGAACAGGGCCGGCTGCACGCGCCGGACCCGCTGCTCGCCGCCCAGCAGTTCCTCTGGCTCGCCCTGTCCGTGCCGCTCAACCGGGCGATGTTCGACCCCGAGCCCTACCCGCACGACGAACTGCTGAGGTTCGCCGACGAAGGCGTCCGGGTGTTCCTGGCGGCGTACGCGACCCCCGGCGGAGCCGAAGGACGGGAGGCCTAGCGGGGCAGCTTCACCACGGTCACGAAGAAGTCGTCGATCTGCCGCACGACCTCGATGAACCGGTCGAAGTCCACCGGCTTGGTGACGTACGCGTTGGCGTGCAGGTTGTAGCTGCGCAGGATGTCCTCCTCCGCCTCCGACGTGGTCAGCACCACCACCGGGATCGGGCGCAGTGCCGCGTCCGCCTTGATCTCGGCCAGCACCTCCCGGCCGTCCATCTTCGGCAGGTTCAGGTCGAGCAGGATCAGCCCCGGCCGCGGCGCGTCCTCGTACTGGCCCTCGCGGCGCAGGAACTCAAGCGCCTCGACGCCGTCGCGCACCACGTGCAGCTGGTTGCGGATCTTGTGGTGCTCGAACGCCTCCTGCGTCATCAGCGCGTCACCCGGGTCGTCCTCGACCAGCAGGACGTCGATCACGTTCAGCGGATTGCTCATTGCTCGTCGTCCTCTACGGCCGGCAGGGTGAACTTGAAGGTGGTCCCGGTGTCCTGGCCGGCGTCGGTCTCCAGCCAGATCGTGCCACCGTGGTACTCGATGATCTTCCGGCACATGGCCAGCCCGATGCCGGTGCCGGGGTAGTCGTCCTTGTGGTGGAGGCGCTGGAAGATCACGAAGATCCGTTCAGCGTACTCGGGATCGATCCCGATGCCGTTGTCGCTGATCGCGAAGGTCCAGAACGCATCGGTCCGCTCGACGTCGACGCGCACCTGCGGCGGCTCCGACCCGTGGAACTTCAGCGCATTGCTGATCAGGTTGCCGAACACGCCACCCAGCAACGACGCCTCGCCGCGCACCGTCGGCAGATCCGCGACCTCGACCGTCGCCTCCGTCCGCTCGACGACCTCGGAGTAGTTGTCCAGCACCTGGGCGACCAGCTCGTCGCAGTCCACCAGCGTCTGCTCGCGGGACATCCGGCCGACCCGTGAGAACGCCAGCAGGTCGTTGATCAGCACCTGCATCCGCTTCGCGCCGTCGACGGCGAACCTCAGGTACTGCTCGCCGCGCTCGTCCAGCTCGCCCGAGTACCGCCGCTCCAGCAACTGGCAGAAACTCGCCACCTTGCGCAGCGGCTCCTGAAGGTCGTGCGACGCGACGTACGCGAACTGCTCGAGCTCCGAGTTCGAGCGCCGCAGCTCCTCCAGGTCGGTCAGGATGCGGACCCGCATGGCCTCGACGTCCTGGCCGAGCATCACCGTCTCGCGCGGACCGCCCGCCTCGACCGGGTGTTGGAAGTCGCCGGACGAGACCTGCCGCACGTCCGCGGCCAGCCCGGTCAACGGCGCGATGACGATCCGGTAGAGGATCACCGCCACCCCGGAGATGATCAGCACCAGCAGCACGCCGAGCACGACGACCAACCACATCATGTCGTCCGCGAGCGCGTCCAGCCGTCCCCGTGCCTCCTCGGACGCTTTGTCCAGCTTGGTGCCGAGCCCGCTGAGGGCGGCGCGAACCCGGTCGAACAGCTCCCTGCCGCGCTGGGCGTCGGCTGACCCGGTGTGCGGCACGCCGGACTGTCGCACCTGCGCGACCTGCGGTTCGGCGTAGTCCCGCCGCCACTCGGCCGCGAGCCGGTCGACGTCGTCCAGGTCGCGGACGAGGTCCGGCCGCACCGGGTCGAGCATCGACCGGGCGACCATGAGGGCGTTGTGCTCCGCGCGCTGCCCGTTGGTGTAGGGGGTCAGGTGGTTCTGCCTCGCGGTGAGCAGGTAGCCCTGCACCCCGGACTGCTGGTTGATCAACGCGGTGTCGGCCCGGAGCACCATGGTGCGGGCCGGCGCGATCTTGTCCAGCAGGAGCACCCTGGCGTCCGCCAGGCCCGCCAGCGAGACGGCCAGGCTGCCGATCGCGCCCGCGCACACGAGGATCAGGATCGCCACCGCCGCCATCAACAGCCTGCTGGCGGGCCACCGGGTGCGGTAAGCCTTCACGCGCGGTCCGTGAGGGGGCGTTCCGAAAGGGCGCGGTCCGAGCCGGCGCGGTTCGGGACAGCGCGGTCCGAAAGAGCGCGGTCCGAGATCAGCAGTGCCGCCATGTCGTCGTCCAGTTCCCCGCCGTTCAGTTCCTTCACCCGGTCGATCAGTCCGTCCAGCAACGCCGCCGGCGCCTCCGCCCAGTCCGGCCGGTCCGCGGTGATCTCGCCGATCAGCTCGATCAACCGCTCCGAGCCCAGCCGCTCGCTGTCGCCGTGCACCCGGCCCTCCACCAGCCCGTCGGTGTAGAGCAGCATCACCCAGCCCGGGGGCAGCGGCACGTCAAGGCCGCTCCACGTGCTGTCCGGCAGCACGCCCAGCGGCAGGCCGGCGCGGTCGCGCGGCAGCTCCACCACCCGGTCGCCGACCAGCAGCATCGGCTCCGGGTGCCCGGCCAGGTAGACCCGCGCCCAGCGGCGGTCCGGCGAGATCGTCACCATGCACGCCGTCGTGAACAGGCCTTGCTGGTGCCGCTCGTGCTCCAGGATCTCGTGCAGCGTCCGCAACACCCGTGACGGCTCCTGGTCGGCCAGCACCAGCGCCCGCCACGCGATGCGCAGGAACACGCCGATCGCGGCTTCGTCCGGACCGTGCCCGCACACGTCACCGATCAGCACCTGGAGCGTGCCGTCAGCGGTGCGCACGGCGTCGTAGAAGTCGCCGCCGAGCAGCATCCGGCTGCCGCCGGGGCGGTAGCGGACGTGCCAGCCGATGTCGTCGCCGTGCATGATCGGCGACGGCAGCAGGCCGCGTTCGAGGCGGGTCTTCTCGGCCGCCAGCAACTGCTCGTCGCGCAGTTGGCGCTGGGTCTCCTCGGCCCGCTTGCGGCCGACCGCGTACCGGATGCTGCGGGCCAGGCCCACACCGTCCACCTGGCCCTTGACCAGGTAGTCCTCCGCGCCACCGGCCACCGCCCTGGTGCCCTGGTGCTCGTCGTTGAGGCCGGTGAGGACGATGATCGCGACCGGCGCGGGGTGCGCGAGCAGTCGGGTCAGGCCGTCCAGGCCGGTGGTGTCGGGCAGGCCGAGGTCGAGCAGCACGCAGTCCGCCGTCGACAGCAGGCCCTCGGCCTCGCGCAGGGTCCGCGCCCGGTGCAGCGCGACGTCCGCCTCGACCTCCTCCAGCAGTGCTTCGACCAGCACGGCGTCGCCCTCGTCGTCTTCGACGAGCAGCACGTCGATCCGGTCCACGGAGGTCCGCTGTGCGGGGAGCCCTGCCACGGGGGTGGAGATTAGTCGAACTCGATCAGGCCCGGGCCACGGCGGTCGGGTGGGCCGCGGTAACGGCGCCGGTGGCCATGACCGAAGATCCTGGCGTGACGTTCTCCCAGATGGTGGCCCTGACGGCCCGACTACCCCGCCGGGGCCGAGGATTCTGGTACTCCGTGGCCATCGACCTGCTGTGGCCGTTCGTGGTGCTCTTCGTGCGGATGCGGATGGCGGGTAGGGACAACATCCCGCGCGACGGCGCGGTGCTGCTCGCGTCCAACCACCTGTCGTTCGCCGATCCGGTGACGTTGACGGCGTTCTCGCTGGTCTCCGGCCGGGTGCCCCGGTACCTGGCGAAGGCGAGCCTGTGGCGGGCGCCGGTCCTCGGGTGGGTGATGTCCTCGGGGCGGCACATCCCCGTCGACCGGAACAGCGTGCGCGCGGGCAAGGCGTTGGACAGCGCCCGCACGTCGCTCGAGTCGGGGGAGTGCGTGATCGTCTACCCCGAGGGGACGTTCACCAACGACCCCGACGGCTGGCCGATGCGCGGGAAGAACGGTGTCGCGCGGCTCGCGTTGACGACCCGGACGCCCGTGGTGCCGGTAGCGCAGTGGGGCACGCAGGAGCTGCTGCCGCCGGGGAAGTTCGTGCCACGGCCGTGGCGGAAGGTGACCGTGGTGGCGGGCGCGGAGGTCGACCTGTCCGATTTGTACGGGCTCGAGCCGACGAAGGCCGTGCTGGACGAGGCGACCGAGCGGATCATGGGCGCCATCACCACGCTGCTGACCGGTGTCCGCGAGCTGCCGCACCCCGGGAGCAGGTGACTCAGGGCTTCCTCGGGCGCGGACTGGCGCCCGAGCGTTCCCGTTCCCACCGCAAGTACTGGCCGGCGACGGTGGACACGCTGGTCAGCAGCCACACGGCCACGCCCGCGTCGTCGGTGACGCCGATCACCGGCAGCAGTTCGGGCAGCAGGTCGACCGGCGAGACCAGGTAGAGGACGGCGAAGCCCCACGTGGCCAGCGTCGTCGTGGGCAGGCCGTACGCCTTGCGCTCGCGCAGCAGCCGGGGCAGCGCCTTGGCCCGCTGGACGACGTTGCCGACCGGCCTGGGCTCGCCGTTGCGCTCCCACCGGCGTCGACGGCGCACCGCCCACACCACGCCGGTGGCGACGCCGAGCACCACCAGGCCGGTGCCCGCGACCACGGGCGGCACGCCGATCAGGTCGTCGTCACGCCACAGCAGCGTGCCCAGCCCGATCAGGGTGAAGACCACGCTGAGGAAGATCACGCACCCATGGTAGTGGCGGTCGGGCGTCCGCGCGGGTGGAGAGAGCGCCGGGTCACGTCGCGGAAACGTCCGGATCAACCGGGACATGGCGGGCGACGGTGATCAATACCATGGCCGGGTGAGTGAACCGTCCGGATTAGCCGCACCACCGGCACGACTCGTCGTGGTGCTGTTCGTCATCAGCGCGTGCGCGCTGCTCGCGGCCGGCGGGTTGACCGCCGTCGCCCTGGCCGACGACCGTCCCACGCCCGCGTCGACAACGGCAGGCAGGCCCTCGCCGACGGCCGTGGAGTCCGGCACGCGTGCGGCGGGGCTTCCGCTGTGCCTGGTCGGCTCCTGGCTCGTCGTGGAGGAGGTGTCGATGGTCAAGTTCTACACCGATCAGCCACCCCTGCCGATGACCTCCGCCGGCCTGACCTACGAGTTCCGGCCGGACGGGACCGGGACCGCGCGACCGGACGGCGTGGTGCTGCACGGCACGTTCCGGGGCAACGAACTCCGAGTGGTGGGCAGGGGCACCTACGACTTCACGTGGTCGGCGACGGACAAGGCGGTCACCTACATCGCCCGCACCCGGTCGGACGTCACCTGGACCTTCTACGACCAGCGCGGGGAGCTCAGCACCCAGCCGTTGGAGGTGGACCCGGGCCAGAACGAGGTGGACGACTACACCTGCCAGTCCACCCGGTTCGTCGAGAGCAATGCCAGCGGCTACCGGTCGACGATGTCGCGCACCAACGGCTTCGGGGTGTACGGGTGAGGCGGGCGCTGTTCGTGGCGGCCCTGCTGTCGGTGCTCGCTGCCGCGCCGGCCGACGCCCAGCCGGCCAGTCCCGAGGAATCGGCCGCCGCCATCGCCCGGCCCGGGATCGTGCTGATCACCGTCGAGTGGCACGGCTGGGTGCGCGACAAGCGCACCGGCGAGGTGTTCGGCGGCACGGACGGGTACACCGCGAAGTCGTCGTGCAGCGGCGCCGTGATCAGCCCGGACGGGTACATCGCCACGGCGAGCCACTGCGTCCACACCGGACCGCACGGCGGTGCGGGTGCGTTGTTCGGCGCGGCCGTCGACGAGCTGGCGGGCGCGGGCCGGGTCGGTGATCCGGCGCAGGCCAGGCAGCAGTTCGCCGAGCACGCGGTCGCCGAGGGCGCGGTCCCGGACCGGCCGATCGACCGGGACGTCCGGGTCGAGCGGATGGAGGCGACCGTCGACGGACCGATCCGCGACATCGCGCCCGCCACCGTGGTGGACCTGGTCGCGCCGGACGACGGCGACGTCGCCGTGCTGAAGGTTCCGCGCGAGCACCTGCCGTCGTTGGAGATCCGGGGTGAACCGGCACCGGTCGGCACGCCGATCCTGGCCATCGGGTACCCGGGCTCGGCGGGCGCGGCCGACGACCCTGGCCTGGAACCCAGCAGCAAGAACGGCCAGATCTCGGCCCGCCGCACCCGCGACGACCGCCCGTTCTACGAGTTCAGCGCCGCCGCGACGAACGGCATGAGCGGCGGGCCGGTGGTGGACATGCAGGGCCGGGTGGTCGGCCTGGTCAGCCAGAAGTCGCCGGGCGAGACGCAGTCGTTCAACTTCGCCGCCGCGTCCTCGATCCTGCTCGACGTGCTCGCCGGCAAGCAGGTCGAGGTCGGCCTCGGCGAGCACGACCGCGCCTACCGCACCGGCCTCGACCACTACTTCGCCGGTGATCTCGACGACGCGGTGGACGAGTTCGACGACGCGCTGGCCGGCTCGCCCGGTCACCTCCAGACCACCGAGTACCGGCGGCTCGCGGTCGACCGGGGCGGGCAGCCCGGCGGCGCACCGGTGCTGCTCATCGTCCTGGCGGTGCTCTGCGCGGGCGTCGCGGTGGGCACCGGCACGGCGGGCACGGTGGTCGCGCTGACCCGCCGGCGGCGTTTGAAGCACGCGGGACCTCCTGTGTCCGATGTGGACACCCCGCCGCTCGGAATCCCGATGCCGGCCGTTGTCGTCGGCGATCCGCCACAGGGCAGCCCCGCGCGCGCGGACGACGAGCAGTAGTCGCCCCGCCCGATCTCGTCGCGGGAATCCGGTGTCGGCGCAGGACGCGCGACGCCGGCCCGCCCCGGGAGGACCGGTGGGGCGGGCCGGCGTCGGTGGAGAACCCCGGCGTGGAGCCGGGCGCGGGTAGATCCGGATCAGTCAGGCCGTGCGGTCAGATGCCGCAGGCGGACGCCGACCAGAAGCGGCTGCTCCGGTGGTCGACGTGGGTGTGGTCGCCGTGACCCGGGTAACCCGGGCCGAGGATGCCGTTGAAACCGTGGTTGCGGGCCTGCTGGGCGAGGCGGCACAGGGAGTGCGGACCCGAACCCAGGTCCACCGCGTCGCCGTACAGGTGCCGCGAGTCGGACGCGCCGCCCACCGCGCTGTTGCAGGAGATGCTGCGGAAGCCGCTGGTCACGCGGATCGACTGGTCACCAAGTGCGTGCCGCAGCGCCTGGAGCTTCCACATCGACACCAGGGCGTTGAACTTGGCCGTCGACGCGGAGACCTTCCCACCTCCCCAGGTCGAGTTGCAGTTGTTCAACTCCGCGTACGAGAAGTTGATCGGCGTGCAGTCATCGTCCTGGAGCGCGTAGAGCCGAGAGTAGGTCGCGCTGCCGGCCACGCCGTCCGCAGAGAGCCCGTAAGCCTGCTGGAAGCGCACGAGCGCCGAGCGGGTCGCGGGACCGAACGAGCCGTCCAGGGCGAGCACCCCGCCGTAGCCGGGGTAGCCGGACAGGCGGACCTGCAACTGGCGCACGTCCTCGCCGGACGCTCCTTGCGAGAGGGTTCGGTTCCAGGTGTAGCAGCCGTCGGCTTGCGCCGTTCCACCACCAGTCACCAGGACGACAGCGACAAGGGCTAATGAAGCGATGTAGGAAACTAGTCGGAGCACAGGACCTCCAGACCGGGTTGGGGACGGGTCTGGAGCCTTGCGGAGACAAAAACTTGCGTCAATCTGTCCTCGATGTATGAATATTTCACACATCGCGAACAGTTTGTGAACAACCTGCAACGGCGGGCCGGGCGTCCCCTGATCACCGGGGTGGTGCCTTCGGTCCGCTGCGGGCCAACGCGCGGCTGTGCCCGCGTGATCGCACCACAGGCGCGTGCGACGGTAAAGGCGGAGGCGAAGGCACGGGCTCCGGTGCCTGACGCGGCACGGCCGGTGCCCGCGGGCCGGCGGGCAGGCGGTGCTCGCCCGGGTCGGCCGACGCGGCGGGTGCGCTGTGCTGTGGCGGACGCGGGCTCGCGGTCACCTTGTTCTGCCGCCACAGCTCCGTCGACAGCTTGATCATCGCCGTCGGCGCGTCCAGCCCGACCATGCCGACCAGTCGGCCGTCGCTGATGAACCCGGTGATGGTCCGGTGGTCCTTCTGCGACCCGGCCAACGTCGTCGTGTCCGTGCCCATCGCGGGCAGGCCCGAACCCTGGATGCGCATGCCGTACTGCTCGGTCCAGAACCGGGGGACGGGGGTGAACGGCCGCGAAGACTCCCTGCCCGCCAACAGGTTCTCCGCAGCCGCCCGACCCATTTCCACCGCGTTGAGCCAGTGCTCGACCCGACGCGGCTGCCCTCCGAACCGGAGGTTCGGCCACCGCGCGACGTCACCGGCGGCCACGATGTCGGTCCCGCCGACCACGTGGCACGTGGGATCGCACAGCACGCCGTCCTCCAGCACCAGACCCGACCCGCGCAGCCAGGCGACCGACGGCGCGGCGCCCACCGCGATCACCACGACCGCGGCGAAGAACACCTGCCCGTCGGACAGGTGGATGGCCACCCCGCCCGACTGCCGCACCCAGTGCCGGATCTTCACGCCCATCGCCAGCCGGACGCCGCGCGCCCGGTGCGCCTCGGTGACCGTGTCCGCGATGCTCTTGCCGACCGCGCTGCCCAGCAACGTGGACGACCGGCTCACGACGGCGACGTCACGGCCCATCGACTTCACCGACGCCGCCATCTCGCAGCCGATGAGACCGCCGCCGATGACCACGACCAGGCCCTGCGTCGAGTTGATCGCCCGCTTGATCGCGATCGCGTCGTCCACCGTGCGCAGCACGTGGATGCGGGGGTCCTGCCGCGGCGCGCCCGCGAGGTGCCGCGGCTCGACGCCGGTCGCGATGATCAGCCCGTCGTACTTCAGCTCCTCGCCACCGGGCAGGCCGACCACGTGCCGGTCCGGCTCCAGGTGCGTCGCGACCGTGCCCAGCCGCCACACCGCGTCCAGCTCGCGGCTGATCGTCAACCGCAGGTCGGACGCGACCAGCTCGCCGTTGATCGCCTCCTTGGACAGCGCCGGCCGGTGGTAGGGCAGGTGCCGCTCGGCGCCGACGATGACGATCTCGCCGCGGAAGCCCAGCTCGCGCAGCCGTTCGCCCGCACGCAACCCGGCCAGCCCGCCGCCCGCGACCACCACGCGTTCCTCGTTCTTCACCGCACACGCTCCCGCAACTCGATCGCGCGCATCGGACACGCGCGTGCGGCGGCCCGCGCATTGGCGAACTGCTCCGGCGGCGGCCTGCGCTCGTAGCGCAGGCGCTCGTCGTCGACCAGCTGGAACAGGCCCGGCGCCTCGGCCTGGCAGATGCCGTAGCGGTGGCAGCGCTCGTTGTCGACGCTGATGTCCAGCGCCGCGCCTCCCGCGCCGTCCGGCTCGGGCTCGAAACCTGGCTCCGGTTCCAGCATGCCCAGCTTCACCAGCACGTGCGGCGGCAGGAACCGGGCCACGGCGATGGTCGCCGTGGGGATCAGGATGGTGAGGCCCGCCAGCCAGACCACGGCCAGGGTGCCGTTGGCGACGGCGCCGAACCAGGAGTGCACGACGGTCACGGCTACCGCGACGTAGGCGAGCTGGTGCAGCCTCAGCCACTTGCGGTAGTAGACCTTCTTGCGCAGACCCGCCGTGACGGCGACGGTCAGCATGACCTCCAGGCCCAGGATGCCCAGGGCGTGCCGGAACAGGCCGCCGTCGGCGAACGGCACCAGCAGCTGGAGGGACGTGAACGCGTCGAGCCGCAACAGGGTGAACGCGACGGCGTGCAGCGACCCGAACGTCAGGGCCATGGTCGCCAGCACCATGTGGCTGTTGCGCAACCCCTGCCTGCCGGAGAGCTTGTTGGCCCAGCCCGTCGCGATCAGCACGCCCCAGCACAGGGTGGCGCACATGGTCGCGTAGGCCAGACGCGCCGAGATCTGCGCGACGTGGCGCACTCCGGCGTCGTGGTCGCCGCCGGCCGCCTGGGCGATCAGCAGCGGAACCTGGGTGAGCACGGGTGGTTACCTCCGAGATGGCGGGAGAGAACTCGCAGGTGGTGGGAGGGGTCGACCCGCCCGGCAGGCGGTGCAGGAGTGGGTCACGGCCTGCCGGGCGGGTTCAGGGGTGGGGAGGGCAGTGCGGAGTGGGGTGGGTGACCACCTCCTTTCACTTGACGTCGCCGCGGGGCCGCAGCACGCGCAGGATTCCGATCGTCACCACCGCGCCTGCCAGGCACATGAGGAGCACGACGAGGGGACTCGGGCCGTCCGCCGGTACCTGCGCGGACGCCCGCACCGGGTCGCCGCGCACCGCCGCCGCGGGCGCCACCCCCGCGGCGACCGGTTTGGCCAGGCCCATGTCGGTGACCATGTTGGTGCTCTCCAACAGGGTCATGTGCTTGAGCACGATCTGGTTGCACACCTGGGCGAACTGCCGGATCGCCTCGTTGCGGGTGTTCGCCCGGACCGTGCCGATGGCCGGGAAGATCGAGCCGTGCGCGGCGCGCAGCCGGTTGGCGAACGAGTCGTCGAACGCCGCGCCGGTGAGCGAGCGCATCTCCGCCATCCAGGACTGCTGGTCGGCGTTGGCCTCGTTGGGCAGCGCCACGCCCATCTGCGAGGCGAGCCGCACCACCCGTTCGTCGAGGAACATGTGGTCGCTCGCCAGCTGCGCGCCGACCTCCTTGACCCTGGTGCTCGCCGCACGGGTCTTCGCCTCCTCACCCATGGGCATCTCCCACAGGCCCGCCAGTCGCACCTTGACCAGCAGTTCCTTGTCCAGCGCGGAGATCGGGCCCAACGGGGTCTGCTGCACCGGCCCGGTCTCGGCCGGGTCGTCGGCGTGCGCGACACCGGCCGGCACGGACAGTGGCAGCACGGGCAGGAGCAGCAGGTGCACGGCCAGCGCGACCGCCGCGAAACGCTTGGCTGACATGGGTTCTCGTCCTAGTAGCCGTCGCCGGTGGACGGTTGACCGGGCGCCGCGTCGTCCTCGGCCTGCGCCTTCCGGCCCTCGGGCGTCACGGCGAACCACGTGCCGCCCTTGCCCTGACCGGTCAGGTCGCCCGCCTTCTTGTCGCCCGTGTACCGGTAGAGCGGCCAGCCGGCCAACGTCACCTGCTTCTTGCCGTCCGCGCGGGCCACCGACCCGACCAGCGTCGGGTCCACCCCGGACGTCATGGTGTGCTCGCCGACCAGCACCGGCGGCCACGACTTCAGGCACTCGCCGTCGCAAGTGGACTTCGGCGGTTTTGCGGAGTCCTTGTCGTAGCGGTACAGCGCGAAACCGCCCGCGTCCGCGACGAACCAGCCGACCTGTCGCGACTCGGTCGCCGAGAGCATCTGGTGCGGCTCCTTGCCGAATTCGGGTGACTGCTGGAGAGTCGTCGGACCGGAACCAGCGCCGTCCGCGCCGTCCCTGCTCGCGGCGGTGTCGATCGCGGTGGCGCCACAGGCGCTGACCAGCATCAACGCCGCCGCCGCCGGAACCAGCAGCAACGCGTTCCGGGTACGTCGACTTCGCATCATTGGTCCTTTCTCCGGCCGGCGGGTCCGCCGAAAGGACCAGCGGACCGGTAACCGGGGCCGTGCCATTGCGGCGGATACCGTGGAGTACGGACACGTTGCGGTGACGGTTCACGAACAAATCGACGACTTTTTTTGGCGCGAAACCCTCGACGCGGAACCCGCCGGCGCGCTTGGATGCTCGGCGTGGCGCGGCACAGACGCAGCACTTCCCCCCAAAGTGATCACGGTTGGCCGGACTTGAGTCTGGAAGACGAGCTGATCCGCAGGCTCTACCAGGAGTTCGGCAGCGCGCTGCTCGGACATGCCATGAGGCTGACCGGCAGCGACCGGCAGTGGGCCGAGGACATCGTCCAGGAGACGCTCGTGCGGGCGTGGCGCAACGCCGAGAAGCTGGAGCGGGACCCGGTCCTGCTGCGCTCCTGGCTGTTCACCGTCGCCCGGCGACTGGTCATCGACGACCGTCGCAAGAGGAGCGTCCGACCGCAGGAGTCGGAGTTGACGCCGTCCGACGAGGCGCCGCAGCGGGACGAAGCGGACCGCACGCTGGCGGCGATCGTCGTCGCCGAGGCGATGAACGGACTGACGGAGGAACACCGGGAGGCTATTCTCGAGACATATCTGAGGGATCGAACGGTCGGAGAGGCCGCGGCGGTGCTCGGGGTACCGCCCGGCACGGTGAAGTCCAGGGTGTACTACGCGCTCCGCGCCCTGCGGCGCGCGTTGCAGGATCGGGGCTGAACAGGTGACTTCGCTGCCGAACCACGTCGACGTGGCGGCGTACGTCCTCGGTGTCCTCGACGAGGACGAGGTCGACGCCTTCGAGAACCACCTCGCCCAGTGCCGTCGATGTGCGCTCGACCTGCGGGATTTCGCCGAACTGCCCGATCTGCTCGACGAGGCCGACGCCAACGGCATGCTGCGCGCCAACACGGGGGAGCGGCCCGACGGCCGCTCGGTGCGCGCGATGCTCGACTCGGTCTCCGAATCCAGGGCGCGCAAGCGCCGCACCGCGGTGCTGCTGACCGCCGCCGCTGCCGTGGTGCTCGTCGCGCTGACCGCGGTCGTGTCGGTGAACGCCGCCTCACCGCCCGACCCGGTCGCCGCCTCCTCTTCGACGCCGTCGGCGCCGGACCCGTCGTACGTGGCGAAGGGCGCACCGGACGTCGCGGGCACCATCGCCCGCACCGACCCCGCCACCGGCGTGAACGCCCGGCTCGCGGCGAGCCTCGAACCATGGGGCACGTCGGTGGAGGTGGAGGTGAAGGGCGCGAAGGGCCCGACCCGCTGCGAGTTGATTGCGAAGTCCCGAACCGGCGAGTCGATGGTCGTCGGCTCGTGGTTGGTGACGGCGGCGGGCCCGGGCAAGGACCCGGTGACCTTCAGCGCCGCTGTTGGCATGCGGTGGCACGACATCGTCGAGTTCACCGTCCGCGACACCAGGGAGGGCGCCACCCTGGTCCGCCTCCCCACCTCGTAACCCCGAGAGTCCTACGCTCAGGACCCGCGAGTCCTACGTTCGGAACACGTGAGTTCAACGCTCAGAACCCACGAGCCTCCGACGGGGACACCGCGAATCGCGCGTCCGGGTACTTGACGAGGAGGTTCTGGTGGAGGTCGGTTTCGTCGGTCTCGGCACCATGGGTCAGCCGATGGCGCTCAACCTGGCCCGGTCCGGCCGGCCGCTGGTGGTGTGGAACCGGTCGCCGCACCGGGCCGAACCGCTGCGGGACGTCGGCGCACGGGTCGTCGCGACAGCGGCCGAGGTCTTCGCCGCCACCGAGGTCGTGATCCTGATGCTCTCCGACGAGGTCGCGATCGACGACGTCCTGGAACGCGGCACGCCCCGGTTCGCGGACAACGTCCGAGGCCGCACGATCGTCAACATGGGCACGACGGCAGCGGACTACTCGCACGCCCTGGGCGTCGACGTCCGCGCCGCCGGCGGTGACTACGTCGAAGCACCCGTCTCGGGCTCGCGCGGCCCGGCCGAGGCCGGTGAACTGGTCGCCATGCTCGCCGGCGCCCCCGAAGCCGTGGCACGGGCGCGCGAGGTGATCGCGCCGATGTGCGCGGACGTGGTGGACTGCGGTCAGACCCCGAACGCCCTGCTGATGAAGCTGGCGGTCAACCTGTTCCTGATCACGATGGCCACCGGCCTGGCCGAGGCGTTCCACTTCGCCGAACGCCACGACCTCGACCTGCGCACGTTCGTCGACGTGCTGGACGCGGGCCCCATGGCCAGCAAGGTGTCGCGCACCAAGGCGGCGAAGCTCCTCGCCGTCGACTACGAGGTCCAGGCCTCGGCCCGCGACGTGCTCAAGAACAACCGGCTGATCGTGGACGCCGCCCGCGCCGCCGGTGTCGCGTCACCGCTGCTGGACGTGTGCCTGTCCCTCTTCACCCGCACGGTGGAGCTGGGGCACGGCGGTGTCGACATGGCCGCGGTCGTCCACGCGATCAGGGACCGCTCACATCCGGCGCAACCCCAGGAGGACCCGCTCCATCAGGTCCAGTGACGGCCGACCGCGGTCGTCGATCGTGCCGTCCTCGTGCACGTTGATCAGGCTCATGTCGGACATGTCCGCCAACAACACCCGCACCACGCCGAGCGGAAGTCGCAGCGTCGCCGCGACTTCCGCCACGGAATGCGGATTGCGGCACAGATCGCTGATGATCCGGTGTTCCGCGGTCGACGTCAGGGCGTCTCTCGCCGCCTGTTCGTTCGTCGTCACGATGGTTTCGATGGCCAGCGTCGTCGCGGAGCGCGTACGACCGCCCGTTCTGGTGTAGGGACGCACCCGGAGGGTCGACACACCAGCTCCTAACAACGGTCGACGTTGATCTTGGCAGCGCTTGGTCAAGGGCGCTGACGCCGCTAGACCCTACGATCCGGCACGCCTCCTGTCTCGGTTTTCCCGCCATGTGGGAGGGTTTGCGTGTCGTCGCGACGGTCTGTGTCCGGCCGCTTTCTGCGGGTGTCCGAATCGGTCGGAGCCACATCGCAGGCATCGGATGATCGGTGGGGTCAACCCTCCGTTCGTCCCTTGTTCGGCCAGCGTTCGACGGGAAGTACGGCGCGCGGTGTTCCTCCGGAGTGTTTCCGCACCGGCTAAGGGAAATACCCCGACTCCGATTCCGGGGTCATTCCCGACGCGCCGAAGTACCCGGTTCCGCCACATTTGCCCACGGGGACGGCGAGCGCCGTCGGACAGAGGGGTGGGAACCGGTGCAGGGCAACGTGGGATCGGCCGCGAAAGCGGTGGACGTGTGGAAGTCCTACGGCACGGGGGAAGCCGCGGTCACCGCGTTGGCCGGGGTGAGCGTGGAGTTCGACCGCGGCCGGTTCACCGCGATCATGGGTCCGTCCGGGTCGGGCAAGTCGACCCTGATGCACTGCCTCGCCGGGCTGGACACGATCGACTCCGGTGACGTGTGGATCGGCGGCACGAAGGTGAACGGCCTGCGCGACAAGGGGTTGACGGAGCTGCGGCGCAGCCGGGTCGGGTTCATCTTCCAGCAGTTCAACCTGCTGCCGACGCTCACCGCGGAGGAGAACATCACGCTGCCGTCGGCCATCGGCGGCCGGAAGGTCGACCGGGCCTGGTTCGACGCCGTGATCGACGCGGTGGGCCTGCGCGACCGCCTCACGCACCGGCCGACGCAGCTGTCCGGCGGCCAGCAGCAACGCGTGGCCTGCGCCCGCGCCCTGGTCGCACGGCCCGAGGTGGTGTTCGCCGACGAGCCGACCGGCAACCTGGACTCGCGGTCCGGCGCCGAGGTGCTCGGCTTCCTCCAGCGCTCGGCCCGGGACTTCGACCAGACCGTCGTCATGGTCACGCACGACCCGAACGCCGCGTCCTACGCGGACCGCGTGATCTTCCTGGCCGACGGGCAGATCGTGCGCGAACTGCACCACCCCACCGCCGCGGCCGTGCTGGACACGATGAAGGTCCTCGACGGCGACGACCGGCTGGTCGTGGCGTGATGTTGACGGCGACGCTGAAGAGCGTGCTGGCGCGCAAGCTCCGGCTGGTCCTGTCGGGCCTGGCCGTGGTGCTCGGCGTGATGTTCGTGTCCGGTTCGTTCGTGCTGACCGACACGCTGGACCGCTCGTTCAAGGACTTGTTCGCCACCGCGTACTCCGAAGTGGACGTCGAGGTCGCGGTCAAGTCGAAGGTGGGCCAGGACGACCCGGAGGCCGCTCGCGCCGGCACCCTGACCGCGGCGGACGTCGCGGCCGTCGAGTCGGTGGACGGCGTGCGCACGGCGGTCGGCGACGTGGTCGGCTCGGCCCGTCCCATCGGCGAGAACGGCAAGGTGCTCACCACGTCCGGCGCGCCGCGGTTGGGCATCGCGTGGCGTGACGAAGGCCAGGAGGAGATCCGGGACGGTCGCGGGCCGCAGCGCGACGACGAGGTGGTGATCAGCGCCTACCTCGCCGAGACCGGCGGGTTCCAGGTCGGCGAGCAGCTGTCCGTGCTCACCCTGGAGCCGAAGCGGACGTTCACCGTCACCGGGATCTTCGGCTACCCCGGCGACCGCGACTCGCTCGGCGGCGAGCTGACCACGGCGTTCACCGAGGCCACCGCCCAGCAGCTGCTCCTGGGCACGCCCGGCGCGTACAGCGGCATCACGGTGCGCGCGGACGAAGGCGTGTCGCAGACCGTGCTGCGTGACCGCGTCCAGGGCGAGCTCGGCGACGCGTACCAGGTGAAGACCGGCGAGCAGCTGGCCGCGGAGTCGGCCGACGAGATCGGCGAGGGCCTGGCGTTCTTCAACTACGTGCTGCTCGGCTTCGCCGGGATCGCCCTGTTCGTCGGCGTCTTCATCATCCTCAACACGTTCTCCATCATCGTCGCGCAGCGCACCCGGGAACTGGCGCTGCTGCGTGCGATGGGCGCGAGCCGCCGGCAGATGATCACGTCCGTCGTGGTCGAGGCGGTGGTGATCGGCCTGATCGCGTCCGTGGTCGGGCTCGGCGCGGGCATCGGCGTCGGCGCGTTGCTGGCGACCCTGTTCAGCACGTTCGGCGGCGGCAGCCTGCACCTCGCGGGCATCGCGGTGCCCCCGTCGGCGATCATCTCGTCGTTCGCGGTGGGCCTCGTCGTGACCGTCGTGGCCGCGTTGCTGCCCGCTGTGCGCGCCTCCCGCATCCCGCCCGTCGCGGCACTGCGCGAAGCCTCCACCCCGGACCGGCCGCTGACCCGGTTGACCGTCGCGGGCGGTGTGCTGACCCTGGCGGGCGGCGGTCTGCTCGGCTTCGGGTTCGCCGACGGCACGCTGTGGCTGATCATGTCGGGGCTGCTGGTGTCGTTCGTCGGCGTCGCGCTGCTCACGCCGCTGATCAGCCGACCCGTGGTGTCGCTGATCGGCAGGCTGCTCTCGTGGTCCGTGCCGGGCACGCTCGGCCGGCGCAACTCGGCCCGCAACCCGCGCCGCACCGCCATCACGGCCGCCGCGCTCATGGTCGGCATCTCCCTGATCACCGGCGTCAGCGTGGTGCTCACCTCCGCCACCACCAGCATGACCAAGGTCGCCGACACGCAGATCAAGGCCGACCTGATCATCTCCGGCGAGTCGTCGGCCAACGGCCAGGTCGGCGGCACGTTCGCCGCCGACCGGATGGACCGGATCACCGGCACGCCCGGCGTCGAGTCCGCGTTCGGCTGGTACAACGACGGCGTCCTGGTGAACGGGGAGCGGAGGTTCGCCACGGCGGTCACCGACGTGCCCGCGATGGAGCGCATCTTCGGGCTCAGCGCCGCCGGCGGCACGATCACCGACCTCGAGGACGGGGAGATCGGCGTGGACGCGGTGTCGGCCACCGCCTTGAACCTGCGACAGGGCAGCACGGCGACCGTGCAGACCACGAAGGGCGAGCAGCGCACCTACACGGTGGCGTTCGTGCTGGCCGAGAGCAGGGTGGTCGACGACATGCTGTTCCTGCCGGAGTCCGCCGTGGACGGGTTCGCGCTGCCGCAGATCAGCAGCGCGTTCATCAAGGCCGACCAGGGCGCGGACGTGGCCGACGTGCGCAAGCGCCTCGAACCGCTGTTCGCGGACAACCCCGAGGTCTCCGTGCAGGACCTCAGCTCCTACGTGCGGCAGCAGGCCGCGCAGCTCGACACGGTGCTGATGATGATCCAGGTCCTGCTCGCGCTGGCCATCCTCATCGCGGTGCTGGGCGTGGTCAACACGCTGGCGCTGTCCGTGGTCGAGCGGACGCGTGAGCTGGGGCTGTTGCGGGCGATCGGCATGCGCCGCGCCCAGGTGATGCGGATGATCACCGTCGAATCGGTGGTGATCTCGGTGTTCGGCGCGCTGCTCGGCATCGTGGTGGGCACCGCGCTGGGGGTCGCGGCGGTCCGGGCGCTGGAGGACATGGGCATCACCGACATCGGCATCCCCTGGGCGCAGCTCGGCGGCTACCTCCTGATCTCCGCCGGGATCGGCGTGGTCGCGGCGATCCTGCCCGCGATCCGGGCCGCACGGCTCAACGTGCTGCAGGCCATCGCGCACGACTCCGCTTGACGGCCGCTGCTCCGCAGACGGTCGCGTCGATCGCTTGGGAAGCCGATCGACGCGACCTCGCGGGGGCGTGGACCCGTGTCAGCGGTCCCGGTGGGTGGCCAGGCGGGCGACGGCGTCCAGTTCCCGGGCCGCGCGCTCGGTCGGTTCCGCGGCGCGCAGGTGCTCCCGGGCACTCTCCACCAGGTCGTCCGCCCGACCCTGGCTCCACGCCCGCGCGCCGGACAGCTCGATCAACTCGGCCGCGTGCGCCAAGTCGGACCTGGTGAGCTGCCGTTCGGCGTGGTAGAGCGAGTCAAGCTCCCGCGCGGCGGGGGTGTCGGAGGTCAGGGCGGCCACCACGGGCAGCGACTTCTTGCGGTTCTCCAGGTCCGAGTACACCGGCTTGCCGGTCACCTCCGGGTCGCCCCAGATGCCGAGCAGGTCGTCCACGAACTGGAACGCCAACCCGACCTCCTCGCCGAACGACCGCAGGTGCTCCACCTGGTCCGGCCGGCCGCCGCCGAACAACGCCCCCAACGCGCAGGACGCACCCAGCAGCGAACCCGTCTTGCCGACGGCCATCCGCACGCACTCCGCCAGCCGCACGTCGCCGCGCTGCTCGAACGACAGGTCCGCGCTCTGCCCGTCCAGCAGCCGCTGCACCGCGGCCGACACCACCCGGATCGCCTCCTGCGCCTTCGGGTGACCACTGCCCGCCACCACGTCCAGCGCCAGCGTCAACAACGCGTCACCGGCCAGGATCGCGGGGTTCACCCCGAACACGTGCCAGGCCGTCGGACGGTGGCGCCGCGTCGTGTCACCGTCCATCACGTCGTCGTGCAGCAACGAGAAGTTGTGCACCAACTCCACCGCCACCGCGGCCGGCAGCGCCGTCTGCGCCGCGCCGCCCACCGCCTGCGCGCCCAGCAGCGCCAGCGCCGGCCGGATCGCCTTGCCGGGGTCCGCGCCGGTGGGCCTGCCCTCCTCGTCCCACCAGCCGAAGTGGTAACCCGCTACCGCGCGCATCGAGTCCGGCAGCCGGTCCACCGCCTTCCGCAACGCCGGGTCCACCCGCGCACGACTCCAACCCAGCACCTCTCGGGCGGATCGGTGTTCGAGGCTCACGCCGAGGTCGGTCATCACCACACTCCAGTTCCGGGGGATGTGCCCACCTGCCCTGTGAACAGGCGCGCAGGGGAGACGGGCAGCCGGACGTGGCGGTCCGGCTGCCGTCGACTCCGGTGTGGTCAGGACCGGCCGATCTCCACGTGCTCCAGGATTCCGAGCGCGTCCGGTACCAGCACGGCCACCGAGTAGTAGGCGCTGACCAGGTACGACACGATCGCCTTCTCGTTGACGCCCATGAACCGCACGTTCAGGCTCGGCTGCACCTCGTCCGGGATGCCCGGCTGGTGCAGGCCGATCACGCCGTTGTCCTGCTCGCCGATCCGCATGGCCAGGATCGAGCTGGTGCCCTGCGGCGAGATCGGGATCTTGTCCGACGGCAGCAGCGGCACACCGCGCCACGTGATGACCCGCGTGCCGTCCACGTCGTCCGAGCCGGGGTACAGGCCGCGCTTGCTCGCCTCGCGACCGAACGCGGCGATCGTGCGCGGGTGGGCCAGCATGAACGCCGTCTTGCGCCGCCGGGACAGCAACTCGTCCAGGTCGTCCGGGGTCGGCGGCCCGCTGCGGGTGTGGATGCGCTGCTTCAGGTCGGCGTTGTGCAGCAGACCGATCCGGCGGTTGTTGAGCATCTCGTGCTCCTGGCGCTCGCGCAGGGCCTCGATGGTCAGCCGCAACTGCTGCTCGGTCTGGTTCATCGGCTTGTTGTAGAGGTCGGCCACCCGGGTGTGCACCCGCAGCACGGTCTGCGCCACTTCCAGCTCGTACTCGCGCGGGGACAACTCGTAGTCGACGAACGTCGCCGGCAGGTCCGGCTCGCCCTCGTGGCCGGAGGCGATCTCGATCGCCGCCTCACCGTGCTTGTTCTGCGGCTTGTCCGCGTTGCGCACCACCGACGCGATGTGCGCCCGCAGCGCTTCGGCCCGCTCCTCCAGCTCCTGGACGGATCGCCACGGCAGCACCAGGGCGATCACCGGCGTGACGGCCTTGATCGTGAACTCCCACCGGGTCTCGCCGCCGATCAGCACCTCGTCGCCGAAGCGCTCGCCGTCGGCCAGGGTGTCCAGCACGGTCTGGTCGCCGTACTCGCCCCGGCCGACCTTGTTCACCTTGCCGTGCGCGATGAGGTAGACCTCCTCGGCCCGGCCTCCCGACTCGACCAGGACGTCGCCGGGCTGGAACTCGCGCTGCCGGAACCGGCTCGCCAACGCGGCCAGCACGTCGTCGTCCGGGAAGTCGCGCAGCAGGGGCAGTTCGCGCAGCTCCTGCGGGATGACCCGGATGTCCGAGCCGGTGCTGGTGAAGCTCACCCGGCCGTCGCCGAGCGCGTAGGAGAGTCGGCGGTTGACCCGGTAGGTGCCGGCTTGGGTGGTCACCCAGGGCAGTTTTCGCAGCAGCCACCGGGGCGAGATGCCCTGCATCTGCGGGGTGGACTTCGTGGTGCTGGCCAGGTTCCGCGCACTCGCGGTGCTCAGGCTCTGGCGCTGCTGCTCGGCCTCTTCGGGAGCGAGGCCGGGGTCTGTCACGGTCACTTCAGCTGCCCAATCTGGTCGGGGGACTCAGTCTTCGCGGCCGATCTCGACGTGTTCCAGCACGCCGACCGCGTCCGGCACGAGGATCGCGGTGGAGTAGTAGGCGCTGACGAGGTAAGAGATGATCGCCTTCTCGCTGATGCCCATGAACCGCACCGACAACCCGGGCTGGTACTCGTCGGGCAGGCCGGTCTGGTGCAGGCCGATGACACCCTGGTTCTGCTCGCCCGCGCGCAGCAGCATGATCGAGCTGGTGCGGGTCTTGCTCACCGCGATCTTGTTGCACGGCAGCACGGGCACGCCGCGCCACGCCGGCACGTGGTGCCCGTTGAGGTCGATCGTGGACGGGTAGACGCCGCGCTTGGTGCACTCCCGGCCGAACGCCGCGATGACCCGCGGATGGGCGAGGAACGCCGTGGGCTCCTTCCAGACGGTCGCAAGCAGGTCGTCCATGTCGTCCGGGGTCGGAGGGCCGCTGCGGGTGTGGATGCGCTGCTTGAGGTCCGCGCTGTTCAGCAGGCCGAACTCGCGGTTGTTGACCATCTCGTGCTCCTGGCGCTCGCGCAGGGCCTCGATGGTGAGCCGCAACTGCTGCTCGACCTGGTCCATCGGCTGGTTGTAGAGGTCCGCGACGCGGCTGTGCACCCGCAGCACGGTCTGCGCGACGCTCAGCTCCAGCTCGCGCGGCGCGACCTCGTAGTCGACGAACGTGCCGGGCAGGTCCGGTTCGCCCTCGTGGCCGGACGCGATGTCGATCTCGGCCTCGCCGTAGGCGTTGGACCTCCCGGTGCCGCTGGCGAACGCGCGCTGGATGTGCGCGCGCAGGCCACCCGCCTCGCCGTTGAGCCGCTCGAACACCTCCCACGGCAGGATCAGGGCGATCACCGGCGTGACCGCCTTGATGGTGAAGTCCCACTCGCCCTGGGGGCCCGCGAGCACCTGGCCGCCGAAGTGGTCGCCGTCGGCGAGGGAGCCGAGCACGGTGTGGTCGCCGTACTCGCCCCGGCCGATCTTGTTCACCTTGCCGTGCGCGATCAGGTGGACCGCGTCCTGCGGTCGGCCCTCCTCGACCAGCACGTCGCCCGGCTGGAACTCGCGCTGCTGGAAGCGGTCGGCGAGCGCGGACAGCGCCTCGACGTCCTCGAAGCCGCGCAGCAGCGGCAGTTCGGTCAGCTCCTGCGGGATGACCCGCACGTCCGCGCCGATGTTGGTGAAGGTCAGCCGACCGTCGCCGATCTCGTAGCTGAGCCTGCGGTTGACCCGGAAGGCACCGCCCTTCGCCTCCACCCAGGGCAGGATCTTGAGCAGCCACCGCGAGGTGATGCCCTGCATCTGGGGCACGGACTTGGTCGTCGTCGCCAGGTTCCGCGCCGCCGCCGTGCCGAGGCTGAGCCGAGGTCGCTCGGTGTCCAAGTCCGAATCGGTCACAGTCACCGCATCACACCGCCAATCGGATTCCGTCCAGTGGTCCACCGTGACGGTAGTGACTCCGAATGCCCCGCGGAAAGCGGCTGATGTGAGTACACCCCTGGAGGTCAATCGGCCCCGGGAAGTGCACAGACTGTGCTGGTAGCGGGCTCGGGCGTGTAATAACGAGTGATCTTGTGGGGCGTTGGTGGAAGCATTCGCCCTGGCCCCGAATACGTGCCTCTTTCGGGTGTGCGTTTTTCACTGGAACGTGTAGTTGACGACCATTCGAAACGTCGGCGAGTCGTCATTCCGCCAGTTTGCGGGCAAAAGATCAGTCTTGCGTGGAAACGACACCGCGGCGCCGACGGGGAGTCGGCGCCGCGGTGTGAGGAGGAGGCGGTGGTGGAACGGGCGTGACGCCGCGACTCGTCGCGGCGCCACGCCCGGGTATCGGATCAGACGGAGTGCGGGCAGGTGTCCCGGTACTCCTCGATCAGCGTGCTGCGCCCCGGCGCGGGGCACAGGAACTGCTCGTAGCGGGTGTCGTTGTCGATGAACCGCTTGAGCCACGCGATGCTGTACTTCGCGATCGTCGTGTTCGACGAGTTGGGTGCGAAGTGGTCCGCGCCGTTCAGCTCGAGGTACGCCTTGTCCAAAGTGGACGGCAGCGAGGTGTAGAACGGCTCGGAGTGCGACGAGACCGACGCGACCGAGTCGTTCTCGGCGCCGACGACCAGGGTGGGCACCTGCACGCCACCCCAGGACTTGTCGGTGTGCCACGCGGTCAGCGGGATCGCCGCCTGGAGGGCGGGGCGACGCTCGGCGGCGCGCAGGGTGCCGCCGCCTCCCATCGAGTGCCCCATGACGCCCAGCCGGCTCGAGTCGATCCGGCTGCGCACCGAGCTGCTCTGGGTCAGGTAGTCCAGGGCCGCCAGCAGCTGGGTCGCCCGGCTGTCGGGCTGGTCGTAGCGGCTGTTGGTGTCGATGGTGAACACCACGAAGCCCTGCGACGCGATGCGCGGGCCGAGCCAGGCCATGCTGGACTGGCTCGCGGTGTAGCCGGGCGAGACGGCGATGGCGCCGAAAGTGCCCTCGGAGGTGCTGGTCGGGTAGTAGATCGTGCCGCCGCCGAAACCGGAAACGGACCAGGAGGACACCGTGGTGGACGCCGTGGCGAACGGGCCGCGGGTCGCCTCGATGCTGGAAGTGGTCGGCGCGGGACCGCGTCGGTACTCGACCTCGGCGTTCGCCGGCGGCGTCACGCCGACCAGGGACAGGGCCAGCGCGGGGATCAGCGCGGGGATCAGTTTGCGGAGTTGCACGTCGGTGTACACCTCGCTTGGCAGGGAACTACGGACAGCGATGACCTTGCGCCTTTGGGTGAGTGCTCCGCATCGGTGCAACCACCGGTCCGCGGGCGAAAACTAACGCTGGTAGATAATTTCCGCCGCACCCCTTCCGCCCGGCGTCGACCTCCGGCCAGACTGGCCCCATGCTGCGCGGACGTGACCGGCAGCGCGTCGCCGTAGACGCGTTGCTCGCCCGAGCCCGTGCCGGTCACGGCGGGGCGCTGGTGCTGCGCGGCGTGGCCGGGTCGGGCAAGACCTCGATGCTCGCCGCCGCGCGGGAGGCCGCCACGACCACCGGCCGCGAAGTCCTCCTGTGCGTGGACGACGCCCACCTCCTCGAGGACACCGACTGGCTGGTGGAACTCGCCGCGGAGATCGCGGACGAGCCGGTGGCCCTGCTGATCGCCACCGAGGCCGAGCCGCACGGCCTGCCGTGGGTCCGGCTGGACCCGCTCGACCACGCCGACAGCCTCCGGGTGCTGCGCGGACTCCGGCCCGGCCTGGCACCCGGTCTCGCCGACGACGTCGCCGACCTGGCCCGCGGCAACCCGCTGGCGCTCACCGAGCTGGCCCGCGCGCTCACGTCCGAACAGCTCGGCGGCACCGCGCCCGGCCCCGACGCGCTGCCCGAGGACAGCTCGCTGCGCGCCCGGTTCGGCGCCCGGTTCACCGCGCTGTCACCGCAGGCCAGGTGCGCAGTCGCGTTGTGCGTGGTGGACGACGAGGTGGACGCGGACGCGCTGGCCCGGATGCCGGACCTCGACCTGGCCGCGATCGAGGAGGCGAACGCCCTGCTCGACGGCGGGCCGCTGGTCCGGTCCGCGCTGCGCACGGAGATCCCGCTCGTCCTGCGCTACGCCGCGCACGCCGCGTTGGCCGAAACCCTGCCACCCGGCCCCCGTCGCACCTGGCACGAGGCAGCCCGCGCGCCCGGCGCACGCGACGCGTTCGCCGAACGGCTCGTCGACTCGGCGAACCGGGCCCGGCGCTGCGGCGACTACCCGGCCGCGGCCCGCGACCACGACCGCGCCGCCGCCCTGACCGCCGATCCGGACGCCAGGGCGCGCCACCTGATCGCCGCCGCCACCGACCACTGGGCGTCCGGCGCACCCCGCCGCGCCCGCATCGCCCTGCGCACCGCCGCCCGGCTGACCGACAGCAACGAACTGCGGGCGCGGACCGAAGTGCTCCGCGGCGGCCTCGACCTGGGCAACGGCCTGCCGGATGTCGCGGTCCGCCGGCTGCTGAAAGCCGCGGGCGAACTCGTCGGCACGCACCGCACGCTGGCCATCACCGCGCTCGGCTTCGCCGGTGAGGCGGCCAGCATCGCGGGCGACCACGTCCGCTACGCCGAGACCGCCGCGTTTGCCGCCGGCCTGCGCCGACCCGACGAGCCGGACGAAACCCGGATCACGCTGGACCACCTCACCGGCATGGCGGCCACGTTCGCCGGACGGCATGACGAGGCCCTGCCCGTGCTGCGGTCCGTGGTGGAGCTGGCCGAACGCGTGCCGCACCCGCAGGCCAAGATCTGGGGCGGCCAGGCCGCGTACACCCTCGGTGACGCGACCAGGGCGCACGAGCTGGCGACCAGCGCGGTGACGGCGGCGCACGAGCACGGGCTGACGGCGCTCGTGCCGTGGGCGCTGGTGTACCGGGCGTTGTCCGCGATGCTGCTCGACCAGCACTCGGCAGCGTTGTCGGCGGCGTTCGAGGGCGTGCACGCGGCGACCGCCATCGGCCAGCACAACGCCGTGGTCGACCACCTCACGATCCTGGCCCTGCTCGCCGCGCTTCGGGGTGACACGGAGACCGCCGTGCACCGCATCGACGCCGCCGCCGAGCAGATCGCCGAACGCGGCCTCGGCCGTTCCGGCACCTTCGGTGCGTGGGCGTTCGCCTGCGTGGACCTCGCGCTGGACCGCCCGGCCGACGCGCTGGACCGGCTGCGGCTGATGGCCGCCGGGTCGGGCGGCGTGCACACCGGCATCAAGGTGATGGCCGCGCCGCACGTCGTGGAGGCCGCGGTCGGGTGCGGGCAGCTGTCCATCGCGGACCGCGCGTTGCGGCGCTACGAGAAGTGGGCGGGCACCACCGGCAGCGCGGCACGTCTCGCGCTGTCGCACCGCTGCCACGGCCTGCTCACCGAAGGCGCCCGCGCGGAGGAGCACTTCCGCGAGGCGATCCGGTTGCACCGGGCCAGCGGCACCGCCATGGAACTGGCCAAGACCGAGCTGTTCTACGGCCACCGGCTGCGGCGCGACCGCAAACCGCGTGCCGCGCGCGAACTCCTGCGCGACGCGATGAAGATCTTCCAGCGCTACGAGGCCGACCGGTGGGTCGCGCGGGCACGGGCGGAGCTGCGCGCGGCGGGTGAGGCCGTCGGACCGTCCCAGGCGGACCGGACCGCCGACCGCGCCGCGAACCGCGCCGCCGGGCGCGCCGACGTCGACCCGACCGCCGGGCTGACGCCGCAGCAGGCGCAGATCGCCCGCCTGGTCGCCGAGGGCGCGACCAACCGGGAGATCGCCGCGCGGCTGTTCCTGAGCCACCGCACCGTCGAGCACCACCTGCGCAACATCTTCGCCAGGCTCGAAGTGCGGTCCCGGGTCGAGCTCACCAGGATGCTCGACTGATTCCAGGAGGTTGGGTGGCGCCCAGGATGTTGTATGCGTGAGCAGTACCGGCACTGGCAGCGGATTCCGACCAGGTGGCACGACAACGACGTGTACGGGCACGTGAACAACGTCGTGCACTACGCCTTCATGGACACGGTGATCAACACGTGGTTGATCGCGGAGGGTGGGTTGGACATCCACGGCGGTCCGGCCATCGGGCTGTGCGTGGAGTCCCACTGCAACTACCGCGCGTCCGTGGCGTTCCCGGAGGCCGTCGACGCGGGTCTGCGGATCGGGCACCTCGGCCGCTCCAGCGTCCGCTACGAGATCGGCTTCTACCCGGAGGGCCGGGACGACGTGGTCGCCGAAGGGCACTTCGTGCACGTGTTCACGGACCGTTCGACCCGCAAGCCGGTGGCCATCCCGGGCGACCTGCGTGCCGCGATGGAAGGGCTGGTGGTGGCGTGAAGGGCGCGGTGTTGACGGAGGTCGGCGGTCCGCTCCAGGTGGTCGACCTGGAGCTGGACCCACCCGGTCCCGGCGAGGTCCTGGTGCGGGTGCGCGCCACCGGGTTGTGCCACTCCGACCTGTCGGTGATCGACGGCTCCCGGCTCCGGCCGCTGCCGATGCTGCTGGGGCACGAGGCCGCGGGCGAGGTGGTGGAGACCGGTCCGGGCACTTCGGACTTCGCCGTCGGCGACCACGTGGTGCTGTCGTTCGTGCCGGCGTGCGGGTCCTGTCGGCGGTGCGTGTCGGGTCGGCAGGCGTTGTGCGAGCCGGGTGCGGCGGCGAACCGCGAGGGCACCCTGCTGAGCGGCGGACGGCGGCTCCGGCTGCCCGACGGAACGCGCCCGCACCACCACCTCGGGGTGTCCGGGTTCGCCGAGTACGCCGTGGTGTCGGAGAAGTCGGCCACGCTCGTGCCCGCCGACCTGCCGTTCGAGATCGCCGCCCTGTTCGGCTGCGCGGTCCTCACCGGCGCCGGAGCGGCGTTCTACAGCGCGGCCGTCGCGCCGGGGGACCGGGTAGCGGTGTTCGGGCTCGGCGGCGTGGGGCTGGCCGCGTTGCTGGCGGCACGGGCGGCCGGGGCGTCGCAGATCGTCGCGGTGGACGTGGTGGAGCACAAGCGCGCGTTGGCGCGGAAGCTCGGCGCGACGGACGTGGTGGCCGGCGGTCCGGACGCGGTGGCCGAAGTGCGCTCGGTGACCGGTGGCGGTGCGGACAAGGTCATCGACACGACCGGCGTCGCGGCCGTGCTGGAGCAGGCGTACCTGGCGACCGGCGCGGGCGGCACGACGGTGACGGTGGGACTGCCGCACCCGGACCGGACAATCTCGCTGCCCGCGTTGAGCTTGGTCGCGGAGGAACGGACGTTGAAGGGCAGCTACCTCGGCTCGTGCGTGCCGCGGCGGGACGTGCCGAGGTTCGTCGACCTGTACCGGGCGGGGCAGCTGCCCGTGCACGAGCTGTTGTCAGGACGCCTCACGTTGGAGGAGATCAACATCGGTTTCACCCGTTTGGCCGCAGGGGAAGCCGTCCGCCAGGTTGTCGTTTTGTGATCACCGAGCCTGTACCGTTGCCCGGATCGAGTGACGGCTAGGCAGAGGAGTGGTCGGCGGTGCGGAGACGGTCGATGCTCGCGGGTGTGGCTACGACAGTGGGCGGCATGATCGCGGGCAGCGGGTCCGCCGGCGCGGCGGGGCGTTCAGGCCAGTTGGGGCTGGGCGACTACCGGTTGGTGAACCTGGCGCACGTCAACGACCCGGGCCGGACCAACGTCTACCCGGGCGACCCGGAGTTCACGCTGACCACCGTGACCACGGTGCCGGAGCACGGGTTCTACCTCCAGTACGTGTCGCAGGGGGAGCACACCGGCACCCACTGGGGCGCGCCCGCGCACTTCAACGACGACCAGCCGTACGCCGACGAGCTCGACGCCGACGACCTGTTCCTGCCCGCCGTGAAGATCGACGTGCGGGAGCGGGCCGGGCGCGACGCGGACTACGAGGTCACCGTGGGCGACCTCCAGCGCTGGGAGCAGCGGCACGGCCGCATCCCGAACGAGGCCGCGGTCGTGCTGTGGACCGGGTGGGAGGAGCGGTGGGGCACCCCCTCGTTCTTCAACTTCGACGCGGCCGGGCAGATGCACCAGCCCGGGTTCTCGCTGCAAGCCGTGCAGTGGCTGGTCGACACCGGCCGCCTCGGCCGTCGCGGTGCGCTGGGCACGGACACGTTCAGCCCGGAGCCCGCCACCGACTTCGAGTACCGCGTGTCCAAGCTGTTGTACCGGGAGCACCGGATCAGCCTGGAGATCCTGGCGAACCTGGCGCAGCTGCCCGAGCAGGGCGCGCACATCCTGGTCGGCGGCACGGTCAACCGCCGCGGCTCCGGGTCTCCCGCCAGCATCTACGCCTTCGTGCCCAAGCGCTGACGACGGCGGTGTGAGCGCGGCCAGATCGGCGCACGGCACGCGGTCCGGCCGACCCCGAACCTCGCCCGAACCTCGCCCGCGACGGCGATCCCGCGACGGCGATGTCGCCTCACCTGCCCTGCACCGCTGGCCCTGCACCCCGCTGGCGCTGGCGCGCCTCACCCGCACCGCTGGCGCCTCACCCGCACCGCTGGCGCTGGCGCGCATCTCACCTGCACCGCGGGCGCTGGCGCTGCATCTCACCTGCACCGCGGGCGCGGGCGCTGCACCTCACCTGCACCGCGGGCGCGGGCGCTGCACCTCACCTGCACCGCTCGCGCTGGCGCGGGCGAGACCTCACCTGCCCGGCACCTCGCCGGTGCTGTGACCTCGCCAGCCTGCACCTTGCCGCCACCAGCGCCAGCACGAGACGAGCAGCGCCGCCAAGGTGCGGTGCCGGTCGGCGCGATCGGTGACTGAGCTGTGCGACCGCCCCGCCGGTCGGTCGAGCCACCAGACCGTCAGGGGTCACCCGTAGGCGGTTCCGGTTGAGGGGTTGCGTTACGCGTTCTGTCACCCGTGCCGGGACGGCACGTCGGCCAGGCGCCCGCCCAGCTCCCGCAACCGCTCCGCCACGTCCGCGGTGGCCTCGATCAGGTCCGTCAGGGACATCCCGGGCTCCACGGGCGTCCAACCGCGGGCGAGGAAGCGGATGACCTCGGCGTGGTCCCGCAGCTCCACGGCCAGCGCCTCCACCTGGCCGGGCAGCGCGACGGCGGACCGCTCGGCGACCTGCCTGGCCCGGAACGCGCGTTGCCGGCACGCCGACGAGCAGTACCGGCGGGGTCTGCCGGTGGCCCGAGCGGGGAACTCCTGCCGGCACTGCTCGCAATTCAATTCGCGCGACTTTCGTTTCGGGTCGCCTGCGTCTTCACGTTACGAAAAGGCGCGCCCGGCGCTCCCGGGAAGCCAAGTCAGGTGAATGCGGTGTCGACGTATCGAGTGAAGGCCGTTCTCTTGACGCCTTGCGCTCGGCGGCGTGTACTTGTTTCGACGGACGGACCGGAAAAGTAAAAATAAAGAGCTCCGGAATCCACTGACCGGCCCTCCGTCGGGAACGGGCGAACGCGGTGCTGTCGACCGGCCCGCGACCGATCACACCGCGCCCGACTATTCCTCGCCCCTGGTGTGAATTTATCCGAGTTTTCTCCTCGTGAAGGAGTTGTCCTGCCATGCCAACGAAGTACTCCCTTACGGTTCGCAATGAATCTACCCAGTTCCAGGACCTCTGCGTGTACCAGCAGCCGGTGGACCTCGGCGTGCGCAACGCCATGTCCCTCGCCTGGCTGACCGCACCGGCCTGGCCGCACACGACCGTGACCTTCGAGTGGGCTCTCGACTACTGCTTCGCCTGGTCGTACACCGGCACGTTGAAGCCGGGTACGCGGTTCCGGGCGCAGCAGGTCCAGCAGGCCAACCCCCAGGACCTGACCTCGAACCAGATCCTGTTCGACTACGCGGACGGCGCGCACCGGTTCGTGCCCGGCAAGGCGTTCGGCATCCCGGAGCTCGGCAACCTCTACATCCGTGAGTTGCCGACCGTGCCCGCCGACGGCGCGGCGGTCGGCATCGGCATGTCGAACTCCGGCGTGTTCGCGGTGCAGGCGCAGCCCAACGAGAACCTCGTCTTCAGCCCGCACCCGAGCTACTGGCTCACCGCGGGCACCTTCACCCACGGCGAGGTGCTCGACATCGAGCAGATCAGCAACTCGGTGGAGCTGCAGTACAACGCGGGCTTCGAGATGACCGCGGTGCTGAACCCCGACAACACGTGGACGATCAACACCGGCATGCAGCCGATCGCGGCCTGATCACCCCTGGTCGACCCGCTCCCCGGTCGACCGCGTGACCCGTGCGCCGGCCGTCCACCCGGCGCACTGCGGAGGACGACGGGGTCGAGGTCCGCGAGGCGTCCACGACCCGCCCCGCTCGACAGCCCGGGTGCCCCCCCGCCACACCGGCCCGTCGTCCCGGGCGCAGAGCGCGAACTTCCCCGGCGCGCTCTGCGCCCCCTCTCCGGCGCGTTCCGCGCTGCTCCCCGTTCCGCTCCCCCTTCCAGGAGTCCCATCATGGCTTACAACACCATCGGCCCGGTCGACGTCGTCAAGGCCGTTGTCGAATGGATCCAGGCGGACCAGCCGACGATCGACGCCCTCTCGGTGTTCGCGGGCGGCTGGGAAGGCTGGGCCCGCAACCAGTTCGCGTTGTGGCTGCAAAGTCAGCTGAAACTCCGACTGCGCAACAACAACCCGCTCGACGTCCTGACGGAAGCCAACTTCATTCCGACCGGCACGGGCGCGGTCCCGGTTTTCGAGAGCACCCAGTCGCGCGCGGATCTCGTGTTCAACGCGCTCAGCCCGGCCGTCGCGGACACCGCGCCGGTCATCATCACGGAGTTGAAGTGCCAGTCGCCGAAACAGCCGTGGACCTCATTCCGGTCCGGGCTGAGCCGTGACGTCACCAAGCTGTACGGCGTCAACCCCGACGTCGACGACGCGTTCGGTCCGGAGAACGTGATGGTGCTGTCGCTGGGCATCTGCTTCAACGAGCCCGGCTTCCGCCCCGCGGCGGGCTACCGGGTCGAGAGCGCCGGCCGCCAGTACGCCGTGCAGTGGTGGTCGGACCCCGACCTGCTCGGCTGACCCGGTCGCGCGCGGGTGGGCGGCCACCGGGTCGCCCACCCCGCTTTCGCGGCCTTCCCCCGAACCCCCGTACCCAAGGAGTGAGTGATGCCGTACCTCATGCTCAGCCCGTACCAAGCCGTCGACAAGGTCGTGGAGTGGATCGGGCAGGAGGAGTTGCTGATCGACGAGGTGTTCCGGTTCAGCGGAGACTGGGACGGTTGGGCGCACAACCAGTTCGCCCGGTGGTTGCAGCACGACCTGCGCGCCCCGGGCAGCGAGGACCTGCTCGACGTCAGGACCGAGGTCGGCGCCATCTGGACCGGTGAGGCCGCGACGCCGGTCTTCCAGCGGCAGCCGGGCGAACGCGTCGAGCGCGCGAACCTCGTCTTCAACATGACCGAGAACATCGACGAGGAGGCGCCTGCGCTCATCGTCATGCAGCTGAGGTGCGAGGCGACCGCCCAGCAGTGGGACGACTTCCTCTCCGACCTGAGCGCGGACGTCTCCCTGCTCTACCGGGTCGACCCGGCGCTGCTCCCGGACCCCGCGGAGAGGGGGAGGGTCGTCCTGGCGCTGGGCATCAACCGCGTCGACTCCGACCACGGTGTTGCCCCGGGCTTCTTCGCCAAGTTCGCCGGGCAGAAGTACATCGTCCAGTGGTGGGCCGACGTCGAGGTCGAGTGAGTCGAGCACAGGGCGAGGCGGTCCGACCGGCCCGCCTCGCCCTACGAGTGGATGACGAGCCCTCGCCCGCCACCTTCGCGCTTGGCCTCGTACATCGCCTTGTCGGCGCGGCTCAGCACGGACGCGGCGGTGGCCTCCGGGTCCTGGCCGGTGCAGATCACCACGCCGACCGACGCGCTGATCTCGTCCCCGAGCGAGTCGAGGACGCGGGAGGCCACCCGCTCCGGCTCCGCGACGCCCTGGACCAGGACGCCGAACTCGTCGCCGCCCAGCCGGGCCACCACGTCGGTGTCGCGGACGCACTGCCGCAGCCGTGCCGCGACCGTTTCGAGCACCGCGTCGCCGTGCGCGTGGCCGGACATGTCGTTGACCGCCTTGAAGTCGTCCAAGTCGACGAACAGCAGCCCGAACGGGGTGCCGTCGCGGTGGTGGTCGGTCAGCGCCTCGTCGAGCCTGTCCTCGAACAGCGCCCGGTTGGCCAAGCCGGTCAACGGGTCGTGGTGCGCCTGGTGGTTCAGGCTGTACTCGGACTCGCGGAGCAGCAGCACCAGCTTGGTGTTGTCCACCAGGGTCACCAGCTGCCGCAGGATCACCGCGACGAACACGGTGAACCCGGAGGCGATCTCCACCCCGTCCAACGGCCGGAGGTCGCCGATGAGCGTGCGGCGCAGCACCAGCACGCTGCTGACCAGCAGCGGAACGTACGGCATGAGCAGGTAGGCCCACTGCCACCGCCGGCGGTTGCGCTCCGGCCCGGCCGCGGGCGACGCCACCGGCGCGAGCGCCGCCAACGCGATCAGCGCGGGCCCCACGACGAAGCCGGCGTTGGCGAGCGGCGGAACCTCGGGCGCCTGGATGCTGACCAGGTAGGCGAACGCGAGGTCGGACAGGGACAGTCCCACCAGGCCGAGCCCGAGCAGTCGGAGCTGGTTGCGCAGCACGACCTTCCGGTCCGCGCTCAGCACCACCACGATCACCAGCAGCGCCAGGTCCGTCACCGGGTAGGCGATGGCGACCAGGAACGCCGGCGTGCTCGGGTTGCCGACGGCCACCAGACCGCCGAGCGACGTGGTCCACGTGAGCACGAAGAGCGACCCGGTCACGATCAGACCGTCCAACAGCAACACCAGGCGGGCGCTGTGGGAACGGCGGTCCAGCAGGGCGTCGGGTGAGCCCGAGCGGCGGAAGTTGCCGATGACCAGCAGCGCGATGAACGCGAACGGCACGATGCTGAGGTACCCGGCGTCCGCGGGGGACGGTGACGGCACGGCCCGCCGCTCGACCAGCTGGTACCACGTCCACAGCACCTGGCCGGTCGACCAGCCCGCCATGCCGATGCCCATCGCGAGCCGCCAGCGCCGGTCCGGCCCGGTGGCCCGGCGGGCAGTCCACAGGCAGCAGCCGGTCGCGAGCAGGCCGGTGGCGAGCTGGGCGAGGTCGTCCAGCACGACCGCGCCCTCGCCCTTGACGATGTCGAAGCTCGCGGCCACGGACGCGGCGGTGGCGACCACCAGCACGACCGCGGCCGTGGTGGCGAACCGACGCGTCCCGATCACGCCGGCCAGTGTGCCGTATTCACGTGCCGTCGGCCGGTTCACCCTGTCAGGATCAGCGGGTGGCAGAGCAGGAGGGTCCCAGCGCTGCGGATGTGGTGACAGGGCAGGATTACGAGCGTTACGCACGTTACCGGATCGCCGAGCTGGGTGGGGACGCGAACGCGTTCGGCCTTTCGTACAACGTGCTCCACCTGGCGTACATGATGATCACCGATTACGAGGCGCTGGTGCACCGGGAGCTCGGGTGGACGATGCCCGGGTTCCGGCTGATGTTCAAGCTGTGGATCCTGGGGCCGACGCAGCCGGCGCGGCTGGCGAACCTGTCCGGCACCACTCGGTCGGCGATGTCCAACCTGATCAACACGCTGGAGCGCGCCGGGTTGGTGGAGCGCAGGAAGGACGACCAGGACCGGCGGGTCGTGTTCGTGGCGCTGACCGACCAGGGTCGCAAGTCGGTGGCGCGGGCGTTCCCGAGCCAGAACGCGCGTGAGGCGCGCTGGTTCGAGGCGCTGGACGACGACGAGAGCGCGCGCATGGTGCAGCTGATCCGGCGCGTGGTGGCCTCCCGGCCCGGTTGAGCCCGTGCCCGGTCGGTCCGGGTCGGTGGCCCGTGAACAACTCCCGAATGGTGGACGCAATAGTTGCGGTCGGTCTCGTTTCGGGAATGGTCGCAATTTCAACGAACGCCGTGCGGAACACCTATTTGTCGGGTGAAGTATTCGTTCCACTATGCGGGAGCGCTTCCACCCTAATGGTGGAACTGTGCGCCGATGGCGTTGCGCTACCTTCCTGTAACCGCCGTCACATCGTGAAGTGAGGTTAGAGGAAGGCAATCCATGCTGAGCACAATGGCCGCGGCGGTCATGGCCATGTCCGCGATCATCCCATTAAGTGAACCGCAGGTCGACGTCGCGCCGGATTACGTCACCGTCGAGGTGAAGACGGTGAACGGGTCCGGTTGCCCGGCCGGCACCGCGGCGGTCGCCGCCGCACCCGACCGCACCGCGTTCACCGTCACCTACAGCCAGTTCCTCGCCGAGTCGGGCGCGGCGTCGGATCCGACCGACTTCCGGAAGAACTGCCAGCTCGCGCTCCAGTTGAACTACCCGCAGGGCTTCACGTTCGGCGTCACGCAGGCCGACTACCGCGGCTTCGCGCACCTCCAGCCGGGCGCGGTGGGCATGGAGCAGGGCAACTACTACTTCCAGGGAATGTCGCCGACGTCCCGCAAGAGCCACACCTACACCGGGCCGTTGAGCGACAACTGGCAGGCGACCGACAGCACGGAATGGGGCGCCATCGTGTACGCCCCGTGCGGTGAGCAGCGGCTGTTCAACATCAACACGGAACTCCGGGTCACGGCGGGCACGTCGACCGGCACGAGTTTCATGGTGATGGATTCGACGGACAGCAACGTGAGCACCACCTACCACTTCTCGTGGAAGCGGTGCTAGCACCGGTCGGACCGCCCTTCGCCGAACACTGAACCGCGTGTTCTCCACAACTGCGTCAATTCGCCGCCGATTACCCCTGCTCAAGGACGAGTCGGAAGGTGTCTCCATGTTCAATTTCGTGGTGGCCGCCACCATGGCGGCGGCGATCGTCATTCCTCCCGGTGGTGCGCCGAACACGGTTCCACCGCCGGACCACATGACGATCGACGTGGTGACCGTGAACGGCTCCGGCTGCCCGGCCGGGACCGCCGCCGTAGCGGTGTCACCGGACAACAAGGCGTTCACCGTCACGTACAGCCAGTTCATGGCGCAGGTCGGTGTCGGTTCACTGCCCACGGATTTCCGGAAGAACTGCCAGCTCAACCTGAGGCTGAACATCCCACAGGGGTTCACCTACGGCATCGCGCAAGCCGACTACCGCGGCTTCGCCCACCTTGAGCAGGGCGCGACCGGCCTGGAACGGGCCAACTACTACTTCCAGGGCATGTCGCCCACGGCGTACCAGAGCCACAACTACGCGGGCCCGTTCAGTGACGACTGGCAGGCGACCGACACCACGGAGCTGGCCGCGATCGTCTACCACCCGTGCGGTGAGCAGCGCCTGTTCAACATCAACACCGAGCTCCGGGTGAGCGCGGGCACGTCCGACCCGACCAAGACCACGAGCTTCATCTCGATGGACTCGACGGACGGCAGTGTCGAGACGACCTACCACTTCGCCTGGAAGACCTGCCCGTAGTCCGGGGCGGTCCCGGCGGACAGGCGCCGCGCCGGGGCCGGTCGGAGCTGTGACGGGAAGGGGTCCCCGGTGGCCGGACCACGCTGTCCGGTCACCGGGGACGGCTCATGGGAGCGGCCTCGGTGGGCGGCGGGCACCCGCCCACCGAGGCGGCCGGATCACGGTCCGCTGCCGCAGCAGCCACGACGGGCGCTGTAACGAACGCCGCCGCCACACCGCTTGTGCAGGGGTACGCCGCCACCACGCGAACGGAGCCCCATGCCCGCCCGAGCGAACAAGTCGACCGCGGTGGTCCAGACCAAGCTGGCCCGCCTGGGCGAACCGCACATCGCCCCGCTCGTCGCCCTGGCGGACGAGATCGCCCGATCGCGCGGTCTGACGCCCGGCGACGTGCCCTACCCGGACCCGGACTTCGCGGGCGTCGACGCCGAAGCGCTGGTGCTGCTGAAGTCACCCGGACCGGGCGCCACGAAGAAGCACGGCTCGGGCCTGCTGAGCCCGGAGAACAACGACCCGACGGCCGCGCGGGCGCACGCCGAGTACGAGCGCGTAGGGGTGGACTGGCACCGCGTCGTGCACTGGAACACCGTGCCGTGGCCGACTGCGACGGACCAGCCGAGCGCCGACGACCTGCGTGACGCCAGAGCGTGGCTGCCGAAGATCCTGGACCTGGTGCCGGGCATCAAGGCGGTGCTCCTGATGGGGGTCATCGCCCGCGACGAGTGGAATCGACCGGGTAACACGGCCGGGGTGGGCCGTCGGGTGCACGTGATCACGTCGCCGATGCCGAGCCCGATGGGGTTGCGGCACGTCGGCGCGCACGAGCGCGTACGCGAGGCGTTCGACCGGCTGGCGGAAGTGCTGGCGTGATGGTCCGCGTGGCCGGACCACGCTGTCCGGCCACGCGAGAAGGGGGTCCCCTGGCGCACGTCGTTGTGCGCCCGGGGACGGCTCAGACGAGCGGCCGGTCGGTCGGCTCGATCGGCCGCGGCAGGACGTGCCTGCCGGTCAGGTAGGCGTCCACGCCGGCGGCGGCCGAGCGGCCCTCGGCGATGGCCCACACGATCAGCGACTGGCCGCGGCCCATGTCACCGGCCACGAACACGCCGTCGACGTCGGTCGCGAAGGAGTCGTCACGGGCGACGTTGCCGCGTGCGTCGAGACCGACACCCAGCTCGGTGAGCAGGCCGTCCTTCTCCGGGCCGACGAAGCCCATCGCCAGCGTCACCAGCTGCGCCGGGATCTCCCGCTCGGTGCCCGGCACCGGCTCGAACCGCCCACCGGACGCCTCGACCTCGACCAGCTTCAACGCCCGCACCGCGCCCGCGTCGTCACCCAGGAACTCCACCGTGGACACGGCGTACAGCCGCTCGCCGCCCTCCTCATGGGCCGACGTCACCCGGTACAGCATCGGGTAGGTCGGCCACGGGTGGGCTTCGGCGCGCTTCTCCGGCGGCCGGGGCATGATCTCCAGCTGCGTCACGGACAACGCGCCCTGGCGGTGGGCGGTGCCCACGCAGTCCGCGCCCGTGTCGCCGCCGCCGATGACCACGACGTGCTTGCCCTCGGCCGTGATGGGCGGCGCGTCCAGCTCGCCGCGCGCCACCCGGTTCGCACCCGGCAGGTACTCCATCGCCTGGTACACCCCGGACAGCTCCCGGCCCGGCGCCGGCAGGTCGCGCCACGCCGTCGCGCCGCCCGCCAGCACCACCGCGTCGTAGGACTCCCGCAGCTCCTCGACCGTGACGTCGACACCGACGTTCACGCCCGTCCGGAACTCGGTGCCCTCGGCCCGCATCTGGTCCAGCCGGCGGTCCAGCCGCCACTTCTCCATCTTGAACTCGGGGATGCCGTAGCGCAGCAGCCCGCCGATGGCGTCCGCCCGCTCCAGCACCACCACGTCGTGGCCCGCGCGGGTCAGCTGCTGCGCGGCGGCCAGGCCCGCGGGACCGGAGCCGACCACGGCCACCTTGCGCCCGGTGCGCGTCGGCGGCAGCTGCGGCGTCACCCAGCCCTCGTCCCACGCCCGGTCGATGATGGAGATCTCGACCCGCTTGATGGTGACCGGATCGCCGTTGATCCCCACCACGCACGCGGCCTCGCACGGCGCCGGGCACAACGTCCCGGTGAACTCCGGGAAGTTGTTGGTCGCGTGCAGGCGTTCCGACGCGAGCCGCCAGTCTTCCTTCCACACCAGGTTGTTCCACTCGGGGATCAGGTTCCCCAGCGGACACCCCTGGTGGCAGAACGGGATGCCGCAGTCCATGCAGCGACCGGCCTGCTTCTCCAGCTTGGGCCGCTCGAACTCCTCGTAGACCTCGCGCCAGTCGCGCAGGCGCAGGAAAACGGGACGGCTGCGAGGGGTCTCACGTTCGGTGGTGAGGAACCCACGAGGGTCAGCCATGGGATGCCTCCATGATCGCTTGGTTGACGTCGCGGCCTTCCAGCTCGGCGCGGGCCTGTGCCGCCAGCACCCGCTTGTAGTCCTTCGGCATGACCTTGGTGAAGCGGTCCACCGCCAGGTCCCAGTCGGCCAGCAGCGCGTGCGCCACCGCGGAGTCCGTCTCCAGGTAGTGCTTCTCGACGGCACGGCGGAGGAACTCGCGGTCCGAGTCGTCCACCGGGTCCAGGTCCACCATCTCCTGGTTGACCCGCTGCACGGCCGTGTCCAGCAGGTAGGCGATGCCGCCCGACATGCCCGCGGCGAAGTTGCGCCCGGTCGCGCCGAGCACGACGACCCGCCCGCCGGTCATGTACTCGCAGCCGTGGTCGCCCACGCCCTCGACGACGGCCAGCGCGCCCGAGTTGCGCACGCAGAACCGCTCGCCGACCTTGCCGCGCAGGAAGATCTCACCGCCGGTCGCGCCGTAGCCGATCACGTTGCCCGCGATGATGTGCTGCTCGGCGACGAACTGCGCGTCGGCCACCGGCCGGACGACGATCCGCCCACCCGACAGGCCCTTGGCCACGTAGTCGTTCGCGTCGCCGACGAGCCGCAACGTGATGCCACGCGGCAGGAACGCGCCGAACGACTGCCCGGCGGTGCCGGTGAACGTGATGTCGATCGTGTCGTCCGGCAGGCCTTCACCGCCCCACCGCTTGGTCACCTCGGAGCCGAGCATGGTGCCGACGGTGCGGTTCACGTTGCGCACCGGCAGTTCGAGCCGCACCCGGTCACCGGACGCGATCGCGCCCTCCGCGAGCTGGATCAGCGTGTTGTCCAGCGCCTTGTCCAGCCCGTGGTCCTGCGCCACCACCTGGTGCCGCGCCGCGTCCGCCGGCAGCGGGGGCACGTGGAAGATCGGCGACAGGTCGAGCCCGGCCGCCTTCCAGTGGTCCACCGCGGCCCGCGTGTCGAGCAGGTCCGCGTGCCCGACGGCCTCGGCCAGGGTGCGGAAACCGAGCTGCGCCAACAGCTCCCGCACTTCCTGCGCGACGAACTCGAAGAAGTTCACCACGTGCTCGGCCTTGCCCGCGAACTTCGCCCGCAGCACCGGGTTCTGCGTGGCCACACCCACCGGGCAGGTGTCCAGGTGGCAGACCCGCATCATGATGCAGCCCGACACGACCAGGGGAGCGGTGGCGAAGCCGAACTCCTCCGCGCCGAGCAGCGCCGCGATCACCACGTCCCGCCCGGTCTTGAGCTGGCCGTCGGTCTGCACCACGATCCGGTCGCGCAACCGGTTGGCCAGCAACGTCTGCTGCGTCTCGGCCAGGCCCAGCTCCCACGGGCCGCCCGCGTGCTTGATGGACGACAGGGGAGAGGCGCCGGTGCCGCCGTCGTGGCCCGAGATCAGCACGACGTCCGCGTGCGCCTTGGACACGCCCGCCGCGACCGTGCCGACGCCGACCTCGGAGACGAGCTTCACGTGGATGCGCGCCGCCGGGTTGGCGTTCTTCAGGTCGTGGATGAGCTGCGCAAGGTCCTCGATCGAATAGATGTCGTGGTGCGGCGGCGGCGAGATCAGGCCGACGCCCGGCGTGGAGTGCCGGGTCTTGGCGATCCACGGGTACACCTTCGCGCCGGGCAGCTGACCGCCCTCGCCGGGCTTCGCGCCCTGCGCCATCTTGATCTGGATGTCGTCGGCGTTGACGAGGTACTCGCTCGTGACGCCGAACCGGCCGGACGCCACCTGCTTGATCGCCGAACGCCGCGAGTCGCCGTTGGCGTCGGGGGTGAACCGCTCGGCGTCCTCGCCGCCCTCACCGGTGTTGGACTTCGCGCCCAACCGGTTCATCGCGATCGCCAGCACCTCGTGCATCTCCTGCGAGATGGAGCCGTAGGAGATGGCGCCGGTGGCGAACCGCTTGACGATGGACGAGACCGGCTCGACCTCGTCGATCGGCACGGGCGCGCGCACGCCTTCCTTGAACGCGAACAGACCGCGCAGCGTCAACAGCCGCTTGGCCTGCTCGTCCACCGCCCGCGTGTACTCCTTGAAGATGTCGTAACGCCCGGTGCGGGTGGAGTGCTGGAGCTTGAACACCGTCTGCGGGTTGAACAGGTGCGCCTCACCCTCGCGGCGCCACTGGTAGTCGCCGCCGACCTCCAGCTCGCGGTGGTGCGCCCGGACGCCGTCGGCCGGGAACGCCGTGTGGTGCCGCCGCGCGACTTCCTCGGCGATGACGTCGAACCCGATGCCGCCGAGCCGCGAGGTGGTGCCGGTGAAGCAGGAGCGCACGACCTCGTCGCCGAGGCCGATCGCCTCGAAGATCTGCGCGCCGGTGTAGGACGCGACGGTCGAGACGCCCATCTTGGACATCGTCTTGCGCACGCCCTTGCCCAGCGCCTTGATCAGGTTGCGGGTGGCGACCTCCGGCTCGACGTCCGACAGCTCCTCCACCGAAGCCATGGCCAGGTAGGGGTTCACCGCCTTCGCGCCGTAGCCGATGAGCAGCGCGATGTGGTGCACCTCCCGCGCGTCACCCGCTTCCACGATCAGGTCGACCTGCGTGCGGGTCTTCTCGCGCACCAGGTGGTGGTGCACCGCGCCGGTCAGCAGCAGCGACGGGATCGGCGCGTGGGTGGCGTCGAGGCCCCGGTCCGACAGCACGACCAACCGTGCGCCGTCCTCGATCGCCTGCGACACCTCGGCGCGGATCTCGTCAAGCCGCCGCACCAGCGCCTCGCCGCCGCCCGCCACCTCGTACAGACCGCGCACGGTGAAGGTGCGGAACTCCGGCAGCGTGCCGTCGTCGTCGACGTGGACGAGCTTGGCCAGCTCGTCGTTGTCCAGCACCGGGAACGGCAGCGAGATCCGCCGGCACGACGACGCGTCCGCGATCAGCAGGTTGGGTTCCGCGCCGAGCGTGGCGTGCAGCGAGGTCACCAGCTCCTCGCGGATCGCGTCCAACGGCGGGTTGGTCACCTGGGCGAACAACTGGCTGAAGTAGTCGAACAGCTGCCGCGGCCGGTCCGACAGCGGCGCGAACGGGGCATCGTTGCCCATCGAGCCGATCGGTTCCGCGCCGGAGCGGGCCATCGGGCCCAACAGCAGCGCCAGTTCTTCTTCCGTGTAGCCGAAAGCCTGCTGCCGCCGCACGAGGGACGAGTGCGTCGGCACCTCGCGCTCGCGCGCGGGCAGGTCGGCCAGGTGCAGGATGCCGTCGGCGACCCACTCCTGGTACGGGTGCTCGGCCGCGAGCTGCCCCTTGATCTCCTCGTCGTCGATGATCCGCCCCTGGGCGGTGTCGACGAGGAACATCCGGCCCGGCTCCAACCGGCCCTTGCGCACGATCGTCGCGGGGTCGAACTCCAGCACGCCCGCTTCGCTGCCGAGCACGACCAGGCCGTCCTCGGTGACCCAGTACCGGGCCGGGCGCAGGCCGTTGCGGTCGAGCACCGCGCCGATCAGCGTGCCGTCGGTGAACGCCACCAGCGCCGGACCGTCCCACGGCTCCATGAGCGTGGAGTGGAACTCGTAGAACGCACGGCGCTGCGCGTCCATCTCGGCGTGGTTCTCCCACGCCTCGGGGATCATCATGAGCACGGCGTGCGGCAGGCTGCGCCCGCCGAGGTGCAGCAGTTCCAGCACCTCGTCGAACGTCGCCGAGTCGCTGGCGTCCCGGGTGATCACCGGGAACACCCGGGACAGGTCACCGGGGATCAGGTCCGTGGCGAGCATCGACTCGCGCGCGTCCATCCAGTTCCGGTTGCCGCGCATGGTGTTGATCTCGCCGTTGTGCGCCACGTACCGGTACGGGTGCGCGAGCGGCCACGACGGGAAGGTGTTGGTGGAGAACCGGGAGTGCACCAGGCCGATGGAGCTCGTCACCCGCTCGTCGGTGAGGTCGGGGAAGAACTTCTCCACCTGGGGCTCGGTGAGCATGCCCTTGTAGATGATGGTGCGCCCGGAAAGACTCGGGAAGTACACGTCCGTCGCGTGCTCCACGCGCTTGCGGACGACGAACGCCAGCCGCTCGAGTTCCAAGCCGGCGGTGCCTTCCGGGCCGGCGAGGAAGAGCTGGCTGAACGCGGGCATGGTGGTCTTCGCGGTCGGCCCGACGTGGTCGGTGTCGACCGGCAGGGTGCGCCACCCGAGGACGGTCGCCCCCTCTTCGGCGGCGATGCGCTCGATCTGGTCCCTGACCTCGTCCTGGCCCTCCTGGGGGAGGAACGCGGTACCGACCGCGTAGCCGCCGGGCTCGGGCAGGGGGAAGCCGACGACCTCGCGGTAGAACGCGTCGGGCACCTGGATCAGGATGCCCGCGCCGTCACCGGTGTCCGGTTCGGCGCCGCGCGCACCCCGGTGTTCGAGGTTGCGCAGCGCCACCAGGGCCTGGCTGACGATCGCGTGATTTCTGCGGCCGGCCAGGTCGGCGACGAACGCGACACCGCAGGCGTCGTGCTCGTACTGCGGGTCGTAAAGGCCTTGCGGCTGGTGGTGGGTCACAACGGGCCCTCCCGTGGCGTCGTCCGGGCATCGTCCGGGCATACGGATGCGGCCGAACGCCCACGCGCGGCTTTACGCGGACAGCTCGGCCTACAGGTACTGGCTGTGGATCCACGCCCGAGAGATCTTCGGCGTGGTGACCGCACTCCGTTGTGCGGGAGAACTGCACTTCCTTGTGCGCGCGTGCCGTGGCCGGTTGGGTCGCGGGACGTGCTGGGCGGTGCACCGGGATTGCCGGGGTCTTGTGACGATAGTGTGAATTCGCGGTTATGGCTCTAGTCCGACAGGGCGTCGTGGTGAATCACACCACTACTTGACGCCGTTGCGACCAGCGCGGTACACCCGGTCAGGCTAGTAATTCTGTCTCTTCAACTACGGCTGAAGTCAGTCTCGGGATCTTCTGGACGCTCTGACGCAGCCCGCGGCGACACCGAGGCACAGTGCCGCGAGGGCGCCCTGCCACCACGCGGCCTCGCTCACGGCGAGGATCACGTTGACGCCGGCGACCAGCGTGAAGAGGCCCGCGAGGAGCGTCCAGAGCCGCCGTTCGGCCTTCTCACCGCGAGGGAAGAGGACGAATGTGGGTGGGTGGGTCACGGCGGGCACCTCCAGTCCGGACTTGCCGCGTTCAGCCTCGACAAGTCCGCCCGGGGTACCCGCAGATTGCGTACTCCACACCTTGGAGTGGTGACTTTTTCCGAGCGATCACGCAGCGTGCGCGCTTGTGATCCCAGTCACCCCACCGTTACGCCGAACAGGAGGCCGACGTAGTAGGTGACGAACATCGTGAGTGACCCGACGACGACGTTCCGCCGGACCGCGCGGCCGACGTGGCTCGACCCGAGGCGTGCGCTGATCGCGCCGGTGAGCACCAAGCCGACCAGCACGGCCACCGCGCACGCCCACACCCGCCACGCCGTCGGTGGCACCACGATCGCGATCACCGGGATCAGCGCGCCCACGGCGAACGCCACCAGCGACGCCCACGCGGCCTGCCACGGGCTGGTCAGGTTGTCCGGGTCGATCTGGAGCTCGGCCTCGGCGTGCGCGCGCAGGGCGTCCTGCTCGGTCAGCTCGCGGGCCACCCGCGCGGCCAGCTCGTCGGACAAGCCCTTGTCCCGGTAGATGCCGGCGAGTTCCTGTTCCTCGGCCTCCGGCATGTCGCGCAACTCCTGCGCCTCCAACCGGAGCGCGGCCTTTTCGGTGTCCCGCTGGGTGCTGACCGACGCGTACTCGCCGCCCGCCATCGACAGCGATCCCGCGACCAGCCCGGCCACGCCCGCGGCGAGGATCGTGGTCCGGTCGGTGGTGGCGCCCGCGACGCCCACCACCAGGCCGGCCGTCGACACGATGCCGTCGTTCGCTCCCAGGACACCGGCGCGCAGCCAGTTGAGCCGTCCGGAGAGGTCGTCGTTGTGCGGTTCACCGGCGTGCGTCATGACGATGATGGAACCACCACGCGGCTACCGGGTGGTGTCGTGGGCGCGAACGGGTGAGGGGCTGGACAGCGGCCGTCCGCCGCACGGCGATCACCGTGTGATCCACTCGTGGCTGACGAATGGGGGAGTCGTGGTCGGCAGGCGCGCGGTGTTGCTCGGGGTGGGTGCAGTGGTGGGGCTGGGCGCCGTGACGCTGCCGCCGCGTCCCGTCCGGCGGCGGGTCGAGCCGTGCGCCGAGTGGGGTGCCCGGCCGCCGGTCGAACGGCCGGTGTCGTTGGCCCGCGAGCCGGAGCGGATCTTGATCCACCACACCGCGACGGAGAACGTGGCGGACTCGTCGCGGGAGCACGCGCACCGACTGGCCCGGTTCTTCCAGGGGCTGCACATGGACCGCAACGACTGGGGCGACACCGGGCAGCACTTCACCATCACCCGGGGCGGGGTGTTGTTGGAGGGGCGGCACGGGAGCCTCGACGCGTTGCTCGCCGGTGACCGGATGGTGGAGGGCGCGCACGCGTTCGGGCAGAACCGGAACTCGATCGGCATCGAGAACGAGGGCACGTACGTCGACGAGGAGCCGCCGGCGGTCCAGTGGAACGCGTTGGTGTGGCTGTGCGCGGTGATCTGCCGCCAGTACGGCATCCCGCCGACGGAGATCCACGGCCACCGGGACTTCTGGGACGGCACGGTGTGCCCCGGCGACGCCTTCCACGCCCTGCTGCCGAGGCTGCGGGCCCGGGTCGCGTTGGCCTGAGTCGTGGCGGTTCGGCTTCAGCCGGCCATCATCGGCCGCCACGCGGTGGCGTCGAAGATCAGTTCGATGGCGGCGATGCGGCCGTCGGTGAGGCGGAAGTGCTCGGCGGTGCGCTGTGTGCCGACCGGCGTGGCCGTGTGCACGTCGTAGACCAGGGTGGCTTCGGACTCGCCGTACAGCTCGCTGATCAGGTCGACGCCCGTCACCACCCCGAGGAACGCGTCCAGCCCGGCCAGGTGCCCGGCGGCGTCCGACCGCATCAGCGGGCTCTCGAAGGTGAACGGGTCGGCGAGTTGGGCGACCGCGGTCGGCACGTCGCCGCGGAACCTGGCGTCGTGGTAGGCCCGGACCCGGCGTCGGGTTCCCTCGTGGTCGGTCATGGCGTCTCCCCCTGGTCGGTGGCGTTCAGGTGCTGCTCGATCCGGGTCTGGTTGTCCGCCAACCGGAGGCAGAGGTGTCGGAGCTGGGTGAGTTCGGCGGGCGTGAAGCCGCGGAAGATCGCGGCCATGGCGAGCTGGGACGGTCGGCGGAACGCGTCGAGCCATTCCTCGCCGCGCGGCGTGATCCGGGCCAGCACGGACCGGCGGTCGTTCCGGTCGGGGACGCGCTCCACCAGGCCGTCGCGTTCGAGGGTGTCGACCAGACCGGTCGCGTTCCTGGCGCTGACCCCGGCCGACCCCGCCAGCGCACCGAGGCTCATGCCGTCCTCGGGCGCGGTGCTCAGGCGGATCAGGACGTCCAGCGCGCCGGAGCTGAGTCCCCGGCTGTCGGTTCCGCGCGACCGCAGGCGTTCCACGGCGTGGAAGGCGGTGCGAACGGCCGCCGCCGCCTCGAACGCGAGCGTGTCGCCGTCGTCGGTGAACGCGGTCATCGCGGTTCGGACGCGCGAGTCGAAGAGGGTTCCGTCGGGGTCGTTGGCGAGCTCGACCGCTGGTTTGTTTACTGGACTCATAGTGAAGCAGTACTTTATTACCTACTTCAGCATCTGTGCAACGGGCGGCTAGCCGGTCTCCACGATGCGCCACTGCGGTCCGCCGACCCAGGTGGCTTCCAGCCTTGACGTGTGGCCGGGCCCGGTGAACTCGACCACGACGGCGTCCGCGGGCTGTTCGACGGTCGCGGCGAAGCCCTGGCGCGGGGTCGCGGAGATCGGCTGCATGTCGTCGGGGGAGAAGCGGATCGCGGCCACCCCGCCGTGCAGGCGGAAGCTCCGGAGGTACACCGGTCGGCCGTCCTCCTCGGTCCACGTGCCGTTCTCGGACGGCAGGGGCGGCGTCGTGGTCGTCGTGACGGGGACCGTCGTGGTGGTCGGGACGACCGTCGCCACGACCGCGGCCACCGTCGTCGTCGTGGTGGTGGGTACGGGGGCGACGGTCGTGGTCGTCGTTGCGGCGGTGCTGCGGATCGCCGACGACTGCGTCGGCCCGGCGACGACCCGCGGCCGTTCGGGCACACCCGCGTCCAGCACGAACCGGATGCCCAACCAAGACAGCGCCACCGCCACCGCGGTCGTCGCCGACCACGCGGCGAGGTACTGGAGGCCCCTGGTCACGCGGCCATACTGCCGGCGGCGGCGACACGGCGGACCCCTGACCGGCAGAGTGACGCGCCGCCCCGCGTCCGGAGTGGCCCCGGACGCAGGACGGCGAGGGTGGTCAGCCGGTCACGGTGTTGAGCAGGGCCAGGTAGCCCGCGCTGTAGCCGGTGGCGTTGGGGTGGAACGACTCCGCCAGCCGGAACAGCGAGAACTGGTTGATCCACGGTGACCGGCCACAGGCCCCGTGGCCCGCGAAGTGCGCCCGCGAGTCGACGTAGCGCACCCCGGCCGCCGCGGCGCGTCCGGCGATCACCTCGTGCAGCGCGTCGGCGCCGCGGTTGAGCGCGGCGCGCTTGGTGGTGTTCATGCACGTGCCGGTCGGCTCGACCAGCCTCGGGTAGCCCAGGACGATCACCGTGGCGTTCGGGGCGCGGTCGCGGATGGTGGCGTAGGTGGCGTCGAGCCGACCGGGCAACGTCGTGCGGGCGCTCTCGATGCCGGCGTCCACGGCGTTGACGCAACTGGTGTCGCTGCCGGTGACGCACGTGATCATGGTGTTGGCGAACCCGACGTCGTTGCCGCCGATGGTGATCGTGACCTGGTCCGTGCCCGCGTCGAGCGAGGCGAACTGGTCGGTCATGCTCTGCGTGGTGGCTCCACCGCAGGCGGCGTACTTGAAGGACGCCACCGCGTGCGTGTCCGCCCAGAGCTGCGCGTACCCGCGAGGGCTTCGGAAGCACGAGCCGCTCACGTACGGCGGCGCGCCCGTCCCGGAGGAGTACGAGTCGCCGAGCGCGACGTAGTCGACGGCCGCCGCGGCCTGCGCCGCGGTCGAGGTGAGCATGACGGCCAGCGCGGCGGGCAGCACCGCGCACACGACCTTGCGAAGACGTAAGCGCACGTCCGGTCCTTCCTCGGGGAGTCACCTGCGTGAAGGCGGCAGGTCGCCGACGTTACGAAGGCGTTCCGAGGGATCACAGTCGGTGCTATTCTCGTTACCTGCGAGTAACATAGACCGCTTCGCCGGGGTGCCGCCATGATCGTTCCGCGCCGCAGCGACGCCCTGAGGAACCGGGCGGCGATCATCCGCGCGGCCGAGGAGCTGGTGGTCCGCGGCACGATCCCGTCGCTCGCACGGGTCGCCCGGCTGACCGGGCTCGGCCAGGCCACCGTGTACCGGCACTTCTCCGACCGCCGCACCTTGTTGCTGGCCATGGCGCGGGAACACCTGGCGCTGCTGGCCGAGGCCGCCGACCGGAACGCCCACGACCCCGCCGCGTTCCGCGCACTGCTGGCCGCCGTGATGGCCTACCAGGTGTCGATGCGCCCGCTGGTCGACGAGCTGCGCCGGGTACCCGAACCCGACCAGCGGGGACACGTGCGCCGACTGCTGGACGCGCTGCGCGGCCCGTTCGCCCGTTCGCAGGAGGCCGGCCACCTCCGCCACGACGTCGTGCTGAACGACATCGTGGTCGTGCTGACGATGCTCCAGGCCGCCGTCGACTCGACACCGGACCCCGGCCGCGCCATCCCGGTGCTGCTCGACGGTCTGTTCCACCAGGAACCCCGTTGAGCCTCACGGCGCGCGTTATACCGTGCGCGCCATGGTCTCGGTGCTGCTCGTCGAGGACGACCCGGTGGTGCGGTCTGCGGTGACCCGGGCGTTGACCGGGCTGGGGCACGCCGTCCTGCCGGTCGGCACCGCGCTGGAGGCCCTGCGGGAGATCACCAACGGCAGGTTCGACCTCGTCGTGCTCGACCTCGGCCTGCCGGACATGGACGGCGCGGACGCCCTGCGGATGATGCGCGGGGTGTGCGACGTGCCGGTCATCGTCGCCACCGCCCGCGACGACGAGAAGGAGATCGTCCGCCTGCTCAACGCGGGCGCCGACGACTACCTGGTCAAGCCGTTCTCCAGCGAGCACCTCGCCGCGCGGTTGTCCGCAGTGCTGCGTCGCGCGCGCAAGGAAACCGTGCCCGCGACGCTCCGGGTGGGTCGGCTCACCGTCGACCCGGACCGCCGGGAAGCGACGCTCGACGGGCGCGAGCTGAACCTGACCCGCAAGGAGTTCGACCTCCTCGCCTACCTCGCCGCCCGCGAGGGCAAGGTCGTGCCGCGCGCCGAACTCCTGGCGAACCTGTGGAACCTGCCCGGCCGGCACGACGACCAGACGCTGGACGTGCACCTGTCCTGGCTGCGCCGCAAGCTCGGTGAACGCGCCGCCCAGCCCCGCTACCTGCACACCGTGCGCGGCGTCGGGTTCAAGCTCACGGCGGCCGAGTGAGGAAGTCGCTGGGCCTGGTCTCGCTCGCCGTCACGTCGATGGTGGCGCTGGCGTTCCTCATCCCGCTGGCCCTGGTGGTGCGCCAACTCGCCGAGGACCGGGCGGAGGCCGACGCGGAACGGCTGGCGGGCGCGCTCACGCCGGTCCTGGTGATCACCACCGACCCGGCGGCCGTCGGCCAGGCCCTGCTGAGCACCGGCGGCCGGGTCGCGGTGCACCTGCCGGGCGGCGAGGTCGTCGGCGTGCCGATGGCCAGCGAGGTCCAGCTCACGACCGCCCGTGAGCAGGGCCGCGCGTCCACCGAGGTCATCCCCGCTGGCCGGGTGCACCTGCAACCCGTGCTGCTGGACCAGGGCCGCGTCGCGGTGGTGGAGGCGTTCGTGCCCGTGGCCGAGCTGTCCCGCGGTGTCACCGAAGCCTGGCTCGCGCTCAGCGGCGTCGCGATCACCCTCGTGCTGGGCTCCGTGCTGGTCGCGGACCGCCTCGGCGCGCGGGTCGTCAAAGCCTCCGCCGCGCTCGCCGAAGGCGCGCGCAAAATGGGTCAGGGCGATCTCGCCACCCGGGTCACGCCGAGTGGTCCACCGGAATTGCTGGACGCCGGCACCGCGTTCAACCGAATGGCCGACCGCATCGGCCAACTGGTCGCCAACGAACGCGAAATCCTCGCGGATCTCTCGCACCGGCTGCGCACACCGCTCACCGCGTTGCGGCTCGATTCGGAAACGCTCGGCCAGGACCCCAACGCCAACCGCGTCCGCCAGGCCGTGCACGCGCTGGAGCGCGAGGTGAACGAACTCATCCGGGCCGCCCGCCGCGAACTGGACGACCCCGATGGCGGTCGGTGCGACGCCGCGCAGGTCGTGCACGACCGGCTGGTGTTCTGGTCCGCCTTGGCCGACGACCAGCAGCGGCTGTGGAACCAGCGCGGCACCGAGCGCCGCGCCCTCGTCCCGCTGACCCGCAGCGACCTCGCCGCCGCGATGGACGCCGTGCTGGGCAACGTCTTCCGGCACACGCCCGAGGGTGTCGGCTTCGTGGTGGCCCTGTTCCACCAGGCCGACCGGGTGGTGATCGTGATCGAGGACGCGGGGCCCGGCATCGACGACCTGGAGGCGGCGTTGCGGCGGGGGAGCAGCGGCGCGGGTTCGACCGGGCTCGGGCTGGACATCGCCCGCCGGGCGGCGGAGTCCACCGGCGGTTCGCTGGTGGTCGACCGGGGACCGCTCGGCGGCACCCGCGTCCAGCTGTGGTTGGGCCGTGCGGAGGAGCAAGTCTGACCGAGGCTGCCTTTTCGGCGCCTGATGCCAGGTTTAAATGTTCCTTAAATAAATGCGTGTTGACAGTTCCGCGTTACCGGATAAAGTTATTCACGGAATTGAGGTCGACCGTCGCGCTCCCACCCTTGCCCGGTCGCCCGGTTCCCCGTTCGGTGCGGCGACCGCGGCACTTACCCTGCGAAGAAGTGCACACGGTCGCCGCGCCCGAAATACCGCCGAATGCAGATTGAGGTTTTTCGCTTGTCGCGCAAGAGCAGTGTGCTGCCCGTCACGATCGTCCTCGCCGGGTTGGCCCTGGCCGGGTGCGAGCACCCGGACGGGATGGCCCTGGTCACGGTGAGCGCGACGGCCACGATCCGCGCCTCCTCCCAAGCCGACACCCCGCCGGTGACGACCACGGCGGACGCCACGACGTCCGCGCCGAGCGCCACGACACCCGAGGCGCCGCCCGTGACGACGGCCGTCACCACCACTGCCGAGCCCGCACCGGCCCCGCCTGCGGCCAAGACACCGGTGGAGCCACCCGCGCCGCCCGCACCCGCGCCCGCCGTGCCGACCAGGACCGAGGTCGAGATCGCGGAGTCCAAGGTGGTCGAGCTGACCAACGCCGAACGCGCCGCCCACGGCTGCCCGGCCCTGGCCGCCGACGACCGACTCGCCACCGCCGCCCGCGCGCACAGCGCCGACATGGCCGCCCGGAACTACTTCGACCACGTGTCCCGGGACGGCCGCACGTTCGTGGACCGGGTCAAGGCCGCCGGCTACCCCGCACCCGGCGCGGAGAACATCGCCGCCGGTCAGCGCACCGCCGAGGCCGTGGTGAAGGGCTGGATGGACTCGCCCGGCCACCGCGCCAACATCCTGAACTGCAAGCTCAAGACGCTGGGCGCGGGCATGGCGCGTGGCGGTTCCTACGGCATCTACTGGACTCAGAACTTCGGCTGGTGACCGTCGCGGTCGTTGCCGCCGGCCGGTAGTTCGTCGAGGATCAGGACGGTGTGGCTGGACGTCACGTCCGGCATCGTCTGCAAGCGGGACAGGACGAGGTCGCGGAGGCTGTGCGCGTCCGGGGCGCGGACCAGCAGGACCAGGTCGTAGTCGCCGGACACCAGCGCGCCGTGCCACACCTCCGGGATCTCCAGCACCCGCTGCCGCACCGCCTTCCACGAGTGCTGGCTGATCTTGAGGTAGACGTACGCCGAGATGCCGAAGCCGTAGCGCTCCGGGTCGACCACCGCCGCGTACCCCGTGATCACGCCGTCGCGGTGCAGCCGTTCGACGCGTGAGTACGCGCTCGCACGCGAGATGTGCAGCTTCTCCGCGAGCGTGCGCATGGACATCCGGCCGTCCGCCCGCAGCTCCTCCACGATGCGCCGATCGAGCGCGTCGAGCGGAGCCGAATGTCCAACCCTCACCGTCATGTGGCTGACGATAACCCGTCCGCGAGGCCATTCGTCCGGATTTCCGGGCCGGATCTGGAACTTTGGCCGCCGTGACGCGGACCATGCGCAGCATCTCGTCACATGAGACACCGGAGGAGCCCATGGCCCGCACCCGCGCGCCCGAGCGAACGTTGCTGCCCAGCGACGAACCGCTGTCCCTGCTGCGCAAGGACGGCTCACCGGTGGACGACTCACCGCTGGCCATGCCCGACGACGACGTCCTGGTCGAGCTGTACCGGCGCATGGTCGTCGGCCGCCGCTTCGACACCCAGGCCACCTCGCTGACCAAGCAGGGCAGGCTGGCCGTCTACCCGTCGTCACACGGTCAGGAGGCGTGCGAGGTCGGCTCGGTGCTCGCCCTGCGCCCCACCGACTGGCTGTTCCCGACCTACCGCGACTCGGTCGCGCTCGTGACCCGGGGCGTCGACCCGGCCGAGACGCTGACCCTGCTCCAAGGCGGCTGGCACCTGGGCTACGACCCGTACGAGCACCGCGTCGGCCCTCAGTGCACGCCGTTGGCGACCAACACGCTGCACGCGGTCGGGTTCGCGCACGCGGCGCGGTTGAAGGGCGAGGACACGGCGGCGCTGGTGCTGCTCGGCGACGGCGCCACGTCCGAGGGCGACACGCACGAGGCGTTGAACTTCGCCGGGGTGTGGCACGCGCCGGTGGTGTTCCTGGTGCAGAACAACGGCTACGCGATCAGCGTGCCCATGTCCAAGCAGAACGCCGCGCCGTCGTTGGCGCACAAGGGCATCGGGTACGGCGTGCCGTCCGTGCTGGTGGACGGCAACGACGTGGCCGCCGTGTACGCGGTCGTGCGCGAGGCGGTGCTGTCCGGCGGTCCGACGTTGATCGAGGCGTTGACCTACCGGATCGAGGCGCACACCAACGCCGACGACGCCACCCGCTACCGCACGTCCGACGAGGTCGCCGCGTGGCTGGACCGCGATCCGGTGGACCGGTTGGAGACGTACCTGACGTCGCGGGGGCTGCTGGACAACGCGCGCCGGGCGGCGATCGCGGCCGAGGCCGAGGAGTTCGCGGCGTCCGTGCGGGCGAAGATGAACGTGGACGTGGAGCCGTCGCCGGACGACCTGTTCGAGCACGTGTACGCCACGATGCCGCGCCACCTGCGGGAGCAGGCGGCGGCGTTGCGCGAGGAACTGGCATGAGCGCGGTCTCGATGGCCGGTGCGCTGAACCGGGCGCTGGCCGACTCGCTGGCCGCCGACCCGAGCGTGCTGGTGTTCGGCGAGGACGTCGGCCCCCTGGGCGGGGTGTTCCGGGTGACCGACGGCCTGGCCGCGCGGTTCGGCGAGGAGCGGGTGTTCGACACGCCGCTCGCCGAGTCCGGCATCGTCGGCACCGCCATCGGCATGGCGATGAACGGCTTGCGGCCCGTGGTGGAGATGCAGTTCGACGCGTTCGCTTACCCGGCGTTCGAGCAGATCACCAGCCACCTGGCGAAGCTGCGCAACCGGACGCGCGGGCAGGTGTCGTTGCCGGTGGTGATCCGGGTGCCGTACGGCGGCGGGATCGGCGGGGTGGAGCACCACTGCGACTCGTCGGAGGCGTACTACACGCACACGCCGGGGCTGCGGGTCGTCACGCCGGGTACGCCGGATGACGCGTACCGGTTGCTGCGCGACTCGATCGCGTCGCCCGATCCGGTGATCTTCCTGGAGCCGAAGCGGCGGTACTGGGCGAAGGGCGAGCTGTCGGCGGACTCGGCGGACTCGGCCGACTCCGTCGCGTTCGACCGGGCGCTGGTGCGGCGGACCGGGCGGGACGTCACGTTGATCGCGTACGGGCCGATGGTCGCGACCGCGCTGGAGACGGCGGACGCGGCGGCGGAGGAGGGCTGGGACGTCGAGGTGGTCGACCTGCGGTCGCTGTCGCCGTTCGACGACGAGACGGTGTGCGCGTCGGTGCGGCGCACCGGCCGGGCGGTGGTCGTGCACGAGGCGTCCGGGTTCGGCGGGTACGGCGCGGAGGTCGTCGCCCGGGTCACCGAGCGGTGCTTCCACCACCTGCACGCGCCGGTGCTGCGGGTGACCGGCTTCGACATCCCCTACCCGCCGCCGAAGCTGGAGGAGCACCACTTGCCGAGCGTCGACCGGATTTTGGACGCGATCGCCCGGCTCCAGTGGGACGACGAGGTCGTGGGGGGTCACGGTGCCTGACTTCCGGCTGCCCGACCTGGGCGAGGGGTTGACCGAGGGCGAGATCGTCACCTGGCTGGTGTCGGTCGGGGACCACGTGTCCATCGACCAGCCCGTGGTCGAGGTGGAGACGGCGAAGGCCGTGGTCGAGGTCCCGTGCCCGTACGAGGGCGTGGTGAGCGCCCGTTTCGGCGAACCGGGCGAGCAGCTGCCCGTCGGCTCGGTCCTCCTGACCGTCGGCGAACCCGCCAAGCAACCCGCCCCGGCCGAACCGGCCGCCCCCGCCGAACCGGGGGAGCCGGAGAAGTCGGGCAGCGGCAACGTCCTGATCGGCTACGGCACCTCCGACACACCGCGGCGCCGCCGCCGCCCCCGTGAGTCCAACGCTCAGAACGCGAGAGTCCTACGTTCGGAACCCCCGAATTCAACGCTCAGGACACCCGAACCGCCCACCGTCCCCGCCGCCCGCCCCGCCACCGCACCCGCCGTGATCTCGCCGTTGGTGCGGCGGATGGCCAGGGAGAACGGCCTGGCGCTCGACCAGGTCGAGGGCACCGGGCCGGGCGGCGTGATCCGCCGGGCCGACGTGGAACGCGAACTGACCGCGCGCACCGCTCCGGTCGCCCCCGGTCGCCGCATCCCGCTGCGCGGCGTGCGCGGCGCGGTGGCGGAGAAGCTGGCCACGTCACGGCGGGAGATCCCCGAAGCGACCGTGTGGGTGGACGTCGACGCCACCGACTTCCTCGCCGCACGCGCCGCGCTGCCCTCGGTGTCGCTGCTCGCGCTGCTGGCGCGGTTCACCGTGCTGGGGCTCAAGAAGTTCCCCGAGCTGAACTCACGGGTCGAGGGCGACGAGATCGTGGTCCTCGACGAAGTGCACCTCGGCTTCGCCGCGCAGACCGACCGCGGCCTGATGGTGCCGGTCGTGCGGGACGCGCAGTCCCTGACCACCGCCGAACTGGCGTCCGCCATCGCCGCGCACACCGCCTCGGCACGTGAGGGCAAGCTCGCGCCCGCCGCGATGACCGGCGGCACGTTCACGGTCAACAACTACGGCGTGTTCGGCGTCGACGGCTCGGCCGCGATCATCAACCACCCGGAGGCCGCGATCCTCGGCATCGGGCGCATCATCGACCGGCCGTGGGCGGTGGACGGGCAGCTCGCGGTCCGGAAGGTCGCGCAGCTGACCCTCGCCTTCGACCACCGGGTGTGCGACGGCGGCACGGCGGGCGGGTTCCTGCGGTTCGTCGCCGACTGCGTCGAGTCCCCGATCACCGCCCTGGCGGATCTGTAGGTTGGCCGGATGACCCGTGTGGCGTGGGACGAGGAGTCCTACCTGGACCTCGTCCGCCGAGCGTGCTTCATCTGCGAGATGCTCGCCGGGAACCCCGACTACCCGCACCACGTCGCCCACCGCGACGAGCGGGCCGTGGTGTTCCTCAGCAAGTTCCCGTTCATGTGGGGGCACCTGCTGGTCGCACCGGTCGAGCACCGCGAGCACGTCATCGGCGACTTCCCGTTGGAGGACTACCTCGCCCTCCAACGGGTGGTCCACGCCGCCGGCACCGCGCTGACCTCCCTGGTACCCACCGAACGCCTGTACGTGCTGAGCCTGGGCAGCCAACAGGGCAACCGGCACGCCCACTGGCACCTCGCGCCCCTGCCACCCGGAGTGCCGTACGACCGGCAGCAGTTCGCCGCGTTCTCGGCCGAGCTGGGCTCGTGCGACTTCCCCGAGCGCGACCTAGCCGAGCTGGCCGCAGAACTCGGAGGACGGCTGCGCCGGATCCTCGTAGATTGACCGGCGTGACGAAGCCCGACTACCCCATTCGGACCCGGCGCCTGACCCTGCGCCCCTTCACCTTCGCCGACCAGGACGCGCTGCACTCCTGGCAGTCCCGCCCGGACGTCGTGCGCTACCTCTACGGCGAGGCCCGCAGCCCCGAGGAGACCGCCGACAGCCTGGCGGTGAAGGTCGCGGTGACGTGGCCGGAGAAGGAGGGCGACCACCTCTCGCTGGCCGTGGAGAAGGACGGCGAGGTCATCGGCGAGACGGTGCTCAAGTGGCTCAGCGAGGCGCACCGGCAGGGCGAGGTCGGCTACATCTTCCACCCCGACCACCACGGTCAGGGCTACGCCACCGAAGCCGCCGCCGCCATGATCGACCTCGGTTTCACGAACCTCGGCCTGCACCGCATCGTGGCGTCGTGCGACGCGTTCAACGAGCCGTCGTGGCGGGTGATGGAGCGGCTGGGCATGCGCCGGGAGGCCCACTTCCGGCACGGCGAGGTCTTCAAGGGCGCGTGGGGCGAAGAGCTGATCTACGCCATCCTGGAGGACGAGTGGCACCGGATGGCGGACAGCACCTGAGGACCGGACGGCGGATGATGGCTCGATGCACGAGTACACCGTGGACAGCGGCGCCTACGAGCGGTGGCTGGCGGAGCACCAGGACGAGTTCGTGGTCAACGCCGAGCGCAGCTTGAACCCGAACAACCTGGTCCTGCACCGCGCCAGCTGCCACACCATCAACGGCACCCCGAGCCGGGGCACGACCTGGGTCGGCAGCTACATCAAGATCGTCGGCCGCCGCACCGAACTGGAGGCCACGCACCCGACCGCCCGCCCGTGCCGCCTCTGCCTGTGACACCCGGGAGGCCGAGCCGGTTGGTCTGGTACGTCAGCTACGGCTCGAACATGCACGCCGAGCGGTTCGCGTGCTACCTCACGGGTGGGACGCCGGTCGGTGCGACGAGGTGCTACCCGGGGTGCCGGGACGGCAGTCCGCCGGTCGACACCAGGGCGTTGGAGCTGCCCGGCGGGATCTACTTCGCCACGCACTCGCCGGTCTGGCTCGGCGGTCGGGCGTTCTATGACCCTGGCCTGCCCGGCACCACCTCTGCGCGCGGCTACCTGGTGACCGCGCCGCAGTTCGCCGACGTAGCCGAACAGGAGATGTACCGCGAACCGGGCGCCGACCTCGACCTGACCGCCGTGCTGGCCGACGGCAGGCACGCGTTCGGCCCCGGCCGCTACGAGACGCTGCTCCACCTCGGCGAGCACGACGGCCACCCGGCCCTGACGTTCACCGCACCGTGGAGCGCGGCCGACGTCGAGCACACCGCACCCTCGGCCGCCTACCTGAGGATGCTCGGCTCCGGCCTCGCCGAAGCGCACGGCTGGACCGCCGGACGGATCGCCGCCTACCTCGCCCGCCGCACGCCGTTCTGGACCGCCGCCGACATCGCGGCGCTGGTCAGTCCTTCTCCACCACGGCGGTGAGGTTCCCGTCGTCACCGGCGACGCACGACGCCTCCCGGTCCGGCATGGTCAGGAACTCCGTCATGCACCGACCGAACTGCTCGTACCCGCGTGCGTTGGGGTGGAACGACTCCTGCAAGGCGTGCCGCGCCCGCGACTCCTCCCGCAGACCGTCGAAGTCGATCGTGAGCCGGGTGAACCACTCGTCCTCGGGCTTCTTCCCGCGCATGCACGCCTCGCGCTCGTCACCCGCCTTGGACAGGTCGAGGAACCTCGCGTCCACCTTGTCCGCCGCCGTGCGCAGGCCGTCCGACAGCTGGTCGACGGCCGTGTCCCGGACCCACTCCAGGTCACCGGTCCGCAGCGGGCACCCGGCGAGGTTCTGGAGGTCGAACGGCAACCCCGGCGCGACCGGCGCGGCGTAGGACTGGAGGACGAGCGTGTACGACCGGGGCGTGTAGCCCTCGTCCTGCAACACCCGGCGGACGTCGCGCAGCGCCCGTTCCACCTTGGGGGTCATCCGCTTGACCCGGGCCTCCCACTCGGCGGCCATGGCGTCCGCGCAGTCGGTGCTGCGCTCGATCCACGCCCGCAGGCACGCGCCCAGCACGTCCGCGAACCGCGGGTCGTCGTTCGCGCCGACCGCCACCACGACCACCGACACCCGGTACTCGCGCGCGATCGCCGCCAGCTGCGCGGCCTGCGAACCCTCCGTGTTGCGCACTTGGTCGGTGATGCCGACCTGTTCCGAGTTCGCGCCGGAGCAGGCGAGGTTGAACACCCGGTCCACGCCCGCGACCTGCGTCTTGTACACCGAGGCCTTCAACGACCGGTGGCACCAGTTGCCGTTCTCGCCGTCCGTCCCCGGCTCGTACGTGCCCGCGCCCTCACCGGCCATGGTGCTGTCCCCGAGCGCGACCAACGCCCGCGGCGCGTCGCGCGAGGGGCCGGGTGACGACGGGTAGGGCGAGTCGCTGACCACCAGCAACAGGGCGAGCAGCGGGAACACCAGGGCGACGGCAACGAATCGACGCAACATCGGTGCCTATCCTACGGAGACCCGCCCGCCGTCGAGCACCACAGTGCGGTCCGCCGCGCGGTGCACCTCGTCGTGGTGCGTGGCGATGAGCACGGCCGCGCCCGCGTCCGCCGCCTGGCGCAACGCCCGGACCGCCTTGGGCGCGCTGTTCAGGTCGAGGTGCGCGGTGGGCTCGTCCGCCAGCAGCACCCTCGGCGACCCGACGACGGCCCGTGCCAGCGCGGCGCGCTGCTGCTGCCCGAACGACACCTCGGCCGGGTACCGGTCGGCCAGGTCGGCGATGCCCAGTTCCGCCAGCAGTTCCGCCACCCTGGCCGGCGAACCGACCCGGCCGAGCCGGACGGGCAGCGCCACGTTCTCCGCCAACGTCAGCTCGCCGGCCAGCCCCAGCGCCTGCGGCAGCAGGGCGCACAACTGCCACGGCGGCGGCGACGTCAGCACCTCGCCGCCCAGCTCCACCGTGCCCGCGTCGGCCTGGTCGAACCCGGCGAGCACGGCCAGCAGCGCGCTCTTGCCCGACCCGGACGGACCGGACAGCGTCACCAGCTCACCGGCCGCCACCTCCAGGTCCACCCCGCGCAGCACGTGCACCGGCCCGCCGGCGTGCTGGAACGTCCGCTCGATCCCCGTCGCCCGCAGCGCCACGGCGCGTGCCACCGCCGTCGACCCGACCTGTCGCGAAGCCGTCACGCCGCCAACACCCCGTTCCGCAGGTCGAACCTCGTGTCGGCCAGCGCGATCAGCCTCGGGTCGTGCGACGCCACCACCACGGGCACACCCCGCTGCGCCAAGTCCGTCAACGTCTCCAGCACCAGGTCCGCCGAGACCACGTCCAACTGGGACGTCGGCTCGTCGGCCAGCACGACCGTCGCCTGCCGCGCCAGCGCGCACCCGAACGCCAGCCGCTGCTGCTGCCCGCCGGACATCGCGGACACCTTCCAACCGGCGGTGCCGGGCAGGCCCAACTGCTCCAGCAGCTCCTCGACCGGCGCGACCCGCCCGGCCGCCTGCGCCGCCGCACGCAGGTTGTCGCCCACGTCCAGGTGGTCGATCAGGTTGTCCGCCGGGTTCTGGAACACCAGCGCGACCTCCTTCCGCCGCAGCTGCCGCCTGGCCCGCGACGACAGCCGCTCCGTACCCGCGCCCCGCAGCTCCACGCCACCGACCGTAGGCCGCTCCACCAGGCTCAGCACGCGCAGCAGTGTCGACTTGCCCGACCCGGAAGGCCCCGCCAGCACCGTCATGCCCTGCGCGGGCACGTCCAGCGACACGTCCGACACCGCCGTCACCGCACCGGCGGACGTCCGGTACTCCACACCCACGCCGCGCAGCCGCAGCACGTGATCAACCACGGATCAACTCCCCGATCTTCGCCGAACGCGCCGCGCGCACCGCGATCCACGCCGCCACCAGCACCACCAGCACGCTCCCCGCGACCGTCGCCGCCACCAGCGGCAGCGCGTTCGGGACTTCCGGCGCCGGGGTGAGTCGCGGTGCGGGGTCGAGCTTCGGCACGGTGACACCGCTGCTCACCGCGCTGGAGGCCATCCCGACGACGACCGCCGCAGCGGCCACCGAGCCCAGTTCGAACAGGTGGCTGCGCAGCATCGCGGCCGGGCTGAGGCCCATCCGGCCGCTGAACGCGCTCGACAGCGCGTTCTGCCGCCGCCGCACCTCCACCGCCAGCAGCAGCGCGATCGCCGCCACCACCGCGAGCACCGCGCCGAGGGCCGTGACGAAACCGAACGTCCACTGGATCGTCAGGAACGGCAGGCCCTGCACCGCCTTCGACTTCTCGTCGGGGTCGTGGTGCTTCACGCCGGCCGCCGACAACGCCGCGGTCAGCTCGCCGAGCGGCTTGCGCGACCACACGTACCAGGAGCCGACGTCGTCCCGGTCCTCGATCCGGTCCACCGGCACCACCCAGCCGGCCTTGCCGAGCTTCGGGAACGTCGGCACCCACGCCGACGGGTTCACCGGCGGCAGCCCCGGCAGCCGGACTTCACGGCGCGGCACGGAGCCCACCCGCAGCGGCTCGGTCAGCAGCGCCGGGTCGATCTCGAACGGGTACGCGCCGTCGCGGAACGTCCGCGGGTCCACCACCAGGGCACGGCGGTCGAACTGCTCGACGTAGCCGACGATGGTGGAGTCGGCGCGCAGCGACTCCGGCAGCTCGGTCGTCCCCGGTGCGATCCGGGCGTAGCTGTTCGAGCCCGTGAACATGCCGGACTTCACGTCCAGCGCCGTCGCCTGCGACCCCGCGATGGCGGTGCCGACCGCGATGGTGCCGACGGCCAGCACGCCCACCAGCAGCACGCCCGTCACCGGTCCGCGTGCCGCGGCGAGGCGGCGGAGGGCCAGCTGCGCGGCCGGTTTGGACCAGAACTTCGCGCGGTGCGACGCGGCCAGCCCCCACTTCGCCAACCGGGCCGTCAGCAACGCGGCCGTGAGCACGACAAGCAGCGGGAACGCCAGGGCCGCCGCATCGATGCGAGGCAGTCCGCCGATCTTGGTCGTGGTGGCCAGACCGCTGTGCTGCACCCGGTTCCACGCCCACACGGCCAGCGCCGCGGTCGCCAACTCCCACGGCAGGGCGGCCAGCACCTTGCGCAGGCGGTTGCCGCGCACCGCGACCTGGAACATCCGGTGCGTGCGCAGGGCGGCGGTGGCGAACGTGACCACGATGCCCAGCGCCACCACCACGACCACCGCCGACGCCGCCGTGGAGACGGTGCCGGGCGGCAGGACGTCGGACGGTGCGTACACGGGCAGCAGGAGCCGGGCCGTGCCCAACCCGGCCGCGCCGCCGACCACCAGCGGCAGGCCCAGTTCCAGCACGCCCCGACCGCCGAGCGCGAACGGGCCCGCTCCGCGCACCCACAGCAGCCGCAGTTCGTGCTGCCGGCGCTGTGCCCATTGGACGGTCACCGTGGCGATGCCCGCCAGGCCGATGAGCAGGCTGATCAAGGTGAGGGGCAGGACGGCGGACCGCACGTTCGTCACGGTCTGCGCGGCGTTCTCGACCGGCAGGACCAGCGGTGACACCTTGCGGTTGAACATCTCCTCGATCGGGGCGACGCGCTGGGTGCCCGCGGCGAGCAGCGCCGAGGCCTCGTCGATGGTGCGCGGCACGTCGGCGGGGAAGCGCACGGTGATGTCGGTGGGGGTCGTCGCCTCCGGCGGCAGCGCGGCGAACGACTCGGCGCTGGGCATCCACACCACGGCGGTCGCGAGCTCGTCGCGGTCCAGCACGTTCGGCACGATGAAGTGGCGTTCCGAGCACCACCACTCGGGCAGCGGGTCGAACACGTCGGCGTAGACCGCGGTGACCGGTGGCAGCCGCCCGCCCATGCCGCGCTCGCCCAGTCGGAGGTCGGTGGTGACGGCGATGCTCTGCGGCACCCACAGGCCGTCCTTCGAGCCGCCCTGGAGCACCTTCAGGTGGTCGGTGGCGCCGGGTCGGTAGCCGAACTTGGCCTCGGTCGGCTGCCCGCCGAAGTCCACCCGCTTCTCGCGCGTGTAGGTGCCGATCAGCGGTGGCTTGTCCGGCGTCGCGGCGGTGATTCCCCGAACCACCTCGGCGACGTACGCGTGGGGGAGCGCGCCGACGCCCGTGGCCTCCAGCGACGGGTGCAGCGCCTCCGCGCACAGCTGGTCCTGCTGGTAGGCGATGGCGGCGCTGCCGGAAGCGGCCGAGTGCATCACGGCGGCGGCGACCACGAAGCTGAGCAGCAGCGCGGTGACCACGCTGACCAGCAGCGTCAACGGGCTCGACAGGGCAGCGCGCGGGGCGGCTCTCCACGGGATCTGCACCAGCGAACGGTAACCGCCGGTCTGTTCACGCAGGAGAGTTTCCATGAACAACAGTCGCGATCCGGACAACGTCCGGACAACGCGCGGGGTGTCCGGAAACGCCGCGCGCGGGCCGGACAACGGGCGGGCGGTGTCGAAATGGTCTTGTCGGGGTACTGGGACACCATGAAGCCGACCTTGATGAAGAAGTCGCTCGCCGTGCTGGCCAGTGGGGCCGCGCTGTTCCTGACCCTGGGCGCCGGGTGCAACGAGGAGGGCGGCAACCAGAACGACGACCGTCCGGGCGTCGAGAACAACCAGGAGAACGAGCAGGACGGCGAAGGCGGCGAAGACGGGAACGGCGAGGGCGACGAGGGCGGCGACAACTGACCCGGGGCCGCGCGCCCTCGTGACACCCACCCGGCGGTCTCTCTTGACACGCCGTGACGTGGTCTAGTCCAATTCTCCCTCAGGAGGCCGCCACCGCCTGGGAGGAGAACGATGTCGCGAGTCCTGTTCGCCAGGGTGGGGGTGGTGGCGGCGTTGGTGGTCGGCGCGGCGGCGGTGGGCTTCGCGCCCGCGTACGCCGCGTCGGTCACCGCGACGTTCACCAAGACCGCGAGTTGGGATACCGGCTACACCGCGCAGTTCTCGATCAAGAACGGGACCAGCGCGGCGATCTCGGGGTGGAAGGTCGAGTTCGACCTGCCGGCCGGGACGGCGGTCGGCGCTTACTGGGATTCCCTGCAGACGAACGCCGCTGGGCACTACACGTTCACCCACCGGGAGTACAACGGGAGCGTCGCGCCCGGCGCCACGGTGACGTTCGGCTTCAACGCCTCCGGCACCGCGTCGCCGGCCAACTGCAAGATCAACGGAGCGTCGTGCGCAGGGTCCACGACGACCACCACGACGACCACCACGACGACGACCACCACTTCCACCACCACTTCCACGACCACGACGACCACCGGCCCGACGACGACCACGACCACGCCACCACCCACCGGGCTGCCGAAGCGCGTCCTGGTCGGCTACCTGCACGCGAGCTTCGCCAACGGCTCCGGCTACATCCGGATGAAGGACGTCTCCGACGACTGGGACATCGTCAACCTGTCCTTCGCCGAACCCACCTCCGCGACCTCCGGCGACCTCCGCTTCGCCCAGTGCCCGGTCGCCGAGTGCCCGAACGTGGAGTCCGAGGCCGAGTTCATCGCGGGCATCCGGGAGAAGCAGGCCAAGGGCAAGAAGGTGCTGATCTCCATCGGCGGCGCGAACGGCCAGGTGCAGCTGTCGACCACGGCCGCGCGCGACGCGTTCGTGCGCTCGGCCTCGGCGATCATCGACCGGTACGGCCTCGACGGCCTGGACGTCGACTTCGAGGGCCACTCGCTGTCCCTCAACGCCGACGACACCGACTTCCGCGCGCCGACCACGCCGGTGATCGTCAACCTGATCCAGGCGCTGAAGACGCTGAAAGCCCGCTACGGCGCGAAGTTCGTGCTCACCATGGCACCGGAGACGTTCTTCGTTCAGATCGGCTACCAGCACTACGGCGGCAGCGGCGGCGCCGACCCGCGGGCGGGCGCGTACCTGCCGGTGATCCACGCGCTGCGCGACGACCTGACCCTGCTGCACGTCCAGCACTACAACTCCGGCCCGATCATGGGCCTCGACAACCAGTACCACTTCATGGGCGGCCACGACTTCCACGTGTCGATGGCGGACATGGTGCTGGCCGGGTTCCCGGTGCGCGGTGACGCGACGAAGTTCTTCACCGGGCTGCGGCAGGACCAGGTGGCCATCGGCCTGCCGGCGAGCATCAACGCGGGCAACGGGTTCACGTCGGTCGCGGAGGTGCACAAGTCGTTGGACTGCCTGATGAAGGGCGCGAACTGCGGCACGTACAAGCCGAAGGCCGTGTACCCGGCGTTGCGCGGTCTGATGACGTGGTCGGTGAACTGGGACCGCCACAACGGGTTCGAGTTCTCCCGTTCACACCGGGCCTACCTGCCCCGGTGAGCCGCTGAGGACCCGCCGGGGCACCACCCCGGCGGGTCCGACGTCACAGCCGGGGGAAGAGGGGCTGCGGTAGCGGGAGCCGGTCCGACAGCGTGACGCACTGCCCGGAGATCCGCGCGGCCAGTGTCGGGATGAACGGGGTCAGCTCGGTGGCCAGCACGCGGCAGGCCGACAGCAGGGCCGTGATCGCGGAGTCGAGCCGCCGTCCCGCCCCGACATCACCACCCCGTTCGGCGCGGGCCAGCTCCCACGGCCGCACGTGCTCGACGTAGCGGTTGGCCTCCTCCACGATCCGCCACACCGCCGCGGCGGCCCGCCCGAAGTCGAAGTCGGTCAGCGCGGCGTGCACCAGGTCCGGGCACTCCCGGCACGCCACGCCCAACGGCTCCGCGTCCGAGTCCGGGCCCGCGCCGACGGGTGGTCGGCCGTCGCGGTAGCGGTGGGCCATGACGGTGACCCGGTTGACGAGGGTGCCCAGGCCGGTGGCCAGGTCCTCGTTGGCGCGGGCGACGAGCCGGGGCACGGTGAAGTGGGCGTCACCGACCCGGGGCACCTCGCGCAGCAGCCACCACCGCACCGCGTCCGCGCCGTACCGGTCGGCCAGGCCCACCGGATCGACCACGTCACCGGCGGACTTGCCGAGCCTGCGGCCGTCGGTGGTGAGGTGGTCGTGCACCAGGACGTCGGTCGGCACCGGCTCGCCCGCGGACAGCAGCACGGCCGGCCAGAGCACCGCGTGGAAGCGCAGCACGTCCTTGCCGATCACGTGCACGCGCCGGTCGTTCTCCACCCACCAGCGCCGGTAGTTCGACCTGCCCTCGCCGTAGCCCAGGCTGGTGACGGAGGTGCCCAGCGCGTCCCACCACACCTGGACGACCTGGTCCGGGTCGCCCGGCACGGGGATGCCCCAGTCGTGGGCGCGGGTCCGTGACCGGGAGATGGCGAAGTCCCGCAGCCCGGCGGCGATGAACCCGAGCACCTCGTCCCGCCGCGACGCCGGTTCGACGCGGATCGTGCCGCCGCTGATCAGGTCGTGGAGCCGGTCCGCGTAGCGCGACAGCCGGAAGAACCAGTTCTCTTCGGTGACGAACCGCGGCGCAACGTCGTGCTCCGGGCACTTGCCGTCCACCAGTTCGTCGGACGTGCGGAACTGCTCGCACCCGACGCAGTACAGGCCTTCGCAGTGCGCGCGGTAGATGTCGCCCGCGTCCGCGCAGGCCCGCCAGAGCCGTTCGACGCCGGAGCGGTGTCGGGCGTCGCGGCTCGTGCGGATGAAATCGCTGAACGACAACGCCAACGGCTCGCGCAGCGCCGCGAACGCCGCCGCGTTCCGGTCGACCAACTCGCCGGTCGACAGCCCGGCCTCTTCGGCGGCCGGCACGTTCTTGGACGAGTTCTCGTCGATGCCGGTCAGGAACCGCACCCGGTCGCCGCGCAGGCGGTGGTGCCGGGCCAGCACGTCGGCCTGCACGACCTCCAGCGCGTACCCGAGGTGCGGGCCCGCGTCGACGTCCGGGATGGCGGTGGTCACGTAGAACCGCGACATCGGGGAACCTCCTGGTGCGGGGGCTCCGCACCGGGCGGAGGCACCCGGCGTGGGCGCCTCGGACCTCGTCACCGGTCCAGCGTCGGCAGCCCCGCGTGGCGGGGCGCCATGACCGGGCAGGACGAGGACATGGCGGCGACGCTAGCAGTGCCGCCGCCCGTCCCGCGCGTCGTTATCGCCCGGCCGTCGCCGTGGCGGCCGTCGCCCTGGCGAACCAGGGGCGCCGACGGCGGTCTCCTAGCAGCCGATGCGGTCGGTGCCCAGCGCGATGTCGTCCATCCAGATGTCGTAGCTGCCCTCGTTCGGCTGGTAGAGCTGCCAGCCGAGCTTCACCGTGTCGAACCTCGGGAACAGGAAGTCGACCGGGTTGCCCCCGTGCTCACGGGTCGACACGGTCAGGTCCGGGTTCGCCACACCGTCGAACCACAGCGTGATCCGGTTGTCCGCGGCGTCCATCCGCCACTCGACGCACTGCCACGCGCCGGCCTCGGACGGCGCCGACTCACGCCAGTTCGTCCAGTCGCCGGTCGGGCCGCCGTCCGCGCCGACACCCCACAGCGCCTGGTCGAGCGGCGGCACGTACTGGCCACCCAGCGGGCGCACCACCTCGGGGCCGTCGCCGGTGGCCTCGATCAGGGTGTAGTGCGCCCAGTCCGGCTGGTCCGGGAACGCCGCCACCTTGACCCGGACCCGGCCGTAGAAGCTGTTGCCGGGCGCGGCGAAGTCGTCCACCTTGAGGAACGCCCGGCCGTTGCCCTCGGCGCGCACGTGCAGCACCTTCTGGCCGCGCCGGTCCCGTTCGACCTCCAGCGAGCCGTTCCTGGTGTCGACACCCCACTTCAGGCTGGTGCCCGCGCCGGTCGGCACGTTCTGGAAGTCCTCGCAGAACAGCAGGCCGGGACGGGCGCAGGTCTTCAGCCGGTGGTCGGCGGGGCTGGAAGCGGTCGCGACCGGGAGGGTGACGACCGACAGCAGGACGGCGAGGACCGCCGAGGACAACCGTTTCCGCACGGGTAGCTCCTTCTGCGCTGAGGGGGCAGCAGGAAGCTATCTGTTCTGGGAACGCTCCCATACCTCTGAGCGGCGCAACAGTGTTGATCTGTTCGCCCGATCCGCGGCGCTATTCGAAGCGTGACGGGTCGCCGGCGCCGTGCCGGACGACCTCCGGGTCGCCCTGCGAGAAGTCGACCACGGTCGTCGGCACGGTGCCGCAGTCGCCCGCGTCCAGCACGGCGTCGACCACGTGGTCCAGTCGTTCCTTGATGTCCCAGCCGTGCACCAGGGGCTCCTCCTGGTCGGGCAGCAGCAGGGTGCTCGACAGCAGCGGCTCGCCCAGCTCCTCCAGCAGCGCCAGCGCCACCGGGTGGTCCGGGATGCGCGCGCCGACCGTCTTCTTCTTCGCGTGCATCAACCGGCGCGGCACCTCGGTGGTCGCCGGGAGGATGAACGTGTAGCTGCCCGGCGTCGCCGCCTTGATCGCCCGGAACACCGCGTTGTCCACGTGCACGAACTGGCCGAGCTGGGCGAAGTCGCGGCACATCAGGGTGAAGTGGTGCTTGTCGTCGAGCTGCCGGATCTGCCGGATCCGGTCCAGGCCCGCCTTGTTGCCGAGCCGGCAACCGAGCGCGTAGCACGAGTCGGTGGGGTAGGCGATCAGCCCGTCCGCCTTGATCAGCGCGACCGCCTGGTCGATGGACCTGCGCTGTGGGTTCACCGGGTGAACGTCGAAGTACCTCGCCATGTGGGGAGCCTAGTCTCCCCGGTCGCGGCCTGCGGGATGCCCCGGACTCCACCCGTCTTGGCCGGGACGGGCGGGACGGTCGTGGTCAACGTGAGGGTGCTTCGGAACCGATTCACACGTTCGCGTGGATGATCCGCACGGTCGGATAGCGTTGATCGTCCTAATTGGACGAGGTCGGCCCGGTGTGGTGAAGATGCCTCCAGTGCCCGGGATTCGAGTGCGGAGATCACGTGCCGTCCCGGGTGCTGACGCTCCTCTCGGATCGAAAGCAGAACAACACTCATGTCCAGCAACGAAAAATCTTCCGAAGACTGCTCGCTTCCCGTCCACCTCGTGGGTTCGCTGCCGCGTCCGCTGTGCGAAGACCCAGCCACTTCCATGGGCTGGGTGCTCGAACACCGTGGCAGCGCAAGGTTGACAGCCCTGCCGTGGGACCGAGACCCGCGCTGGATCATCGACTGGCTCACGTACCACCTCGCGTCGCTGCCCGCGCTCGACCAGGTGCGCGGTGGGGACAGCCGCGGCTACGACGACATGCCCTACTACCGCGTCCGACCAGGGCACCGACTGCGGTCCGAGGACATCGGCCTCGCCCGGGTCGACCAGGCCGACGCGGCGTTCGCGGCGCTCGAACGGCTCGACACGGGTGGACCGATGCGGGTCCAGGTCGGCATCCCCAACGCGCTCGACCTGGCCGTCTTCGCGTTCGGTTCGATCGACGCGGCCTGCGAGTGGTTGCCTGTCGTGCAAGCCGCGGTGGTGGACGAGGTGGCCGGGCTCGCCGCCCGGTGGGGTGATCGGCTGCAGTTGCAGCTGGAGACGCCCGCCGTGCTGGTGGCGTACCACCACACACCGGAGGCGGCCTGGCCGGAGGTGACCGGCCGGATCATCTGGCAGGTGGCCGAGGTGCTCGCCGCCGCCGCGCCGGACGTCCGTTGGGTGGTGCACCTCTGCTACGGCGACCTGGAGCACGTGCCGGTGTTCACGCCGACCGACCTGCGTTCGCCGGTGTTGCTCCTCAACGCGCTGGCCGACCTGCTGGCCGAGCGCGGCATCCCGATGCCGGTGGTGCACCTGCCCATCGCGAGCGGTGACAGCCCGCCGTCCACGGATCCGGCGTTCTTCAGCGCGTTGCGAAGCCTGCGGCCCGGGGTGGAGATCATCGCGGGGGTCGTGGCCGAGGACAACCCCGAGGAGACGCGCGAGGCACTGGAGTTGACCGTGGACGCCCTCGGTCGGCCCGTTGCCGGCGTCGCCGCCGCGTGCGGGTACGGGCGGCGCACGGAGTCCGCGGCGGCGGCGAACCTGAAGTTGGCGGCACAACTGGCGAAGGAGTGGAGCGCGCGCTGACCGTCGCCGGCGAAACCTGCCGGGGCAACGGTTCCTGACTGTCCGGTTCGGACGGTTCGGGACCTCGGGAGGAGTGGTGCGGCCCTGGGTGGGTGAGCGCAGGGCCGAGCTCAGCCGAGGGCGTCCGCCAGTCCCAACGGGACCGGTGGGGGCAGCGGGTCACCGGCCTGGAACGCCTGGAGGAAGTAGGCGACCAGGCGGCGCGAGGCGGCCACGGTGGCTTCCACCGAGTCGGCGACGAGGCCGTTGTTCGCCATCAGCACGAGGTTCAGGTCTTCGGGGGTGAAGTCCGGGCGCAGCCGGCCGGACTCCTTGGCCCGCAGCACCAACCGGGCGAACGCCTCCTCGGCCCGCGCGCGTTCCTCGTCCACCGGCAACGCGTTCGGGAACCTGCTCAGGAACGCCGCGCTGAACCCCCGGTCCCGTGACTGCATCTCGCACAGCTCGCCCACCACCCGGCAGAAGGCCCGCCACGGGTCGGGATCGTCCAGCGCGTCGTGCACGACCGCCGCGCAGTTCGTCAACTGGTCCGCGAACACTTCCGTGACCAGTGACTCCTTGGTCGGGAAACGTCGGTAGAGGGTGGCTACGCCCACTCCGGCGCGGCGGGCGATCTCGGTCATCGAGACGTCCAGCCCGACCGCGGCGAACGTCTCCCGCGCCGAGGCGACGATGCGGTCGCGGTTGTGCTGCGCGTCCACGCGCAACTGAGTCGTCCCACCGGTCACCCCTCTCACTTTAGCTCAAGTGGAGGGAGCCTTCCGCTTGTCGTGTTAGCGTCGAAGTGGAGGGTAGCTTCCACTTCTTGAGGGGTGCGGGATGCGCGCAGCGCTGTTCGACCGGTACGGGCCGCCGGAGGTCTTGCACGAGGGCACCGCGCCCGATCCGGTGGTCGAGCCGGGGCACGTGCTGGTCCGGGTCCACGCGGCCAGCGTCAACGGCGGCGAGGTGATGGCGCGGGCCGGGAAGCTCAAGCTCCTGCTCGGCCGGAAGTTCCCGAAGCGCGTCGGTCTCGATTTCGCGGGCGAGGTCGTGTCGGGTCCTGGTTTCGAGCCCGGCGCGCACGTGTGGGGAGGGCTGCCGCGCGGTTCGTTCGGCAGCGCCGCCGAGTACGTCGCCGTGCACCCGCGTCAGATCGCGCGGAGCCCCGCCGGTCTGGACCTCGTCCAGGCCGCCGCGCTGCCGGGCGTCGGCACCACCGCCATCACCGCGCTGCGAGACAAGGCCAAACTTCGCCGGGGCGAACGCCTGCTCGTCCGCGCCGCGAGCGGGGGAGTGGGCAGCGTCGCGGTGCAAGTGGGGAAGGCGTACGGCGCACACGTCACCGCCCTGGCCGGTGAGCGCAACCTCGACTTCGTGCGCGAACTGGGCGCCGACGAGGCGATCGACTACCGCACCGATCCCGCGGACCTCGGCAGCTTCGACGTCGTCCTGGACACCTACGGCAGCACACCCCGCGCCTACCGCGGCCTGCTCGCCCCCGGTGGCCGGATGGTCGGCATCGCGTTCCGGTCCGCCGCCGACGTCGGCTACGTCCTCGCGTCGACGGTGTTCGGCTCGCGGCGCGTCCGGTTCTTCAGCGGCAACCCCCGGTCCGACCTGTTCGCGGACCTCACCGCCCTGGTCGAGAGCGGTGCGGTCCGGCCGGTGGTCGACGCGGTCCACCCGCTCGGCGGGATCGCCGAAGCCCACCGCGCGCTGGAAGCCGGTGGCGTGCGGGGCAAGCACGTCGTCCGCGTGGTGTGAGACCGGGGGCAGGGCTCAGACGAACGGGCTCAGGATGTTCTCGGCACCCACCAGCGCCGCGCCGTAGAACTCGAAGTTCACTTGCGGGATGAGCATGCCGTGGCGGGCGGACACGTTGGCGTCGCGCCAGATCCGCTGCAGCGGGCTGGCGTCGGCGAAGCCGCTCGAACCGTGCGCGTAGACGAGGGTTTCCAGCGCGCGGGTCACGTTGCGGGCGGCCACGGAGGCGTCGGCGCGGCAGCGGGCGCGGAGGAGTTCGGACGGGTAGGTACCCTCGGCGGCGTGGTCGTCGAGGGTGTCCGCGGCCCGGTAGGTGTGCAGCTCGGCGCTGTCCAGGGCGGCGGCCTCGGCGACCTGGAGCTGGAAGGCGACCGAGTCGCGCTGCCGGGCGAAGTCGGTGTAGGCGATGGCCTTGCGCCCGGCGGCGGAGGTCACGTGCGCGAGGGCGGCGCGGCCCAGGCCGAGCAGCGGCGCGGCGAGCATCACGACGAGCGTCGCCACGAACGCGGCGCGGTAGGTGGGCGGGGTGGCGGGCGTGACGTTGGAGCCCTCCACCAGGGGGCCGAGCCGCAGGACGCGGTGGTCCGGCACGAACGCGTCCTCCACCACGAAACGGTGGCTGCCGGTCGACTTCATCCCGGCCATGTGCCACTCGTCCACGATCCGGTAGTCCTCGCGCGGCACCAGGAGGACCGCCGGGCCGTCGTCGAGGACGACGGCCGCCAGCCCCCACGTCGCGTGCCAGATGCCGGAGGCGTAGCTCCAGCCGCCGCTGAGCCGGTAGCCGCCCGGCACGCGGTGGACCGGGCCGCTCGGCTTCAGGGCGCCGCTGATCCGGGCGTCGGGATCGGCGCCCCACACGTCGTCCTGCGCCTGCTCGGGGTACTGGGCCACGATCCAGCTGCCGCCGTTCCACAACGACGCCACCCAGCCCGCGCCGCCGTCGAGGGTGGCGAGTTCGGCCGCGACGTCGAGGTGCGTGCGGATCGACGCCTCACCGCCGCCGTAGCGCGCGGGGGTGGCGATGCGGAACGCGCCCGCCTCCCGCATCGCCGCCACGGTGTCGTCGGCCAGTCGGCGTTCGGCATCGGCCCGGTCGGCGGCGCGGGTCAGCTGGGGAGCGAGGGTCCTGATGGCGTCGAGGACGTCGGAGCTCATCGGCAACCTCCTGCGGAGAAGTTACGGTGAGTGACGATCGTCCCACTGCGGCTCGCGGAACGGCGCGACCATTCGCGTGGCATTCCCGGCCGGAGGGGTGGTGCCCGATTCGGGAGTGCGGCGCTCGACGACAACCGAACCGTGGCCCCATCTCGTCGTGACGGCTGAGGAGGTGGACGGATGAAGGACAAAGACGCCGAGTTCGTCGCGTTCGTCCGGGCGAGGCACCGCCACGTGCGGCGGACGGCGTTCTTGCTGTGCGGCGACTGGCACCTGGCCGAGGACCTGGCACAGGCGACGCTGCTGAAGCTGTACCGGTCCTGGTCACGGGCGCGGCGGGCCGATTCGGTCGACGCGTACTGGCGCAAGGTGCTCGTCCGCACGGTCATCGACCACCGCCGGCCGATGAAGAGCGCGGAGAGGCCGGTGGCCGAGCCGCCGGACCTGGCCGCCGCGGAGATCGACCCCGACCAGGGCATCGACGTGCTGCGCGCGCTGGCGACGCTGCCGCCGGGACAGCGCGCGGCGGTGGTGCTGCGGTACTGGGAGGACCAGTCGGTCGCGCAGACGGCGAAGTTGCTCAAGTGCGGTGAGGGAACGGTCAAGAGCCAGTGCGCCAAGGGGATCGCCGCGTTGCGCCGCGAACTGCAAGGCGCGTTCGACAAGGGAGGGGTGGCTTGATGAACGACGTGGACGAGGTGCGGGGGATGCTGGCCTCGGTGCTGGAGGGTGATGCCGGACCGCGGCACTCACCGGAGGAGGTGCTGAAGTCGGCGCGCAGGGCGTCGGCGCAACGGCGGGCGGTGGTGGCGAGCGCGTTGTCCGTCGGTGTGGTGCTGGCGACCGGAGCGGGCGTGCTCATGAGCGTGCAAGCTCCGTCCACTGTGGAGTCTGCGGCCAGTGCGACGCTCACGACCACGACGCGGCAGGCGCTGCCCGGTGCCGTGCCGCCGGTGCCCGTCACGGTGGAGCACGCTGCCGAGCTCACCGCGAAGCTGTCGACGGCCGGCGTCATCCCCGCCGGCTACCGGCTTTCCCGGGCTGCCGGGTCACCGGCCGGGCCGTTGCAGTTCTACGGCATCGGTGAGGACAGCTCGGACGGGTACAAGGCCACCGCTGTCGTCGAGGACGGCAAGGGGTGGGCGACGTTGACGATCTCCGTGCGGTCCGTGTCGGAGGCGCCCGAGTGCGGGCCGGAGAACCCCTGCACGAGTGCCATCCCGGTTTCGACCCCACCGATCGCCCCGCCGACCACGCGGCCCGTCGAGGGTGTGGACATCCGAGTGGTGGCCAACCTGGTCGACCGCGGCAGCGGCGAGGTGGCCATGATGACGGCGAGCAAGCTGTTCCCGGACGGAACGGTGGTGGAGGCCGTGGTTCAGAGCTGGGTGGACGACGGCCCGCCGCTCGACTTCTCTCCGGGCGGCGTTCTGCTCACCGAGCAGCAGCTGGCCGACATGGTCGGCAAGCCCGGGTTCACCTACTGAACCGGACGAGAGGTGCGGCGTGACCTTTCCGGACACGCCGCACCGACTGCGGTGCAGGACCGGCGGCGACGATCCGGGCCGAAGAAGGCTGCTCAGTCCGAGCCGCCGGTTCCGATGCGGCTCAGGGGGGTGATCTCGTGACCGAAGGCGACGACGAGGCGTCACCGGGTGCCACGGCCACCGAGTTGACCGGGGCCGGGAACCGCAGCTCGCGGCCCACCACGCGGCCGGTGGCGACGTCCCACAGGCGCACCCTGCCGGACGTCCCGTAGTCGCCGCCGCCGGTCACGACGAGCGGACGTCCGTCGATCGTGACCGTCGCCAACGAGAACGCCATGGTGGCGAACCGCGTCTCGGGACGGCCGACTTCCTCGCCCGTGGTCAGGTCCCACACCCGTTCCGCGCCGTCCCAGCTCCGAGGCGCGGTGTAGGTGCGCGGAAGCCTGGTGCACAGCTGCGGCCAACGGGTCGGCGCCGCCCTTCAGCAGCGCTGTGACCTGGGCGGGGTCGGTGTTGACCAGGTCCACACCGGAGGTTTCGTCCATCATGATCGAAAACCGTAACCGGGCCCACCGACAGTTCCCGCGCGCCGAACGCCCGGTGGCAGACCGCCGAGTCTTCGGACCGCCCGGTGATCAGTGGGGAACGCGCACGTCGTCCAGCCGGCGGAAGCCCGCGGCGTGGAGCAGGCGGGTGCCGCGGTCGTTGACGCTGGTCCTGACCAACCGTCCGGGCGGACCCGAGGTGACGCCGCCGGACAGTGCCCCGGCGAGGAAGACGAAGATCAGCAACGGCAGCAGCACCGTCCTGATCATCATCGCCCACGGGGCCTTGAGGCCGATCCGGCTGCCGTCGGCGGTCCGCACGAGCCGAGTGCCGGCGAGCACCGCGCCGACCGCGCGGCCGTTGCCGTAGAAGAGGCCGTACAGGGGTGGCACCAGGAACAGCAGTCCGAGCCAGCACAGGACGAGCTGGGTGTCGTCGATCGTTCCGGCGTTGTACACGAGGCTGGCGACGACGATGCCGACGGCCACACCGAGCAGGTAGATCACGAAGTCGACCAGCCACGCCCACAGCTGCGACCACGAGCCGGCCCGGACGTACAAGGTGCCGTCCTCGAACGCCTCGACCTGCCCCGCGTCCGCCTTCCCGAGGGCGTGCACCACCTCGCTCCTGACGATCTCCAGCCGGCTCGGCGCACGGCCGACGTGAGGAACGACCATCACACTCTCCTGTCCGTTTGCGACCGGCGACATTCTGTCCGCCCCGGATCCGAGGCCTGCCGGCGCGTACGACCTGAGACGCGGACGGCGGGTCCGGGGATCCCCGGACGTATCATCCGGGGCCCACGACCAGAGGACGGGACATGAACTCGGATCGGAACGCCGCCCGCCGCGGCCAGGCGCGTCCAGGGCAGGGCGGCAAGGGCGCACCGCCACCGGCCCGGCCGCAGATCCCGTTCCTCAAGTACCTCGCGGCGCACCTGCTGACGGGGATCGTGGTGTTCGTGGTGCTGACCTTCGCCGTGCCCGGCCAGAACCCGCTCACCGCCGCCGACGTGATCGACTACGTGGCCTTCCACATGCCGATCCCGGTGATCCTCTCGGCCCTGCTGTCGTGGCTCATCAGCCGACGCATGGCGCTGCCGTACTGGGCGATCCTGCTCATCTCCCTGCCGACCTACCTGTGCACGCTCTTCGTCTACGAGATGGGCCTGCTCATGGCCGCCTCGTAGGAGGCGGCCGGCAGGTCAGGCCCCGGCGAGGAGCCGGGCGAGTTCGACCGGCTTGGTGACCATCGGCCAGTGGCCCGAGTCGATGTCCACGAAGTCGACGTGCCGTGCTTTGGAGAGTTCACCGCCGCCGATCCACTCCCGGGCCTGGTCCGGGCTGAACTCGGGGCACACGACCACGACCGGGACGTCGAAGCGGCGCTCGTCCGTGAAGCGCACCACGCCCTTGGTCACGCCTTCGGGAACGGGGATCGCGCGGGCCGCGAAGCGCTCCCTCGCCTCGTCGTCCAGGTCGACGGAGTCCGGACCCTCGAACGGTTCCCAGCCGGGGAAGGGCATCGCGCCGTCCTCCGTCTCGAAGAAGTCCGCGAACGGCTGCCCGTCACCGGCCGGGAAACCGCCGACGAGGACGACCTTGGCCACCTTCTCCGGTCGGGCGTCGGCGGCCAGCCACGCCAGGGTCGCGGCGGCGGAGTGCCCCACCACCACGGGCTTCCCGGCCGCCGCGTCGACGGCCGCGAGCACCGCCGCCAGCTGGTCGTCCAACGTCGCGGACGTGGCTCCGTCGCCTTGGCCCGGCAGGGTGACCGGCACGGGGTCGTGGCCGAGTGCTTCGAGTGCCGGGACGACGTCGTCCCAGGCGGACGCGTCGAGCCACAGGCCGGCGACGAGCAGGATTTCCATGATCAGTCCACCTTCTCCGGCGAGGCCTCATCCGGTGACCTCGTGGACGCCCATCATGCCCACGTCCTCTTGGGACGCGGCACGGCAGTGGTGCGGCGGTCTGGTAAGGCGCTCACGCCTGCTCGTAACGGTCGGTCGAACCGCGCCGATGAGCGACGTAGACACGTTCGTCGCTGGAGTGCGTATGGAGAACTCGGCGTCAGGCCTGGTCATGCTGGAGGCCGGGGTCCCGGTGGTCGTGACCGGGGAGGAACACCAGCAGGCGTGGCTGGCGAGGTATCCCACAGTGCCGGCGGAGAGACGGGTCGCGGTCTCGCTGGCGTGGTGCGTCATCGGAGCGGGCAAGCACCGCGGCCAGTACGCCATCGAGGTCCGGTTGGACGGGCAGCGGGTCGGCGAGCTGACGTACCTGATGTCGCGGCGCTACGCCGACGTGGTCGGCCAGGTCATCGACGGTGGCGGCACGCCGGGCTGCGAGGCCGCGATCCGGCGGGGTGATCGCGGTCTGGAAGTCGTGCTCTACCTGCCGCGCAACCCGTTCAACCCGTCCAACGTCGTCGCGCCACCTCCGCAGAACGCCTCCGCCCCACCGGAAAAGGCCAAGTCACGCCGCAAGGTGGTGAACGCCGTCGGTGCTGTGGTGGCCTTGTTCGTCGTCATCGGCTTGTTGTCCGACCCGAAGTCCACTGAGGTCCCGTCCGGCGCACTGACGACGTCCGCCGCGTCCGCCACGGAGGCGATGACCACCGCCGCGCCGACCACGACCACCACGTCGACGACAACTGCGACAACGACAACCACCACGACGACGACTCCCACCACCACCACCACGACTTCGACCACCACCACGGCTGCGCCAGCCCCCAACCCGCAGCCGCAGCCGAACCCGCAGCCGAACCCGCAGCCGCAGCCGCAGCCCAACCCGGCCACGCAGGCTCCGCAGCCCCCGCCCGCACCCGTGCCCGCACCCAACGACGGCTGCCACCCCAGTTACGTGCCGTGCGTGCCGATCGTGAGCGACGTCGACTGCGAGGGCGGCAGAGGCGACGGTCCCGAGTACGTGCTGGGCCCGATCACCGTCATCGGTCCGGACGACTACCGCCTGGATGGCAACAACGACGGCGTCGGGTGCGAGTAGGCGGGCGTTTGGGCTGAATGGCGGCTGGGCGGCGTCCTCCGGGGCTGCCTATAGTCCGGGCGAGATGTCTGGGAGCGCTCCCAGAAATTGCCCCGACGGAAGAGGGATTCTCGATGAGGAGAGTTCTCGCCGGTGTGCTCGCGACCTCGGTCCTGGCCGGCCTGGTCGCGATCGCAGCGCAAGCGAGCCCCCGGGCCGCAGCAGCCGACGAGCCGGTGGTCGTCGTCTCGAGCACGTTCGACGACGGAACCGCGCAAGGGTGGACGGGCCGGGCGAGCGAAGTCGTCGAGCCCAGCACCGCGGTGGCACACAGCGGCACGCACAGCCTCGCCGTCACCGGTCGCACCGCCGGTTGGCAAGGTCCCGCCCTGAGCATCCTGGACAAAGCGCAGAAGGGCGTCCGCTACGAGCTCTCGGTGTGGGTGCGGCTGGCCGCGGGCCAAGCGGCCACGAGCGCCGGCCTGTCGGTCGAGCGCCACACCGCCGGCACCCCGTCGTACGACCAGGTGGTCGGCAGCACCGCTGTCACCGCCGACGGGTGGGTCAACCTGAAGGGCACCTACACGCTCGCCGCCGACGTCGACTTCCTCACCACCTACGTCGAGGCGGCCGGCGCGACCGCCTCGCTGCACATCGACGACTTCTCGATGTCCTACACGCCGCTGCCGCCGATCCAGACCGACATCCCGTCGGTGAAGGACGTGCTGGCCGACCACTTCACGGTGGGCGCGGCGGTCGAGAACGCGCAGATCCTCAACAACCACGGGCAGTTGCTCGCCAAGCACTTCAACTCCATCACCCCCGGCAACCAGCTCAAGTGGGACGCCACCGAGCCCGCCGAGGGCACGTTCCGGTTCGCCGACGCGGACGCCCTGGTCGACTGGGCGAAGGCCAACGGCTCCACGGTGCGCGGGCACACGCTGGTCTGGCACCAGCAGACCCCGGCGTGGGTGTTCAAGGACGCGGCGGGCAACGACCTGACCGCGACGCCGGAGAGCAAGGCGCTCGTGCTCGCCCGCCTGGACGCGCACATCCGTGCCGTTGTCGGCCACTACGGCGCCGACATCCCCGTGTGGGACGTGGTGAACGAGGTCATCGACGAGAACCAGTCCGACGGGCTGCGCCGCAGCAAGTGGTTCGAGCTGACCGGGCTGGACTACCTCCGCACGGCGTTCCGGGTGGCCCGCGAGGTCGCGCCGGACGCCCGGCTGGTGATCAACGACTACAACACCAACGTGCCGTCGAAGCGCGACAAGCTCTACGACCTGGTCGTGCAGCTGCGCGCCGAGGGCGTGCCGATCGACGCGGTGGGCCACCAGATGCACATCAACGTGCAGTGGCCGTCCGTCGCCGAGACCGAGGCGATGCTGACCAAGTTCGCGCCGCTGGGGATCGACCAGCAGATCACCGAGATGGACATCTCCGTCTACACCGACAACAGCCAGTCGTACCCGACGCCGCCGCGCGAGGTGCTGCTCACCCAGGCCTACCGCTACCGCGACATGTTCGAGCTGTACAAGCGCTACTCCGACGACGTCAGCTCGGTCACGTTGTGGGGCTTGGCGGACGACGGCACCTGGCTGGACAGCTTCCCGGTGACCCGCAAGGACCACCCGCTGCTGTTCGACACCCGCTTGCAGGCCAAGGACGCGTACTGGGGCGTCGTGGACCCGAGCCGGATCGGCCAGACCACGACGACGACCACGACGACCACCACCACGACGACTACAACCACCACGACCACGACCACGACCACGACTGTGCCGCCGTCGACGTGCGCGGTGGCGTACACGATCGGCAGCCAGTGGCAGGGCGGGTTCCAGGGCGAGGTCCGGATCACCAACCGGGGCACCGCGGCCGTGAACCCGTGGACCTTGGCCTGGTCGTTCGCCGACGGTCAGCGGATCACGCAGCTCTGGGGCGGCGTCCACACCCAGGACGGCGCGTCGGTGACCGTGCGGCACGCGGCGTGGAACAGCACGCTGCCGCCCGGCGGCTCCGTGTCGTTCGGGTTCCTGGGCAGCTGGACCGGCGCCAACGCCAAGCCGAACTCCTTCAGCCTCAACGGGGTGGCCTGCCAGAGCTGACGCTCAGTCCTCGGTGATCCGGTAGTAGCGGACGGGCGTGTAGGCGCCCGCCGTCGCCGCAGACCACGTCCGCTCCACCGGCGGTGCGCCGTCGGGGCCGGTCTGCTCGCGCACGACCGGTTCCGACTGCGCACCGTCCGCCCAGCGCACGAACAACGCCGCGTGGTTGGCGTTGGTGAGCGCGTCACCCGGCCGGAGGTCGGCGCGCGGGATCTCGGTGGCGACGTCCCGCAGCGTGACCGTGGTGCGGGAGTGGGTGAGGCCCCACGCCATCGAGACGTAACCGGAGCAGTCGGTGCGGTAGCTGCCGTACTCGTTCTGGTAGCAGGACTGCTGGTTGTACGGCACCTGCGCGTCGAGCCAGGACCGCGACCTGGCGTCGGTCTCGCTGCGCGAGGTCACGCGGTCCTCGGCCGTCGTGCCGCACGCGATCTTCGCGTCGGGGGCGGCGTGCACGACCGGGGCGTGGAACGCCGCCGTGCAGGCGAGGACGGCGATCAAAGTACGGGTGCTCATCGAAATCCCCTCTGCCGAGGTGCGCCGCCGCTGTGCGTCCGGCGGCGTCGGCGACAGGTTTCCCGCGCCGGCCCGGACTAGCGGGAATCCACCCGGGCGGGTGGTGTGCTGTGCGTGCGGACGGTTTCACGCGGCGTGACGGGGGTAGTCGGCCGGTGACCGACGTCGAAGGGAGCCGGTATGCGCACCGTCATCGTCGTCTCCGCGCTCTGCGTCGCGGTGGGTTGCGGCACGGCGGGTTGCGGCGGTGAGTCGGCGCCACCCGATCGGACGGCCCAGGCGAAGGTGACCAGCAGGCAGATCGGCGTGCTCGCACCGGTGGACGCGGCCGACACGGCGTTCACCTACGACCAGTCCGCCGCCCCGGCCGGCGGCCGGCTGGAACTGGAAGTGATGGAGGGCGAGGGCGCGACGACCGTGCGCCTGACCGTCGAACTGCTCCAGCCCGACCGGGGTTACGCCGTCCACGCGCACACCGAACCGTGCGGCCTCACCGGCACCGACGCGGGTCCGCACTACCAGCACGAGGTCGACCCGGCCGCGACACCGGACCGGCCGTCCGTCGACCCGGCGTACGCCAACCCGCAGAACGAGATCTGGCTGGACCTCACCACCGACGGCCAGGGCAACGGTTCGGGTGAGACCACCGTCCCGTTCGTCTTCGGCGACCGCGTGCCGTCCTCGATCGTGTTCCACGAACAGCCCAAGACCGCGACCGAGCAGGGCCGCGCGGGCAGCGCCGGCGGCCGGGTGGCCTGCTTCACCGCCCCGTTCCGCTGACCGCGCCGCAGCCGGAGGCGTGCTGGGTGGCCGGCTCCTGTGATGGCGGCGTTTCCGCCGGTGAAGCCGGAAATTCCAGCCGAGGTCGGCGCACCCGTCTGGCAAGATCCGGTGCGCCGGGCGCGGCTGAATGCCGGCCCGCACGGTCGAAGGGGGTCATGCGTCATGCACGGTCGAACACCAAGAATCCGGCGAAGATCAGCCGCGCTCGTCGTCCTGCTCGTCGCGGGCCTGATCGCGTCGGTGCCCACCACGGCGACGGCCGACGACAGGCCCAACAGCATCGGCGTCGGGTCGAACCCGATCTGGGTCGCGATCAGCCCGAACGGGGCGTTCGCGTACGTCACCAACGCGTACGACCGCACGGTGTCGGTCATCGACACCGCCACCAGGACGGTCACCGGCACCATCAAGGTCGGCACGCAGCCCGAGGGCATCGCTTTCAGCCCGGACAACCGGACCGCGTACATCGCGAACGTCGGTGACCACAACACCGATCAGGGCTCGGTGTCGGTGATCGACACCGCGACCAAGTCGGTCGTCAGGACTGTTTCGGTGGCACCGCTGAGGTCCCCGAACGCCGTCACCGTCACGCCGGACGGGAAGAAGGCCTACGTCGTCGGCTTCGGTTACCTGTCGGTGATCGACACCGCCACCGGCACCGCCCGCGCGGTCCACATCGGCAACAACGGCCCGACGGACGTGAAGGTCACTCCTGACGGTTCTCGCGTCTACATCGCGGACTTCCACACCAAGAGCGTCATGGTGGTCAGCACCGCGACCGACAGCGTGATCGCCACCGTGCCGCTGGGCACCGCCCCCAACAGGCTCGCCATCACGCCGGACGGCCTGCGCGTGTACGTCACCAGCGGCTTGGGCGACAAGGTGTACATGATCGCGACCGCGGCCAACCAGGTCAGGGCGACCATCGACGCGCCCGGGAAGCCCGTGGGCGTGGCCGCCGCGCCGAACGGTCGCCAGGTGCACGTCACGGGTCACGACGGGAACACCCTGACGACGATCGACGTGGCCACCAACGCCGTTGTCCGCACCAAGCCGGTCGGCCTCACCCCGTTCTCCCTGGCCATCACGCCGAACGGCGCCGAAGCGTACGTGGTCCAGCGAGGGGGCCAGTACGTCGCGGTCGTCAACGTCGCGGACGACCGGGTGGTGCGCGGCGACCGCCTGGCCGTCGGCGAGTACCGGACCTCTCCCGACAACAGGTTCCGGCTGATCATGCAGCCCGACGGCAACCTGGTGCTCTACGCCTCGACCGGCGAGGCGTTGTGGCACAGCCGCACCGACGGCTCCGGAGCCACCTACGCGATCCTGCAGCCCGACGGCAACTTCGTCGTCTACACCCCCGCCGGCGAAGCCAAGTGGCACACCCACAGCTGGGGGACCGCGGCCGATCGCTTCGTCGTGCAGAGCGACTCCAACCTCGTGCTCTACGGCCCCGACGCCACCCCCTACTGGCACCGCTGGTAGCGGCCGACCCGGGGGGACCGTCGAGCCCCCGTGCACGCCCCGGTTGACGAGGCGTGCACGGGGACAGCCGATGCGCGGCGCACGACGGGGCTCAGCGCTCCAGCAGCATCGCCAGGTCGATCGCGTTCGCCATCGCTTCCGTGCCCGCGTCGTTCGGGTGCAGGTGGTCGCCGCTGTCGTAGGCGGGTGCCAGCGTGGCCGGATCGCCCGGGACCGCCGTCGCGGCGGCGAAGTCCACCACGCCGTCGAACTCGCCCGAGGTGCGGATCCAGTCGTTCAGCGCGCGCCAGGTCGCCTCGCGCTCCTCGGTCCAGATGAACGACCCCTTGAACGGCAGGACCGTGCCCCCGTACACCTTCACGCCCTTGGCCCGCGCCTGTGCGATCACGTCGCGGTGCCCGGCGATCAGGTCCTCGGCCGACGCGCTGTAGCCGATGTCGTTCACGGCCTCCAGCAGGATCATCGCCTTCACGCCGGTCTGCGACAGCACGTCCCGCTGCACCCGCGTCACGCCCGCGACGCCCCAGAACGGCTCGTCCCGGTCTGCGATGAGGCGGTTGCCGCCCAGGCCCGCGTTCACCACGGACAGCGTCCTGCCCGGCACCGCGTCCAGCCGCCGGGCCAGGAAGTCCGGCCAGCGGCGGTTCGCGTTGCCGGTGGTGTTCGCGGTGTCGGTGATCGAGTCGCCGAAGGCCACCACCGCGCCCGCGACCCGCCGTGACGGCGCCACGTCCACGCCGTTGACGACCATCCAGCACGGCGTGTCCTGGAACCCGCCCGACTGCACGCCGGTCCGGTCGCCCGGCGCCAGGTAGTTGCCCTGCGCGGTGAACGGGTGGTTCGTCAGCGGACCGGTGGCGCGCGGCACGTAGGCGCTCACCAGCAGGGTCGACAGCGCCTGCACGTCCAACCGGACCGGGTCGCTGAAGACCTCCCGCCCGGCCGGCACCGTGACGCTGCGCCTGCCCTTGAACGTCAACGCGCGCATCGTGCCCGGCACCGCCGCGTCACCGGACGCCTGCACCGCGACCGAGGCCCGTCCGACCTCCAGCGGCGTGGCGCCGAACGCGTTCGTCAGCCGGACCCGCACGGATCGACCGCCGGCGCTCAGGAACACCACGTTCCGCACGGTCTGGTTCTCCAGTCCCCGTCCGGCCGGGCAGTCGCTCCACGGGATCTCGCTGCCGACCACGGGGCTCGCCGCCCAGCCGGCCACCCACGGTGTGCCGTGGGCGGTGGCGGCGGGCTGCGCCGTCATGGTCGCCACGAGTGCGGCGATCACGGCCAGTTTCCCGACGTGTCCTGCCATGAAGGTCTCCCAACGCCAGTCGTCAGTGGTGGCGTCGCCGACCGTGGCAGCGAGGTGATTAACCGGTCAAGCAAGCCACGACGAGCGGTGCAGGAGTTGCGATGAGTGGTTCGACTTAACGCATAAGTCCGACCACCCGTGCCTGGCCGCGCCCCGCGGCAGGGGGACGCGGCCAGGGTGGTTCAGGCGTACTCGTGCAGCCTGCGGGCCACGTCGTGCGGTGACGGCATGGCGGCCACCTCGTCGGCGATCGCCCGCGCCGCACCGCGCACGGCCTCGTCGGCGAGCAGGTGCCGCGCCTTGGCCGCGATCGCCTCGGCGGTCAGGTCGTCACCGATCAACCGGTCGCCCAGCCCCGCCTCGACCACCATCTCGGCGTTGCTGAACTGGTCCGCGCCCTGCGGCAGGACGAGCTGCGGCGCGCCGACGCCGAACGTGCCCAGAGTCGTGCCGCTGCCACCGTGGTGCACGACGAGGTCCACGTGCGGCAACAGGTCCGCCTGCGGCACCCACGGCACCACGACGACGTTGTCGGGCACGTCGCCGAGCGCGCCCACCTCGACCGTCGGACCGGCGGCCACGAGCACCCGCACGCCCGTCGCCGCCAAGCCCTCGATGGCGGTCCGCAGCACGCCAACGTCACCGAACGCGGTGCCCAACGTCAGGTACACCAACGGCTCGCGGTGCTCGACCACCCACGACGGCAGGTCGCCCGGCTCGGCGAACGACACCGGCCGCAGCTCGACCCGCTCGGGGGACCTCGCCAGGAAAGCCCGGTCCTGCACCGAAGACGGGCAGATGTCCACGTACGGGTTGCCAAGCACCATCAGGTCGTCGGTCGGCACTGAGACGCCGAGGTCCGCGGCGACCTCGGCCAGGTGCGCCTGCGAGTTGGCGCCGACGTCGTCCGGCTGCCACATTCGCCCGAACGAGTGGCACAGGGCGGGCACGCCGGCGACCTTCGCGGCCAGCCCCGCGCCCGGGTTGGCCAGTTCGTGCACGATCAGGTCGGGCTTGCGCTCGGCGACGATCGGCGCGAGGTCGGCGGCGAAGCGGCGCGGCAGCACCGAGCCGAACACCAGCGGGATCACCTGTGGCCGGACGTCCTGCGCCCTCCCCACCGGCATGCCCTCTTGTGCCAGCGCGAACGCATCGCGCATGCCGAAGCCGCCGGTGACGTGCTCGATGCCGTGCGCGGTCAACGCGTCCGCGAACGCTTCCCCGGTGACGAACGTGACGTCGTTGCCCAACGCGCGCGCGGCGATCGCGAGCGGCATCAGGGGGTAGGTGTGTCCGTGTGTCTGCAGGCTCGAGAAGAGGATTCGCACTGGACCGAGCGTAGCGAAATTTTTTCCACAGCGGGTGAATTATGCCCGTTCGCGCCTCGCGGCGGCGACGCGGAGGTCAGTCCGGCACCGAGGCCTGGTCGGCCCGCACCGACACGGTGGCGTCGATGCTCGCGCTCAGGAACCGCGCGACGACCTCCTTGTCCGCTTCGCTGAACTGCTCCCACGCCCTGGTGAACGCGCCGTCGAGCGGGCCGAAGAAGCGGCGGCCCAGCTCCAGCGCCTTGTCCCGCACCAGTACCTCGACCTTGCGCCGGTCGTGCGCGCTGCGGGTGCGCTCGACGTGCCCGGCGGCTTCGAGCCGGTCGAGCACGGACGTGGTCGCCGACGCGCTCATGTGCAGCGATTCTGCCAGTCTGGTCGGCGTCATCGGCTCTCCGCCCCAGCGCGCGTCCATGATCACCGCGAGCGCGTTCAGGTCGGTGCGGTGCATCCGCTGCTTCTCGCCGAACAGTTCCGCGAACCGGTCGGTTTCGACGGTGAGCTGCCGGAGCAACCTGACCAGGTCCGAGTTGTCGGCCATCCACCCTCCCCTTATTGTTTCGATTGTCGAACTATCAGACTGTCGAACTACGTGGCCCTGGAGGTCATTCTCCCGTGCAGGCAACCCGCACCCGAACCCGCACCCGCTGGCTGTTGCCCGCCCTCGTGGCGGTCGCGTGGCTGGCGCTCGGCGGCATCTCCGGTCCGTTCGCGGGCAAGCTGAGCGAGGTGGCCGTCAACGACAGCACCGCGTTCCTGCCGTCGTCCGCCGAGGCCACCGAGGTCTCGGAGCTGGTCAAGTCGTTCGGTGACGCGCGCGGCCTGCCCGCGATCGTGGTGGCCGAACGCGCCACCGGGCTCACCCCGGCGGACCGCGAGTACCTGGGCAGCCGCGGCTTCCCCGGTCAGGCGTCGCCGGTCATCCCGTCCACCCGGGACGACCAGGGCGCGCAGGTCGTCATCGTGGTCGACCCCGAAGACCCGGCGGGCGCGGTGGAGGACATCAGGGGGAAGGTGACCGACCCGCCCGACGGGCTCACCGTGCTGGTCACCGGCCCCGCCGCCCAGGTCGCCGACCTGAAGGAGGCGTTCAGCGGCATCGACGGCCTGCTGCTCCTGGTCGCGGGCGCGGTGGTGGCGCTGATCCTCGTGCTGGTCTACCGGAGCCCGCTGCTGCCGCTCGTGGTGCTGGTGTCCGGTGTGTTCGCGCTCGGCCTGGCCAGCCTCGCCGTGTACCTGCTCGCCGACGGCGGCGTGCTCGACCTCAACGGCCAGAGCCAGGGCATCCTGTTCATCCTCGTCTTCGGCGCGGCCACGGACTACGCGTTGCTGCTCGTGTCCCGGTTCCGCGAGGAGCTGCGCGACACCGACGACCGCTACCAGGCCATGCGGGTGGCGTGGCGGGCCACCATCGAGCCCATCGCCGCGTCGGCGGGCACGGTGGTGCTCGGCGTGCTGTGCCTGCTGTTCAGCGACCTCAACTCGAACAAGGGCCTCGGCCCGGTGGCCGCGATCGGCATCGGCGCGGCGCTGCTCGCCTCCGTCACGTTCCTGCCCGCCGTTCTGGTGCTCCTCGGCCGGGCCGCGTTCTGGCCGCGTCGACCGGAGCTCGGCTCGCCGCACCCGGAGGCGAGCGGGCTGTGGGCGCGGGTCGCCGGGCTGATCTCCGCCCGGCCACGGGCCACGTGGGTCCTCACGACGCTGGTGCTGCTCGTCGGTGTCGCGTTCGTGCCGCAGCTCAAGGCGTCCGGCACGGCCCAGTCGGACGTGTTCCTCACCGACGTCGACTCGGTGGCCGGGCAGGAAGTGCTGTCCCGGCACTTCCCGGGCGGCAGCGGCGCGCCGACGGTGGTGCTGGCGCGCGCGGCTCAGGCCGAGGCGGTGACCAGGGCGGCGGACGTGCCGGGCGTGTCCGGGGTGCGTGCTGCCGGCGAGGCTTCGGGCCTGGTCCGGCTGGACGTCGTGCTCGACGACCCGGCCGACTCCGAGGCCGCGCTGGCCACCGTGCAACGGCTGCGTGACGCGGTCCGCGCGGTGCCGGACGCCGACGCCAAGGTCGGCGGACCCACCGCGACCCAGCTCGACACGCAGACCACGTCCGAGCGCGACCGGCTGGTGATCATCCCGATCGTGCTGCTGGTGATCTTCCTGGTGCTGGCGCTGCTCCTGCGGTCGCTGCTCGCGCCGTTGCTGCTGATCGCGACGGTCGTGCTGTCGTTCGCGGCGACCATGGGCGTGGCGGCGCTCGTGTTCAACGGGATCCTCGGCTTCCCCGGCGCCGACCCGGTGGTGCCGCTGTTCGGGTTCGTGTTCCTGGTGGCGCTGGGGATCGACTACAACATCTTCCTGATGACCAGGGTCCGCGAGGAAGCCGTCGGACAAGGCACGCGGGCAGGCGTGCTGCGTGGGCTGACCATCACCGGCGGTGTGATCACGTCGGCGGGCGTGGTGCTCGCGGCGACGTTCTCGGCGCTGGCGGTGCTGCCCATCCTGTTCCTCGCTCAGATCGCGTTCATCGTGGCGTTCGGCGTGCTGCTGGACACGTTCGTGGTGCGCTCGCTGCTCGTGCCCGCGCTGGCCGTGGACGTCGGCCGGCGCATCTGGTGGCCGTCCCGACTGGCCCGGGGCGAGGACTGACGGAGGAGATGTCACAGCCCGGCCGGCCCGATCGTCCTGTCAGTGGCAGATTCCCGGTCAGGACGAGTCGAGGGTGGACGATGAAGGTCGCGGTCGCGGGCGGTACGGGTGTGGTGGGGCGCAGGGTGGTCGAGGAGCTGACCCGGACGGGGCACGACCCGGTCGTGCTCAGCCGGTCGAGCGGGGTCGACCTGACCACCGGCGCCGGGCTCGACGCGGCGCTGGACGGGTGCGAGGCGGTGATCGACGTGTCCAACTCGCCGGAGTGGGGTCGTGCGGAGGCCGAGCGGTTCTTCACCGAGGCCACCGGCAACCTGCTCGACGCGTCGGTCCGGGCGGGCGTCCGGCACCTGGTCCTGCTGTCGATCGTCGGTGTGGACGAGGTCGACCTGGACTACTACTTCGCCAAGCGGCACCAGGAGGCGTTGGTGTCGGGCGGGCCGGCGCCGTGGACGGTGCTGCGGGCGACGCAGTTCTTCGAGTTCCCGTCCCAGGTGCTGGCCGGTGCGACGGGGCCGGTGGCCCAGGTGCCGGCGATGCTGTCGCAGCCGGTGTCGACGGCGGAGGTGGCGGCGCGGCTGGTGGAGCTGGCGGAGGGCGGACCGCAGGGCTTCAGCCTGCCGATCGCCGGTCCCGAGCGGCTGCGGCTGGTCGACATGGCGCGGCAGCTGGTGGCGCGCCGGGGTGACGACCTGCGGGTCGAGGAGGCGGGGGAGGGGCCGGACGGTCTCGCGACCGGCGGTCTGACGCCGCAGGGCGAGTACACCGAGGGCAAGGTGACGTTCGCCGAGTACCTGGAGTCGGTGCGCCCGTGACCGACCGGGTCGCCGAACTGGCCGCCGAGTACACCCGCATCCGACCGCGCCTGGTCGGGGTCGCGTACTCGTTGGTCGGCACGCTCGCCGAGGCGCAGGACGTGGTGTCGGACTGCTGGCTGCGGCTGACCGTCGCCGACGGGCACGACCCCGTCCGGGACGTCGAGGCGTGGGCGGTGGTGGCCGTGGCACGTCGGGCGGTGGACGTGCTGCGGTCGGCCCGCGTGCAGCGGGAGGAGTACGTCGGCCCGTGGCTGCCGGAACCGCTCGTCGGCCTCGCCGCCGACCCCGCCGAGCAGGTGACGCTGGACGACACGGTGAGCTTCGCGCTCATGGTCGTCCTGGAGACCCTCACGCCCGCCGAGCGCACGACGTGGGTGCTGCACGAGGTGTTCGGCATGCCGTTCCCGGAGATCGCCGCGGTGGTCGGGCGCAGCCCGGCTGCCGTGCGGCAGCTCGCGGTGCGGGCGCGGGCGCACGTCGCCGCTGGTGCGCCACGCGTCGAGGTGGAGTCGGCGGAACATCGGCGGGCGGTGGATGCCTTCGTGCGTGCCGTGGGCCAAGGCGACCTGCGCGGACTGCTGGCCGTGCTGGACCCGGACGTGCTGCTCACCACGGACGGCGGCGGCATGCTCGGCGTGGCCCGCCGTCCGGTGCTGGGCGCGGATCGGGTGGGCCGGTTCCTGGTCGGCGTGCGCCGCAAGATGGCCGCCGGTGAACGCATCGCGGCACTCGCCGTCAACGGCGGTCCGGGATTCGCCGTGCTCACCGGCAACGCCACCCGGTTCGTCTGCGCGTTCACCGTCCACGGAGGACTGATCAAGCGGGTGGACTTCGTGGTGGCGCCCGCGAAGCTGCCGCGCGAGCTGGAGGTCTGAGCCGCGCCGGCGCACCTACCGCGCGGTGCCCGCGAGCGATGGCGAATGATCATGTCCATGGGAACCGAGAGCTCTGGCGAGCCGGGCGACCATGGTCGATCCAGCCCCCGCACCGCGGACCGGTCACCGCGCTGGCCGTCGTCCGGCCGCCCGGCGGGCGCACGGTGCTCGTCAGCGGGTCGAGCGACGGCGGTGTGCGCCGGTGGGACGCGATCACCGGAGTGGCGCTGGACGGCCCGCTCCACGGCACCGGCTGGGTGTGGTCGTCGGCCGCCACGACCGCCGACGACGGACGCGCGCTGGTCGTCGGTGGTTTCCAGGACGGCCGGCTGGAGCGGTGGGACGCGGCGACCGGCCGGCGGTTGGCGGGCGGCGCCCGCACCGGGTGGGTGAGGGCGGTGGTCACGGCACGCTTGAACGGCCGCACGGTCGCGTTCAGCGGGTCCGACGACGGCGACGTGCGTCGGTGGGACGCGACAACGGGCCTGCCCGTGGGCGATCCGCTGCACGGACGCCGGTCCTCGGTCTGGTCGCTGGCCGCGGCCTCGGTGCGGGACGGCCGCACGGTGCTGGTGGGCGGCTTCGCCGACGGCGCGCTGTGGCGGTGGGACGCGGTGACGGGCCTGCCCGTGGGCGACCCGATCACCGCCCACACCGGACCCGTGCGGACGTTGGCCGTCGCCGGCTCGTCGCTGTTCAGCGCTTCCGACGACGGCGACGTGCGCTGCTGGGACCTTGGGACCGAGCGGGCTGGCGATTCGCTCACCGGCCACACCGCGCCCGTGCTCTCCCTGGTCCCGGTCGTCCTGCCGGACGGGCGAACGCTGCTCGTGGGCGGCTGCCGTGACGGCGCGGTGGGACGCCGAGACCGGCGTGTTGCGGTGGGACGCCGCGACCGGGGGACGAGTGGGAGAACCGGTCAGCTGTGACGGCGAGGTGGCGACCATGACCGCGTGCGGCGACGCCACGGCCGACTCGTGATCGCCACCGGCTCCCGCGACGAAGTGGGCATCGCGGTGCGGCGGGTGAACCGGTGATCGGCGTGGCGGGCGGCACGGGCAACGGACGAACGGAAGGGCACGACCCCATGGACGTGGAACGGCTGTTGTGGCGCTTGGCCGACAAGTACGCGCCGGCTCCACCCGCGCGGTCCAGCACGGTCAGACCCGAGTGGTTCGACCACGCGGGCGACCTCGTGGTGGTGAACGGCCGGGTCACCTGGGAGACGCCGTCGCACACCGAGGGCGGGTTCACGCACGGGCTACCCGCAGGCTCCCATCCGGTGTACGTGGGCAGCCACGCCACCATCCCGGACGCCTGGAACCCCGACGCGTTCCGGTACTCCGTCAGCATGGTCGTGATCCCGCTGGCCGAGCCCGCGCGGATCGAGGCGGCGAAGTGGGGCACCGACGGCTACGACGACATCCACATGATCGAGGACTTCGCGGTGCTGTGGGCGGAAGAGGCCCTGTACCCGGGGCACCACTTCGACGACGACCACGTGCCCGACTTCCTCCACCGCGCGCGGGACGACATCGCGGCCAGGGGGCGGCACCACCGGCGGGCCGGCTGGGTGGAGGCGCTGCTGGACCGGGACACCGGCGCGAACGCCTTCGTCTTCCCCGTTGACTCCGAGAACGTCACCGGCTTCGAGATCGTGGACGACGACGAGAACCTGCTCTGCCTGGTGCTGCGGACGTACGACTGACGCCGGTCCACGAGCAGGGACGACGAGCCCGAGCCCGTCCTCCCTGCTCGTGGCACCTACCCGCAGACCGCGCCGTTCGAGGCCGAGCCGACCAGCTTCGCGTACTTCGCCAGCACGCCCCGCTGGTAGCGCGCGGGCAGCGGCTCCCAGCCCACCCGGCGGGCAGCCAACTCGGCGGCGTCCACCCCGATGTCCAGCGTGCCGTCGGCGACGTTCAGCGTGATCGGGTCGCCGTCGCGGACGAACGCGATCGGCCCGCCGTCCGCCGCCTCCGGCGCGACGTGGCCGACGCACAGGCCGGTCGTGCCGCCGGAGAACCGGCCGTCGGTGAGCAGCAGCACGTCCTTGCCCAGGCCGGCGCCCTTGATCGCGGCCGTGATGGCCAGCATCTCGCGCATCCCCGGCCCGCCCTTCGGGCCCTCGTACCGGATGACCACCACGTCACCGGCCTTGACCGTGCCGTCCTCCAGCGCGTCCATCGCGGCGCGCTCGCGGTCGAACACCCTGGCCGTGCCGGTGAACACGTCCGAGTCGAACCCCGCCGACTTCACCACCGCGCCGTCCGGCGCCAGCGAGCCGCGCAGGATCGTGATGCCGCCGGTCCGGTGGATCGGCTCGTGCACCGCCCGCAGCACGCTGCCGTCCGGGTCCGGCGGCGCGATGTCGGCCAGGTTCTCGGCGACCGTGCGGCCGGTGACGGTCAGGCAGTCGCCGTGCAGCAGACCCGCGTCCAGCAACGCCTTCATCACCACCGGCACACCGCCGATCCGGTCCACGTCCGTCATCACGTGCCGGCCGAACGGCTTCACGTCCGCCAGGTGCGGCACCCTCGCGCCGATCCGGGTGAAGTCGTCCAGGCTCAGCTCCACCTCCGCCTCGTGCGCGATGGCCAGCAGGTGCAGCACGGCGTTCGTGGAGCCGCCGAACGCCATCACCACGGCGATCGCGTTCTCGAACGCCTCCCGCGTCATGACCTGCCGGGCGGTGATGCCCTTGCGCAGCATCTCCACCACCGCCTGACCGGACCGCCGGGCGAACCCGTCCCGGCGCCGGTCGGTCGCGGGCGGGGCCGCGCTGCCCGGCAGCGACATGCCCAGCGCCTCGGCCGCGCTCGCCATCGTGTTCGCCGTGTACATGCCGCCGCACGCGCCCTCGCCGGGGCAGATGGCCCGCTCGATCAGGTCGACGTCCGCGCGGCTCATCAGCCCTCTGGAGCACGCGCCGACCGCCTCGAACGCGTCGATGATCGTCACCTCGCGCTCGCTGCCGTCCGACAGCGTGACCCGGCCCGGCAGGATCGAGCCCGCGTAGAGGAACACGGAGGCCAGGTCGAGGCGTGCCGCGGCCATCAGCATCCCGGGCAGCGACTTGTCGCACCCGGCGAGCAGCACCGACCCGTCCAGGCGCTCGGCCTGCATGACCGTCTCCACGCTGTCCGCGATCACCTCGCGCGACACGAGCGAGAAGTGCATGCCCTCGTGGCCCATCGAGATGCCGTCGGACACGGAGATCGTGCCGAACTCCAGCGGGTACCCGCCGCCGGCGTGCACGCCGTCCTTGCTCGCCTTCGCCAGCCGGTCCAGCGAGAGGTTGCACGGGGTGATCTCGTTCCAGGACGACGCGACGCCGATCTGGGGTTTGACCCAGTCGTCGTCCCCCATCCCCACGGCCCGCAGCATGCCGCGCGCAGCGGTCCGCTCCAGGCCGTCGGTGACGTCGCGGCTGCGTGGCTTGATGTCGGGCATCTCGTCCATGGGGCGAACCTAACGCTTCCCGGGGTGTTGTTCACGCCGTGCCACGCGCGCCAGGTACTACGGTGGTGACGTGGCCGGACGCGGGAGGCAACGACGGTGACCACCTGGACCGATGTGATCAGCTACGTCCGCACGCGGTACGAGGTGCTGGAGGAGACGGACAGCTGGCTGCGCTTCCGGCTGGACACGGAGAACAGCCGGACCCAGCAGGTCGCGGTGCACCACGTGCCGGACGAGGACGGCGGTGGCTGGCTGGAGATCTCCTCGGCCGTCGGCCGCGCCGACAAGGTCGACCCGGGCCGGCTGCTCGAACTCGCCGGCACGTGCCTGGTCGGCGGCGCGGCGGTGGTGGACGGCGTCGCCCTGCTCAAGCACACCGTGCCGCTGGAGGACCTGAGCGTCCTGGAGGAGTTCGAACGGCCGCTGACGATGCTCGTCGCCAGTGCGGACGCGTTCGAGCACGAGCTGACCGAGAAGGACCACTTCTGACACCGGTCCGCGGCTTGGCGGGCGGTGCGCGCGACCGGCGCGGGCGGTGCGGGCTCGGCGGCTACCCGACCAGGATCTCCAGGTCGGCGCACACCGGGCCCACGTCGCCCGCGCACAGCTCGGCGGGCTTGATCGCGTTCTCCGCGACGACCACCTGGCGGACGTTCTCCGCGGTGATCAGGTCCGCGCCCAGCAGCACCGACTTCACGTCCCGGCCGGACACCAGGTCGCGGGTGTTGCCGGTGGCCAGGTCGTCGGCGCCGCTGAGGTCACCCCTGGCGACGGCCGCCGCCAGGCGCGCGGCGGCCTCGGCCTCGTCGCGGATCGGCTTGTAGACCGTCATGCACTGGTCGCCGCGCAGGATGGAGCGCAGGCCGTCGAGGGTGGCGTCCTGGCCCGTCACCGGCACCCGGCCGGCGGCGAGACCCCGCTCCTCGAGCACCTCGATCGCCGCGCCCGCCAACCCGTCGTTGGCGGCGACCACGCCGTCCACCCGGCCGCCGTTCGCGTCGAGCATCCGGGCGAACGCGATCCGGCCCTCGGCCACGTCCCACTTGTCGACCGCGTGGCTCTGCGCCAGTTTCAACGTGCCGTTGTCGTACAGGGGCCGGAGTTTGCGGTGCTGGCCCTCCGCGAACAAGGTGGCGTTGTTGTCGGTGGGTGAGCCTTGGAGTTCGATGATGTGCGCGCCCGGTTTGTCTCCCAGGCACTTCAGCAGACCTTCGGCCTGGAGTTCGCCGACGTTGATGTTGTCGAACGAGACGTAGTAGTCCGCGTGGCCGCCCATGCTGATCCGGTCGTAGTTGATGACCGGGATGCCGGCGGCTTTCGCCATGGCCTCGACGTCCGCACCGCCTCGCGGGCTCAGCGGCGTGGTCACCAGGACGTCGACCCGCTGCCGGATGAGGTCTTCGGCGATGCTCGCGAACCTGCCCTCGTCGTTGTCGGCGTGCTCGATCAACGGCTCGACACCGGCGAACCGCAAGGCCTGGGCGAGCTTCGGTCTGTCCTGCTCCACCCACCGCGAGGACGCCTCGTCGTCCGGCAGGATCACCCCGACGACGGGTTTGTCGGCGATGTCGCCGTCGGCTCCGGCCCCCGTCCGGCCGTCAGCGCCGCACGCCGTGGCGAGCAACGCGACGAGTAGGACGGAGAACGCGCTCCGACGGTGCATGGCCGACACTCCCGGGCCTCAGGGGTGAAATGGGAAGAACGGGATTCCAGCCTGTTCGTCGGGGTCGAGTCAAGCTTTTCCGTGATTTGTATTCACGTGGTGACCGGCCGGTGGAAATAAAGTGCGGAAACAACCGTGACCGGTGAAATCGCGGCGCAATACCGGGAATTGTGGCTTCGACCGGACCCGCGGCGGCGCCGTGACCGGCCCCCGCGAGGGCGCGGTGGGTCGTAACGCGATCACTGCTCGTGCCGACAGGTGGGCAGGGGAGGTCGACGTGGCGGACGTGTTCACCAGCCGTGCGGGGGAGGGCTCGTGGTCGAACTGCGGGAATGGCCGGCCGTAGTCCGGTCGCCGGCGCCGGAACGCGGTCGACGACGCGTCGGCCCTGCGCGGCCGGGTCGGTGGGACGTGACGGCACGATGATCGCCACCGGCGGCCGAGGCGCGACCGTCACGCTGGGGGTCGAGGCCGATCCCGACCCGGCCGGTCGGGTGCACCACCCCATCCTCCGGAGCGTGAAGGACCACGTTCGGGCGCACCGCGATCGGCGTTCCCCGACTCGGCGCGGCACCAGCCGACGACCTGGGCGCTGTCCGCACTCCGCGACCGGCCGGGCGAAATGGCCCGCCTGGTGACTGCCGGCCGCCTGAACCAGGCGCTACCTGCCCGATCCGGACCAACCGGACACGTGCGGCGGAGTGCGCTCCAGTGGTGTCAATACGGCAAGCCGCGCCCGGTGGAAACTGAAATATGCTCACTAATCTTGTCGTTGTTCGAAACGGTTCGCGGGAACGGCCCCCGACGGTCCGGTGAACACCCCGGCTGGTGCCGGCGCTTTCCTCGGCAGGCCATTGCGCCCGATCGTGCTTTCGCGCGAAAGTTGACCGGTTGAAATGCGCACTAAGGTGCTCAACGTGCGTGAACAGGTGCTAGCGTGCCCTGGCCGAGTCCGGGGGCGGTGGCAGCTCGGCGCAACGGTCGGGTGGCCGCGCAATCACGCGAGAATGTGAGGTGCGTGCGGTGGGATTGCGGATTCTCGGTCCTCTCCAACTCGTCGTCGGGAGTCGCTCGTACAAGATCGGCGGCCCTCGGGAGCACGTCGTGCTCGCCACGCTCGCCCTGAAGCCCAACCGGGTCACGTCCGTCGAGCAGTTGGTGGACGCCATCTGGGGCGACGTGCCGCCCTCCACCGCACGCGGCCAGATCCAGGGCTGCATCTCCGGCCTGCGCAAGCTGTTCAGCGACGCCGGCATCCCGGACGCGATCAAGACCTGGCCCTCCGGCTACCTGCTCGCCCTGTCCGACGACGAGCTGGACAGCGGCACGTTCGGCAAGCTCGTCGCCGCCGCGCAGCGGGAAGCCGCGGACAACAAGCCGGACCAGGCGGCGGCGACGCTGCGTGCCGCGTTGGACCTGTGGCGCGGCCCCGCGCTCGACGGCATCCAGAGCGACGCCGTGCGCCGGGCCGCGGCGTTGCTGGAGGACGCGCGCATCGCCGCCGTCGAGGAACGGGTGCGGCTCGACCTCGAACTCGGCCGGCACGACGAGATCACCGGCGAGCTGCGCGGACTGGTGGCCGAACACCCCCTGCGCGAGCGGCTGCACGGCTTCCTGATGCTCGCGCTGTACAGGTCGGGCAGGCAGGCCGAGGCACTGGACGTGTGCCGCCGCGTCCGCGCCACCCTCGTGGAAGAGCTGGGCATCGACCCCGGCCAGGAGTTGCAGGACCTGGAACACGCGGTGCTCAACCGCGATCCGTCGCTCGACCTGGCGCCGCCGCCCGGCGCGCCGCCCGAGTCGGCCGAGCAGCCGCCCGCGAGCCCCCGCCAGCTCCCCAGCAGCATCGCCGACTTCATCGGCCGCGACCAGCACATCGCCGAGATCCGCCACGTCCTGCCCGGCGCGGGTCGCCCGGAGGCCGCCCGGTACGCGGTGCCGGTCGTGGCGATCTCCGGCCGCGGCGGCGTCGGCAAGTCGACGCTCGCGCTGCGGGTCGCGCACGAGCTGAGCGAGCACTACCCGGACGGGCACCTCTACGTCGACCTGCAAGGCGGCGAAGTGCGCACCGGTCTGCTCCTGGCCCGGTTCCTGCGCGCCCTCGGCGTCAGCGGCGCGGTCATGCCGAACGACGTCGCCGAGCGCGCCGAGCTGTACCGCAGCCGGCTCGCCAGCAAGCGGCTGCTGCTCCTGCTGGACGACGTGACCAGCGAGGACCAGGTGCTGCCGCTGTTACCGGGCAGCCCGAGCTGCGCGGTCATCGTGACCAGCCGGGTCCGGTTGGCGGGGTTGGCGGGCGCGCACCGGGTCGACCTCGACGCGTTCGACGACGCCACCTCCGCCGAGTTGCTGGCGAAGATCGTCGGCCCCGAACGCCTGCGCGCCGAGCCCGACCGCACGGACGAGCTGGTCCGCTACTGCGGCGGCCTGCCGCTGGCGCTGCGGATCGCGGGCGCGCGGCTGGCGTCCCGGCCGCAGTGGCGGATCGCCGAGCTGACCCGGCGGATGCGCAGCGAGGTGCGCCGGCTGGACGAGTTCAGCCACCACGGCCTGGAGCTGCGTTCCAGCATGGGCATGACCTACCGCAGCCTGCCCGACCGGGCCAAGCGCCTGTTCCGGCTGTTCGCGCTGATCGAGGCGCCGGACTTCCCCGGCTGGACGGCCGCCGCGCTGCTGGACTCCGACCCCATCGACGCCGAGGAGGCGTTGGAGCGGCTGGTCGACGCCCAGATGATCGACACGGTCCACGGGCAGTCGCGACAACTGCGCTACCGCTTCCACGACCTGGTCCGCGTCTACGCGCGGGAACAGCTGGTGGAGGTCGAGACGGAAGCCGAGCGCGCCGACGCGACGACCAGGGTGCTCGGCGCGTGGCTGGCGCTCGCGGAACGGGCGCACCGCAAGGAGTACGGCGGCGACCACACGATCCTGCACGGCACCGCGCCGCGGTGGCACGTCGACGAGTGGGCCGACACGGTGCTGGTCGACAACCCGGTGGACTGGCTGGAGAACGAGCGGTACGCGCTGGTGGCCGCCGTCCGCCAAGCCGCGGCGGCCGGCCTGGACGAGCTGTGCTGGGACCTCGCGCTGACCGCGGTCAGCGTCTTCGAGGTCAAGGGCTACCTGGACGACTGGCGGGAGACCGCGGAACTGGCGCTGCGCGTGACCGAGTGCGCGGGCAACCGCACCGGCTGCGGTGCGATGCTCTACTCGCTCGGCACGCTGCACACCATCCAGAAGCAACTGCCCGCGGCCGAGCGGTACTTCACGTCGGCCCTGGCGCTGTTCGAAGCCGACGACAACGTCCACGGCCAGGCGCTGGTGCTGCGCAACGCCGCGCTGGTCGACCGGATGCGCGGCGATTTCGAGCCCATGCTCGCCAAGTACGGCGACGCGCTGGTGAAGATGCGCGCCGTCGGCGACCTCATCGGCGAGGCGAACATCCTGCGCAGCCTGGCGAAGTTCCACATCGACGAGGGTGAGGTCGACGTGGCCCGCCAGATGCTCGGCGACGCGCTGGCGCTCTGCCGGCGCGCCGGCTACCTGCGCGGTGAGGCGCAGGTGATGAGCCGGTTCGCCGAGCTGCACCTGCGCGCCGGCCAGGTCCTCCAGGCCAGGCGGGCGCTGCACAGCGTGCTGCGGACCGTGCGGGAGATCGGCGACCGGATCGGCGAAGCGCACGCGTTGTACGGGCTGGCGATGGTGCGGCGCCGGGAGGGTCGGATGGACAGCGCGGAGACGACGCTCGTGCACGCGTTGTCCATCGCCCAGCGCGTCGGGGACCGCATGATCGAAGGGCAGTCCCACTTCGCACTGGGGGAGATCGCGGTCGTCCGGGACGACACCGCGAGCGCGGCGGGGCACCTCGCGGAGGCGCGCACGGTGTTCGGCGACCTCGGCTCGTCGGTGTGGCTGGCGAAGACGCTGATCCTGCTGTCGGAGGTGCAGGACGGCGGGGACGACCCGACCCTGGCCGACGAGAGCCTGGAGCAGGCCGCGATCCTGCTGTCGAAGGTGGATTCGAAGGAAGCGGTCCGGCTGCTCAAGAGCCTGGACACGGCGAGGTCCGCGCTGTTCGACGACGGTGGCGAAGCGGCGCGGATCTTGGACTAGCCGGAGTTGCCGGACTTGTCGAAGTGGCCGGAGTTTCCGGACTTGCCCGAGTTGTCGAAGTTGTCGGGGTCGCGGGACTTGCCGGGGATCGCAGGACTTGCGGTGGTTGCGAGGATCGCACGACTTGCCGGAGTTGCCGGGCGCGCAGTCGGTCAGTCCCAGGGCGAGTCGTTGTTGGCGGACCGCGGCGGCGCGGTGGGCAGGCGCATCGCGTTGCTGGACCCGGTGTCGTTCACCGCGGGGTGGGGCGCGTCCCTCAGCGAGTCGGAGGCCAGGGCCACCGGGGACGTCTCGACCACGATGGCGAGGAAAGCCGACAACCCCACGGCGGATCTGGCGAAGTTTCGTTTCGTGAACACGGCGGCGGATTCTCCCAAACCTCGGGCGGCAGTTTTCTGGTGCTTCTCCGATCTCGACCGTAGCCACGCCGCTGCCGGATGACCGTTGAACGGCTGTCGATGCCTTCCGGGCCACCGGAAGCGGTTCGGAAGAGGTTGGGAAGCGCGGTGTGCACGATAGGGCGGGAACCGTCCTCATTCGGCACGCCGGAGGCGTCACATGACCGGAGCTGTCCTGCGACTCAGCGCCGACGAGGTCTTGCGCGCGATCGAGGACGTGGACCCGGTCGCCGTGGTCGCCGAAGAGCTGACCGGTGGAACCCACCCGGACGAGCCGCCGACGTGCAGGTTCGTCGCCGACCCGGAACGCGCGGCGCACCTGCGGCACGAGCAGACCGCCGTGCAGGACCTGGTCACCGGCGACGTGTGCCTGTTCCCGGCGTCCTGCCTCCGGCTGGTCCGCGCCGCCGCACTGGTCGGTCTCGCCGCCCGTGAGGTGCACGCCGACGGGGTGGTGACCGCCGCGCTGTTCGCCTCGCCCGCGGCCACTCCGCTGCACCTCGCCGTCATCGCCCGGCACGTGCCCTGGCTGACCCACATCTCCGTGCACACGGCGGACATCGCGAGTCCGGTGCCGATCGGACGGGCGTTGCTGGACCAACTCGAAGCGGCGGGCATCGGCATCTCCGCCACCGCCGACATGCGGCACGCGGCAGCCGGTGCGAACCTGCTGATCACCTCCGACTTCGCCGCGGACCGGCTGGCGGTCGGGCTGCCGCCGCTCGGTTCGCTGACCGTCAACGCCACCGGCGTCGACCTGCCGTCGGACCTGCTGGACAGCGTCGACCAGGTCTACGTCGACGACCTCGGCCTGCTGCCGGCCAACCGGCACCGGGCCGTGGCCGCGATGCACCTGGCGGAGCCCGGAACGCACGAAGAGCTGGCACCACGCACCGAGGGCTGGTACCGCCCGCACGCCGCGTGGCGGCACCGGCGGCGCGTCGAAGCGGACCTCGGCCGGGTGCTCACCGGACACCACCCCGGACGAAGCGACCCCGACGACATCCTGCTGGTGGAACTGCTCGGCGTCGGCACGGAGAACGCCGCGCTGGGCGGCCGGCTCCAGCGTGCCGCGCTGGAACGCGGCCTGGGTGTCCGGCTGGCCGATCGTCCCCGTTCGACCCGATGACCCACACGGCGTGCCCCGCGCCGTGCGCAGTTCCGCGGTGTCCCGCCGGATGCCGCGTGTCGAGGTGAAGCAGGAGAACCGACCATGCAGACCGTGATCGCGTTACGCCCGGAGATCGTCAGAATATCGGAGCACCAACTCCTCGACGTCTACCGCTACGCCACCCGGAACGGCGCGATCGACGGGATCGACCGGGTGGCCGCGGAACTGGGGATGGGCACCCACGAGGTGAACGCCGCGGTGAACCAGCTCCTGGAGAGCCGGCTGCTGCGCGCCGACCGGGACCGCAGGCTGGTGCCCGTCGACCCCGAGGTGGCGACGGCGCTGCTGGTCTCGCCGATGGAACGGGAGATCTACCAGCGCCGCGAGCTGATCGCGCAGATCCGGCAGCGCGCCGAAGCGTTCCGCCAGGACTACGCCGACACCGCCGGGCAGGCCGCGGTGGAGCGGATCACGGGCGACCTGGAGGTCAACGGTCTGCTCCGGGTCGCGGCCGAGGCCTGCCGCGAAGAGGTGCTGGTGCTGCGGTCCGGCGCGTTCGACTCCGACGAGCTGGACGACTTCCTGTCGGTGTGCGGCGGGCTGGTCGAGCGGGGCGTGGCGGTCAGGATGGTCTGCCAGCACCGCGACCGGGCCGACTTCGCCAGCCGGGTGAAGATCCGGCGGCTGACCGACTCGGGCGCCGTGGTGCGCACGGTGAGCCACCTGCCGCGGACCGCCGTCGTCTTCGACCGGTCGTCGGCGGTGCTGATGGGCAGCCACCCGGCGGAAGCCGTCGCGTCCTGGGTGCGGCACGACGAGGTGGTCCCGTTCCTGCTGGACGTGTTCAACCACCTGTGGGACGTGGCGACGTCGTTGGAGGCGGCCGATTCCGGTTACGCCGAGGTCGCCGACGACCTGTTGCAGACGGTGGCCAGCTTGATGGCCAAGGGGTTCACCGACGAGGTCGTCGCGCGCAAGCTCGGCATGTCGGTGCGCACCTGTCGGCGGCACATCGCCGCGTTGATGCGTGATCTGGACGCGGTGAGCCGGTTCCAGGCGGGCGTGCGCGCTGCCTGCCGCGCGTTGGTGAGCTGAGTGCGGTGGTCGGCACTGCCGGGTGCGCCGAGCCCGCCGATCCGGCATGGCTCGGCCCACCCGGCACGGTCAGGGTGCGGTGAGCTTCGTGGCCACGTGCCGCATCGGTCGGCCGCCGGCGAGGTCGTAGACGGAAACGCCGGTCCAGCCCTGCTCGGCGAGGTCCGCGAGCACGCGGGGGATGCGCAGGACCCGGCCGCCGGCGCTCACGTAGCCGTCGTCCGGGGACGCATCCGGGAGCCCGTTCACCTGGCTCACGGCCGTCAGGAGTGCTTGTACCGCTTCAGGGTCGGCTGTCTCGTGGGTGGGGGGAACGACCGGGACCGGCTCGGCGAACCCGCAGAGGTCGGTCACGTTGTCGACGGTGAGGTCGGCGGCGGGGTCGTCGAGCGCGAGCAGCACGGCCTCGTAGCCGCGCAGGAACCGCTCCACAGCGTCGGCGTCCATCACGGTCGACGCGGCGTTGAGCCCGACGACCACGGCGTCCTGCAGTTCGATCACGCGGAAGTACGTGTCGGCCCCGTACTCGGCCCAGGCGGCCGGGGTGGGGTTCCAGGTGAACTTCGTCCGCCTGGCGCGGGTGGCGTGGTCGCCGTGGTTGAGGAAGTTCAGCTCCGAGCCCGTCCGCAGCACCTCGCCCCGCCGGGAACCCTCGCGGGACACCAGCTCCAGCAGCTCGTCGTACGGGACGTAGGCGTGGTCCTGCCCCTGCCGGAAGCGTTCGGCGGCACGTTTGAGCAACACGGAGAACGGAGGGTTGTCGTGGCAGTCGACCCGCATCAGCAGCGGCGAGAACAGGCACGTCATCACGTCCGTGCACGGGGTGGCGTCACGGTTGCCGGTGAACGACAGGTGCGAGACCTCACGGCTCCCCGTGTACGCGGCCATCACCGCCGAGTACACGGCGACGTGCACCAGCGACGGCCACACCCTGTGCCGGTCCGCGACCCGACGGCTCGCCTCCAGCATCGTCGGCGACGTCAGCGTGGCGCCACGCGCGACGGGGTCGGCCGGTGTGCCGCGCCGCGTGGCGAACACGTCCGGGACGAGCCCGGCGACCTCGTCCCGCCAGTACCCGAGCGCGATGTCCTTGGCGGCCAGCGCTTCGACGGACGCCTCGTGCGCCGCCAGGTCCGCGGGTTGGCGCAGGACCGGTTCCAGGGCGGCGGGACGGCGTGCGGCCAGACCCGCGCCCAGCGCCTCGAACTCGCGCTCGAACCGGTCGATCGTCCACGCGTCGAACGCCAGGTGGTTCAGCACCAGCACGACCTGCCTCGGCGCTCCGTCGCGGGTGATCAGGCACGCCCGCAACGGCCACTCCCCGGCCAGGTCGAACGCGGACGACGACAGCCGTTCGACGACGTCCGCGGGAGTCGGCGTGCCGTCACGCTCGACGGTCGTTTGGACGAGCGGCACGGCCGCGGGCGGGTGCACGCGCTGCCGCGGCGTGCCGTCGGCGTCCAGGTGGTAGGTCGTCCGCAACGCCTCGTGCCGGCGCACCAGGTAGTTGAGCGTCGAGCGGACCATCACGGTGGTGACGCCGGCCGGCATGTCGAACCGCAGCACGATGTGGGACTCGTGCCGGGCGTGCGGCGGCACCTGGTGGTGTCGCAACCAGATGTAGCGCTGGCCCCAGCACAGGTTCGCACTCTTCACGGTGTCCGATGATCGGGGGTGGGACCGGCCGGGACAATGCGTCCGCCGGTGGCAGCTAGCGGCCGAAATTAATGGCCGGCACCTGCTCGGCGTGATCCTTGACCGGTGCTCGGGTGTTCGGCGAACCTGACCGTCGACGTGGTGCTCTGTCGGTTCCCGCATCGGCGACCAGAGGTGAAACCTTGGCTACCTTGGAAATACCCGGCAAATTCCAGGAAATCCTCCGGCCGCACCTGCCGTACGCGGATTCCGGCGAGCTGACCGGTGCGAGCGAGCTGGCGAGCCTGGGGCTGGACTCGATGAGCATCGTCCAGCTCCTGGGTGACATCGAGAGCTCCTACGACGTCGAGCTGCCGGACGAGATCATCGAAGAGAGCACGTTCGCGACCGTCGGCTCCCTCTGGCAGGCGCTGTCACCGTTGGTGGCCGGGACCGATGCCGACCCGACTCGATGACCTGCCGCGGTGCGGCGCCGACGACCGGCCCGCGCTCACGTTCAAGGACGAGACCCTCACCTACGGCGAGCTGAACCGGCGAGTCGCCCGCGCGGCGGCCGGTCTGCGCCGCCTCGGCCTGCGCCGCGGCGAGCGGGTGGTGGTGTACGTCGAGAAGCGCCTCGAAGCGGTCGTCGCGCTGTTCGCGGTGTCCGCCGCCGGCGGCGTCGTGGTGCCGGTGAACCCGGTCTTCAAGGCGCGGCAGGTGGAACACGTCCTCGCCGACTGCGCGGCGGCCGTGGTGATCACGACCGCCGAGCGGCACCGGACCCTGAGTGCGACCCCGACCGTGCGGCACGTGGTGCTGATCGGCGAGGTCGACGACGAGCCGGGCGTGACGGGCTGGGCGGACCTGTGCCCGACGGACCTGTGCTCGGCGGACGGGTCACCGGTGCGCGACGGCGTGATCGACGTCGACGTGGCCGCGATCTTCTACACGTCCGGCAGCACGGGTGGACCGAAGGGCGTGGTGTTGTCGCACCGCAACCTGCTCGCCGGTGCGGCCAGCGTCGCGGAGTACCTGGAGCACACCGCGGACGACGTGGTGCTCGCGGTGCTGCCGCTGAGCTTCGACGCCGGGTTCAGCCAGCTCACCACGTCGTTCCTGGCCGGTGCGCACGTGGTGCTGGTGAACTACCTGCTGCCGCGCGAGGTCGTGCGGCTGTGCGCGCGTCACGGCGTCACCGCGTTGACCTGCGTGCCACCGCTGTGGCTGCAACTGGCGGGCGTGGCGTGGCCGGAGGAGGCGACGCGGCGGCTGCGGTACTTCGCCAACACGGGAGGCCGGATGCCCGGTCCGACGCTCACCCGGCTGCGCGGGCTCTTCCCCCTGGCGCGACCGTTCCTGATGTACGGCCTGACCGAGGCGTTCCGGTCCACCTACCTCGACCCGGCCGAGGTCGACCGGCGGCCGGACTCGATCGGGCGGGCCATCCCGAACGCCGAGGTGCTGGTCGTCCGGCCGGATGGAACGCCGTGCGATCCCGGTGAGCACGGCGAGATCGTGCACCGCGGCGCGCTGGTCGCCTTGGGCTACTGGAACGACCCGGAGCGCACGGCCGAGCGGTACCGCCCGTACCCGCCCGGTGCGTCGGAGCTCGCGGTGTGGTCGGGCGACGTGGCCTACCGCGACGACGAGGGCTTCCTGTACTTCGTCGGCCGCACGGACGACATGATCAAGACCTCGGGTTACCGGGTGAGCCCGGCGGAGATCGAGGAAGCCGCCTACGCCACCGGACTGGTGGGCGAAGCGGTCGCGTTCGGCGTGCCCGACGACGCGCTGGGGCAGCACGTCGTCCTGGCGGTCAACGGCCCGTGTGACGTGGAGACCCTGCTCAAGGCGCTGGCGGTGGACCTGCCGAAGTACATGCTGCCCCGGCGGGTGGAGGTGCTGCCCGAACTGCCCAGGTCGGGCAACGGCAAGTTCGACCGGACCGAACTGCGGCGGAGGTGCACGTGAACGGGTTCACCCTGCCGGACGGGCGGTTGGCGGTGGGCGGCGTCGACCTCCCGCTGCTGGCGGCACGGGTGGGCAGCACGCCGTTCTTCGCCTACGACCGCGCACAGGTGACCGGGCGCGTGGCTGCCGTGCGCGCCGTGCTGCCTTCCTCGGTGCACTTGAGCTACGCGGTGAAGGCCAACCCGATGCCCGCGTTGGTGCAGCACCTCGGTGGCTTGGTGGACGGCTTCGACGTGGCGTCGGCGGCCGAGATGCGGCACGCCCTGGACACGCCGATGCCCGCGGACCGGATCAGCTTCGCCGGACCGGGCAAGGCCACCGCCGAGTTGACGCAAGCGGTCGCGGCGGGCGTCACCGTCGAACTGGAGTCGGCCGCCGAGGTGCGACGGGCACAGGAAGTCAGCTCGGCGCTCGGGATCGCGGCACGGGTGGCGGTGCGGGTGAACCCCGACTTCGCCGTGCGCGGGTCCGGGATGCGACTGGGCGGCGGGCCGCGGCAGTTCGGGATCGACTCGGAGCAGGTGCCGTCGGTGCTGGCGCAGCTGGGCGACCTGGACTTCCAGGGGTTCCACGTGTTCGCGGGCTCCCAGAACCTCGACGCCCAGAGCCTCTGCGAGGCACAGCGGCAGACCGTCGAACTGGTGCTGGAACTGGCGGACAGCGCGCCGTCGCCGGTGCGGTACGTGAACCTCGGTGGCGGGTTCGGCATCCCCTACGCGGCCCGCGACAAGCCGCTGGACCTCGCGCCGATCGCGGACAACCTGGCCGCGCTGGCCGACGTGCTCGGCCCGCGCCTGCCGCGGGCCAGGGTCGTCGTCGAGCTGGGCCGGTACCTGGTCGGCGAGGCGGGCGTCTACGTGACCAGGGTGGTCGACCGGAAGGTGTCGCGCGGCAAGACGTTCCTGGTCGTGGACGGCGGGATGCACCACCAGCTCGCGGCCTCGGGCAACCTGGGCCAGGTGATCCGCCGCAACTACCCGATCGCGGTGGCCGGCCCGGTGGGGCGGCCGGTGGAGAAGGTGACCGTGGTCGGCTGCCTCTGCACGCCGTTGGACCTGCTCGGTGACGACGTGGAGCTGCCCGCCGCGGATGTAGGCGACCTCGTCGTCGTCTTCCAGGCGGGCGCCTACGGCCTCACCGCCAGCCCGACCGGGTTCCTCAGCCACCCGGCGCCCGTCGAGGTGCTGGTCGGGTGACCGCGCCGAGCGGACCTCCACCGGGTCGGCGGCGTCACGGTTGCTCCGGAATGGCGGACAGTTCTGCTGGTGGCCGACCGGGGTGCACGATGCCCAGTCGCTGGGTGGCCCTGGTCATCGCGACGTACAGGTCGTTGTGGCCCAGTGGCGCGGTGCCGAGGATTTCGGCCGGGTCGACGATCAGGACCGAGTCGAACTCCAGGCCTTTCGCCTGATCGGGGGTGAGCAGCACCACCTTGCCGGTCAGGTCCGGTGGTGTGGCAAGGGAGAGCGCGGCGGCCAAGGGCTCGATGTGGGCGCTCGGGGCGATGATCGCGAGTTGGCCGTCGGTGTGCGCCGCGGCGAGGGCGGCGGTGGTCGTGATCAGGTCGGCGCGGGCGGTGCCGACGCGCCACGGTGGTTCGCCGGTCGAGCGGACCGACCGGGGTGGCGGCGTTCCGGGGTGGTGGGCGGCGAGCAGGTCCGCGGTGGCGGCCATGATCTCCGCCGGTGTGCGGTAGTTGACCGTGAGCCGGGCGAGCTGCCAGCGGTCCTGGACGTGCGGCCGGAGCACCCGCTCCCACGAGGAGGTGCCGGCCGGGTTCCCGGTCTGGGCGGGGTCCCCGACGACGGTCATCGACCTGGTCGGGCACCGGCGCAGCACCATCCGCCAGGCCATCTCGGACAGTTCCTGCGCCTCGTCGACGACCACGTGCCCGAACGTGGCGCGGTCGTCGACCCGGCCGATCAGGGCGGCGGCCTCGTCCAGCAACGGGACGTCCGCGGCGCTCCACCCGTCGGTCCGCTCGCCGGTCCGCTCGTGGAGGAGGTCCGACACCACGTGCTCCGGTGTCAGCGGCGGCCACAGCGGGTCGAGTGCGGCCCGGACGCCGGTGTCGGCGAGCAGCGAGTCCGTGAGAGCCGTCCGGTCGGTGTCGTCCAGCAGGGTCCTCGGCCCGTCGTCGTGCTCATCCTGGTCGACCACGACTCCCGCGGCGGCCAGCGCACGCAGATCCGCCTCGCCGAGCCGGCCGTCCGGGCTGCCGCCGTCGATCGCTTCGCCGGTGTCGGTGAGCACGACCGCCTCCATGCCCTCGACCAGGCGCCGCGCGAGCACGTCCACGACCTCCCGCTGGAAGACCAGCCTCGCCTGGTTGTGCGGAAGCCCGGTCCGCCTGGCCTTCCGCACGGCACGAGCGCAGTCGCCGGGGTCGAGCCGCAGCACCTGCTGCTCGAACTCGACGTCGACCGGGTGGTCCGGTGTCCGGACCCGTGACCGCACCACCGCCGCCAGCCGTTCGGCCATGGCCGCCGCGCCCTTGAACTCGGTGGTCGAGGGCGGGTCCACCCGGCTGACCCGGACGCCCTGCCCCAGGTCGGCGATGGTCGCCGTCACCACGCCGTTCTCACCGAGACCCGGCAGGACCTGGCCGATGTAGTCCAGGAAGATCCGGCTGGGACCGACCACCAGGACACCGCGGGTGCGCAGGTGCGGACGGGTGTAGAGCAGGTACGCGACCCGGTGCAGCGCGACGGCCGTCTTCCCCGTCCCGGGACCGCCCTGCACCACCAGCACCCCGCCGGACTCGTGCCGGATGATCCGGTCCTGCTCGGCCTGGAGGGTGGTCACGATGTCGTGCATCCGCCCGGTCCGCTCCGCGGTCACCGCCGCCAGCAACGCCGCTTCGCCGACCAGACCGTCATCGCCGGCGCCGTCCCGGTCCAGCAACTCGTCGTTCAGCGCGACGACCGTCCGGCCGCGCGTGGTGATGCGGCGCCGTCGCCGCACGCCGTTCGGAGCGGTCGCCGTCGCGGTGTAGAACGCCCGCGCCACGGGGACGCGCCAGTCCACCAGCAGCGGTTCGCCGCCCTCGTCGCGGAACAGGCCGAGCCTGCCGATGTAGAGGCGCCGGCCGTCGTGCAGGTCCAGCCGCCCGAAGCACAACCCCTGCTCAACGGCGCCCAGTCGTGCCACCTCCGCCTGCCAGACGGCCACCGCCTCCCGATCCCCTGCCGCCGCCAGCCGCCCGGCCGCCTCCTCTCGCAGGGCGTCCAGCCGGGCGTACAGGCCCGCCACGTAGTCCTGCTCGATGTCGATCTCACGGTCGATGCCACTGCCGGCCACGGCCACGCGGTCCCCCCGGACGACGATCAGTGCCATCGAGCGTGCACCGCGATTTCGGGGAAGAACAGTCTTGTTCTTCCCCGCCGGCTCAGCCGCGCAAGCGCGGAAGTGGCCCGCCCTTTCGGGTGCCGCGGTTCAGCGGGTGGCGGCCAGTTCCGGTTCGGACTCGGTCGAGTCGTCGTCGTCCAGGTCGTCGGACTCGCGGAACCCGAAGCGCTGGTAGAACTTGCGCAGGAAGCCGGGCGCCCACCAGTTGTGCCGCCCCAGCAGGCGCATCGTCGCCGGGACCAGGAGCAGGCGCACGAGCGTCGCGTCCACCACGATGGCCACCAGCAGGCCGACACCGACCATCTTGATGAACGTGATGCCGGACGCCGCGAACGCGCCGACCACGACGCACAGCAGCAACGCGGCCGACGTGATGATGCCGCCGGTGCGCTGCACGCCCGTCGCCACGGCCGCCGTGTTGTCTCCCAGGTGGTCCCACTGCTCGCGGATACGGGACAGCAGGAACACCTCGTAGTCCATCGACAGCCCGAACAGGATCGCCAGCATGAGGATCGGCTGGCTGGCGTCGACGTACCCGGTGGGGGTGAAGCCGAGGAACCCGGACAGGTGCCCGTCCTGGAAGATCCAGACGACCACGCCGAACGCCGACCCGATGGACACCAGGTTCATCACGATCGCCTTCAGCGGCACCACCAGCGAGCCGAAAGCCAGCGCCAGCAGGAGGAACGTGATGCCGGCGACGAGCAGCCCCATCAGCGGCAGCTTCTCGGACAGCCCGTCCACCTGGTCCACCACCGCCGCAGTCGGGCCGCCGACCAGCACTTCCGCGCCGACCGGGTCGTCCAGCGCCCGGATGTCCCGGACGATCGCCCGTGCCTGCGGCGAGTTGGACGCGCCGTCGTAGCGCACCGTCAGCAGGGTCGACTCGCCCTTCTGCGCGGACACCGCGACGCCACGCACGCCGTCCACCCCGTCCACCGAGTCGGCGAACGTGGCGGCTTCGGCCGCGGACGCGCCGGAGACCAGCACCCGGATCGGGTCGACGCCGTCACTGGCGAACTCGGCGTCCAGCCGTTCCGACACCACCCGGCTCTCGGTGCCAGCCGGCAGCACCCGCTCGTCCACGCCGCCGAACTCGACCCGGGCGAACGGGGTCGCCAGCAGCAGGAGGACCGCCGTGGTGCCGATCGTGAACAGCACCGGCCGCCGCATGACCGCGCCCGCGATGCGCGCCCAGATGCCCGTGGTGGCCCTCGCGACCGCACCGGTGACGGTGGGGATGCGCCGCCGGTGCAGGCCGGGGATGCGCAGCGAGTTGATCCGCTTGCCGAGCACGGCCAGCACGGCGGGCAGCACGATCAGCGTGGTGAGCATCGCGACCAGGACCGCGGCGCTGCCGCCGAGGCCCATCGAGCGCAGCAGCATCTGCGGGAAGATGAGCAGCCCGGCCAGGGCGAGCGTCACGATCAGACCGGACACCGCGACGGTCCGGCCCGCGGTCGCGACGGTGTTGGCCACCGCCTGCCCGACGGGCCGGTCGCGGTCCATCTCCTCCCGGAACCGGCTCACCATGAACAGCGCGTAGTCCACGGCCAGGCCGAGGCCCAGGATCGTGATGATGTTGATGGAGAACACCGACACCTCGGTGAACACGCTGATCACCCGGACGGCCGTGAACGCGCCCAGGATGGCGATCCCGCCGACCAGCAGCGGCATCAGGGCGGCGACCACGCTGCCGAAGATGATCACGAGCAGCAGCAGGAGCAGCGGCAGCGCGATCAGCTCGGCGCGCACGAGGTCGTCGCCGATCTGCTCGTCGATGTCGGCGCTGACCGCGAGCTGGCCGCCGACCTGCGTGGTCAGGCCGTCGGCCGCCAGCCCGGCCTTCGCCTCCTCGACCACCGCGTCGCCGGTGCCCGCCGCGAACCTGATCGGCACGAACGTGGAGTGCTTGTCCGTCGACACCATGTCCGGCGCCTGCGTCTCGTAGAACGAGGTCACCATCTCGACCGCGGAATTGGCCCGCAGCTCCGCCACGGCGTCCTCGACGGCGTCGCGGAACCGGGGGTCGTCGGTGGTGAACTCGTCGCTGGAGTACAACGCGATCAGGTGGACGTTCTGCCGCCCGACCTCTTCGGTCACCCGCGAGATGACGCGCTGCGACTCGCTGTTCGGATCGTTGAGGCTGCCGTCGTCGGCGAGGCGGTCGAACACGCCCATGCCCCAGACACCCGCGAACGCGACGAACCCGGCGGTGGCCACCAGGACCACCCACCGCATCCGGTTCATGACCGTTCCCCACCACGCGAACATGCGCTTCCTTCCGTCGTCTCGATCCTCGGTCGGGTCAGACCCCGCGCGGCGGAGCCGGGGGCCGCGGCGGGAACAGCGCCGGCGGGAGTTCCGCGCCATCGGCGTCCCACAGGTCCTTGGTGGCGGTCTCCGGCTCGATCACCGCGCGCCGGACGCCGAGTGCGACGGCACGCAGGATCGACGTCACCCCGTCCGCGGTGACGACGTCCGGGTCGGTCCGCAGCGCGACGCTCATCCGGCCGCCCTTGACCGTGACCCGCACGTCGAACGGCTGCCCGTACTGCCGCGCGTCCGGCGTCCACACCAGTTCCGCGGGCGCGAGGGACGCCGGGGCGCACGGTTCGCCGTCGAGCTGGAGGTAGTTGAACCAGCACGGGAACAGCTGGTTGAACCAGCCGTCGTGGTCACCGGTCGCACCCGCCTCGGCGGCGATCGCGGCGATCCGGTCGACGTCGTAGGAGGAGTAGCGGTAGGCCTTGGCGGCGGCCCAGTGCGTGCGCGTGATGTGCTCGCCCAACGGCAGGCCCGCGTCGACGTCGACCACGACCGGGATCAGCTGGTTCAGCGTGCCGACGGCGTGCCGGTGGTCGGGCGTGAACCGGTTGGAGGACATCAGGTTCAGCGTGACGCGCCGCGCGCCCGCGTGCTCGGCCAGCCCGGCGGCGACCAGCGCCATCACGACCGCCGGCGCGGAGACGCCGAGCGCGCTTGCCGCGGTGGCGGAGAGTCCTCCGAGTGCCACCGAGTGCAGCGTCGCTTGGACGCGTGGCTTGGTCTCGTGCGGCGGCAGCGTCGGCAGGGCAGGTGACCGGTGGTCGTCCTCCAGCAGCTTGCTCCAGTAGCGCTCGGCGGCGGATCGCCGTCCGGACGCGGCGTCCTCGGCGTGCCGGTGGGCGAGCTCTCGCGGTGACGGAGCGGTCGGCGGCGCGGTCGAGGGATCGCGGACCAGGGCGTCGAACTGGGAGCCCAGCTCGATGATCGACCAGACGTCCAGGATCAGGTGCGAGAACGACAGCGAGAGGAACATCGGCACGCCGTCCGTCGTGACGAGTTCCCCGCGCCAACACAGCGCGTCGGTCATCGGGAACGGAATCCCGACCAGGGCGCCGGTGGTGCGGTCCGGGTCGCCGAAGTCGGTGATCACCCGGTCGACCCGCTCGACGGGCAGCGCGACGTCCTCGTGGACCCGCTGGACCGGAACGCCGTCGACCAGGTGGTAGGTGGTGCGCAAGGGTTCGTGCCGCCGGACCAACCGCCGCAGGGCCGCCGTGACGTCGTCCAGCGACCGGCCCCTCAGGTCCCACGTCGCCGGGAGGTTGGCCTCCTTCTTCCAGCCCTCCGGGTAGCTGTCGACTTCCCGCCAGGAGTAGAGCTGGCCGTGGCTGAGCGGCGCGTCTGCGTGCACGTGGACTCCTCGGTGAGGCTTTACCGGGGGCGGGGTCTACCGGCCCTTCACGCACGCGCGAAGCGCCTTGCCGCACTTCCGGCCGGATGAAGCACGTGCGAGACGACGAATTCGATCGGGACTCGAACTGTGCCGCAGACGCTAGCCCCGCCCGCGCGAGGGGGACAAGCGCCGCCCGCCGGCCGATTCTTGCCGTCACTAGTTGTCAGCACAGCCGCCGTCCGGGTCGCTTAGCATTCGACGCCAAGGATCTTGGTCGTCCGGTGTGAATTCCGGCGACAGTGCGAAACATGGGGAATCGCAAGAGGAGTCCGCAGTTCGAATGGCGTCCACGCGCTGTTCGCCACCGTCGGTTCGGGCAATTACCGGTGGCGTCGTCGGACGATGACCGTGAGGTGGCGCAGTCATGGTTGGTGAGACGAGTCGGCAGTACGCGGCCGAACCGGTCGCCGTGATCGGCATGTCGTGCAGGCTGCCGGGCGCGGGTGACCCGGAGGCGTTCTGGCGGTTGCTGCGGGACGGTGTCGACGCGGTGACCGAGGTGCCCGAGGGCCGCTGGCCGGGGCTGACCGAGCACCGCCGCGGCGGCTTCCTGCCGGACGTGGACCGCTTCGACGCGGGTTTCTTCGGCATCTCGCCGAACGAGGCCGCGGTGATGGACCCCCAGCAGCGCCTCGCCCTGGAGCTGGCCTGGGAGGCGTTGGAGAACGCACGCCTGGTCGCGACCGGGCTGCGCGGCAGCGCGACGGGCGTCTTCGTCGGGTCCATCACGCAGGACTACGCCGCCGTCCAGGACCGGCTCGGCGCCGACAACCTCGGCCCGCACAGCTACACCGGCGCCAACCGAGCCATGATCGCCAACCGCGTCTCCTACGCGCTCGGCCTGCGCGGACCGAGCCTCACGCTCGACACCGGGCAGTCGTCGTCGCTGGTCGCGGTCCAGTTGGCCTGCGAGAGCCTGCGGCGCGGCGAGACCGGGCTGGCGCTCGCCGGCGGCGTGAACCTCAACCTGCTGGCCGAGACCACGGCGTCGATCGGACGCTTCGGCGCGTTGTCCCCCGACGGTCGCTGCTACACGTTCGACCGCCGTGCCAACGGTTACGTGCGCGGTGAAGGCGGCGCGCTGGTCGTGCTCAAGCCGTTGTCCGACGCGCTGCGGGACGGCGACGTGGTGCACTGCGTCGTCCTGGGCGGCGCGGTGAACAACGACGGCGGCGGCGACGGGCTGACCGCGCCCAGCGAACGCGCGCAGCGCGAGGTCATCGAGACCGCACGGTCGTCGGCGGGCGTCCGGTCCGACGAAGTGCAGTACGTCGAGCTGCACGGCACCGGCACGAAGGTGGGCGACCCGATCGAGGCCGCCGCTCTCGGTGCGGGACGGGCGGCCACGCCGCTGCTGGTCGGGTCGGTGAAGACCAACATCGGCCACCTGGAGGGCGCGGCGGGCGTCGCGGGCCTGCTCAAGGTGGTGCTGAGCCTCAAGCACGGTGAGCTGCCGCCGAGCCTGAACTTCGCCGAGCCGAACCCCGAGATCCCGTTGGACGAGCTGGGGTTGCGCGTGCCGACGGCCGCCGGTCCCTGGCCCCGGCCGGACCGCCCGCTGGTGGCGGGTGTCAGTTCGTTCGGCATGGGCGGCACCAACTGCCACCTCGTGCTCGGCGAGGCGCCGGCGGGTGTGCCCGGTGAACCGGCCTGCGGTAGACCGGACCTGCCGTGGGTGCTGACCGCCAGGTCGGCCGAAGCGCTGCGGGGCCAGGCGGAACGACTGCGCGCCATCGCGCCGGCCGTCGAGCCCGCCGCCGTGGCGCTGTCGTTGTCCTTGTCCCGGGCCGAGTTCGAGCACCGGGCCGTCATCCTCGGTGAGGACCGCTCGGCCGGGCTCGACGCGCTCGCCGCAGGTCGCCCGGACGCGTCCGTGGTCACCGGGACCGCGGTGTCCACCCGGTGCGCGTTCACGTTCCCCGGTCAGGGATCTCAGTGGCCGGGGATGGCACGGGCGCTGCTGGACGACTCGCCGGAGTTCGCCGAGTCCATCGCGGCGTGCGCCGAGGCGCTTGCGCCGTTCACCGACTTCTCGCTGGTCGACGTGCTGCGCGGTGGGGGTGACCTGGACCGGGTCGACGTGGTGCAGCCCGCCTTGTGGGCGGTCATGGTGTCGCTGGCCCGGTTGTGGCGCTCTCGCGGTGTCGTGCCGGACCTGGTCGTCGGCCACTCGCAGGGTGAGATCGCGGCGGCCACGGTCGTCGGCGCGCTGACCCTGTCCGACGGCGCACGCGTGGTCGCGTTGCGCAGCAAGGCGATCGCCGAAATCGCGGGCCACGGCGGGATGATGTCGGTCGCCACGTCACCGGACGTCGTCGAGTCGGTGGTGGCCGAGCACGCGCCCGAGGTCACCGTCGCCGCCGTGAACGGGCCGCGTTCGGTGGTCGTTTCAGGGCCGGACGAAGCGCTGGCACGGCTGCGGGAGGTGTTCGAGCGGCGTGGGGACCGGGTCAAAGCGATCCCGGTCGACTACGCGTCGCACTCGGTCGAGGTGGAGCGGATCAGGGACGACGTGCTGGCGGCGCTCGCGCCGATCCGGCCGGTGTCGACCGACGCGGTGTTCGTCTCGACCCTCACCGGTGAGCCGGTGGACACCGCGACCCTCGACGCCGACTACTGGTACCGGAGCCTGCGCCGCCAGGTGCGGTTCGACCGGGCAGTGCGGGTCGCGCTGGACCTCGACCACACGCTGTTCGTGGAGTGCAGCCCTCACCCCGTGCTCGTCGCGGGCGTGGAGGAGACCGCCGAGGAGGCCGAGCGGGATGTGGCGGTGGTCGGCACGCTGCGTCGCGGCGACGGCGGGCTCGACCGGTTCCGGCACGCGCTGGCCGAGGCGTACACGCTCGGCGCGCCGGTGGACTGGGTCGGTGGCGTGGACGTGCCGCGGACGGCGTTGGCGGACCTGCCGACCTACGCGTTCCAGCGGGAACGGCACTGGCCGGGTGACGCCGCGCCGCGCCCATCTGTCCTGAGTGGACGGAAGCCGGTCGTCAGGTCTCGACGGGACCTCCGGGACCTGGTGCTCACCACCACGGCCGACGTCCTGGGCCTGTCGGACACCCGGGGCGTCCTGCCGATCCGGACGTTCAAGGAGCTGGGCGTCGACTCGGCCGCCGCCGTCGACCTGCGCAACCGGCTGCGGTCGGCCACCGGGCTGCGGCTGCCCACCGGCCTGCTGTTCGACCACCCGACGCCGGACGCCCTGGTGGACCGGTTGCACGCGCTGTCCCAGGACGGGCCGGCGGACCAGGCCGTCGTGGTGCGGCCGGCGGACGACGACCCGGTCGTGATCGTCGGGATGGGCTGCCGCTACCCCGGTGACGTGGCCACGCCCGACGACCTGTGGCGGCTGGTGTCCACGGGCGGCGACGCCATCACCTCGTTCCCGACGAACCGCGGCTGGGACCTCGACGCGTTGTCCGCGGACGGCAGCTCGGGCACCAGTGACACCAAGCACGGCGGGTTCCTGCACGACGCCGACCGGTTCGACGCGGCCCTGTTCGGCATCAGCCCGCGTGAGGCCACCGCGATGGACCCGCAGCAGCGGCTGCTGCTGGAGGTGTGCTGGGAGGCCGTCGAACGGGCCGGGCTCGACCACGCCGCGTTGGGCGGCAGCAGCACCGGCGTGTTCCTGGGCGCGATGGCACCGGACTACGGCCCGCGGCTGCACCAGCCGACCGGCAACGTGGACGGCCACCTGCTGACGGGGACCGCGCTGAGCGTCGTGTCCGGCCGCATCGCCTACACCCTCGGGCTGCAAGGCCCGGCGATCACCGTCGACACCGCGTGCTCGGCGTCGCTGGTGGCCGTCCACCTCGCGGCGCAGGCGTTGCGCCGGGGCGAGTGCGACCTGGCGCTGGCCGGCGGCGCGACCGTGATGGCGACGCCCGGCATGTTCGTCGAGTTCAGCCGCCAGGGCGGGCTCGCCCCGGACGGCCGCTGCAAGGCGTTCGGGGCCGACGCGGACGGCACCGGCTGGTCCGAGGGCGCGGGCGTCGTCGTGCTGGAACGACTGTCCGACGCACGCCGCCGCGGCCACCCCGTGCTCGCGGTGGTGCGAGGCAGCGCAGTCAACCAGGACGGCCGCAGCAACGGCATGACCGCGCCCAACGGGCCCGCGCAGGAACGGGTGATCCGGCAGGCGCTGGCCGACGCCGGTCTGACGCCCGCGGACGTCGACGCGGTGGAGGCGCACGGCACCGGCACGCGGCTCGGCGACCCGATCGAGGCGCAGGCGCTGATGGCCGCCTACGGGGACGGGCGGCCGTCCGACCGGCCGCTGTGGCTCGGTTCGCTCAAGAGCAACCTCGGCCACACCCAGGCGGCGGCCGGTGTGGCCGGGGTGATCAAGATGGTCAAGGCGCTGGAGCACCGCACGCTGCCGCGCACCCTGCACGCCGACGAGCCGACCGGGCACGTCGACTGGTCCGGCGGGTCGGTGCGCCTGCTGACCGAACCGGTGGACCTGCCCGCCGACCGCCCGGCGCGGGCCGCGGTGTCGTCGTTCGGCATCAGCGGCACCAACGCCCACCTGATCCTGGAACGTGCCCCCGAGCAGGTGACCGGGGTCGTGGGCGAGGGTCCGATCGTCTGGACGCTGTCCGCCCGCACGGACACCGCGTTGCGCGCTCAAGCCGCCCGGCTGCACGACTTCGCGCTGGCGGCCGGTGACGACGACCTGCGCGCCGCCGGGCACGCCCTGGCGCGACGCGCCGCGTTCGAGCACCGTGCCGTCGTGGTCGCCGAAGACCGCGAAGACCTGCTGGCGGCACTGGCGGCACTGAGCACCGGCAAGCCGCACCCGTCCTCGGTGGACGGTGTGGCGGCGGCTGACGTCCGACCGGTGTTCGTGTTCCCCGGCCAGGGCACGCAGTGGCCGGGCATGGCGGTGGACCTGGTGGAGTCCAGCGAAGTCTTCCGCGACCGGCTGACCGCCTGCGACGCGGCGCTGGCACCGCACACCGGGTGGTCGGTCCTGGACGCGCTGCGCGGTGCGGAGGACGCACCCGGACTCGACGACGGCTCGGACGTGATCCAGCCGCTGCTGTTCGCGGTGATGGTGTCGCTGGCCGAGTTGTGGCGGTCCGTCGGGGTCGAGCCCGCCGCGGTGGTCGGCCACTCGCAGGGCGAGATCACGGCCGCGTGCGTGGCCGGCGTGCTGACGCTGGAGGACGCGGCGGAAGTCGTCGTGCTGCGCGCCAAGGCCCTGATGACGCTGGCGGGCACCGGCGGGATGGCGTCGGTCAGCCTGTCCGTCGAGGAGGTCGAGCCGATCCTCGCGCCGTGGTCCGATCGGCTGTGGATCGCGGTCTACAACGGGCCGGGCAACACGGTGGTGGCCGGTGACCTGGACGCCCTGGAGGAGTTCGTCACGGCCTGCGGCGACCGGGCGCAGCCCCGCAGGGTCGCCATCGACTACGCCTCGCACACCCCGCACGTCGAGGTGCTGCGTGAGCGGCTGCTCGACGCGCTGGCCCGCGTCCGGCCCCGGCAGACGGAGATCGAGTTCTGCTCGGGCATGACGGGCGGGATCGTCCCGACGGAGGAGCTGACCGCCGACTACTGGTACCGGACGCTGCGCCACGCGGTGCGGTTCCAGGAGGCCGTCCGGACTTTGAGCGTGCCGGGCACGCCGCTGTTCGTGGAGGCCGGCCCGCACCCGGTGCTGATGGGGCACGTCCAGGAAACCCTGCGCGACGCGGGCACGGCCGGTGTCGCGGTCGGGTCGCTGCGGCGCGATGACGGCGGGTGGCGGCGGTTCCTGCTGGCGGTCGGCCGGGCGCACGTGTCGGGCGCCGACGTGAGCTGGGCCTCGGTGCTCGGACCGCAGCGCCCCGCGCCGGCCGGGCTGCCGACGTACCCGTTCGAGCGCTCCCGCTACTGGCTGGACGGCGCGCAGGCGGCGGACGTCACCGCGATCGGCCTGACCGGGTCGCCGCACCCGCTGCTCGGCGCGGTCGTCCAGCCGGCCGACGGTGACGGGTTCCTGCTGACGGGGCGGCTGTCGCGGGCCGCCGCGCCGTGGCTGGCCGACCACACCATCGACGGACGGGTCCTGCTGCCGGGCACGGCGTTCGTCGACCTGGCGCTGGAGGCCGCCGCCGTCGCGGGCTGCGACGAGGTCGCCGAGCTGACCCTGGAGTTCCCGGTGGACCTGCCGGAGACCGGCGCGGTGGCGCTCCAGCTCGTGGTGGGCGGCGCCGACGCTGACGGTCGACGGGACCTGAGCGTGCACTCCCGGCCCTCGGACGACCCGGGGGCACGCTGGACGCGTCACGCCGGCGGTGTCCTCGCGGTCGCCGCTGACGTCCCGGTCGACGGGCTCGCGGTGTGGCCGCCGGTGGACGGCGTGGCCGTCGAGGTGGACGACGTGTACGAGCGGCTGGCCGACCAGGGGTACGCGTACGGTCCCGCGTTCCAAGGGCTGACCGACGCCTGGCGGGTCGGTGACGACCTGTACGTCGAGGTCGCGTTGCCGGAGCCGGTGCGCGCCGACGCGGGTCGGTTCGCCCTGCACCCGGCGTTGCTGGACGCGGCGCTGCACCTGCTCGTGCTCGGCGACCCGGCGCACGCCCTGCTGGACCGCGACTCGCTGCTGCTCCCGTTCTCCTGGAGCGGGGTGCGCGTCGCGGCGGGTGGCGCGGAGGTGCTGCGGGTGCGGATCGGCCGCACCGGTGACGACCGGGTGTCCCTGGCCGTGCACGACGCCGCCGGGAACCCGATCGCGAACGTCGACACGTTGGCGATGCGCAGGATCGGGCGGCAAGGCGGCGGGCAGCAAGGCGGCGGGCAGAGGTCCGGCGTGACCCCCTACGCGATCGAGTGGGCCGACGCACGGGTGTCGGACGTGGACCTGGTGGGACAGCGGTGGGCGGTGGTCGGGTACGACTCCGCCGCCGACGACCTGTGCGCGGTGCTCGGGCTGGCGGGTGTGGAGGCCCAGCCGCACTACGACCTCGGCTCGCTGGCGGACCTGACGGCCGGTGACGTGCCCGGTCTGATCGCCGTGCCGCTGCTGCCCCCGGTGGACGACGACGTGCCGCACGCGGCCCGGCAGGCGCTCTACCAGGTGTTGGACCTGGTGCAGGGCTTCCTGGGCGACGACCGGTTCGCCGACTCGCGGCTGGTGTTCGTGACTCGCGGGCTGTCGGCGGGCGGTGTGGAGGGCGTGGTCGGGGCGTCGGTCTGGGGCATGGTGCGCTCGGCGGCGTCCGAGCACCCCGGCCGGTTCGGCCTGGTGGACGTCGAACAGGACTTCTCCGAGTGGGCGACGGTGGCGGCGGCGCTCGCGGCCGGTGAGACGCAGGTGGCCGTGCGCGGCCCGGACGTCGTGGTGCCTCGCCTGGTGCGTCGTGCGGTCGACGGTGTCGAGTCCACCGTGGACGTGTCGGGGACCGTGCTGGTGACCGGCGGCACGGGCGGGTTGGGCGCGCTGGTCAGCGAGCACCTGGTGAAGCAGCACGGTGTCCGGCACCTGCTGCTGGCGTCACGGCGTGGCGCGGACGCGCCCGGTGTCGAGGACTTGGCGGCCCGGCTGCGGGATCTCGGCGCCGAGGTGGAGCTGACGGCCTGCGACGTCTCCGACCGGAACGCCGTCGCCCGCCTGGTGGCCTCGGTGCCTGCCGACCGGCCGTTGACCGGTGTCGTGCACGCCGCCGGAGTGCTGGACGACGTGACGGTCGAAGGCATGTCGACGCAGCGGGTGGACGAGGTGTTCGGGCCGAAGGCCGACGCGGCGTGGCACCTGCACGAGCTGACCGCCGACCTGTCGCTGTTCGTGGTGTTCTCCTCGGTCGCGGGCGTCGTCGGCAACGCGGGTCAGGCCAACTACGCCGCCGCCAACATGTTCCTCGACGGCCTGGCCGTGCACCGGCACGCGCTCGGCCTGCCCGCGGTGTCCGTGGCGTGGGGCACGTGGGAGAGCGGCATGACCGGCGCGATGACGGCGGCCGACACCGCTCGGCTCGCCCGGTCGGGTATCACGCCGCTGACCGCCCGTGAGGGCCTGGACCTGTTCGACCACGTGCTCACCGCGTCCGAACCGCTCGTGGTGGCGGCGAAGTGGGACACGGCGGCCCTCAAAGCACGAACCGGGGAGCTGCCCTCGGTGTTGCGTGGGCTGGTGCGTGGCACGCCCCGCCGAACGGTCACCGCCACGACTGCACCGGTCGTGGCAGCCGGCGGGCTGTCGCAACGCGTGTCGGCGATGGCCGACGCGGACGCGCGCAAGTTCGTGCTGGACCTGGTGCGGTCGCACGTGGCGGCCGTGCTGGCACACCCGAGCCCCGAATCGGTCGACGTGCACCGGGAGTTCACCGAGCTGGGCTTCGACTCGCTGACCGCCGTGGAGCTGCGCAACCGGCTCGACGCGGAGGTGGGCACGCGGCTGCCGACGGCGCTCGCGTTCGACTACCCGACGATCACCTCGCTGGCCGAGTACCTGCGCAAGACCATCGCACCGTCGGCCACGCCGCCCGAAGACCTGTTGCGCGCCACGCTCGACCAGATCCACGGCGTGCTGTCGGACGAGGACCAGACCACGCGGGCGAAGCTCGTCGCGATCCTGCACAGCACCCTCGACCGGCTGGGCTCCGCGCTGGTGCCCGCCACCGTCGCCGAAGAGGTGGACGGCCTGCCGGCCGATGTCGGCGCCGCCTCGGACGAGGAGATCTTCGCCTTCATCGACAAGCAGCTCTGACCCCTCCACCCGTCCGGCCAGTCCACCCGGCTTCCGCGAAAGGCCTTGATCCCATGGCGACGACCGAGGACAAACTCCGGGACTACCTCAAGCGCGTCACCGTCGACCTCACGGAGGCGCGTCGGCGGCTGGCCGAAGTGGAGCAGGACCGGCACGAGCCGATCGCGATCATCGGCATGGCGTGCCGGTTCCCCGGTGGGGTCACCGGCCCGGAGGAGCTGTGGGACCTGGTGGCGTCCGGGACGGACGCGATCGGCGGGTTCCCGGCGGACCGGGGCTGGGACCTGGACGGGCTGTACGACCCGGACCCGGAGGCGGTCGGCAAGTCCTACGTCCGGCACGGCGGTTTCCTGTACGACGCCGGGGAGTTCGACGCGGGGTTCTTCGGGATGAGCCCGCGCAACGCACTCGCCACCGACCCACAGCACCGGTTGTTCCTGGAGACCAGCTGGGAGGTGTTCGAGCGGGCCGGGATCGACCCCGCCTCGGTGCGCGGCAGCCGGACCGGTGTGTTCGCCGGGATCATGTACAACGACTACGCGGCCCGGTTCAACGGCGACAACCCACCCGGGCTGGAGGGGATGCTGCTGGTGTCCAGCGCCGGCAGCGTGCTGTCCGGCCGCGTGTCCTACACGCTCGGGCTGGAAGGGCCGGCGCTGAGCGTGGACACGGCGTGCTCGTCGTCGCTCGTGGCGATCCACCTCGCGGCGCAGGCCCTGCGCAACGGCGAGTGCTCGCTCGCGCTCGCGGGTGCGACCACGGTCATGGCGACCCCGGACCCGATCATCGAGTTCTGCCGCCAGCGCGCGCTGTCCGTGGACGGGCGGTGCAGGTCGTTCTCGGCCGAGGCGGACGGTGCGGCGTGGTCCGAGGGCGTGGGTGTGCTGCTGCTGGAGAAGCTGTCGGACGCCCGGCGCAACGGGCGGCGAATCCTGGCCGTGGTGCGTGGTTCGGCGGTGAACCAGGACGGCAAGAGCAACGGGATGACCGCGCCCAACGGCCCCGCGCAGGAACGGGTCATCGAGGACGCGTTGGACGACGCGGGCCTGGACCCGCGTGACGTCGACGTGGTGGAGGCGCACGGCACCGGGACCACGCTCGGCGACCCGATCGAGGCGCAGGCGCTGCTCGCGACCTACGGCCGTGACCGCTCGGCGGACCGGCCGCTGTGGCTGGGGTCGGTGAAGTCGAACATCGGCCACACCCAGGCGTCGGCCGGCGTGGCGGGTGTGATCAAGATGGTGATGGCGATGCGCAACGGCGTCCTGCCGCGCACCCTGCACGCCGAGGAGCCCAGCCCGCACGTGGACTGGAGCAGCGGCGCCGTCCGGCTGCTCGACCAGGCGCGTGAGTGGTCGACCGACGGCCGGCCGCGCCGGGCGGGTGTGTCGTCGTTCGGGATCAGCGGCACGAACGCGCACGTCGTGCTGGAGGAAGCACCCGCCGTCGAACCGTCCGAAGTGGACTTGACGATCCGGCCGTCGGCCTGGGTGGTCAGCGCGGCCGGTGCGGAGTCGTTGGCGGCACAGGCGGCCAAGCTGCACTCGCACGTGACCTCCGAGGCGAGCGCGGACGTCGTCGGTGTCGCGCACGCCCTGGCCACCACCCGGTCGCACGCCAGGCACCGTGCCGTGGTCCTCGGCGCGGACCGTGACGGGTTGGTCGCCGCGCTCGGCGACCTGGTGGCGGGCAGGCCATCGGCGGACGTGGTGCGGGGCACCGCCCGGGACAAGGTGAAGCTCGCGTTCCTGTTCACCGGCCAGGGCGGCCAGCGGGTGGGCATGGGCCGCGAGCTGCACGCCGCCCACCCGGTGTTCGCTGCGGCGTTCGACGAGGTCTGCGACGCGCTGTCGGCGCACTTGGACCGTCCGCTCCGTGACGTCATGTGGGACGAACCGTCGCTGCTCGACCACACCTGCTACACGCAGCCCGCGCTGTTCGCCTTCGAGGTGGCCGCGTACCGGCTGGTGGTGTCGCTGGGCGTCACACCGGACTTCGTGGCCGGGCACTCGGTCGGCGAGTTCGCCGCCGCGCACGTCGCCGGTGTCCTCTCGCTGACCGACGCGGCCCGGCTCATCACCGCGCGGGCCCGGCTGATGCAGGCGTTGGACGCGCCCGGCGCGATGGTCGCGATCGAGGCGACCCCGGACGAGGTCACGCCGACCCTGTCCGGGCACCTGGTCGGCATCGCCGCGGTCAACGGCCCGACCAGCGTCGTCGTGTCGGGTGACGAGCAGGCGTGCCTCGCGGTGGCGGCGGAGTGGAGCGGACGCGGTCGGCGGACCCGCAGGCTCGCGGTCAGCCACGCGTTCCACTCGCCGCTGATGGAACCGGTGGTCGCGGACTTCGCCGCCGAACTGGCCGACGTGCGGTTCGAGCAGGCCCGGACGCCGTACGTCACCAACCTCGGCGGCGAGCTGTCGTGGACCGAGCCCGGGTACTGGGTGGAGCAGATCCGCCGTGCGGTGCTGTTCCGCGACACGATCAGCGGACTGGAGGAGCAGGGCGCCACCGGGTTCCTGGAGATCGGGCCGCAGGCGGTGCTGGCCGGGATGACCCACGGCTGCGTGTCGACGCCGGACGTGCCGGTGCTGGCGCTGCACCACCGGCAGCGGTCCGAGACCGAGGGCGTGGTGAGCTGCCTGGCGCAGGCGTGGGCGGCGGGTGTGGCGGTCGACTGGGCGACGTTGTTCGGGACCGGTTCGGTGGACGTCGCGGCGGACCTGCCGACGTACGCGTTCGACCGCAAGCGGTTCTGGCTCGACCCGCCGACGCGTGGCGCGGACGCGTCGTCCGTCGGCCAGCGCGGCCTGGACCACCCGCTGCTCGGCGCGGCGGTCGAGATCGGCGACGGCGGCGGGGTCGTGCTCACCGGTCGGCTGTCGGTGGCCCGGCTGCCGTGGCTGGCCGACCACGTGGTGTCCGGGACGGTCGTGGTGCCGGGCACGGCGGTGCTCGACGCGGTGTGGGAGGCGTGCGCCCAGGTCGGTTGCGACCACGTGGAAGAGCTGATGTTCGAGGCTCCGCTGGTGCTGCCGGCGGCGGGTGACCTGTCGTGGCAGGTCGTGGTCGACGGCGGCGACGGCTCGCGCGCGGTGCGGGTGTTCTCGCGCCAAGGTGACGGCGAGTGGGTGCGGTGCGCGTCCGGTGTCCTGGTTGCGGGTGACGCGTCCGGCTCCGGCGACTGGGCGTCGACGTGGCCGCCCGCCGGCGCCGAGCCGGTCGACGTCGTCGGTGGCTACGACGGGCTGGCGGACCTCGGGTACGAGTACGGGCAGGCGTTCCGCGGCGTCACGGCGGTCTGGCGGCGCGGCGACGAGGTGTTCGCCGAGGTCACCGCGCCGGACGGGCTGGACGTGGACGGCTACGGCCTCCACCCGGCGGTGGCGGACTCGGTGTTCCACCCGCTCGTGCTCACGGCCGGGTCCGGGGACGTGAGGCTGCCGTTCGTCTTCCGGGGTGCGCGCTTGCACGCCTCGGGCGCGTCGGTGCTGCGGGTGCGGCTCGGCGTGTCCGGTGACTCGGTGGCGGTGGAGGCGGTGGACCCCGACGGACGGCCGGTGTTCGGCATCGACTCGGTGCGGGTGCGGGCGGTGTCGGTCGAGTCGTTGGCGCCCGCTTCGGCCGGGCCGGTGCCGCACGGCATCGACTGGCTGGACCTCGCGGCCACCGCCGCGGACGTGTCGGGCTGGGTGTCGATCGGTGACCCGGTGCCCGGGTTGGTCGCCTACCCGGACCTGGAGGCGCTGGTCAAGGCCGTGGTGGCGGGCGAGGCGGCGGTGCCGGACCGCGTCGTGGTGCCGTGCTCCCCGGTGGCTGGTCCGGTGCCGGCGAGCGCCCGTGAGGTCACCGGGCGGGCGCTGGAGGTGTTGCAGGGCTGGCTCTCCTCACCCGAGGCGGACCGGTTCGCCCGCAGCACCGTGCTGTTCCTGACCAGGGACGCGTTCGCGGACGCCGTTGCCGGTGGCGCGGTGTGGGGGTTGGTGCGGTCGGCGCAGTCCGAGTTCCCCGGCCGGTTCGCGCTCGCCGACGTGCCGGACGGTTTCGCCGAGTGGGACCTGGTCGCCGCACCGGGTGAGCCGCAGTTCGTCGTCCGTGACGGCGTGGCGCGCGTCCCCCGCGTGGCCCGTCGCACCGCGGATGTCGTTGCCCCGCCCGACTTCTCCGGCACGGTGCTGGTGACCGGTGGCACCGGGGGACTGGGTGCGCTGGTCGCCCGACGCCTGGCCGAGCGGCACGCGGTGAAGCACCTGCTGCTGCTGTCCCGCCGGGGTGCGGACGCGCCGGGCGCGGCCGAACTCGTGGCCGGGCTGGAAGCGCTGGGCGCGGAGGTGACGCTGGCCGCGTGCGACGTGTCCGACCGGGACGCGCTGGAGGTCGTGCTGGACGCGATCCCCGCAGACCGGCCGCTGTCGGGCGTCGTGCACACGGCCGGCGTGCTGGACGACGCCACCGTGGACGGCCTGACCGCGCAGAGGCTGGACACCGTCTTCACGCCGAAGGTGGACGCGGCCTGGCACCTGCACGAGTTGACGGCGGACCTGCCGCTGACGGCGTTCGTGCTCTTCTCGTCGCTGGCGGGTGTGCTGGGCAACCCCGGCCAGGGCAACTACGCGGCGGCGAACGTCGTGCTGGACGGGCTCGCCGCTCACCGCCGTGCCCTCGGGCTGCCGGCCGTGTCGGTCGCGTGGGGCCTGTGGGACTCCGCGAGCGGGATGTCCGGTGGGCTGGCGGACGCCGACGTGGCGCGGATGGCCCGGTCGGGGATCGCGCCGTTGAGCGTCGACCAGGGCCTCGACCTGTTCGACTACGCCCTGACCTCGCCGGAACCGGTCGTGGTCGCCACCAACTGGGACCTGGCCGGGCTGCGCGCCCGAGCCGAGGGCGGCGTGCTGCCGCCGGTCCTGCGCGGGCTGGTGCGTGCGCCACGACGTGCGGCCGGTGGCGCCTCCGCGGGCGGCACCGCGCTGGCGGACCGGTTGGCGAAGGTGACCGAGGCCGACGCCCGGAAGCTGATCGCGGACCTGGTCCGCGGCCACGTGGCGGCGGTGCTGGCCTACCCCGGTCCGGACGCGGTCGAGGTGGACCGGGCGTTCAACGAGCTGGGGTTCGACTCGTTGACCGCGGTGGAGCTGCGCAACCGGCTCGACGCCGAGACCGGACTGCGGCTGCCCGCCACGCTGGCGTTCGACCACCCCACCGTCGCGGCCCTGTGCGAGCACCTGCACCGCACGCTGGCGCCCGCACCGCCGTCCGCCGAGGACACCCTCAGGTCGGCCCTCGACGAGGTCGGCCGGCTGGTGGACCCGGACGACGACGCCACGCGCGCCAAGCTCGTCGCGATCCTGCACGGCACCATCGCCCGTTTCAGCGGACCGCAGGGCGGCGACGACGTCCAAGACAAGATCAACTCCGCGTCGGACGACGAGATCTTCGCCTTCATCGACAGCGAACTCTGACCCCCAGCCCCCCGCTAGCGAAAGGCGAGCTATGGCGACCGAGGAAGAACTCCGCGGCTACCTCAAGCGCGTCATCGTCGACCTCGCCGACACGCGGCGCAGGCTCGGCGACACCGAGACGCGGCTGAACGACGCGGCGGCGGCGCGGCACGAGCCGATCGCGATCGTCGGGATGGCGTGCCGGTTGCCCGGCGGGGTGACGGACCCGGAGGACCTGTGGGACCTCGTCTCGTCCGGTGTGGACGCGATCAGCGGGTTCCCGACCGACCGGGGCTGGGACCTGGAAGGGCTGTACGACCCGGACCCCGACGCGCTGGGCAAGTCGTACACGCGGCACGGGGGGTTCGTGCACGACGCCGCCGACTTCGACGCGGGGATCTTCGGCATGAGCCCCGGCGCGGCGCTGGCGACCGACCCGCAGCACCGGTTGTTCATGGAGACGACGTGGGAGGTGTTCGAGCGGGCCGGCATCGACCCGATGTCGCTGCGCGGCAGCCGGACCGGTGTCTACGTCGGCAACATGTTCGACTTCTACGGCACCAGGTTCCTCGGCGCGGTGCCGGAGGACGTCGAGGGCACGCTCTACACCTCCAGCCTGCCGAGCATCCTGCCCGGCCGGGTGGCCTACACGTTCGGGCTGGAAGGCCCGGCGATGAGCGTGGACACGGCCTGCTCGTCGTCGCTGGTGGCCGTCCACCTCGCGGTGCAGGCCCTGCGCAACGGCGAGTGCTCGCTCGCGCTCGCGGGCGGCACCACGGTCATGGTCACGCCGGACATGTACGTGGAGTTCAGCCGGCAGCGCGTGCTGTCACCGGACGGTCGGTGCAAGTCGTTCTCGGCGGCGGCCGACGGCGCGGCGTGGTCCGACGGCGTGGGTGTGCTGCTGCTGGAGAAGCTGTCGGACGCCCGGCGCAACGGCCGGCAGGTCCTCGCCCTGGTGCGGGGCAGCGCGGTCAACCAGGACGGTCGCAGCAACGGCATGGCGGCGCCGAGCGGGCCGTCCCAGGAGCGGGTGATCTGGCAGGCCCTCGCGGACGCGCGGGTCGACGCGAGCGAGGTGGACGCCGTCGAGGCGCACGGCACCGGCACCGTGCTCGGTGATCCGATCGAGGCACAGGCGCTGGTCACGACCTACGGGCGCAACCGCCCGGCGGACCGCCCGCTGTGGTTGGGGTCGGTGAAGTCGAACATCGGCCACACCCAGGCCGCCGCGGGCGTCGCCGGTGTGATCAAGATGGTGATGGCGATGCGCAACGGCACCCTGCCGCGCACCCTCCACGCCGACGAGACCAGTCCGCACGTGGACTGGGAGGGCGGTGGCGTCCGGGTGCTGACGGAGGCCGTGCCGTGGCGGCACGCCGACCGGCCGGTGCGGGCTGGGGTCTCCAGCTTCGGGGTCAGCGGGACCAACGCGCACGTGATCGTGGAAGCGGCGCCGGCCGACGTCGAGCCGGACGCGGCCGAGCCCGAAGCGGTGACCGGCCCGTTGGTGTGGGCGTTCTCCGCGCGGACCGGGCGGTCGTTGGCGGCGCAGGCCGGGCGGTTGCGGGCGTTCGCGGTGGGTGCGTCCGACGCCGACCTGGTGAGTGCCTGCCACCGGTTGACGCGGCGCACGACGCTGGAGCACCGCGCCGTCGTGATCGCGGACGACCGGGCCGAGCTGGTCGCCGCGCTGGCCGCGGTCGCCGCCGGTGAACCCCACCCGTGCGCCGTGACGGGCCTGGCCCGCCCGGACGCCCGACCGGTGTTCCTGTTCCCGGGCCAGGGTTCCCAGTGGGCCGGGATGGCGGTCGGCCTGCTCGAAGCCAACGAGGTCTTCCGCACGAAGATGACCGCCTGCGACGCCGCCCTCGCACCGCACACCGGGTGGTCGGTCCTCGGCGTGCTCCGCTGCGACGAAGGCGTGCCCGCACTCGTCGGCACGGACGTGGTGCAGCCGGTGCTGTTCGCGGTCATGGTGTCGCTGGCCGAGGTCTGGCGGTCCCTCGGCGTCGAGCCCACCGCCGTGATCGGGCACTCCCAGGGCGAGATGGCCGCCGCGCACGTGGCCGGAGCCCTGTCGCTGGACGACGCCGCACGGATCGTCGCGTTGCGCGGCCAGGCGCTGGTCAAGCTGAACGGCACCGGCGGGATGCTCGCGGTGGCCCTCCCCGCCGCGGAAGTCGAGCCGACGCTGGCGTCCTGGCCCGAGCGGCTGTGGATCGCGGTCCACAGTGGACCGTCCGGCTGCGTGGTCGCGGGTGACGTCGACGCGCTGGACGAGCTCACCGACGAGCTGCGCGACACCACGCGGGTGCGTCGGATCGACGTGGACTACGCGTCCCACACGCCGCATGTGGAGGCGCTGAGGGACGAGCTGCGCGCGGTCCTGGGCGGCATCCACCCGAGCGACACCGACGTCCGGTACTGCTCCTCGGTGACCGGCGGCTTCATCCCGGCCACCGACCTGGACTCCGACTACTGGTACGACAACCTCCGCAACCCCGTCCGGTTCGACCAGGCGGTCGGCGCGTTCACCGGCAGCCCCCTGTTCGTGGAGTGCAGCCCCCACCCCGTGCTGGGCAGCGATGTCGCGGACATCCTCGACACCGCCGGGATCACCGGCGGGGTGTGCGCCTCGCTGCGCCGTGACGCGGGCGACTGGTGTCATGTGCTGACCGCCGCCGCGCACGCCCACGTCCTCGGCGCGCCGGTCGACTGGTCCGTCGCGCTGGGCGCCGCACCCCGGCGGCACGTCGACCTCCCCACCTACGCGTTCGACCGGCAGCGGTACTGGCTAGACGCGTCCGACGGCGGTGGGCTCGCGGTCGGCGCGGGCATCGCACGCTCGACGCACCCGCTGCTCACCGCCGTGGTGTCACGGGCAGACGGAGGCTTCCTGCTCTCCGGACGGCTGTCCCGCGAGACCGCGCCCTGGCTGTCCGACCACGCCGTCGACGGCACGGTCCTGTTCCCCGGCAGCGCGTTCGTGGAACTGGCCGCGGAGGCCGCTTCGGCCGCCGGCTGCGACCAAGTGGACGAGCTGACCCTGGAACACCCGCTGGTGCTGCCCGCGACCGGTGCCGTCGACGTGCAGTTCGGCGTCGGTGAGCCGGACACCGACCATCGCCGCGCCTTCACCGCCCACTTCCGCTCCGGTGACCAGTGGGTCCGGTGCGCATCCGGCCTGCTGGGGGTGGGGGAGGCCGACGGGTCGTTCGAGTGGGCGGTCCGGTGGCCACCGTCGGGTGCCGCGGGTGACGCCGCTCAGGGCTACCAGGACCTCGCCGACCTCGGCTACCAGTACGGTCCGGCGTTCCGCGGTGTCGTGGGCGTCTGGCGGCACGACACCGGGCTGTTCGCCGAGATCGCCGCGCCGGACGGGCTGGACCTCGCCCGCTTCGGCATCCACCCGGCGGTGCTGGACGCGGCCCTCCACCCGGTGGCGCTGGCCGCGGGTGACGGCGACCCGCGCCTGCCGTTCGTGTTCCGCGGCATGAGGCTGTGGGCCACGGGCGCATCGACGTTGCGCGTCCGCCTGACCTTCACCGGTGACGACGTCGAGGTGCTGGCCGCCGACGCGACGGGCACGCCGGTCTTCACGATCGAGTCGCTGCGCGTCCGTGAGGTCGCGCCGGCATCACTGCGTGCCACCACCCCGGACGACGCACCGCTCGCCGTCGACTGGGTCGAGTCGCCGGCCCGGACCGCCGACCCGGCCCGGTGGGCAGTCGGCAGGCTGGACGCCCTGGCACCCGACGGAACCCCGGACTTCCTGGTCGTCGCGGTCGACCCCGGTCCCGCGACGATGCCCGAAGCCGTGCACGACGTCACCGCCAGGGTGCTGGCCGCCGTGCAGGCGTGGGTCACCGACGACCGGTTCGCCGGGTGCCGACTGGTGTTCGCCACGTGCGGCGCGGTGGGGCCGGGCGCGCACGACGTGGCCGGCGCGGCGGTGTGGGGGCTGGTGCGGTCCGCCCAGTCCGAGCACCCCGACCGGTTCGTGCTGGCCGACGTGCCGGCCGGGTTCGAGGACTGGACTTCGCTGGACCCGGCGCTGGCGGCCGGTGAGACGCAACTGGCGGTGCACCAGGGGAAGGTGCTCGTTCCCCGCCTGACCCGCCTGACCCGCCGGCCGGTTGCCGACCACCGGACCGCGGTTGCGGGCGGCACGGTGCTGGTCACCGGTGGCGTCGGCGGCCTCGGCGCGCTGGTCGCCGAACGACTCGTCACCGACCACGGCGTGCGCGACCTGGTGCTGACCTCCCGCCGAGGCCCGGACGCGCCCGGTGCGGCCGAGTTGACCTCCCGCCTCACCGACATGGGCGCAGCGGTGTCCGTGGTCGCCTGCGACGTGGCCGACCGTGCCGCACTAGCCGCCTTGGTCGACGGCATCCCGTCCCTGACGGGCGTCGTCCACGCGGCGGGCGTGCTGGACGACGCCACCGTCGAAGCCCTGACGCCCCAGCGGTTGGCGACCGTCCTCGCGCCGAAGGCGGACGCGGCCTGGCACCTGCACGAGCTGACCGCCGACCGGCCGCTGTCGCTGTTCGTGCTGTTCTCCTCGCTCGCCGGGGTGCTCGGCAACGCCGGTCAGGCCAACTACGCGGCAGCGAACGCCGTGCTGGACGGGCTCGCCGCGCACCGGCACCGGTCGGGGCTGCCCGCCGTCTCCGTCGCGTGGGGCCTGTGGGACACCGCGACCGGCATGACCGGCACGCTCGGCGCCGCCGAAGTCGCCCGACTGGCCCGCTCGGGCATCGGCCCGCTCACCGCCGACGAAGGCCTGGCCCTGTTCGACACGGCTGTCCGCGGCTCCGAACCGCTGGTGGCGGCGGCGAACTGGCACGAGGCGGGGCTCCGGACCGCGGCCGAGCGCGGCGACCTGCCCCCGGTGCTGCGCGGCCTGGTCCGCGGTGTCCGCCGTGTCGCCACGGGCGAGGCCGCGCACGGCCTGGGCGCCAAGCTGTCGGCGTTGACGGAGGCCGAAGCGCGGGACCTGCTCGTCGACCTCGTCCGCGCCAACGTGGCCGCCGTGCTGGCGCAGTCCACAGTGGACGAGGACGTGGCCTTCGGCGACCTGGGGTTCGACTCGCTCACCGCAGTGGAACTGCGCAACCGGCTCGGCGCGCGGACCGGTCTGCGGCTGCCCGCGACGGTGGCGTTCGACCACCCGACCGTGACGGCGCTGGCCGCGCACCTCCACCGGACGCTGGCACCGGCGCCACCGTCGCCCGACGACACGCTCCGCGAAACCCTGGACCGGGTGCAGCGCGCGCTCCCCGATCACGGCGAACCCATGCGCGCCAAGGTGATCGCGATCCTGCACAGCACACTCGCCCGACTGGGTGCCGACGACGGACCCGACGGTGTCCGCGACCGACTCAGCTCCGCGTCGGACGACGAGATCTTCGCCTTCATCGACAGCCGGCTCTGACACGCTGGGAGACAAGGCACATGGCCACCGAGGACAAACTGCGCGAGTACCTCAAGCGCGTCACGGTCGACCTCAGCGAGGCGCGCAAGCGCCTGGCGGAGGCGGAGGAGAGCAGGCACGAGCCGATCGCCGTCATCGGCATGGCCTGCCGCTACCCCGGTGGCGGTGACACGGTCGAGGGCTTCTGGGACCTGCTGCGCGACGGCCGCAGCGGGGTGGTGGAGGTGCCGCCCGCGCGGTGGTCGATCGACGACTACTACGACCCGGACCGCCGCACCGTCGGCGGCGTGTACACGCGGCACGGTGGCCTCCTGCCCGACATCGCCGGGTGGGACGCGGAGTTCTTCGGCGTGTCGCCCCAGGAAGCGCTGCGGATGGACCCGCAGCAGCGGCTGCTGATGGAGCTGCTGTGGGAGGGCATGGAGAACGCGGGCACGTCGCCGGCGCGGCTCGCGGGCAGCCGGACCGCCGTCATGGTCGGCTTCATGGACACCGTCCAGTACGGCCGGCTGGAGACCGAGCGGACCGGACCGGGTGTCGTCGCCGATCCCTACTTCGGGCAAGGGGTGTCCGCCAGCGTCGTCGCGGGTCGGCTCGCCTACCAGTTCGACCTGCGCGGACCCACCGCGACCCTGGACACCGCCTGCTCGTCCTCGCTGGTCGGCGTCCACCTGGCGGCGGAGGCGCTGCGGCGCGGCGAGTGCGACCTGGCCGTGGCGGCCGGAGCGTTCCTGGTGATCCACCCGGACACCTACGTGCAGGCGTGCGCCACCTCGATGCTGTCGGCCGACGGCACGTGCAAGACCTTCGACCGCGCCGCGGACGGCTACGTGATGGGCGAGGGCGGCGGGCTGGTCCTGCTGGAACGGCTGTCGTCCGCGATCCGCAACGGCCGCCGCATCAGGGCGGTGCTGCGCGGCTCGGCGGTGAACCAGGACGGCCGCAGCAACGGCCTCACTGCGCCCAGCCGCGGCGCACAGGTGGACGTGATCCGCCGGGCGCAGGCCGCCGCCCGGATCGGGCCGGACGAGGTGGACTACGTCGAGGCGCACGGTTCGGGCACACCGCTCGGTGACGCCATCGAGCTGTCCGCGCTGCACGACGTCTTCGGCTCGCGCGACCCCGGGCACCCGCTGCACGTCGGCGCGGTGAAGACGAACATCGGCCACACCCAGGCGGCGGCCGGTGTCGCCGGGCTGATCAAGACCGTGCTGGTGCTGGAGCACGGCCTGGTGCCGCCGAACCTGAACATGGCGGACCCGACCGGCGCCATCCCCGCTGACGGCACGATCCGGCCGGCGACCGCCGCGACGACGTTGCCGGTGGATCGGCGGGCCATCGCGGGCGTCAGCTCGTTCGGCTGGTCGGGCACGAACACGCACCTGGTGCTGGAGGCAGCCCCCAAGCCCTCCGGAACCGAGCTCTCCGAAGCCGAGGCCGACCCCGCGGCGACCACGCACGTGCTGCCGTTGTCGGCGGCGAGCGTTCCGGCGTTGCAGGCCCACGCGGCGAACCTCGCGGACTGGCTGGACGGCCGCACGGACCTGGCGGACGTCGCCCACACCCTGCGCACCGGCCGCGCCGAGCTGGACCACCGCCGCGCCCTGGTCGTCACGGACGTGGACGACGCGGTCCGCCGACTCACGGCGCTGGCCGCCACGGGCGAGGCGGTCCGCGCGAAGTCCCGCCCCAGGGTGGCGTTCCTGCTCCAGGGCACCGGCGACCAGCACGCGGGCCTGGGCCGGGAGCTGCACCGCACCGAACCGGTGTTCGCCGAAGCCGTGGACCGCTGCGTCGCGCTGGTCGAAGCACACGGCGTCGACCTGCGTCCCCTCCTCTTCGGTGACGACGAACCCACCGACCTGGCCGCGCTCCTGGGTCGCGCCGACAGCCCGGCCGAGGACGGTCCGCTGCACCGAGCCGAGATCGCCCACCCGTTCCTGTTCACCGTCGAGTACGCCCTGGCGACGCTCCTCGCACACCGGGGCGTCACGCCCGACGCGCTGATCGGCTACAGCCTCGGCGAGTACGTCGCCGGCTGCCTGGCCGGCGTGTTCACCCTGGAGGACGCGCTGACGGTCGTCGTCGAGCGCGCCCGCCTGATCGCGTCGACACCGGCCGGCCGGATGGTCGCCGTGGCCGCCGACGAGACCACCGCGCGTGCCGCGATCGCGGCCACCGGGGCGGACGTGGACGTGGCGGCGCTCAACGGGCCGTCGATGACGGTGCTCAGCGGACCCGGTGACGCCGTCGAAGCCGTGGTCGGCCGGCTGACCGAGGACGGTGTCGCGTGCCGGCCGATGCGCACCGCCCACGCGTTCCACTCCTCGCTGCTGGAGCCGGTGCGGGAGAAGCTGGCCGCACTGCTGGAGTCCGTGGCGCGCAACCCGCCCACGACCACGATCATCTCCAACCGCACCGGCGTAGCCCTGACGGTCGAAGAGGCCACCAGCGCCCGCTACTGGGCCGACCACCTGGTCAGCCCGGTCCGGTTCGCCGACGGCGTGCGCCACTGCCTGTCACTGGACGTCGACGTGTTCCTCGAACTGGGCGCGGGCCAGACGCTCGGCGGTCTGGTGCGCCAGAACGCCACCGGCGCACCGGCCGTGCTCGGCACACTGCCCACCCGGTGGACGGCCGGAGAAGGCGAGTTCCGGCACACCACGGCGCGGCTGTGGGAACTGGGCGTGCCGGTCGACTGGACGGCAGGTGCGCGCCCCGGCCGGGTGGTCGGCCTGCCCACCTACCCGTTCCAACGTCGGAAGTTCTGGCCCGAGCAGACCGCGACGCCGACCGAACGCCGGACCAAGGCGTCCCAGGCGGCCGAGCTGGTCTACGCGCCGGTGTGGCGGCAGGAGCTGACCGCACCGCCCGCCTCGGTGGCCCTGCCGGGCACCTTGGTCGTCTTCACCGACCCGGACGGCACCGGCGCCGAACTGGCCGCGCTGGTCGCCGCGACCGGAACGCCGGTGGTCGAAGTGGTGCCGGGCGCGGAACTGCGCCGTGACGGCGCCCGGATCGTCATCGACCCCGCTGTGCCGGAGCACTACCGCGAGGTCCGCGCGGCGGTGGGCGAAGGACCGGTGCACGTCGTCCACCTGTGGAGCGGCCTCAGCGGTTCGGCCCGGCCGGTCTACGCGAGCGACGACGAGCTGCGAGCCTCGATCCGCCACGGCTACGACACCCTCCTGCACACCGTCCAGGCGTTCGGCGACCTGCCCGCCGTGCGGCTGCTGACGGTCAGCCGGGGCGCGGTGGAGGTCCTGGGTGCCGACGCGCCCGCGCCGTTCCAAGCCGCCGTGCACGGCCTCGGCCGGGTGGTCCAGCACGAGTACGCGGGCTTCACCTGGAGCGGCGTGGACCTCGACACCGCCGGTGGAGCGGCACACCTGGCCCGCGAACTGCTCGAAGAGCCGGACCACCACGGCGTCGTGACCGGCTGGCGGCGCGGTCGTCGCTGGGTGCAGGACTGGGCTGAAACGTCCACAGTGGACTCGGGTGGACCGGCGTGGCGGGCCGACGGCGTCTACCTGATCACCGGCGGCACCCGTGGTCTCGGGCTGGGGCTGGCCCGGCACCTCGTCGCCGCCGGCGTCCGCAAGCTGGCGCTGGTGGGCCGCTCCGGCACCGCCGACGTCGCCGAGCTGGAGGCCGCCGGCGCGGAAGTCCTGCTGCTGGCCGCGGACGTCGGCGTGCCCGACCGCCTGCGCGAAGCCCTGCGCCGCTGCCGCGCGCACTTCGGCGCGCTGACCGGCGTGGTGCACGTCGCCGGCCTGCCCGCGAGCGGCATGGTGCAGCGGCAGACCACCGAGGGCGCGAACGCCGTGCTGGCACCGAAGGTCCTCGCCCTCGGCCCGCTCGCCGAGCTGGTCGGACCCGGCACGCCGGCCGACGAACGCCCCGAGCTGCTGGTCCTGTACTCGTCCGCGGTGACGGCGTTCGGCGGCATCGGCGAGGCCGACTACTGCGCCGCCAACACCGTCCTCGACGCCTACGGCGCGGCCCTGGCGGCCACCGCGCCCTCGACCGAGGTCGTCACCGTCGCCTGGGGACCGTGGCTGCACGACGCCTGGCAGACGGGCGGCGCGGCCAGCGCCATGGCCGAACGCGCGGCCGACTACCGGCGACGCCACGGCTTCGACGACGAGACCGGCAACGCCCTGCTCGACCGGATCGTGCGCGGCGGCCAGGGACGTGTCGTCGCGGTCCGCCAGGACATGGCCGAAGCACTGCGCGAGTGGACGGCGATGGTCGACATCGACGCGCTCGTGGACGCCAGCGCGGTCGCACCGGCCGCCGAGCGGTTCCCCAGGCCGTTGCTGCGCACCGAGTTCGTCCCGCCGCGCTCGCCCCTGGAGACCACGATCGCCGAGGTGTGGCAGTCGTACCTGGGCATCGACCGCGTCGGCGTGCACGACCCGTTCTTCGACCTCGGCGGCAACTCGCTGGTCGGCATGGCGATGGTGCGGGCGGTCGAGAAGGAGCTGGACTCCACCATCGCGCCCGCGGTGCTGTTCGAACACCCCACGGTAGCCGCGTTCGCCGCGGCACTGGACCGCTCGGACGGGCGTGAACGCGCCTCCGAGGACTTGCTCACCACGAGCTCGGCTCGCGGGCAGCGGCGGCGCCGCGCCCGTTCGGACAGGCGGAAATGAGGACTGACGTGAGCGACCACGACGACAGCACGGACTTCGGGCCGGACGCCGTCCCGGGCACCGACATCGCGATCGTCGGCATGTCGGGGCGGTTCCCCGGCGCGGCCGACGTCGCCGGGCTGTGGCGCACCATCCGCGGTGGCGCGTCGGGCATCACCCGCTTCACCGACGAGGAGCTGAAGGCCGCCGGGGTTCCGGCGGAACTGCTGGACGACCCCGGTTACGTGAAGGCCGGCGGTGTGCTCGACGGCATCGAGCTGTTCGACGCGGGTTTCTTCGGCGTCACCCCGAAGGAAGCGCAGATCCTCGACCCGCAGCACCGGCTCTTCATGGAGCACAGCTGGGAGGCGCTGGAGGACGCGGCGGTCGACCCGACGAGGTTCGACGGCGCGATCGGCGTGATCGCGGGCAGCGCGTGGAGTTCCTACCTCCAGAACAACCTGTCGCCCAGCGGTGTCGCCGCGTCGATGGGCGAGATGGCGGTGGGCCTGGCCAACGACAAGGACTCGCTGACCACGCGCGTCGCGCACACCCTCGGGCTGACCGGCCCCAGCTACGCCGTGCAGAGCTACTGCTCGACGTCGCTGGTCGCGGTCGCCGCCGCCGCGGGCGTGCTGGCCAACTTCGAGGCCGACGTCATGCTGGCGGGTGGCGTGAACATCGCCGTGCCGCACCGCGTCGGCTACCTCTACCAGCAGGGCGGCATCGCGCCGCCGGACGCCGAGACCCGCGCGTTCGACGCGGCCGGCCTGGGCAGCCCGCTGAGCAGCGGCGTCGGCGTGGTCGCGCTGCGCAGGCTGTCCGACGCGCTGGCCGACGGCGACCGGATCTACGCGGTGATCCGCGGCTGGGCGGTCAACAACGACGGCGGCCGGAAGGTCGGCTTCACCGCGCCGGGCGTGCGCGGCCAGGCCGCCGTGATCGCCGAGGCGCTGGCCAGCGCGGGTCTCGACCCGGCCGACATCGACTACGTGGAGGCGCACGGCACCGGCACCGCGCTGGGTGACGCGGCCGAGCTCGCCGCGATGCAGCAGGTGTTCCGCGGCGGGTCGCTGCGGATCGGCTCGGTGAAGACCAACGTCGGCCACCTCGACCGGGCGGCCGGCGTCACGAACCTGATCAAGGCCGCGCTCGCGCTGCGCAACGAGGAGATCCCGCCCACCCGCAACCTCACCGAGCCGAACCGCCAGCTCGGCGCGGGTGACGCCCGGCTGGAGGTGGTCACGGACCTGACGCCGTGGCCTCGGGAAGCCGAGCGGGTCCGCCGCGCGGGCGTGAGCGCGTTCGGCATCGGCGGCACCAACGCGCACGTGGTGATCGAGGAAGCGCCCCTGGTCGAGCGGCCGGAAGCGGCGCCGCGGCCGGAGCTGCTGGTGTGGTCGGCCCGGTCCGACGCCGCCGCGGACGCGATGACCACGCGGTTGGCCGACCGCCTGGAGACGGGGGACGACCGGCTGTCGGACGTGGCGCACACGTTGCAGACCGGGCGGCAGGCTTTCGAGCACCGGCGGGTCCTGGTCGCCGGCACGGCGGCCGACGCGATCACCGGACTGCGCGACGGTCGGGCTCTCGGCGGCAAGGGCACCGCCGAACGTGAAGTGGCCCTGCTCTTCGCGGGCACCGGCGAGCAGTACCGGGGCATGGCGACCGACCTGTGCGAGACCGAGCCGGTGTTCTGCGCCGCGCTGGAGGAGTGCCGCGCGGTGCTGACCAGGCACATGGGCGTCGACCCGCTGGAGGACATGCTCGGGGTCCGCGGGGCCGACGGTGGCCTCGGTGCGTTGCTGGGTCGTGCGGACGCCGCGTCCGCCGAGTCCACGGACCGGTTGCAGCCGGCGGTGTTCGCGGTGGAGTACGCGCTGGCGCGGCTCTTCGAGGCGTGGGGTGTGCGGCCGAAGCTGCTCGCGGGCTACAGCGTCGGCGAGTACGTCGCCGCCTGCCTGGCCGGCGTGCTGTCCCTGGACGACGCGCTCGCCCTCGTCGCCCACCGGGCGCAACTGATCAACGACCTGCCGGCGGGCGAGATGGCGGCGATCCCGCTGTCCGCCGACGAGGTCCGCGCACGGCTGGAGCGTGCCGCCGTCACGACGGTGGACGTCGCCGCGGTCAACGGGCCGGAGCTGACGGTCGTCGCCGGTGAGCCGGACGGGATGCGCGCGTTCCGCGACTTCCTGGCCGACGAGTCGGTGCCGTCCCGCCCCCTGGCCACCACGCACGCCTTCCACTCCCGGATGCTGGAGCCGATCCGCGCCGAACTGACCGCCTGGGTCGCGTTGAACGTCACGCTCAACGCGCCGGAGGTCCCGTACGTCTCCAACGTGACCGGCGAACTCGCCACCGCCGAGCAGGTCACCGATCCCGCCTACTGGGCCGAGCACATGTGCGCCCCCGTCCGGTTCGACGCCGTGCTGGCCACGGTCCTCGCGCAGGGCGACCTGGCGCTGCTGGAGATCGGGCCCGGCCCGTCGCTCGGCACGATGGCCCGCGCCCACCGCGACTGCCCGCCGGACCGCTGGGCGCACGTCGTGGCGGCGCTGCCCGCGTCCGCCGACCCGCGTCCGGGCAGCCAGGTCGTGGCCGAGGCGGTCGGCCGGCTGTGGCTGGCCGGTGTCGACGTCGACTGGGCGGGCTACCAGCGGGACCGGCCCGTCGCCAAGGTCTCGCTGCCCACCTACCCGTTCGAACGGCAGCGGTACTGGATCGACCCGCCCGCGACCCAGGCCGTCATCTCGGCCGTCGCCCCGACGGGGTTGGCGCTCGACGCCGACGTCGAGCACGTCCAGCTCATGAGCCAGACGTGGACCGCGCGGGAGCTGAGCGGTAGCGCTACGCCGGAGCGGTGCGTGCTGCTCGCCGACACGACGGGTGTCGCCGACGCGCTGGCCGACGTGCTGCGCGGTGACGGCACCGACGTGCTGGTCCTCCGGGACGGGCACAGCCTGGCCGAAGCCGACCAGGTCGCGACCACGCTGGTGGACCTCCGCCTGCTCGACCACCCGGAGTCCGATGTGGATGGTCGGGGCGTGGTGCGCCCGATCGCCGCGATGCTCGACGCGTGGGGCACACAGGGCGGCAACGCCCGCGTCGTCCTCGTCACCCGAGGCGGACAGGCGGTGCTCGACGGCGAATCCCCGTTACCCGCGCACGCCGCCGCGGCCGGCCTACCGGTGGTGGCGAACCAGGAGTACCTGAACCTCGAATGCCGCACCGTCGACCTGGACGTGCGCGCGGACGCCGGTACGTCGGCCCTCGCGCTCGCCGCCGAGGTGCGGCAGCCGGCCGACGACGTGCTCGCGGCCTACCGCGACGGCCGCCGCCACGTCCGGGGCTACGCGCCCGCCGAACCGTCCGACAGCGGTTTCGCGGTCCGCCGCGGCGGCACGTACCTGATCACCGGCGGTCTGGGCGACGTCGGCCTGGTGCTGGCCGAGCACCTGGCAACGGCCGGCGCCACCCGTCTCGTGCTGACCAGCCGGAGCGGCATCCCGGCCGGCACCGGCGACCGGCGCAGCGACGGCGTGGCACGCCTGCGCGCCCTGGGCGTGGACGTGCTCACCCCGGCGGTGGACGTCACCGACGTCGACGCCATGCGCGCGCTGGTGGCCGACGTGCTGGCGGACGGCCCGCTGGACGGCGTGGTGCACGCCGCCGCCGTGACCGGCCCGGAGACGTTCCGCGCGCTGCGCGACGTGGACGACGAGGCGGTGGACCGGCACTTCGGCGCCAAGGTCGCCGGCGCGAACGTGCTGGCCCGGGTCTTCGGCGAACTGCCGCCGGAGCGGGCGCCGGCGTTCTGCGTCGTGTTCTCCTCGACGTCCTCGATCCTGGGCGGCATCACGTTCGGCAGCTACGCGGCGGCCAACGCCGCGCTGACCGCCCTCGCTCACCGCAACGAGCGGTGGATCGCGGCGAGTTGGGACACCTGGGCGATGACCCTGGAACGCATCCAGGGCGGCGTCGGCGCGGCGATGGTCAAGCACTCCATGAGCACCGCGGAGGGCCTGGCCGCGTTCGACCGGCTGCTGGCCGACGGACGCCCGGCGACGGTGGTCGCGGCCGGTGGCCTGGCCGACCGCCTGCCCCGCGCGGCGTCGATGCTCGACATGCCGGTCGGCGGGGGAGAGCGCTTCGCCCGCCCCGACCTGCCGCAGCCGTACGCGCCCCCGCTGACCGCGACCGAGCGGACGTTGGCCGAGCTGTGGTCCGACGTGCTGGGCGTCGAGCCGGTCGGCATCCGGGACGCGTTCTTCGACCTCGGCGGCAACTCGCTGGTCGCGCTCCAGATGCTGGCGCTGGTCAAGAAGCGGTTCGGCGTCGCGGTGCCCGCGGTGACCCTGTTCGAGGCGCCGACGGTGGGCACCCTGGCCGCCGTCCTCGACCAGCAGGGCGCTTCGGCCCCCGCGCCCCGACCCGTCGTCACCCGGCCTCGCGAGGAGTCCGGCGACGACCGGCGGATCGCGGTCGTCGGCATGGCGGGCCGGTTCCCCGGAGCGCCGGACGTGCGCGCGTTCTGGGACAACATCAAGAACGGCGTGGAGACGATCAGCTTCTTCACCGAGGAGGAGCTGCGGGCGTCGGGCGTGACGCCGGAGGAGATCGCCGACCCGTCCTACGTGCGGGCCCGCCCGGTGCTGGACAACGTGGGCGACTTCGACGCGGCGTTCTTCGGCATGAACCCCCGGATGGCCGCGATCACCGACCCGCAGCAGCGGATGTTCCTGGAGGTCTGCTGGGAGGCGTTGGAGGAGGCCGGGTACGCGGTGCCCGGCGCGCGCGGCCGGGTCGGCGTCTACGGCGGCTCGAACATCAGCACCTACCTGCTGCGCAACCCCGAGCAGCTGTCCAACGGCGAGTTCAGCATCTACGAAGTGATCATGGGCAACGACAAGGACGCCCTGACCACCACCGTGTCCTACCTGCTCGACCTGTACGGCCCCAGCGTCGCCGTGCAGACGTTCTGCTCCACCTCCCTGGTCGCGACCCACCTGGCCATCCAGGCGCTGCGCAACGGCGAGTGCGAGATGGCCCTCGCGGGCGGCGTCTCGATCCGGGTGCCGGACAAGATCGGCCACGAGTACATGCCGGGCGGCATGGAGTCGCCGGACGGTCACGTGCGGACGTTCGACGCCCAAGCCGCGGGCAGCATGTTCGGTGACGGCGCGGCGGTGGTCGTGCTCAAGCGGCGCCGGGATCACCGGTGACGAGGTCGGCTACATCGAGGCGCACGGCACGGCGACCGAACTGGGTGACCCGATCGAGGTCGCGGCGTTGACGCGGGCGTTCGGTGAGACGTCGTCGAAGCAGTTCGTGCCGATCGGGTCGGTGAAGACCAACGTCGGCCACCTGGATCGCGCGGCGGGCGTCACGGGCCTGATCAAGACGTCGCTCGCCCTGTGGAACGGCGTGATCCCGCCGAGCCTGCACTACACCGCCCCGAACCCCCAGATCGACTTCGAGAACAGCCCGTTCTACGTCAACACCGAGCTGTCACCGTGGCGGGACAACGCCGGCAAGCCTCCGATCGCGGGCATCAACTCGCTCGGCATGGGCGGCACCAACGTGCACCTGGTGGTGGAGCAGGCTCCCGTGCGCGAGCCCGTCGTCATCGAGAACCCCGACACGGCCCGCCGGTACCAGGTCCTGCCGCTGTCCGCCCGCAACGCCACCGCGGCGGACCAGGCAGCCGGACGGCTGGGTGACCACCTGCTCGCCGCCCCCGACACCCCGCTGGCGGACGTCGCGTACACGCTCCAGGTGGGGCGCAAGACGTTCGAGCACCGCAGGGTGCTGGTCGTCGACCGCGCCGAGGCCGCGTGCGAGGCGCTGACCGGTGCGAAGACGGGCCTGCTGAGCCGGGTCGAGACCACGACGGGCCGTCCGGTGGCGTTCCTGTTCGCCGGTGTCGGTGAGCAGTACCCCGGCATGGTCGCCGAGCTGTACCGGCGTGAGCCGGTGTTCCGCGCCGAGCTGGACGCGTGCCTGGCGAAGTTGGACCTGCCCGACGTCGACCTGGTCGACCTGCTCACCGGCGACCGCGCGGCGACCGACGGCCTGGCGGCGATGCTGGGCCGTGCCGACGCCGCCTCCGACCCCCGTTCGTCGGCCCTGGAACGCACCGGGGTCGTCCAGCCGGCGCTGTTCGCGGTCGAGTACGCGCTGGCCCGCACGTTGATGGCGTGGGGCCTCAAGCCGCAGCTCATGATGGGCTACAGCCTCGGCGAGTACGTCGCGGCGTGCGTCGCCGGCGTGCTCTCACCCGACGACGCGCTCAAGCTGGTCGCCCACCGCGCCCGGCTGATCGACACGGTCGACGCGGGCTCGATGGTCGCGGTGTCCCTGCCGGAACGGGACCTCGGGCGTTACGGGCTCGCCGACCGCGGGCTCGACATCGCCGCCGTCAACGGACCCCAGGTGACGGTGGTCGCCGGTCCGGGTGACGCGATGGAAGGGCTGCTCGCCGAGCTGCGTGACGCCGACATCCCGTTCCGCGCCCTGCGGACCACCCACGCGTTCCACTCCCGGATGCTGGAGCCGCTCGGTGACGAGCTGACCGCGTGGGTCGCGGCGAACGTCACGCTCAACGCGCCGACGATCCCGTACATCTCCAACGTCACCGGCCTGCGGGTCACCACCGAGCAGGCCACCAACCCGGCCTACTGGGCGCGGCACATGTGCCGAACGGTCCAGTTCGCGACCGGCGTCGACACCCTGCTGGCCGACCCCGAACTGGCCGTGGTGGAGATCGGTCCCGGCCAGTCGCTCGGCACGATGGTCCGCGGCGTGAACTGCCCGCCCTCGCGCTGGCCGCTGATCCTGGCGACCCTGCCCAACGCGGCCGACCGGCGGGCCGACGACGAGGCGCTGGCCGACTGCCTCGCCCGGTTGTGGCTGGGCGGCGTCGACCTCGACTGGACCGCGCACCACGACGGGAGGCGCAACCGCATCCCGCTGCCCACCTACCCGTTCCAGCGGCAGCGCTACTGGATCGAGCCCTCCACCCGGCCCGCGCTGCCCGCCGCCACCCCGGCCGCCGAGCCGGTGGCGACCGCGCACGTGCAGGTCATGCGTCCGGAGTGGACGGTCGCCCGGATCACCGGCACTCCGGCCGAGGTCGCACGGTGCGTCCTGTACTCCGACACCGCCGGTGTCGCCGACGCGCTCGCCGGGTTGCTGCGCACCGATGGCGTCGACGTGGTCGTGGTGCCCGCCAAGGCGTTCACCACCGAGGAGCACGCGGAACTGGTGCGCGAGCACGCCGCAGGCTCCACGACGGTCGTCGACCTGAGGCTGCTGGACCACCCGGTGTCCGACGGCCGGGACGTGGTGCTGCCGACCGCCGCCGTCCTGGACGCGTGGGGCAGCGACGGCAACGGCAGCGCGCGGGTCATCGTCGCCACCAAGACGGGTCAGGCCGTCGCCGCCGGGGACGTCCCGGAGCCCGGCCAGTCCGCCGCCGCGGTGCTCCAGCTCGTCGCGAACCTCGAATACCTCAACCTGGACTGCTGCACGGTCGACGTGGACGCCTCCGCCGACGTGACCGCCACCGCCGGCGCACTGGCGGCCGAGGTGCGGCGGCCCGAGGACGTCGGCGACGTGCTCATGGCCTACCGCGACGGCGTCCGGCACGTGCGCGGGTACGCCCCGGCGGAGCCCGACCCCGAAGCGCCCGCCGAGTTCGCGATCCGCACCGGCGGCACCTACCTGATCACCGGTGGGCTGGGCGACCTCGGACTGCTGCTCGCCGAGCACTTCGCCCGCGCCGGCGCCGCACGGCTCGTGCTGACCAGCCGGAACGGACTGCCCGCTGCCGGCGACCACTCGGCGGAAGGCGACCAGCGCACCGACGGCGTGGCCCGCATCCGGGAACTGGGCGCGGAAGTCCTCACACCGGCGATCGACGTGACCGACCTGGACGCCATGCGCGCGTTGGTGGCCGACGTGGTCGCGGGCGGTCGGCTCGACGGTGTCGTGCACGCCGCCGCGGTGACCGACCCCGGCACGTTCCGCGCGCTGCGCGAGGTGGACGACGAAGTGCTCGACCTGCACTTCGGCGCGAAGGTGGCGGGCGCGCGGGTGGTGGAGACCGTGCTCGCCGAACTGCCCGAGGCGCAGGCCCCGGAGTTCTGCCTGCTGTTCTCCTCGACGTCCTCGATCCTCGGCGGCATCACGTTCGCCGCCTACGCCGCGGCCAACGCCGCGCTCGCCGCGATCGGCTACCGCAACCACAGCCGCTTCCGCGCTGGTGAGCAGCCGACCTGCTGGATCTCGTCCAGCTGGGACACGTGGACCGTGACGCTGGGACACGTCCAGGTCGGCGCGGCCATGAGCAAGCACTCGATGACCGCCGAGGAGGCCTTGGCCGCGTTCGACCGGCTGCTGGCCGCGCCCCGGCCGTGGCTGGTCGTCGCGGCGGGCGGGCTGGAGGAACGCCTGCCGCGCACGATGACCGTCTCGGAGGCGCTGAGCACCGGCCCGAGGTTCCCGCGCCCGGACCTGCCGCAGCCCTACACACCGCCGTCGACCCCGACCGAACGCGCGTTGGCCGAGCTGTGGTCGCGCCTGGTGGGTGTCGAGCCGGTCGGCGTGGACGACCCGTTCTTCGACCTGGGCGGCAACTCGCTGCTCGGCCTCCAGATGTTGTCGCTGGTCAAGAAGAGGTTCGGCATCGCGATCGCCGCGGTGACCCTGTTCGAGGCGCCGACCGTGCAAGGCCTCGCCGCCATCCTGGACAACGAGGGCGCGACGGACAGCGCCGCCGCCACCGTGACGGTGACCGAGCGCCCGCAGGTCGGCACCGACGACGACCACAAGATCGCGATCGTCGGCATGGCCGGCCGGTTCCCCGGCGCACCGGACGTGGAGTCGTTCTGGCGCAACCTGCGCGGCGGCGTCGAGACGATCAGCTTCTTCTCGGAGGAGGAGCTGCTGGGCTCGGGCGTGACGCCGGAGGAGCTGGCGAACCCGTCCTACGTCCGCGCCCGGCCCGTGCTGGACAACGTCGCCGGGTTCGACGCCGCGTTCTTCGGGATGAGCCCTCGCGCGGCCTCGATCACCGACCCGCAGCAACGCCTGTTCCTCGAAGTGTGCTGGGAGGCGTTGGAGCAGTCCGGTTACGTCGTGCCGGAGCACCGCGGCCGGGTCGGCGTGTACGGCGGCGCGAACCTCAGCACGTACCTGATGCGGATGCCGGAGAAGCTCGCGGACGGTGAGTTCAGCACCTACGAGGTGATCATGGGCAACGACAAGGACGCCCTCACCCTCACCGTGTCCTACCTGCTCGACCTGTACGGCCCCAGCGTCGCCGTGCAGACGTTCTGCTCGACGTCGCTGGTCGCCACGCACATGGCGATCCGCGCGCTGCGCAACGGCGACTGCGAGATGGCGCTGGCCGGCGGTGTGTCGGTGCGGGTGCCGGACAAGATCGGCCACGAGTACGCACCCGGCGGCATGGAGTCGCCGGACGGTCACGTGCGGACGTTCGACGCCCAAGCCGCGGGCAGCATGTTCGGTGACGGCGCGGCGGTGGTCGTGCTCAAGCGGTGACGACGTCGGCTACATCGAGGCGCACGGCACGGCGACCGAACTCGGCGACCCGATCGAGGTCGCGGCCCTGACACGAGCGTTCGGTGAGACCGCCGCGAAGCAGTTCGTGCCCATCGGCTCGGCCAAGACCAACGTCGGCCACCTGGACCGCGCGGCAGGCGTCACGGGCCTGATCAAGACTTCTCTCGCGCTCTGGAACGGCGTGATCCCGCCGAGCCTGCACTACACCGAGCCCAACCCGCAGATCGACTTCGAGAACAGCCCGTTCTACGTCAACACCGAGCTGTCGCCGTGGCGCGACAACGCCGGCAAGCCGCCCGTCGCGGGCATCAACTCCCTCGGCATGGGAGGCACCAACGTGCACGTCGTCGTCGAACAGGCGCCGCAACGCCCGGCGCCGCGGCCCACCGATCCCGGCACCACCCGAAGGCACCACGTGCTGCCGATCTCGGCCCGCAACGTCACGGCCGCGGACCAGGCGGGCGCCCGGCTGGCCGAGCACCTCGCGTCGAAGCCGGACACCCGGCTGGTGGACGTCGCCTACACGCTCCAGGTGGGGCGCAAGACGTTCGAGCACCGGCGCGCACTGGTCGCGAGCAGCGTCGAGCAGGCCGCCGCGGCGCTGGGCGGTGACCGGTCCGGTGTGCTCGGCCGGGTCGACACCACCACGAACCGGCAGGTGGCGTTCCTGTTCACCGGTGTCGGCGAGCAGTACCCGGGCATGGTCGCCGAGCTGTACCAACGAGAGCCCGTGTTCCGCGCCGAGCTCGACCGGTGCCTGGCGGAGCTGGAGCTGCCGGACGTCGACCTGACCGACCTGCTGACCGGTGAACGCGCCGGCGGCAACGACCTCGCCGCCCTGCTGGGCCGCAGCGCCGGTGACACCGACCCGAGGGTGTCGGCGCTGGAACGCACGGAAGTCGTGCAGCCCGCGCTGTTCGCGGTCGAGTACGCGCTGGCCCGCACGCTGATGACGTGGGGCCTCAAGCCCCGCGTGATGCTCGGCTACAGCCTCGGCGAGTACGTCGCGGCCTGCCTGGCGGGCGTGCTGTCGGTGCAGGACGCGCTGAAGCTGGTCGCCCACCGGGCCAAGGCGATCAACGCCCTGCCCGGCGGGACGATGGTCGCGGTGTCGCTGTCCGTCGAAGGGCTGCGCCGCTACCGGCTGGACGAGCGCGGGTTGGACGTCGCCGCGGTCAACGGGCCGGAGGTGACCGTGCTGGCCGGGCCGCAGGACGCGATGGACGCCCTCGTCGCCGAACTGCGCAAGGCGGAAGTGCCCAACCGCGCGTTGCAGACCACCCACGCGTTCCACTCGCGGATGCTGGAAAGCATCGCCGATGACCTGACCGCGTGGGTCAAGGCGAACGTCACGCTCAACGCGCCGACGATCCCGTACATCTCCAACGTCACGGGCGCCAGGGTGACCGTCGAGCAGGCGACCAACCCGGCCTACTGGGCGCGGCACATGTGCCGGACCGTCCAGTTCTCGACCGGCGTCGACACCCTGCTGGCCGACGAGGAGGTGACGATCGTCGAGATCGGCCCCGGTCAGTCGCTCGGCGCCATGCTCCGCACCGCGGGCTGCCCGCCGGAGCGCTGGCCGCTGATCCTGAGCACCCTGCCGCCGGCGGGCGACCGGCGTGCGGACGACGAGGCGCTGGCCGACTGCCTCGCCCGGCTGTGGCTCACCGGCGTCCGGGTGGATTGGACGACGTACCACCGGCGGCACGCCGACGCCGAGGGCGTGGACCCCGCGACGCTGCCCAACCGGGTGCCGTTGCCGACCTACGCCTTCCAGCGGCAGGACTACTGGATCGAGCCGCCGGTGCGCGGCGCGGTCACACCGGCCGGCCAGAGCCCCGCCGAGGCCACCTTGGACGTGCTCGCCGACCTGCCGAAGCTGCCGGAGGAGGAGTGGCTGCACCTGCCGGTGTGGCGGCAGACCGCGGCGGTGGCGGCGGGGGAGCAGCCCGCGTCGTGGCTGGTGTTCACCCGTGAGGGCGTGGCGGACGACGTGGTGGCCGAACTGCGGCGCACCGGCGCGGCGGTCACCGAGGTCCGACCCGGTGCGGCGTACGAGGTCGTGGACGGCGGGCACGTGCTGCGGCCCGGCAACGTGGACGACTCGCTCCGGCTGCTGCGCGACCTGCGTGCGGCGGGAACACCGCTGGACCGCGTGGTGCACCTGTGGACGCTCGGCGACCAGGGCGACACCGCCGTTCGGCTCGGCCTGCACACCCTGGTCGCGCTGGCCAGGGCGGCGGGGGAGCTCGGCGTGGAGGACTGGTCGCTCGACGTCGTCGGGGCGGGCACCCAGCAGGTGCTGCCCGGTGACGTGGCCGACCCGCACGCCGCGACGCTCGTCGGCCCGAGCCTGGTGATCCCGCTGGAGTACCCGACCGTCACCGCCCGGTTCATCGACGTGGACGCGTCACCCACCCGTCGGGCCGTCACCGGCCTGGTCGGCGAACTCGGGCGACCCCTGAACGACCGGATCGTCGCGCTGCGGCACGGACGCCGCTGGGTCCCCGGCTACGAGTCGATGCCGTCCACTGTGGACACGTCGGTGCTGCGCGACGGCGGCGTGTACCTGATCACCGGCGGTCTCGGCGGCATCGGTCTCGCGATGGCCGAGGAGTTGGCCAAGGCGGTCAAGGCGAAGCTCGTGCTGTTCGGCCGCACCGGCCTGCCCGAGCCCGGCACCGACGCGCCGGACGAGAAGACCCGGCAGCGGGCCGCCCAGGTCGCCGCCCTGGCGGAGCTGGGCGCGGAAGTCGAGGTCGTCACCGGCGACGTGAGCGACCCGGCGGACGTCCGGAGGGCCGTGGACACCGCCCTGGCGCGCTTCGGCGCGCTGAACGGCGTCCTGCACGCCGCCGGTGTGCCCGGCATGGGCCTGATGCAGTTCAAGCAGCCGCACGAGCTGGACCAGGTGCTCGCGCCCAAGGTGGCGGGCACCCTCGCCCTCGCGGAGGCGCTGCGGATCGGCGAGCCCGACGAGGTCGACCTGGACTTCTGGGTGCTGTTCTCGTCCATCACCTCCGCCACCGGCGGCGGCCCCGGCCAGGTCGACTACACCGCGGCGAACGCGTTCCTGGACGCCTACGCCCAGCAGCTCGCGGCCGGCGGCCGGAACGTCGTCTCCGTCGACTGGGGCGAGTGGACCTGGAACGCCTGGTCGGACGGCCTCTCGGGCTACTCCGACACGCTCCAGGAGTTCCTGGTCGTCAACCGGGCCCGCATCGGCATCGGCTTCGCCGAGGGCTGGCGGTCGCTGCTGCGCGCCCTGGCGACGGGTGAACCGCGCGTCGTCGTGTCCACCCAGGACTTCGACACGATGGTCCGGTTCAGCTCGCAGTTCACGCTCGCGGCCGTGACGTCGTCGGCGCTGGCCGAGGGCGGCGGCGCCCGGCACCCCAGGCCCGAGCTGGTGACCCTGTTCCAGGAGCCGTCGGGCGCGACCGAGGAGTCCATCGCGGCCGTCTGGTGCGAGTCGCTGCGGCTGGCGCAGGTCGGCGTGCTGGACAACTTCTTCGAACTGGGCGGCAACTCGCTGCTGGGCGTGAACATCGTGGCCTCGCTGCGCCGCGAGTTCGGCTTGGCGGAGCTGCCGCCGCACATCCTCTACGAAGCGCCGACGGTCGCGTCGCTGGCCAAGGTGGTCGAAGCGGCGGCGGGCGGCGGGTCGACCGACGGGCCCGCGGAACAGGGCGGCCAGTTGCGCGCCCAGCTCCGCCGGTCCGGCGTGGCGGCCTCCGCCGCGCGCAGGCGCGGCAAGTGACGTTCTCGACCCGATGCGGACTATGCGGACAGGAAACGGAGTGGGCATGACGGTGATCGGCGTGGTCGGCGCGGGTGTCATGGGTGTGGGAGTCGCCCAGAACCTGGCGCAGACCGGACACGAGGTCGTCCTCGTCGACCGGAGCGAGGCGATCCTGGCGGACGCGCTCGCCACCATCAGGAACAACTGCCGGCTGAGCAGGCTGCTCGGCGGACCGGCGCTCGACCCCGACGACGTGCTGTCCCGGATCACCACCGGCGTCGGCGCGGACAGCGTCGCCAAGGCCGACGTCGTGATCGAGAACGTGACCGAGAACTGGGACGTCAAGCGCGAGGTGTACGCGGCGCTGGACGAGGCCTGCGGGCCGGACACCGTGTTCATCGTGAACACGTCGGCGATCCCGATCACCAAGGTCGGGTCGATCACCAAGCGGCCGGCGAACGTGGTCGGCGTGCACTTCATGAACCCGGTGCCGGCCAAGACCGCCGTCGAGCTGATCCCCGGCTTCCACACGTCGCCGGAGACCGTCGAGCGGACCAGGGCGCTGCTGACCGCGATGGGCAAGAAGGCCATCGACGTCAAGGACGCGAGCGGTTTCGTGTCCAACCGGGTGCTGATGCTGACCGTGAACGAGGCCGCGTTCCTGGTGCACGAGGGCGTGGCCGACGCCGAATCGGTGGACGAGGTGTTCCGCAGCTGCTTCGGCCACCCGATGGGCCCGCTGGAGACCGCCGACCTGATCGGCGTCGACACCATCCTGTACAGCGTCGAGGTGCTGTACGAGCACTACGCCGACAGCAAGTACCGGCCGTGCCCGCTGCTCAAGCAGATGACCGACGCCGGGCTGCACGGCCGCAAGACCGGCCGCGGCTTCTACGACTACCAGGGCGGCAACCGCGTCACCGCCGCCAAGTAGCCACCCTTCCCTTTCCCTTTCCGTGGCCTTCCCGCACGACCCGACAAAGGAGCAACGATGTCCGACACCGTCAAGAACCGGATCCTGGCCTTCATCAAGGGCCGCTACCCGGACGTCGAGTTCGACACGTCCCAGGACATCTTCCAGCTGGGCTTCGTCAACTCCCTGTTCGCGATGGAGCTGGTGATGTTCGTGGAGAAGAACTTCGGCATCACCATCCCCAACAACGAGTTGCAGCTGGACAACTTCCGCACCGTCGACTCGATGGACGCCCTGGTCACCCGGTGCTCCACGGTCGAAGTCGCGCGGGTCTGAGGCATGGCGGCCCCGGTTGTCGCCGCACCGGGCGTCGACGCGGTCCACGACCGCGCGACGGCCCGTGCGTTCGTCGACACCCACATCGCACCGCACGCCAACGACTTCGAGCGCGCCGCGCGCGTGCCGGAGGAGCTGATCGAGCGGATGGCCGCCGCCGGGCTGTGGGCGCCGTTCCTGCCGCCCGAGGTCGGTGGCGCGGGCATGGACATGGTGACGCTCGGCGAAGTGCACGAGGAGGTCGGCCGCGGCTGCTCGTCGGTGCGCAGCCTCCTCACCGTGCACAGCATGGTGTCCTGGACGCTGAACCGCTGGGGCAGCCCGGCGCAGCGCGAGCGGTGGGCGCCGCTGCTCGCGCGCGGCGCGGCCCTCGGGTCGTTCTGCCTGTCGGAACCGGGCGCGGGCAGCGACGCCGCGGGCATCGGCGCGACCGCCGTGCCGACCGGTTCCGGTTGGGTGCTCGACGGCGTCAAGAAGTGGATCACCGGTGGTCAGCGGGCGGACGTCTACCTGGTGTTCGCCCGCACCGGGTCCAGCATCGGCGCGTTCCTGGTGCCCCGGTCGACGCCGGGGGTCCGCGTCACGCCGATCACCGACATCATGGGCACCAGGGGGTCGATGATCGCGGAGGTCGCCTTCGAGGGCGTGCGCCTGGAGGCCGACGCGCTCCTCGGTCCCAGCGGGTTCACCGCGGGCATGGTGTTGACGGGCACGCTAGACATCGGCCGCTACAGCGTGGCGGCCGGGTCGGTCGGCATCGTCCAGGCGTGCCTTGACGCCTGCGCCGCCTACACGACCCGCCGTTCGGTCGGCGGCACGAAGATCCGCGACTTCCCGCTGATCCAGGCGAAGTTGTCGGACATGGTCACCGACGTGCGCGCGGGACGCCTGCTCGTCGCCGAGGCGGGCAGGCTCAAGGACGCGGGCGACCCGACGACGTTGATGGCGACGTGGGTGGCGAAGTACTTCGCGTCCACCGCGGCGGCCAGGCACGCGTCCGAGGCCGTCCAGGTGCACGGCGCCAACGGGATGGGCGCGGACTACCCCGTGGCCCGCCTGTACCGCGACGCCAAGGTGATGGAGATCATCGAAGGCAGCAACGAGGTCCAGCGGATCACCATCGCTGGCGACGCATACCGGGAGACGAGATGAGTGCGCCGACGGTCGGGGCCGTGGTACCCGAGAAGCCCAAGCAGGGCCGCATCAAGTGCATCGTGTGGGACCTCGACAACACGCTGTGGGACGGCGTGCTGCTGGAGGACGGCGACGTCGTGCTGAGGCAGGACTTGGTCGAGCACGTCAAACGCCTGGACAAGATGGGCGTGCTGCACTCGATCGCCAGCAAGAACGACCACGACGCCGCAGTCGAGAAGCTGCGCTCCTTCGGGTTGGCGGAGTACTTCCTCTTCCCCCAGGTGAACTGGAACGCCAAGTCGGAGTCGATCCGGCGGATCGCCACGGCGCTCAACCTCGGGCTCGACGCGTTCGCGTTCGTCGACGACCAGGAGTTCGAGCGGGCGGAGGTGGCGCACGGCGTGCCCGAGGTGACGTGCGTGGACGTGCTCGACGTGGACGAGGCGCTGGTGCGGCCGGAGTTCACGCCCCGGTTCGTCACGGACGAGTCGGCGTTGCGGCGCGGGATGTACCAGGGGCAGATCGTGCGGGACGAGCTGGAAAAGGAGTTCGTCGGGACGAACCACGAGTTCCTGGCGAGCCTGGACCTGACGTTCACCATCGAACCGGCGCGGCGCGAGGACCTCCAGCGCGCCGAGGAGCTGACGGTGCGCACCAACCAGCTCAACTCCACCGGGCGCACGTACTCGTACGAGGAGCTGGACGAGCTGCGGTCGTCGCCGGACCACCTGCTGCTGGTGGCGTCGCTGACCGACAGGTTCGGCAGCTACGGCAAGATCGGGCTGGCGCTGGTGGAGAAGGGCGCGGAGGCGTGGCAGCTCCGGATGCTGCTCATGTCGTGCCGGGTGATGTCCCGCGGTGTCGGGATGGTCATGCTCAACCACGTGATGGGCCTGGCCCGTGACGCCGGCGCCGCGGTGCGGGCGGACTTCGTGGAGACCGGCCGCAACCGGATGATGCAGATCACCTACGCGTTCGCCGGGTTCCGCGAGATCAGCCGGTCGGGTTCGCTGGCGGTGCTGGAGGCGGACCTGTCGACGTTGCAGCCCCCGCCGCCGTACGTGCGGGTGGAGGTCGTGGCGTGACGGCGTGGTTGCCGTTCCCGGCGTCGGCGGGCCTGCCCCTGTACTGCCTGCCGCACGCGGGTGGTGGCGCGTCGGCGTTCCGGGGGTGGCTGGGCGAGGTGCCGGGCGTGTCCGTGCGGCCGGTGCAGCCACCGGGGCGCGAGACGAGGTTCCGCGAGCCACCGCACGACCGGATGCCGACGCTGGTGGCCGGGATCGCCGACGTGGTCTCCACTTCCGGTCCGTACGCGGTCTACGGGCACAGCCTCGGCGCGCTGGTGGCGTTCGAGCTGGTGCGCGAGCTGCGTCGGCGAGGTGAACCCCTGCCCGTGCACCTGATCGTGTCGGGCTGCGCGGCGCCCCGGTACTCGGCGGACGACCTGCCGCTGGTGGGCGGCATGACCGACGGGGAGCTGGTGGAGATGCTGCGGGCGTTGGGCGGGACCCCCGAGTGGCTGCTGGCGGACCGTTCGATGCTGGACATGGTGCTGCCCGCGGTGCGCGGCGACTTCAGCGTCAAGGAGACGTACTCGTACACCGAGGAGCCGCCCCTGCCCGTCCCGCTGACCGTCCTGGCGAGCACCGGCGACCCCAGGGCCGCCCACGCGGCCCAGCAGGCCTGGGCCGCCGAAACCACCGCGGACTTCACCCTGCACACCCTGGCCGGCGGCCACTTCGCCGTCTTCGACCACCCCACCCTGACCCACAAACACCTGACCGAAGCCCTACACCCCCACCTCTGACCCCGCGTGAGTCCTACGTTCAGAACCCGTGAGTCGTACCTTCAGAACCACCATGTCCTACGTTCGCGTACCCCGAGTTCACGCTCAGAACAAAGTCACCTCGTTCGGAGCGGTGAACTCGGGGGACGCCGGTTCGGCTTGGACGAGGCTGCTGCCCCGCGGGGGTGCGCTAAGTTGCCGACATGACCGAGCTGGGACTCGTCGCCTGGCCACCCGTCCCGATCAGGACCGAGCGGCTCGTGCTCCGCGAGTCCGAGGCCGGGGACCGCGCGGCGCTCATCGAGCTGTTCTCCTCGCCGGAGGTGGGCACCTACATCGGTGGCCCACAATCGCGTGATGAGCTCGAACGCGCGATGCCCGAGGTGCCGGGGCGGCGACCCGGCTTCTTCGTGATCGATCGTGGCGGGGCGACGATCGGCATGATCACGTTCGACGGGCGTGACGCGGAGCGCCCTGCTCCCGCCCGCCCGGACGCGGGGGAGGCGTGGCTCGGCTACCTGCTCCTGCCGGAGGCGTGGGGACACGGGTACGCCGCCGAGGCGTGCGCAGCGGCGCTCGGCTGGTTCGCCGACGCGCTACCCGGCAGGCAGGTGGCGCTCTGCACCCAGACCGCCAACGACCGTTCCATGCGACTCGCGGTGAAGCTGGGGTTCACGGAGGTGGAGAGGTTCGAGGCGTTCGGCGCCGAGCAGTGGTTCGGCGTGTGGTCCCCGGCCACGCCGCCCGCTTGACGTCCGGCAGCACGGAGGACTCCCGGGGTTCAGGCGCGTACCGAACCCCCGCATCCCACCACCCACCCGCGTGAGTCCTACGTTCAGAACGCGTGAGTCCTACGCTCGTGTACCCCGAGTTCAACGCTCAGAACAGAGCGACCTTGTTCTGAGCGTTGAACTCGGGGGTTCTGAACGTAGGACTCACGGGGCCTGAACGTAGGACTCACGGGGGTCAGGCGCGTTTGGAGACCGGGACGACGAAGCGGTTGTAGACGAGGTCGCGCATCACGTCGTCGCCGCCCTCTACGATGGACACGTAGCGGACGTCGCGCAGCAGCTTGCCGATCGGCGACTCGTGCGTGTAGCCCAGCCCGCCGAACATCTCGGACGCCTCCGACGCGATCCGCCACCCGGCCTGCCCGCAGAACATCTTGGTCGTCAACGCGCACTTCAGGGTGCCCGCCCGCAGGAACTCTTCCGCCGCATCCGGACGTGACGCGATCGAGTCGTACTCACGCGCCGCGGCCAGGCACTGGTTCGTCATGACCTCGATCTGCATCTCGAACTGCCCGAGCCTGCTCGCGAACACGCCGTTGGCCGTCAACGGCACGCCCTTGACGATCTTCGTCTTGGCGTAGTCCATGCACAGGTCCCGCACCCGCCGCGCGACACCGAGCGCCGTGGTGGCGATCAGGATGCGGCTGGCGTTCAAGCCGACCTCCAGCAACCGCAAACCATTGCCCCGCAACGCGTTGACCGCGGGAACCCGGCAGTCGGTGAGCGTCACCTCGTAGGTCCCGGACGACCGCAGCCCCATCACGTCCCAGCGCTTGTCGACCCGGATGCCCGGTGTGTCACGCGGCACGAGCACGGACTGGTAGCCGGTCTCGGTGCGCGCCAGCACGATCAGGAACCGGGCGAAGTCGGAGTTCGTCGAGAACGCCTTCCGCCCGTTCAGCACCAGCTCGTCACCGTCACGGCGCACGGTCGTGGTCACCCGGGTCAGCTCGCTGCCCGACTCGTGCTCACTGCCCAACGTCGCGCAAGTCCCGTTCGACGCCACCATCCCGCCGAGGTACCGGTCCTTCACCGCGTCGTCGCCGTACAGGGCCACCATGCTGCCGGCCAGCACCGGGATCAGCAGCGTGAACGCCACGCCCGCGTCGCCGTACGCCAGCTCCGACACGATCCGGACGCCCTCCTCCAACCCCAGTCCCAGCCCGCCCTGCTCCTTCGGCGCCCACCAGTTCGCCAGCCCGGTCTCGGCGAACCGCGAGTACACCGGCAGTGGCATGTCGGCGAGGGAGTCCAACGACGTCCCGATCAGCTCCCGCCGCACGAACGACTGCACGGTCCGGACGTATTCGGGCTGCTTCATCCCTCTTCCCCCTCGTCGATCAACGCGGCCAGCTGGCGCACCGTGGGGCACTCGAGCAGCGCGGTCGCCGGCACGGACGCCCGGAGCGCCTTGCGGATCCGGGTGGTGAGCTTGATCGCGACCAGCGAGTGGCCGCCCAACTCGAAGAAGTTGTCGTCGGCGCCGACGGGCTCGATGCCCAGCACGGCCGACCAGATCCCGGCCAGCACCTCTTCGGTGCCGTCGGCCGGCGTGACGAACGGCGTGCCGAGGTCGGGCCGCGGGTGGCGTTCCCGACCGTCGGTCTCGGCGCCCTCCTCACCGCCGACACCGGTGACCCACTGCGCGAGGCGGGCGTCCAGCGACCCGGTCGAGATGACCAGGTGCCCGACGCGGTCGCCGGCGCCGAGCGCGCGCTCGAAGACGTCCACGCCCTCGGTCGGCGACATCGCGAAGTCCGCCACGGTCGGGCCGTGCCCGTCGAGCCGGTCGGCGTCGACGTTCCACGTGTCCCAGTCCACGGTGATCCAGTTGCCCTCACCGCGGGCGCGGGCGACCTTCACGTAGGCGTCCAGCGCCGCGTTGGCGGCGGCATAGGCGCCCAGCGTCATCCCGCCGAGCACGCCCGCCAACGACGACAGCGTGATCCGCCGGTCCGGGCAGTGGCCCGCCAACACCGCTTGGAGCACGTGGAAACCGCGGACCTTGGCCGACAGGTGCGGCTCGCACTCGGCCCGCTCCACGAGGTGCGCGAAGCCGAAGAACCGGGGGTCCTGCACACCGGCGCCGTGCACGGCCACGTCGATCCCGCCGAACGCCTCGACCGCCGCGTCCACCACGGCGCGCATCTGTGCGAGGTCCGCCACGTCCGCCGACATCGCCAGCACGACCGCGCCCCGCGCCTCCAGGTCCAGCACGTTGCGGATGTGCCGCGCGGTCCGCTCACCGTCCTCCGGCACCGCGTCCAGGTACGCCTGCCACTCGGCGCGCGGCGGAAGTGGTGAACGGGCGGTCAGCACGAGCTTGCACCCGTACCGCTCGGCGAGGTGGCGCGCCAGCACCAGGCCGACGTCACCGAGCCCGCCCGTGATCAGCACGGTCTCGCCGGGCCGGATCACGTCACCGGACGCCTCCAGCGGCAACTGCTCGTACCGCCGCAGCCAAGCCTCACCGGCACGGACCGCCACCGGCCCTTCGTGCGGCGCGACCATGGCCGCCAGAGCGGCGGTCGACAGCTCGTCGACGTCGAGGTGCCGTACCCGGAGCCGGGGGTTCTCCTGCGCCAACGTCGGTCCGACCGCCGCCAGCGCGGCGTGCTCGGGGTGCGTCAGGTCCGACCCGACGACGGCCGACGCACCCGACGTGAGCAGCACCAGCTCGACCGGCGGCGCGGAACCGGAGTCGTCGGTGAGTCCTCGTGCCAGCGCCAGCGCGGAGTAGAACCCGCGGTCCTGCGCCGCGTCGAAGCGGGCGATCGGGTCGTCGCCGGGGTCCGGGGTCAGGGCGAACCCGTGCACAACGGTCCGCGGCGCGGCCAGCAGCGACGACAACAGCTCGGTCAGATCCGACGGGCCCACGGTGAAATCACCCTGGTCGTCCTGGTCGAAGGTGTCACCTGGACGGGCGGCGGTCACCTCCGCGCCGACCGAACGCAGCCGGGACACCAGTTCCTCGCCGCGCGGGTCGTCGGCCAGCACGAGCCATGGACCGGCGGCACGCAGCCGTTCGTCCAGGTCCGCCACCGGCAACGGCCACTGCTTCCACGTCGGCAGGTGGGTCCACCGCGAACGGTCGTGGGTGCGCCCGGTGGGAACGGGTGCGGTCTGCGAAGGGTCGGCCTCGACCCAGTACCGACGCCGTTGCCACGGGTAGGTCGGCAGCTCCACCCGCCGGCCCGCGCCGCCGTGCAACGCCGCCCAGTCGATCCCCGAACCGGCCTGCCACAGCGTGGCCACCGTGGTGAGCAGCCACTCGGCCGCCGACCCGGTGTGACCGGGCTCGACGGGAACCTCTTCCGCCGCGGCACCGGACACGACCCGAACGCCGAGCCGCGTCAGTTCCGCCCCCAATCCCGACATCACACGATCAGGTGAAGAGTCGACCACTGAGGCCAGCTCTGCCAACCAAGCCGCAGGCGCGTCGGACGGAACGAGCCGCACCTGCGGATCACGCCGACGAGTCGTCCCGTCGATCCACCGCGCCGGGTCGGCCAACGCGGCAACGGCGTCCCGCACGTCGTGGCACACGACCGCACGCCGGTGCGCGAAACCACCGCGCGACACCTGGAGCGTGAACGCGACGTCAGCCAGGTCGAGCCCGGGGTTCTCCACCAGGTGCCGCCGCAGCCGATCGGTCAGCTCGGACACCGCGTTGTCGTCCGCACCCGACCACACCAACAAGTGCGGACCCGGACGCGGCGCCGCCTCGCGCTTCGGCGCCTGCTCCAGCACGACGTGGGCGTTGCTCCCGCCCAGGCCGAACGAGCTGACACCCGCCCGCCGCGGATGCGTCCCGCGCGGCCACGGCCGGTGCTCGGTGAGCACGGTGAACCGGTCGTTCGCCAAAGCCGTGTTGGGCGAGGCGAAGTCCGGCGTGCCCGGCAGCACCTCGTGCTCCAGGCTCAACGCCGCCCGGATCAGCCCGGCCACGCCGGAAGCGCGGTCCAGGTGACCGAGGCTCGGCTTGAGCGAACCGAGCACCGCGGGCGTCTCCGGTGTCTGCTGGAACACCCGGTTCATCGCGGCCAGCTCGATCGAATCGCCCAGCACCGTCCCGGTGGCGTGGCACTCGACGTACCCGATGGTGTCCGGCTTCACGCCCGCGACGTCCAGCGCGGACTCGATCACCGCGGCCTGGCCGTCCACGCCCGGCGCGGTGTACCCGGCGCGCACCCGGCCGTCGTTGTTGGTGGCGGAGCCGAGGACCACCGCGTGGATGACGTCACCGTCGGCCAGCGCCTCGGACATCCGCTTGAACGCCACCGCGCCGACACCGGCGCCCATCACGGTGCCGCCGGCGGCGGCGTCGAAGCTGCGCACCTGCCCGTCGGGCGACAGGATCCCGCCCTGCTCGTACAGGTAGCCGGTCGGCTGCGGCAGCGGGACGTACGCGCCGCCGGCGATCGCGATGTCGCACTCGTAGGTCAGCAGGCTCTGCACCGCCAGGTGCACCGCGACCAGCGAGGTCGAGCAGAACGTCTGGACGGTCATGCTCGGCCCGCGCAGCCCGAGCTTGTAGGACACCAGCGTGGACAACGAGTCGCGCTCGTTGCCGATGCCGAGCAGGATCTCCCCGCCCGGCTCGTCCGCGACCTGCCGCACGTTGCGGATCATGTAGAACGGGAAGCCGGACCCGGCGAACACGCCGACCTGGCCCGGTGTGTCGGTGGGGCAGTAGCCGGCGCTCTCCAGCGCCTCCCACGAGCACTCCAGGAACATCCGGTGCTGCGGCTCCATCGTCTCGGCCTCGCGCGGGCTGAAGCCGAACACGCCCGCGTCGAACTCCTCGATGCCGTCGAGGGGACCGCCGACCCGCACGTACCGCGGGTCGGCGAGCACGTCCTCCGTGACGCCCGCCGCCCGTGCCTCGTCGTCGGTGATGGTCCGCAGGCCCTTGTCGCCGGCCAGCAGGTTGCGCCACAGCTCGGCCACGCTGCCCGCGCCGGGGAAGCGACCGGACATGCCGATCAGCGCGACCGCGGAGCCGTAGTCGGTTTCGGTCATGGTGGTGGCCTCCTAGAGCAGATCGCTGCGGCCCCAGCCGCGGGCGATCCGACGAATCGCGAACAGACCGGCGACCAGGGCGATCGCGAGCAGGACCGCGGTGGGCAGCACGATCCCGGCCGAGTCGCCGACCACCGCGGACTGGAGCATCCGCAGCGCCCAGTAGCCGGGGGAGAAGTGCGCGAGGAACTGCGCCCACTCCGGCATCAGGCTCACCGGCACCAGCGCGCCGCCGATGGAGCTGAGCACGATCGCGCCGAGGTCGGACACCATGCCCAGCTCGGCGTGGCTGCGCATCACGGTGGCCAGCGCCGCGCCGATCGCGAGCAGCGTCAGGCCCCACACGACGACCGCGAGCGCCACGTACCCGATCGACTTCGGGAACGGCAGGCCGATGACCAGGCAGCCGTACACGAGCAGGACGCTCTGCTGCACCAGCAGGATCACGAACACCGGCACCGTCTTGCCCAGCAGCAGTTCGAACGCCGACGCCGAGCTGGTGCGCAGCCGGTCCCAGGTGCGCCACTCGCGTTCGACCAGGATCGAGTTGCCCACGATGGCCAGGGTGAACACCGAGAACATCACCAGCGGTCCGGTGACGACCTGGATGGTGCCGGTGCCGAGCGCCTTCTCGTAGAGCGGCTTGAACATCAGCATGATGACCATCGGCAGCACGACGTAGCTGATCATCTGGCCGGGGTCGCGCAACCGCATCAGGGTGTTGTGCCGGATCAGCACGCCGATCCGGTGAGTCGCTTCACGTTGCCGCATCGGTGACCGCCAGTGACCGGTAGAGGTCGTCCAGGGAGGGTTTGCGCAGCTCGACGGCGGTCACGCCGCGGTCGTTGCGCTGGAGCAGGTCGATCAGGGTGCCGCCGGGATCGGTGGTGCTGGCCCGGATCTCCCGGCCGTCGACCGTCACGGACACCTCGCCGGGCAACGACGCCAGCAGTTCGGCGCTGGTGCCGCGGGCGATGACCCGGCCACGTCGGGCCACCGCGATCGTCGCCTGCAACTCGGCCAGCTCGGGCAGGTAGTGCGTGGTGTAGATGATCGCCGCGCCTTCACCCGCGCGCTGCTTCACCACGTCGAGCAGCGCCTCGCGCGTCTCCGGGTCGGCGCCCGCGGTCGGCTCGTCCAGCAGCAGCACCGACGGCCGGTGGATCAGCGCGCACGCCGCCTGGGTGCGGCGCTGCTGGCCGCCGGAGAGCAGCCCCGCGCGCCGGCCGACGAACTCGGTGAGCCGCAACGCGGCCACCAGTTCGTCGATGGCGGTCCGCAGGACGGCGCCGCGCATCCCCGCGAGGCCGCCGAACAGCGCCAAGTGCTCGCGGACGTCGACGGACCGGTACAACGCGATGTGCTGCGGTGCGATGCCGATGCGGTGCCGCACGCGCGAGGGTTCCTCACCCCCGATGGTCACCCGGCCGCCGTCCGGGCGGGCCAGGCTCGCGGCCATCTCGATGAACGTCGTCTTGCCCGCGCCGTTGTGACCGACGAGGCCGACGATTTCACCCGCGTCGACGGTCAGGCTGAATCCGTCGAGGGCCTGGACCTGACCGTAGCGCTTGGTGAGGTCGACAGCTTCCAACAAGGGGTCACCTCCCTGCGATGAGTGCGGTCGGGTCGGGCTCCGCCGCTGATCACTATCGACGGCCGTGAATCGGCCCAGCCAGACGGGAATCGCTGTCGGCAGGTACTTGCCACCGCCGGTCCGCGCGGCGGCGGACGATCCGCGCGGTGGCCGGCATGATTCGTGCGGTGAGCCTCGAAGCGGCGCAGCACTCGGACACCGGCCGACCCCTACGACCGTTCGCGGCACGCCAGGTAGCGGTGCTCGGCGCGGCGCTGGCCGCCCTGCTGACCGCGTTGTCCGGCCGCTACGGCTACCACCGCGACGAGTTGTACTTCCGGGTGGCGGGCGACCACCTCGCCGCCGGGTACGTCGACCAGCCGCCGTTGACGCCGCTGCTGGCCAGGCTGAGCACCACGTTGTTCGGCGACACCGTCATGGGCCTGCGCGTGGTGTCCACGCTGACGTGCGTGGCCGGTGTCGTGGTGGTCGCCCTGATCGCGCGCGAGCTGGGCGGCGGCCGGCGGGCGCAGGTGTTCGCGGCGGCGTGCACGGCGGTGTCGTCGGTGATCCTGGTGAACGGCCACCTGGTCTCGACCGCGACGTTCGACATCTTCCTGTGGCTGCTGATCAGCCTGTTCACGCTGCGGCTGCTGCGCACCGGCGACGGCCGCTGGTACCTGGCCGTCGGCGCGGCGGCCGGGATCGGTGTGCTGAACAAGTACCTGGTGGGGCTGCTGCTGTTCGGCGTGCTGGTTTCGGTGCTGGTGGTGGGACCGCGGCGGGTGCTCCGGTCCTGGTGGCCGGTGGCGGGCGCGCTGGTGGCGCTGGCGCTCGCCGCGCCGAACCTGTGGTGGCAGGCGGCGCACGGCTGGCCGCAGCTCACCATCGCGGTCGGGATCAGCGCGGAGGACGGCGCGGAGAACCGGGCGCTGTTCGTGCCGCTGCAGTTCGTGTACCTGTCGCCGGTCTTCGTGCCGGTCCTGGTCGCCGGTGCGCGGCGCCTGTGGCGTGATCCGGACATCCGGTGGGCGCGGCCGTTCGGCCTGGCCTACCCGCTGCTGGCGGTCCTCGTGCTGGCGATCGGCGGCAAGGCGTACTACGTGATCCCGCTGCTGATCGTGGTGCTGGCGGCGGGCGCCGCGCCGGCCGTGCGCTGGGCCGCTTCACGGCGGAAGCCCGGCGCACGCCGGTGGGCGCTGCCCGCGCTCGTGCTGGTCGCGGCGGCGGTGAACGTGGTGGCGTCGCTGCCGGTGCTGCCGCCGACGTCGCTGAACCTGATCAACGGCATGAACAAGGAGCAGGGCGAACAGGTCGGGTGGCCGGAGCTGACCGCCGCCGTCGCGACCGCGTGGCGCGGGATACCGGCCGAGCGGCGCGACCAGGCGGTGATCTTCACCCAGAACTACGGCGAGGCGGGTGCGATCGCCCGCTACGGCCCGGAGCACGGTCTGCCCGGCCCGTACTCGGGGCACATGAGCTTCGCCGACTGGGGTGCGCCACCGGACTCCGCCACCGGCCCGGTGGTGCTGGTGCACTACCCCTCCAACCGGACGATCGGCAGGCACTTCACCGACTGCCGCCCGGTGGCGACCGTGGACAACGGTCACGGGCTGGAGAACGACGAACAGGGCACGGTGGTCCAGCTGTGCGCGGGCACCGACGCACCGTGGTCCGCGATCTGGCCGGACCTGCGCCGCTACTACTGACGCGGCGCGCTGCGCGGTCGGAGCCCGAACCAGACGAGCACGACGCTGACGAGCGTGACGGCGACGGCCACGGTCAGCGCGAGGTGGATGCCGGTCAGCTCCGACGAACCGGTGGCGGCGATCGCGCTCAGGACCGGGATGCCGATCGTGATGGCGATGTTCTGCGTCATCGTGGTGAGACCGGTGGCCAGGCCCTGCTCCTCGTCCGGCAGGCCGGACGTGCCGGTGACCGTGTACGCCACGATCGCCGTCACGTGCCCGAAGAAGCCGATCAGCAGCACCGGGACGAGGACGGCCAGGCCGAGGCGGTCGGAGCCGAGGAAGATCAGCGGCACGGTGGACAGGGCCTGCACGGTCAACCCAGCCGACAGCACCTTGCGGTAGCCGTGACGGCTGATGAAGCGACCCGCGATCGGACCCGCGAACACCGCCGCCAGACCCGGCACGCCGAAGACGAGACCGGTGACGATCGGGCTGAACCGGAGCACGTTCTGCAGGTACAGCGTCATCATGAAGATCATCCCGGTCTCCGTGCCGAACACCACGAGACCGGCGAAGTTGCCCCACTTGACGGTGGGGCGCCGGAGGATGCGGACCGGGGCGAGCGGTGCTTCGGCCCGCAGCTCGACCACCCAGAACGCGGCCAGCAGCACGACACCGAGCGCGGCTGCGAGGACGCTCCGCTCGGTGATCGCGTACACGACGGCCAGCAGACCGCCGGTCACGGTGATCGCGCCGGGCACGTCCGGCTTCACCCGGTCGGGCAACCTGCTCTCGGCGATCAGGAACGGCGTGAGCGCCAGCAGCACCACGGCCACGGGCACGTTGATGAAGAACGCCGCGCGCCAGCTCAGCAGGCCGACCAGCGTGCCGCCGACCAGTGCGCCGACGGTGAAGCCGCCGGACAGCAGCGCCCCGTTGAGGCCGAGGACGCGGTCACGGGCCGAACCCTCCTGGAACGTGGTGGTGAGCAGGGACAGCGACGCCGGGATGGACATCGCGGTGGACAGGCCCTGGAGCGCGCGGGCGGTCAGCAGCATCTCGGGGTTGGTGGCGAAGCCGCCGAGCAGTGAGGCGACGGTCAACAGGACCATGCCCGCGAGGAACAGCCGCCGGCGGCCGAACAGGTCGGCCAACCGTCCGAAGAGGAGGGTGAAACCGGCGGCGGGCAGGGCGTAGGCGGTGGCGACCCAGGGGAGTGCCGCCAGTCCCATCCCGACGCCCTCGCCGACCTGCGGCAGGGCGACGTTCAGGATGGAGAAGTCGACGGACAGCATGAACCCGGCGCCGAGCAGGATCAGCAGGATCAGCCGCTCCCGGCCGGTGAACCGGTGCGGCGAGGTCGTGCCGGCGGTCGAGGTGTCGGTGGTCAAGGGACGGTTCCGTTTCGCGGCAGGCCGAGGACACCCCGGGGTGCGGGGTGTGCGGTTTTCCGTGTTGTGCCTGAGGAAGTGCTGCTGTCGGTCAGCCCTCGTCGGGACGGGCCAGCTCGGCGACGCGCTTGACCGTCGCCAGTCGCCGGTCCCAGCGGGCGGCGAGGGAGACCACCCACCGCGCTGTCGCGTCCAGCGCGGCGGGCCTCAGCGCGTAGCGGACCTCCCGCCCGACGCGGCGGCCGGACACGAGCCCGGCGGCGTCCAGCACGGCCAGGTGCTTGACGATCGCCTGCCGGGAGACGGGCAGCCGTTCGGCGAGCGCCGTCGCGGTGACCTCGCCTTCCGCGGCGAGCAGGTCGACCAGTCGACGTCGCGTGGGGTCGGCCAGCGCGACGAGGACGCCGCCGACCCCCGCGACGTCGCCGCGACGTTCCGCTCCGGTCACCCGGCCTGTTCGGCGCGGTCCTTGAGGGCGTCGATCACCTGCGGCCAGCCACCGGTGTTGTCGCTCAACGCCTGGGCGCGCACGTCCTCCGACGCGACGATCGTGGCGAAACCGCTCTCCACGACGCGCAGGCGGGTCTTGTCGCCCTCCGCCGTCAGCGTGAACTCGACCAGCGTGCTGTTGTCGTCGCGCAGTTCCTGGCCGGGGAACGCGCTGGCCCAGCGGTAGGCCACGTACGTCGGCGGCTCGACCTTCTCCACGCGGACGGGGAACTCCCCGTACTCGGGGTTCTTCGCCACCACGGACTGGCCTTCGGCGGCCGGTGCGGTGGCCGCGCCCGCGTCCTCGGCCACCCAGAAACCCGGTGCGGCGACGAGTGACCACACGCGCTCAAGCGGTGCCGCGATGAGGGTGTCGCGCTCGATCCGGTCTTCGCTCATGGGAAGGACTCCTGTTCGCTGTCGTCATTGGGTGCAACCAGATAGTTGCACAAAGCCCGGTGAGTAGCAACCGACAAGTTGCAACTCACTGAACGACGGCCGCGGACAGCACCGTGCCCCCGCCTCTGTCGGGAGGCGGGGGCACGGTGGTGGCAGCGTGGTGGTCTGTCGGAGCACCCACTGCCGGTCTGGGTGCTGCTTCGGTTTCCGGCGCTACTTCGAAGGCGCGATCAGGCCCGTGGCGCCCGCGCGGGCGGCGTCGAAGCGGCGGGTCACGTCGGCCCAGTCGACCAGCGTCCACAGCTTCTGCACGTAGTCGGGGCGGACGTTGCGGTACTGCAGGTAGTACGCGTGCTCCCACGCGTCGAACACCAGCACCGGGGTGGTGTTCATGCCGACGTTGCCGTGGTGGTCGTAGACCTGTTCCACGATCAGGCGCTGCGACAGCGGTTCCCAGGCGAGCACGCCCCAACCCGAACCCTGCACGCCCGCCGTGGCGGCCGTCAGCTGCTTCGCGAAGGCGTCGAACGAGCCGAAGTGCTCGGTGATCGCGGCGGCCAGCTCGCCGTCGGGCCGGCCGCCGCCGTCCGGGCTGAGGTTGTCCCAGAACATCGTGTGCAGCACGTGTCCGGAGAGGTTGAACGCGAAGGTCTTCTCCAGGCCGACCAGGCCGGAGAAGTCGTCCTTCTCCCGGGTCTCGGCGAGTCGTTCCAGGGTGTCGTTGGCGCCCTTCACGTAGGCCGCGTGGTGCTTGCTGTGGTGCAGCTCCAGGATCTCGCCGGTGATCGCGGGCTCCAGGGCCGCGTAGTCGTAGGGCAAGTCCGGCAGCACGTACTGGCTCATCAGCCTCTCCGGGTACCTCGTGGGTGTTATTGCCACTCTCTAGCAAGAACAACTTTATTGCAACTAGGCCGGGGCGGTGGGGCACCGGAGCGGGCTCTAGCGTGACCGGCATGAAGATTGCTCTGATCGGCGCCGGCGGCACGCTCGGCGCGGCCGTCCACGCCACCCTGATCGGGCGGGGCCACGAGGTCGTCACCGTGGGGCGCTCCAGCGGCGACCTGCGCCACGACATCGCCGACCCGGCGCAGATCACCGGGATGTACGAGCGGATCGGGCCCCTGGACGCCGTCGTCAGCGCCGCCGGCGACACCCCGTGGAAGCCCATCGCCGAGATGACCGCGCGCGACTACGAGGCGGCTTTCCGGGGGAAGGTGCTGAGCCAGGTCGAACTGGTCCGGCAGGGACTCCGCCGGGTCGCCGAACGGGGTTCGTTCACCCTGATCACCGGTGTCCTGGCGCGCGAACCCGTGCCGACGGGCAGTGCGGCTTCGCTGGCGAACGGCGCGGTGGAGGCGTTCGTGCGGGCGGCGGCGATCGAAATCGCACCACAGCGCGTCAACGCCGTCAGCCCCACCGTGTTCACCGAGAGCCTGGACGACTACGGCGCGTTCTTCCCGGGCATGGAGCCGGTGGACCTGGCCAAGGTGACCCAGGCCTACGTCCGCTCGGTCGAAGGCGCGCAGACCGGCCAGGTGTACTGCCCGTGAACCGACCGACCTCCACCGATCAGGCCCGCGCCGGTCAGCCCTGAGCCGTCAGCCCTGGGCCGTCGGGAACCGGATGGTTCCTGACCGCCTCCTAGCCTCGCAATCGTGAGAATCGGAATCCTCGGTGCCGGGGCGATGGCGGACGCGTTGGGCACGCGCTGGGCCGCGGCAGGGCACGAGTTGATGGTCGCGGGGCGCACGGAGTCGAAGGCGCGGCGGTTGGCGGAGAAGTGGGGAGGGCGCAGTGGGAGCTTCCGGGAGGTCGCGGAATTCGGGGAGGTGGCCCTGATCGCGGTCCTGTACCAGGGGATGGCGGCGACGCTGGACGGGATCGGGGACGCGCTGCGCGGCAAGGCGGTGATCGACTGCAACAACCCCGTCGAGGTCGAGCACTTCACGCTCGTCACGCGACCCGGCGTGTCGATGGCGCAGCACATCGCGCAGGTGACGGGTGGGCACGTGGTGAAGGCGTTCAACCTCTGCCACGCGGACGTCTGGCGGATGGAGCCGCCGGTGTTCGACCACCGCCGCCTGGTCGTGCCGCACTGCGGTGACGACCCCTCGGCGTCGGAGCTCGCCACGCGGCTGATCACCGACATCGGGTGCGAGCCGCTGCGGGTCGGCGACCTCCGGCACGCCCACCACCTCGAAGCGATGGCCGCGGTGATGATCTCCCTGCTGTTCGGCGGAATGGACAGCCTCGCGGCGTTCAACCTCGTGGCCGCCACGGGGTGAATCTCGCTCGCGAGGCTGTTCCATCGCGAATAGGTTCTACCTCGAGCAGAGGAGAACCGTGGAGCACATCAACAAGCGCCTGATGAACTGGGCTTCCATCCTGGACCCGGGCACGCGTGAGCAGGCCGAGAAGGCCTCGCGGATGCCGTTCATCTTCCCGCACTTGGCGCTCATGCCCGACGCGCACCTCGGGAAGGGCGCCACGGTCGGCAGCGTCATCCCGACCCTGGGCGCGATCATCCCGGCGGCCGTCGGCGTCGACATCGGCTGCGGGATGATCGCCGTGCGGACCCAGTTCACCCGGGACGACCTCCGCGCGCGACCGCTCGCCGCGCTGCGCGAGGCGATCGAGCAGGCCGTGCCGCTGTCGGCGGGGAAGTACAACAAGTACCTCACCTCCACGGCGCGGGAACGGGTCGGCGTGCTCGCGGCCAACGCGGAGAAGGCCGGTTTCGACCCCGGTTCCTACGCCGGGAACTGGGAGCTCCAGCTGGGCACCCTCGGCAGCGGCAACCACTTCATCGAGGTGACGCTGGACGAGACCGGGCAGGTGTGGCTGTTCCTGCACTCCGGTTCGCGCGGTGTGGGCAACAAGATCGCGCAGAAGCACATCCGGGTCGCGCGCGAGCAGTGCGACCGGCGCTGGATCAGCCTGCCCGACCCCGACCTCGCCTACCTGGTCGAGGGCGAGGACGAGTTCTGGCACTACATCCGCGAGATGCGCTGGGCACAGGAGTTCGCCTGGCTCAACCGCGAGGAGATGATGGACCGCGTCGTCGACTGCGTCACGGACTGGATCGGCCGTGACGTGGAACGGCAGGAGACCGTGAACTGCCACCACAACTACACCGAGCAGGAGACTCACTTCGGCAAGGAGGTGTGGCTGTCCCGCAAGGGCGCCATCAACGCCGAGGAGGGCACGCCCGGCCTCATCCCCGGCTCGATGGGCACCGCGTCCTACGTCGTGGTCGGCAAGGGCAACGCGGTCGCGCTGAACTCCTCGCCCCACGGCGCCGGACGCGAGTACTCGCGGTCGGCCGCGCGCCGGGCGTTCAACCGGGAGGACCTGCGCAAGGCGATGGTCGGCATCGAGTACCGCGACACCGACGCGTTCATCGACGAGATCCCGGCCGCGTACAAGGACATCGACGTCGTGATGCGCGACGCGCAGGACCTGGTGGAGGTGCGGCACACGCTGCGCCAGGTCGTCAACGTGAAGGGGGACTGACCACCCTCACTCCGGCCGGATCGCCTGCGCCCGCGGGTACTTCCGGCCCGCGACCGGCGTGGGCGATCCGGTGAACGACACCGGAGTCCCGGGCAGCAGCAGGGTGAGGCCTTCGGGGATGTCGTCGCGGGAGGCGTACCAGGAGCCGCCGCGGGTGTCGGTGATGAACCCGTGCGGCTGCCCGGTGCGCCAACCCGTCACCGTACCGCGACGACGCCCGCGCGGCAGGCCCGCGGCCGAGGCCACGGCCTCCGCGGAACGCACGAACGGGCGTCGCAGCGGGTAGTCGTCACGGTCCGTGGGCGCGAACAGCACGTCGAAGGACGGTGTCGCGGTAGCCGCCGCCCGCAGCGGAGCCGCGGTGCGCGGTGTCCAGGCGGGCGCCGACACCGACGGCACGTCCACCACCGGCACGACCACCCGCACGCCGCGGTCGGTCAACCGGGTCGCCAACGGGGTGAAGTCGGCGTCGCCGGTGACAAGCACGACCCACTCCAGCGGCGCGGTGGTCGCGCGCTCCCACGCTTCGAGTGCGAAGTGGACGTCGACGCCCTTCTCCTTGCCGCCGTGCAGCGGGAGGTCGTGCCGGACGACCCCGGCGGCAGCCAGCACGGCGTCGAACGACGCGGCCGGTGTCTCGATGCGACCGCGCACGTAGTGGGCCTCGTGCAGCACGCAGTCGTCCAGGGGGAGCCCGGTCTCGGTGTGGGCGTACCACCGCAGGGCGTCGTGGAAGCCGTCGAGGGAGACGCGGGCCGCGCGCGGGTGGACGGTGGCGTAGAAATCACTCAGATAAGCGAACCACGTTCCGTCGTAGAACACACCGATGCGCACGATCTCCGCCACACGACCCACACGGCCGACCTTACCCGGCCGGCCGGGAGCACCACGCGGGTCGGGCGGGCGCACACCCGACCGACCCGCGTGGACGGTGCCGCCTAGCCGAACGTGACGACGAGCCGGCCGTCCGCGGCGTACGACCAGCGCAGCGCGCCGGCGTAGGAGGAGCACCGCGAGCCGTTCGTGCCGGACCAGAACTGGTTCGAGCTGTCGACGTTGCCGATGGTCCGGTCCGTCGTACCGCTGCCGCTGCGGCACGAGGTGTTGTTCCGGAACACCGAGGAGCCGCCGTCGAAGTTGAAGTTGCGCTCGGTGTTGTCGATGCTGACGTTGTCGGAGACGGTCATCGAGCCGAGGTTGCGGTTGTAGGTGAAGCCGTGCTTGCCGTTGTCGTAGGCGATGTTGCGCCGGATGACGTGGTTGACGCCGATGTCCTCGCCGCCGAGCTTGTACCCGTTGCGGTCGCCGTTGCCTGCCTGGCCGCCGTTGCTCAGCGTGCCGTTCTCGTACGCGAGCGAGTCCTCGATGGTCACCGCGCCGATGGGGCCCGTGTCGGTCTTGGTGTAGAGGTCCCAGCCGTCGTCGATGTTGTTGTGCGCGACGGCGTAGCGGAAGACGTTGCCGGGGCCGGAGGTGAGCTTCGCGGCGAAACCGTCGGCGTCCTCGCCGTCGGAGTCGGCGTTGTCGTGCGACTCGGCGCTCAGGACGAGGTTGTTGGCCGGCCACTGGTCCTTGGGCGTGGTGGACAGCATCCGGGAGAGCTGCAACCCGGTGTCCCGGTTGAAGCGGGTCACGGTGCGCTCGAAGATGTTGTTGCTGCCGCCGACGAAGATGCCGTTGTCGCCGGCGCGCTCGACGACGACGCCGAGGACGTGCCAGTAGTTGCCGTTTACGGCGAGGCCGCGGTTGGCCGGGTCCTCGGCCTGGCCCGAGAAGTTCAGCACCGGCGTCTCACCGGAGTAGGCGGCCAGCTTCTTGCGCGCGGTCGCCGTGCCGTTGTTGCCCTGCGGGATGGTGACGGTCTGGGAGTACGCGTACGTCCCGCCGCGCAGGTAGATCGTGCCGCCTTCGGCGATCCGGGAGATGGCCGAGGTGAGCGTGGTCGGGTCGGCCACCGTGCCGGTCGCGCCGTCACGGCCGTTCGGCGCCGCGTACAGCGTGTCGCCGGTCGGCGGCGGGGTGCCCTCGGACGTGAAGTCGAGGTAGTCGATGTTCGCCAGGCCCGTGGAGCCGGTGGGGCTGAGCCGGATGGTGTTGCTGCCCGCGTTCACGGTGGCGGTCAGCGTCTTGGTGACCCACGTGCTCCACGCGCCCGTGCCCTCGAACGGCACCGACTGCACGGTCGTGCCGTTGACGATCAGGTTCGCGGAACGCGCGCTCGTGGTCCCGTTGGCGAACCGCACGGCCAGCGTCGCGGTGCCGGCCGCCGCGGCGTTCACGGTGAACTGGGCGTACGCGCCCGTCGCGTTGGTGCCGTTGCAGAACCCGGTGCCGGAGAAGCCGGTCCAGTCGCTGTCGATGGAGCCGGTGCAGACGGCGGGCGACGTCTCCGCCTCGTGGCGGGTCGTCGCGGCGTTCGCCGTGCCCAGCGGTAACGCCAGGACGACGCTCGCGGCCAAGGCGACGCCTGCGGCAAGCGGTGTCAATCTCATCGTGGGATCTCCTGTGTCGTGGCTGCCGCCAATTCCCGCCATTCCACGAACACGGACACCGTTTCGCGAGCGCTCATGCACGCCTCCTTGCGGGCAATCGGCCGGAACGTGACCCGTTCCCTTGTTCACGTCTCTGAACTGCGCAAACGTGTGTGGGAGCGGTCTCAGGAACGTTAACTCAACGGTTCCGGCCGACGCAATGCGCGGGCGCTGTTCCGCTGTGGTTTCACAACGGTGAACAACGGCGCGGGAATTACCTGCGGTTCATCACCGTGAACAATCGTTCGTCGATTCACGAGGTCCGCGGGTGCCACGTGGCGGAGGAGTCGCACCGCGCGGCGCGAGACCCAGCATCCTGGTGCACCGGTGGATGGATTCGGGGGCGCCGTGCACCTTCACGTCACCGGTCACGATGGCGTCGAACGGGGTCAGCAGGCGGGCGCCGATGCGGACGAAGACGTCCGCCGCGCAGCTGACGACCAGGTCGGGCGACGGCGCCGGACCCGGCACGAACGAGAGCGCGCCGCCCCGGACCTCGACGGCGAAGCGGCTGTCACCGACCCGGAACTCGTAGGTCTCGTCCACGTCGGGGATGCGGTCGTGGTCGATCATCGACTGGAGGGCCAGGAAGCCCCACTCGTCGCGCACGGTCCTGCCCGCGTCCTCCTCGGTGAGGAAACCCATCCCCCACCTGGCGAGCGCCAGGACCGGCCCGCGCAGCTCCTCGCTCTTCGCGGTCAGCCGGTACATCCGCCCCCGCGAGTCGCCCTCGACCGGCAGCTGCTCTACCACCCCGCGCTCCAGCAGCATCCGCAGCCGCTCCGTCAGCACGTTGGGGCCGATGCCGGGCAGGTTCTCCAGCAGCAGGGTGAAGCGCGAGGGCGAGATCAGCAGCTCACGCACGATCAGCAGCGTCCACCGCTCGCCGATCACGTTCAACCCGCCGGCCAGCCCGCAGAACTGGCCGTAGTCTCGCCGGACGCCCATGACGCCGAGCCCTTCCGACCGGGATCGCTAACAACTCTGATGGTAACATCGCTCACGCTCCGTGCCGACCCGTAGCAATGGGTGCTAGACGTTGCGGGTTGATCGACGCGGCAAGGTCAATGGTGTCAGAAGTGATAGCGATCCCGGCTGTGTCCTCGTCAGGACGGCGAAGGGGTGGCGATCAGTCGTACAGGCGGATGTCCGCGATGCTCCACCAGTTGCCCGCCGCTCCGGTCGACGTGACCCGCAGGTACCTCGCGGCGGTCCGGCGCACGTCGACCTCGGTCAGCTGGCCGACGTCTGCGCCGGTGGCCAGGGTCCGCCACGACGTGCCGTCGTCGCTGGCCGAGAGCTCCCAGTTCCGGGCGTAGTCGCCGAGGTTGCCGCCGCTGTCCACGGCCACCCGGCGGAATTGCTCGCGGGAGCCGAGGTCCAGCTGCACGTGCTGGCCCGCGGCCTGGGCCTGTCCGCTGCTCCACCGCGTCGAGGCGTCGTCGTCGGCCAGGCGTTCGGCGCCTTCACCGGTCGGTGACGCGGTGGCGGTGGCGCCGTCCAGCGAGACCTGGTCGAGCTTGCCGCGCAACGCGTGGTGGCGCGGCCAGGTGAACGTGGCCAGCGCGCCGCCGGGCAGCGTGTACTCGAAGAGCCGTTCGCCGACCTTCACCGCGAACGCGCGCGGGTCGTCGTTCTCGTTGTGCACCACCAGGGCGGTCGAGCCGTCGGGGTTGCGGAAAGCCACGTCCATGACCTGGCCGTTCCAGCCGGTCGTGCCGAACGACGTGCTGGCGATCCGCTTCGCGCCCGGCTTCACGAATTTCGACAGGTGGCCGATCGTGTAGTACTCGGCGTCGGTGGTCACAGAGCCGTCGGGGTGGACGGTGACCAGGCCGGTGCACGTGCCGCAGCCGCCGTTGTGCGGGCCGCCCGTGCTGTCCAGCGCGATGTTCCAGTTCACCGCCGACTTGGCGTGGTTGCGGGTGGTGCCCAGGACCACGTTGCGGGCGTGCCACGTGAGGGTGTCGCGGAAGACCTTCGCCGGCGGGTCGGTCGGGCCGCGCGAGCCGGAGCACTCGGTGAACCAGATGCCCTTGTCCGGGAACGCGTCGTGCAGCGCGGTCTGCGCGCCCGGGTCGCCGTAGTAGCAGTGGAACGCGGTTCCGGCGACCCAGCGGGCGGCCGGGCTGTCCAAAACCTGGTACGGGTAGTCGGTCTCCGGGCTCGACCCCGGCGGGGTGGCCGCGACGTCGTTGGGGTGGGTGGCCCAGTTGTGGTCGTAGGCCAGGATCTTCGTGCGCGGGCTCGCGGCGCGGAGCTTCGGGCCCAGCGCCTCGATCACCGCGAGCTGCTGCGCCACCGGCATGTCCGTGCCGGGGTAGGCGTCCGGGGTGCGGTTCTGCGGCTCGTTCTGCACGGACAGGTAGTCCACCGGAACGCCGGCGGCGGCGTAGGCCTCGACGAACTTCACCAGGTAGCGGGCGTACGCGTCGTAGACGGCCGGGTCGTCCTTCAACCGGCCGCCGACCAGCGAGTCGGTCGTCTTCATCCACGCGGGCGGGCTCCACGGCGTGCCCATCACCTTGAGCGCCGGGTTGAGCCGCTTCGCCTCGCGCAGCAGCGGCAGCACCTTCGCCTCGTCGGGGGCGATGCTGAAGTGCGCCAGGGGGAAGTCGGTCTGTCCGGCCGGCACGTCGTCGTAGGTGTAGTGCTCGGCGGCGGCGGTGAAGTCGGAGGAGCCCACCGGCTGGCGCAGGAAGCTCACCCCGATCCCGTGCACGGGGTCGAACAGCTTGCGCATGGTCTCCTCGCGCACCGCCGGCGCGAGCCCGTGCAGCACGTTCGCCGAGGAGTCGGTGATCGACGCACCGAAACCGTCCACGGTCTGCTCGGTCCGGTCCGGGTCCACGACGATCGTCGGGTGCGCGGAGGAGCCGGTGCCGAACGCGACGGGCGCGCGTTCCGCCATCAACTCGGCCCGGTCGACGGTCGTCACCCAGACCCGCGCCCGCGGGCCGGTGTCGTGGCCGTCGGCGGCCTGCCCCGCCGGCACGACGGCGAGACCGAGGATCAGGGCCGCGGTCGCGGCGCGGCGAACAGTCGTTCTCATCGTCGTCCTTAGGGCTGAGGAGGCACCGATGTAACAAGAGGTCGATCAGGGTGTAACAGCTGCTCGCAGCATGAAACACGCGGTTCCGGTCGGCGTCAACCCCGTGCCGGACGCCGGTCGCTATAGTGAGCAGGTGCAAACTCAAGCCGGTGACCTGCGGCAACGTCATGCCCGATAACCGGCGCGTCACCGTCCGCGACATCGCCGCGGAGACCGGCGTCTCGATCGCCACCGTCTCCCGCGTGCTCAACGACCACGCCAACGTGGCCCCGCGGACCCGCGATCTGGTGCTGCAAGCCGTGGAACGAAGCAGGATGCGCGTCACCGGGGCCGACCGGCAGCGCACCGTCCACGTGCGCTGCCCCTACGTGCTCACCGACTACTTCGGCCTGATCGTCTCCTCGATCGCCGAGACGCTGAAGCGCCACGGCCTGCGCCTGCTGCTCGACGCGGGGGAGTCCGCGCAGCACGCGGACACGCTCGCGGGCCTGCCCGACGAGCCCGGCATCAGCGCCGCGATCCTCATCCTCCCGCCGGAGGACGGCGACCAGCTCGTCGCCCTGTCCCGCACCGACCTGCCGTTCGTCGTGGTCGACCCGCGCACCCCGCCGCCACCGGACGTCGCCGCCGTCTCGGCCGCGCACTTCGCCGGCGCCCGCGCGCTGACCGGCCACCTGGTCGGCCTCGGCCACCGCGACATCGGCGTCATCGCCGGGCCCGAGGACTGGCTGGCCAGCGACGCCCGCCTGGCCGGCCACCGCGCCGCGCTCTCGCAGGCGGGTGTCCTGCCGATGGCGCACCACCTCTGGCACGTCGAGCCCACCACGGAGGCGGGCCGCCGCACCGCCGCCGAACTCCTCGACCACCCGGAACGGCCAACGGCGATCGTCTGCTTCAACGACAAGCTGGCCGTCGGCACGTTGCAGGCGGCCCGTGAACGCGGCCTGCGCATCCCCGCAGACCTGTCGATCGCGGGGTTCGACGACATAGACATCAGCCGGGCGACCGACCCGCCGCTGACGACCGTGCGCCAGCCGTTGCAGGAGATGGGGCGGATCGCCGTCACCCAGCTCATGCGCATGCTCGACGGGCACCAGCCCGAAGCCCTGCACATCGAGCTGGCCACCACGCTGGTAATCCGCCAGTCCACCGGACCGGCCCTGGTCACCAGGCCGTAGGGCACCCGTCGCCCGCGTCGAACGCCGGGGGCCTGCGTCCCCTCCGGGGTGCAGGCCCCCGCGCGTCAGCGGCCCTGGCTCAGCCAGTCGGTCAGGTGCGGCGCCTCGGTGCCGATCGTGGTGTCCTCGCCGTGGCCGGTGTGGACGACGGTCGCCTCCGGCAGGGTGAGCAGCCTCGTCGCGATGGACCGGACGATCGTGTCGAAGTCCGAGTACGACCGCCCGGTGGCGCCCGGACCACCGTGGAACAGGGTGTCCCCGGTGAACACGACGCCCAGGTCGGGGGAGTGGAAGCAGCACGCGCCCGGCGCGTGGCCCGGGGTGTGCAGGACGTGCAGCGCGGTGCCCGCGACCTCCACGACCTGACCGTCGGCGAGGTCGCCGTCCGGCGCCACGTCCGGGTGGGTCAGGTCCCAGAGCACGCGATCGGCCGGGTGCAGCAGCACGGGCGCACCCGTCGCGCGGGCCAGGTCCGGGGCGACCCGGACGTGGTCGTCGTGCGCGTGCGTGGCCAGGATGGCCTTGACCTCGCGGCCGGCGACGACGGCGAGGATCGCGTCCACGTCGTGCGGCGCGTCGATCACCACGCACTCCGCGTCGTCACCCACCACCCACACGTTGTTGTCCACGTCGAACGTCTGCCCGTCGAGGCTGAACGTCCCGCGCGTGACCGCGTGGTCGACGCGGGCCATCAGAAGACCACCACCGAGCGCAGCACGTCACCGTGGTGCATCTTGGCGAAAGCGTCCTCGACCTGGTCGAGCGCGATGGTCTCGGTGACGAACGCGTCGAGGTCGAGCCGGCCCTGCCGGTAGAGGTCGATCATGTACGGGAAGTCGCGGGACGGCAGGCAGTCCCCGTACCAGGACGACTTCAGCGCACCGCCGCGGGAGAAGAAGTCGATCAGCGGCAGGTCGACGCGCATGTCCGGCGTCGGCACGCCCACCAGCACGACGGTGCCGGCCAGGTCACGGGCGTAGAACGCCTGCTTCCACGTCTCCGGCCGCCCCACCGCGTCGATCACCACGTCCGCGCCGAACCCGCCGGTCAGCTCCTGCACCCTGGCCACCGCGTCCTCCGACGACGCGTCCACGGTGTGGGTGGCGCCGAGCCCGCGCGCCCACTCCAGCTTCCGCGGGTCGATGTCGACCGCGATGATCGTGGTCGCACCGGCGGTCCGCGCGCCCGCCACCGCCGCGGAACCGACGCCGCCGCACCCGATCACGGCCACGCTGTCACCCCGGCCGACGTTGCCGGTGTTGACCGCCGCGCCGAACCCGGCCATCACACCGCAGCCCAGCAGCCCGGCCACGGCCGGTGACGCCTGCGGGTCCACCTTGGTGCACTGCCCGGCGTGGACGAGGGTCTTCTCGGCGAACGCGCCGATGCCCAGCGCCGGCGACAGCGGCGTCCCGTCGGCGAGCGTCATCGGCTGGGCGGCGTTGTGGGTGTTGAAGCAGTACCAGGGCTTGCCCTTGAGGCACGCCCGGCACGCGCCGCACACCGCGCGCCAGTTCAGCACCACGAAGTCGCCCGGCGCCACGTCGGTGACGCCTTCGCCGACCTGCTCCACGATCCCCGCGGCCTCGTGGCCGAGCAGGAACGGGAACTCGTCGTTGATCCCGCCTTCCCGGTAGTGCAGGTCGGTGTGGCACACGCCGCACGCCTGCACCCGCACCACCGCCTCACCGGGCCCCGGATCGGGCACCACGATGTCGGTCACCTCGACCGGGGCGCCCTTGCCCCGGGCCACCACGCCACGAACCGTCTGTGTCACGAAGTCCCTTTCCCAGTGCTGATGTCCTCAGCGTTCATACCCGATGGACCCACGCGGTGAGCGACTGCGACGCGCGCGGGGTGTCGTCCTCGTGCACGGTCGTGTCGACACCGGCCGGACCGGGAGGGACGAGCGGAGTAGCTTGACGGGGGGTCGTGGAGTGCGGGGGGGCGAGGACGAGATGGACCGTGAGGAGGCCGGGGGGCCCGACGAGATCGACTTGAGTCGACCGAGTGCCGCCCGGGTGTACGACTACTACCTCGGTGGGGCGCACAACTTCGCGGTCGACCGGGAGATGGCCCAGCAGGCCATCCGGATGTGGCCGGAACTGCCGGTGATCATGCAGGCGAACCGGGCGTTCCTGCGCCGCGCCGTCCGCTACTGCGTGTCCGCGGGCGTCCGCCAGTTCCTCGACCTCGGTTCCGGCATCCCGACCGCGGGCAACGTGCACGAAGTGGCCAGGGCCGTCGACCCGGGCACGCGGGTCGTGTACGTGGACCGCGACCCGGTCGCGGTGACCTACAGCCGGTCGATCCTGGGTGACGACCGGCAGACCACCGTCGTGAAGGCCGACCTGCGGGCGCCGGACGCGCTCCTGGCCCGGCCGGAGGTCACGTCGCTGCTGGACTTCGACCAGCCGATCGCGGTCATGATGGTCGCGGTGCTGCACTTCGTGCCGGACTCGGACGACCCGGCGGCTATCATCGCCGGCTACCGCGAGGCGATGGCGCCGGGGAGCTTCCTCGTCGTGTCGCACGCCTCGGACGAGGCGCAGCCGGAGAAGGTGGAGGAACACCGGGAGCTGTACCGGAAGACCTCGACGCCGATGACGATGCGCACCCGCAAGCAGGTCACCGCCCTGTTCGAGGGCTTCGACGTGGTCGACCCGGGCGTGGTGTTCCTGCCGCTGTGGCGGCCCGAGTCGCCGGACGACGTCGACGAGCACCCCGAGCGGTTCACCGGCCTCGCCGCGGTCGGCCGCAAGCCCTGACGCCCTGGTCGGGCAGGGGAACTTGCTACTGTGGAGCAATGCCTGATAGTGCCGATACAGACGGTTGTAGTAGTAGGCCGGGTTCGACCCGGCTGATCACGGTTCCACCCTCCGAGGCGGACGCCTCGTGTTGATCCTCGCCGGTGTCTCGGCGATCGTGGCCCTCACCGCGGCCACCGGGTACTTCGTGGCCCAGGAGTTCGCCTACATGGCGGTGGACCGGGGCAGGCTGCGGCAGCAGGCCGAGGACGGCGACCCAGCCGCCGAACGGGCTCACCGCGTCACCCAGAAGTTGTCCTTCATGCTCTCCGGCGCCCAGTTCGGGATCACCGTGACCGCCCTCCTCGCGGGTTACGTGGCCGAACCCCTGCTCGGCACCGGACTGGCCGACCTGCTCGGGCTGACGGGCCTGTCACCGGCCGTGGCGGTGTCGTTGTCGATGGCCGTGGCCCTGGTGTTCGCCACCGTGGTGCAGATGGTGCTCGGCGAGCTGCTGCCCAAGAACTTCGCCATCGCCCGGCCGGAACCGCTGGCCAAGGCGTTGAGCGCGTCCACCCTCGCCTACCTCAAGGTCGCCGGCCCGGTCATCCGCCTGTTCGACGCGGCGGCGAACCGGCTGCTGCGCGCGGTCGGCATCGAGCCGGTCGAGGAGCTGCCGCAGGGCGCCACCTCGGACGACCTGCGCCAGATCATCACCGACGCGCGCGGCGAGGGGCACCTGGACGCCGGGCTGTCGCGGTTGCTCGACCGCGGCATCGGCTTCCGGGAACTCGTGGCCGACCAGGCCATGACCCCGCGCGTGGCGGTGCACGCGGTGCGCGCCGACGAGCCCGCCGCCCGCGTGGTGGACCTGCTGGACACCGGACACTCCCGCTTCCCCGTGTTCGGCGACGACCTGGACGACCTGCGGGGCGTGGTCGGGCTGGCCGAGGTGTTGACCGTGGACCCGGACCGGCGCGCGGACACGCCGATCGGCGACATCGCCTCCCCCGCGCTGGTGGTGCCCGCGACGCTGCCGCTCCCGGCGGTGCTCGAACGGTTGCGGGCGGAGCGCCGGCAGCTGGCGTGCGTGGTGGACGAGTTCGGCGGCTTCGCCGGTGTCGTCTCGCTGGAAGACCTCGCCGAGGAGCTGGTCGGGGAGATCCGGGACGAGGACGACCTGGACGAGGCCGTGATCGAGCAGCTGGACGAGGGTGTGTGGCGGGTGCCCGGTCGGATGAGGGTGGACGAGATCGCCGACGCCACCGGCGTCGAGCTGCCCGAGCACGACAGCTACGACACCGTGTCCGGGCTGGTGCTGAGCCGGCTCGGGCGCACCGCGCGGCTGGACGACCACGTCGAGCTGGACGGGGTGTCGGTGCGGGTGACGGCGGTCGCGCGCAACGTGCCGTCGACCGTCGTGCTCGCGTTCCGCGTCGCCGACCGGGAGGACGTCCGATGAGCACCGGGTGGTCGTTGGTGCTGTCGGCGGGGTTGTTGATCGCCAACGCGTTCTTCGTCGCCGCCGAGTTCGCCCTCATCTCCGCCAAGCGGCACCGCTTGGAGCAGGCCGCCGAGACGAGTCGTGCCGCCCGTGCGGCGGTCGCCGGCGTGCGTGAGCTGTCGTTGATGCTCGCGGGCGCACAGCTCGGCATCACGCTGTGCACGCTGGGGCTCGGCGCGCTGGCCAAACCCGCCGTCGCGGACCTGCTCGACCCGCTGCTCGCCGCGACCGGACTGCCCGCCGGCGTGTCCTACGGCATCGCGTTCGCGATCAGCCTCGTGCTGGTGGTGTTCCTGCACATGGTGGTGGGCGAGATGGCCCCGAAGTCGTGGGCGATCTCGCACCCGGAGCGCTCGGCGCTGCTGCTGGCGCTGCCGTTCCGGGCGTTCGCGCACTCGGTCCGCTACCTCCTGAGTGGACTGAACGGGGTCACCAACGCGTTGTTGCGGGCGATGAAGGTCCAGCCGCAGGACGAGTTGGCCCAGGCGCACCGGCCCGACGACCTGCGGATGCTCGTCCGGCAGTCCGCTGAGCACGGTCTGATCCCCGAGGGGCAGCGGCGACTGCTGACCCGGATGCTGCAACTCCAGGACACCACGGTGGCGCAGGTCATGATCTCCGCCGAGCGGACCGTGACGGTGTCCGAGGGGACCAGCGCGCGGGCCATCGAACTGCGCAGCCGCGAGTGCGGTCGGTCCCGCTTCCCGGTGACGGACCGCCAGGGCCGGTTCGTTGGCCTGGTCCACATCCGCGATGCCGTCCGGGCCACCGCGGCCGGCGCCGACGCCACCGCCCGCGACCTGATGGGCAAGGCACTGATCCTGCCCGCCGCCATGCCGGTGGCCCAGGCCGTCACGGCGATGCGTGCCGACCGCGCACAGCTCGCCCTCGTGGCGGATGACGACCGGGTCGTGGGCATCGCCGCGCTGGAGGACCTGCTCGAAGAGCTGATCGGCGAGTTCGAGGACGAGACCGACAGCCCGCTTCCGGCGATCTGAACACCCGACCGGACGAGTTCGGCTAGCCTTTTCGCGCACGGAGTGTCAAGGGCGCCGGGGGTGCGTGCGGGGTGGATGGTCAGCAGCGGTTGCAGGCGATGATGCGATCGTTCGAGGAGCAGGCGGCCAAGGCCGGCCAGCTCCAGGAGGCGATGAAGGACCTGCGCGGGGTGGGGCGCAGCCGGGACGGAGCCGTCACGGTGACCGCCGCGCCGTCCGGTGCCGTGCTGGGGCTCCAGCTGTCGCCCGCCGCCATGTCCCGTTCGCACGTGGCGTTGCAGCAGGAGATCCTGGACGCGATCCGGATGGCCACGCTGAACGCGGCGCAGCAGCTCGACGCCGCGGTGGCGCCGATCCTGGGCGACCGGTTGCAGGAGTTCAAGCAGGGCATGGCGGCGTCCGGCGTGCAGCCGATCATGCCGTCGGCACCGCCGCCCCCGGGCGCGCAACCTCCGGGCGCGCAACCCCCTGGCACGCCGCCTCCAGGGATGGCGCCGCCCGCCTCGCCGCCGGTGACCGGTTCGATCACCTCACCGGTGAGCGCGCCGCCGCCGGCCGGCCCGCCGGCGTTCCAACCGCCGTTCCAGCGGCCGGTGACCCCGCCGCCGAACCAGGCGCCGGGGAACCGTCCGCCACGTCCGCCGGTCGAAGACGACGAGGAACCGCCGAGCACGTACCTGAGCTGAGGGGGACAGGGTGACTTTCAACGTCGTACCGGAGGCGTTGACCGCCTTCGCGGCGGGCAGCGACAGCCTGGCGGAGAAGTTCGGCGCGTTGGCCGCGCTGCTGGAGCAGGCGAGGGTGGACGACCAGTGCTTCGGCCCGATCGGCGACGCCGTCGGCTTGAGCAGCGGCTACTTCTCCAGCCTTGACGAGTGCCGGCAGCTGGCGACCGACGCGCAGGACTTCCTGAAGCAGACCGGCGAGCAGCTGATGGGCAGCTTCGAGGTCTACAAGGGCGTCGACGACGGCCTCTCGCAGGCGTTCTCGAAGATCGGTGACGGCCTGGGCGGTGGCCGGTGAACGCCGGGCCGGGCACGTTCGCCGACCTCAACGGCGGCGACCAGAAGAACTGGTTCGAGCAGGCGGCCGGGCGCGGCAGCTCGGGCATCGGGGCCATGCAGGACCTGGCCGACGCCACCAGCCCGCCGCAGATGGCCGCGGCGACGATCTCCGGCCGGATGGAGCTGCTGGAGACCATCGCGAGCCCCGGCAAGGCGCTGATGGACAACGGCCTGGGCTTCCTGGTGTCGATCGTGCTCAGCCCGCTGATCGAGCTCGCCGAGTGGGCGATCGGTGATCCGGAGCAGATGCGCGCCACCGGCAACGGCTGGGAAGAGGTCGCGGTCTGGCTGGACCAGGTCGCCGAAGCCGAGCAGAAGCGGGCGGACGCGACCAGCGGGCTCTGGGTCGGCGAGGCGGGCGACGCGTTCCGCAACCAGATCACCGAGTTCAGCGGTGGGGTGTCCGCGCTGGCCGAGGACGTGCGCGGGCTCAAGCAGACGTTGGACATGATCGCCGACCTCTTCGACATGTTCGTCGAGTTCGTGATCCAGATCCTCACCGAGCTGATCATCGGCCTGATCGTGCAGTGGCTGGCCGCGCTGGCCGCCTCGTGGATCACCGCGGGCGGTTCGGTCGCCGCGGCGGGTGCGACGACCACGGTGCAGGTCGGCAGCACCGGTGTCCGGATCACCATGCGGGTGAGCAAGCTCCAGATGGAGCTGTTCAAGATCATGAAGCGGCTGGAGCAGTTGCTGACCCGGCTGCGCGGCCCGCTGCGCCAGGTCATCCAGCGGATGAACGGCCTGCGCGGCGGCAACATGCTGGAGCAGGCGGTCGGTCGCCGTGCCGGGTCCAACCCCCTGGTCAACATCCTGACCAGGGCGGACGACACGTCGCTCGCCTCGACCACGGGAAACCGGTTCATGGACGGCGTCACCGGTGAAGGCGCGCTGGCGAGCAACATCAGCCAGACCGTGCTCACCGGGCTGCTCGGCGGCGAGACCAGGGTGGCCGCCGCGGCGACCAACGCCGCCGTCGACGCCGCGGTCGACGGCGCCATCAAGTTCGGCACCGACGCCGCCTACGACGCAGCGCAGAACCAACCGTCCGAAGAGGAACGCCGGGAGACGCAGGAACGCGGGTTCAACTGGTGAAGCTCGACGGGGTGCCGGCACTCCGGCAGTCGTGGTGCGCGCCGGACGAGCCCGTCCTGCTGTGCGCTCCGGTCGGTTCGACCGGTTCCTGCTTCGACGTGAACGGCCTGGACTGGTGGGGCGCGCCGGAACGGGGCCTCGGCGGCAAGGCGTTGCGCGCGTTGGGCACGGCAGCCGCGGCGGCGTCCGCCGGCGGCCCGCGCGACCAGGGCCAGGCGCCACCGAAGGCCGTGGTGTTCGGTCCTGGCACCGGCACGATGGCGGTCGGCGCGGGGTTGGCCGTGCGGGACCTCACGTTCGCGTGGTGGGTGCTGACCCCGCGGCGGATGGCCTGGGTGCGGACCGAACCCGAACCGGCGTCGCCCGACGCGGAACCGGACAAGTCGCTGCTCGACCAGGTCTGGGGCTTCGCGAAGAGCGCGCGTGACGCGCTGGCGGGCAAGGACCCGTACCCAGCGCACGTCCCGATCGAGACGGCCGACGTCGAGTCCGTCGCCGAGGTCCCGAGAGAGCGGATCGCCGGAGTCGCCGTCGCCGCGCGCAAGTTGCCCTACGACTACACGACGGGCAACGTCCACGTGCTGCGGGTGTCGCTTGTGGACGGTTCGGGCATCGACATCGTCGCCGGGTCGGACGCCGTTCGCGCGCAACGGTTGCTGGCCCTGGTCAACGGCCGGTAGGGGACGGGAAGTTGCCGAAGAACAGGTTGAAGATCGGCGAGATCGCCCAGCAGCGCTGGGTCGAGCCCGGCGAGCAGGTCGTGTGGGTGGTCGACCCGGAGGGGCACGTCGGCAGCACGATCGGACCGACCCGCGCCGCGCCGCACCGGACCGACGTCGCCGCCCTGGAAGTGCCCGTGCCCGAGTGGCCGTTGCCGACCCGTGCGGTGGGGGAGGGGCGGTTCCACCACGACGAGTGGGTGCACGACCCGGCCGTCTGGGGCTGGTCCCACGCCCAGCGCCCCGACCAGGTGGCCGTCCGGTGGGCGGATTCGTTCACCGCCGGCCGTGACGAGTGCCGGCTGCTGCTGACCAACCGGCGGCTCGCGCTCGTCGTGGACGGCGAGGCGACCAGGCCCGCCGCACCCGCGTCCGGTGGCCTGCTCGGCCGCGTTCGCTCGTTGGGGCAGTCGCAGCCCGACGTGCCGGCGCTGGTGACGTGGTGGGACGCGCCGATCACCACGGCGCGCTTGGACGCCGTGCCGCTGGGACGGGCGGTCGACCCGGAGTGGTTCGTGCGGGTGGCGTTCGCGGACGGCTCGACCTTCGAGTTCCGGGACGCACAGGCCGAGCAGTCCGTCCGGACCGCCCACGCCAACTTCTGACGTGCGAAGTCCGCCCGCCGCTGCGGTAGCCGGCGGGCGGACTTCCGATCACATCAGGATGCGGTGCAGGTGAGCGCGTAGGCGTTCGCCGAGGTGCCGGAGGCGGTGAAGCCGAAGCTCGCACTGGAGCCGACGCCGACCGAGCCGTTGTAGGCGGCGTTCCGAGCGGTGACGGTGGACCCGCTCGTGGTCAGGGTCGAACTCCAGGAGGAGCTGATCCGCTCGCCGTTGGTGAACGTCCAGCTCACCGTCCAGCCGTTGATCGGCGTGGTGCCGGCCGCCACGCGCACCTCGCCCTGGAAGCCACCGGACCACTGCGACGTCACCCGGTAGCTCGCCGAGCAACCGGCCGACGGGTTGGTGGTCGTCGTGGTGCTGGTCGTGGTGGTCGTGGTCGTGGTGGTGGAGGTGCTGGTCGGGGTCGTCGTCGTGGTCGTCCCACCGTTGAAGTTCACGTCGCTGCAGGCGTAGTAGCTCTGGTCGAGGTGGCTGGCCTGCCACACCGTGAAGAGGACGTGGTTGCCGGTGCGGCCGGGTGCGTTGACCTGGACCGGCGTCGTCGTGCCGGTGGGGATCCGCCCGGTCTGGCCGACGAGCTCCAGGTCGCTCCACTTCAGCGGCTGGGTCTTCACGTCGAAGCCCTGCTTGGTGGCGTAGACGCGGATGTAGTCGGCGCCGTGCGAGGAAGTGTCGTTCAGGTTGAGGGTGAACTGGTTGGGCTTGGTCGGGGCGGCCCACGCGCCGACCTTGTCCATCGCGGCGTAGCGGCCGTTGAAGGTCCGGCCGCCGCTGCACAGCTGCCCGTCGGGGATGGCACCCTGGTGGTTGCCGGCGACGCCTTCGCGGAACAGGCCGTTCCAGTTGTACATCGCGGCCGGCTCGGCCTGCCACGCCTGGTAGCACATGGGGTCTTCGGTGGCCATCTGCTGCGTCGGGCCGTTGGGCCAGCGGTGGTAGCAGCCGTAGTGGCGCGACGGCGGGTCGCTCACCGCGCCGTGGGCCGAGGCGTTGCCCGCGCCGAAGGTCACGACCAGCAGGGTCGTCAGCAGCGTCAGGCAGGCGCCGAAGACCGCCGCCGCCCGCCACGCGGCGGACTTGGGCGAACCGTCGCCGGACCGGCGAGCGGTGGGAGCGCTTTCAGAGAAGCGAAGCATGTAGACCGCCAAATCTTCATTGATCGACGACATGGACTTGCCCGGTTCCGGGGGCGGCCGGAACCGGCGGTTCGCGGACCTCGTGAGCACCCAGCCCTCCTGGGAGCGCTCCCAGACATGGTGTCGGAAACCGGCTGCTCATAGGTCCTACTCCGGGTGCGGTGCCCGCCGGGCCGATCGCTCGGGGCCGGTGTGGCCGACCTGAGGCGATCGGAGGTCGGGACACCTCGAACTCTTGCGCAACTTAAACGATCACGACGACGGTACGGTCGTCGCCCGGTGCTCGTCAAGGGCGAACCCGCGAAGCGACTTCGGACGGCAGGGGGTCGGTGGAGCGAGCGTGGACACCGTGGCCGTGAGGCGACTGGGCGGGGGACTCAGCCGTTGCCTTCGCCGCGCTTCTTGTCGCCCTTCTTGTCGTCGTCATCGTCGTCCTCGTGATGGCCCTTGTCGTCGCCGATGCGTTGCGACGACAGGACCTCGACGGAATCGATCAGCGGCGTGCCGTCGCGGACGACGAGCCCCAGCCGGTGCGACTCGCGGAACTTCCTGCCCTCCGCGCCGGTGTAGTCGATGCCGACGGTGACGGTTTCCCGGCCGGTGGCGGCGGGCGGCGAGCTGATGGTCAGCTCCTTGATGCCGGTCCACGACTTGCCGTACTGCTGCTTGCCCTGCGCTTGGAGACTCGGCGAGAGCAGGTTCCACGCACTTCCCGGGTTCTGGGGGAGCAGCCCGTAGTAGTCGGCCACCACCTTCTCCAGCTGCTCCGGGGTGACGGTGGTCGAGGCGGCGGAGGGGGTGGTCGTCGTGGGCTTGGTGGTATCGCGCGCGGTGTTCGACGGCTTGTTCGCCAACACCACGCCGAGCACGACCAGCGCGGCGACGGCCACGGCGGCGAGCGCGACGAGTCCTCGACGCCCCGACGCAAGCCCTGGTCGGCTGCCGGAGGCCGAGCCAGGCGGCGGTCCTGCCGCTAGACCGGGTGGCGGCCCGAACAACGTGCCGGGCGGCGGACCTGCTGGTAGGCCTGGTGGCGGACCTGCCTGTGGACCTGTCGGCGGACCGAACAACCTGCCCGGCGTCGGGCCTGCTGGTTGACCGGATGGCGGACCTGCCAGTGGACCGGCTTGTGGACCTGTCGGCGGACCGGACGACGTGCCGGGTGACGGTGCCGTCAGCGGGTCGGCCGGGTGCAGGTCGAGCCGGGTCGGAGCCGGGCGCACCGCGCGCAGCCGGTCGGCGACCTGCGCCATGGTCGGCCGGGTGGACGGGTCGTTGCGCAGCAGTTCCGCCAACACCTCGGCCAGCGGCCCGGCCTGCGTCGGAGGGGCGTAGTGGCCCGACGCGACGGTGTGCAGCAGAGCGATGGCGTTGTCGCTGTCGCCGAACGGCGGTCGCCCCTCCACCGCCGCGTACAGGGTCGCGCCGAGCGAGAACACGTCGGAGGCCGGTCCCGGATCGCTGCCCCGCGCGACTTCGGGCGCGAGGAACGCGGGCGTGCCCGCGAGCAGCCCGGTCTTGGTGACGGTGACGTCCCCGACCGCGCGGGAGATGCCGAAATCGGTGATCTTCGCGGTGCCGTCGTCGGTCAGCAGGATGTTGCCGGGCTTGACGTCGCGGTGCACGATGCCCGCCGCGTGCGCCGCCGCCAGCGCACCCGCGATCTGCGCGCCGACGCGCATCACCTGCTCGGCGGGAAGGGTTCCGCGTTCGGCGATCTTGTCGGACAGGGGCCGGGCGGACAGGTACTCCATGACCAGGACCGGCCTGCCGTCCTCCTCGACGACGTCGTGCACGGTCACCGCGTTCGGGTGCTGCAACCGGGCGGCGATGCGCCCTTCCCTCGCGGCACGGCCCACTGCCTCGACCGGATCGGTGCCCGCGGGCACCACCAGTTGCTTGAGCGCCACCACGCGGCCAAGGCGTTCGTCGGTCGCCTGCCACACCACGCCCATCGCACCGGCACCGAGGCGCCCGCGCAGCCGGTACCGCCCGGCCACCAAGCGGCCCACGTCCATCACCGGCACCTCACCCTTCCGTGTTGCACAACCGGGCAATCCTACGTACCCGGAGGTCCGCACCGGACCCGGCACTCACCGCCGCGCACGGCGCGAAGATCATCCAGGTAGGCGGGTTCTCCGGAAGTTTCGGCCGGTGCAGGGAAGAGCAGCAGCGGCGCCGGCCGTGGTGGCGGTGCTTGCGGGCCGGAAGGTCGAGGGCGGTCCGGAGACCGTCGGCAACGCCGGGGTCAGGCCGACCGATCGCGGTGGACGGCCTGCACGTCGGCACGGTGATCGGCGTGCGGACCGACGAGGGTCGGATGTCCGCAGTCGGGATCACCGGCGGCAGAGACGGTCCGAGCGGGCGGAACCCGCACGTCCGCTAACCCCGGCCTGGGAGGCTTGGTGAGGCCCTGACCTGCGGCGGCGTTGCTTGGACGGGGGTGGTGCGAACCCCCGTCCGCGATGGCGTAGACTGGTTTTACCGACGCGGGGTGGAGCAGCTCGGTAGCTCGCTGGGCTCATAACCCAGAGGTCGCAGGTTCAAATCCTGTCCCCGCTACAACGCAGTGCAAAGGCCCCGGGCAGCAGCCCGGGGCCTTTGACGTGTGAGCCGAGCTCACCTCACGGCTGTTCCGGCGAGGTCGCGCAGTTCGCTGTCCAACGTCGCTTCGGTGTCCTCCTCCACCGGGTCGCCGGGGTCGAAGTGGTCGAAGATCGGGGATGTCGCCAGGACCGCCAAGGCCGCCCGGTGCGGTGTCGGGTGCGGTCCGACCGCTGCCACGGCCGCACGGATCGCCTCCGCCGCCGCGAAGCTGTCCTCCAGGAGCTCGTGGCACTGCGCGCCGGTGAAGACGTGGGTGTTCGCACCACGCCACGCCAGCGGGTGGCCGACGACGAGGGTGTCGATCTCCAGGGCCAGCAGCTTGCGGAGGCTCGCCCGGTACCTCGTGCCCGATTCGTAGTACACCGGCAGCTTCCGCGCCGACCCCACGCCCTGCACGCCGTCGCCCGCCACCAGGAGCTTGAGCGTCGGCTCGTAGAAGCACACGCTGCCCGCCGTGTGGCCCGGGGTGGTGACGACCTCGAAACGCAAGTCGCCGCTGGAGATCACGTCCCCGTCGGTCACCGGCACGTCGGGCGCGAAGCCGGCCAGGCCCTCGTCGTCCGCTGAGAAGTACGTGAGGGCGCCGCTCGCGTCCCGCAACGCCCGGCTGCCACCGGTGTGGTCGCGGTGCCCGTGGGTGCTCAACACCGCCCGCACGTCGGCCGTGGTCGCGCCGAGCAGTTCCAGCGCCGGCCCCAGCGCGTCCGGCATGGGTTCCGCCATGCCGCTGTCCAGCACGACCACACCGTCGCCCTTGGCCGCGACCATCACGACCACCCCGGTGTGGCTGGTCGGCTTGGGGCAGAACGCCGTCACCACGCCGGGTGCCACGAATGCCGGTTGTGTCATCGCCATGCCTCCCGCAGGGCCGCGAACTCCTCGTGGAATCCGGGGAACGTCTTCCGCACGCAGCCGGGGTCGTCCAGGGTGATCCCCGGTGCGCGCAAACCCGTGACGCTGATGCTCATCGCGATGCGGTGGTCCGCACGCGTCTTCACCTCGGCGGCCCGCGGCGTGCCGGGGTCGACCTCCAGCCAGTCCGGCCCGCTGCGAGTGGTTATGCCGCACGCCTCCAGCGCCTCGGTGATCGCGTCGATCCGGTCGGACTCCTTGACACGGCAGTTGGCGACGTCGCTGATGCGGACCGGCGCGTCGGCGAACGGCGCGATCGCGGCCAACGTCATCATCGTGTCGCTGATGTCGCGCATGACGACCTCACCGGGGCTGCGCAGGCGTTCGGGGCCGGTCACGGTGGTGCTGTCCGCCGTGACCTCCACCCGGCACCCCATGCGCGGCAGCACTTCCGCGGCGAACCGGAGATCGCCCTGGTGCGAGTCACGGCCCAGGCCCGGCACGGTGACGGTGTTGCCGGTGACGGCCGCCGCCGCGAAGAAGTACGACGCCGTCGACGCGTCCGGTTCGATCGCGTGCTCGCCGGCCCGGTAGCCACCCGCCGGGATGGTGATCGTCATGCCCGAACGGGAGGCCTCCACCCCGAAGTCGCGCATCATCGCCAACGTCATGTCGACGTAGGGCACGGACACCAGGTCGGTGACGTGGATGCGCAACCCCGCCGCGGTCGCGGGCGCCATGAGGCACAGCGCGGTCAGGTACTGGCTGGACGTCCCGGCGTCGATCACCACCTCGCCGCCCGCCACGCCGTCCGCTTCGACGACCCACGGCAGGCGATCACCGGGCTGCGCCGTCACGTCGACCCCGAGCTGCCGCAACGCCGCCAGCAGCGGTCCCATCGGGCGGACCCGCATCTGCTCGCTCGCGTCGACCTCGTACCGGCCCTTGCCGAGCGCGGCGAGTCCCGGCAGGAACCGCGCCGTGGTGCCCGAGTCGTGGCACCACAAGGTCGCCTCGGTCGCGGGCGGACCGGCCGGTCGCCCGTCGACCGTCCACACGCCGCGCTCCCGCGTCACGGGAAAACCCAGTGCCCGCAACCCTTCCGCGAAGGCGACCGTGTCGTCCGACACGAGCGGGTCGCGCAGGGTGGTGCGGCCGTCGGCGAGCGCCGCCAGGAACAACGCCCTCGCCGTCGCCGACTTCGAACCGGGGATGCGCGCGGTCGCGTAGGGCATGGTGGCGGCCTTCCTGCCGAACGGCGGTGGTACCGGTCAGGATAGTGAGGACGGTTCCCGGGACCAGCCGACCGCTTCCGCGACGCCGGTCCCGTCGGCGAGGCCGTCCGCCTCCACCGCCTGGTCCAGCACCGGCACGGGCGGGCGGGCGGACCGGTGCAGCGCGGGCACCGGGCACGACACGAGGAACCCCAGCTCACGGGCGAACGCGCGGTAGCCGGGGTCCTCACCCGCCACGCCGGACAGCACGGCCGTCAGCGACCTCGTCGTGCAGTCCTGCGCCAGACGCGTGAGCAGCGCGAGCACCGCAGGGTGCGCCTCGTGCCTGCCCTCGATGGGACGGGCGGCCTCACGGCGTGGCCGGGCCAGCGTGAACTGGGTCAGGTCGTTGGTCCCGATACCGCACAGCTCCACGCGGACTCCGCGCTCCCGCTGGAGCTGGTCGGCCCACAGCCCCGTGCAGAGGCACGCGGCGGGCGTCTCCACCTCCCAGCCGAAGCCGGGACCACCGTCGCCGAACCGCACCCCGGCCCGTTCCGCGATCCCCAACCCCGCGGCCAGTTCGGCGTAGCTGGACACGAGCGGCAGGCCGAGGACGAACCGGGTCGGGTGCTGCTCCTGAGCCTCGGCGAGCACCTGCGCGAGGAACGAGATCGAGCCGGGCAGCTGGTTCAGCAGGAGCGGCGTGCCGCGTTGCCCGCCGGTGGCGCTGTAGGCGTCGCCGTAGTCGAAGCAGCGCACGAAAACCGGTGCTCCGGGCTGGAAGAGGCGGCCCGCCGGGTGGAGTTCCGCGAGGAACCGCTCGGCCAGTTCCTCCCGCAACCGGTCGTCGTCGAGGATTCGGCCCAACGTCCGCCAGTCGCCTTCGGCCGTGAGCACGTCCGCGACCGTGCGCCCGTCGTGGAAACGCCGGTCGAGCAGGCCGACGACGGCCACCGCGAAGAGGAACTCGCCGCGCACCAGACCGAGCCCGCCCGCGCCGATCCGCGCCGCGTGCGCGAAACCCTCCGCGGAGCAGGCGTTGGCCAGCAGCGGTTCGGACAGCCGCTCGTGCGTGCCGCCGCCTGCCTGCCGGCAGGACCCGATCTCCTCCCAGATGATCCGGGAGTGCGCACCCGACAGGTCGCCCGTGAACTCCACACCGGACACCCGGGACCGGTGGAGGAACGCGATGGTGGAGAGCGGGACGTCGACGTCGCACCGCACCACCTTGTCCCGCAACACCTCCGGCCGCGCGTAGTAGGCGTCCGACCACCTCATCGACGTCCCGTCCACTGGCGTTCCCCCCGACCCGGTGCTCAGGCCGCCGGCTGCCAGATGCCGAGCACCCGCTCCAGCACGGTCTTCACCGGCGCCTGCGCCCCCGTCAGCTCGGCGACGACCTCCAGGCAGGCCTGCCGCTCCCCGACCAGTCGCTCCGGCTCCGACTCGGCGGTGAAGCAGTTGGTGCGGTAGGCGAGCTTGTCGCCGCGGTCGAACACGTAGATGCTCCCGAACGGCACCCCGCGCTCCGCGAGGCGCTCGACCAGCTTGTCCAGGTCGGGTTGGGTGGCGTCCTTGGCCAGGTTGAAGCCGTGGTGGTACTCGTAGGACACGTGGGTCTCGATCTGCCGGGCGCCGGCGACGTGGATTGGTAAAGTCTCCAACTCTCGCGGCGCGACCAGGACGTCGCCCTCCCACGTGATCGCGCACGCGACCTGCTCGAGTTCCACGACCGCGGTCGGGTGCGCGGCGTAGACGGTTTCGAGGATGCCCGGCACGGCGGTCAGGGTCGTGGCGTCGCCGAGGTAGACCGAGGCGAACGAGTCGGCCTGGGGGTCCTCGTCGTGCGCGGGGTGGTGCTCGGCGTACGCGTCCGGGGACGCCTTCCGCTGCGGCCCGCTCACCAGCGAGATGACGGGCACCGCCTTGCACGGGACCTGGTGGTCGCGGTCGACCAGGCGCGCGATCTCCACCGCCGGCGCGAAACCGCCCGCGTCGACGTGCATGTGGCAGGTCGACGAACGGCTGAACATGCCGTCGGCAATGGTTCGGCTCTGGAAACTGGACATCATTACCTCCATTTTGCGCAGCGCACACCGGCCGACCTACGCGGCAGCGCGGACGGGCAGCGTGATCGGCACGACGGAATGCGCCGCGCGGTGCTCGTTCAGTTGTGGAAGTCGTCCGGTAATTCGGTGATTCAGGAGAAGAGTTCCGGCAGGTTCACCCGAACGGCCGTCCGAAGACATTCTTGGACTTCTTCCGGGGTGCCGTTGCCGTCGACCCGCACGAAGTCGGCGAACTCGGGCAGGGCCTGGTAGGCCTCGCGGAACTCCTTCAGGAACTGGACGCTTTCCACGTCCACCCCGCGCTCGTCCACGCGCCGTGCCGCCTCTTCGGGTTCGACGTCCAGGAAGAGGGTGAGGTCGGGTTTCGGCGTTCCGGCGAAGAGCCGCCGGAGGAACCGCACGTCACCGGCGCGCTGCGCGGACGCGAGCGCGTACTGGCAGTACGTGTACCGGTCCATCACGACCACGCCGCCGGACTCGCGCAGGCTCCGCTCGACCGGCGCGACCCGCGCGAGCTTGTTGCACGCCGAGATCAGGCGCATGGTCTCCGCGCCGATCAGCTCCAGGTGGTCGGCGTACCCGTCCTCCGCGGCGATCACCGACAGCGCCTTGCGCACCGGCGCCATGGACACGCTGACCTGCACCTGCGTCGGCACGCCGACGGACGTCAGCCAGTCGCCCAGCGCGGGCACCTGCGTCGACTTCCCCGCGCCGTCGAGCCCGACGACCGCGATTAAGCGACCGGGTGCGCGCGATCCCCCATCACGAACCACGTTCGACTACCTCCCGTTGATGTCGGTCAACACCGCTCGCGGGGGAGTCGAATGCGTAATCCGTGCGGAACGCGAGGTGTGGCCCGTGCTCCCTGAATTGCCCCCCAGCAAGAACGTTGCAGCCAGACAAGCAGAGTGCGGCGGCGGCCGTCAAGCAGTCGGTATTTCCCGGTCGATTCGACGACTTTCGGAAGGTCCCGGATGGTGGGAGAATTGTTTGGCGGCGCTTGACGGTCGCCTTGATCGACTGGTAACGGGCGATGTGGTGCCGATCACACCCGCCGGCGTGGCGGTGCTCAGCCGGACACCAGGCCCACGAACGCCGGCACACCGGCGCCGTCCAGCCGCATCAGCAGCACGACCTTCCGGTGCGCCGTGCCGTCGTTGTCGTAGGACAGCAGCCCGCTCGCACCCGGCACGGCGTTCTGGCCGTTGAGCGAGTTGAAGGCCTGCAGCACCTGGGTGGCCGACACGCGCCGGGCCGTCGCCCCGGACGCCCGCTGGATCGCCGTGGTGATGGTGAGCATCGCGTCGTACGCCATGATCGCGCCGTCGTCGCCCGACGCCACCGCGCCGAACAAGCAGCGGAAGCACGTCTCCGGGTCCTGCTCGTCACCGAGGAACGTCTGGACCGCCGTGTCCGGGAACTCGCGCTCGGCGAGGGGCTTTCGCCGGTCCGCCTCCCACGCGGCGCCGTCCGCGAGATCGGTGTAGGTGACCTCGACGCCCGCCGCGAGGCCCCGCTTGAACGACTCGCTGAGCAGCTGTTCCGCCGAGATGTCGTCGCCGGTGACGATGCGGATCACCCGCTCGCGGCACAACCGCGTGGCCAGCCGTTCGACGAAGCGGGCCAGGTCGCGACCCCGACCCGCGAAGAACACCACGTCGGCCTCGGTGGCGCAGATGTTGGGCATCATCAGGGCGAAGGCGTTCTCCACGCTGCCCAGCCCGGAGTCGTACTGCTGCGCCTGCTCCAGCACCCGGTGCTGTCCGTCGTCGAACTGGTCCCGGAACGCCTTGGCCAGCGTTTCGGGGTAGAGGTCGTCGTTGTTGGTGTCCTGCAACAGCAACGCCGTCTTCGCGCCGGTGCCCTTGAGGTGGTCGGCCGCCGCACGGGCCTGGCGCTCGTTGGTCGGCGCGGGCCGCAGCAGGCCGGGGATGCCGGCGAGGTCGTCGGCGGTGATGGTCGAGCCGACGATCGGGATGCGCAGCTCCGACATGCGCCGCATCGCGTCACGGGCGTGGCCGAGGCTCAGCCCGATGCCCGTCACGGCCACCAGGTGGTCGGGTCCGTCCCGCCGTGAGTCGAGGTCGTCCACGACGGACCGCCAGTGCCGCATGTCGTTGCCGGGGTTGGCGAGCAGCAGCTGCACCTTGGGGCGTGCGCTCCGGTTGAACGTCACCTGCGCCTGGGACGCGCCTTGGAGCTGGCTGCGCACCCAGTCGTAGGTCGTGATGCCGCCCGGCGCCGTCGTCATCGGCAGGAACACCGCGACGCTGACGAACTCCGGGTCCGTGCGGGCGTTCGCGTTCTCCGTCCTGATGCGGTCCAGCACGGCGCCGAGTTCCGGCTGGTCGAAGTCGCTCTCGGCGGCGGTGACGCCGATGCACTCGCCGGTGTCCGCGGCCTTGCGCACGTCGTCCTGGCCGTCGCAGCGCTCCAGGCGATCGTCCACCACCAGGTAGGCCGCGACGCCGAGGGCGGCGAGCAGGACGACGAGCACCGGGATCAGCAGCCGCCGGAACGGCGACGGTGGCACTGTCACGCTCATCCGCGTTACCTCTCCGCCCGGTCGTGCAACAGGATCGAGCCCTCGCCGCCGTGCTGGCCGAGCCGCCGGTAGGCCTCCGCGATCCGACCGCGCAGCGTGCCGTCGGGATCGCCGAGCGGGTCGGCCGCGATCCAGAGCGCGGCGACGAGCCTGGCCAGGGCCGCGCCGTGCGACCCGGTGGGCGGGACGCCCTCGATGAGCTGCTCGACCTGCGTCAGCGGCTCGGCGTCGCGCGGCAGCCGGTTGGGCGCGGACGTGATGACATCCAGCTCCGCCAACCACTTCAGCGCGGTCGCCATGTCCAGCTGCCGGTCGGACGTGAACGGGCCGGCGAGGTGCGCCACCGCCGAGCGCACGTCCCCGAGGGCGAGGTCGTGGTAGCGGGCCTTGGTCTCCTGGCCCTGGTCCGCGTAGTGGTCCCGGCACCTCCGGTGCACCGCGTCCCAGCCCCGTTCGGCGTCCTCGCGCCGTGCGAGCCGGTGCAGCAGCAGGGTGCGCAGCCACGGGTCGAGCACGACGCGAGCGGCGTCGCCCTCGCCTGCCAGGGTCAGCAGGAAGTTGTTCAGCAGGAACGTGTACAGCGCGCCGCCGCCGTCCGGCAGGTCGGTGCCGAGGACGGTCGCGTCGGACAGGAACTCCACGCCGCGTCCCGCGCTCGCCGTGACGAGGTCGTCCACCTGGGCTTCCGGGAGGTCACCGAGCAGCAGCCCCAGTGCTTCGTCGGCGAAGGACGCGGTCCGGTCGGGGTGGGCGGGCACGGACAGCAGCCGCCGCAGGGGAACCGGCCCTTCCTGTCGGGCGAGCACGTCGAGCATCGTCCGCAGACCGCCTGGGTGGCCGTGCGTGAGGCGGTAGGGCAGCGACGCGGGCAACCGGGACGTGGTGGCGCGCTTGACCACTTCCGCGGTGTCGCCGGGGTTCAGATGCGTCAACCGCACGAGGAACCAGGGCTGCGATTCGGCGCGCACGACCCGCTCGACCTCGTCGGGCGTGGGCGGAAGGGGCGAGTGCCCGGTGGGCAGCGTGCCGGGCCGCCGCCAGGTGCCGTTCCAGTCGACGTTCCACGTCCGGCTGGTCGCGAAGACGGCGGCGTGGTCGCCCTGCGCCCCGGCCCGCTTGCGCGCCGCGAGGAGACCGGACAGGAACGCCTTGCCCTCCGGGGTGTGGGCGTTGTCGAGCAGCACCACGCAGTTGGCCGTCCGGCGCAGCTGGTGGACCCGACCGGTGAACGCCTGGTGCAGGTCGGCGAGGAAGGCGTCGAACACGATCGCGTCGACCGCGGCGCGATCGTCGGGTGCGCCTTTGTCCTTGTGGTGGAGGTCGACCAGCAGATCGCGGGGGTTGGGCGCCGCGGAACGCGACATGCCCTTGACGGCGCGCAGCACCCGACGGCGGGAGAGCCAGTTGAGGCCGTTGAGGAGCGTGTCGGTCGCCGACGGCGCCCAGCCGGGCAACCCGGCGGCGTCCGCGGCGAGCTCGGCGAGGCTCAACACCTGCTGCCGGTGCTGTTCCACCGGGCGGTTCTCGCGCATCACGGCGTTGACCTCCGCCAGCGCCTTGCCCCGGTCCACGGTGTTCAGGTTGCTGGTCAGGACCAGCGCGCACAGCCACAGGCGGGGGAACGCGATCCGGCCGAACTGCGGCACGTCCCGGCTGAGCTCGAAGGCGATACCGGTCAGGATTCCACTCGGACGGGCCTCGCCCAGCTCTTCGAGGTCCAGCAACGCCCAGGGCACCCGGTTGACGCACCGGTCGCGAATCCGCCGCAGCAAAGCGGTCTTGCCGGTCCCTCGGGCACCGAGCGCGACGACGAGCGGCGACGGCCGCGCCCGTCCGCCTGGTCGCCGCACCATCTCGTCGACCAGGACGGTGGAAACGCCGTCCACCCCGGCTAAGCCACCCGTGTCACCCGACATGAGTCTCCCGCGACTGCCTCGTGCCCGACCCCGGCAAGTCGGGCAATTATGCGAGCGGTCGAGGCCGTCCGGGCGGGAGATCGGATCGGTTCAGCCCTTCGGATCAACGCTCACCGCAGCGGCGCGTCGCCTCGACTGCCCGCGGTGGCAGTGCTCAACGACGCCAGGGTCTCGGCGGGTCGCGCGCATTGTGCGCTCAGCGGTCGCGGTGGACGATCACCTTGGCCAGGGCGGTGAGTTCCGCAGCCGGGCGTGGCGCGAGGCCGGTCGAGTCGAGGTGGCTCAAGGCCTGGGCGAGGAGCAGGTCCGCCTGCCGCTCGCTCCACGCCCTACCGCCGGCCGCGTCCACCAGCTCCGCCAAGCGGGACGGCTCGGTGGCCGGGTCCTGGTACAGCGCGGCGAGTTCCCGACCGGCCGGTGTGCCGGACGTCAGGGCGGCGACCACCGGCAGCGACTTCTTGCGGGCGCGCAGGTCGCCGTGCACCGGCTTCCCGGTCACGGCGGGATCGCCCCAGATGCCCAGCAGGTCGTCGACGTGCTGGAACGCCACGCCGACCTCCCGGCCGAAGTCGCGCAGACCGGCCACCGCCCCGGGTCCACCGCCGCCGAACAGGGCGCCCAGGGCACAGGCGCCGGCGAGAAGTCCGGCGGTCTTGCGCTCGACCATCGCCACGCACTCGGCCACGTCGATGTCGTGCCTGGCTTCGAACGCCAGGTCGGCGTGCTCTCCCTCGACCAGGCCGAGCACGGCGGCGTTGAGCACCCGCACGCCGGTCAACGCGGCCGGGTGCCCGCCGGCCGCGAGCACGTCGAAGGCGGACGCCAGCATCGCGTCCCCCGCCAGGATGGCCGCGTGGACGCCGAAGACGTGCCACGCCGCCGGTCGGTGCCGGCGGGTCAGGTCGCCGTCGAGCACGTCGTCGTGCAGCAGCGAGAAGTTGTGCACCAGTTCCACCGCCGCGGCGGCCGGCACGGCGTCGCTCGCCGACCCGCCCACCGCCTCGGCCGCGAGCTGCGCCAGCACCGGCCGGATCGCCTTGCCACCGGCGCCTTCGGTCGGGTCGCCGTGCTCGTCCCACCAGCCCAGGTGGTACCCGGCGACGCGCCGCACCGAGGCGGGCAACCCGTCGACGGCGGCACGGAGGGCGGGCTCCACCATGCCGCGACTCCACGACACCACGTCGCGCACCGGCCGGGCGAGGGCTGGGGCTTCCGATGGCACCACGCGCCTCCTTGTCGGTGGGGGGACGGACGGTCAGGCGAGTTGCCGGTCCACGACGGCCGGTGAGAGGACGTGCTGGACCACCATCGCCGCCGCGCCGAGGACACCGGCGTCGTCACCGGCCTGGGACGGCACGATGCGCAGGTTCCCCGTCGCCAGGGGCAGCGAACGGCGGTAGATCGCCTCGCGCACACCGGCCAGCAGCATCTCGCCCGCCAGCGCGACGGTGCCGCCCACGACGATGAGCGACGGGTTGAACATGCTCACGCACGCGGCGAGCACTTCGCCGATGTTGCGGCCCGCCTGGCGCACCGCCTGGCCTGCCTCCAGGTTGCCCGCCCGGACCAGCGCGACCACGTCGGAACTCGTGTGCGCCTCGACCCCCTTGGCGCGCAGGGCCGCCGCGATCGCGGAGCCGCTGGCGACCGCCTCCAGGCAGCCGGTGTTCCCGCAGCGGCACGGGACGTCGCCGGCGTGCGGCGCGAGGATGTGCCCGAGGTCGCCCGCCGCGCCCACCGCGCCGCGGTGCAGCAGGCCGTTGCTGATGAAGCCTGCGCCTATGCCGGTCGCCACCTTGATCACGATGAGGTGTTCGGCCTCCGGGAACGACGTGGTGTGCTCGCCGAGGGCCATCAGGTTGACCTCGTTGTCCACGAGCACCGGCACGCCGAGCTCCGCGCTGATCAGCCCCGGCACGTCGTAACCGTCCCAGCCGGGCATGATCGGCGGGTTGTTCGGCCGGCCGGTGGAGTGCTCGACCGGGCCGGGCAGGCCGATGCCGACACCCGCCACGCGCGTCGATTCGAGGCCGGCCTCGGCGAGCAGCGCCCGCCAGGCGGCGATCAGCCGGGGCAGGACCACCTCCGGGCCCTCGGCGATGTCCTGGTCGAGCCGGCTGACGGCCAGCGGCGCGCTGGTCAGGTCGGTCACCGCGATGGTGGCGTGCGTCGCGCCGACCTCGGCGGCGAGCACCACCCGCGCGCGGGCGTTGAACACGAACCGGCCGGCTGGTCTGCCGCCGGTGGACGCCTCACTGCCCCCGTCGCTGACCAAGCCCGCGTCCAGGAGCGCGTCCAACCTGGCCCGCACGGTCGACCGGGCCAGTCCCGTGACCGTGGTGAGTTCGGAGCGGGTGCGGGGCACGCCGTCGCGCAGGAGTCGCAACAACTCTCCTGGAGACGCGGCGCCGACGGAGGGAACGTCTTCTTTCACCTCTCAATTGAAGCAGAGAGCGGGCTGATACGGCGCAACTCGGCTAAACTTAGCCGACTTTTGGTTGACATCCGCCATTAGCCCCCTTACCGTTCGCCGCATGACTGTGACCCACCTAACTCAAACGGCTGAGAGCGGTCGTACCGAGCCTCGGACACTGCGGGTCGCCGTGGTGGGAGCTGGGTTCATGGGCCGCGTGCACGCCGAAGCCGCCCGGCGCGCGGGGGCCGCGGTGGTCGCCGCCGTGGCGAGCACCCCGCAAGGCGCTGACCAGGCCGCACGGACCGTCGGAGCGGAGCGCGGGTACCCGGATCTCGACGCGCTGCTGGCCGAAGCCGGCGCCGATGTGGTGCACGTGTGCACGCCGAACGCGCGGCACGCGGAAGCGGTGGAGGCGGCGCTGGCCGCTGGCGCGCACGTCATTTGCGAGAAGCCGTTGGCCACCAGCGCGGTCCAAGCCGACGCCCTGACCGCCGCGGCGCTGACCGCCGGCCGGGTCGGCGCTGTTCCGTTCGTGTACCGATTTCACCCGATGGTGCGAGAACTGCGGGCCAGGCTCGCGACCGGCGAGGCGGGCGTGGTGTCCACGGTGACCGGTGGGTACCTCCAGGACTGGCTGGCCGGGCCGAACGACGACGACTGGCGGGTCGACTCGGCGGTCGGCGGGCCGTCCCGGGCGTTCGCCGACATCGGCTCGCACTGGTGCGACCTGTTCGAGTTCGTCACCGGCGACCGGATCCACCGGCTGTCCGCCCGGACGGCCACCGTCCAAGCGCGACCGCGCCCTTCGGTCACGCCCACCGAGGACGCCGCCGTCGTCCAGTTCGCCACCGAAGCCGGGGTTCTCGGCACGTTGGTGGTCTCGCAGGTCGCCGCCGGTCGGAAGAACCGGCTGCACCTGGAGGTTTCCGGCACCGAGTCGAGCTTCGCCTTCGACCAGGAGGACCCCGAGCGGCTGTGGGTGGGTCGGCGGGACGGCAACCGGGTGCTGCTGCGCGACCCGTCCACCCTCTCGCCCTCGGCCGCCGGGTACGCGCGGCTGCCCGCCGGGCACGCGCAGGGCTACCAGGACTGCTTCGACGCCTTCGTCGCCGACACGTACAGCGCGGTGCGGGGGGAGGGCGCGCCGGACGGCCTGCCGACCTTCGCCGACGGCCTGCGCGCGACCCGGATCACCGAGGCGGTCCTGCTGTCCGCCGCGTCCGATGGCGAGTGGACCACAGTCGGCGCTGCCGGCGATCGGGCAACCGTCGGCGCTGCGGGCGATCGGGCAACCGTCGGCGGTGCGGGCGATCGGGCAACGGTCGGCGGTGCGGGCAACCAGGCCACCGTCGGTGCTGCCGGCGATCAGGCCGGCGATCACACCGGGGTGGCCGGGTGAGCGCGTCTGAACAGGACGTCGTCGTCCGGCTCACCGGGATCACCAAGAGCTTCCTCGGCGTGCCGGTGCTGCGAGGCGTGGACCTCGAACTGCGGGCGGGTGAGGTGCACGCGTTGATGGGCGAGAACGGCGCGGGCAAGTCGACTCTGCTCAAGGTGCTGGCGGGCGTGCACCGGCCCGACTCCGGCCGGATCGAGGTCAACGGCGAGGAAGTCGTCTTCGGCACGCCGCGCGAGGCGCAGCAGGCGGGCATCGCGATCATCCACCAGGAGTTCAACCTCCTCGAACACCGCTCCGTCGCGGAGAACGTCCACCTCGGCCGGGAACCGGTCCGCCGGGGCCGGGTGGACCGCCGCAGGATGGAGGAGGACACCCGGAAGCTCCTCGACTGGCTCGGTGAGGACGGCATCGACCCGGCCGCGCCGATCAGCCGGTTGTCGGTCGCCCAGAAGCAGGTCGTGGAGATCGTCAAGGCGCTGTCCACCGACGCCAAGGTGCTGGCGATGGACGAGCCGACGGCCGCGCTGGCCGACCAGGAAGTGGAACTGCTGTACGACCTGGTCGACCGGCTGCGCAAGCGGGGGATCGCGATCCTCTACGTCTCGCACCGGATGCGCGAGGTGTTCGACCTGAGCGGGCGGATCACGGTGCTGAAGGACGGCGCGTTCGTGACCTGCGCCCCGACCACCGAGATGACCTCCGACCAGCTCGTCCGGCACATGGTCGGGCGTTCGCTGGACGCGCTCTACCCGGACCGCGCGACCGACGAAGACCTCGGCGAGGTCCGGCTGGCCTTGCGCGGCGCGGGCAACCAGCGGGTCCGGGAGGTGACCTTCGAGCTGCGGTCGGGGGAGATCGTCGGCATCGCCGGCCTCCAGGGTTCGGGGCGGTCGGCCATCGCACGGGCGATCTGGGGCGTCGAGCCGTTCACCACCGGCACGCTGGAACTGGACGGCGTGGCGCGGCGGATCACCGACCCCCGCGCCGCCGTGCGACTCGGCATCGGTTTCGTCACCGAGGACCGCAAGAGCGAGGGCCTGGCCCTGCGGCAGTCCATCCGGGACAACGCGCTGCTGGTCCGGCGGGCGGCGTTGCCGGGCAGTGCCGGGCGCAAGCGGTCCGACCTCGCCGCGCTGTTGAAGTCCGTCACGGTCGTCGCGCGGGGCGAGCACCAGGAAGTGCGGTACTTGTCCGGCGGCAACCAGCAGAAGGTCGTACTGGCCAAGTGGCTTGCCGTGGGACCGCGCGTGCTCGTCGTGGACGAACCGACCCGCGGCATCGACGTCGGCGCGAAGCAGGCTGTGCACCGGCTGCTGCGCGACCTGGCCCGGCAGGGCGTCGCGGTGCTGATGATCTCGTCTGAGCTGCCGGAGCTGATCGGCATGAGCGATCGGATCCTGGTCGTCCACGAGGGCGCCATCGCGGGCGAACTACCCGCGGGCGCGAGTGAAGAGGCCGTCATGGGGCTCGCCACCGGCCACGGGATCGGAGAAGTGGCGTGAGCGTCGTGCAGCAGAAGAGCGAGGTCGCCCGTGGCGCCGGCAGAGGCGGCGCACGGCGGTTCAGCCTCACCCCCACCCCCACCGTCACCGTCTACCTGGCGCTGGCCGTGCTGCTGGTCGTCGGGAGCGTCCTGGTCGGTATCCAGGGCGGCGTCCTGCTCGACCAGGGCGGCATCCTCAACATCCTGACCCGCAGCACCGTCCTGGGACTGGTCGCGGTCGGCCAGACCATCGTCATCATCAACGGGTCGCTCGACCTGTCGGTGGCCTACCTGGTCGGCCTGTGCTCGCTCGTCGCGGCCGAGACCATGGCGGGCAGCGACGGCATGATGGTGCCCGGCGTGCTGCTGGCACTGGGTGTCGCCGCCGTCGTCGGCCTGGTCAACGGCCTGGTCGTGACCGTGCTGAAGGTCAACGCGTTCATCGCGACCCTCGGCGTGGCGCTGATCCTGCGGGGTTACCTGGAGGAGAACTACACCGGACCGGCGGGCAGCGTGCCGCGCGCGTTCCAGCACCTCGGGTTCGACCGCGTCGGCCCGGTCCCGATCGGCGTGCTGCTGATGCTGGCCATCGCCGGTGCGGCGTGGTGGTACCTGCGGCGGACCCGCGGCGGCTACCACATGTACGCGGTCGGCGGTGACATCGACGTGGCCCGCCTGTCCGGTGTGCGCACCGGCCGCACCATCGTCACCGCCCACGTCCTGTGCGCGGTCGCGGCCGGTCTCGCCGGGGTGTTCTTGGCCGGCAGGCTCGGTTCGGGCGCGCCGTACGTCGGCACGGACGCCGGGTACGACCTGGAGTCCATCGCGGCCGTCGTGCTCGGCGGAACGGCGCTCGCGGGTGGTCGCGGCGGTGTCGTCGGCACCATCGGCGGCGTGCTCATCCTGTCCACTTTGGACACCATCTTCGACGACCTCGCGGTCGACCCGTTCTTCAAGGACGTGGTGCGCGGCGTCGTCCTCATCGTCGCGGTCGCGCTCTACGCCCGCCGTCAGCTCTCCAGGAGGTCCGGGTGAACGCGCCCACCACGTGGCGTCCCCGATTGGCGGACGGCACCGCGCCGGTGCTGGCCGTGCTGGCCGTGCTCCTGGTCGCGCTGGCCTTCGCCGGTCCGGCCTACTCGGAACCGACCGGCTACCTCGCGCTGCTCAAGCGCGCGGCGCCGTTGATGATCCTCGCCATCGGCCAGTACTTCGTCATCGTCTCCGGCGGCTTCGACCTGTCGGTCGGGTCGCTGGTCACGGCCGAAGTGGTGATCGCCGCCAGGCTGATCGACGGGCAGGAGTCGGCGACGATCTGGGTGATCCCGCTGCTGCTGGCCCTCGGCGTGCTCGTCGGCCTCGTCAACGGGCTGATCACGACGAAGCTGCTGGTGCCGTCGTTCATCGTGACCCTGGGCATGCTCCTCGTGCTCGACGGCGCGGTGTTCCTGTGGACCGGCGGCGCTCCCCGCGGCGCGCTGTCACCGTCGTTCCGCGTGTTCGGTCGGGGCGGGATCGACCTGCCGGTGCTCGGCCACCTGCCGTGGTCGGTGGTCATCCTCCTGGTCGTCCTGGTCGCCGCCGCCCAGTTCATGCGCAGCGGCACCGGGCGCACGCTCGTCGCGGTGGGGGACAACCAGGACGCGGTGCGACTGGCGGGCGGACGCGTGGTGCGCCTGAAGGTGCTGGCGTTCGTGCTGTCCGGTCTGCTCGCTGCGCTGGCCGCGATCCTGCTCGGCGGGTTCGCGGGCGTGTCGGCCCAGGTGGGGGAGGGCCTGGAGTTCCGGGCCATCACCGCCGTGGTGCTGGGCGGCGTCCTGCTCGGCGGCGGACGCGGTTCCGTCGTCGCCGCCGCGGCCGGGGCGTTGACCCTGGAAGCCCTCTTCTCCCTGCTCAACCTGCTCGGCGTCTCCGGCGCCCTGGAGTCCGCCGTCCAGGGCGTGATCATCATCGCCGCGGTGGCCTACGCCTCCCTCGGCGCGAACCTCCGGCTCGGGTTCCGGTCGCGCACCGCCACCGAGTCCTCCACTCGTTCGACCCCACCGCCGCACAAGGAGAACAGATGAACAGGAAGTGGTCCGTCGTGGCCGTCGCGGGCGTGCTCGCCATGGCCGGTTGCAGCAGCGACCTGCCCGCCGAGAGCGGCACGCCCGGCTCGACGGGCACGTCCAAGGCCGAGGCGAAGTCCGAGTTCTTCGACCGCGCGCAGTACGAGCGCCAGCTGAAGTTCCGGACGACCGCGGCCGAGGGGCCGGCCGACAAGCCGTGGGAGCAGATGATCTCGCCCGAGCTGGTCGACACGGCCAAGTTCGCCAAGCCCGGTGGCGACTACCACGTGTGCTTCTCCAACGCCGCGGTCAACAACCCCTGGCGCCAGGTCGGCTTCAAGACGATGAAGGAGGAGGTGAAGCTGCACCCGGAGATCACCAAGTTCACCGTGCTCGACGCCGAGGCCAAGGACGACAAGCAGATCAGCGACATCCAGTCGTTCGCGTCGCAGGGGTGCAGCGCGCTGATCGTGTCCCCGAACACGACGGCCACCCTGACCCCCGCCATCGAGGCCGCCTGCAAGACCAACGTGCCGGTGATCGTGTTCGACCGCGGGGTCAACTCCACCTGCCCCGTCACGTTCGTCCACCCGATCGGCGGGTTCGCGTTCGGCGCGGACGGCGCGGAGTTCCTCAAGGAGAAGGTGAAGTCGGGCGGCAAGGTCCTCGCCCTGCGCATCCTGCCCGGCGTCGATGTGCTGGAGCAGCGGTGGGCGGCGGCCAACGAGATCTTCTCCGGCAGCGACCTGAAGGTCGTCGGTGTCGAGTTCACCGACGGTGACGCGGCCAAGACCAAGAGCATCGTCAACGACTTCATCCAGCGCGAGGGCCAGATCGACGGCGTGTGGATGGACGCGGGCGCGACCGCCGTCGCGGCGATCGAGGCGTTCCAGGACGCGGGCGTGCCGATCCCGGCGTTCGTCGGCGAGGACCAGCAGGACTTCCTGCGGATGTGGGCCGACGAGAAGATGACCGCCGTGGCCCCGACCTACCCGACCTACCAGTGGCGCACGCCGATCATCGCCGCGCTGAAGGTCCTCAACGGTCAGCAGGTGCCCAAGGAGTGGGTGCTGCCGCAGCCGAAGGTGACCGGCGACAACCTCCAGAGCTTCCTCAAGCAGGACATGCCCCCGCTGCACTACGCGATGTGCGGGTGCGAGGCCATGGCCGGGTACCCCGCGCCCTGGAAGTGATCGCCCGAGGAACGACGTCGGAAAACCGAGCCGGAACGGAGGCACCCGTGCACGCCATCGGTGTGAGCACGTGGGTCTGGACGTCACCGCTGCGCGACGCGACGCTGGCCGAGCTGGCCACGCGGACCGCCGGGTGGGGGTTCGACGTGCTCGAACTCCCGGTGGAGCAGGTCGGCGACTGGGACCCCGCGCTGGCGGCACGGGTGCTCGCCGACCACGGTCTCGCCGCGACCGTCTGCCTGGTGATGCCACCCGGCCGCGAGCTCGTCGCGGCCGACGCGGCGACGGTCGCCGCCACCCAGGACTACCTGCGGCAGGTCGTGGACATCGCGGCGGAGGTGGGCTCGCCGGTCATCGGCGGCCCCGCCTACGCCTCGGTCGGCCGCACGTGGCGCATGTCGGACCGCGAGCGGTCCGACGCGTACGCCGAACTGCGCGACAACCTCGCACCCGTCGTCGAGCACGCGCGGGCGTCCGGCGTCCGGGTCGCGGTGGAACCCCTCAACCGCTACGAGACCAGCCTCCTCAACACCATCGGGCAGACCCTTGCGGCCCTGGACGGCCTGCCCGTCGACGGCTGCGGCGTCGCGGTCGACGTGTACCACCAGAACATCGAGGAGAAGCACGTCGGCGACGCGATCCGGTCGGCCCGAGGCCGGATCGCGCACGTCCAGGTGTGCGCCAACGACCGCGGCACACCGGGCGACGACAACCTCGACTGGGCCGACATCGTCGCCGCGCTGGCCGAGGCGGACTACACCGGGCCGCTGTGCATCGAGTCGTTCACCGGTGAGAACGCGTCCATCGCGACCGCCGCGTCCATCTGGCGCCCGCTGGCGCCGACGCAGGACGCGCTCGCCGTCGACGGCCTCAAGTTCCTGAAGGGGGTGGTAGGCCCCGCCTGAACCAGCGTGTCCCCCCGACTCACCGGCGCCGGCACGCCGGGCGGAACCGAAAGTGTGTGGAGGATCGTGAGAACCCCTGTAGTCCGCTTGCGCACCGTTCTGACCCTCGTGCTGGCCCTGTTCGTCGTGGTCGGTCTCATCCCGGCGACCGCCGCGGCCCACCCGGGCCACGACGCGCCGGCCGAATTCCGCGCCCTGCTGTTCACCAAGACCGCCGCCGGCGCCTACCGGCACGACTCGATCCCCGCCGGTGTGGCGATGGTCGAGAAGCTCGCCGCGGACAACCACTTCGAGGTCGTGCACAGCGAGGACTCCGCCCAGTTCACCGACGAGAACCTGGCCGGTTTCGACGTCGTCATCATGCTCCAGAACGGCGGCATGGTCTGGGACACCGACGCCCAGCGCGCCGCCGTGAAGAAGTTCGTCAACGACGGCGGCGGCATCGTCGCCGTCCACAACGCGACGGACATGAACATCGAGTCGTCGTTCCCGTGGTGGGACGACTTCGTCAACGGCGGCGCGCACATGACCGCGCACTCCGCCAACGGCCTCACCGCCACCTCCTACCAGGTGGACGAGGTGCACGAGTCGACCAAGCACCTGCCGGACCGCTGGCAGAAGGCCGAGGAGTGGTACAACTTCAAGCCCAGCATGCGCGGCAAGGTGCACCCGCTGGTCGAGGTCGACGAGAAGACCTACGACCCGGGCTCCGAGGCCATGGGCCACGACCACCCGATCACGTGGTGCCGTGACGCCGAAGGCGGCCGGGTCTGGGCGACCGGCATGGGCCACAACGCCGCCGACTACACCGAGCCGAACTTCGTCGCGCACGTCCTGGGCGGCATCCGCACCGCCGCCGGTGTCGTGTCCTCGGACTGCGGCGCCACGGTCGACGCCAGCTTCGAGAAGGTGACGCTGGACGACGGCACCCACGCGCCGACGACGCTGGACGTCGCACCGGACGGCCGGGTGTTCTACACCGAGCTGCTGGGCGAGATCCGCGTCCACGACCCGGCCACGGGCGCCACCTCCACCGCGCTGTCCCTGCCCGTCTACAGCGGCGGCGAGGACGGCCTTGTGTCGCTGGCCCTGGCACCGGACTTCGCCACCAGCAACCACTTGTACGTGTACTACTCGCCGCCAGGCCTCGCCGAGATCAACCGGGTCTCGCGGTTCACCGCCACGGGCAACGTGATCCGACCGGACAGCGAGAAGGTCCTGCTGGAGATCCCCGCGTCGCGCCGCGAGGAGCCCGGCCACACCGGCGGGTACCTGGAGTTCGGGCCGAACGGCAACCTCTACATCGGCGTCGGCGACGACACCAACCCGTTCCAGTCCAGCGGGTACGCCCCGGTGGACGAGCGACCCGGCCGCGACCTGTTCGACGCGCAGAAGACCTCGGCGAACACGAACGACCTGCGGGGCAAGATCCTGCGCGTCCACCCCGAGGCGGACGGCACCTACACCGTCCCGGCGGGCAACATGTTCGCGCCGGGGACGGAGAAGACCAGGCCCGAGATCTACGCCATGGGCTTCCGCAACCCGTTCCGCTTCAACGTCGCCTCCGACGGCACGCTCTACATGGCCGACTACGGCCCGGACGCGGGCGGGGACAACCCGTCGCGCGGCCCCGGGGGGCTGGTCGAGTGGAACGTGATCGAGGAGCCCGGCAACTACGGCTGGCCGTACTGCGTCGGCAACAACACGCCGTTCAACGACTTCGACTTCGCGACGAACACGTCCAAGGCGAAGTTCGACTGCGGCAACCCGGTGAACGACTCGCCGAACAACACCGGCCTGACCACGTTGCCCGCCGCCAAGGCCGCCCAGGTCTGGTACGGCAACGGCGCCGAGGGCGACGAGTTCCCCGAGATGGGCACCGGCGGCGAGGCCCCGATGGCCGGGCCGCGCTACGAGTTCGACCCGAACCTGGTGTCGGACGTCAAGTTCCCGCAGTACTACGACGGGAAGCCGTTCTACTACGACTGGACGCGCAACAAGTTCTGGACGTTCTCGCAGGACGACCAGGGCGGCCTGCTCAAGATCAACGAGTGGTTCAAGAGCGCCGCGCCGCTCGCGCCCATGGACATGAAGTTCGGTCCGGACGGCGCGATGTACGTGGTGGAGTGGGGCGGCGGCTACGGCCGCGACAACCCGGACTCCGGCGTCTACCGGATCGACTACACGCAGGGCAACCGACGGCCGACCGCGAAGGCGACGGCGACGCCGTCCTCGGGCCAGGCGCCGCTGCCGGTCACGTTCTCCGGCACGGGGTCGGAGGATCCCGAAGGCGCCGCGCTGACCTACGCGTGGACGTTCGGCGACGGCGGCACGTCCACCGAGGCCGAGCCGACCCACACCTACGACGCCAACGGCGTCTACAACGCGCAGCTGACCGTGACCGACGCGTCGGGCAAGAGCGGTGTGACCAACGTCCAGGTGACGGTCGGCAACACCGCGCCGTCGGTGACCATGACGTCCCCGGTCGACGGCGGGTTCTTCGACTTCGGCGACAAGGTCGCGTTCGACCTCGACATCACCGACCCGGAGGACGGCCAACCGGACTGCGCCAAGGCGGTCCTGCAGCCCGCCCTCGGCCACGAGGCGCACGCGCACCCGATCGACCAGATCAACGCGTGCGAGGGCGAGTTCGCCACGCTGGTGGACGAGGGCCACGCCGACGCGGACATCTTCTACTCCGTCGACGCGTCCTACACCGACGGCGGTTCCGGTGACCTGCCGCCGCTGGTCGGCCGCGACCTCGCGGTGATCCAGCCCAAGCACAAGCAGGCCGAGTTCCACCAGGAGTCCTCGGGCGTCCTGGTCGGCAACGACCCCGCCGCCGAATCGGGCAAGCGGGTCGGCGACATCGGTGACGGCGACTGGATCGCCTTCGACCCGGTGAACCTGCACCAGATCGACCGCGTCACCGCACGGGTGGCGTCCACGTCCGCGGGCGGGTCGATCGAGTTGCGCAAGGACTCACCGACCGGTGACCTGGTCGCGACCATCGCGGTCCCGGCCACCGGCGGCATCGACCGGTACGCGACCGCGCCCGACGTGGCGGTCACGAACCCCGGCGGCACGATGAAGCTGGTCGCGGTGTTCCGCGGCCCGGCCAACCAGTTCACGCTCGACTCGTTCACGTTCATCGGCAAGGGCGTGTCCGTCAACGCCGCGCCGCACGTGGTCGTCACGGCGGACCCGGCCACCGGCACCGCGCCGTTCACCACCAAGCTCACCGCGACGGCGACCGACGCGGAGAACGACGCGCCGTTCACCTACGCGTGGGACCTCGGTGACGGCACGTCGGGGTCGGGTGCCACGGTGGAGCACACCTACGCCGTGGACGGCACGTACTACGCGTCCGTGACGGTCACCGACGCGGCCGGGCGGACCAAGAAGGTGTCCACGCCGGTGCTCGTGCGTGATCCCCCGATGCCGCCCATCACGTGCGACACGCCGGACCCGGCCGTCGCGCCGAGCGACGAGTTCGACGGCGACCGGCTCGACGGGTGCCGCTGGAACGCCGTCGTGCGGCCGGACCTGCCGTCGATGCGGATGGGTGACGGTGTGCTGAGCATCGACACCCTGCCCGGCGACATCAACGGCGGCAACAACGACGACCCGCGCAACTTCGTCCTCCAGAACGCCCCCGAGGGCGACTGGACGCTGGAGACGAGGATGGCCGCGCCGGTGGTCGAGCAGTGGCAGCTCGCCGGCTTCATGGTGTACGCCAACGACGACGACTACGTGAAGTTCGACGTCGTCGCGCGCAACGCGCCGGGTCAGGCCGTGTCGCTGGGCGCGGAGCTGGTGTCCGAGAACAACGGCTCGTTCGGCGACGGCGGCAACCGGGGCATCACCATCGGCACGCCGGAGAGCGGGTGGTGGCACCTGCGGCTGAAGAAGGTGGGCAACACCTACAGCGGCGAGATCAGCGACGGCGGCACCACGTGGACGTCGATGGGCGCGCCGGTGACGAACGACGTGCCGAACGCCAAGGTCGGCCTGATGGCGATCGGCCCGTCGCAGACGAGGGGCCCGGTGACGGTCGACTTCGACTGGTTCCGGGTGTCCGTGGACGACGTCGCACCCGAGGTCTCGGCCACCGTGGACCCGGTCGAGCCCGACGGAACGGACGGCTGGTGGACCACGACGCCGACCGTCGCGATCAACGCGGTGGACGCCGGCTCCGGCGTGGCGAGCACCGAGTACCGGATCGACGGCGGCGACTGGAAGCCCTACACGGCGCCGTTCCCGGTGACCGGTGACGGCGTGCACGCGGTGCAGTACCGGGCGACCGACGTCCGGGGCAACGAGTCCGAACCCGGCTCGGTCCCGGTCAAGGTCGACGCGACCGCGCCGACGGTGAAGCTCACCGGCCTGTACGACGGCGTGAGCTACGGCCACTCCGAGGACAAGGTGGTCTCCTGGCAGGGCGAGGACGCCGCGTCCGGCGTCGGCACGGTCACCGCCGCGCTCGACGGCGCTCCGGTGACGTCCGGCACGAGCATCGCCATGCACACGCTCGCGCTCGGCGCGCACACCCTGGCGCTGACCGCGACCGACAAGGCGGGCAACAAGCGGGACGTGGTCGTGTCGTTCAGCGTCACCACCTCCCTGCCCGACCTCCAGGCCCTGGTCGACCGGTTCTCGGCGGAACGGCGCATCACGTCGTCCGTCGCGCGAGGGCTGGACCGCGACCTGGACGACGCCCGAAGGCTGCTGTTCGACGGCAAGCAGGCCGAGGCGGTAAAGAAGCTGGAGGGCTTCCGCGACGCGGTCGCCCGCAAGGTGACCGACCAGGGCGTGCGCGAGCTGCTCGTGGCCGACGCGGAGGTGGTGATCGCCGCGCTGAGGGCGCAGGCGGGCTGATCGGACCGGGTCGACCGTGGTAGCCGTCGTCGTCGGTCACTGCCGACGACGGCGGCTACCACCCACCATGCGTGGGCGCGGGTGCCGGTCCGCGTCCACCCGACCGGCGTCGGGACGTTTCCGCGTCCCGGCGCCGGTTCGGTGGCGACCGGACCCGGTGACTGGACGGACTTCGAGTGGAGCAGGCGAAGGAGGGTGGCCAATGGCGGAAGAACCCACCGGGCTGTGGTTGATCGGCGCACGGGGGTCGGTAGCGACCACGGCGATCAGCGGGCTGCTGGCGATGCGGGCGGGCCTGGCGGCGCCGACCGGGTGCGTGACCGAACGACCGGAGCTGGCCGGGGCGCCGCTGCCCGGCTGGGACGACCTGGTCGTCGGCGGGCACGACGTGGTGGACACGGCCTTGGTCAAGCGGGCGGAGCAACTGGCCGACAGCGGCGTGCTGCCGCACCGGCTGCTCGGCCCGATCGAGGCCGGGTTGCGGTCGGCCGACGACGAGATCCGCGAGGGCTACCACCCGGTCACGCACCGGGGCAGCCAGGCCGAGGCCGCCCGGCGGCTCGGCGCGGACATCGCCGACTTCCGCGAGCGGAACGGTCTGGCGCGGGTCGTGGTGGTGAACGTGTCCTCGACCGAACCGCCGGTACCGGCCGCGCCCGAGCACGCCGACCTGGCGCTGTTGGAGGAAGCGCTGGCCGACCCGGCGCGGTCGGTGCTGCCGCCCAGTTCGGTGGCGGCCTATGCGGCGCTGCGGGCGGGTTGCCCGTTCGTGGACTTCACGCCGTCGACGGGTGTGGCGTTGCCCGCGCTGGACGAACTCGCCCGGCGCGAGCGGCTGCCGTACGCGGGGCGGGACGGCAAGACGGGGGAGACGCTGCTGCGGACGGTGCTCGCGCCGATGTTCACCGCTCGGGCGTTGCGGGTGCGGTCCTGGGCTGGGACGAACCTGCTCGGCGGCGGTGACGGCGCGACCCTGGAGGACCCGGCGCACGCGGACAGCAAGATCGTGTCGAAGGCGCGGGGGCTCGCGGCGTTGCTGGGCGACGACGTCACCGCGCCGTTGCACATCGACAACGTCCCTGACCTGGGCGAGCAGAAGACGGCATGGGACCACGTGTCGTTCGAGGGGTTCCTCGGCGCACGCATGTCGCTCCAGCTGACGTGGACGGGGCTGGACTCGTCGCTGGCCGCGCCGTTGGTGCTGGACCTGACCCGGTTGGTCGCCGCGGCGCACGCAACGGGCCAGGTGGGTGCGCTGGGGGCACTGGCGTTCTTCTTCAAGGACCCGCTCGGCAGTGACGAGCACCGGTTTGCCGAGCAGACGCGTGAGCTGTACCGGTGGGCGGGTGAGCTGGGGTGAGGGCGTACGCGGAACTCGTCCGGGCACCGGCCGCGCTGACCGTGCTCGGCGACACGCTCGTCGGTGCGGCGGCGGCGGGCACGGCGTTGCGCGGCCGGCGCTTGCTGCTGCCGCTGTCGTCGGTCGCGCTGTACTGGTCGGGCATGGCGCTCAACGACTGGGCCGACCGCGAGCTGGACGCCGTCGAGCGCCCGGAGCGCCCGATCCCGTCCGGCCGGATCAGCCCTCGCGCCGCGCTGACCACTGCCGTGGCGCTCAGCGCGACCGGGTTGGGGCTGGCCGCGTTGGCCGGTGGCCGTGACTCGCTGGCCGTCGCCGCGCCGCTCGCCGTGGCGGTGTGGTCCTACGACACGGTGCTCAAGGACACCAAAGCCGGTCCGCTGGCGATGGCGGCGTGCCGAGCGCTCGACGTCCTGCTGGGCGCGGGGCGGTCAGGGGCCGGTACCGCGCTGCCTGCCGCGGTGGTGATGGCCGGGCACACCCTGGGCGTGACGGCGTTGTCCCGCGGCGAGGTGCACGGCACGTCGGCCACCGCGGTGAAGGCGGTGCTGGGCGGCACGGCCGTCACGACGTTGACCACGATCGCCCGCCCGGTCCGGACCTGGCGGAATCGGCTGGGTGTGCTCGCGGGTGCGGCCGGCTACGCGGCCACGGTCGGGCGTGCCCAACTGGCCGCCGTGCGCGATCCCGGCGCTGTCGCCGTCCGATCGGCGACGAAAGCCGGTATCCACGGCATGGTGCCGCTGCAAAGTGCGCTGGTGGCGCGAAGCGGGTCACCGGCCGTCGCCGCGGGGCTCGCGCTCGTGCTGCCCCTCGCCCGTGCGTTGAGCCGGAAGGTAGGGCCGACATGACGTTCCACCTCGGGTACGGCACGAACGGATTCGCCAACCACCGGCTGGACGACGCGCTCGCGGTGATCGCCGACCTCGGCTACACCGGGGTGGCGCTCACCCTCGACCACGTCCACCTCGACCCGTTCGGCCCCGACCTGCCGAAACGGGTCGACCAGGTCGCGGCCAGGCTCGACGGCCTCGGCCTGGGGGTAGTGGTGGAGACCGGGGCGCGGTTCCTGCTCGACCCGCACCGCAAGCACCACCCGACGCTGGTCAGCGACGCGCAGGAGGTCCGGGTGGACTTCCTGGTCCGGGCGCTGCGGATCGCGGCCGACCTCGGCGCCGACTGCGTGTCGTTCTGGTCCGGGATCGTGCCCGCCGGCGTGGACCACGACGAGGCGTGGCAGCGGATGAGGTCCGGTGTCACGGCGGCCCTGGACGGCGCGGTCCGGCACGGCGTGCCGCTCGCGCTGGAACCGGAACCGGGCATGCTCGTGGAACGCTTGGACCAGGCGCTTCGGCTCAGGGAAGAGCTGGGGTCGCCCGACCTGCTCGGGATCACGCTGGACGTGGGGCACTGCGTCGCGGTGGAACCGGAGGACGCGGCGGCCTGCATCCGTCGGGCGGGGGACCTGTTGCTCAACGTGCAGCTGGACGACATGCTGCCTGGAGTGCACGAGCACTTGGAGTTCGGTGACGGCGACCTGGACCTGCCCGGCACGCTCGCCGCACTGGCCGAGATCGGCTACACCGGTCTTGCCGGGGTCGAACTGCCCCGACACAGCCACGCCGCGCCCGATGTGGCGCGCAGGGCCATGAGCGCGCTGCGCGCGGCGTTGCCCACGCCGGGTGCGGTGTCGCTTGGCTCGGAGGCGCTCGGCGGGGTGTCGCACGCGTCGGGTGCAGCGTTGCCGGGGTCGGACGTCGTGTCGCTTGGGTCGGAGGCTTCGGGCGCGGTGCCGCTTGGGTCGGAGGAGTTGGGCGCGGTGTCGTCCGAATCGGGTGCGGCGACGCCTGGGTCGTGGCTCGCGGAAGCGGAAAGCAGCGTGCTGGCCGATCCCGCGTCGATCGGCGCCCTCTTCCCCGCCGTCGGCAGGGAGGTGGGCCGAACGCCGGTCCAAGGCGAGTCCGACCCGCTCGGGGTGGTCCACGGGACCGTGGACGACGTGGCCCGCGCCAAGCTGCTCACCGCCCTCGCGTCAGCGGTCGGACCAGAGGAGCTGGCCACCGAGCTGACCTCGCTCTACCGCCACGGCGACGACGCCGAACGACGCGGTGTCCTGCGCGCGCTCGCCGCCGTGGGGGACAAGGCGCCGACGGCCGCCGTCGAGCTGGTGCAGGACGCGTTGCGCAGCAACGACACCCGGCTCGTCGCGGCGGCGCTCGGTCCGTTCGCGGCCGACCACCTCGACGTGCACACGTGGCGGCACGGCGTGCTGAAGTGCCTGTTCCTGGGCATCCCACTGGCCGCTGTGGCCCGGCTCGACCGGCGCGCGGACGCGGAGCTGCGGCGGATGGTCGGCGCGTTCGCCGACGAACGCCGCGCCGCGGGACGCGCCGTGCCCGCTGACGCGCTCGACCTGCTGAGGAGCGGAACCTGATGCGCATCTTCGACCCGCACATCCACATGACCTCCCGGACGACGGACGACTACGAGGCGATGTACTCCGCCGGTGTGCGGGCGCTCGTCGAGCCCGCGTTCTGGCTGGGGCAGCCGCGCACGAACGTCGGGTCGTTCACCGACTACTTCGACGCCCTGATCGGCTGGGAGAGGTTCCGCGCGGCGCAGTTCGGCATCCGGCACCACTGCACCATCGCGCTCAACCCCAAGGAGGCCAACGACCCGCGCTGCACCGACGTGCTGGACGTGCTGCCGCGCTACCTCGCCAAGGACGGCGTGGTCGCGGTCGGCGAGATCGGCTACGACTCGATGACGCCGGAGGAGGACGACGCGTTCGCCCGACAGTTGGAGCTCGCCGTGCGGCACGGGTTGCCGGCTCTGGTGCACACACCGCACCGGGACAAGGCTGCGGGGACGGCCCGGACGCTCGACCTGGTCCGTGAATCCGGCCTGGCCCCCGAACGGGTGGCCGTGGATCACCTGAACGAGACGACCGTGCGCGCCGTGGCCGACTCCGGCTGCTGGATGGGCTTCTCCATCTACCCCGGCACGAAGATGGACGAGGACCGGATGGTGGCGATCCTGCGCGAGTACGGCACCGAACGCGTCCTGGTGAACTCCGCCGCTGACTGGGGCCGGTCCGACCCGCTCAAGACGCACAAGACCGGCCTGGCCATGCTCGCGGCCGGCTTCGACCAGTCCGATGTGGACAGGGTGCTGTGGGACAACCCCGTGGAGTTCTACGGCCAGAGCGGTCGGCTGATGCTGGACGACACCCCGGCGGGGGACACGTTCGCGGGCAACTCCGTGCTGCGGGGCGAACGCCCGTGACGTCCATCGCCTACTGCACGAACGTCCACCCCGCCGAAGACCTGCCCGGCATCGTCGCCCAGCTCGACCGCTACGCCGTTCCGGTGCGGGAGAAGCTGGGCGTCGACACGCTCGCCCTCGGCCTCTGGCTGGCCGAACCGGTCGCGCGCGGCCTCGCCGAGGACGAGTCGGCCCGGCGCGGCCTGGCGGCGGAGCTGCGGGCCAGGGACCTCACGGTGAGCACGCTCAACGCGTTCCCTTACGGCGGGTTCCACCAGGACGTGGTGAAGCACGCCGTGTACCTGCCGACGTGGACCGACCCGCGCCGCCTGTCGTACACGATGGCGTGCGCGACGGTGCTGGCCGACCTGCTCCCCGACTCGGCGTCCTACGGCAGCATCTCGACGTTGCCGCTGGCCTGGCGCGAGCCGTGGACCAACGCCGACGACGTGCGAGCCCAGGGCGCGTTCGACGTGTTGGCGCGCTACCTGCGCGCCGAGGCGGGGCGGAACGGCAGGCCGGTCAAGCTGGCCGTCGAGCCCGAGCCGGGCTGCGTGCTCGACACCGTCGCCGACGCGGTGGGCTGGCTGGCCGACCGCGTCGACCACGACCACGTCGGGCTCTGCCTGGACACCTGCCACCTGGCCGTGTCGTTCGCCGACCCCGTCGCGGCGGTGAAGTCGATCTACGCGTCGGGGCTGTCGGTGGTCAAGGTGCAGGCGTCCGCGGCGCTCGAGGTCGCCGAGCCCGGCACGGAGGACGGCCGGCGCGCCATCTCGGCGTTCGCGGAGCCGCGGTACCTGCACCAGGTCAGGGAGAACACGCCCACCGGCGTGCTCGCGGCCGACGACCTGCCCGGAGCACTGGCGGACCTGCCCGCCGACGGCCCGTGGCGGGTGCACTTCCACGTGCCGCTGCACGCACGACCGGCCGCACCGCTCACGTCCACGACCGACGTGCTGCTGGCCGCGGCCGAAGCGGTCCGGACCACCGCCGAGACCATGCCCCACGTCGAGGTCGAGACCTACACGTGGACCGTCCTGCCCGGCCCGAGCACGGACCTGGCGGCCGGCATCGCCGCCGAGCTGCGCTGGGCGATGGACCACATCGGAGGCACACCATGAACCCGCTCGTGGTCATCGACGTCGTCGGCCTGACGCCGGCGCTGTTGCCGCACATGCCGAACCTGCGCGCGCTGGGTGAACGGGGCTGGCGGGCCGAGCTGGGCACGGTGCTGCCCGCCGTGACGTGCAGCGTGCAGTCCACCCTGCTCACCGGGCTCACCCCGGCCGGGCACGGCATCGTCGGCAACGGCTGGTACTTCCGCGACCTCGGCGAGGTCCACCTGTGGCGCCAGCACAACAAGCTGGTCGGCGGCGAGAAGCTGTGGGAGACCGCGCGCCGCGCCCACCCCGGCTACACCGCCGCGAACGTCTGCTGGTGGTACGCGATGGGCGCGTCGACCGACATCACGGTGACACCGCGGCCGATCTACCACGCCGACGGCCGCAAGTCGCCCGACGCCTACGTCCGCCCGCCCGCGCTGCACGACGAGCTGGTGGCCGAACTGGGCGCGTTCCCGCTGTTCCAGTACTGGGGGCCGACGGCGGCGCTGAAGTCGAGCGAGTGGATCGTCGGCGCGGCCCGCCGCGTGCTCGCGGCACAACGGCCTGACCTGCTGCTCGTCTACGTCCCGCACCTGGACTACGACCTCCAGCGCTTCGGCCCGTCCGCGCCGCAGGCGATCAAGGCGGCGACCGAGGTGGACGCCGCCCTTGCCCCGCTGCTCGCCGACGCGGAGGCCGCCGGCGCGACCGTCGTGGCCCTGTCGGAGTACGGGATCACGGACGCCCGCCGCCCGGTCGACGTCAACCGGGCGCTGCGCCGCGCCGGGCTGCTGGAGGTCTACACGCAGGCAGGGATGGAGCTGCTGGACCCGTGGACCTCCCGCGCGTTCGCGGTGGCCGACCACCAGATCGCCCACGTCTACGTCGCCGACCCCGCCGACCTCCCGCGCACCAGGGCAGTGCTGGCGGAACTACCCGGCGTGGACGTGGTGCTCGACCGGGAGGCGCAGGCGGGCGTCGGGCTCGACCACGAGCGCTCCGGCGAGCTGATCGCCGTGGCCGAACCGGACGCGTGGTTCACCTACTACTACTGGACCGACGACGACCGCGCCCCCGACTTCGCCCGCGGCGTGGAGATCCACCGCAAACCGGGCTACGACCCGGCCGAGCTGTTCTTCGACCCCGCCGACCCGTTCGCCAAGGCCAAGGCGGGGCTGAACCTGGCCCGCAAGAAGCTCGGCCTCCGGTACGCGATGAACGTGGTGCCGCTCGACCCGACCTGCGTCCTCGGCACGCACGGCAGGCTGCCCGACCGCGCCGAGGACGGCCCGGTGCTGCTGTGCTCCGACCCGCACGTGCCGGACGCCGTCGAACGCGCGGGTCGGATCGCCGCGACCGACGTCCGCGACCTCCTGCTCGGTCTGCAAGGGCTGCCGGGCGGGTCCTCGCGGCCGGGCTGACCGTTGCCCGGTGGTGGGGTCGAGGGCATGCTGGGTTGATGACGGGGGACATCGAGCAGGTTCTGGGTGCCGTGGCGCACCCGGGTGGGTTCCTGGTGCGCCGGCCGGAGTTGTCGGTCGGCGTGGTCAGGGCGGTGTCCCGGGTGTCCGGGCTGGAGATCGAGCTGCTCGCCCGCCGTCCGCTCGACCGGCGCAACGCCACCGAGCGGCGGCGGGCCACCCGCAAGGCCGGTGCGATCGCGCCGCGCACGCTACTGCCCGCCGTGGACGAGGGCATCGACCTCCGACTCGGTCTGCTGGACCAGGCGGGGCGGGCGCACTGGCGCTACCCGGATTCCCTGGCGACCAACAGCGGTGAGCACGCCGGGGGCGAGTCCGGGCCGACCCACCGCTCGGTCTTCCAGCTGCCGCCGGCGTTCGACGAGGTCACGTTGGTCCTCGCCTGGCCCGAGATCGGCTTCCCCGAGTCGGTGGTCACCGTGCCGCTGCCGGACCGCGCCGCCGTCGAGCGGGCGACCACGTCGATCTGGGACGCCCCGGTCGCCGCCGTGCCGACCGACGAGACGTTCGAACACCAGGTGGCCTCCTGGCCGCGCGGTGCGGCCATCGAGACCGGCACCACCGCGGCGGTCCCGCGCGTCCTGCACCGGGGAGGTCGCGCGGCCGTCGTCCTCACGCGGCTGGTCGCCGTCGGCCCGGACCTGCTCGCCGGCGGCCTGTCGAGCGTCGCCGAGGGCGACGTGGCGCGGACGATCGCGGCCAGTGCGTTCGGGCCGACCGGTCGTTCGTCGCGGGCACCCGGTGAAGCGGCCCGCATCCGCGCGGACGGTCCGGGCGGCTCCCTCGCGGTGGTCCGGGACGGCCGGGCGCACTGGCTCCGAGCGCAGTCCGGTTCGTTCTCGGGCGGCGACGGGATCGTCTCCGGCACCCAGGACTTCATCGTCGAACGTCCCCCGGACGACGTGCTGGACCTGCTCGTCACGTGGCCCCTCGCCGGACTTCCCGACGCACGCGCACGCATCCCCCTCGACCGACTCTGATCGTTGGGGCAGGAACGCTGCCGCCGTGTTGCCCTCACGGCCCCTCCCAAGCCCGGTCACGCCGACCACGATGGACGGTGTCGCCAGGAGGAAGGGGAACGGTTGTGCACAAGTCCACACGCCACCGGAACAAGGCGGAGGACGAGGCCGTCCGGCACGACACCCCCGCGCCGCACGCGCACCCGCACCAGGAAGTGCTCGACCTGCAACGGCAGATCGGCAACCGGGCGGTGGCGGACATGCTCACGCCGGTGCAGCGCGCGAGCCGGGAGAGTTCGATGTCCTCGCTGTCGGAGCCACCCGAGGGGATGGACCTGGACACGCCCGAGCAGCAGCTGGACGAGTACGGCGCCGTGATCAGCGGGCACGGCCGGTTCAGCGAGTCGCACCTGGCCACCCAGCGGCGCAAGAAGTTCGGGACGTTCACGGTGCCGGCCAACATGACGGTGCGGATGTACGCGCCGAACGGGGCGTACCTCGACAACGCCGTGGCGAACCGGATCGAAACCGGGAGCATCCCGCGGGCGGACGAGTTGGAGTTGAAGCAGACGGACTCCGCGGTGGTCAAGCCCATGCCCGCCGGGTACCCGTGGAGCTTCACCCAGGGGCAGGAAGTGGTCGACTACACCGTCCGGCCGCCGGACGGCCTGGCGATCCAGGGCTCACCGATCACCGTCGAGACACCGACCCCGCTGCGGGTGCTGGTCGAAAAGGCCGCGGCCGACGGGCACACGCAGGTCCACTACGCGTGTTGCAGCAGCGGGTATTCCGACAACCCGCAGTTCGCGGCGTTGTTCACGCACCAGGGCTATTACGTGCGCTTGAAGGAATCCTGACAGGCGGCGTGACAGGCGGCGTGACAGGTCGGCGCCGGAGCGACGGCGTGCTGTCGGCCGTGTCGATTCCGCCGGTGGCGTAACCGATTCCGGGCACGCGGCGGTCGACCTACCGTGGCCGCATGGAGTCACCGATCACGGGCACGGCCGCCGGCGTGCCGTTCACCGCGCTGCCACCCACCGCGCTGCCACCCACCTCGTCATCGCCCGCCGTCGACGGCCGCGCGCCGGTCATCGTCACCTGGCACATGTTGGACGCGCCGAGGTCCGACGCCGCGTTCGCCGCCGCACTGCCGCTGAACGGCCTGCCCGCGTGGCGCGTGCACCTGGGCATGCCGATGTGCGGTGCGCGCATGGTCGACGGCAGCATGGACGCCGGCATGGCGCTGGTCCGCAAGGACCCCTTGATGTCCTACTTGTACCCGTTCGTGCGACAGGCCTACGAGGAGTTCCCGGCCGCCCTGGAGTCGATCCGCGCCCAACTGCCGATCGGTGACGGCCCGATCGGCGTGCTCGGCGGATCGCTGGGCGGTGCCGTCGCGCTGCGCGTCCTCGCCGAGAGCGAGGTCCCGGTCTTCGCCGGCGCCGTCGTCAACGCCGCCATCAGGATGCGCTCCGTCGTGGACCTGTTCCCGGGCGACTACCCGTACGACGCCGAGTCCGGGGAAGCCGTCGACAGCCTCGACTTCCTCGCCAAGGCGGACCTCATCGCCGGTCGCGCGCCGCTGCTGGTCGTGAGCGGCGAGCTGGACCACCCGGCGCTGCGGGTCGACGCGGCCCGTCTGGTCGACGCCGTCGGCGAGCGGGCCGAACTGCTGTCGATCCCCGGCTTGGCGCACCCGCTCGCCGAGGAGCCGGGCATCGAGCCCGCACCGCAGCTGCCGCACGCCCGTGAGGTGGACGCCGGCCTGGTCAGGTGGTTCCGACGCCACCTCGCGGATGCGGCGTGACGGCCCTCAGCCGGACGGTTTGACGGCGGCGACGCGTTCGACCGTGCCGAGCTTCAGCCGTTCGCTGCGCACGACGGTGAAACCCGCTTCCTCGACCAGCGGCAGGGGCCGGCGGGTCTGGTGATCGCCGATCATCGGCACGGTGATCCGGTCCAGGAGTCGCTGGCCGAGGTTGATCGGCCGGTGGTGGCTGCCGACGTGGTCCAGGAGCAGGAGCGAGCCTCCCGGGCGCAGCACCCGGTGCATCTCGGCCAGCGCGACCCGTTCGTCGGGGACACCGCACAGCCCGAGGGTGCACACGACCGCGTCGAACGTCGCGTCGCCGAACGGGAGGGCTTGGGCGTCGCCCTCCCGCCAGGTGACGTCGAGGCCGAGGTCGGCGGCGCGGGCGCGGGCCTGGTCGAGCATGGCGGGGCTGAAGTCCAGGGCGGTCAGCCGGACACCGGGCGGGTAGTGCGGCAGGTTGAGACCGGTGCCGACGGCGACTTCCAGCACGTCACCAGCGGCCTGCGAGCAGACCCACTCCCGCCCGCCGCCGAACTGGAGCCGTTCGAACAGACCGATGGACCGGTCGTACTTCGGCGCGAACTCGTCCCACTTGGCGCGGATGCGCTCGTCCACCACCGCTGTCCTCCTCATCGGGGTCACCACGTCACCGGGAGCCCGACCAGTCCACCGGTCAGCACGTCCGCGCGCATCTCCAAGTCCGCGATCGGCACCGCCGACCTCACCGCCGGACGCCGGGCGGCGCCGCTCGTGCCCCTGTCGAGGCGCGGTCCCTCAGTCGACGTCGGCCATTCGCCGGGTGGTCGGGGCGATGACGCCTTCGATCCACTCGGCCAAGTCGCCGTCCGGCGCCATCACCACGATGGTGTCGATGCCCAGCCCCGCGTACCCGGCCAGCTCCTCGGCGAACGCGTCGGCGTCGCCCACCTTCGGCGTGTCCCCGAGGTACACCATGGTCTTGCGGATCTCGGCGTAGTCACGGCCCACGTCGTCGCAGTGGCGGCGCAGCACGTCGAGCTTGTGCGAGACCTCCGCGGGGGTCGGCACGAGCAAGTTGCAGGCGTCGGCGTACCGCGCGACCAGCCGGAGCGTCTTGCGCTCGCCGTTGCCACCGATCATGATCTCCGGGCGCGGCGCGCTCACCGGCGCCGGTGAGCACATGGTCTCGGCCAGGCGGTAGTGCTTGCCCTCGAACGGGCCGTTGTCGTCCGCGTCCCACATCTGGTGGCAGATCCGGAGCGTCTCTTCCAGGCGTTCGAAGCGTTCCGACCGCGGCGGGAACGGCACGCCCAGGCCCGTGTGCTCGCGTTCGTACCAGGCCGCGCCGATGCCCAGGGTCGCCCGGCCACCCGACAGCACGTCCAGCGTCGTCACGATCTTCGCCAGCAGACCGGGGTGGCGGTAGGTGACACCCGTGACGAGCGCTCCCAGCCGGACCGTCGAGGTGTTGGCGGCGAGGAAGCCGAGAGTCGTGTAGCACTCCAGCATCGCGTCTTCAGGGCCGCCGTTGTGCTCCATCTGGAAGTAGTGGTCCATGGCCGAGAGCCAGCCGACCCCGGCCGCTTCGGCCGCGGCGCAGGCGGCGGCCAAATCGGGACCGAGTCGGGCCGCGCCCTGGTTGAACCTGGTGATGTGCACACCGAGCCGCACGTCGTGCTCCGTTCTCCGGCTGTTCTCCTGGTCGACGGCGCGACGCTAGTTCCTGGAGCGCGCTCCAGGTCAAGTGCGCAACATTTCGGGGATTGGCCTGCGGTCGGGTCGCCGGACCGCCGGACGACGTGAGAACTGCTCGCGTTCGTGGTTCCAGGCGAGTTACGGTATCGGCCGGGACCGTTTTTCCGTTTCGTTACACATCCCGCACTGTGGTCTAGGCCACGTCCACGCGCCGGGGTGAACTTTTCGTTACCGATGTTTTTCGGTGGCCCGGGAAGACTGCCCGATGGGGCACCCATAGGAAAACCAAATGGGTCGGCCTGTGCATTGGTTTCTTCAGGCAACTTCGCGAATCGGTCATTCGTGGGTATGCGTCCGCTTAGTATGCGGTCGGTGGCGGTGGGCGGCGCGACGGTGGGGCGGACCGGGGTGCCGAAGGCTCGCGTCCGGGCCTGATAGCCCGCTGACCTGCTCGAATAGCGCCCGGACGACCGTCTGCGGCTTGGTCCGAGGATGGCTGAGGTCAGCCGTGAAGGGCGGGCGACGCCCCGTCTCCCGGCTCCGGGATTTGATCCGTCGCTGATTTACCTGGCCGGTGGGCGGTGTGCATGTTAATGGCCGGTAACCCCGGTGCTTTGATGGGTACTTGACGGTTCAACTTCGGTGACGTATAAGTGGGTGTACGTTTAAGTCAACGTCGTCCGAAACGGGCTCAAATGTGACCGTTCGGCCTAAGGGAACTGTCCCGACGGGGTAGGGAATGCGTCCGTTCGGCCCTTTCCGGCCTCTCGGTGGGAGACGAGTCTTGCGCAGTGCCGCAGCTGCCGGGTTATTCTCCCGGCGCACAGCTGGGATGTGAGCGGAAGGGCCGCCAGGTTCATAATTAGTTCGGTCGGTGCCGACCGCGTCCGAGATTCGACCCAGCACCGTGGCTGGGGGTGTAACGTTTCCCTTGTCCGCAGTGATTGCGTAGGTAAACCATGCCGCCCGCATTGTCGGCGGTTGTCTGCCACGCCGGATTCAGTGGCACCCATGTAAACACGGAGTGACCGGTCTCTGTCTCTTTGCCATCACACCGGTACGGAACATCGCTTTGTCGGCGGGATAACGGGGGGATGCCATGACGGGCGCGGATCGCCTACAGGTTGCCATCGTGGGCATCGCGTCGCGGACGCCCGGAGCAGCGGGCGCCGAGGAGTTCTGGCAGGTGCTGAGCGGTGGCGTCGACGCGACGCGGGACCGCGACCGGCCGTTCGGGCCCGACCGCGGTGGTTTCGTCGACGGCATCGAGGAGTTCGACGCCGGCTTCTTCCGCATGTCACCGCGGGAAGCAGCGGAAACCGACCCGCAGCAGCGACTCGCGCTCGAACTGGCGTGGCAAGGGCTTGAGGACGCGGGCATCGTCGCCGCCGGGACGTTGCCGGCGAAGATCGGCGTCTTCCTGGGCGTCATGGCCGCCGACTACGCGGACCTCGTCGCGATCGGCGGAACGCGCGGCGTCACGCGGCACACGCTGACCGGCGTCCACCGGGCGATGATCGCCAACCGCATCTCACACACCCTGCGCCTGCACGGTCCCAGCCTGACGGTCGACACCGGACAGTCGTCGTCCCTCGTCGCGGTCCACCTCGCGTGTGAAAGCCTCCGCAACGGAGAGGCGGATATCGCGCTGGCAGGCGGAATCCACCTCAACATCTCACCGCTCAGCAGCGCTTTGCCCGAGGCCGCGGGAGCGCTCTCGCCATCGGGCAAGTGCTTCGTCTTCGACGAGCGGGCCGATGGCTACGTGCGCGGCGAGGGCGGCGGCGTGGTCGTGCTCAAGCCGCTCGACCGCGCGATCGAGGACGGTGACCACATTTACGCGGTCATCGAGGGCAGCGCCGTCGGCACCGGCAGCGACGACAGCGGGCTGACCGTGCCGAGCGCCACCGCGCAGGCACGCACGATCACCGACGCCCTGGGCCACGCCGGCGTCGACCCGGCAGCGGTGCAGTACATCGAACTCCACGGGACCGGCACCCGGGTCGGCGACCCGATCGAGGCCGAGGCACTGGGCGCGGCCTACGGGCGTTCCCGCACCAGCCCGCTCGTCGTCGGCTCCGTCAAGACGAACATCGGCCACCTCGAAGGCGCCGCCGGCATCGCGGGCCTCATCAAGACCGCGCTGTGCATCGACCGGCGCGAACTCGTGCCCAGCCTCAACTTCTCGCGGCCGAACCCCCGGATCCCCCTGGGTGAACTGGGTCTGCGAGTCGTCACCGACAACGAGCCTTGGCCGTCGGACGGCCGGCCCGTCGCGGCGGTGACGTCGCTCGGCATCGGCGGCACGTGCTGCCACGTCGTGCTGACCGCCGCCCCCGTGACGCCCGACGCCGAGCCGGCTCGGCTCGCGCGCACCGTGCCGGTGCTGGTGTCCGGCAAGGGTGACGCGGCGGTGCGCGCACAGGCAGCGCGGCTGCGGGATCACCTGGTGGCGCACCCCGATTTCGACGTGGTGGACGTCGGCTTCTCCGCGGTCACGACGCGCGCTCAATTTGATCAGCGCGCCGCGGTGGTCGCGTCGGATCGTGACGGCTTGCTGGCCGGTCTGGACGCGCTCGCCGAGGGCCGACCGGCTGCTGGGGTGTCGCAGGGTTCTCTGATCGGTGGTAAGTCGGCGTTCCTGTTCACGGGTCAGGGTGCTCAGCGTGCGGGGATGGGCGTTGCGCTTGCGGCGTCGTTCCCGCGTTTCGCCGAGGCTTTGGACGAGGTGTGTGCCGAGC
>NZ_JNXC01000008.1 GCF_000716595.1 Saccharothrix sp. NRRL B-16314
CAACGGCACCAACCAGCAGTTCCGGTTGGCCGACTCCGACAACGGCCACGTCCGCCTGATCAACCGCAACAGCAACAAGGCGGTCGAAGTCCAGGGCGCTGCCACCAACGACGGCGGCAACATCGTCCAGTACAGCGACTGGGGCGGCGCCAACCAGCAGTGGCAGCTCGTCCGCGTCGGCGGCGGGACCAACCCCACCACCACGACGACGACCTCGAACCCCGGCACGTGCTCCCTCCCGTCGACCTACCGCTGGACCTCGACGGGGTCGCTGGCGAACCCGCGGTCGGGCTGGGTGTCGCTCAAGGACTTCACCTACGTGCCCTACAACGGCAAGCACCTGGTCTACTCGACCACGCACGACACCGGCACGCGCTGGGGGTCGATGAACTTCGGGCTGTTCACCAACTGGTCCGACATGGCCTCGGCACCGCAGCAGGCCATGAACATCAGCACCGTCGCGCCCACGCTGTTCTACTTCGCCCCGAAGAACATCTGGGTGCTCGCCTACCAGTGGGGCGGGACCGCGTTCAGCTACCGGACGTCGACCGACCCCACCAACCCGAACGGGTGGTCGGCGCAGCAGGTGCTCTCCACGGCCTCCATCACCGGCTCCGGCACCGGCCCGATCGACCAGACCATCATCGGTGACAGCCAGAACATGTACCTGTTCTTCGCCGGTGACAACGGCAAGATCTACCGCCAGGTCATGCCGATCGGGAACTTCCCGGGCAGCTTCGGCTCGTCCTACACCACGATCATGAGCGACACGACGAACAACCTCTTCGAAGCGGTCGAGGTGTACAAGGTCCAGAACCAGAACCAGTACCTGATGATCGTCGAGGCGATCGGCTCGAACGGCCGCTACTTCCGCTCGTTCACGTCCAGCAGCCTCAGCGGTTCGTGGACTCCACAGGCCGCCACCGAGAGCAACCCGTTCGCGGGCAAGGCCAACAGCGGCGCGACCTGGACCAACGACATCAGCCACGGCGACCTGGTCCGCAGCAACGCCGACCAGACCAAGACCATCGACCCCTGCAACCTGCAGCTCCTCTACCAGGGCCGCAGCCCCAACTCCGGCGGCGACTACGGTCTCCTGCCCTACCGACCGGGCGTGCTGACCCTGCAACGCTGATCGCCTGACGCAGTTTTACCCGCACAAGGCCGGCGCCCTCACCCCTCCATCGGGTGAGGGCGCCGGCCCCTTTCGCGTGCCCGGACGCCGCGGTGGCGTCCGGACCGGTCTCACTTGTTCGACGCGGGCACCTTGGGCGGGATGAAGTCCGTGGTGCTCTGCTCCATGCTCTCGGGCAGGGACGCCCGGTAGATCGGCATGGCGGCGGCCGTGGTCACGATCGCCACCGCGACGAGGATCGCGAACAGCTCCGGGGTCACCATGTCGTGCGCGAGGCCGATGTTGATGAAGATGAGGATCATCAGGCCGCGTGCGTTCATCAGCCCGCCGACCGCCGACGCGTAGCGCCACGAGAAGCCCTGGGCGCGCACCACCGCCGCGCACCCGAGGTACTTGCCGGCGAACGCCACCAGCATGATCACCGCGAGTGGCAGCCACAGGGCGCCGCCCGCGCCGAAGCCGGACACCTGCGTGTTCAGCCCGCTGAACGCGAAGAACACCGGCAGCAGCAGGATCGAGTTCAGGTCGGTGAGCCGCGTCTCCAGCTCCCGCCGCACGATCGCCGACTGCGGCATCGCCAGGCCCGTGATGAACCCGCCGAACACCGAGAACACGCCGATGTAGTCGGTGAACCAGCCCGCCGCGAGCACGACGAACAGCACGAGGGCCATCACGTCGCGGCTCATCCGGCCCTCGCGCTCCACCCGGTCGCCCAGCTTGCCGAACAGCTTGCGCCCCACCGTGAGCATGAACGCCGCGAACACCGCCGCGCCCGCCACCGTGCCCGCCGCGTCGAACGGGCTGCCCGCCGCCGCGACCGCGATGATCACCGCGAGGATGACCCACGCCGCCGCGTCGTCGATCGCCGCCGCGACCAGCGTGAGGCCGCCGATGGGCGTGTTCGCGATGCCGCGCTCCTGGAGGATGCGCGCCAGCATCGGGAACGCGGTGATCGACAGCGCGCCGCCGACGAAGAGCATGAACTCCCACCGGGTCGTGCCCGCCGGGCTCAGCGAGCTGAAGAACAGCGCCGCCGCGCCCGCGCCGAGCGCGAACGTCGGCAGGATGCCGGACACCGCGAGCGCCGAGGCGTGCCGCATGCGCTGCCCGCTCGCCAGCTTGTGGTCGAGCGACGACCCGACGAGGAACATGTAGAACGTCAACCCGATCGTGCTCAGCACGTACAGGGTGTCCTTGACGTCCGTCGGGAAGATCTGCGCCTGCACACCGGGTGCCACGGCACCGAGCAGGGCCGGCCCGAGCAGGACGCCGGCGACCATCTCGCCGACCACCCTGGGCTGTTTGACCGCCATGGCGATGCGGCCGCACAACGTCGTGGCCGCCAGCACCACTGCCAGCGCGGCGAACACCCGCAACGCGAACTGGATCTGGTTCACTCGGTGATCTCCTGGTTGGAAGGCGGCTCCTGCCGCACCGGACGACCGTGGTTGTCATGCGTGTCGAAGTAGCGCCCCGCCAGCCGCAACCGGTTGGCGTGCAGGACCATGACCGTGCCGAGCACGAGCTGGACCACGCTGCGCCACACGTCCTCCCACCGGTCACGCACGCGCAGGTACGCGCCGAGCGCGGCGAGCCGACGCGACGGCAGCGGCTCGTCGACGCGGACGAGCACGCACGGGCCGCGGCTCGGCAACGAGCGGGTGTGCGTGACCGTGGAGTGGAGGGTGACGCGGCGCAGCACCTCACCGGTCGCCGCGCGCAGCGCGATCGGGGACAGCCGCCACGCCGGGCACGGCCGGTTGGCGGCGACGCCGAACGGGATGTGGTGCGACCGGCGGACACCGGGTTGCGCCCAGCGGTCCGGGTCGAACACGTCCGGGCGCGCGTGGCCGGTGCCGTGGTAGTCGGGGTAGCTGAAGCACAGCACCGATCCGGCGGGCAGCGTGGTCCGCTCGTCCAGCGGGATCTCGCCGGTGGTGATGCGGTGCGCGATGCCGAACAGCGGGTAGAGCCGCATCGTCTCGTCCAGCACGTGGGCGAAGTAGCGGTCGTCACCGGCCAGCCTGGCCGCCACGTCCGGGTGCTGTGCCAGTGCGAGCAGCACGTGCACCATCGCGTCGGACATCTGGACCACGGCCGTGCCGAAGAACGTCCCCTGCAGGTAGTGCACCTGCTCGGTCGGCGACAGGGTCGCCGGCAACGGCTGCCGCAGGCCGCCCGCCGCGACCCGCCGGGTCAGGTAGCGGGTCAGCCGCGCCCGCCGGGCGGGGTGCCGCAGGCCGGTGCACTTCAACGCCTTCACCACGTCGTCGGCGTGCCCGACGATCAGGTCGCGCGCCTCGCGGGGGCACGGCTCGCCGAACACCAGCTCGTAGAAGTACTCCGCCCACACCGGCATCATCAGGTCGCGCAGCCGCACCAGCGTGACCGGCCGGGTGACCACCTCGTCGAACACCCGCCCGGTGCAGCGGGCGGCCACCTCCGACAGCTCGTCACCCGGTCCGGACAGGAACGCACGCGTCGTGCGCGCCACGTCGTCGTAGCGCGGACCGGCCTCAAGGTGCTCCTGGTGCACCTCGGGTCCGGGCGAGAGCCAGTACCAGAACAGGTCGGACAGCCCGGCGCCCCGGCTGCGGCCGTTCGCCGCGGGGTGGCTGTAGACCTCCTCGAACCGGTCCGGTCCGACATCGGCGTTCGGGAACATGACCACGTTGTCCCCGTTGACCTTCTCGAACACCTTGACGCGCAGGGCGACCACCCGCGCCGGCAGCCAGCGCGGCGCGGTCAGCACCACCGCCGCGGCGAGCAACCCGGTCACCCACACCGCGCGATCACCCCCGCACCGCGGCTGACGACCATGTCCCGGGTCAGGTCGGCCGGGTCACGGCCGCCGCACAGCGCGAGGGCGTGGTCGAACTCGTCGCGCAGCACGTCGAGCACCTTCGCCACCCCGGCCTCGCCGTCGGCGGCCAGGCCCCACAGCACCGGCCTGCCGACACCGACGGCCGCCGCACCGAGCGCGAGCGCCACGGCCACGTCGCCACCGCTGCGCACGCCTCCGTCCAGCACCACCGGCACCCGACCGGCGACCGCGTCGACCACCGCGGGCAGCGCCTCGATCGCCGCCGGCGCCAGGTCGGACTGGCGGCCACCGTGGTTGGACACCACGATCCCGGCCACGCCGCGCTCGACCGCCAGCACCGCGTCACGCGGGTGCAGCACCCCCTTGAGCCACAACGGCAGCGACGTCAGCTCCCGCAGCCGGTCCAGGTGCGCCCAGGACACGGCCGGCGACATCTCGATGTCCCGCAGACCTCCCGGCGGAGCACCGGGCAGGTCCCGCATGTTCTCCGCCGCGAGCCCCGCCGGCAGGTCGTGGAAGCCGTGCCGGGCGTCACGGCGGTGCCGGCCGAACACCGGGGAGTCGGCGGTCACCACCAGCGCCGTGCAGCCGGCCCGTTCCGCCCGCCGCACCAGGCATTCCGTCACGTCCTCGTCCGGTTGGAGGTAGAGCTGGAACCACACGGACGCGTCCGCGTCCACCGACCGCGCCGCCGCCACCACGTCGCCGATCGCCACCGTCGAGGCCATGCCGGACACCAGGACCGTCCGCGCCGCGGCGGCGGCCCGCGCCGTGGCCGGCTCGCCCACGGGGTGGGCGAGCCGGTGGAACGCGGTCGGCGCGATCAGCACCGGCAGGTCGAGCCGACCGCCGGGCAGGTCGACGCCGAGGTCGCGGGTCGCCCGGCCGCGCAACACCCGCGGCAGCAGCGCCAGCCGCCGGAACGCCGCCTCGTTCTCCCCGAGCACGACCTCGTCGCCGACACCGCCCGCGTAGTAGTCGTAGTGCACGGGGTCCAGCACCGCGCGGGCTTTCTCGTGCAACTCGGCGAGCACGGTGCACGGGGCGAGCCCAGCGCTCACGGGGAGCCCACCGCTGCCGTCCGGGCCAGCCGCGCGTGCAGGAACGCCAGCAGCGGCGCCCGGTGCACGTCCTCGCTGTCCCACTCGTTCTCCAGGTTCTCGGTGAGGTGGTGCTCGCCGAGCAGCTCGCCGGCGCGGAAGTGCCGGACCACCGGGTGCAGGTAACGGCCGTCGAGCCCGCTGGTGTCCTCCTGGGAGACCCGGCCCGCGGTCACGTCGAACGGGTTGACCTTGTCGTGGTCCGCGCCGTACTCCAGCGTCACCGCCAGGTAGGACTCGACGTCGCCGAAGTCACCCCGCGCCACCGCCTCGTGCAGGTGGGCCACCGGCACCTCGTCGGCGTAGCTGAGGGTGCCGTCCGGCCCGATCAGCACCGCGTCCGCCAGGAAAGCGAACAGCTGCCACAACGCCGAGGTGCGGTTCACCCGGTCGATCACGGCGTCGGCCACGGCCTCGGGGGTGGCCGCCAGCTCCCGGCTCGGCCACGCCACGCCGTGGTAGCGGTGCTCCATGATGTGGTGCAGCGCCACCACCCCGTACCGGAAGCCGTGGATGAAGCCGCTGGTCGACTTCTTGAAGTCGCGGGCCTGCGTGATGGTGCCCGCGAAGAACATGTCGGGCACGTTCACCGACTCCCAGGCCGCGGTCTGGTCCGGGAAGCGGTCCTTGATCGTCAGCTGGGGCCGGCACTCGGGCGCGAAGATCGACGCGTCGAACCGGAACCCGGTCGCCAGGATGACCCGGTCGTAGCGGATCTCCTTCACCCGCTCCTCCACCCGCACGAAGCTGACCCGTACCAGGTAGGAGTCCCCGTCGCGCCGGATGTCGAGCACCTGCCCGTCCAGCAGCGCGTTCTGCGACTTGAGCTGGTAGGTGTCGAGGAAGTTGTTGTTGACCGCACGCAGGTGGCCGACGAAGTGCGTCTGCCACGCCAGCTTCAGCGACCCGGGCCCGGCGACGTGGATGACCGCCGCGGTCTCGATCAGGTTGTCCGCGGTCTCGAACGCCGAGTTGCCGCGCCCGATGATCAGCACCTTCTTCCCGGTGAAGTCGGCCGGGTCGACCGACACCTCGTCGTACCGCTCGGCGTGCTCCACACCGTCGATCGGCGGCACGTACGGCTTGGACACGCCGGTCGCCACGATCAGCCTGCGCGCCCGGTAGGTGACGCCGCGCTGGTCGCGCACCACGAAGTCGTCCGGCCGGGTCACCTCCACCACCGACGTGCCGTAGCGGACCGGCAGGTCGTGCTTCGCCGCGAAGTCCGCCAGGTAGCGGACCATGTCGTCGGCGCCCGGGAAGTACCGCGGCGTGTAGCCGGTGAACAGCAGCGACGGGTCGTCGGACAACAACGAGTTCCAGTCGACGCGCAGGTTCATCTCGGGGTCGTCCCACCCCGTGTGCACCTTGTTGCTCGAAATCAGGGTGCGGTGCCGGGGGAAGCGGGTGAAGAAGGTGCCGGGCACGTCACCGGCCTCCAGCACCAGGTGGTCCCGCCCGGCCCTGGTGAGCAGGTACGAAGCCTGGAGCCCTGCCGGGCCGGCACCGATGACGAGACATTCCGTCGAAACCTCGCTGGACACGTCTTTTCTCCTCACGTCAGGATTCGGGTCAAAAGGCGCTTGTCCGGCTTGCCGCTCGGCGCGAGCGGCGGTTCTGCGATCACGGTCATGCGCGCCGGCGCGCACGCCGCACCGAGCCGGGCGGTCACCAGCGCGCGCAGTGCCGCGAGGTCGGGCGTGCGACCACCGCTCGGCACCACGAACGCGTGCACCGCCTCGCCGGTGTCCTCGTCGGGCACGGCGACCACGTACGCCTCGGCGACGTCCGCGTGCTCGGCGATGACCTGCTCGATCGGTCCCGCGTAGTGCAGGTTCGCGTTGACGATGACCACGTCCCGGGTGCGACCGGTCAGGTGCAGGCGACCGTCGGCGTCGAGGTGGCCCAGGTCGCGGGTGCGCACCCAGCCTTCGGTGAACACCTCGGCCGAGCGCTCGGGGTCGCCCCAGTACGCGCCGGCCTGCCCCGGGGTGCGGACGAACAGCTCGCCGTCGACACCGTCCGGAACCGGCACGCCGTTCGCGTCACGGGCCTCGACGCGCACCGCGGCGGGCGGCGTGCCCACCGTGCCGGGCGGGTCGGCCGGTGTCGCCATCGCGATCATGCCCGTCTCGGTCTGGCCGTAGCCGTGGAACAGGACCGGTCCGAGCACGTCCAACGCCTCCCGGTGCCGGTCGGCGGTCAGCGGTGACCCGGACACCATCAGCGCCCGCAACGTCGACAGGTCGGCCGGTGCGCGGCGCTGCGCGGCGACGAGCTTCGTCAACCGCGGCACCGTGATCACGCTCGCCGAGGCTCGGTAGCGGGTGATCGCGTCCGGGAACGCGGGCTGGTCGGCGACGACCGCGGTGCCGCCCGCGGTGATCGCCAGCACCGCGTACTCGAACATCACCTGGCTCGACAGCGACCCGAACACCAGGTAGCGGCCCAACCGGGACGCCAGGTCTCGGATCGCGGGCGGCCACGCGTCCGGTCGCGCGGTCCACGCCGCCGTCATGGCGGCGTAGGTCTGCGCGCACGCCTTGGGCGCGCCCGTGCTGCCGCTGGTGTGGATCAGCCGGGCGACGTCCGCGGGCCTGCCGCCGCACACCAGCCGTCCGTCGGCGCGGGCGTCGCTCAACGCGTCGACGCCCACCGAGGCGATGCCCGCCAAGTCGACGCCCGCCGCACCGACTCCGCCCGGGTCTGTGATGACGGCGGCGACGTCGAGGCCGAGCAGGTGCCGCACCTGCTCGTCGGACAGGCCAGGCCGCACGCCCATCACCCTGGCACCCACCGCGTGCGCGGCGAGGACCGTGGCGAACGCCTCCGCGTTGACGCCGAGCAGGAGCGCCACGCCGTCCCCCGGACCGAGTCCCCGGTCGCGCAACCCCGCCGCGATCCGCGTGACCAGGTCCAGCAACTCCGCACCGGTCACGACGCGCGGGCCGTGCTCGAACACCGGCCGGTCCGCGGCGGTCTCGAGCACGTCGAGCACCGCGCGCGGGAACGCCTCGACGTCACGCGCGGACAAGGCACTCCCCCGCGAACGCGGTCGACGGTCGCTCGACGTCGAAAGCCGAAGCTCCCGACCGGAGACCGATGTCCGGTGCGGTGGGCGGCAAACCCGCCGGTCCCGCCCCGATGATCAGGTAGTGGTGCGCCATGAGCGGAAAGCTACGCATCCGATCTCAGAACTCTCTGAGATCGGATGCCTACGATCTGTGCGGTGACCACGACCGTGACCGGCACTCCCGTGGACCTCGGCGCACCGCTGACGAGCGACCACCTCCACCGTGCGGCAGCACCGCTCCCCCTGCACGTCAGCCCCGTCGTCCGGGACCGGATCGACCGTGGCCGCGAGTACCTGCGCACCGTGCTCGCCGACGACGACCGCCCGGTCTACGGAGCCAAGACCGGGTTCGGCGCCCTCATCGGCTTCGCGGGCCGGCAGGACGAAGCCGACCAGTGCGACAACACCCTCGCGCACCTCGGCGCCGGCCAGGGGCCGGACCTGCCCGCCGACATCGCCCGTGCCGCGCTGCTCGTGCGGGCGTGGTCGCTGGCCCAAGGGGTGTCGGGGGTTTCCGCGCACGTCGTCGACGGGCTCGCGGCCATGTTCGCGACCACGTTCGTCCCGGCGATCCCGCGCTTCGGCTCGGTCGGCGCGAGCGGCGACCTCATCCCGCTCGCCTACGCGACCCAGGCGCTGCGTGGCCGCGGGCACGCGTACGTCGACGGCGTGCGGATGCCCGCGGCAGAGGCACTGCGCCGCACCGGGCTCACCCCGCTCACCCTCGACGGCCGTGACGCGCTGGCGCTCGTCAACGGAACGTCGGTCACGACCGCAGCCGCCGCCCTCGCGCTGGACAGCGTTCGCGCCTCGCACCGGGCCATCCAGGATTTGACCTGCCTGCTCGTGGACGTCGTCGGCGCCGACCCCGGCTTCCTCGACCCACGCCTGATCTCCGCCTACGGACATCCCGGTGCGGCCACCGTCGGCGAGCGGATGCGCGACACCCTCGTCGGGTTGGTCCCGAGTGGCGAGCGTGCTCTCCAGGAGCCCTACAGCATCCGGTGCTCACCGCAGCTGCTCGGCGCGGCCGAGGACGCGTTGCGCTACGTCGACGGCGTCGTGGCGTCCGACCTGCGCGGTGTCAGCGACAACCCGCTGTTCTTCCCGGGCGACGACGTCATCGCGCACGGCGGCAACTTCTTCGGCCAGCCGGCCGCGTTCGCCGCGGACGTCCTCGCCATGGTCACCGCGTCGCTGGGCAACCTCGCGGAACGGCAGCTGGACCTGCTGGTCGACCCCGTCCGCAACACCGGCCTGCCGCCGATGCTGGCCGCCGGTCCCGGGCTCCAGCACGGGTTGCAGGGCGTGCAGCTGGCCACCACCGCGTTCCTCGTCGAGATCCGCCGCGCGGTCCTGCCGGCGAGCACCCAGAGCCTGCCGACCAACCTGCGCAACCAGGACGTCGTGCCGTTCGGCACCCAGGCGGCGCTGCGCGCCTACGACGTCGCCGAGCTGCTCAAGCTGCTGTGCGGTTCGCTCGCGCTCGGCCTGCGGCAGGCCGTCCACGTGGGCGGCAGGCGGCCGACCTCGCCCCGGTGCGCGGCGCTGCTCGACGCCCTGGCCGACGTGATCGCGCCCGTCGACCCGGACCGCTCGCTCGACGTGGACGTGCGAGTGGCCGCCGACCTGGTCACCGCGGCCCGGTACTGATCGCCTTGCCGGGCACGACACCGGTGGCCGTTGAGGGGTCGGCCACCGGTAAGCGCAGGGTGAACCGGGCGCCCTTGCCCGGGTGGCTGAACGCGTCCACGGTGCCACCGTGGCTCGTCACGACCTCGCGCAACAGCGCGAGCCCCAACCCGAACCGCCGCTCCGGCCCGTCCTGGCCGCGGTGGAACCGGTCGAAGAGCCGGTCCGCCTCGATCGGGTCGAAGCCTTCGCCGGTGTCCGCGACCGTCAGCTCGACGCACCCGCCCCGCAGCCCGAGTCGCACGTCGATTCGGCCTCCTTCGGGCGTGTGGCGCATCGCGTTCGCCAGCAGCTCGTCCACCGCGCGCCGCAACGCGGTCTCCACGCCGACGACGACCAGCGGGCCGGTGGGGCGTTCGACGGTCAGCGTGATCCGCCGTTCGTCGGCCCGGTCGTTCTCGGTCGCCACCGCGGACTCCGCCAAAGCGGCCAGGTCGACCGCCCGGCCCGCCAACCCGTCGGGCTGGCGGCTCAACCGCGCCGACAGCAGCAGGTCGTCCACCACGTCGCCGAGCCCGCGGATCGAGCTGACGAGCTTGTCGAGGCCGTCGCGGTGGTGATCGGGGAGGTCCGCCGCCTTCGCCCAGCGGGCGAGGAGCTGCGCCCGCGTGTGCGCCCGCGCGATCGGCGTCCGCAGCTCGTGGCTGGCGTCCGTGACGAACCGCCGCTGCCTGGCCAGGGCCTCGGCCAGCGGCGCGACCGTGCCGCGGCCGACGCCGAGCCCCATGAACGCCGCCGCGAGCAGCCCGCCGACCTCCGCGATCGCCAGCGCCAGCAGCAGGTGCCGCCGGTCGGCGAGCTGGTAGCGGGTGTCGAACACCGCCTGCACCGTGGTGTCGTCCGCGCCCCGCTGGGTCAGCACCAGGTACTCCGTGCCGTTGAGCTCCAGCTCGCGCTCGATCGTCCCGCCGGACGCCTCGACCACGTCGAGGTCGTCCTGCCGGGGGAAGCCCGGCGGCACCTTCAGCACGCCGTCGTTCAGCACGCCGTCGTCGAGGACGAACAGCCACGTGCACCCCGGAGGGGTCGACGGCGTGCCGAACTGGGCGTTGTACCGCAGCTCGCGGGTCACCTGCGCTTCCTGCGCGTGCACCATCACGGCGTAGGCGATACCGCCCACGAACGCGACCAGCACGGTGATCGCCAGCCCCACCAGCACGCTGACCCGCAGGCGCGCCCGCCGGACCACCGCGCGTTCCGCCTCGGCCCACGAACGACTCACAACGCCCCCAAGCGATAGCCGAGCCCTTGCACGGTGTGCACCACCGAACGGTCGATCTTGGTTCGCAGGTAGTACACGTAAGTGTCCACAATGGACGTAGCCGACGCGTCGGGGAACACCACCCGCCGCAACGACGCCCGCGTGTGCACCGTGTCCGGGTGCGTGGCGAGCACCCTCAGCAGGCCGAACTCCCGCGCCGTGAGCGGCACCCGTCCGCCGTCGTGCAGCACCACCTCCCGCTGCCCGACGTCGAGGCGCGCGGCGCCGATCGGCAGCACCTCGGCCAGTTCCTGGGACCGACGGCACAGCGCGCGCAGCCGCGCGCTCAGCTCGTCCAGGTCGAACGGCTTCACGAGGTAGTCGTCCGCACCCGCGTCGAGGCCGTCGATCCGGTCGTGGACGGTGGCCATCGCGGTGAGGATCAACGCGCGCGCCCGCACCGACTTCGACCTCAGCCGCACCAGGAGGTCGAGCCCGTCGAGGGCGGGCAGGCCGCGGTCGATGACCACGACGTCGTACGGCCGGGTGAGGGCGAGGTGCAGCCCGCGCTGCCCGTCCGAGGCGACGTCGACGGTGTACCCCTCGTCGCGCAGCACGGTGGCGAGCAACTCCACGAGCTCGCAGTCATCCTCCACCAGCAGCAATCGGAAGCAGTTGGCCGGCCATGATCTGGAGTTGTCCTGCACGCGACCAGAATCCCACTTCCGGGTGTTCGGTCAACGTGATGAGAGCTCGGACCATCGGGGTTCCGCCGACACGTCCCAGATGGCGGTTCCACGCCGCGCGCCGATCGGGGACAGGTGTTGCGCAACTTTGCGAGCCGCCGGCGGCAAGCGCTGTCCACCGCGTCGGCCGCCGGCACCCGGCGGACACCGCAGGGCGGCCGGCGGCACCGGCGATTCGCACTCGCCGATAACACCGTCCGCGCAAGGCGACTCGCGGCGACGTACTGCGCGCACGAGGGACCGCCGTACTGACGTGACCGGATTTATCGCCCGAATCGGTGAATCAGTGACCTGCGAAGCAGGAGTACGGTACCTCCCGATCTCATGGCAATCCCGACCAGAAGGCGAGCGGAATTCTGGAATGTCGGAACGTCCTCACCCGAAAGGGATCGCATTGCACCAGCCGCACCCGTCCGAACCGCTGAACGTCGTCGGTGTGTCGCCGCACGCGGACGACGCCGAGTACGGCGCCGGCTGCCTGCTCGCCGCTTACGCCGCGGCCGGGCACCGGGTGTCCATCGTCCTGATGACCGGCGTGGACGAGGTCCGGTCCGCCGAGGCCAAGGCCGCCGCCGCGGTCCTGGGCGCCGACCTCGTCACCGACCCGACCGGCCACGACGGCTGCCTGGACGTCACGGGGGCTCGCGTGCGCTGGCTGGAGGAGCAGACCGGGAGGGCGGACGTCGTCCTCGCGCCGCACCCCGACGACACCCACCAGGACCACCGCGCCACGAGCGCCATCGTCAGCGCCGCGCTGCGCCGGTCCGGGGTGAGCCTGAGCTGGTACCGCACGCCCAGCAGCGGTCAGGCGTTCGCGCCGACGGCGTTCCACCCGGTCACCGAGCACCTGGCGCGGGTGCGGCAGCGGGCCATCGACATGCACCGCACGCAGGCCGATCGCATCTACCTGCAACGGGATCATCTGGCCCTCAAGGACGCGTGGTTCGGTTGGCTGAGCGGGCACCCCGCCGCCGAGCCGTTCGAGGTCGTCAGGCAGAGACTCACCGCGCCACCGGTGCGAGCGGTCGCCACGGGCAGACCGGGTTGACCGCAGCGCCGGCCCGGCGCGTGCCACGCCGACGCCACCACTACCGACGAGGTCACCGATCCCTGCGCGGTGCGCGCGTCACCCGATCCGCGGCACCGGCGTGGCCCTCAACCCAGTTCACCGTCAGGCCAGTTCACCGCCAGGCCAGTTCACCGCCAGGCCAGTTCGCCGTCAGCCCGCCGGCCGGTCCCGTCCCGACCACCTCATTCGTGCTCGCAGCGATCCATCAGACCGAGTTCGACGGCCCGCACGGCGATCTGGAAGCGCGAGCGCACCCCGAGGGTGCGGGCCAGGTCCGCGACGTACCGGCGGTAGGTGCGCACCGAGACCCCCACCTGCCTGGCCGCGACGTCGTCCTTGTAGCCCTTGGACAACAGGGTCAGGATCTGCCGGGTCTGGTCGCAGCCGTACATCAGGGCGTAGTCCCGGTAAGCGCCGAGAGCAGGCGCGACCCGCCAGGCGTTGAGGTAGAAGTTGCCGAGCACGTCCTTCAGCTCGGGGCAGTCGAGGAACGGCACCTCCTCGCCGCCGGACTTCGGCCTGCACATCGCCGCGGCGTCCTCGACCAGGATCATCTCCGGGATGGACTTCGGCGCGATCCGGACCTCGCACCGGTCGACCCGGTGGAGCTTGGCGACCACCACGCACGCGTCCGCCAAGGCCCGATCGCACAGGATCTCGATGCGCCCCCGGTCCGACGATTCGCCGGCCGCCTCGACGATCTCCCCGGCCAGCCATTCGGTGGTCACCACGCAGCGCAAGGTGTTCTCCGGGCGGGCGAGCAGCGTTCGGATCACCTCGCGCACGGCGCCGCGATCCGCCGTCCCGGAACGCGGTTCGTCGCGATAGGTGCAGATCGCGGAGTCGATCAGTTTCTGGGCCAGTTGCAGCGTCTGCTCCAGGAATCCCTCCGTCAAGCCCGCCGCCGGCAGCGCTTCCCGGTGCAACGGACCCGACGCGCGTACCGACCGGCCGTGGTAGCGGCCGTTCACGGCTTGGTGCGCCTCGCTCTGCGCGAGCAGGAAGATGGAGCTCGACATCCGGGTCCCCCAGGGATCTGTTCGTCAGGAATTTCGGATTGCCGTGTTCAGCGCGGCTCGACCTCCGGGCGGCGTCCGCCCGGAAACCGCCGCCACGCTGAGACATACGGTGTAAGTCACCTCGCTCACTATGCACTTACACTGTATGTGTGTCAACCGGTCGAGCCGTGACGGCCGGGAGTTCCGATGCGGTGCGGGCAGCGTCGCCACCCACGCCGAGTGGTTCGGACCGCCATCGTGCGAGGCGGACGGGGTGAAACCGGCCGGTGACGGCCGGGCCGATCATGTCCGGAAGCTGCCACCGCCGCGATATTCGAGAGCCGCGAAGCGCGACCGCGAAATCACGTTCCGTCGCCGGGCGACCGTGCCCACTACAGCAAGTTGACACATCCTTCGAAACCCCGGGAATGCGATCACGACGCCGATAGGTTCGCGGGCGTCACGAGAGGACGAGGATCATGACGATCAACGGAGTGGGCACGCCCACGGCACCACCACCGGCCCGGCTCACCCCGATCGCGGAGGTCGCGCCCGCCGACGAAGTCGCGGCACGGCCGGCCGAGCCGGCGCCGGACCTGCCCGCACCGGCCGGGGTCCGGGCCGATCCGGACGAGGGCGCCCGCGACAAGCTGCTGCGACTGCTCGAAGAACTGGGCGAGGACCGGGTGGAGGACCTGCTGCGGTTCGGCAGCAGCCTCAAGTGGCAGTTCCGCACCCTGGCCGACGGCCTGACCCGGCAGGGTTTCCGGGTCGCGTTCGCCGAGGGGATGTCCTGCGCGCCCGAGGTCGCGATGGACGGCAGGCACCTGGTCAACTTCACCCCGCACAACGTGCTCAACCTGCAGAGCCGGCCGGACGTGATGAACTGCTTCACCACCGCGGCCAGGCGGTTCGGCCTGGCCGCGGGCGGATCGCGGTTCGGCACCGGCATCACGCGGGCGCACACCGACCTGGAGACCGAGTTCTCCCGGATCGTCGGCAAGGAACGCGCGGTCAGCTACGCGAGCGGCGCCGACGCGGCGCAGAGCTTCGTGCACGCGATGACCATCCGGCAGTCCTGGCCGTCCGACCTGACCCTGGACCACACCGAGGTCGTCGTGGTGCTGGACCGGGACGTGCACCGCGGCTGGTGGAAGGCCGCCGAAGCGCTCGACTACGGCAAGCGGCTGTTCTCCTTCCGGCACAACGACGCCGACCACCTGGACTCAGTGCTGCACGGGCTGCGCGGCAAGCGGATCGTCGTGGTGATGGAGAGCGTGTACGCCGGAGACGGTTCGGTGGCGCCGTTGTCCGACCTGATCGGGGTGTGCGAGCGGCACGGCGCGCTGAGCTGCGTGGACGACTCCGCCGGTTTCCTGGTCTACGGCCCCGAGCACCGGCCGTTCGCCGCCGAGTACGCGGGCCTGCCTCAGGCGAGCTTCGTGCTGGCGTCCCTCGACCGCACCCTCGGGCTGACCGGCTGCGTGGTGGCCGGTCCGGGTGAGGCGATCACCGCGCTGGAAGCGCTCGACCCGAGCCCGATGTTCGGCGGGCAGCTGTCGCCGGCCACCGCCGCCACCGCGACCTTTTCGATGCGGCTGCTCACCGCGACCGAACCGACACTGGTCGACCGCTACCTGGAGCGGGTGACGGCGTTCCGCGCCGAGCTCACCGGCGCCGGCCTCCGGGTCAACGCGACCCCGTCCCTGATGACCTCGGTCGACATCGGCCGGGAGTCCACCGCGGCGGCGCTGCGCGACGCGCTGTTCGACCGGGGCTACCGGGCGCCCGTCGACGTCTTCCCGAACGCCGCCCGCAAGCACGCGACCCTGCGGCTGACCATGAACGCCGCGCACAGCGACGAGCACCTGCACGGCATCGTCGCGGCCCTCCAGGAGCTGCGACCCAAACTGGGCTTCTGAGCGCGGCACCGGCTTCGACGGCCGCCGCGACCTGCCGTCGCGGCGGCCGTTGCGCACCACGGCGTCACGGCCCGAACAGCGCGCCCAACGACGCCGCGGCGTGCTCGGCCACCAGCAACGCGAACGCGGCGATGCCGCCCCTGGCCTCGTCGTCCCCGTCGGACAGCAGGAACAACCGGGCGAAGATCGGGCCGAGCACGAGGGCGTGCACCGCGGTCGGATCGGGACGGCGGCCCAGTTCTCCCCGGCGCACGGCCCGGTCGAGCAGTTCGGCGATGCAGCGCTGCTCGACGTCGACGTACTTGCTGACGAAGCCGGCCGCCATCGTCGCGTCGTTGTGCTTGTCCGCGAGCAGCCCCGGCAGCACGTCCGGCGGCGGGGTGGACAGGCTCTGCGCGATCTCCGCCGTGAGCGCGCGCAGGTCGCCGAGCAGCGACCCGGAGTCCGGCGGCGGCGACAGGTCGAGCCCGTGCATGACCGACGCGAAGATCATCTCCGGTCGGCTGCCGTAGCGGCGGTAGATGGCCGCCTTGCTGGTGCCCGCCCTGGTGGCGACCGCGTCCACGGTGAGCCCGGCGTACCCCACCTCGGCCAGCAGCGATTGCGTCGCGCCGGTGATGGCGCGGTCGACCCGGCCGTCCCGCGGCCTGCCGAGGGCTTGCTGTTCACGCGGCACGGTGCCATTATACGGAACCATGAGTTTCGGAACCGTCAGTACCATAAAGCCGGGCCACCGACCGACGGTCATCCGCGACGTCCGGGTGTTCGACGGCGCCCACGCGCTCCCGGCGATGACGGTGGTCGTCCGAAATGGACTGATCGAACAGGTCACCTCGGCCGCCACGCCCGACGGGGCCGCCGCGATCGTGGACGGCGCCGGCCGAACCCTGTTACCGGGGTTCATCGACGCGCACACGCACACCTTCCCCGACAGCCTCGGCCAGGCGCTGCGGTTCGGCGTGACCACCGAGCTCGACATGTTCGCCATGACCAGGACGGCCGCCGACGCCAAGGCGCAGGCGGGCGGGCGCGACGACGTGGCGGACCTCCGCAGCGCCGGGGTGGGCGCGACCGCGCCGAACGGGCACCCCACCCAGATCATGGGCTCGGTCTTCGGCCCGTTCCCGACGGTGGCGGGCCCCGGCGAGGCCGAGGCGTTCGTGCACGCCAGGCTGGCCGACGGCGTGGACTACCTGAAGGTCGTCATCGAGGACGGCACGCACTTCGGGATGGACGTCCCCGCGCTCGACGAGCCGACCGTGCGGGCCTTGGTCGCCGCCGCGCGCACAGCGGGGATCAAGGTCATCGCGCACGCCACCACGTTGCGGTGCGCCGAGATGGCGATCGACGCGGGCGTGGACGGCCTGGCGCACATGTTCGTCGATTCGAGCACCGACGTGGACGTGGTGGAGCGCAACAGCACGCGGTTGGCCGAGGTGGCCGCCGCCGCGGGCGTCTTCGTGGTCGGCACGCTGGCCCTCGTGGAGACGACGAGCGGATCGGACGTCGGCGCCGAACTGGCCGCCGACCCGCGGATCGGCCCCTACCTGCCGGACCCGGTCCGCCAGGTGGTCGGCAGGAAGCTGCCGATGATGCCCGCCGTGCCGCACACCTATCGCAACGCCCTGCGGGCGGCGACCGCCTTGCACGAGGCCGGGGTGCCGCTGCTGGCGGGCACCGACGCCAACGACGGGCCGCACGGGCCGTTCCCGGTGGTGCACGGCGCGAGCCTGCACCGCGAGCTGGTCTGCCTGGTGGACGCGGGACTGCGCCCGGTCGAGGCGCTGGCCGCCGCGACCAGCCTGCCCGCCGCGCACTTCGGGCTCACCGACCGGGGCCGGATCGCACCCGGGCTCAGGGCGGACCTCGTGCTGGTGGACGGTGATCCGACCGCGGACATCACCGCGACCCGCTCGATCGCGGCGATCTGGCGAGCGGGCGTGCCGCTGGCCGGCGTCGACCGCGGCGCGTCAACCGGGGACGTCCTCGCCGAGCTCCCGGAGCCTGCGCTCCAGCCGAACCAGTGAGCGGGCCCGGAACGGGCCGATCGACCCGCGCGGGATGCCCAGCTCGACGCTGATCTCGTCGTAGCTGCGCGGCGGGTCGCACATCAGCAGGCCGAGCAGCGCCTGGTCCCGGGGAGGCAGGTCCCGCAACGCGCGCAGCATCAGCGTGTCGCGGTCCCGGCCGACCGCAGCCGCCTCCGGGTCCGGCGCCGACTCGTCGCGCCGGTCGAACGCGGTCGAGTCCCCGGAGGGCACGTGCCGCGCCACCCTCGGCAGGTGCTTGAGGCTTTCCCGCTTCGCGGTCACGGCCAGCCACTCGGCGAACCGGTCCGGCGCGCGGAGCTTGGTCAGGTGCTTCACCACCTGCATCCACGTCGCCTGGCTGACGTCCTCGCAATCCGTCCGCGACAAGCGGTGCGAGCGGGCGATCGCCCACACCAACGGGGCGTATCGGCGGACTAACTCGTTCCAGGCCGCCTGGCTACCGACGAGGCATTCTTCAACAAGTTGATCAACTGTCGAATTGGGCATTGTTACCCGCTTCTCTCTGCCATCCGGACATACGCACGCATGGCAAGGTTCACATGATTTCCTCAACCCGAAGAAATCGACCCACCCACTGCTGACGCGAAGCGGCGCAACACCGACGACTCCCTGCGGTCTGCAACTCCACGTCCCGCTTCGAAGAGCGACACTACAGGGACCGGATCACCATTTGTGGGCCGCGCGCGGCCTCCGGCCTTTCATAAAGTGGTCACGTTCGAGCTCTGACGGCGACGGCCCGGGGCCCACGTCATGCCGATCAGCGCGAATGCCGGGACAAGCGCGACGCAGTGTGCTATCGCCTTGTCCCGGCGGATTTCAGGAGCGGCGCAGGCACGCCCGCAGCCACGCGGTGAAGGCACGCGGGCGGCTCGACGTGGGCTGCGGCCGGTGCTCGAACACGTCGAACGCGTCCTGCAGCACGGAATCGGGCATCGAACCGACGGCGTGCTTGAGCCGGTCGAGCAGGGGGTCACCGGGTTCGGGTCGGTCCGTCATACCACACCAGACTCTCTGCGTTCGTCGGGCAGCGAGGCCACCACCACGACCATCGTGGCACCGGCAGGGGTTCTCGACCAAGGCCGACGATCACACCGCCGTGACCGCCGCCGAGTCCAGCGCCCGCTCCAGCCTGCGCACGTCGCCGGTCGGCAGCACCTCGGAACCCGGCAGCGCGGCCCGGACGAACCCGGTCAGCACCCGCCCGGGACCGACCTCGACGAACCGGGTCATCCCCGCGTCCGCCAGCCGGGACATGGTCTCGGTCCAGCGGACCGCGCCGGTGAGCTGGCGGCGCAGGTTGCCCAGCACGTCCGCCGCGGTGCGGGCGTAGTCCGCGATCACGTTGGCCACGATCGGCACCACCGGGTCCCGCACGACGACCCGCTCCAGCTCCGCGGCGAACTCGTCCTCGACGTCGCGCATGAGCGAGCAGTGGAACGGTGCGCCCACGTCGAGCAGCACCACCTTCGTCGCACCGGAACGCTTGGCCTCCGCGACGACCGCGTGCACCGCCGCCTCGACGCCGGACACCACGGTCTGCCCCGGCTCGTTGTAGTTGGCCACCTCGACCAGCCCGTGCCCGACCTTCGCCAGCGCGCACAGCTCGTCCACCCGGTCGGCGTCGAGGCCGACGACCGCGGCCATCCGGCCCGGCGTGCGGCTGTTCACCTCGGCCATCAGCTCACCCCGCCTGCGCACCAGGCGCAGCGCGTCCACCCAGTCCAGCGCGCCGGCGCAGACCAGCGCGGTGTACTCCCCCAGGCTGTGCCCGGCGACCGCGTCGGCGGCCAGACCGCGCGCCTGCGCGATTCGCAGCAACGCCATGCTCGTCAGGAACACCGCGGGCTGGGTGATCTCGGTCGGCCGCAACTGCTCCGCGGTGCCGTGCCAGCACAGCTCGGACAGCCCGAACCCGAGCACGTCGTCCGCCGTGCGGTACAGCTCGCGCACCAGGTCGTCGTGCCGCTCGACGAGGTCGAACCCCATCCCGACGCGTTGGGAACCCTGGCCGGGGAACAGCAAAGCGGTACCAGTCATGACCTTCCGATCCTCGATCCGTGCTCAGGTGGTGAAGTACCGGCCGCCGTGGAAGACCAGTGGGCCGTCGGCGGAGCCGGTCTCGACGGCGAGCACCGCGCCGACGAAGAGGGTGTGGTCGCCGACCGGCACCTGGCTCTCCAGCACGCACTCGACGTGGCCGACCGTGCCGTCGAGCAACGGCGCCCCGGTCCTGCCCGTCCGGTGCGGGAACGCGGCGAACGCCTGGTGTCCGGACGGCCGGTCCGACGAGGCGAACAGGGCGCACAGGTCGCCCTGGCCCGCACCCAGGATGTTCACCGCGAACCGGGCTGCCGCGCGCAGGTCGGCCGCGCCGCGAGACCGGGTGCGCAGGCACACCATGGCCAGCGCCGGGTCCAGCGACAACGAGGTGAACGAGTTGACGGTGACGGCGCTCGGGCCGTCGACGCCCGGCATGGTCACCACGGTGACGCCGGTGGCGAACTGCCCCATGACATCACGCAGCTGCCGTGACGTGAACCCCGGTGCGGGCGCGGGCACCGGCTCCGGTGGCGCCGCCGGAGCGGCCACGAACCGGTGGCCGAGGATCATCGTCGCGTCGGGCGGGACGGTTCCCACCCCGGCGGTGCCGTCGAACCAGCCAGTCATCTACGCCCACCCCGTTCGTGTCGCCGACTTACCGCCGGAGCGTGGACGCCGACCTGCCGCCGACGTCCTGCGCGCTCACTCCGGGGCCATTTCCCGCCTGCTGACGAAGATCTCGCCCGCACGCACGTCCACCGAGAACGCCTCGACCGGGTCCATGGCGGGCGGGTCCAGCGCCTCTCCGGTGCGCAGGCAGAACCGGCTGAAGTGCCACGGGCACTCGATCGTGGCACCGTCCACCTCGCCCTCGCCGAGCGGCGCGCCTTCGTGGCTGCACTCGGCGCGGACGGCGCAGATCTCACCACCCACGTTGGCCAGCAGCACCTTGCCACCGTCCACTTCCCTGGTCAGCAGCTTCCCCGGCGGTAGGTCGTCGATGTGCGCGACGCGCACCTGTGGCACCGTCATAGCGGTCACTCGTTTCGTCGTGACGGATGACGGCCGGCTCGCGGGGGTCGCCGAGCCGGCCGGCGGTCCGATCGCCGTCAGGGTGCGGCGACGGGTGAAGGCGCGGTCCAGTCGACGACCGCACCCGCGTAGATCCACTTCGTGCTCTCCACCCCGACCAGCATCACGCGCTGACCGGGCACCACCCGACCGTCGCGCCAGGCGTCGTCGAGGAACAGCGGCACCGCGGCGCTGCCGACCGCACCCATCACCGAGAGGCTGTCGATGATGCGCCCGTCCAGCGCCTTCCACTCCGCGGTGTCCAGGCCGGACTCCTTGAGGGACTCCAGCATCCAGCCGACGTTGCCCTCGGGAACGAGGCACAGGTCGACCGACTCGATGTCGATCGCCGCCTGCCGCGCGGTGTCGCTGATCGCCCTGGTGACCATGACCGGCGTGAAGTCACCCGCGCCGACCACGTCCACCTTCAGGTCGACCAGCCGCTTGGCCGCCAGCTGCTCGTGGATCGGCGCGTGGGTGCCGCCGCCGACCGAGTGGATCCCCGGTTTGCGCAGGCCGCCGATGCAGCGGCTGGCACCGCCGAGGAGACCGCCCGGCAGGCCGGACTCCTTGAGCACCACGGCACCCGCGCCGTCGCCGAACATGTAGACCGGCATCCGGTCCCGCATCCGGATCGAGTACGGGTCCTTGCCGAGGAAGATCGGTGCGAGCACCGGCGAGATCGCCTCGGAGCCGATGACGACCGCGTTGGCGCAGTCACCGCGCTCCAGCTTCATCCTGGCGATCTCCATCCCCTGCACGGCGCCCGCGCCGCCGGACCGGATCTCCATGGTCTCGCACTCCGGGATGCCCAACCGCTCCTGCAGCAGGTTCACCACCGGCGGCAGCGGGTAGTCCGGGGTGCCGGTGGACAGGATCAGCAGCTCGACGTCGGCGGGCTCGATCCCCGCCGACTCCAGGGCCCGGACGGTGGCCTTGTAGGCCATGTCCGAGTTGTTCTCCCGGTGTTCCCCGGTGCGGGGGTCGATCATCCAGAACCGCTGGTCGATCGACAGGCCCTCGCGGACGTCGTCGGGCAGCGGGCCGACCAGGCGTTCGATCTCGCTGGTGGGAATCGGCTCGCCGGGCTGGTACCCGCCGGTGCCGACGATGTGCACGCCCATCGCGGGTCTACGCGCCGACGGACACGGTGTCCGTCGCTTCCGTCCGGGTGGCGACCAGCTCGACCAGGTTGTCCACGGTGAACAGGCTCATCACCTTGTCCGCGGCCAGCTTGCCGGCCAGGGCGTCCTGGTCGATCTGCGGCATGATCTTCTTGAGCTGGGCGAGCCCGGTGGCCGTCACGATCTCGTTCGCGTCGCCGAACTCGTCGTCCGGGATACCGCCCTGCACGTACGCGGCCAGCTCCGCGGCCTGGATCTTGACGCCGATCGCGCGCTCGATGCGGAACAGGATGTCCAGCAGGTCGATCGACTCGGCGCCGAGGTCGTCGAGCAGCGTGGCGCCGGGGGTCACCTCGTCGGCCTCGACGCCGAGGGCCGATTCGACCGAGGAGTGCACGGCCTCGGTCACCTGGTCACGACTGATCATTGCGTTCCCTCCGATGTGACTCTTTGCCTTCTACGTCACTAGATCCGGCCTGACCGGCGCCGGATACAGGTCGGCGTCAGCGTCCGCCGCGCATCTTGTACTTGGCCACGTGCAACACGTTGCGGGCGGTCAGCTTGATGATGCCGAGACCGCCGGTGCCGGGCTCCGGCGCCATGCCCAGCTGCTCGACCAGCGCCGCGGTGCTCTCCTCGTGCCACAGGTCGACGAACTTGCCGTCCCGCACCCGGTGCAGGTCGAGCCCGGTCATCGTCCACTTCTTGCCGGTGGGCGGGAACCCGTACATCGGCTTGCCGGTGAACGTGCCGTGCGCGGTCCACCGGTCGATCACCAGGTCGCCCTCGATGACGATCTCGTTGAGGTAGAACCGCATGTCCGGAGCCATGTCGTGCATCAGCTGCACGGCCTGCCGGTGCCCGGCCCGGCCGTTCGCGCAGCCGGGCAGCGGCATGTGGTCGGTCCAGTCGACCGCCAGCAGCTCCTCCTCGGTCTCCACGTTGTTCTTGTCCCACACCTCTTCGATGTAGCGCCGGGCCATCTCCCGGTAGGTGTCAGCCTTGGCCGAGTCGGCGTGCGTGCTCACAGACATGCTCACTCTTCTCCTGTTCCTTCTCATCCACAGTGGACACCCGGGTGGCGGTGCTCGGCGGGGTGGTCTTCCGCAGCGTCATCCTGATGCCGTGCTTGGCGCGCAACGAGATGTCCGGCTGCATCACGATCGGGTGGCCGGGCACCAGGTCCAGGTGGAACCGCTGCAGGATCGACGCGGTGACGATCGTCAGCTCCATGTTGGCGAAGGCCAGGCCGACGCAGTTGCGGGGACCGCCGACGTAGGGCACGTAGGCGAACCTGGGCCGGCCCGCGGACCGCTCCTTGTCGAACCGCTCCGGGTCGAAGCCCTCCGGGTTGTCCCAGTAGTCCGGGTGCCGGTGCGTGAGGTAGGTGCTCAGCAGCATGAACGAGCCGGCGGGCACCCGGTAGCCGCCGATCACGTCGTCCAGCAGCGGCATCCTGGCCACCTGCCACAGCGGCGGGTACAGCCGCAGCGCCTCGGCGATGAACAGCTTGAGGTACTTCAGCTGCGGCAGGTCGTCCTTCGTCGGTTTGCGGTCGCCGACGACCTCGAAGACCTCGGCCCTGGCCCGTTCGGTCTCCTCCGGGTACTTCGACATCAGGTAGCAGATCCAGGACAGCGTGGTCGCGACGGTCTCGTGGCCCGCCACGAACAGCGTCATCACCTGGTCGCGGAGCTGCTGGTCGGTCATCAGCTGACCGGTCTCCGGGTCGGCCGACGCCATCAGCATGGACAGCAGGTCCGGCACCTCGGAGTCGACCCGGTCGGCACGCCGTTCCGCGATGAGGCCGTACACCGTCCTGTCCAGCAGGTTCCTGGCCTTGACGAACCGCCGGTTGGCCGGGGTCGGCACCGACTCGGGCAGGTCGACCACCGCGATCAGCTTGCGGTTGAGGTGTTCGAGCTGGACCGCGACCGCGTCACCCATCTCGGCGGCCTGCGCCGACCAGTCCGCCCGGAACAGACAGCGGGCCAGGATCTCCAGGGTCAGCTCCTGGGTCTCCGACCGGGCGTCGATCCCCTCGCCCCGCGCGGCCCGAGCCTCCCAGCGGTCCAGCATGCGTTCCGCCGCGTCGGCCATCACGCCCGCGAACCGCTCCAGCGGCTCCCGGCGGAACGACGGCGCGACCATCCGGCGCTGCGTGCGCCAGACGTCGCCCTCCGAGGTGACCAGGCCCTTGCCGACCGACACGCTGATCTTGCGGTTGAAGTCGTCCGGGTGCGGGTACATGTCGACGTTGTCGACCAGGATGTGCTTGAGGTACTCGGCGTTGGCCACCAGGAACACCGTCACCGGCCCGCGGAAGCGGACCAGGTCACCGTGCTCGCGCCAGGCCTCCCGGAACGTGGTGATCGGATCGGACCGGAACCCCATGGCCGACCCCAGCACCGGATGGCCCGCCGGTCCCGGCGGCAGTGGGCGCAACCCGCTCATCGCGCACCCACCACCGCGTCGGCCCGCTCGATCCGCATCGGCATGCCACCGCGCGGGTACAGGAACACGTTGGACGTCGGCTCGCACACGTGACCGGGCGCGAGGGTCAGCTTGTAGTCCTGGAACATCCTGGCGATCACCAGGGGCGCCTCCAGCACCGCCACCGACGACCCCGGGCACAGCCGCGGACCCCGGGAGAACGGGATGTAGGCGTACAGCGGCGCGCCGCCGGTGGCGCTGGTGGCGAACCGACCGGGGTCGAAGCCCTCCGGGTTGGTCCAGAACGCGGGGTGCCGGTGCATCAGGTACGGGCTGATGAACACCTGCGAGCCACGTGGGACGTGGTAGCCGCCGATGACGTCGTCCTCCAGCGGCGTGCGCGAGAGCGTCCACACCGACGGGTAGAGGCGCAGCACCTCGGCGAACACCTGGCGCAGGTACTTCAGCTTCGGCAGGTCCGAGGCCAGCGGCTCGCGGTCGCCGCACACCTCGGCGACCTCGGCCCTGATCCGCTGCTCGACCGACGGGTGGCGCGAGGTCAGCGAGAACGCCCAGACCAGGGACAGCGCGGTGGTCTCGTAGCCGCCGAGGAAGATGGTCACCACCTCGTCGCGCAGCTGCTTGTCGGTCATCCCCGCGCCGCTGCCGTCGTCCTTGGCGTGCAGGAACCTCGACAGCAGGTCGTCGTGCCGCTCCTGGCTGCGCCGGCGGTCGGCGATCAGGCCGTAGACGAACTCGTCCAGCAGCGCCCGCGCGGCGAGGAAGTCCCTGCGCGCCTTCGACGGCCACGCCTCGGGCAGCTCCACGAACCGCTGCAACCTGGTGTTGGTGTAGGAGTTGCAGGTGCGGACCGCTTGGGCGATCTCGCCCGCTCGCGCGCTGACGTCGGTGCTGAACAGGGTGCGCATCACGATGGTCAGCGCCAGCCGCATCATCTCCGGGGTGATGTCGACGACCTCGCGCCGCTCGGCCAGCGGCCTCCAGCCCTCGATCAGGTCCGCCGTGGACTGCACCATGGCGGGACCGAAGCCGGAGATCCGGGAACCCTTGAACGCGGGCTGGGCCATCCGCCGCTGGCGGAAGTGGAACTCGCCGTTGGAGGTGAACAGGCCCTGGCCGACGAAGGGCTCGAACTTGCCCACCGACAACGGGTCCTTGGGGTAGATCGGCTGCCTGTCCTCGAGCACGTGCTTGATGTGGTCGGGGTGCACGATCAGGAACATCCTGCGCTTGCCCGGCAGCTTGAACTGCACCACGTCGCCGTGCTCGCGCCAGGCCGCGGTGAAGGTGCCGACCAGGTCGCGGACCAGGTCCGGCCCGGTGCCCACCACCGGGTAGCCCTTGGGCCCCGGTGCTTCCTGACGAACTGCCACGCTCATCCGACTTCCTCACTCCGCGGGTTCGGCGGGGTCACTGGTTGCCTGGTCACCACTGCGGCCCGACCGCGCTCACGCCCTCGGACTGCAGGATCTGCTGCGCGGCGTGTGTCCCGGAGACGATCACGCGCAGCGCGCTCGCCGCCTGCGCCCAGTGGCCCGCCAGGTACAGGCCCTCGATCGGCGTGGTGTAGGTCAGCCGCTTGCTGCCGGCCTGCGCGGGGGTGTTCTCCCAGCCGTAGGCGGCGCCGGAGCGGTTGCGGGTGAAGCGCTCCATGGTGAGCGGGGTGGCGCTGGAGACGAAGGTCAGCCCGGCGCGGAACCCCGGGTACAGCTTCTCGATGAGGTCCAGGTAGCGGTCCTCGAGGATCGGCTTCAGCTCGTCCCACGGCTTGGGCGAGTCGTACGGCGCGAGCGCCGTCGAGGTCACCAGGTGCTCACCGGGCGGCCCGAGCGACGGGTCGAGCAGCGTCGGCACGACGACCACCGTCCCGGGCGCCCGGCCTTCCGCGAACCCCGCGAAGTTCGCGTCCATGTCGTGGTCCTCGTAGATGAACGTCTCGTGCGCGCCGCCCATCGCGGCGATGTCCACGGTGCTGGCCGCGTACACCACGAACATCGACATGGACGGCCGCAGCGAGCGCAACCGCCGCAGGTACGCGGTCGGCAGGTGCTCTTCGCCGACCAGGTCCTCGAACGTGTGGGTGGCGTCCGCGTTGGAGATCACCACGGGCGCGCGCACCAGCACGGGGGCCGGGAACAGCGGGCTCCCGGCCACTTCGACGCCGACCGCCCGGCCGTCGCGCACCTCGATCCGGGTGACCGGGGTGTTGGTGAGGATGGTCCCGCCGCACCGCTCGATCGCGGTCACGAACGCCTTCACCAGGTGCTGGAACCCGCCCTTGCAGTGGTACAGGCCGTGCATCTGGGTGAACAGGAACCGGGCGAACAGCTCGAAGGACAGCTGCGACGGCGGCAGGCCCATGTACGGCCAGCCCGCCGTGCAGAACGCCTTGCAGCGGGGGTCCTTGATGAACTGGCCGACCACGTCGTCCAGCGTGCGGGTGCGGTTGGTGAACAGCGTCGGGAACCGCTCGACCGCCGCGCCGAGCTCCTTGACCGAGAGCTGCACCGGCACCTGGTGCGCCTCCTCCAGGAACTTCTCGCACAGCGCGAAGAACCCGCGGATGCCCTCCGCCTCGTGCGGGAACTCCTGCACGTGCGCGTCGATGAACGAAGCCGCGCCGAACGGGGCGTCGAGTCGGGTGTCGCCGATCACGACCCGGTACAGCGAGTCCGACTCGACGAACTCGCACATGTCCCGCACGTCGAGGTACTTCAGCAGCGAGTCGATGGTGCCGCCCTCGGCCGCTCCCGGCACCACGTGGATCGCCGGGTCGTAGTAGCGGCCGTCGCGCTGGAACGGGTGTGCGTAGCCGCCGATCCCCGCACCGCGTTCGAGCACGAGCACCCGGCGTCCGAACTTCGCCAGGTACGCGGCGGCAGCCAGGCCGCCGAGGCCACTGCCCACGATGACGCAGTCGTACTGATCGGACAGTGCCTGCGGAAGGGCATCAGCCATCTCGGTCCTCGTCCCGGTCGGAAACTGTTCTCACCACTAGAGATCCGGTGCGCGCGCGGGCGGATACACCGAAGAGCCCGGCCACCCCGGCGAATCGCGGGACGGCCGGGCTCGGGAGGGCTTGCCGGAGTTCAGCGGAACTCGGGGATGGGGATGGTCGGCGCGGTGAACAGGTGGGTCATCGCCCGGCCCGGCATGGACGCGAGCACCCGGTCCCGCACCGGAGTGGGCATGCTGCGCAGCCGGAGCATGCCGCGCGCACGCTTGAACGTCTTGTGCACGCGGGGGTAGCGGTCCTGCTCGTAGGAACGCAGCGCGGCGGCCGGATCGCTGATCGCGGCCAGCCTCGCGGCCAGCACGCCCGCGTCCTCCAACGCCATGCAGGCGCCTTGGCCGATGGTGGGCAGCATCGGGTGCGCCGCGTCGCCGAGCAGCGTCACCCGGCCCTGGCCCCAGCCGCGCGCCGGACGCCGGTCCCAGGCCTCGCCCGGGAAGATCCGGTCCGCCGGGGTGGCGTCCACCAGCGCGCTGATCACGGCCGGCCAGCCCGCGCCGGTCGGCGGGGCGTCCGGTGACCCGTCGACGAACCAGTAGGCCCGGTTCCCGGTCAGCGGCATCACCCCGTAGGTTCCCCTGCCGGTGAAGAAGAAGTCCGCGCCCGGCGAGTCCCAGTCGCCCCGGTCGACCACACCCTGCCAGCTGTGCAGCGGGTTCTCCCTGCCGTCGCCGGTACCCGGTGGGAGCAGCGCCCGGCGCACCGCGGAACCGACGCCGTCCGCGCCGATCACCACGTCGGCGCGCAGCGTCTCCCCGCCCGCCAGGGTGACCGTGCCCCGCGGGTCGACCCCGGTGACCTCGCAGCCGTAGCGGATGTCCACCCCCGCCGTGCCGGCCAGCGCGTCGAGCAGTTCGGCCCGTGTGACGCCCTGGCCGGACAGGCCGAACCGGTCGACGAGGAAGCCGAGGTCGATCCCGGCGACCTGACCGCGCGAGGTGAACATCCGGGCCGCGCCGATCGGCTCGCAGACCTTCGTGACCGCTTCGTACACGTCCTCGCCGCCGGAGTGCCGGAGCGCGAGCAACGCGTTGGGCCACAACGTGATCGCCAGTCCGTCGCGGCGCCGCTGCGCGCGTTCCAGGACCGTGACGTCGGCACCCTGCCGGGTCAGCATGCCGGACAGGGCGAGTCCGCTCACACCACCCCCGACGATGATCGCTGACAATGGAGCCACCGTGGTCGTCCGTTCCCTCGTCGGTGCCGGCTACTTCAGGCCGAACGGGTTCGCGGCCCGGTAGTCGATGCGGCTCCAGTGCTCCACGAACTGACCGCCCGCGACCCGGAAGACGTCCGCCCGGTTGAGCACCAGCTCCTCGCCGGTGTCCTTCTCGTGCCCCTTCCAGTACCAGAAGACCACCACGTTGTCGTTGTCCGCGACGGTGTGCGTGACCTGCATGGTGAGGTCCGGGAAGCGCTCCCGGTAGCCGATCAGGTTCTGCTTGAAGTCGAGCAGGCCGTGACCCAGGCCCCTGGTGTGCTGGATGACGTCCTTGGCGAGGAAGCCGCGCACCGGCGCCTCGGGGTGCGCGTAGAGCGAGTCGATCGTCAGGAACAGCCTGCCGAGGTTCTGCCGCTGCTGCTCGGTGCCGGTCCAGTTGGTGGCGGTGGAAGGCTGCTCCCCCCGGGGGAACACCACGCCCAGCTCGTCCATCGCGGCGTAGTCCACCGCGTCCCAGTGCTCCACGATCTTGCCGTCCGCCACCCGGTAGAGCTCGGCGGTCTCGAAGTCCAGCTGCCTGCCGCTCTGCTTGTGCGTGCCGCGGAAGGTGTTGAGCATCATCACCTTGTCACCGTGCGCCACGATCTTGTCGATGCGCGCCAGCAGGTCGGGGAACGTGTCGTGCAGCTGGGCGTAGGTCTTGAGGTAGCCGTCGACCGTGCCGGGCAGGCCGGGGCTGTGCTGCACGTAGTCCTCGGCGAGGTAGTCGCGCACCCGGTCCAGCCGGTTGGCGGCCAGCACGTCGAGGTAGAAGCCGAGCACCACCTGCTTGCTCTGCTCGCCCTGCGCGTCGGTGCCGGTGCCGGCCACGCCGCCGCCCGGCAGTTCGGGCTGCGCGCCCGCGCCGCCGGAGTTGAGCACGGCGACGATCACCGCGACCACCGCCACCACCAGCAGTCGTCGGATTGTCTTCTTCCGCACGGTCATCACCTTTCCTCGCTGACGGAGCCGACCGGCCGGCGATCGGGCAGCGTCACGGTCGGGCTGTTCGGGAGTTCGATTTCATGCTCCGGCCGGGTGTTCGCGGCGGCCTGGGCCTTGCGCGAGGGCAGCAGCAGGGCCGCCACCAGCACGCCGCCGACGGCGACCGCGCCACCGACCAGCATCGCGTCCGTCAACGCGGAGACGAAGGCGGGCGACACCAGTTCCATCAGGCCGTGGCCGCTGTCACCGCCGATGCGCCGGGCGACCTCGTTGGCCCCGCCGAGGGAGTCCTGCACGGCCGCGGACGCCTCCGGCGGCAGCACGCCGACCAGGTTGGGCAGTCCGTCGCGGTAGGACGTGGCCAGGACGCTGCCCATGACCGCGATGCCGAGCGAGCCGCCCACCTGGAGGGTGGCGTCGGTCAGACCGGAGGCGGCGCCGCCCTGCTCGTCCGGGGCGGAGGCGAGGATCGTGTTGGCGCACGCGGGAATGGTGAAGCCCATGGTGAAGCCGAACAACGCCAGCGCGACCAGCACCAGCGACTCGCCGGCCCCGTCCGCCGCGGCCATGGTGACCATGCTCGCGGCGAGCACGATCAGCCCGACGACCGCGACGAACCGCAGGCCGAACTTCTCCGCCAGCTTCTGCCCCATCGGCGCGCCGGCGATCGCGGTGAGCACGGGCAGCAGCCGCAGCCCCGAGGCGAGCGGACCGTGCCCGTTGACGAACTGGAAGTACTGGCTCACCCCGAACAGCAGGCCGAACAGGCAGAAGTTGACGCAGAACATGGCCACCGCGCTGCCGCCGACCGCCGGGCTGCGGAACAGGCTCGGCGGCAGCATCGGCGCCGAGCTCTTCTTCTCCCACAGCACGAACAGGACGATCCCGAGCACGCCACCGGCCATGATGGACAGCGGCAGCGGGTCGTCCCAGCCGTAGTGCGGCGCCTCGATCAGGCCGTACACCAGCGCGCCGAGGCCGCCGACCGACAACAGCACGCCGACCAGGTCGAACTTGGTGCGGCCGGGGTTGCGGGACTCCGGGACGATGGCCAGCACCGCGATGATGGCGGCGAGCACCACCGGCACCGCGAGCAGGAACACCGAGCCCCACCAGTAGTTCTCCAGCAGCAGCCCGCCGAGCACCGGGCCGAGCGGCACGCCGATCGCGCCGGAGCCCGCCCAGACGCTGATCGCCTTGGCCTGCTCCTCGCGGGGGAACACGTCCTTGATGATGGACAGCGTGGCGGGCATGACGAACGCACCGCCGACACCCATGCCGGCGCGCATCGCGATCAGCATCTCGGCGCTGCCGGCGTAGGCGGCTCCGATGGAGAAGCCCAGCACCGCGGTCAGCCCGGCGAGCAGCATCAGGCGCCGGCCGAACCGGTCGCCGAGGCCGCCGCCGAGCAGCAGCAGCCCGCCGAACGCCAAGGTGTACGAGTCCACGATCCACTGCAGCTGGCTGCCGTCGGCCTGCAGGTCCTGCTGCACGCTGGGCAGCGCCAGGCTCAGGATCAGGTTGTCCATCCCGATGATGATCAGACTCAGGCACAGCACGGCCAGGATCCGCCAGCGGCGCTGGTGGACGGTGGCACGGTCCATGATGTTGCTCCTAGCCCTGTCAGACCCTGGCGTGTGCCCTGGTCGGGGGTGAGATGTGAAGCCGGCTCGGCCGGTCAGCGGTACGTCGATCCGGCGAGGACGGGCTGCGGGACGGGCGGGTCGTCGTGCTCGGCGATCCCGATCCTGCGGTGCAGCCGGCGCAGCGGGGCGGGAGCCCACCAGTTCGCGCGGCCCATCAACCGCATGAACGCGGGCAGCAGCAGGCCGCGCACCACGAACGCGTCGACGAGCAACGCGAGGGTCAGCCCGAGCGCGAACATCTTCTGGAACGCGATCGAGCTGGTGAACACGCCGGCGACGGTCACGACGCCCATCAGCGCCGCAGCGGCCGTGATCAGCCCGCCGGTGCGCTGCAGCCCGCTCGCCACCGAGCCGACCGGGTCGCCGGTGCGGTCGTAGCCCTCCTTGATCCGGGAGAGCATGAACACCTCGTAGTCCATGGACAGCCCGAAGATCAGGCAGAACATCAGGATCGGCGACACCGCGGTCAGCGCCCCGGTCGGGGTGAAGTCCAGCAGTCCGGACAGGTGACCGTCCTGGAAGACCCACACCATGGCTCCGAACGTGGCGCTGAGGCTGAGCACGTTGAGGATCAGCGCCTTGATCGGCAGCACCACGCTGCCGCTGAACAGGAACAGCAGGACGAAGGTCGCCAGCGCGATGAAGCCGAGGACCAGCGGGAGCCGATCGGCCAGCGTGGCCTTGGTGTCGTAGAGCGCGGGACCGGCGCCGGCCATCTTCGCGGGCCAGGGCGCGGGCACCGCCCGCAGGTCGCCGACCAGTTGCCCGCCCTGGTCGGAGAACGCCTCCACGGAGGGCACCACCTTGAGGAAGGTGCCCTTGTCGTTGAGCATCCTGCCGCTCTCCGGCGACGGCCTGCCGGCCAAGCCCGCGGTGTAGGTGCCGGCCGCCGAGACGACCTCCGCCACCCCGGGCACACGGGACAGCGCACTGGCGTACGCGGCGATGTCGTCCTTGCCGACGCCCGGGGTGTCCGCTACCACGGTGATGGTGTCCGCCTCACGGGAGGTGAACCCGGTGCGCACCGCCTCGCCGACCTGCCTGCTCTGCGAGCTCATCGGCAGCTGCCGGTCGTCGGGCAGGCTGAACTCCACCCGCAGGAACGGCGTGCCGAGGACCAGCAGCACCAGTACCACCCCGACCGCGATACGGGCCGGGTAGCGCATGACGAGGCTGGCCAGCCGGTACCAGAAGCCGCTCTCCTGCGTCCGCGGCGCCTTCGCCTTGCCGCGCCGGAACAGCTTGCGGGCGTCCAGGCTGTCGATCTTCGACCCGAACAGCGCGAGCAGCGTCGGCACCACGATGACGGCGGCGAGCGCGGCGAACAACGCCACCCCGATGCCGGCCACCGCGATGGAGCGCAGGAAGTACAGCGGGAAGATCGCCAGCGCGGCGAGCGAGAGGGTCACCGTGAGCGCGGAGAACAGCACGGTGCGGCCGGCGGTGCGCACGGCCGCGGCGATGGCCGCCGAGCGGACCGCGCGGTCGGTCACGTCACCGCCGCGGGCTTGGATCTCCTCGCGGTAGCGCGACACCACGAACAGGCTGTAGTCGATGGCGAGTCCGAGTCCGATGATGGTGGCCGCGTTCATGGCGATCACCGACACGCTCATGAACTCCGACATGATCCGCAGCAGCAACAGCACGCCGATGACGACCGGGATCGTCATCAGGATCGGCAGCAGCGCCGCGACCAGGCTGCCGAAGACGAGGACCAGCACCAGGAACAGGATCGGGAAGGCGAGCTTCTCCATGGCCTGCAGGTCGGCCTGTGCCGCGGTCTCGGTGTCGAACGCGGCGGCCACGCTGCCGCCGAGCTTGACCTCGACGCCGTCGCGGACGCCCGCGTACCGCTCGCGCAGCCCGTCCACGCGCTTGGCCGCAGCGTTCTCGTCGCCGCCGATGTGGGCGACCACCAGCGCGGAGCGGCCGTCCGCGTCGCGCAGGCCGGGGTTGCGGTCCGCCGTCCAGTAGGAGACGACCTGGCTGATCTCCGGCTCCGCGGCGAGGTCGGCGGCCAACCCGGCGCCCACCCGCTGCGCCTGCGGGGAGTCGACGGAGTCCGGCGCGGTCACCAGCAGCACCAGGTTAGGGCTCGCGATGCCGAGGTCCCTGGCGAGGACGTCCTTGGCGATGGACGACTCGGCCGCCGGGTCCTCGAAGCCGCCACTGGCGAGCCTGCTCACCACGCCCGAGCCGATGGCGCCGCTGATCGCCACGAAAGCGATGATCACCAGCAGGAACGTCTTGGGGCCGGCGGCGATCGCCCGGCCGATGCGTTCGAGCACCTGGAGCTCCGTTCTGGTTCGCATGCCCGCGGCAGCGCCCCGTCGGCCTGCCACCCACTCACCGGTATTGATCCGGTGCGCGCCGCGACGGATACACCCGGCCCACCACGCGTCGAAGGCCACCGCCGGGACGTGGTGTCGGGGCGGTGGCCTTCGAGGGTGGTCCCCGCTGCCGGCGGGGTCGGGTGCGTCCTACCGGCCGCCGGCCTTGCGGTTCCTGCGGTCCAGCACGGTGAGCCGGACCGCGGTCTTCACCGAGTGCACGATCATGCCGAGCGGGCCGGTGCCCGGTGGCGGCACGATGCCCATCTGCGACAGCATGCCCGCGTAGTCGCCCTCCTGGCGGAACTCGACCATGCGGCCCTCGTCGTCGTACTTCTCGATGATGATCTCGCCGATCTCCAGCAGCCTGCCGGTGGGCGGGATGCCGAACAGGTTGCCGAGGTGGTGCCCGCGGAAGGTCACGTGCAGCACCGCGGTGTTGCCGTCGATCATGATGTCGTGCCAGTCGATCTTCACGTCCGGCTTGGCGTTGCGCACCATGCTCAGGGTGTCCAGGAACTGCCGGCCGCCCACGAGCACCGGCCGCCCCGGCAGGTGGCACCGGTAGTCCGGCGCGTACCACTTCAGGGCACGCGAGTTGTCCTCGGACCAGGACAGGTCCGAGACCATCAGGATGTGTTCCCTGGTCAGGGTGAACGCGGGTCGGACCGCCGCTGTCCCGCTGACGGGGGAGTCGTTGGTTGTCATCGGGCCTGGGCCTTCTTCCGCTGCGCGAGCTTGTCCTTGACGATCAGGGCGCCGAACCTGCCGACGGTCTTCACGGTGTGGGCGATGGTGCCCAACGGGCTCGCGCCCTCCGGGGGCGTGACGCCCAGCTGGGCGAGCACGCCGAGGTAGTCGGCCTGCTGCCACATCTCGACGATCTCGCCCCGCTCGAACCGCAGGATCACGTGCTCGGGCAGCCTGGTCGGCAGACCGGTCGGCGGTATGCCCATCAGCGCGCCTCTGTGCGTGCCGGTCAGCTCGCCGCGCACCAGGACCTTGTCGCCCTGGCCTATCACCTCGTGCGTCCGGCGGGCCAGGTCGGGCAGCGCGACGAACATCTGGGTGGCGAGGTCCTTCAGGCCCGGGATGCCCTTGATCACGGGTTGGCCGGGCAACGGCACGTACGTGACGATCTCGCTGCTGAAGTGCCGGTCGATCACCCCGAGGTCGCGGTTGTTCCACAGCTCGTCGAGGACCCGGCCGGCGATCGCCCTGATGTCCGGATCGGTCGAGTTCTTGTCGTTCGGCATAGTGCTCCATTCCGAGTACCGCGCCCGTTTCCGGGCAGCACGACATGGCCGTCGCGCACGAGACGCCGGCCGTTGGGTCCGGTGGTGCTACTTCCCGGTCTTGTCCTCCACGGCACGTGCTGCCGCGGCGAGCCAGTCACGCCGGATCAGGCTGCTGAACGGCTCGATCATCGCCCAGTAGAACCGGAACTTGCGGCGCGAGCGCGGGTCGGTGGCGTGCACCCTGGTCTCGGTGCGCAACCTGGTGCCGCGCTCGTCGGTCGTCTGCGAGAAGGCCATCAGCCCCTTGATGTTCCCCGGCTCGTCGAAGTCCAGGTACTCCTGCGGGGTGAGCGTCAGCCAGTGCTGCCGCAGCCCCCAGGGCTCACCGACGAAGCCCACCACCAGGTCGCCGTCGGGCACCTCGGCGAGGGTGAACGCGCCGACGCCCTGGATGAGGCCTTCCAGGACCGGCAGGTCCGCGCCGAGGAACCGCTTCTCGTCGCGCATCACCCTGGCCGGGATGCTGCGGACGAACACCAAGGGCCGCAACACGTACATGTCGCCGGGGGTCACCGCGCGGACCGCGCGGCCCACGGCGGCGGGGTCGGCGTCGATCACCCGCGAGTGGTGCGTGCGCCACTGGTACTCGGGCAGCCAGGTGTCGCAGGAGGTGTCCGTGCTGTCGGCTACCACGTGGGCCTGCCCAATCCGAGCGCGGTCATCGCGCCACCGTCGACGGTCACGAACGAGCCGGTCATGTAGCTGGACTCCGGGCCGGCCAGGAACCGGACGACCTCGGCGACCTCCTCGGTGCCGCCGAAGCGGCGCTGCGGCACCTGCCGCTTGATGCCCTTGCCCGCGTCGCCCTCGGTGAGCCCGGCGACCAGTTCGGTCGGCGAGAACCCCGGCAGCACGGCGTTGACCCTGATGCCGAACCGCGCGGTCTCCATCGCGCAGCAGCGGGTGAACGCGTTCACCGCGCCCTTGGACGCGGCGTAGTTGGACTCGCCGACCCAGCCGCGCTCCCCCATCACCGAGGACACGTTCACCACGACGCCGTCGCCGCGGGACATGAAGTGCGGCAGGACGTTCTTGGTGCAGTTGAACACGCCGCCGAAGTTGACCCGCATCACCTCCACCCAGTCGCCCGGCTCCATGGAGTAGATCAACGCGTCCTTGGCGATGCCCGCGTTGTTGACCAGCACGTGCAGGTCGCCGCACTCGTCGACGACCTGCTGCACCAGCCTGCCCGCGTCGTCGTAGTCGGACACGTCGCCGCGCACCGCGAACGCGCGTCCGCCCGCTTCCTCGATCTGCGCGACGGTCTTGGCCGCCTCGGCCTCCCCCGAGCGGTAGTTGACCGCGACCGTGGCGCCGTCCGCGGCCAGCCTCTTGCAGATGGCCGCGCCGATACCTCGCGAACCACCGGTCACCAAGGCGACCCGGTCTGCCAGCTTCATCCGTTGTTCCTCCCTGCTACCAGGCAATGGTGCGTGCCGCCCAGCGACGAGCCGTTGACGAGCACCGGGCCACCGCGACCGTGCACGGCGAGCGCGAGGCACAGCGCGGGTCCGACCCCCATGGGTTCGCCGAGCACCCGCTTGGGTGCGTGCCGCACCGGGCCGGCGGGCCCGAAGACCCGGTCGACGGCGAGCGATTCCGGCCGGTCGGCCGCGGTGAGCCCGGCCGCGGCCAGCCACACCTGCTCGATCCGGGCCGGTGCGAGGCCCGCGTCGGTCAGCGCGGCGGTCATCGCCCGCTCCATGCCGCGGCCACGGGCGTCCCAGCGCCTGCTGCGGCTCGCGTCGGAGGCGTTGCCGTGTCCGAGGACCGTGCCGAGCACGGTGGCGCCGCGGGCGTCAGCGGAGGCGCGGCTCTCCAGCACGAGCGCGACACTGCCCTCGGCCAGCGCGAAGGCGGCATCCCCACACAAGGCTCCCTGGGCGTCGTAGGCGCGGACCACCTCGTCGGTGAGCGTATCCGTCACGGTCACGACCATGGCCCGAACGTGTCGATCCGCGATCAGGTCCGCCGCGTAGCCGACGCACGCCGCGCCGGTGGCGTGCCCGACCGACAGCGTCGAGGTCGGCCCGTACAGGCCCAGGTGCAGCGCGACCTGGCCCGCGGCCTGGTTGTAGACCGTGTTGGGGAAGACGGCGGGATCGGCCGCGGCGGGTCCGTCGGACAGCAGCGGAACCACGAACTTCCGCATGGCCTCCATCGGCCCGGTGCCGGTGCCGAAGAGCACGCCGACCTCGGCGGCCTGCGGTGAACCCGGTTCGATCCCGGCGGCACGCAGCGCGTCCGCGGCCGAGATCACGCTGAGCACGCCGAGCCGGTCCATCCTGCGGCGCAGCTTGCGGCTGAGGTACGGCTCGGGGTCGACGTCGACCCGGCCGAGCAGCAGCCCGTGCTCGGCGGCGCCGACCGGGACGCCCGCCAGCACGGCCGAAGCGGCGGCGTCGATGCCGTGCCCCGCCGGGGTCAGCGCGGACACCCCGGTGATCACCACGTCGTCGGCGTCCCGGACCGGCCGGGTGTACGGGGTGCCGGGCCTGGCCAGCAGCAGCGCCGCGTTGGCCCCGGCGAAGGCGAAGTTGTTGCTCAGCGCGAACGGCCGGTCGAACGGGCGGGCGCCGTCGGGCAGGTAGTCCAGGTCGCACTCCGGGTCGGCGGTCAGGTAGCCGGCGGTCGGTGGCGCCAGCCGCCGGGCGACCGCGTGCGCGGTGACGATCCCCTCGACCGCGCCCGCCGCGCCGAGCAGGTGCCCGACCATCGACTTGGTGCTGCTGACCAGCACGTCGTCGGCGGCCGGGCCGAGCGCGAGCCGGATCGCCTTGGTCTCGGCCGGGTCGTTCTTCGGGGTGCCGGTGCCGTGCCCGTTGACGTACCCGACGTCGGCGGGGTCGACGCCGCCCTGCCGCAGCGCGCCGCGGATGGCGTTCGCCGCACCGGAGCCGTCCGGCCGGGGCGCGGTGGCGTGGTAGCCGTCGGAGGACAGCCCGTAGCCCGCGACCTCGGCCAGGCAGGTCAGGCCGAGCCGTTCGGCCAGTCCGGTGCCGACCAGCAGGACCAGCCCGCTCCCCTCACCGAGGGACAGCCCGGACCGGTTGCCCGAGTACGGCGCGGCCGGGTCGGGCGAAAGCGACTCCAGCGAGTTGAACCCGGCCAGCACGACGTCGGACAACGCGTCGGTGCCGCCGGCCAGCATGGCGTCCGCGCGGCCGGTGCGGACCAGGTCCGCGGCCAGGCCGATGGCGTTGGCGCCGGACGCGCACGCGGTGTTGACCGCCAGCACCGGGCCGCGCAGCCCGAAGTCGGCGGCCACCGCCTCGGCGAGTGCCTGTGGTGTGACCAGGTCGGCCAGCTTCGGGTCGGGGGTGCCGCCTTCGGCGTCGACGCGGAGCCATTCCCGGCCGGAGAGCAGGCCGGCGTTGCAGGTGCCGAGCACCACCCCGAACCGGTCCCGGTCGATCAGCCCGGCGGTTGGCCCGGCCAGCGCCTCGTCGGCCGCGGCCAGCGCCAGGTCCAACGCGCGCTCGGTGAACCCGTCCGGTCGCGGGTAGCGGCGGCGGGGGTCGGGCACCGACTCGACCTCCCCGGCGATCTTGGTGCTGAGCCCGTCCATGGGCAGGTGCTGCACCGGCCGGATCGCGACCCGTCCGGCCAGCGCGCCCTCCCAGAGGTCGGCCGCGGCCGGTCCCTGCGCGGTGACCGCGCCGACCGCGACGATGGCGACCCCGACCGTCCCCGTCCCCGTCTCCGTCATCACGACGTTCCTCTCGTTTCGCCCGGTGCGCCCAGCGCGACCGCGACCTGCTGGCCTTCCAGGCCACGGCCGATCGCGATGGCGTTGCGCACCCGCAACGGGCGGGCCTGGCCGGCGACCCAGTCGAAGTCGCAGTCCGGGTCCGGCCGGTCCAGGTTGAGCGTCGGCGGGACCGCGCCCGCGTCGATGGCCAGCGCGCAGACCGCGACGTTGAGCGCGCCGGCCGCGGCGACCAGGTGCCCGGTCGCCGGTTTCACGCTGCTCGCGCACGCACCCGTGCCCAGGGCGCTGCGCAGCGCCCTGGCCTCGGACACATCACCGAGCTTCGTCGCGCAGCCGTGCGTGGCCACGAAGTCGATCTCGGCGCCCGCCTGCGCGCGGGCCTTGGTGATGGCCACGGCCAGTGGCCCGCCGGTCGGCTCCGGGGTCAGCAACCGGCCGTCGAAGGTGGCGGCCACCCCGGTGATCTCGGCGTACACGTGCGCGCCGCGCTGGCGGGCCCGCTCCGCGTCCTCCAGCACCACGAACGCGGCGCCGTCGCCGAGCACCGAGCCGGAGCGCTCCACGTCGTAGGGTCGGAACGCCTCGGCGAGGCGGTCGTTGTCGGTGGTGAGCACCCCGAGACCGTCCATCTTGGACGCCGTCCACCACGAGGCCGCGTCGTCGAAGCCGCCCGCGATGGCGACCTGCGACTCGCCCCGGCCGATCGACCGGAACGCCCGGCCGATCGCGGTGGCGCCCGCGTCCGCGGTGCCGTGGAAGTAGGCGTTCGGGCCGGTCAGGCCGTAGCGCTGGGAGATGTAGAACAGCGAGGCGGCCTGCAGCCCTTCCACGTAGTACAGCGGGTAGAAGGCCGAGCTGTACCGCCGGCCGAGCTGCCGCACGTCCGCGACGCCGTCCTCGCGGCGGCCCGCCAGCGCACCGGCCAGCATGTGGTCGGGGTTGGAGATCTCCTTGTTGCCGCCGACGAACACACCGACCCGGCCGGGGTCGCAGGTGTCGAAGTCGATGCCGGAGTCCTCGACCGCGAGCACCGCGCCCGCGATCGCGAACTGGTCGTTGCGGGTCGCCATCCGCAGGCTGCGGCGCGGCGCGAACCGCTCCGGCCGGAAGTCGTCGACCTCCGCGGCCAACCGGGTGCGGAAGGAGGACGGGTCGTACCCGGTGACCCGCCGGATCGCGGTGTCGCCGTCGAGCAGCCGCTTCCAGGTCTCCTGCCTGCCGGTGCCGAGGCCGGTCAGCAGCCCGATGCCGGTGATCGCGACACTGTTCACAGGAACTCCCCCGTCTCGACGCGGTGCAGGCTCAAGGTGCGCACGGTGGTGACGGTCCGGCCGTCCACCCGCGCGGTGGCCGAACACGTGGCGGTGCCCGCGGACCGGCTGGTGACGTCCACGTCCAGCCGCAGCACGTCGCCGGGCCGCACGAAGTGCCGGTAGCGGACGCGACCGGCGCCGGCGAGCCGCCACGGACCGTCGTCGAGCACCAGGTTCGCCACCGCCACCAGGTCCTCGATGATCATCACGCCGGGCAGCACCGGGAACCGGGGGAAGTGAGACTCGAACACCTGCAGGGTGTGCGGCACGTGCCGCACCGCGGTGGCACGCTCGCCCGCCACCAGGCTCTCGACCCGGTCGAGTGGGGTCATGGCTGACGCACCACCAATGCGGCGTTCGTGCCACCGAAGGCGAACGCGTTCACGAGCACGGCGCGCACCTCGCGCTCACGCGCGACCAGCGGCACGTAGTCCAGGTCCAGCTTGGGGTCCGGGGTGCGCAGGTTCACCGTCGGCGGCACGACCCCGGTGCGCAGCGCGCCGAGCGCGGCGACCAGGTTCACCCCCGCCGCGGCCGAGGTCAGGTGACCGGTCATGGACTTCGGCGAGCTGATCGACAGCGCGCCCGCGTGCGGCCCGAACACCGCCTTGATCGCCCTGGTCTCGCTCAGGTCGTTGCCCGGCGTGCCGGTGCCGTGCGCCACCACGTAGTCGATCCCGGGAGGGTCCACTCCGGACTCGTCCAGCGCGTCGCGCATCGCGGAGATCGCACCGCCGCCGTCCGGGGGCGAGTCGGTGATCCGGTAGGCGTTGAGGGTGGAGCCGTACCCGGCGAGTTCGGCGTGGATGCGCGCTCCCCGGGCGACCGCGGTGTCCCAGTCCTCCAGCACCGCGACCACCGCGCCCTCGCCGAGCACGAACCCGGACCGGGTCGCGTCGAACGGCCGGGACGCCGCCTGCGGGTCGTCGTTGAACTCGGTGGCCAGCGCGCCGAGCAGGGAGAACCCCAGCACGTCCATCCAGGTGGTGAGGGTGTCGAAGCCGCCGGCGAGCATCATCCGGCAGTCGCCCTCCTGCACCCGGCGGAACGCCTCGCCGAGGGCGTGTGCCGAGCCCGCGCACGCGGTGCTGACGTTGATCACCGGCCCGCGGCACCCCGCGGCCCGCGCGATCGACGCCGCGCCGACGTTCTGGTCGCGCAGCAGCACGTCCCCCGGCGCCTGCCGGTAGTACCGGCTCCGGCCGCTCGACTCCATCAGGTGCGACATGTCGACCAGTTCCTGCAACTCCGGCCGGCCCACGGTGGCGCCGATCGAGACCCCTCGGTCGTAGGGGTCGATGTCCTGCCAGCTCTCCCCCGCGTCCCGCAGCGCCTCGTAGGCCGCCGCCACGCCGTAGGTGGCCGCACGGGAGAGGTGCTTGCGGTCGTGGCCGGCCGGGATCGCGGTGGCCGGGTCGAACCCGCGCACCTGACCCGCGATCCGGACCGGGAACTCGGTGGCGTCGAACGTCTCCAGGGTGCCGACCCCGCTGCGTCCGGCCCGCATCGCCTCCCACGTGGACGGCGCGTCGTTGCCGAGCGGGGTGACCGCGCCGATGCCGGTGATGGCGACCCTGCGGTTCACCGGGCACCGCCCGCGGCGACGAGCTGCTTCACGGGCAGGTGCCCGGCGAGCTGGTGCCGCATGCGCTCGGTCTCCTCGGGCGAGTCGAGCTGGTCGGCCGCGATCAGCGCGCACATGATGGACTCGGCCTCCAGGACGACCTTGCCGTCCACCGACGCCGTGCCGGACAGCACCGCGATCTCGTCGCTGATCGACTCCACGCCGCCGGTCAGGGTGAGCACGTCGCCGGGGCGCACCGGATCGCCGAAGACGACCGAGTCGATCGACAGCAACGCGGCCCGCAGCCTGCCCTCGGTGGAGGTGACCACCAGCCAGGTGCCCGCCTGGCACAGGGACTCCAGCACGAGGTGCGCGGGCATCTCCGGGCCGCGCCCGAGTTCGCGCCAGTAGTCCTCGCGGTGCGAGGTCACCTTGCGGGCCACGACGTGCCGATTGGCTTCCAGCTCGTCGACCCGGTCGATCAGGTGGAAACGCATGGGCCTCCTTCGAGAACGAGTACGGCCCGCGCGATGGCGACGCCGGAGTGCGAGAGCGGGAACTCCGGCGTCGACATCCCGCACCGCTCGGCGACCGCGCCCTCACCGGTAGAGATCCGGTCGCGAACGGCCCGGATACAGTTCGCCGGCGGAGAAGTCCCCGGTCCCGCTGCCCGGTCGTCACCGCCTGGGAACAGCCGTGCGGACCCGCGGATGCCCCAATGGCATCCGACGGGTCCGGCAACGGCGACTGACTGGTGCTACAGGGACTTCAGGAACTCGATCAGGGCGGCGTTGACCTCGGCCGGCCGTTCCTGCTGGGTCCAGTGACCGCAGTGCGGGATCTTCACGATCGAGCGGAGGTTCGGCAGCATCCCGCCCGGCTGGTCGCGCAGATCGGCCGCCCTGGCGAAGTCGACCACCGGGTCCAGCTCGCCGCCGACGTACAGCGAGGGCGGCGTGATCGTCGCCCCGCGCCACGGTTTGAGCAGCTCCTGGTTGCGGTCGAGGTTGCGGTACCAGTTGAGGCCGCCGGTGAACCCGGTGACGGCGAAGTCCGCGACGTAGGCGGCGACGTCGGCCTCGGTGAGCCACGGCGGCAGCACCTCGGGATCGGTCCCGGTGTCGAGGAACCCGCCACCGGGCGGCACGACCAGCGGTGCGCGCGGGCCGTCCGCCGACCCGGAGTACAGCATCTGCCGCAGCGTCCGCGTCGGGTCGTGCGCCAGCTCGGCGTCGGCCACCCCGGGCTGCTGGAAGTACAGGTGGTAGAAGCCGTCGCCGAACATCTGCCGGAACACCGTCAGCGGCGACGGCGCCGCCGCAGGCCAGGGCAGCACACCGATCCCGCCCACCGCGCGAACCCGGTCCGGCCGCAGCAACGCCGTGTACCAGGCGAGAACGGCGCCCATGTCGTGACCGACGACCACGGCCTGCCGCTCGCCGAGCGCGTCGATCAGCGCGACCACGTCGCCGACCAGTTCGAGCATCGTGTACCGGCCGACGTCGGCGGGTCGCTCGGTGCGGCCGAAGCCGCGCAGGTCGGGCGCCACCACCCGGTAGCCCGCGCCGGCGAGTTCGTCGAACTGGTGGCGCCAGCTGTAGGACGTCTCCGGGAAGCCGTGCAGGAGCAGCACCAGTTCGCCGACGCCCTGCTCCGCGATGTGCGTGCGAAGACCACCGGCATCGACTTCGCGATTGGTGAAAGAGGTCACGGCCGAAAACGTAGCACCGGCGGACGAGCCCCCACTGACATCTTCCTGCAAATAACGGAGCATCGGCAAAGCGTTCGCCGTACACCACCGGTGACATCTTCCTGTCAATTTCGGAACACCGCCGAACGCGATTCCTGGAGTTGTCGGCCAGTAGCATTTACTGCGTGTATTCACGGAACCGCCGGACGGGATGGTCATGAGCTCAGGGCAGGGAACCGGTCACATCAGGCAGGACGACCGGAGACGGATCGCGGACGACGACGGCGCCGGCGCCGCTGATCCGACGTGCGCGGACGTCAAGAGCATCGCCGCGGACATGTTCGGCGCGCTGTGGGACGAGCGCCGCTTCGACGTGCTCGACCGGCACGTCGACCGGAACGCCGTGTCGCAGCTCGCCGTGCCGGCCCGGTCCGCCGTCACCGGTTCCGCGGGGTTCAAGGCCTTCGCCGAAGGAATGTTCACCGCGCTGCCGGACCTGCGTCGCGTCACGCACCAGGTGTTCGGCTGCGGTGACCGGGCGCTGGTGCGTTCGGAGCTGACCGGGACGCACCGTGGTCCGTTTCTCGGCATTCCCCCGACCGGCACCACCGTGGTCCTCTCCGAGATGGTCTACCTCCGCTTCGAGCGCGACGCGGTCGTCGAACTGGTTCAGCAGGCCGACCTGCTCGGCGTGATGGGACAGCTCGGGCTGACCCCGCCGGACGGCGTCGGGCCGCTCGGATCGGTGCTCCACACGGTCCGGACGGTCGGGCGATTCGGCCGGCTCGCGGTGCGGGCGCAGCTCGACCGCCGGAAGGTGGCGACCTCATGACCACCACCGTCGACGCGCCGAGCCCGCACGACCCCGCGGAGAAGTTCACCCTGACCGCCGAGTACGCGTTGCGGCTCAACGAGGTCACGTTCCTGTCGGACAACTCGGTGGCCCTGCCGTGGTTCGCCCCGGACTGCCGGTGCTACCTCCCCGGCCGCCCGGTGATGGACCGGCACGCGTTCCTGGACACCGTGACCATGGTGATGAACGCCAAGCCGGACGTCGTCCTCGACCTGAAGGACATCTTCGTGGACGGCAACACGGCCGTCGTCCACGCCACGTTCACCGGCCACCAGACCGGCCCGCTGCTCGGCATTCCCCCCACCGGCCGGAAGGTGTCGATCACCGAGCTGGGCACCGTCACGTTCGACGACGCGGGGCGCGTGGTCGAGTTCCGGCAGGAGGCCGACTACCTCGGCATGCTCACCCAGCTGGGCGTCGTGCCACCGCTCGGCACCGGCCCGCTCGGCCAGCTCGCGCACTCGGTGCGCGGCGCGGTCCGGCTGTACCGGCTCGATCGCAAGCACCGCAAGGCCACCGGCAGGTGACCGCGAACGAGAGGAAGGGGACCGGCGTGACGGGACTCTCGGTGATCATCGCCGGCGGAGGGGTCGGCGGTATCAGCCTCGCCGGCATGCTGACCAGGCAGGGCGCCCGGGTCACCGTGCTGGAGAAGACGCCACCGGGGCGCGGTCGGGGCGCGGCGCTGGCGATCTGGCCCAACGCCATGCTCGGCCTGCTCGCCAGTGGGGACGCCGAAATGTACGACGCGGTCCTCGCGCTCGGCCGGCCGGTGCACCACGCGCTGATGGGCTCGTTGGACCGCCGCTGGTACGGGCGGGTCGACCTGCGTCCGCTGACCGAGCACTACGGGGTCACCGGCCTGGGCGTGGTGCGCACAGAACTCATGTCGGCGCTCGTGGAGCTGTCCGGAGCGGACATCCGCTACGGCCAGGAGGTCATCGGCGCGACGCCCGACGGGACGGTCACCCTCGCCGGTGGCGAGACCCTGCGGGCCGACGTCGTCGTCGGCGCGGACGGGGTCGGTTCGGCGGTGCGCCGCGCGCTGCGCCCGCCGGGTTCGGTCGACCGGCTGGGCAAACCGCACACCGGGTGGCAGGGAGTGGCCCACCAGACCGACATCTGGGACGGCACCGGCCCGGAGTTCATGTTCGGCATGGGCGGCGCGGCGGGGATGCTGCCGCTCACCGGTGGCCGCACCTACTGGTTCGTGGACGGTCCGATCGACACCCGGCCGGAGACCCAGGGCTGGCCGGAGATCGTCAACCGGATGATCGCCGCGACCCCGGAGGACCAACTGGCCAAGGACCGGGTCTACACCCGGGCGCCGGTGCGCGGCTGGGGCGCCGGTCGGATCACGCTGCTCGGCGACGCCGCGCACCCGTTGCTGCCCACCGTCGGGCAGGGCGCGTGCATGGCGATCGAGAGCGCCGCGGTGCTCGCCGCCCGGCTGCGCGACGCCACCGACCCGGTGGCCGCGCTCCGCCAGTACGAGCGCGACCGGTTCCGGCGTGTCACCACGGTGTTCAAGCGTTCGATCACGCTGCTGCGCCAGCGCTCCATCCCCGACCCGCTGCGCAACGGCATGCTGTCCCTCATGCCGGACAGGGCGATCACGTTCTTCTTCACCGGCTCGGCGAAGCCGATCCCCGAGTTCGCCGGAGCACACCTGACGGGTCGACGCGTCCGGGACAGCGTTCCGGAGCGGGACGGGGGCTCCTGACGGGTCTGGCCACCACGGTTCCGGGCCGCCCGGTCGACATCGGCGTCGCGCGGCATCACGGTCCGTGACGTCCTCTACTTCACACCTTCGGCGGACGCGGATTCTTCACCCCGATGTACCACCGCCGCGTCCGATTCCACCTTGGGTGACCACGACGCGTCCATCCGCCGCGCCGGCAATCGTACCCGTCTGCGGGGTTCGTCGGCGTATCCAACTGGTCCAGACTGCGGTTCCGGGGTGCGCCGATCGGGGCATCTTGTGCGCAATTACCAGTCGGCGCAATGCCGTGTCGTGAAGTGGAATCAGAAGGAAGAAGGAACGACCACATGAATCATCCCGAACTGGCCACCGCCCTGACCGATCTGCTGTCGCTCGACCTCCCGCCGGTCGCGCTGTCGAAGGTGGACGCGCGTCCGGACGGGGTCGCCGAGACCGGTCGGCCGGTGCCGTCCAGCTGCGCGTTGTGGCGCGTGGCGGAGAAGGGCGTCTTCTACGCCGAGGCCGCGGAGCACTTCAACTGCCCCGTCGGCTCCATGGTGATGGGCTTCGACCTGCCGGAGGACGTCGGCGCCGAATTGGGCGGTCTGGTGCAGTCGATGTGCGACGCGCAGTACCTGGAGATGGCGGAGGTGGCGAAGATCCCGTCGGTGGGCAAGGCGGGCGCGGGTGTGGTCTACGGGCCGCTGGCCGACCTGCCGGTCGAGCCGGACGTGGTGCTGCTGTGGCTGACCCCGGCCCAGGCCATGATCTACAACGAGGCGGCGGGCACCGCGAACTGGACCTCGGACGGCGGTCGGGTCACCGGGCGTCCGGCGTGCAGCGCGTTGGCGCTGGCGATGGACACCGGGCAGCCGCGCATGGCGTTGGGGTGCATCGGCATGCGCACGTTCACCGGCATCGCGGCCGACCGGATGCTCGCGGTCGTTCCCGGCGCCGAGGTGGCCGGGTTCGTCGAGGCGTTGAAGGTGACCGTCGCGGCCAACGCCGGCATGAAGTCGTTCTACGAGGGCAAGCTCGCCCAGTTCGCCTAGGAACCGCCGCACCACGCGGTCCCCTGCCACCTGGCTCTTGACCAGTCGGCGGTGACAGGGGATTGCGCGGCTCCCCACCCCCGTCCTACGCTGAGTCACATCGAGAAGGTTCGATCCGTACTGGATCGAGGATATTCGATGTGATGTGGAGGTCACGGGCTGTGGCAACCTCTGGCCGGGTCATCGGCGTGGGCAGCGGCGCGGACAGCGGCGTGGAAACCGGCGCGGACGTCGGCGCGGACAGCGCCGGGCTGGGCGCACCGCACTGCAGCGTTCCGCTGACCACGCCGCGGTTGTCGCACGACCAGGCCCACGACCTGTCGGTGGTGTTCAAGGCGCTGGCGCACCCCACCCGGGTGCAGCTGATGAACCTGCTGGTGTCCAGCCCGTTCGCCGCCTGCGTCTACGACATCCAGGTCGCCATGGGCATGCCCCAGTCCACCATCAGCCACCACCTCAAGCAGCTCGTCGGCGCCGGCCTGCTGCACCGTCAGCAGCGCGGCAGCTGGGCGTACTACTCGGTGGACCGCGACGCGATGCGCCGGCTGGGAACGGTGATCGACCTCGACGGGGTGCCACCGCAGCCGCTGTCGCCGCAGGCGCAGTGCGATCCGCCGGTCGACTCGACCGAGGACCTGTGATGGCCTCGACCGGGCACCCGGCCGCGTTACCGGACGACGCCGACGGGCGGCGGTTGTTCGGCGACGAGGTCACCCGCCGGTTCGGCGGTCGGGAGCGCGAGTTGCTTCCCCCGCAGGCTCGTCCCGCGGTGGTGCGTTGGACGTGGCTGGCCCTCGCAGTGGTGCTGTCGGCGCTGGTGGGCGTCGCCGTGGCCATCGGGGCGGTCCTGTGATGGCCGGCCTCGGGTGGCGTCGACGGAGCAGGGTGCCGGTGGTGCTGCAGGCGAGCCGGGCCGAGTGCGGCGTGGCGTGCCTGACGATGGTGCTCAATTACCACGGCCACGGCATCTCCCCGCAGGAGGTGCGCCGGCTGTGCCCGGTGGGCCGTGACGGCACCAGCGCGGGCGGGCTGGTCCGCGCCGCCAGGCAGTTGGGCCTGCAGGCCACCGGGTACCGCGCCACACCGGCCGTGTTCGCGCAGGTGCCGCTGCCGGTGATCGCGCACTGGCAGGACGACCACTTCGTCGTGGTGGAACGGGTTTCCGATCGCGGCGTCGACCTGGTCGACCCCCGCCTGGGACGACGCCGGCTGCCGCTGTCGGAGTTCACCGCCGGGCTGGGCCGGGTGGTGCTCGGCGTCCGCCCGGCCGACGGCACGACACCGGTGCGGCAGCGCCGGGAGCCGTTCTGGCGCCGCTACCTGCGCTCGCTGCTCGCACTGCCGGGCACGCGCGGGCTGCTGGCGCAGGTGCTGCTGGTCAGCCTGGTCGCGCAGGCCCTGGTGGTCGCGATGCCGCTGGCCACCAAGATCGTCGTGGACGAGACCGCCGCGCTGCACGCCTCCTCGCTGATGACCCTGCTGGGCGTGGGCGTGCTCGTCGCGGCCGTGGCGCAACTGCTCACCGGCCTGCTGCGGGCGGCACTGCTGGTCGGGTTGCAGGGCAGGCTCGACGCGCAGGCCCTGCTCGGGTTCGGCGCGCACCTGCTGCGCCTGCCGCTGCGGTTCTTCGAACAGCGCAGCACCGGCGACCTGGTGACCCGCTTCGGCAGCATCGCCCTGCTGCGCGAGCTGATGACCGGGCAGACCCTCGGCTCGCTGCTGGACGCCGTGCTGGTGCTGACCTACCTCGGCCTGCTGTTCTTCGTCGACCTCACCGTCGCGCTGACGGTGCTGGCGGTGGCCGTCGCGATGATCGGGCTGCTGTGGGCCACGACCCGCGCCGTCCGCGAGCGCATGGCGCTGGACCTGGCCACCCAGTCCGAGGCGCAGGGCTACCTGGTGGAGATGCTCGAAGGCATGACCGCGGTCAAAGCCGCCGCCGCCGAGGACCGCGCCATGGGACGGCTGGCGACGCTGCTGTTCGACTGGACCGCGGTCACCCTGCGGCGCGGCTACCTCGCCGCCGCGGTCGACGCCACCACCGCCGCACTGCGCTTCCTGACCCCGCTGGTGGTGCTGTGGCTGTGCCTGACCCGCGTCCTCGACGGCACCATGTCGCCCGGCACCATGCTCGCGGTCACCTGGCTGGCCTCGGCGATCCTCACCCCGCTGGCGTCCGTCGCGGTCAACGGCCAACGACTGCAACTGGCCGGCGCCCAGCTCCAGCGCCTCGCCGACGTCCTGGACACCCCCGCCGAGCCGCGGCCCGCCGAACCCGTGGCGCTGCGGCTGCGCGGCGCCATCGACTTGGACCGGGTCTGCTTCGAGTACGACCCGTACACCCCCGCGGTCCTGCACGAGGTCACCGCCCACGTCCGACCCGGCCAGCGCGTCGCCGTCGTCGGCGCCACCGGATCGGGCAAGACCACGCTGGGCATGCTGCTGCTGGGCCTGTACCCGCCGACCTCCGGCACGATCCGCTTCGACGGTCACGCCGCGGACACCGTCGATCCCGCCGCGTTGCGCGGCCAGGTCGGCGTGGTGCTCCAGGAACCGTTCGTGTTCAGCGGCACCATCCGCGACAACATCACCCTGCACGACCCGACGATCCCCGACGACGAGATCGTCCGCGCCGCGCGCCTGGCCGGCCTGCACGACGAGATCGCCGCCATGCCCCGGGCCTACGGCACCCGCCTGGCCCAACGCGGCACCGGCCTGTCCGGTGGCCAACGCCAACGCCTCGCCCTGGCCCGCGCGCTCGTCCGCCGCCCCGCCGTGCTGCTGCTGGACGAGGCCACCAGCCACCTCGACGCCGTCACCGAGGCCGAAGTCCACCGCAACCTCGCCGACCAGCGGTGCACCCAGATCGTGATCGCCCACCGGCTGAGCACGGTCCGCGACGCCGACCAGATCCTCGTCCTGCACGACGGACGCCTGGTCGAGACCGGCACGCACGACGACCTGATCACCCGCGACGGGCACTACACCGCGCTGGTCACCGCCCAGCTCGACCAGCCCGCGCCCACCCCGACCTCCCCCGCGACCGCGGGGGCCGAACACGGCAACGGAAGGAGGTGAACCCCATGGAGCAGATCCTCGAACTGACCGACGCCGAACTCGACACCGTCGTCGGCGGCCAGGGCAGCGACCCCAGCACCTGCGCGTCGTCCCCGGACGGCGTCTGCGTGTGCAGCGCCACCGTGTGACCCGGACCGACCCCGTGCAGGTGGTCGGGACACCAACCGGGGTGTGAGCGGGCCAGCTTGACCCTGGCCCGCTCACACCCCGGCCCTGACGGGACCGGCGAGGCCGGCCCTCGGCTCATCCTTCCAGCTACCCGGCCCCACCTCGACCTCCGGATTTCCGGGTACCGCACCGGGAGCCCGTCCCCGGTGGCGTCAACGCACCGCAGTCACCGGACGGGTGCTCCGGTCGGCGCGTACCGCGGGCGCCCGGCGGGCCGGTAGACCTGGATCGCCACGCCCTTCGAGTCGACCCGCGACCCGACCAGGTCGAGCGCGAGGTCCGGGCCGGCCGCCGGGAACAACCGCGCCCCCTGGCCGACGACCACCGGGATCACGACCAGGGTCAGCTCGTCGACCAGGTCGTGCTCCAGCAGCCACCGGATCAGGGCGCCGCTGCCGTGCACCTGCACCTCACCGCCCGGCTCGGCCTTCAGCTCCCGGACGGCGGACACGAGGTCACCGGACAGGACGGTCGTGCCCGACCACGCCGGATCGGTGAGCGTCGTCGACGCCACGTACTTGGGCCGCGCGTTCAACGCCTGCAGGACGGGCTCCCAGCCGGGCACGTCCCGGGCCGCCAAGGTCCCCCACGAACCGGCGAACAGCTCGTAGGTGCGCCGGCCGAACAGGAACGCGTCGGCACGCCGGTAGGTCTCGTTGATCGACGCGCGGGTCTCGTCGTCGCCCTTGCCCCTGGCCCACCCGCCGCGCTCGAACCCGCCCCGGCGGTCGTCCGACGCGGCACCGTTGCCCTGCATCACCCCGTCGACGGTCACCTGGGTCATGGTCGTCAGCTTCATGTTCGCGCGTCCCCTGCTCGGTGCCGGCCCCTCGCGGGCGGCCTCACCACTGCTACGAACACGACCGCCCCGATCCGACACCGCCGCCCGGATGTCGACCCGGTGCGGGCACCGTCACCCCGGACCACCGGGATGGGCGAGGTCGTAGGCGAGGGACAGCTTCCGGGGCACCACCATCCGCCACGCGTCCACGACGAACTCGCGGGCCTCGGCCGGGTCCAGCGCCGCGAGTTCCGCGCCGACCCAGTTGAACCGCATGTCCGACTCCGCCGGCAGCCGGAACTTCCCCGGCTCGCCGGCGACGAGCGCGGCGCGCTCCTCCTTCGGGAACGCGAACCCCATCACCGCCTCGTCGAGGGAGAACGCGACGTAGACGATCTGCTTGACCCGGAACTTCAACCGGCCGCGCACGTAGACCGGGTAGGAGCGCTCCAGTTCCGAGCCCAGTGCGCGAACGTCCTCCACCACCGCCATGACCCACCCCTCACCCGAGGACGCGCGCCGCCCCGGACCTGACCGCGACGGCACCGGCGTCCCGCTCCAGTGTGGCAAGGACGTCGGCGGCGTCGAACGCCTCGCCGGGCGCCGCGGCACCCACGGTCCGGTGACGTCCCCCCAGGAGCCGGACGGCGCCTTCCACGACGATCGGCGCGGAGACGGCGTAGATGTCTCGCCCGGTCGCCGTCATCCGCAGCGCGTCCCCGCCGCGCCGCACCACCACGTCCACCACGAACCGCTGTGCCGATCGCCCGTGCTCGTCGGTCGAGGCCGGCGCCGGCGTGGCGGCGTCACGCAGGTCGTCCAGCGCGGCGGTGTTCAGGTACGACCGCAGCTCGCCCACGTCGAGGTGGCGGTCGATCGTGATCACCTCGGAGAACGGCAGCTGCACGACCGGCTGGTCACCGAGCGGCGACGGGTAGGACCAGGTGCGGGACGGTGCGGGGCTCTCCAACGCGGTCAGCGCGCCGCCGCGGATCACCTGGCGGGTCGCGGTGTTGCGCGTCCCGGTGGCCCGGGTGCCCGCGGTCGGCCACCAGCGGTCCAGGCCGATCGCGACCTCGACCTCGTCTGCTCGCGAACCACCGCCGAGCGCGGCCGTGACCAGCAGGTCGGCGAGACCGCCGTAGAAGGCCATGGCGGGGACGACGGCGACGCCCGCGGCCCGAGCGGGTGCGTCGAGCTCGCGGTAGAGCGCCGCCACGACCGGCTGCTCGGCGGTGACGTCGAGGTAGTGGGCACCGGCCCCGACCGCGGCGTGGGCGAGCGGGAGCGCGGTGTCGAGGAACGGCCCGGCGCAGTTGACGACCGCGCCGGTGCCGGCCACCGCCCGCCGGAGCACGTCGGGCTCCTCGATGCCCACCACCCGGCGTTCGAGGGCGGCGTGTCGGGGCGGGACGGCGGCCAGGCGCTCGGCGCTGCGGCCGGCCAGCACGGGAACGAGGTCCCGCCGCAGCAGCTCGTCGACGACGAAGCGCCCTGTGTGACCGGTGGCGCCGTAGACGAGGACTCGATCGGTTGCGTTCACGACACCATCGTCGGGCGCGACACCGGTCCGGCACGAGTGTCTGGAACGACGCTGGTCGTACACTATGAGACGTGCCCAGGGTCGCCCTCGCCGTGCACGGCTCCGCGATGCTCTACGAGATCGCGATCGCCTCCGAGGTCTTCGGCGTCGACCGCTCGGAGCTGTCCCCCACCGGCAAGTGGTACGACCTCGTGGTCTGCACCGCCGACGGCGCACCGCACCCCTGGCTGCCGCACCTGCCGACCACGTCGTACGCCGGGATCGCCCACGTCGACACCGTCGTCGTGCCATCGTCCGACGACCTCGACGACAACCCCGACCCCGCCCTCGTCGACGCGCTGCGCGCCGCCCACGCCCGCGGCGCCCGCATCGCCTCCCTGTGCACCGGCGCGTTCGTCCTGGCGGCGGCCGGAGTGCTCGACGGCCGGGCCGCGACCACGCACTGGATGCACGCCGACGACCTCGCCCGCCGCTACCCGCAGGTCGACGTCCGGCCCGACGTGCTCTACGTCGACGAGGGCGACGTGCTCACCTCCGCCGGCAAGACCGCTGCCCTCGACCTCTGCCTCCACCTGGTGCGCCGCGACCTCGGCGCCGCCGCCGCCAACGGCATCGCGAGGCGGCTCGTCGTGCCCGCCCACCGCAGCGGCGGCCAAGCGCAGTTCATCGCCCCGCCCGCCGAGCCGCGCAACCCGGACGGCCTGGCGCCCACCCTGGAGTGGGCGCGCGCCCGCCTCGACCGGCCCCTGACCGTGCGCGACCTCGCCGCGCACGCCAACCTCAGCACCCGCCAGCTCGCCCGCCGGATGCGGGCGGAGCTCCAGGCCGGGCCGCTCGACTGGCTGCACCACCAGCGGATCGCCCGCGCCCAGGAACTCCTCGAACGCACCGACGCCTCGATCGACCACGTCGCGACCAGCTGCGGCATGGGGACCGCCACCACCCTGCGCCGCCACTTCCACCGCGTCCTCGGCGTCACCCCGACGGCCTACCGGGCGACGTTCCGCCTGGAGTGACACCGCCGCGCGACCACCGCCCGCCACACCGTCCACATCGGACAGTCGTCGGCGATCGACCGCCCGCAACAGTTTCGCGATGCTTGTGGCGCGGTGTTCGACACCGCTAGAACTGGTCGGTCGCCGTTCGATTCGGGAGGGGATCGCACATGCGCTCGATCGGACTGTTGTTACCCGTGTTGCTGACGGCTGCTCTCGCCACACCGATCACGGCCACCGCACAGGCCCGACCAGCGCCGGACTCGCCGCCGCCGGGATGGGCGATCACCGGCGAGCGGCTGGCGTGGACGGCGCCCGCGCCGGTCCCACCGGGCGGCGCGGCGGTCGAGTTCTGGGACGGCGACCGGCTGCTGGGCGTGCCGCGCCCGTCCGCCGACCTGCGCACCTACACCCTCGACGCGGCAGGGGTCGGTGAGGCCGACGGATTGCAGGTGCGGGTCTCGGGCCGGCGGTTGGACGCCGCCGAACCCGAACCCCCGTCGACCACGGCCAACGTGACACCGACCGCGCCGCTACCCGCGGGTGACGTCGACCCCGGCACCCCCGGCCCGTTCGCCACCCGCACCGGGGAGTACGACCTCGACCCGATCGCCGTACCCGGCTACCCCGTGCCGCTGGAGATGACGGCCGTCGTCGTCGCGCCGACCGACGCACCGGGCACGCGCCCCCTCGCGCTCTTCCTGCACGGCAGGCACATCACCTGCTACGACGGCACCGTGATGCTGCTGGAGTGGCCCTGCCCGGTGAACGCCAAGCCGGTGCCGAGCCACCGCGGCTACCTCCAGGCCCAGCGGCTGCTCGCCTCCCAGGGCTACGTGACGGTGTCGGTGTCGGCCAACGCGGTCAACGCCCACGACACGCTCGACTTCGAATCCGGCGCGGGGGCGCGGTCGGCGCTCGTCCGCGCCCACCTGGCCAAGTGGGCCAACTGGGCCGGTACCGGCCGCGATTCCGCACCCGACGTGGTCCGCGCCGCGCCCGTCGCCGACCTGGGGAAGGTGCTGCTGGTCGGGCACTCCCGGGGAGGCGAGGGCGTCAACCGCGCCGCGATCGACAGCCTCTCCCCCGCACCGGGCGACGGCCCGGCGCGCTGGACCGTCAAGGGCACCCTGCTCATCGGCCCGACGATCTTCGGGCACAACCCCGCGCCCGACGTGCCGTCCGCGACGATCCTGCCCGGCTGCGACGGCGACGTGTCCGACCTGCAAGGTCAGCTGTTCGTGGACGCGACCCGCGGGGTCGGCCGGGGAACCGCGCTGCACAGCGCCCTGTACTTCGTCGGCGCCAACCACAACTTCTTCAACACCGAGTGGACGCCCGGACAGGCGGAAGCACCGGCCCAAGACGACTTCCGCGACACCTTGGTCGACGCGGTGTGCTCACCGGGCACCGCCACCCGGCTCACGGCCGTGCAGCAGCAGACCGCCGGCGCCACCTACATCGCCGCCGCGGCACGCCTGTTCGTCGCGGGCGACCAGCGGGTGCTGCCGCTGCTGGACGGATCGGGCGTCCGCGCACCCTCCGCCGACCCCGCACGGGTGCTCGCCAACGCCGTCGGCGGCGCGCGCTCCCCCCTCGTCGTACCCGACGAGACGACCTCGGCGACCGGGTCCGCACGGGTGTGCGCGCAGGTCTCGGCCGACCCGGCCGCGGCGTGTGTCGACCCGGCCGTCAGCCGCCCGTCGCCGCACTTCACCCGGTTCAACCGGATGGTCGCGGAACCCGGCCGGTTCGCCGTGGCGCTGCGGTGGACCGCCGACGGGCAGGCCGCCACCGTGCGCCCCGGCACGCCGATGTCCCTGGCCGGGGCACGACACCTGGCGCTGAGGCTGGCCGTGCCGCCGAACACCACCGCCAACCGCTTCACCGTGGCCGTCACCGACGCGGCCGGGCGACGCGCGCAGCTGGGCACGGTGACGCTGGACGGACTGCCCGCCACCGAACGGCTGTCCGCCAACTGGGCGCAGGAAGTCCGCGTGCCGCTGCCGCCCCGCGGGCTCGACCTGCGCCACATCACCGAACTCGAACTCGTACCCCACGGCGGCTCCGGACAGGCGTGGCTCATCGACGCCCACGGCCGCGCGCCCGGACTGCCCCTCGCCCGCCCGGTGGCCCTGCCGCGCGTCGACGTCGGGGCGCTCACCGTCGCGGAAGGCGACTCCGGCACGCAGACCATCCGGTTCCCCGTCTCGGTCACCGGCGACGGCGCGGGTTCGGTGCGGGTGTTCGTCCAGGACGAGGACGGCCGCGCGTACACCCACGAACTCGTGGCGATCGAACCCGGACAGCACCTCGTCGAGATCCCGGTGCAGGTCACCGGCAACACCCGCTGGAGCCTCGGCGCGAAGCGCGTCGTGCTGGCCAAAGCCGTGCGGGGCGCGGTCGTCGGCCACTACACCGACAGGTTGACCGTGCCGAACGACGACCCGCTCCCGACCATCACCGCCACCCCCGTCACCGACGCGGTCACCGAGGGCGGCACCCTGACCTGGCGGGTGACGCTGTCCTCGCCGGCCGACTCGAACATCACCGTCGCGGGCAAGCCCATGGCACCCGGAGAGGCCGAGCTGTCCACCACCGACGTCGACGAGGTGTGGTTCCGCCAGCGCGTCTTCCAGGAGGACCCGCTGCCGTCACGGCCGCTGTCGAGCACCGGGTTGGAGGTGATCGCGTACTTCCAACGCGGCGAGGTGAACAAGGACGTCTCCGTCCTGACGGTCACCGACGCGGAAACCGAACCCGTCGAGCACATCCGCTTCGACCTTGCGACGCGCACACCGGGCCAGATCGCTGTCCCGATCTTCGGCACGATCACCGACACCGCAGCAAGCGGGCGGTGACAGGCGGACCCACCGATCCGCACCCGCCGCCCCAAGGTTCCCTCCACACGATCCCCTCGACACGGTCAACGCCGACACCTTCCGCCGCCGCACCACCACACCCTCGGAGACAACCCCCATGGCCGATTTCGCTGCCGCCGTCGCACCACGGGCCTCCATGCTGGTGGCGGACGACGGCACCGAGATCGCCCACTACCGCTGGGAACCGGACGCCGGGACCGAGCCGCACCCCGTTCCCGTGGTGCTGCAGCACGGTTTCGCCGCCCACGCGATGGTCGAGTGGGTCGATCCCGGCGTGGTGGCGGCCCTCACCGCCGACGGGCGGAGCGTCGTCGGCGTCGACGCGCGCGGTCACGGGCGGTCGGGGAAGTCGGCCGACCCGGCGCGTTACGGCGAACCCCGCATGGTCCGCGACCTGTGCGCGATCATCGACACCCTCGACGTGCCCTCGGTGGACCTCGTCGGCTACTCGATGGGAGCGATCATCGCCCTGCTCACCGCCGCGGCCCGGCCCGACGTGCGCAGGCTCGTCGTCAGCGGCGTCGGCGCCGGGACCGTCGAGGTCGGCGGCGTCGACACCCGCGTGCTGCCCAACGACGTCTTGGCCGAAGCGCTCCTGGCCGTCGGCCCGACACCCGTGCCACCCGAGGTCGCCGGTCTGCGCGCGTTCGCCGAAGTGGTCGGAGCGGACCTGCCCTCCCTGGCCGCGCAGGCCCGCTCCGCCCACCAGGGCGGCATCGACCTCACCGCCGTCACCGCCCGCACGCTGGTGATCACCGGCGACGACGACCCACTCGCCCGACGCCCCCACGTCCTCGCCGACGCCCTCCCCGACGCCCGGCTGCTGGTGGTGGCCGGCGACCACGGCACCACGCTCGGCAACCCCGACTTCACCTCGGCCGTCGTGGAGTTCCTGGGCGGTCGACGCGGCTGACGACCGCCATCCCGTGCTAAAAGAATCAGCGCATCCTTTTAGCAATCCACAAAGCACACCGCCCGCCCCACCCGCACGTCCGATGCGAAACATTTTCGGCGCGTCTTGACCGCGCGAAATCCGTCCACCACAGTTTGAAGAATGCGACCGGCATTCCCCGGATTGCCCACGCGGACGTAATCGCGTCCGTCGCAAGCGGCCGTTCGGACGTTGCCCGTGCCGCGGTCTGCCCCCACCTCGACGAAGAGGAGCACACCCATGGCCGGACCAGGCCACCACCCGCCCACCGCCGTCCACCACGCCCGCCGGCGTCGCTTGGTCGGTGTCACCGCCGTCGTCGCCGTGCTGCTCGGCGGGCTGATGGCGGCGTTCGCCGCGGCACCCGCGTCCGCGGCGACCGTCGACACCAACGCGTGGTACGCGCTGGTCAACCGCAACAGCGGCAAGGCGTTGGACGTCTACAACCTCGCCATGAACGACGGCGCACGCATCACCCAGTGGACCCGCACCAACGGCACGAACCAGCAGTGGCAGTTCGTGGATTCGGGCAACGGCTACTACCGCGTGAAGTCCCGGCTTTCGGGCAAGGTGCTCGACGTCCACAACTACTCCACCGCCGACGGCGGCCCGATCGTCCAATGGGCCGACAACAACACCACCAACCAGCAGTTCCGCCTCGCCGATTCCGACAACGGCCACGTCCGCCTGATCAACCGCAACAGCAACAAGGCGGTCGAAGTCCAGGGCGCGGCCACCAACGACGGCGGCAACATCGTCCAGTACCCGTGAAGGCGCGTACGCCGACAACCGCTTCACCGTGTTCCGCCCGTCCGACCCCCAGGCCCTCGGCCGCCCCCTGCCCGTGGTGGCCTTCGGCAACGGCGCCTGCGCGCACACCAACAACAGCGAGGTCACCCAGCTGCTGACCGCCGTCGCGTCGAAGGGCTTCGTCGTGGTGGACATCGGCTCGGTCAACGGGTCCGCCAACGGCCTGCCCAGCGGCAGCCCCATCCCCTCGCTGCTGACCGACGCGATCACCTGGGCCGAACGCGAGCAGAACCGCTCCGGCGCAGCGCTGTCCCAGCGGCTCGACCTGACCAGGGTGACCACCGCAGGCCACTCGTGCGGCGGCCTGGAAGCCCTCATCGCCGCCCAGGACCGCCGGGTCGACGCCACCGTCTCGCTGAACAGCGGCCTCTTCGCCGACGGCTCCTTCGGCTACTCGCGCTCCGAGTTGAGCAAGCTCCACGCACCCGTGCTGTACATGGACGGCGGCCCCTCCGACATCGCCTACGAGAACACCCGGGCCAACTACAACCTGACCACCGTTCCCACCGTCCTGGCCGAACACCCCCAGGCCGGGCACGGCGGCTTCATCACCGGCTACCAGATGACCGACGGCGTGACCACGTTCGTCCACTTCCTCGACATGGTCCTCAACGGCAACCAGACCGCCCGCACCTACATCCTCGACCCGTCCGGACTGGCCTCCAAGGCGCCTTGGACGGTGGCCAAGAAGAACTTCTGATCGCGCACCCGGCGGTCGAGGTCTCCCCCTCGCAGCGGGGAGACCTCGACCGTGCCGGAGCTCAACGACGCCCGACGATGTGCCGGCCCGCCGTTGCAAGGCCACGAGTCGGCGAAGACGCCGGCCACGCGACGTCGTCGATCGCCAGCCACGGCGCGACCGCCACACCCGAAGGCGTGAGCCCGGTGAACGCCTTCACCTCGCGGTGCAGGTGCGACTGGTCGACATAACCGCTCTCCACCGCCACACCGGCGGCGGCGTGACCAGCCGCGAGGAGACGGCCGGCGTGATCGAACCGCACCAGCCGGGCAGCGCGCTTGGGACCGATCCCCAACTGCGCCCGGAAACGGGACCACAACCGCTTGCGGTCCCAACCGACCTCGCCCGCCAGACCTTCGACGTGAACCCGCCCCCGACTGGCGCGCATCCGCCGCCACGTGTGGACGACCTCCGGCTCGACCCGCGCACGGGCGCACAACCGCTCGCCGACGACCTCCGCCGCGATCGTGAACCGCTCCTCCCACGACGCGGCGGCGCGCAACCTGTCCTCGACCCGCCCGGCACCGCGACCCCAGACGTCCGCCAGGGACGCCATCGTCCCGCTGAGATCGGGTGCGGCGTCGAGCACCGCCGCCGCCACGTCCGGGTCCAGCCGGATCTGGAGGCACTCACCCACGCGGCCACCGGCCCGCAGATCGCCCGGCACCAACCCGATGACCACGCTGCCGCGCTCGTACCGACCGCGGCTGTCGCACACCACGCCTTCGCCCTCGCTCAGGTCGATCAGCACGGTGACGGCCGGGTGCGCGACCATGTCGATGCCCACGGGAGTGGGGACACGCCGGCGGAACCCGGCCATGCTGATCCCCGGCAGCCGATGCGACCGACGCGGGACCACGACGTCCACCGTCGTCCAGTCCGGCGGTGCCCCGGTCACCAGCACACGACCAGTCTAGGCATCGCGAGTCCGGTGCGGAGTGCCGACGGCCCGCTGCCGCGAAGTCCAGCCCGACAGCAGTCCACCGGTCGTCTCGGGCACCTCGAACACCGGGAGGTGCCCCACACCGGACAACAACTCGATCCGCACGCCCGGCACCACCTCGTACTCGTGCGCCGACGACGGGTCCCAGCGAGGATCGGCCGCACCGAACACCACCAGCACCGGGACCGCGAGAGCGGCAAGGCGATCGGGCACGCTGCGCTCGGCGAGGTAGGCGGCGTTGCAGCGCGACAACGCCCTGAACGCGTCGTACGAGGTGCGCCTGAAATCGGCGACCGCGTCGCCGGGGACCTCCACAGGGCGAGCGGCCGTCGCCTGGATTCCCCTGCGGATCACCGAATCCGAACGCCTCGACCAGATCAGCCGGCCGAACGGCGGACCGAGCAGGACGCGGAGGATCAACGGCTGGGGCAGCAGCGCACCGAGGTGCGGACCGCTGCTGATCAACGCGACCGACCCCACCAGGTCGGGGCGCTGCTCGGCGAGGGCGGTGGCGACGTAGCCGCCGCTGGAGTGCCCGACGACGGCGACGTCACGCAGACCGAGGTCGTCCAGCACCGCCGCCACCCGGCTCGCCTGCGCGGGCACGTCGTAGGACGGTGGAGGTGGTGACTGGCCGCAGCCCGGGAGGTCGACCCGGATGACGTGGTGGTGGCCGGCGAGTGCCGCGACCACCGGGCTCCACGAGGCACCCGAGGCGCCCGATCCGTGGATGAGCAACAACGGCGGCGCCTCCCGCGCACCGTCGCGCACCACGTGCATCCCCCGCATCGCTTGCACTTCCTGTGGATGCTCAACACCGTTCTCGCTCATGCGAGGGATGCTGCACGGCCGCCGACCACCCGTCTTGGACGAATGTCGTCACGCAGTGATCACCGCGGCCGGAAACCCCGCCCCTCGGTGAGGGCGCGCAGGACTCCGGGGACGCCGTCATCGTCGCGCAGGACGAACCGCGGAGGCGTCGCACAACCCCTGCGATTCCACGAAGAAGTGCGTGTAGACGACACTCACCACGCCCTCTGCCAATCGGCGCTGGATTCTGTCAGCACTGAAGCTATAAAGCTGAGCATGCTCGAAGTCAGCGGAACAGGGTGCTGCCGAGTGGGCGCTGTTGGTCGAAGCCTGGCAGCACGAGGAACGTTGCGGTGGCGGTGGTCGTGGTGAACGGCAGCAGGGCGTCGTCGGTGTCCATCCGGGTGAGGGTGTTGGTGAACGTGCGGAGGTCGTTCTGGAAGCTGATGAACAGCAGGCCCGGTGAGGGGTCGGCGATGCTGTACGAGCGGCGCAGCATGAGGCCGACGCCCACCGCCGCGGAGTGCGCCCGGCGGACGTGGGAGCCGACCGGGATGAGGTAGCGCCCGTCCGGTGTCTTGGCGCCCAGGTCCGGGTCGGTGGCGATGTGACCACCGGACAGCGGTGCGCCGGTGTCCCTGCCGCGACCGAAGACCGCCTCCTGGTCGGCCACGGACAACGCCGCGAACTTCGGCAGGTCAAGTTCCATGCGCCGCAGCACGGCGATGGTGCCGCCGGCGACCGGAGCCGGACCGGCCAGCCACAGGTCTCGACGCTGTTGGGAGGCCGTGTGCGGGCCCACGATGCCGTCGACGAAGCCGAACACGTTCCGTGGCGCGGCAAGGCCTTCGTTCACTGGAACGGTGGAACCGCGATGCCCCGACTGGCGCCAGCGTTCGCGCACCCGGTCACCGGCCTGGTCCAGCAACGCGGCGGCGGCGATCGACAGCACGACCGGGTCACCGGCGCAGACCTGCACCATCAGGTCACCGCCACGTGCCCGCGGGTCGACCTGTTCGCGGGAGAACTGCGGCAGGTCCGCCGTGCCGGGCAGCGAAGCGCCTGCCACGCGCACCAACCGGGGGCCGAGCCCGATCGTCACCGTGAGATCACCCGGCGACGAGCCCAGCAGTCGCACGTCGGTCCCCGCCGTGAGCGCGCGGACGACCTCGCCGAGTTCGGCCAGCAGCGGGCCGACCGCGACACCCTCCTCCACGTCCGCCACCACGACCAGCAGGTTGCGCTGGGCCTCGCCCGGGGTGGTGATGCCCGCCTGGTGAGGACCCGTCGGCGGCACCGGCGGGACGTCGCGCGAGTCCGGCTGACCGGTACCCGGTTCACACCCGGCGGCCAAGCCGGCCAGCACGGCGGTGCCGAGGAAAGCGCGGCGTGACGGGTGGTTCTCGGCTCGGCGCACGCTGTGGAGGGTGCCAGATCCGCCCCGCCGCGGTGCATCCGGCGGTCGTGCCAGACTGGGCCCATGCTTCGTTTCGGTCTGGCCGTGATCGCGGCGGTGCCGGCGCTCGCACTGGCCGGTTGCGGTGTCGGCGACGACGGTTCGGCCGAGGCCGGTGGCAGTCGACCGGCGGGCGCGAACGTGACGATCCGGGTGCCCGCCGACGCGCCGACGATCTCCGCCGCGGTGTCCCTCGCCCAGTCCGGCGACCTCGTGCTGGTCGCGCCGGGCGTCTACCACGAGTCGGTCAAGGTCGACACGGCCCGCGTGACCCTCCGCGGCGAGTCGCGGGACGCGGTCGTCATCGACGGGCAGCTGCGGCAGCCCAACGGCGTCGTCGTCACCGCTCCCGGTGTGGCGGTGGAGAACCTGACCGTGAAGAACAACACGCACAACGGCGTCCTGGTCACCGGTTCGGCCAGGGCCGCCGCCGGCACCCCGGGCAGCGGCGGCTACGACACCGGCGACGAGCCGGTCACCTTCCTGAAGTCGTTCCTGGTCTCCCACGTCACCGCGACCCGCAACGGCCTGTACGGCATCTACGCGTTCTCCGCGCAGGACGGCGTGATCGAGCACTCGTACGCGTCGGGTTCGGCGGACTCCGGCATCTACGTCGGCCAGTGCAAGCCGTGCCGGATCGTGGTGCGGGACAACATCGCCGAGCTGAACGCCGTCGGTTACGAGGGCACCAACGCCAGCGGTGACGTGTACGTGGTCGGCAACCGCCTCGTCGGCAACCGGGTGGGGCTCACCACCAGCTCCGACCACCAGGAGAAGCTGTTGCCGCAGCAGGGCTCGGTCGTCGCCGGCAACCTGGTCGCGGCCAACCAGCAGGCGTCGACCCCCGAGCAGGCCGACGGCGGGTGGGGCATCGGGATCGGCATCGACGGCGGCAGTGACAACCAGGTCGTCCGCAACCGGGTCGAGGGCAACGCCGACGCGGGCCTGGTGATCACCGCGACCGCCGACATCCCGCCGAACGGCAACCAGGTCGCCGGCAACGCGTTCGCGGCCAACGGCGTCGACGTCGGCTGGGTGTTCCCCACCGCCACCAGGGGACGCGGGAACTGCCTGCGCGACAACGTCCTCACGACGACCGCGCCCGACCGGCTCGTGACGACCGCGGCCTGCCCGGCCGCCGACCAGTCACCGTCCGGCACGTGGGCGCGACCGAAGCCACCGCGCGGCATCCCGTTCACCGACGTGGCCGCGCCTCCCGTGCAGCCGCAGTCCCCCACCGCCACCACCGAGGTCCCAGCCGTTCCGACCCTGCCGGACGTCGAGAAGATCCCGCTGCCCTCGACAGCGCTGCTCGCCGAAGCCGCACTGATGCGGACAGCCTGAACGGCGCCTAACCCGCCGGGGTGACGCCCGGCGCCGGCTGGACCGGGACGTACTCCCCGGCGCCGAGGTCGATGACCACCGGCTGCGGCTCGGAGTCCACATCGGCCTCGACGCGGTGCATGGTGCCGTCCGAGTCGATCCAGTAGCGCACGTTCCCCGTGGTGCCGGGCTTCCCGCGCGCGGCCGGACCGGACATGACGTCCACCCGGTGGCCCCTCACCTCGTCCTGGCCGACCCACGAAGCACCGTTCTGGGGCAGGAGTTCGGCGTTGTCCGGCCGGTCGCTGCCGAGGCTCAGCGCGATGAGCAGCGCGCTGTCCAACGAGCTGCCGGACTTCTGCAGCGGACGTCGGTGCCACTCCGACGCCGGCGGCGATGCCGGCGCTTCCACCGGCGCATCCCCCATCGGGTGGACGAACACGGTGGTAGTGGTCCACTGGATCAGCCCGTCACTGGACGTGTCGCGCCCGGAGCCGCGCACCACCCCATAACCGAGTCCCGCTCGGTAATCCACGGACCCGGTGACGACCAGGCCTCCGGCGGTGGTGGGCACGGTGATCGTCACCGCGCGGCCACCCGCCTCGTAGTTGCGGAATCGCGTGATCGCCAGCCGGTTCACCTCGTCCGAGGTCAGCGCGCGCGGATCGGCTGTCCCGGAAGGGGAATCCAGCACGACGAACGTGGTAACCCCGATTACTGCGGCCACCACAACGCCCACTACGCTTATGATCCATCGTCGCTGTGACCGCCGACGCTGCGGGAAGGGTCGCCGGACTCGCACGTTAGGCACGCGCCGGGATGCTAACAGCAATGCGTTTCACACCTTGATTCACCCAATCGTATGGCACACGTGTACTCGCAATTCTGGTTGTCTATACCGGATTACGACTACTTCCGCAGGGGGAACAGCGATGATCCGGACAACCCGGACGCGCACGGGTCGGTCGGCGCGGGTAGGGCTGACGGGTCTGTTGCTGGTGACCAGCGCGATCACCGGGGGAACAGCCGGCACGGCCGCGGCGTCGGCGACGGACGGCACGCTGACCGTCCAGGTGTTGCGCGACTTCTTCGGCACCGGCGTCATCAACACGACGATGGACGTGCCGCAGCAGGGCATGAACGTCGACGTCTCCGACCGGGAAGGCCACCACGTCGCCGGCGTCACTGACGCCACCGGCAAGGTCGTGGTGCCGCCGTCGACCGCCCTGACCGGCGGTCACTACCGCGTCGACGTCACCGTCCCGGAGCCGTACAGCGACTACCTGCGGGCGGCACCGGCGTCCACGGCGACCAACCACTTCGACAGCTTCACCACGTTCGTGGACGTGTCGGACGGCAAGGACGACTCGGTGATCACCGGCGTCTGGAACCCGGTCCACTACGCGCTGCCGGACGCCCGGTACTTCGTGCCCGTCCAGAACGGCGGCAACGGGACGGACACCCGGGCGCTGGTGGCGTTCGGGGTGGACACCCGCGGCACGTGCCCGCAGGACGTCGCGTGCCCGACCGTGCTCGCCACCCAGGCGCAGGTCGGCACGACGTTCGGCCTGGCCTACGACAAGGACCGGCGTCGGCTGTTCCAGAGCGCGTTCGCCCGGCGGCACACGCTGTACGGGCCGGAGGGCGGTGACGCGATCTACACCGTGCCGGTCGACGGCGGCGGCGCGCCGGCCCTGTTCGCGAAGGTCGCGGGCGCCACGGTGACGCCGCACGACACCGACTACCTCATCAAGGACGCCGGGTTCACCGACGCGCCAGGCAAGGAGGGCATCGGCGGTCTGGCCCTGTCGGAGGACGGCTCCACGCTGCACGCGGTGAACCTGCTGACCCGGACCCTCGTCAGCTTCGACGCCACCGGGTCGGTGGCCGCGGCTCCCTCGGCCACGGTGCCGATCCCGGACCCCGGCTGCGCCGCGTCCACCGACTGGCGGCCGTTCGCCGTCACCGCGCACGACAGCACCCTCTACGTCGGCGGTGTGTGCAGCGCGGAGAGCACGCAGGACCGAGCGGACCTGCGGGCCGTGGTCTACGCCTACGACGGCACGCAGTTCACCGCGGTGCTGACCCAGCCGCTCGGCTTCGAGCGCGGCGTGATCATCGCCGGCCGGGTCGGCCCCGACGGCCAGGGCAACCACTGGAACCCCTGGGACACCGACCTGTCGCGGTGGGACGAGCACGACCTGACCGGCGGCGGCGCGATGATCGACCCGCAGCCGCACCTGGCCAGCCTGGCCTTCGCGCGCGACGGGTCCATGATCCTCGGGTTCCGCGACCGGTTCATGGACGTGGTGGGCTGGGGCGCGCTGGACCCGCGTCCGGGCAACAACGCCACCCAGAACGGCTTCTCCGGCGGCGACATCGCCATGGCCTGCGCCAACCCCGGCGGCGGCTACTCCTGGGAGGGCACCGGGAACTGCGCCGACCACACGACCGGGCTGGACGACGGCGTCCAGGAGGACGCCGTGGTCGAGTACTTCCCGGGCGACTACTTCTCCCAGCAGGGCCCGGCCGGACGCGCGGCGCACCAGGAAGCGGCGCAGGGTGCGGTCGCCTACATCCCGCAGCAGCCGTGGGCCGTCAGCACGCAGATGGACCCGACCGTCAACGTCGCCGCCGGCGGCACCGGCTACTACCACACGACGACCGGTGAGGGCCCCGGCCACAACCCGACCGCCAACGCCTACGAGTTCGTCGGCCAGAACCAGAACGGGTTCGGCAAGGCGGGCGGGCTGGGCGCCATCGCGTACCAGGCGGCGAACGCGCCGATCCAGATCGGCAACCTGGTGTGGTTCGACGGCGACCGCAACGGCGTCCAGGACCCGGCGGACGTGCGGCTGCCGGGCGCGACGATCAACCTGCTGGACGCCTCCGGCAAGCAGGTCGCCACGACCAAGACCGACGCGGCGGGCGAGTACTACTTCGGCGGTGTCGGCGCGGCCTACGAGTTGACGCCGGGCGCGGAGTACACCGTGCAGTTCAACGTCTGCACCGCGAACACCGGCAAGGTGCCGAGCCAGCCGCCCGCCGCCGACCTGCGGTTCACGCTGCCGGTCGTCGGTGAGGACCGGGTGCACGACTCCAACGTGGTCCCACCGACCACAGGGCCGCTGTGCAGCGGTTTCGCGCCGGTCACGGCACCGGCCAACGCCGGGGAGGTCGATCACACCATCGACGCCGGCGTCCACATCCCCCAGCCGCAGCCGACCACGACGACGCCACCGCCGACGACGACCACGGAGCCGACGACACCGGCTCCGACCACGACGGCGCCGGCCGCCAAGGACCCGGGTTCGCTCGCGCAGACCGGTGTCTCCGGCGGTCTGCCGTGGGTGGCGCTGCTCGGTGTGCTGGTCCTCGGAGCGGGTGGGGCACTGGCGTTCGCCAGCCGGAAACGCCGCGCCCAGCAGGACTGAAAGTCCGGTCTCGGACACCTGAGCCAATGCCGACAGGGCGGGCGGTCACGTCGACCGCCCGCCCTGTCGGCGTTGCATTGGAATTCCACTGGGTCGCGATCCCGGAATTCCCACCCCTATCAGCCGTTGCGGCCTCGCCGGCTTTTCCGCTATGCGCGCGCGTCCCCATCGGAATCCTTCCGGTAACCCGGCGCGTGCTCGCAAGACCTGACACGGACTGTCCGGTCCGTTAGGCCACTTGGCCCTTCACTTTTGTTGAAACCATGCATAAGTTGCAGATGGTTGACGCGAAAGACTGCCATCTCGCCGAACCGCTGACTGGACCACCACGACCTTCGACGTCGTCCGCGCGACCACGCGGCGGACGGCTTGTTCGACGCGCCGGGAATACGCGGGCCGTTCATTCCGCGAGCCGCCTGTTCCCGCTCCCCGTCGTACCCTCACCCACTCCGACGCCGTTTTCGCACGCATTCCGTCGACCGGATGGAGAACGATGGACGAGCACGACCGACCCGGCTGGTTCACCAGGCTCGTGTCCCGTCGCACCGTGCTGGCGACCGGCACGGCAGGACTGGCCGTGCCCGCCGCCCTGGCGCTGGGACCGGCGTCCTCCCGGCACGCCGCCAGTGCGCAGACGGGTGTGGTCAAGAAGGTCACCCTGTACGCGGAAGCCCTGCCCGACAACCAGTACGGGTACGGACTCGCACCCGGCCAGGCCACGATCCCCGGTCCGGTCCTGGAGATCTACGAGGGCGACACGCTGGAAGTCACCCTGGTCAACAACACCGACCGGCGGATGTCCATCCACCCGCACGGCGTCGATTACGGCGTCGAGTCCGACGGCAGCCCGCTCAACGCCTCCTTCAACAACCCCGGCGAGACGCGCACGTACACCTGGCGCTCACGGGAGATGGTGGCCACGGCGGGGAGGCGGCTGATGCCGGGCAACGCGGGCTACTGGCACTACCACGACCACGCCATGGGCACCGACCACGGCTCCCTGGGCATCGCCCGGGGGCTGTACGGCGCGCTGGTCGTGCGCCGCCGGGGCGACATCCTGCCGGACAAGCAGTTCACCGTCGTGTTCAACGAGATGACGATCAACAACCGGGTCGCGCCGGACACGCCGATGTTCGAGGCGAACCTCGGCCAGCGGGTGGAGTGGGTCGCGATCGGGCACGGCAACCAGTTCCACACCTTCCACCTGCACGCGCACCGGTGGGCCGACAACCGCACGGGGATGCTCGAAGGCCTGTCCGACCCCAGCCAGGTGATCGACAACAAGGACCTCAACCCCGGCAGCTCGTTCGGGTTCCAGGTGATGGCGGGCGAGGGCGTCGGCCCGGGCGCGTGGATGTACCACTGCCACGTGCAGAGCCACTCGGAGACCGGGATGTCCGGGATCTTCCTCGTGCGCAACGCCGACGGCACCATGCCGCCCGGCGCGCAGGAGGCGATCGACCGGTTCCGCGGGCACGACCACGGCGCGGCAGCCGGACGAGGACCTGCCCGGGGGCACGGGCAGCACCAGCACTCGCCATCGCGATGACCTCGTGGCCAGGCCACGACGAAGGAGTGAGGGATGAGGCCAGGGATCTCTTCAGGCGGACGACGCGGGAGAAGGGCGTTGTCGGCGGTGACCGCCGCGGTGGTGCTGATCGGCGGATCACCCGGCTACGCGACCGCTTCCCCGGCGGTGCCGTCGCCGCCGACCACCACCGCTGCCGCGCCGACGTCGGTGCTGGTCTTCCACGGCCCGGCCGACGAGCAGCAGGACCCGGTCGCCCGCGCCACGCAGGCGTTCCGCGACATCGGGGCGGCCAACGGCATCACCGTCGACGAGTCGTCCGACCCCGCCGCCTTCACCGCGGACAACCTCGCCGGGTACCGCGGTGTGGTGTTCCTGTCCGCGGCGGGCGTGACGTTCAGCCGTGACCAGGAAGCGGTGCTGCGCGACTACATGAAGGCCGGCGGTGGCTTCCTCGGCGTGGCCGACGCCGCGAAGGCGCAGCCCGAGTCCGCCTGGTTCACCGGCCTCATCGGCACCCGGCCCGTGGGCACCAACGCCACTCCCGAGACGGTGAACGCGGTGACGGCGAGCGGCGAGAACCCGCCGAACGAGACCAAGGAGATGCTGGCCGACGGCAAACCGGAGACCAAGTGGCTGGTCCGGAGCCAGACGCCGTGGGCGGCCTACCGACTGCCCGCGGCCGTCGCGGTGAACCGCTACGCGCTCACCTCGGCCAACGACGCGCCGGGCCGTGACCCGAAGGACTGGACGCTCCAGGGTTCCGCCGACGGCACGACCTGGACCGACCTCGACCGCCAGACCGGCCAGGCGTTCCAGGAGCGCTACCAGAGCCGGACGTTCACCATCGCCGAACCGCGGTCGTTCCAGCACTACCGCCTGAGCGTCACGGCCAACTCGGGCGAGCCGATCACCCAGCTGGCCGACCTGCGCCTGTTCTCCGGTGACCCCACGCCCGTGCCGGACCCGGACGTGCACCGGTCCGTGGTGAACCTCGTCGACCGGCAGCACCCGGCCAACGAGGGCCTGCCGCTGAACATCACCCGGTCGGACCGCTGGTACAACTGGACGCCCAGCCCCGTCGGCACCGTGCACGCGGTCGCGCAGGTCGAGGAGCGGCACTACGACCCCGGTCCCGGCGCGAACGGCCCGTTCCACCCGGTGTCCTGGTGCCGCGACTACGAAGGCGGGCGATCCTTCTACACCGGCATGGGCCACACCGAGGACGGTTACGGCGAGGACGCCTTCCGCCGCCACCTGACCGGCGCTCTCCAGTGGACGACCGGCCTGGTGCGCGGCGACTGCCAGGCCACCATCGCGGCGAACTACCGGATCGAGCGGTTGACCGCGGCCAACCAGACCGGTCGGCTCGACCAGATCGGCGAGCCGCACGGCCTGACCGTCACCCCGGACGGCACCGTGCTCTACGTCGGCAAGGCCGCCTGCCCGACCGGCCCGGTCGTCGACTGGGCCGACCCCGAGGTGGGCCTGGGCTGCGGCACGATCCACCAGTTCGAGCCCGCCACCAAGCAGGTGAAGCTGCTGGCGACGCTGCCGGTGATGGGCAACCGGGGCAGCGGCACCGAGCTGGTCAAGAACGAGGAGGGCCTGCTCGGCATCGTGCCCGACCCCGGGTTCGCCGCGAACGGCCGGCTCTACGTCTACTGGATGCCGCACGACACCGTCGACCGGGAGAAGCGGACCGGCAAGCGGACCGTCTCCCGGCTGACCTACGACCACACGTCCCAGACGATCGACCTCGCCACCCGCAAGGACCTGCTCCAGTGGGAGGTCCAGCAGCACAGCTGCTGCCACGCGGGCGGCGGCATGGCGTTCGACGCCAAGGGCAACCTGTACGTGGGTTCCGGTGACAGCAACTCCTCCCTGGGGTCGCAGGGCTACTCCGGCAACAACTGGACCGCGGAGTGGCAGGGGCTGTCCTTCCAGGACGCCCGTCGCACGGCCGGCAACACCAACGACCTCAACGGCAAGATCCTCCGCATCCACCCCGAGCCGGACGGCACGTACACGATCCCGCCGGGCAACCTCTTCGCGCCCGGCGTCGAGAAGACCCGACCGGAGATCTACGTGATGGGCGTGCGCAACATCTCGCGCCTCCAGGTCGACCCCGTCACCCAGTGGCTGACCGCGGCGTGGGTCGGTCCGGACGCGAACGTGCCCAGCCCTGAACTGGGTCCGGCCAAGTACGAGACCGCGACCATCATCACCGAGGCGGGCAACCACGGGTGGCCCTACTGCATGGGCAACAAGCAGCCGTACCGCGACCGGAGCACCACCGACGCGACCGTGCTCACCGGGTGGTACGACTGCGACGCGCCGAAGAACCACTCACCGCGCAACACCGGGTTGGTCGACCTGCCGCCGGTCAAGAACAACATGATCTGGTACGCGCCGGGCGGCGGCGGTCCGGTCTTCCCGGCCCGCCCGGACGGCAGCGGCATCCCGACCTACAACCCCGCCGACGCCACCTACACGCAGCCGTACCTGCGTGGCGGCGGCCAGGCGATCATGACCGGCCCGACCTACCACCGGGAGCTGGTCGACACCGGCAGCGGTGTCGCGTGGCCGGAGTACTGGGACGACAAGTGGTTCATCGGCGACCAGTCCAACTCGGCCAACCGGGTCGCGGTGACCGTCGACCCGGCCGGCGTGCCGACCGCCGCTCCCCCGCCCTTCGCCGAGACCCTGCGCGCGATCATCCCCGGCGGCCTCGGCAACGACCGGGTGCAGAGCTGGATGGACGCGAAGTTCGGCCGGGACGGCGCGCTCTACCTGCTCGACTACGGCGGCGGGTTCTTCAGCCTGCACGCGAACCAGAAGCTGGTCCGGATCACCTACCGGGGCGGTGCCAAGACACCGGCGCCGGCCGCGACCTCCGTCGCGGTGCAGGACAAGCCGCTGACCGTCGCCTTCACCGGCTCGCGGTCCGGCGGGGTGTCGCACCGCTGGGAGTTCGGCGACGGCAGCTCCTCCACCGAGGCCGACCCCCGGCACACCTACGCCCGGGTCGGCGACTACCAGGCCAAGCTCACCGTGACCTACGCCGACGGCGAGACGCAGGTCGTGCCGGTCGCCGTGGAGGTCGGCTGCGCGGTCCCCGACGACCGGGCCACGGTGTGGCTGGGCGAATCGGACTCGGGCGTGGCCAACGAGGACGTCGGCGCCGGCTGCACGATCAACGACCTGATCGACGACGAAAGCCCGTGGACCGACCACGGCGCCTTCGTCCGGCACGTCACCGCGGTCGCCGACCAGCTCCAGCGCGACGGCGTGATCACCAGCCGGGAGAACACCGCGCTGGCCCGCACGGCCGCCGGCTCGGACATCGGCACGGCGGACAACACCGGGTACGAGCCCGTCTTCGACGGCACGGCCGAGTCGTTGCGCGGGTGGGTGCAAGCACCGTCGGGATCGTTCTCGATCCAGCCGGACGGTTCGCTGCGCTCCTCCGGCGGGCTCGGCATGCTGTGGTACGCCCGCAAGCAGTTCGGCGACTTCTCGGTGAAGTTGCAGTTCCGCGACATGTCACCCGAGGGCACGCACGCCAACAGCGGCGTGTTCACCAGGTTCCCGGACCCGCGCACCCCGGTGGAGCAACGTCCGCCGGGCAGCTGCGGGACGGTCGGCTCGGCGCGGACGTCACCCGCGTGGGTGGCGATCTACTGCGGGCACGAGGTCCAGATCTACGACGGCGCGACCGGTGAACCGCAGAAGACCGGGTCGATCTACAACTTCGACCCGATCGGACCGCCGCCGTCCGGCACGCCCGCCAAGGGCGTCTGGAACGACTACGAGATCCGTGTCGTCAGACAGCACTACACGATCATCCGCGACGGTGTGGTGATCAACGAGTTCGACAACGCACCCGGCAAGCAGTCGTCCCGGGCGGGCGATCCGCCGACGGACCTGCGCCAGTTCGCCGCGGGCTTCCTCGGCCTGCAGAACCACGGCGCCAACGATGTGATCGACTTCCGCAACATCCGAGTGCGGTCCCGGTAGCCGAGCGCTCAGGGAAGGTGCAGCATGTTCCGACGTCCGACCGCCGCGGTGGCCGCCGCCTTGATGTGGGTGTCCCTGACCGCCGTCATACCGGCTTCCGCCCTGCCCGCCGCTCCCGTCCACGCCCAGGAACAGGTGCTGACCTGGACGGCTGACAACGACATCACCCGCTACAAGTCCGCGCCGACGACCGCGGCGGCGGGCGTGACGAAGATCGTCTTCGAGAACAGCGAGGCGACCGGCAACACGACGGGGATGCCGCACACCCTCACCTTCGACACCGCCACCCCCGGCTACAACCAGGACGTGGCGCTGAACATCCTCGCCAACCCGTTCGACGCGCAGAACGGCAGGCACGAGGCGACGGTCACGCTCACGCCCGGCAAGTACCGGTACCTGTGCACGATCCCCGGCCACGGCACGATGGCCGGCGAGTTCACCGTGACCGCCGGGGACGAGGACACCACCGCGCCGACCGTGACGGCGGAGGTCACCGGTCGGAAGAACTCCGCCGGCGACTTCGTCGGGGAGGCCACGGTCACCGTGACCGCCTCGGACGCGGGCTCCGGGGTGGCACTGGTCGAGCACGAGGTGGACGACACCGGTTTCGTGCCGCACACCCAACCCGTCCGGGTCACCGCGATCGGCGACCACTCCGTGCAGTACCGCGCGACCGACCGGGCGGGCAACACCTCCGAGATCGGATCGGTGTCGTTCCGGGTGGTGCAGCCGCCTTCCGACTCGACGCCGCCCGAGGTGTCCGCCGACGTCGCCGGGACGAAGGACGCCGAAGGCCGTTACGTCGGCAAGGCCACCGTCACCGTCACCGCGACGGACCCGGAATCCGGGGTCCGCAGCCGTGAGTACCAGCTGCACTCCGGACCGTGGACCGCTTACACCGCACCGTTCGAGGTCACCGCGCCCGGTTCGCACATGGTCCACTACCGGGCGACCGACAACGCGGGGAACGTCTCGCCCGAGGGCATGGTCGCCTTCACCGTCGTCGCACCGCCCGGCGACACCACGCCACCGTCGACCTCCGCGGTGGTGTCCGGTGCGACGAACCCCGACGGCGACTACGTCGACAGCGCGACGGTGACGATCACCGCGACGGACCCGGAGTCCGGCGTGGACCGGGTCGAGTACGCAGTGGACGGCGGTGGGTGGACCGCCTACTCGTCGGCGGTCGTGGTCGGCACCGCGGGCACGCACGCGGTGAGGTACCGGGCCACCGACAAGGCCGGCAACACGGCCGCGGAGAAATCGGTCACCCTCACCGTGGTCGAGCCGGGCGGGGACGCCTGCCCCGACTCCGACACCCGCGCGACCGTGATCATCGGACAGGACGACACCGGCGTCCCGAACACCGACACCGGCAACGGCTGCACCGTCAGCGACCTCGTCGACCAGGACGGCCGGTACGCCGACCACGGCGCGTTCGTCCGGCACGTCGACCTGGTCACCTCCGACCTGGTGGCCAGGGGCGTGCTCACCTCCAGGGAGCAGAGCGCCATCGTGCGCGCTGCCTCGCGATCCGACATCGGCGAGTAGTTCCCCACACAGCAGCAGGGAGAATCGAGATGGGTAGCCGGACCGCATCCGCGCTCGCGACCGTGAGCGCCATCGTCACCGCGTCGGTGATGTGCACCGCCCAGAACGCCCACGCGGACCTGGTGATGTACTGCGTCGGCAGCGGCGGGGCCGTCACGGTGCCCAGCGACCTGTACGTGCCGCCGGGTGAGTCGTGCTCGCTGCAAGGAACCACCGTCACCGGCAACGTCCGCGTGGCCGCCGGCGCCAACCTCGTGATCGACGGCGGCACGGTCAACGGCGCGGTGCAGGTCGCGGCCGACGGCTACTTCGACTCGACCGACACCAGGGTCGACGGCCGCATCACCCTGGCGGCCGGCGGTTTCGGGTTGTTCCTGAACAACACCGACGCCGGCGGAGTGGTCGTCGAGCCGAAGGGCTCGGCCACGATCGAGGGCTTCCTGTTCGCCGAGCAGGGCTCGAAGGTCGACGGCGACGTCACCGCGGGCGTCGGTGAGGTCAGCGTGACGGGCAGCGAGATCACCGGCAACGTCAGCACCAACGCGGCGTACTTCACCGATCTGCACGACACGTTCGTGGACGGGACGCTGTCGGTGCTGAACAACGCCACCGGCAGCGTCGTCTGCGGCTCCGCGGTCGGCGGCCGGGCCACGTTCGCCGGCAACCTCGGCGGCGTGCAGCTCGGCCCGAACGGCGGTCTCGACAGCTGCGCCTCCGGTGGCTACTTCGCCAGGGACGTCGCCATCTCGAACACGACGGCGGGCCGCACGACGCTGGACGACAACATCGTCAACGGCGCCCTGCGCCTGACCGCGAACAACCCGGTGGCCGAGGTGGCGGCCAACAACAGCATCCGGGGCGGGATCGTCGGCGACCACACCGCGCCGTCGCCGTCCGCCACGGCCGACGGCGCTCGTGGCACCGCCGAGGAACGTGCCCGCGAACGCCGTGCCCAGGCCGGCGCGTCCACGGCGGCGAAGGGCGCGGCACAGCTCTGAAGTTCCGGCCGCGTTACCGCACGGCACAGCAGCAAGGGGTTGTCACCGCGAGGATGAGGGGTGGTCGGCAGCCGAACGGAGACGGCCGGCTGTCCGACCACGGTCCCACGACGGTCGAGGCCGTGGTCCGCGCCGGGCACGCGTCCGACACGTCCCTGTGGAGCCCGCCGCGCCCGCTCCCCGGCATCGCGGCGGGCTCCACGCACGGCGTCATCCGCGTCGGCCACGCGGCACGACGGGCACGCCGTGAAGTTCGCCGACACCGCCGTGGACACCGTCGAGCGGATGGGCGATCCGGCTGACCTGTCGGCTCACGGTGCGCGTGGCGGTCGCGGCGCGCTCGGCACGCCACTGTGGACCGTGCGCGCAGCACCGTGCACCTGGTCGCGTCCGACATCAGTTCGGGGCGCTCAGCCTCAAGTGAGAGCGGCCCTGACCCCAGCATGTCCTCACTGAACGTGACGTGGGACCGCCTCGGGTTGATGACGTTCGGCCACGAACGGGGGTGGCCGCCGTGACTGTTGCGACTTCCGGCATACCCGAGGTGTAGAGAGGGTTTGACCGGTTCTGTGCGGGACTCGACCGCCGCTGCGCGGTGGAAGGTGGTCACGATGGCGGGCAGCACGAACGATCGGGGTAACGGTGGGTTGACCGAGAAGCAGGCGGCGCTCTTCCTCACCGGCGGTCCTGCCGGCAGCGAGAAGCGCCAGGGCAGCCACGAGGCAGGTGGCATTCGCCGGCCCACGAACCTGAACCGGGAAGTGCTCGAACTGCACGTGTGCATGGGGCTGAACGCCTGCATGTACCACGACGCGCTCCGCGTCGCGGTGCTTCCCGGCACGGGCAGCTGCGCCACCGCGTTGCACGTCTGCCACGGCGAAAACGACTGCCGGGGACAGGGCGGGTGCGGTTACACCGGCAGCGAGTTCGAGCAGACCAAGCCGGGTGACCAGTCGTGCAGGTACAACGGCAGTTGCGCGAGTCCCATCAACGAGTGCCGGGTGGCGTCGGCCGGGCCGTTCAAGGGGACCAGCGTGTGGAAGCTGGCGCGCAAGCGGTTCGAGGCCCGCTTGTGGGACGCCGGCGTGGCGTTCGGACCGGCGCCCGGCGAGGGTTGCCGCAACGACCTCGTGCCGGAGTACGAGTCGGACCGCGCGAAGCTGTTCGCGGACATGACCGCGAAGCCGAAGACGCCCCGGAAACCCCACGTGCTGCCGCGTTACGTCGGCCGTGCCTGATGCCCGGACCTGACCGGCTCGGCCTGCCGGACCTGGGCTTCGGCGTCGGCCTACGCGCCAGGCACGCCGACCAGGTGCTGCGCGAGCCGTCCCGGGTCGACTGGTTCGAGGTCATCACCGAGAACGTCCTGGACAACGGCGGCTACGCCCGGTACCTGCTCGACGAGGTCGCCGAGCGGTTCCCGGTCGCGCTGCACGGTGTCTCGCTGTCGATCGGGAGCACCGACCCGCTCGACCTGGACTACCTGGAACGGGTGGGCCGGCTGGCCGACGGTGTCGGCGCCGCGTGGGTGTCGGACCACCTGTGCTGGACCGGGGTGCTCGGGGTGAACACGCACGACCTGCTGCCGCTGCCGCTCACCGAGGAGTCGCTGCGCCACGTGGTGCGCCGGGTGCGCGTGGCGCAGGACGTGCTGGAACGGCCGCTGGTCCTGGAGAATCCCAGCACCTACCTGGGTTTCGCCGAGTCGACCGTGCCGGAGTCGGAGTTCCTGGCGCGGTTGGCCGAGGAGTCCGGCTGCGGGTTGCTGCTGGACGTGAACAACGTGTACGTGTCGGCGGTCAACCACGAGTTCGACCCCTACGACTACATCCGCGCGCTGCCCGTCGACCGGATCGTGCACCTGCACCTGGCCGGGCACACCGACTGCGGCACGCACCTGATCGACACGCACGACCAGCCGGTGGCCGACCCGGTGTGGGACCTGTACGCGTTCACCACCGACCGGCTGCCCGCGATGTCGGTCCTGCTCGAGTGGGACGACCGCATCCCGCCGTTCCCGGTGCTGGCCGCCGAGCTCGACAAGGCGCGGGAGCGGACCGCCGGTGCCGGCTGAGCGGTTGCGCGGGCTCCAGGCGTGGTTGCAGGGCGCGATCCTGGACCCGGAGGGCACCGGTGACGTGGCGGACGTCCTGGTGGGGACGGCCCGGCTGCCCGCGGCCCGACGGCTGGCGATCTACCAGCACGGCTACCTCACCCGGTTGCTCGGCTGCCTGGGCGCGCACTACCCGGTGGCCCGGCACCTGCTCGGCGCCGACCTGTTCGACGGGTTCGCCCGGGACTACCTGTGCGCCCGCCCCTCGCGCAGCTACACGTTGGAAGCCCTCGGCGCCGGCTTCGCCGAACACCTGGCCGCCACCCGTCCGGATGTGACGGAAGGAGAGCGGGAGCCGTGGATCGACCTGCTGTTCGACGTCGTCCGGTTCGAGCGGGCGTTCACCGAGGCGCACGCCGCGGCCGGCGCGGAGTTCCGCGGACCGCCGCCGGCCGCGCCGGAGCCGCAGGACGAGGATTGGGCCGGCACGTCAGTGTCCACTGTGGAGTGCTTGCGGCTGGTGCGAGCGGGTTTCCCGGTGCACACCTTCGCCGTCGCGGTGCGCGCCCGCCACGACCCGCCGCTGCCGCCGCCGGGAGAGGTCCGGTTGGTGTTGTCGCGCACCGACTTCGTGGTGACGGTGACCGAACTGGACGAACCGCGCTTCCGGCTGCTGGCGGCACTGCGGGCCGGCACGCCCCTGGGTCGGGCCGGTGTCGACGCCGGGCTGGCCCCGCACGAAACGGCCGTGTGCGTGCGCACGTGGCTGGCCGAACGACTGATCGTCGGAATCAACGGAAGGACGCCGCACCGATGACCGCCACACGACCCGCTGTGCCCGCAGCGTATTCGATCCCCAGGGCGAACCGACCGATCGACACCGTCGAGTCGCTGTTCTCGCACCTCTACGACGCGGCCAAGTTGGAGCTGTCGACCATTCCGCTGTACCTGTACGCCGCGTACTCGATCAAGACGCAGAACGTGTCGCAGTGGTCGTCCGGGCCCGGCGCGTTCCGGTTGATCAAGAGCATCGTGGTGGAGGAGATGCTGCACCTGTCCCTCGTGCGCAACCTGATCGTGGCCATCGGGTACGGCGACCAGATCAAGTTCGACCACGCGAAGTTCGTGCCCGCGTACCCCGAGCCGATGTTGTTCCGGGTGCCGGAGCTGGAGCTGAAGCTGGCCCCGCTGACCACGGACCTGGTGCAGGACGTGTTCATGCCGCTGGAGCTCCCGGCGAAGGTGGACGCGCCGCCGGAAGCGGGCGAGTACCAGACGATCGGCCAGTTCTACAAGGCGATCTTCGACGGCTTCCAGCGGCTGTGCGGTGTCGACCCGGGGAAGCCGACCCGGGTGGACCCGGACCGGGAGAGGGAGTTGTTCGCCCACAACCGGCTGGACCTCCAGTACATCAACACCTACTGGAACGAGGGTGGCGGTGGTGCGCCGGTCGTCGTGCACGACCTGCACACCGCGCTCAGCGCGATCAATGTGATCGTGGAGCAGGGCGAGGGCACCGATCCGGACCACCAGGAGGTGCCGGTCTACCCGGAGGACCCGGTGGCGAAGCAGCAGCCGGGACTGGTCGAGGCGCCGCACTACGTGAAGTTCAAGCGCATCGCCGACGGTTGGGAGCTGATCGGGGACGTCTACCCGGTGCCGGAGAACCCGCGCGTGGCGGACTACCCCGAGGGTCCGATCCGCGACCTGGGAAAACTGGCGAGCGCCGCCTACACCTACGTGCTCGCCATGCTGGACGAGCTCTACAACACCAGCGGGCAGGACGTGCGGCCGGGCGCGTACAGCCCGCGGTACGGGCTGGAGCGCACGTTCATCGCGGCGATGCAGGGCCTGCTGTTCGGGGTGATCAAGGAGTTGGTCCGCACACCGATCACCGAGGGCGTCCACGCCGGGATGAACGCCGCGCCGACGTTCGAGCACTACCGGTTCCCCGAGGGTCGGCCGATGACCGAGCACCTGAAGGAGATGTGCGAGCGGGTGCTGCCGCACTACCCGGCGCTCGGTGGCGACAACAGCGTGCTCTGGCTGATCAGCAAGCAGATGCCCGAGCTCCACGCACCCCACCACTAGGGAGTTTGCCCGTCCACACCCTCCTGGTGGGGGGTGTGGACGGTGGCGTCAGGCCTTCACCCTGGTCACGACGTTCGACGTCGGGTGCGGGAAGGTGTAGTGCGTCGAGTTGATCTCGATGTCGATCAGGATCCGCTGCGTGTAGGCGAGGATGTCGTAGTTGGCCCCGCCGTCGATCGACATGAGCCAGTACACCGCGCTGTACCCCTTGGTGGCCGCCCGCTGCTGCTCGAAGGGGATGTCCACCACGGCGCCGCCGTTCGTGTCGTCGACCTGGCAGTAGATGAAGTCGGTGACGGGGTTGCCTGCGTTGCGCAGATCCGCGATGGCGGCCTTGATCGGCAACGTGATGTCCAGCGTCAGCAGGGGCTGCGGGTTCTGGTAGTTGTCGTCGTCCGTGAGTTCCAGCCCGTACGGGTACGGCAGGGTGTCGAGGCCTTCGGGCATCGGCAGGACTGACAGTGCAGCGGGGATCGTCGGCTCACCGCTGCCCGCCGCGAAGAAGCCCAAGGCCACGACCGAGACCCCGTGCGGCACGGAGATCTGCTTGCAGAGCGTTTGGGTCGAGGGCTGCGGGTCGGGGTCGCCCGGTTCGAGGAGGGGGTTCCCGATCGGGTAGGGGTAGGGGCCGATCTGCTGCTTCTCCGTCTTCAGGTACAGCCAGGCCCCGTTCTCCTCGTGCACGACCTGACCGGGCTGGTCGAGCTTGACCCGGCCGGGGCCTTCGGCGAAGCGGATCTGCTGGTCGTAGAACACCACGAACGGCGTCTGCTGGAACGTGCTGCCCCGGTTCGGCGCCGCGACCGGCAGGAGCACCTCGTCCTTGTCCTCCAGTGACTTCTGGCCTCTGAACACGATCGTCTCGTAGTAGGTGAAGTTCTTGAGGATGTAGCCCAGGGACACGTCTTTCTGGGGTGACTGCTGCGGCAGGGGCATCACGTTGTACGAGTACGGGTTCGTGATGTCGCCCTTGTCCGTGCCGGGCAGGTTCTGATTCGTCCACGTGCCCATCAGCTGCTGCTGGAACGAAGTCAGTTCGGTGACTAGCGCCTCACGGGGCATTGCGCGCTCCAGTGCTGTCCGCGAATGTGACGGTAACGCCGGGGCACGAGGGCGGTGTCGTTGCCGTGGCCGGCTCGTCTCACGGGCAGCGGATGGCAGTCGGCCCCAGGGGCATCGTCGGCCGTGTGACAACGCGGTTCAAGGGCACCCGGCGGGTCTCACCCGTCGTGGCACTGCCGTCACACGATAGGTCCGAGCCCGTCGCGGGGTGCGACTGCCCCAGCCCCTACGATCTTGGCGTGCGAATGGACGGCAAGGCCCTGCCAGACCTGTGCGCCGAGGTGCTCGATGCGTTGACCAGGCGCGACGACCACGCCTACGGCACCGCGTTCGAAGCCCTCGCGCAGCGCGCGGACCTCGCCGACGAAGCGGAGCTGTCCGCCGCCGTCGCCGTGCTGGGCTCCGCGCTCGCCGGGATCTCGCTGGGCAACGGCGGTGACGTCGCCCGGTTGACCGGTGAACTGGTCTACCGGGGCGGTGACCCGACACCCGCGCTCGCCCCGTTGGCGTTGCGCGTCGCCGACGCACTGGAGCGGGCCGCCCGATTCGTCACCCGGTGGCACGAACTCGGCGACGGCGAGCTGCCCGACCCCGCCGACCCGGACAGCATCCCCGCGGTCCTCGGACGGCTGCCCGCCGCCGAGCACGGCCTGGCCGAAGCGTGGTTCAGCGCCGACCCGTGGAGCAGCGGCCTGCTGCTGCCGCTGCAACGCCCGGCGGTGCGCTCGCAACTGCCGCACCGCGACCGGCTCATCGCGGTCGCCGGCGCCGGCGCGGAGGACTTCGGCGCGGCCTTCTGGCTGCAAGGCCTGCTGCGGGTGCTGGACGACGAACCGCTGGTGGTGCTGCACCGCGAAACCGGCGCCGGCTACGAGCTGACCCTCGGGGGCGTCGGCGACAACTTCCAGCTGCACACGCTGCTGGCAGCGACCCTGATCGGCGACCCGGCGCACGGGCTGCTGCCGGGCACTCCCCCGCACCCCGCGTGGATCGCGGCGGCCACCGACGGTGATCCGCAGCCGGCGAACACCATCCACGGGCAGTTCAACCTGGTCGACGCGCACGGCGAGTGGATCTGGAACGAGGGCGTTCCCGCCGACATCCCCGCCGTGGACGGACGCCGGGTCGTCGTCCTCGACCCGCCTCCCTACCCGCGGGCCTGGAACACCGGCCGCGGCTACCCGCTGATGCGGCCCGCCCTGACCCTCGACCGCGTGCTGCCCGCCGACGAAGCCGCCCGGTGGCTGGCCTCGGTGGCCCCGGCCTCCGTGGCACCGGTCTCCGCTCCCCTGGCCTGACCCGACGGGTCGTGCGCCAGGCTCCCGGGCCGGCCCGTTCGACCCGTCACCCGACCTGCTCGGCCAGCGCGACGAGGATGCCCGCGGGGCCGCGGAGGTAGCAGAGCCGGTAGCTGTTCTCGTACTGCACCAGTTCGCCGAGCAGTTCGGCTCCGTGTGGCCGCAGTCGGTCGAGGACGTCTTCGATGTCCTCCACGGCGAACATGACGCGATGCAGGCCCAGCGTGTTCGCGGGAGCGCGCGGGTCGCCTTCCCGGCTCGACGGCGTCCGGTACCTGGTCAGCTCGATCCGTCCGTGGCCGTCCGGGGTGCGCATCATCGCGATGTCGGAGCGGACCTCTTCGAGCCCGACGAGGCGATCCACGGCGCTGCCCTCGACCGTCGCCTCTCCTTCCAGCTCCAGTCCGAGTTCGGTGAAGAACGCGACGGCTGCCGCGAGGTCGTCCACGACGATGGCGACGTTGTCCATCCGCAGGACCGTCCCGCGCCCGGAGCGGGGCTCCCGCTGGTCGGTGTCGTCCATCTCGAACTCCTCGCTCGTTCCGACAAGGTGGGCACTTTCGTCGGACAAGTGTGGTCGTGACTCCGGGTGGTCTGCCCGGCGGGTGCCGGATCGGACAAGCAGAAGCGGTCGTCCCGACGAGGAGTCAGGACGACCGCTTCGACGGGCGCTAGTGCTTGTTGACCTTCAGGACCACCGTCGTCGTCGACTGGGCGTGGTTGGCGTCGCCGTCGTAGACCACGGTCAACGGCCAGCGGCCGGTGCCGAGCGTGGCGGTGTCGATGGCGACGGTCGCACGTCCGTCCACCAGGGTCGCGCGACCCACCTCCAGGTCACCGCCGGACAAAATCCGGACGGCACCCGTCGGGGTGAACGAGCCACCCCCCACCTCGACCAGCGCGGAGACGTCGCGGCCCTGCTTGACCGCGTCCCGGCTGAGGGTCGCGGCCGTGGTGCTCGGGTCCAGGGTCTCGCGCGGCACGGAGATCGTGTTGCCCTCCTCGACCAGGCCGGCGTGGTCGACGGCCCGGTACCGCACCGTCGTGGCGACATCGCCGAAGGTCAACGGCGAGGTGTACGTCGCCCAGGCCGCGTCGCCCACCTGGTACTCGACCCGCGCGACGCCGGACGTGTCGTCCGCAGCCGCGATGGACACGGACCGCGCCGCGCTGTCCCACGAGGCACGGCTGACCGGCGCCTGCGTGTCGACGTCGACCTCCCTGGTCACCGGGTTCGACACGTTCCCGGTGATGTCCGTCGCCCGCGCCTGCACGGTGTGCCGGCCGTCGGTCAGCGTCACCACGTCGGTGGTCCGCCAGCCGCCGTCCACCGCGATCTCGGTGGACTGCACGCCGCTCTCGTCGGTGGCCGTGGCCTTCACCTCGACCGGAACCGTGAACCAGTCGCCGGTCGGTGAAGCGGGCGTCGTGCTCAACGACACCGTCGGGTCCAGGCTGTCGGTCACGATCACCGTCACCGACGCGCGGACCGCCTGGCCCACGAAGGTGCCCTCTACCTGGAACGAGCCCCACGACCCGTACTGCGCCGGGTCGACGTCGGCCCAGTCGACCGCGGTCGCCCGGGTCGAGCCGTCCGCGTAGGTCACGTCCACCGTGGGCGGAAGCGCCGGAGCGACACCCTCACGGGTGCGCACCGACACCGACGCGACCGACTCGGCCAGCAGGTTCGGCTGCATCGCCGCGCGCAGCGCGTCCAGCTCGGCCTGGCTGATCGGGATGACCGTGCCGTGCCGCGGGCTGCGCGGCAGCGCCGAGTCCGGGACGGACGTCCAGACACCCGAGGCGATGTCGTCGGTCCGGAACGCCAGGTACCCCTGGCCACCGTGGTAGCTCGGCTGGTCGATCATCATGTGCCACCGGCCGGGCACCGCGTTGTCGCGGAACACCGTCGGGCCCTCACCGCCGGTGAACGTCCCGCCCCACGGGTTGGGCTGGCCGACGCCGATGCGCTCGCGGACCAGGGACCACGGCGAGGACGACGTGGTCGGCAGCGTCCCCGTGACCGGCGCCATCAGGTCGGCCGACTTCTCCTGCCTGACCGTCATGGACGCCTCGTCCTTGATGAACCGGTAGAAGGTGTCGCCGTCGCGCACCACGGTCGCGTCGATCATGCCGAGACCGGTGCCCCGCTTGACGTCCACCCACGGCTTCGCCTCGCTGAACGTGCGGAAGTCGCGCGTGGTCGCGTACACCATCCGGTTGTAGGAGGTCCGGAAGTCGCGGGAGGCCACGTCGGTCGTCGGGTACAGGTTCGACGCCCAGTAGACGACGTAGTTGCCCGACGCCTCGTCGTAGAACGCCTCCGGCGCCCAGGTGTTGCCCGCGAAGTCCGACGACACCTTGATCATCCGCTGCTCCGACCAGTGCACCAGGTCGGTGGACTCCCACACCATCAGGTGCTTGCTGCCGGACTCCTGCGCCTCGCTGAAGTTGTTCCCGCCGAAGATCTTCAGGTCGGTCGCGAGCAGGTAGAACTTGTCACCCTCGTGCGACCGGATGAGGAACGGGTCGCGCAGGCCCTGCTCCCCCATCGTCGAGGTGAGCACCGGACGACCGTTGTTCAGCTCGTCCCACGACAGCGGGTCGTTGCCCTTCGACGCGGCGAAGTAGATCTTCTCGCCGTCGTCGGTGCTCTCACCGACGAAGTACGGGAAGAAGTACGCCTCGTGTGCCGCCGGAGCGGGCATCGGGAGCACGGTGACCGGGATCGTGCGGGTCGCCGTGCCGCCGCCCAGCGTGGCGGTGACGGTCAGGTCCACCGTCACCGGCTCGCCGCCCTGCGCGGGCCGGGTGACCTCGCCGGTGCCGGTCACGACGCTCTCGTCGCTGGACCGCCACGCCAGCGTCGCACCGTACGCGCCGGTCCGGGGCAGGGTGAGGTTCCCCCGGACGCCGCCGGCGTCGGTCAGCGTGACGGCGTCCACCGCCGCTTGTGCCTTCACCGCCACCCTCCCGGTCACCTCGGCGTCGGTCAGCGCCCGGTCGTAGACGCGGAAGTCGCGCAAGGAGCCCTTGAACGAGTTGTCCGCGGCGTAGGCCGAGCGACCCAGCCAGTTGTGCGTCGACGTGCCGTTCGGCTCGCCGATCGCACCGGGCGTCGAGGTGATGTTCGTGTTCTCGGCGACGAGGGCGCCGTCGACGTAGAGCCTCGCCGCGCCGGGCGCGGTCGTGCTGCCGCCCTTGACGGTGTAGGTCACGTGCTTCCACACGCCGGTCGGCAGCGCGGACTGGGCCGTCGCGCTCTGCTCGGTGTGAAAACCGCTCTCGGCCATCGCGCCGCGCAGCTTGGCGTTCGTGTCCGAGCCGGTCACGAACAGGTAGCCGTTGCCGTCCGGCCAGGTCTGCTGGTTGCCCAGGGTGAACATGAACCAGAGACCGCGCAGGTCCGCGGCGACCGACACGTCGAAGTCGACGCTCACCTCGTCCAGCCCGCTGAGCAGGTCGTCCGGCAGCTTGACCGCGTTGCCCGCACTGGCCGCGCCGCCGGTGAAGCCGAAGCCGTCACCGGAACGCCAGGCCGCCGTGCCGTGCACCGCGCCGTCGTTGCCGTTGCCCGACGAGTCGGCGGCCGTGGTGCCCGCCGTCTCGTCCAGCTTGTACCAGGCCACCAGGCCGGGGTCGACCGGTTCGGTCGCGTGGGCCGGCACGGCGCTGAGCCCGCCCGCCACGAGCGCCGCGCCCAGCAGGGCGAGGGTGGCCCGCTTCCGCATGGTGATCTTCATCCCGATCACCCTCTCCTCGGCTTGGTGATCCGCACGACCACGCTGGTCTGCGAGGCGCTGTGCCCGCCGTCGCCGGCGTAGCGCACGACGAGGGTGTGGTCACCGACGCTCAGGCCGCTGGTGTCGAGCGACACCGTGGCGGTTCCGTTGGTCAAGGTCGCTGATGCCAGGGGCACGGACGACTCCAGGATTCGAATCTCGCCGGTCGGCGTCGTGCCGCCGGATGTGCTGCCGACCTTCACGGTCAGCGGGAGGGAGGTGCCCTGCTCGACCCTCGGCTTCGACGGCGTCACCGTCGTCGTGGTCGACTTCAGCTGCGCCTGCTTCGCCGGCACCACGACGGTCCCGGGCGCCTCGACGTTGCCCAGCCGGTCGACCGCGCGGAACTGCACCGCGGTCTCGGCGTCGCCGACCACGACCGGCGCCGTGTAGCGCTGCCAGTCGGCCGTGCCGACCTTGGTCTCGATCCGGTCGACCCCGACTCCGGAGTCCGCGGCGCGGACCGCCACCGAACGCGCGGCGCCGTCCACCGTGGCGTTGGAGACCGGCGCCGCGCTGTCGATGCTGAACGTCACCGGACGGACCACACCGACGTTGCCCGAGGCGTCCACCGCACGGACCTCCACGGTGTGCCGGCCGTCGCCGCTGACCTGCACGGAGGCGTCGGCCTCCGGCAGCCACGCGCCGCCGTCGACGCGGAACTCGATCCGGTCGAGCCGACGGTCGTCGGTGGCGGTCGCCGACACGGTGACCGGGTTGCCGTACCAGCCGTCGACCGTCGTGCCCTGCAACGTCACGTCGTCGACGACCGGGGCGACGCCGTCCGTCGTGCGCATCCGCAGGAACGTGATCGAGTGCGCGGGGAAGTCGTAGCCGAAGTCGTTCGACAGCCCGCTGATCTGCCGGGTCGTCGGCACCACCCTGGTCGGGTCGGCCTTGGTGTTGGTGTCGCCGGGCGCGCCGGTCATCTGGGTGACCTCGCCGTCGGGCAGCACGCCCGCGTCCGAGACGGTGACGCGCGTGCGGACGGTCTCGGTCGAGGTGTTGACGACCTTGGCCACCACGTCGCCGCTCGCCTTGTCCCGCGTGACGACCTGGAACAGCTTCTCGTCCGCGCCGGACTCGTAGGTCATCTGGAGCTCGCCGTTGAGGTACAGCGAGATGGTGTTGCCCGCGACGACGACCTTCACGCGGTAGGTCGTGCCGGTGGCCACGCTGTGGCCCTCGACGGACTTCACCTCGACCGCGCTGCCGCCGGAGGCCTTCTGGAGCACCGACCGGGTGTTGTTCCAGCCGCCGAGGTTCCACCAGTAGAAGTCGTTGGTGTCCTTGGCGCCGAACCCGATGAGGAAGCCCTCCGCGCCGGAGGTCTTCTTGGCGTCGAGTTCCAGCGTGTAGTTCGTCCAGTTCTTCGCGTACGCGTCGTCGATGATGCTGCGCGCGTCCGTGGTCGTCGCGGACGACTGCACGTACTGCCCGTCGGAGACGGCCCAGCTGCCGGCGGTCGGGTTCCACTGGTCGCCGTTGGCGAAGTCGTCCGAGAACAGCGTCTCGCCGTCGGCGTTGGACGTCACCCGGACGTTGTCGTAGGCGGCGGCGGTGTTCCAGGTGGACAGGAAGATGCCGCCGTCGACGACCGACTGGTTGACCGAGCCGGTGAAGGTGCTCGGCACGACCTCGTCACCGACGTTGTCGCCGAACATCTTCTGCACCTCCCAGTTGGGGGTGTTCCAGGACTCGTCGTTGTCGAACCAGATGGCGTCCGGGTTCCACTGCACGTGCGACTCGTTGGACAGCAGCGGCGCGTAGGACGCCAACCGGACCACGTCGGCGTTCCGCTGCAAGCCCGTCATGTACGACGCTTCGACCAGGGCGTTGCGGAACGTGTTGCCGCGCGAGGCGTACTCGCCCAGGAACACCTTCGGGCCGTTGCGGTCGTAGGTGTCGTAGCGGTGGTTGTTCAGCAGGAACCAGTCGGGGTCGTTGTAGTAGTGCTCGTCGACCATGTCGACGTTCTGCCGGCGGTTGTAGTCCCACAGGGTGTCGAACCGCGCGCCGGCGTCGTCCGGGCCGGAGTTGGAGATGATGGTGATCTCCGGGTAGCGCGCCTTGATGGCGTCCCGGAAGGCCGGGAAGTTCGCCTCGAAGGTCGTGGTGTTCTCCTCGTTGCCCAGGCCGATCATCTCCAGCCCGAACGGCTCCGGGTGGCCGAGCGCGGCCCGCTTGGCGCCCCACTCGGTGGTGACGTCGCCGTTGGCGAACTCGATGAGGTCGACGGTGTCGTCCACCCAGCGGGCGATCATCGCCGGGTCCTTCATCTCGGGGATCGTGCTGCCGCAGCCGTTCGCGCCGACCGACACCACGGGCAGCGGCTCGGCGCCCAGGTCCTCGGCGAACTTGAAGTACTCGAGGTAGCCGATGCCGTAGGTCTGGTTGTAGCCCCAGAAGTTCCAGTTGGTCGGCCGCTCCTCGACCGCGCCGATGGTCTCCTTCCACTGGTAGGTGCGGCGACGGTCGGTGTAGCCGCTCTCCTCGTAGGTGCGGAACGTGCCGACGTTGGTGACGCAGCCGCCGGGGAAGCGCAGGAACGTCGGCTTCATCGCGGCGATCTTCTCGGCCAGGTCCTTGCGCAGGACCGACTTGCCGTTCACCTGGCCGACCCAGCGGTCCTGCGGCATGAGCGAGATCATGTCGAGGCCGACCACCGAGGCCGCGCCCGCCGTCACGACGAGGCGTGCGGCGTCGGTCGTTGCGGTGGCGGTGAGCGTCACCGGGTACTGCTTCCAGGTGTCCGAGCCGTCGACGGCGACGGAACCCTCGGCGTAGGTGACGGAGCCGTCGGCGCTGACCAGCCGGACCGCCAAGGCCTGGGCGGTCGTCGTCCGCGCCCACACCGAGGCGTCGTACGCCGCGCCCGCCTTGACCGCGAAGCCGCGGTTGTAGCCGATGTTGCGCAGCCCGTCACCGGGACCGTCGGCGACCAGCCGGAAGTGGTTGCGGTTCAAAGCGTTGAGCCGGGTGTCGTCGTTGACGACGAGCGCTTGCGGCGCCGTGCCGCCGCCGTTGACGACCTCCCAGGCGGTCATGCCGGTGAAGCCCGCGTTGTCCGAGGTGTTGAACTCGAACGACCGGTTGCGCACCAGCTCGGCGTAGAGGCCGCCGTCGGCCGCGTAGTTGATGTCCTCGTAGAAGATGCCGAACATCGTGTCGCTGATCTGCGCGGCGGCGGCGTCGCCGTCGATGGCCAGCTCGGCGTCGGACGTGCTGACCTGGGCCAGCTTGAAGCGGACGGCGGAGGCCTTGTCGCCGAACACCAGCGGGTTCGTGCCGCCCGCGTAGGCGGTGCCCTCGGCGTCGCGGAGGAAGAGCTCGCCGCCGGCGGCGTCGGTCAGCCGCACGGGTGAGGCCGCGGCGCCGGTCTGGCCGAGCGCGAGGTGGCCGTCCGCGACGACGACCGGGCGGTCGCCCTCGGCGGTGCGCAGGTGGACCGCGCCGTCGGGCTGGGCGGAGGCGGTGAAGGCCAGGGTGGACAGCGGCGGCTCGGGTGAGAGGGCCAGTCCGGCCTCGGTCTCGACCAGGTGGCCGGACGCGGCGCCCTTGATCGAGAACGTGCCGCCGGGCTGGATGTCCCGGCCTTCGGCCGCGGTGACCCGGAAGTCGTCGAACGCGGCGTCGAGCGTCGTGCCGTCGAGCGCACCGAAGGCGTAGAGGCCGACCTGGGTTGTCTGGAACCCGACGGTGACCGCCGAGGCGTCCACCCACACGCCGGAGGCGTCCTCGTACCGGGTGGTGATGGTGTCGCCGACCCGCTGGAGCTGCAGCGTCTCGCCGGTCGAGCCCGGCCGGTCGACGTACCGCTCGGCGCGGAACACGGCGCCGGTCTCGACGTCGTTCTCGATCGCGATGCCGGACGCCGCCAGGGTGCCGACGAAGGTCAGGCCCGAGCGGACGTAGTTGTCCATGTCCTGCCAGGCGATCAACCCGGCGCCCTGGTAGGTCTTGGCGACCTGGGCCCGCACGGTCACCTCGGCGGTGAAGTCGCCCGCCGGAACGTCGACCATGAACACGTTCCGCGCCGTGTTGACCGCCTGGTAGGTGTCACCGGTCTGGCCGGTGACCCGCAGCGATCCGTCGAGGAGGGACCAGCCGCCCGCGTCCTCGTTGACGACCTCCCACTCCGGCCGGAGCGTCGTCGAGGCGAAGTCGTCCGTCCACGTCTCGCCTTCGACCGCCCCCGCGCTGGGGGCGGTCGCCGCGGACAGCGCGACCCCGAGGGTGACCGGCAGAGCCGCGGCCATCAAGGCGCTGATCCACCGTCTGCCCGGTCTTCCAACCGACCGCTGCGCCGTCGTCATGAGGGGTGCTCCACTCTGAGTTCCACCGCCGTAGGAAATGCCAGCGTTTACCACGGGGGATTGTGAGCGTTAACAGTTCCGACCGTCAAGGGATGGTTTCGAAGGGGTGGACACCGCGCTGGACTGGGTGCAGGCTGTAGTGAACGCTCACACATGAGGTGGCGACGGTAGCCGGCGGCCGGGTGACCGCGCCCGGCACTAGCCTGGCGGGATGGGGTGGGATCTGGGCGAACTCGTGGCGAAGCACGACGTACCGGGCGCGCAGGTCGCCGTGCTGGCCGACGGTGGGATCCGGGACGAGGCCGCGGGCGTGCTGAGCCTGCGCACGCGGGTCGAGGCCACCACCGACTCGGTGTTCAAGATCGGATCGATCACCAAGGTCTGGACGGCCACGCTGGTCCGGCAACTGGTCGACGACGGCGTGCTCGACCTCGACCGCCCCGTCCGCGATTACCTGCCCGGCTTCCGGCTGCGCGACCCGGACGCCACCGAGTCCCTGACCGCCCGCCACCTGCTCACCCACACCGGCGGCGTCGACGGCAACCACTTCACCGACACCGGTCGCAACGACGACGCGATCGGGAAGTTCGTCGCCACCCTCGCCGAGGCGGACCACCTCCTCCCGCCCGGCACCGTCTTCTCGTACTCCAACAGCGGGTACGTGGTGCTCGGCAGGCTGGTGGAGGTGTTGCGCGACAAGCCCTTCCACGACGTGCTCCGCGAACGCCTGGTGACACCGCTGGGCCTGCGCACCGCCGCCACCGACCCCTATGAGGCGATCCTGCACCGCGCCGCGGTCGGCCACACCCGGACCGGTGGAGAGGTCGTTCCGGTGCAGGCGTGGGCGGTTTCCTACTACTCCGCGCCCAGCGGCTCGCACCTCGCGATCAGCGCCCGCGACCTGCTGGAGTTCGTCCGCCTGCACCTCACCGACCCCGCGCTGGCGGCGCTGCGCGAACCCCAGGTCGACTCCGTCCCGGACTTCGGCGGCGGCGTCATCGGCTGGGGACTCGGCTGGATGCTCTACCAGGACGGCGTCGTCGGACACACCGGTGTCGCCAAGGGGCAGAAGGCGTTCCTCCGCGTCGTCCCGTCGGCAGGTGTGGCGGTGGCCGTGCTGACCAACAGCGCGGAGGGCGAGCCACTGGCCTACGACGTCTTCGGCGCGGCACTCGGGGACCTCGCCGGCGTCGAGACGGCACCACTGCCCGTGCCGCCCTCGAACCCGACCGGGATCGACGCGGACCGCATGTGCGGCACTTACCGCTCCACCCTGTACGGCATCACCCTCACCAGCGAGAACGGCCGCGCGTTCCTCACCTACCGCCCGCGCAACGCCATCGCCGAGTCGTTCCTCGGCGGGTCCGAGGACCGCGTCGAGGTCGTCCGCCACGGCGCCGACTCGGTCATCACCGCCGAACCGAAGTCCCACGGCCACCAGGTCCTGTCCCTGATCGGCTCCGACGAGCAGGGCCGCGCCCGCTTCCTGCACAACGGCGCCGCCGCCTACCGGATCGCCTGACGGTCACCGACGACGACGCGGCTCGCCGGCTGGTCGTTCCGCGGTGCGACCGCCCGAGCCGGGATCACGGACGTGGTCTGGTCCGTGATCCCGGCTCGGGCTCCGGTCGTCGGGGCCGCGGCACGGGTGGCCGGCCCTGCGGACGGGTCAGCGGTCCAGTTCCGCGAGGAGGAACCGCGCCACGTCGAGGCCCTTCGTCCCCCGGCCGAAACCCGCGTCCAGACCGCAGGAGCGGGCGAGTTCCGGGGTGACCTGCGGGCCTCCCGCGATGATCAGCAGCCGGTCGCGCACGCCCTTCTCCACGGCGGTCTCGTGCAGTGCCCGCATCGCCTGCTCGTGCACCCCCCGGTGCGAGACGATCAGGCTCGCCAGGACGGCACGGGCGTTCCGGGCGACCGCCTCGTCGAGGAGCCGGTCCACCGACACCGAGCAGCCGATGTTGAGGCACGTGACGCCGAACCACTCCAGGCCCTGGTGCTTGATGTTGGTGACCTCCTGGAGGCCGATGGAGTGCTCGTCGTTGCCGAGGGTCGCGCCGACGACGTGCAGCCGGCGCGGGACGAGACCGGCGCGGACGTCCTGCGCGCTGATCTGCGCCGTGCTCGTGTCGGCCTCCGGGATGTCGGTGACGTCGATGCCCTCGGTCACGCGGCCGACGACCTCGTACTGCACGCCCTCCGCCGGGTGGAGCACGACCTTGTCCACCACCCGCGCGTCGGCGAGGTTCATCCGCTCGGCCATGCGCAGCACGGCCACGTCGCCACGGGCCTCCGACAGCGGCAGGAACAGCGAGACGGTGACCAGGCCGTCGTCGTGGTGCTCGGCTTCCGGGCGCACCCGCTCGGTGGCGCGGACGGCCTGGCGGCGGCGTTCGACGTTGTCGAGTTCGTCGAGTTCGTCGATGTAGCCGACCATCGAGTCGTCGCACAGCGTGCACCCGGCGCAGGGCTCGGCGCCCTTGCCGAAGTGGCCGCACACCGGTGCCGCGTAGGTCATCGACCGCCGCACCACCGTGTTCGCGCCGACACCGCCGTCCACCGCGCGGCGGATGCCGTCGCCGTCCCGCTCGGGGTAGAGCCCGTTGTCGACGAAGAAGCCCGCGGCCAGGGAGTCGAAGTAGCCGCCCGCGCTGATCATGTCCTCCAGCATCAGCACGGCGCGGGAGACGAGGTCCCGCACGTGCGGGGAGACCGCGTCCTCGTCCACGCGGACCAGGTCGGACAGCCCGTCCAGGCCGAGCAGGGTCTGCTTGGTGGCGGCCACGGCCTGCACCGACGAGAAGTGCCACGGGACGTGGCGGGCCTCGTCGGGCGCGATGGTGCTCTGGATGTCGGCGCTGGTGAGGCGGGACACCAGGGTGTCGAGCACGTGCAGGACGGTGGCCTCGTGCAGGTTCGTCGTGCTGTAGCGGGTGTTCTGCTGCGCGCGGAACCGGAAGCCGTCGAACAGGTAGCGCACCGCCACCGCGTAGGGCAGGTCGATGGCGAGCTTCGGCGCGGGCGGCGCGGTCGGGGGCACGGTGGACAGCGCGATCCGGTCGCGGGCCATGCCGGCCAGCTCGGACATGGCGCAGTTGAGCGCGTGCTGCACGAGCAGTTCGGGCCGGACGTTCCACGCTTGCAGCGCCGTGGAGTTCGCGTTGTGCGCGCCGTCGACCTGGAGGATGCCGCCCAGCGCGAGCACCCGCTTGGCCTCGAACGCGTCCACCACGGACCGCACCGGGTTCACGTTGCGGTACAGGATGTTGTACTGGCAGTCCTGGTGCGCGCCGCCGACGCCCTCCTCCACGAAGACGACGGCCATCTCGCTGCCCGCCAGCCCGCTGACGTACGAGTGCAGGGTGACCGGGCGCCCCACCTCGTCCTCGATCAGGTCGAGGGCGCGGCGGGTCGCGCGGAGCTGCTTGCGGGTGATCGGCACCCCGCCGACACCTTCCGGGGTGCCCTCGACCAGCCCGTCCATGTGGCTCTGGCCGAGCGTGCGGATGACCATGATGTGGTCGGCGCCGTGCCAGGCCGCCATCCTCATCCGCCGCAGGTCGTCCTCGAAGCGGCCGGAAGCGATCTCGGCGGTGATGACGCAGTCCGGCTGCGGGTCGGCGCCGCCGAAGTACTCCGCCGCCTGGAGCGGCGCGCCCGCGATCGGGGCGCTGGTCTGCCGGTACCGGAACGGCTCCTGGTCGCCGGTCGCGGGCACGCGCCAGGTCCACCCCCGCCGCCGGGGCCGGTAGGCGTCGAGGCCGCGCAGGATCTCGTCGACGGGCAGCGGCTCCTCGGGACGCAGGGTGATCGGGGTGAGGGCCTCGGGCGGCGGGGGCGCGGCGGGCTCGGCGCGGTTCATCAGCTCGGCGAGCGCGGCGGACAGGGAGATGCCGTTCTTGTCCGCGTGGTCGCGCAGCACCTTGCCGACGCCGTCACCGAGCCAGCCCTCGCGGACCGCCAGGTCCACCAGTTCCCCGGCCTGCACGGAGTCCAGCCCCATGCGGAGCAGGACGGAGCGTTCGATCGACGGGGTGGTGTGCTCCTCGGCCAGCCGGACGAGGGGTCCGACCAGCTCGTGGGTCAGCTCCCAAAACCGGTCGCGCAGACCGGTCAGGGGCAGGGTGGCGAGTTCCGCCAGTCGCTCTTCCGCTCGCTGGGTGGTCATACCCTCGCCTCCAGGTTCGCTTCGATCAGGTCCAGGGCGCGGGGGTGGCCCGCGAGGTAACCGGTGGGGCCGGCCAGGGTCAGGTCCTGGCCCTGGCGGGAGACCCGGAGCAGACCGCCGGGGGTGCGCACCGCGACGGGGAGCCGGACGCGCCCCGAGAGCGCGGCGAGCGCGGCGCTGGCGGTCACACCCGTGCCGCAGCACGACGTCTCGTCCTCGACGCCGACCTCGTAGGTGCGCACCGCCAGGCCGCCGGGTTCGACGGCGGCGAAGTTCACGTGCACCCCGTGGGGGTGGCCCAGCTCGGTGCACAGCGCCGCGTCGTAGCGGAGCCTGGCGCCCTCGGCCGGCACGTCGATGCGGCCCAGCTCGTCGGAACCGACGAAGACGACCAGGTGTGCGACGCCGTTGTAGGCGAACCAGCGGTCGGGCGCGAGTCGGCGCACCTGGCGCTGCGCGCCGAGGACCACCTCGACGTCCTCGCCGTCCACGCGGACGACCTTCTCGCCGTCGTCGGTCACGACGACACCGCTGCCGGCGATCAGGCCGCGGTCGGCGGCGTACCGGGCGAGGCAGCGCAAACCGTTGCCGCACATGGCCTCCCACGTGCCGTCGCGGTCGTGGAACACCATCCGCAGCCCGTCCGGGTGCCGGGGGTAGAAGAACAGCACCCCGTCCACGCGCACCGAGCGCACGGCGGTGGCGACGGCGACCGCCGCCGAGGTCAGGACCTCCCGGGGGTGCTGGTCCTGGCCCGCCAGCTCGATCACGGCGATCACGTTGCCGTTGCCCTGCAGCACCGCGGCGTGCTCGACGCCGGTCAGGCCGACCTCGGCCGCCGCCTCGACGGCCGTCTCGACCGCGAGCGGGGTGTGCGGCGGTGACTCGATCACTGTCATGTCGTCTCCTCGTTCGGGTGGGTGGGGTGCGGCGGCGGACGGTCGTCGGGGTCACCGGGACGAGGTGGTCCGCCATGAGGCCGCACGGGACCGCCCGACACCGGTCCGCCGGGCAGCGGGACCGGTGTCGGTGGGTGGGTGCCGTCGGTCAGCCCCGGTCGCCGTTGATCACGTCGGTGACGATCCCGGCGAGTTGGGCCACGTGCTCCTTGATGACCGAGAAGTGGTCACCGGTCGTGCGGTGCACCACGAGGTCGTCGGCCAGCTCCTCCCAGCGCGCCAGGTACTGGGCGTAGCTCTGCTCGGCGTCGACGGCCTCGTGCTCGCCCTCGGCTAGCTCGTCGCCGACGATCAGGTGCAGCCGAGCGGGGTAGCGGCGGTGCCGGTAGCCCAGCACCATCTCCATGACCTCGTCCCACATCCGGGCGGCCGGCAGCCACATGCCGGGGCCGTGCTCGGGGAGGGTGATGCCGACATCGCCCACGACGTCGTCCACCAGGTGGTCGAGCAGCGCGAGGGTCTTCTCCCGCAGCGCCGAGGTGTCCTCTTCGGACGGTGCGGCGGCCAGCGCCTCCAGGTTGGCGACGCACTCCTGGATCAGCCGGAACTCGTCCCACAGGTGGGACTTGTCCCAGGCGTCCTGCGCCGGGTCGAGCAGCATGAACGTGACGTCCTCGCCCGCGGCGAGCAGCTGGTGCGCCACCTCGCTCGCCACGCCGCTGCCGCCGCACCAGCTGAAGATCCGGTAGGGGCCGTTCGGCAGCGCTTCCCGCAGTTCCGCGATGTAGCGGGCGGCCATCTCCTCGGTGGTGGGCACACCACCCCGGTCGCGCAGCCGTCCCGGCCACTCGAACGCGATGACGGGCAGGTCCGGGTCCAGCTTCGCGGTCAACCGCTCGTACCAGTGGGCGCTGCCGCCACCGGGGTGGATGCAGACCAGCGGCACCTGACCGCCCTTGCGGTTCAGCCAGAGCAGCGCCTTGGTCGGCAGGTCGCCGGTGTCGATCGCCTGGGCGAGGGCTTCGACGGTGCGGTGTTCGAGGAACGACCGCACGGTCACCTCGATCCCGTGCCGCTCCTGGAGCATCGCGATGATCCGCAGGATCAGCAGGGAGTGCCCGCCCAGGGCGAAGAAGTCGTCGTCCCGGGCCACCCTCGGCAGGTCGAACACCTCGGCCCACAGCTGGGCCACCGTCCGCTCCGCCTGCGTGCGGGGCGCCTTGAACACCCGGTTCGGGGTGGTCGCCGTCGACGTGGGCGACGGCAGCGCCGCCCGGTCCACCTTGCCGCTGCGGTTGAGCGGTAGCGCCGCCAACCGCGTCCACAGGCTCGGCACCAGGAAGTCCGGCACCCGTGCGCGCAGGAGGTCGCCGAGCGACGTGACGTCGTCAGGTGCGTCGTCCGGTGCGTCGTCGTCGAGGACCACGTGCCCGACGAGGTGGGTGACGCCGTCCGTGCCGCGGTGGGCGGACGCGGCGGCGTCGCGGACACCGGGCAGCTCCCGGATCGCCGCCTCCACCTCCCCCAGCTCCACCCGGAAGCCGCGGACCTTGACCTGGTGGTCGAGCCGGCCGACGTAGTGCAGGGTGTGGTCGGGGTCCTGGCGGACGATGTCACCCGTGCGGTACAGCCTCGCCCCCGGCCGGCGGCCGGTCGGGTCGGGCACGAAGCGCTCCGCCGTCAGGTCGGGACGGCCCTGGTAGCCGCGGGCCAGACCGGCGCCGCCGACCAGCAGCTCGCCCGGCACGCCGAAGGGGGCGGGGTTCAGGTCGTGGTCGACGACCACCACGTCCGTGTGCTGGACGGGCAGACCGATCGGGATGGGGCCCGCGGTCTCCACCGGCGAGATCCGGCGGTGCACGCTGGTGAAGACGGTCGCTTCCGTCGGGCCGTAGCCGTTGCCGACCGGGACGCCGAGTTCGAGCGCCTTGCGCACGTGCGGCGGCGACAGCGCCTCACCGCCGACCAGCAGGTGCCGCAGGCCGGACAGGGCCTCCGGCCGCACGTCGACCAGGGTGTTGAACAGCCCGGAGGTCATCCACAGCACGGTCACCCCGTGGTCGACCAGCACCTGTTCGAGTTCGGCCGCCGTGGGCTCCGGTGACGCGCAGACCGCGACCCGTGCGCCGGTGCACAGCGCGCCCCACAGCTCCAGGGTGGCCGCGTCGAACGCGAGCGTGCCGTACAGGAGCAGCACCTGGTCGGCGTCGAGCCGGGTGTAGTTCGGGTCGCTCACCAGCCGCACCACCCCTCGGTGCGTCGTCAGCACCCCCTTGGGCGTCCCGGTAGACCCTGAGGTGAAGTTGATGTAGGCGAGGTTGTCGGGCGACAGCGGCACGTCGGGCGCGGTGGTCGGCCGATCCGCCACCAGGGACCAGGTCGGGTCCACTTCCAGCACGGTGGCACCGGGTCGGCCCTGGAAGCGGTGGGCGAGGCCCGGTCGGGTCAGCACCACCCCGACGTCCGCGTCGTCGAGGGTGAGGGCGATGCGGCGGTCCGGGTGCTTCGGCTCCAGCGGCAGGTAGCACCCGCCCGCCTTCAGCACGCCGAGGAGGGTGGTGACCACGTCGAGGCCGTGGTCGAGGCAGACCGCGACCGGGGTGTCGGGGCCGACGCCGTGCTCGCGCAGCAACCACGCCAGCTGGTTGGCGCGGGCGTCCAGCTCCCGGTAGGTGAGGCTCGACTCGCCGCACTCCACCGCCACGGCGTCCGGCCGCGACGCCACCTGCTCGGCGACCAGGTCGGTGATGCACGCCTCCGGCAGCGCGGAGTCCGGACGCAGCTCCGCGGTGTGCCGGTCCACCGGGGTCGAACCCAGGTCGACGGGGTTGGCGCCACCGTCGGCGATCATCGCCTCCAGCGCGTGCAGGAAGGTCGCGCCCATCGCCTCCAGCCGCTCCCGGGTGGCCCAGCCGGCCCGCGCCTCCAGGCGCAGCTCGCCGGGGAAGGTGACCACGGTCAGGGTGAACTCGTTGGGGCTGTCGTCGGTGATGTCGCCGAAGACGTCCTGCTGCTCGTCGAGCACGTGGAAGTCGAGGTAGGAGAAGATCGCGGTGATCAGCGACGTGTCGCGGCCCCACTCGCGCTGGATGGCCGACAGCGGGTAGCGCCGGTGCGGCCACAGCCCCAGCTCCTCGGCGAACACCTCCCGCAGCAGGTCCCGCCAGCTCGGGGCGCGCAGGTCCACCGCGAACGGCAGCGTGTTGAGGTGCATCCCGACCACCTCGTCGCCGCGCGGCAGTTCGGCGCGGCCGTTGCACACCAGCCCGCTGTAGAAGCGGCGCTGGCCGGTGATGGCGCCCAGCATCGCCAGGTGCGCGGTGTGCAGCACGGTCTTGAGGGAGGTCCGGGTGTCCGCGACGAGCTCGCGCAGCGCGGGCTCCAGGTGCCGCCAGCGCACCCGCAGCTCCTCGACCGCGCCGTAGCCGGCGGGGGCGGTGTCGGCGGGCAGCGCGAGCCGGTCGTGGCCCTGGACGCGATCCCTCCAGTACTCCCGGTCCGCCGGGGAGGCCAGCGAACGCTTCTCCAACGCCACGAAGTCGGCGTAGCGGGCGCCGGGCGCGTCGGGCAGGGAGTCGACCTCGCCGTCGCGCACCGCCCGGTATGTAGTGCGCAGCTCGGCGATCAGCGAGTGGTGGCTCCAGCCGTCGAGGATGGCGTGGCACTCGGTGTGGGTGAGCACCCACGCCCGCTCGCCGGTGCGGTGCACGTGCCACCGGAGCTGCGGTGCGCGGCGCACGTCCAGCGGCGTGGAACCCATGGTGGCGCGGTAGTCCGCGATGACCGCCTTCTGCTCGTCCTCGGGGAGTCCGCGCAGGTCGTCGAACCCGATGTCGGCGTCCGCGGTGCGCTGGACGAGCTGCATCGGCTCGCTGAAGGTGGTCACGTCGAAGGTCGTCCGCAGCACGTCGTGCCGCTCGACCAGCAGCCGTCCCGCTTCGCGCAGCGCGGCAAGCGAGAACGGGCCGTCGTCGGCGATGTGGAAGCTCGTGACGTTCTGGTACGCCGTGTGTTCGCCGCCGGCCAGCATTTCGTAGACCATGCCCGCCTGCACCTGGCCCAGCGGGTAGGCGTCGGCGAGGCCGGCCGGGAGGCGTTCGCGGTCGGCGGGGCTGATCAGCTCGAACGGCTCGACGAGCACGTCGCGCGCCGCGGTGGCCGAGTGGCCCGCCAGCGTGGCGAGTTCGGCCGCGGTCTGGTGGGTGAAGACGTCCTGGACCGACAGGTCCAGCCCGTCGGCCCGCAGTGAGCCGATGGCGCGGATGGCGCGGATCGAGTCGCCGCCGAGGTCGAAGAACCGGTCGTGCACGCCGATCCGCGTCACGCCGAGAGCGGCGGCCAGCGCGTCCACGACAGCGCGCTCGGTGTCGGTGCGGGGCGCGGTGTACTCGCCCGCGGCACGGGTCCGGTCGGGCGCCGGCAGGGCGGAGCGGTCGGTCTTGCCGCTCGCGGTGAGCGGCAGCGCGTCCAGGACCACCCAGGCGCCCGGGACCATGACCGCGGGCAGCCTGCCGCCCAGGAACGAGCCGACAGCGGAAACGTCGAGGTCGGCGTCCGGCCGCTGGACGACGTAGCCCACCAGCGTGCCCTCGTGCACCGCGGCGGCGGCTGCGGCCACGTCCGGGTGCTCGCGCAGCACCGCCTCGATTTCGCCCAGTTCCACCCGGTGGCCGCGGATCTTGACCTGGTGGTCGAGCCGGCCGAGGTAGTCGATGCTGCCGTCCGGCAGGTACCGGACGAGGTCGCCGGTGCGGTAGAGCCGCTGACCGCCCGCCGGGTCGAAGGGGTCGGGGACGAACCGCTCCGCGGTCAGTCCGGGCCGGCCGAGGTAGCCGCGGGCCAGTTGCACGCCGCCCAGCAGCAGCTCACCGGGCACGCCCACGGGCACCGGCCGCAGCGCCTCGTCCACGACGTACGTGCGGGTGTTCGCGATCGGCCTGCCGATCGTCACCGGCGCACCGGGTTCGCAACGCGCCGCGGTGACGTCCACCGCGGCCTCGGTGGGGCCGTAGAGGTTGTGCAGCTCACCGCCGATCCGCTCGCGCGCCGCGTCGACCAGATCCGCGGGTAATGCCTCGCCGCTGCAGATCACGCGGCGGACCGACGGCAGCGCGGTGAACGGCTCGGTGAGGAACGCCCGGAGCATGGACGGCACGAAGTGCAGCGTGGTGATCCGCTCGGCGGTGATCAGGTCCGCGAGGTAGCGCGGGTCGCGGTGGCCGCCGGGGCGGGCGACGACCAGGGCCGCGCCGGTCAGCAACGGCCAGAAGAACTCCCACACCGACACGTCGAAGCTGTGCGGCGTCTTCTGCAGCACCCGGTCGGTCGCGTCCAGCCGGTACGCGTCCTGCATCCAGTGCAGCCGGTTGACGATGGCGCGGTGGGCGACGACGACGCCCTTGGGCCGGCCCGTGGAGCCGGAGGTGTAGATGACGTACGCCGGGTGGTCCGGGTGCACGACGACGGCGGGGTCGTGGTCGGGCAGGTCGTCGGGCAGGGGCGGATCGGTGTCCGTGAGCACGATGGCCGCGCCCGCGTCGGCGGTCATGTAGTCGAGGCGGTCGGCCGGGTAGTCGGGATCGAGCGGCAGGTAGGCCCCGCCCGCCTTGAGCACCGCCAACAGGGCGACGACGAGCCCGGCGCCGCGTTCACGGCGTACGCCGACGATCGACTCGGGTCCGACGCCCGCGCCGATGAGGTGGTGGGCGAGTCGGTTGGCGCGCGCGTTCAGCTCGGCGTAGGTGGCGCGCTCGCCTTCGAAGGAGAGGGCGAGCGCGTCGGGCGTGCGCGCCACCTGCTGCTCGAAGAGGGAGGCGAGCGTCCCGGTCGGGTACGCCGCGGCCGTGTCGGTCCACTCCTGGAGCAGTTGCCGCCGCTCGGCGGGCGGGAGCACCGGCAGTTCGCCGATCGGGGTGTCCGGTGACCCGGCGATGCCCGCGATCAGGGTGACGAACCGCTGCGCCAGCCGTTCGGCGGTGCCGCGGTCGAACAGCGCGGTGGCGTAGTTGACCGCGCCGGCCAGCGCGCCGTCGGCCCGCTCGGCGACCGCGACGGTCAGGTCGAACTTGGCCGTGTTCTCCCCCACCGACAGCGGTGACGTGCGCAGCCCGCCGAGGCGCCGCTGACCGGCCCCGGCCTCCTCCCACAGGAACATGGTGGAGAACAACGGGGTCCTGGCGGGGTCGCGCTCGACGTCCAGCTCCTCCAGCAGCCGCTCGAACGGCATGTCCTGGTGGGCGTACGCCTCCAGCGCCGTCTCCTTGACCCGCTTGAGGACTTCGCGGAACGACGGGTCGCCGGACAGGTCCACCCGCAGGACCAGCGTGTTGAGGAACATCCCGATCAGGTCCTGCACCTCGGGCCGGTCCCGGTTCGCGACCGGGGTGCCGACCGTGACGTCGGCCCGGCCGCTGCTGCGGGCCAGCAGCACGGTGTAGGCGGCGAGCAGTGCCATGAACGGTGTCGCGCCGTACTCGCGGGCGAGCCGGGTGACCACCCGCGCGTCACGGGCCGGCACCACGAACGGGACCTGGTCGCCCGCGACGTCGCGCACGGGCGGACGGGGCCGGTCGGCGGGCAGTTCCAGCGGCGTCGCGCCCGCCAGCTTCCCGCGCCAGTAGCCGAGTTGGCGCTCCAGCGCCGCGCCGGAAGTGGCGGTGCGCTGCCACGCGGCGAAGTCCGCGTACTGCACGGGCAGCGGGGCCAGGTCGACCGGCTCGCCCGCGACCGCGGCGGTGTAGTGCCGGTCCAACTCGCGCCACAGCAGCTGTTCCGACCACTCGTCGAAGGCGATGTGGTGCACGGTCAGCAGCAGCACGTGCTCGTCGTCGGCCAACCGGGCCAGCGTGGCGGCCAGCACCGGTCCGCGGGCCAGGTCGACGGGCTCGCGGTCGTGCGTCGTCCAGGCTTCCAACCGCGCCTCGGCCGCCTCGACCCCCAGCGCGCTGAGGTCCACTTCGGACAGTGCGACCGGTCCGGGGTCGTCCACCACCTGCGTCGGCTCGCCGTCGACGACGGTGTAACGGGTGCGCAGCACCTCGTGCCGGGCGACCAGCCCGTCCAGCGCGACGCGCAGCGCGGCGGTGTCGAGGGGTCCGTGCAGGCGCAGCACCGTGGAGATCAGGTACTCGGTGCCGCCCGTGCGCAGCTGCTCCAGGATCCACAGGCGGCGTTGAGCGGACGACAGGGCCAGGGGGACGTCGCGCCGGGTCGGGTTGATCCGGGTCTCGGTCGCGGTCACGGCGTTGCCGCGCAGCCTGCGCCGCACCAGCTCGGCGCGGAGGGCGGTCCGGTCGAGGGTTTCGGTCATCGCACACCTTCTCGGGAGAGCAGCTCGGCCATCTGGTTGTCGGTCATCCCGTCGATCTCCGCGTCGATCAGCGCGGTCACCACGGCGGCGAGGTCCGCCACGGTCGTCGACTCGAACAGCGAGCGCAGCGGCAGCTCGACCGCGAGGGCGTCGCGCAGCCGCGCCAGCACCCGGGTGGCCATCAGCGAGTGGCCGCCGAGCTCGAAGAAGTCGTCGTGCGCGCCGATCCGCTCCACGCCGAGGACGTCGGCCCAGACCTCGGCGACGACCTCCTCGACCGCGTCACGGGGCGGCACGTGCTCGCGGGTGCCGCCCAGCTGGTCCGGCGTCGGGTCGGGCAGCGCCGCGCGGTCGACCTTCTTGCTGGTCGTCAGCGGCAGCGCGGGCAGGACGATCCAGGCCGCGGGGACCATGTACTCGGGGAGCATCCCGCGCAGGTGCTCGCGCAGCGCCCCGATGTCGGGTTCGGTGTCCGGGCCCCACTCCAGGTACGCGACGAGCCGCTTGTCACCCGGTGTCACCTCCTTGGCCAGCACGGCCGCGGCGGGCACGTCCGGGTGCTTGGCCAGCGCGGCTTCGATCTCGGGCAGCTCGATGCGCAACCCGCGGATCTTGACCTGGTGGTCGAGGCGGCCGAGGAACTCCACGTTGCCGTCCGGTCGGTAGCGGACGAGGTCTCCGGTGCGGTACAGCCGGGCGCCGGGTTCGTCGCCGAACGGGTCGGGCACGAACTGGGTGGCGGTCAGCTCCGGCCGGTCGAGGTAGCCGCGGGCCAGGCGGACGCCGCCGATGCACAGCTCCCCCGGCGCGCCGACCGGCAGCGGCCGGAGCTGGGCGTCGAGCACGTGCACGCGGGTGCCCGCGATCGGGCGGCCGATGTGCAGCGAGGCGGTGCCGCGCTCACCGGCGAGGTCGCCGCTGACCGGGTTGAGCATGCAGGTGACGGTCGCCTCGGTCGGCCCGTAGTTGCACAGGAACCGGCCGGGCAGCCCGGTCGCGGCCCAGCGCTGGGCGTCGGAGTTGGTGACCACCTCGGCGCCGACGTTCATCAGCTTCATGTCCGTCAGCAGGTCCACATCGGACTCGAGCATCTCGCGGTAGTACGCCGCGGTGATCTCCATGACCGAGATGCGGTGCTGGGCGAGCTTCGCGGGCAGCTCGCCGGGCGTCCAGAAGACCGGGTCGCTGACCACGAGCGTGCCGCCCGCGGCCAGGGTGACGGCCATCTGGTCCATCGCCAGGTCGAACGTGAGGGCCGAGAGCAGGATGACCCGCTCGCCCGGTCCGATGCCGTAGTAGTCGGAGATCACCCGGCAGTGGTGGGCGTAGGCGCGGTGGGAGATCATCACGCCCTTGGGGCGGCCGGTCGACCCCGAGGTGTAGATGATGTAGGCGAGGTTGTCCGGCAGGGTGACGGTGTCGGGGTCGGTCGACGGCACGCCGGAGGCCCAGTCGTCGCCGTCGAGGACCAGCACCCGGCGGTCGGCCCGGCTCAGCCGGTCGGCGAACTTGCCCGTGGTGATGACGGTGTGCGCGCCGGCGTCGGCGAGCATGAAGTCCAGCCGGTCGGCCGGGTGCCCGGGGTCGAGCGGCACGTACACGCCGCCCGCCTTGAGCGTGGCGAGCAGCACCAGCACCGGCTCGACACCGCGTTCCAGGCAGGAGCCCACGACGGTCTCCGGGCCGACGCCCGTCGCGCGCAGGTGGTGCGCGAGCCGGTTGGCGCGGGCGTTGAGGTCGGCGAAGGTGATCTCCTGCTCGCCGAAGACGACGGCGATGGCGTCCGGGCTGCCCGCGGCCCGGCGCTCGAACAGCTCGGCCACGGACAGGTGCCGTTCGGCGGGCGGGTCGAGCTCGTCCAGCCGGTGGGCGTCCGGGTCGGGCCACTCGGTCAGGATCGCCCGGTGCTCCGCGTCGGAGAGCAGGTCCAGCTCGCCGATCCGGGCCCGCGGGTCCCGCGCGATGCTCTCCAGCAGCCGCACGTAGTGGCCGGCGATCCGCTCGATCGTCTCGCGGTCGAACAACGCGGTGGCGTACTCGAACCAGCAGCGCAGCCGCCCGTCCGCCAGGTCCTTCACGGTCAGCGTCAGGTCGAACTTCGACACCGGCGCCCCGCTGTGCAGCCCGGTCGCCGCGCACCCGGCGAGGGTGGGCGGCAGCAGCCCGGACATGTGCTGCACCTCGAACATCACCTGGACCAGCGGGTTGCGCGACGGGTCGCGGCCGGGGCGCAGGGCGTCCACCAGGTGCTCGAACGGCACGTCCTGGTTGGCGAACGCGTCCAGCGCGGTGCCCCGCACCCGTTCGACCAGCTCCGTGAACGACGGGTCGCCGCCCAGGTCGGTGCGCAGCACCAGGTTGTTGACGAAGAAGCCGATGAGGTCTTCGGTCTCCTGGCGGGTGCGGCCCGCGACCGGTGTGCCCACGGCGATGTCGGTGCGACCCGTGTAGCGGCCGAGCAGCACGTCGAAGGCCGCCAGCAGGACCGTGAACAGGGTGGAGCCGGTCCGGCCGCCGAGCTCGCGCAGGGTCGCGGCGACGGCGTCGGGCACCTCGACGACGACGTTGTCGCCGTGCGGGTCCCGTTCCGCGGGCCGGGGCCGGTCGGTGATCAGCTCGACCGGGCTGAGGCCGGCGAGCTTGTCGCGCCAGTAGGCGAGCTGCTGGTCGGCGGCCGGCCCGGACTGCTGGTCGCGCTGCCAGGCCGCGTAGTCGGCGTACTGCACCACCGGCGGCGGAGTGGGGTCGTCCTCGGCGCAGGCGGCGTTCAGCTCACGCAGGAAGATGCCCATCGACCAGGCGTCGAACACGATGTGGTGCAACGTGATCGCGACCAGGTGCCGCTCCGGCGCGGTGCGCACGACGGTGAGCCGCAGCGGGTGCTCACGGGCCAGGTCGAACGGCCGGGCGTTCGCCGCCTCGACGATCGCCGTGGCGCGCCGGTCGGCGTCGGCCTCGCCCGCGAGGTCGACCAGCTCGAACGCGACCGGGCTCGGCGGGTCCACGATCTGACGCGGTGTCCCGCCCTCGCCGGTGTAGCGGGTGCGCAGCACCTCGTGCCGGGCGGCGACCCGTGCCACGGCGCGGTGCAGCGCGGCCGGGTCCAACGGGCCTTCGAGCCGGAACGCCAGCGGGATGAGGTACTCGGAGCTGCCCGGTTCGAGCTGGTCCAGGAACCAGAGCCGCTGCTGGCCGAACGAGGTGGGCAGCGCCCCGACGCGGGGCACGGGCACGATCGCGGGCTCGCCGGTGACGCCGGACTCGACCAGGGCGGCGATCTTGGCCACGGTCCGCCCGTCGAGCACCGAGTCCACGGTCAGCTCCACGTCGAACCGGCGGCGCAGCCGGTGCATCAGCCGGATCGCGAGCAGCGAGTGCCCACCCACGGCGAAGAAGTCGTCGTCCACGCCCAACCGCTCGACGCCGACCAACCCGCCCATGATCTCCGCGACGGCCCGTTCGGTGTCGGTGCGCGGCGCGACGTGCTCGGCGCTGCCGCGGTCCTGCTCCCGTTCCCGCGGATCGGGCAGGGCCGACCGGTCGACCTTGCCGTTCGGCAGCAGGGGCAGCGCGTCCAGGACGACGATCGCGGACGGGACCAGCGCGGCGGGCAGGTGGGCGGCGAGGTGTTCGGAGAGCTGGTCGAGCGGTGCGGTCACACCGGCCTCGAAGACGACGTACCCGACGAGCTCGACGTCACCGGTGTCCGCGCGGGTGCTCGTGACGACGGCCGCGGCGACCGACGGGTGCGTGCGGAGGACGGCCTCCACCTCGCCCGGCTCGGCGCGGACACCGCGCACCTTGACCTGCGCGTCCAGGCGGCCGACGAACTCCAGCGACCCGTCGTCGCGCCACCGGGCCAGGTCACCGGTGCGGTACCACCGGCCGCCGGGCTCCGCGGCGTAGGGGTGCGGGGTGAACCGCTCGGCGGTGAGGTCGCCGCGACCCGCGTAGCCGCGGGCGAGCCCCGCGCCGCCGACGCACAGCTCACCGGGCACCCCGACCGGGACGAGCCGGTCGTCGGCGTCCACGACGTACACCTCGACGTCCGGCAGCGGGGCGCCGATCGGGACGACCCCGTCCGGCGCCGTGCCGCGCACCGGCCATGCGGTGGCGTCGATCGAGCACTCGGTCGGCCCGTACGTGTTGTACAGCTCGACGTCGACCACGCCGAGCAGGCGCTCGGCCAGCTCGGCCGGCAGCGGTTCGCCCGCCGAGCACACCACGCGCAGCGAGGCGCAGTCGGCCAGTCGCGGTTCCTCCACGACCAGCCGGAGCACCGACGGGACGAGCTGGAGCACGGTGACCTTGTGCTCCGCGACGGCGCGGACCATCACGGCCGGGTCGCGGTGGGCGCCCTCGGGCGCCATGACCACCGTGGCGCCGCACACCAGCGGGGCCAGGAACTCCCACACCGAGGCGTCGAACCCGATGGTGGTCTTCTGCAGCACGCGGTCGCCGGGAGCCAGCCGGTGCTCCCGGACCGACCACAGCACGCGGTTGCGGATGCCGCCGTGCGGGACGACGACGCCCTTGGGGCGGCCGGTGGAACCGGAGGTGTAGATGACGTAGGCCGCGTTCGCCGGGTCGACGTCCACCGGGCCCGCCGGCGCGCAGCGGGCGATGTCGTCCCACTGCTCGTCGACCGCGACGGCGGACGTGCCCGGTGGCAGCCACCCGCGCAGCGCACCCTGGCAGAGCACCACCTCGACACCGGAGTCGGCGAGGACGTACTCCAGCCGCTCGGAGGGCAGGTCGGGCGGGAGGGGCACGTAGACGCCGCCCGCCATGAGCGTGCCGAGCAGCGCCACCACCAGGTCGGTTCCCCGGTGCAGGGCCACGCCGACCGGTGTTTCGGCGACGACACCCCTGGCGCGCAGGAACCCGGCCAGCCGGTCCGCCGCGTCCAGGAGTTCCGCGTAGGTCACCGATGAGTCGCCGGACACCACGGCGACCGCGTCCGGCGTCTGGTTCGCCTGCGCGCGGAACAGCTCGGGCAGCTGCGGGTCCGGCGTCATGGCGGTTCCCCGCGCCCAGTCGAGCAGCCGCTGCCGCTCGACGTCGGACAGGACCTCCGCCCGGCTCAGCGGCGCGTCCGGCTCGGCCGCGAGGTGCCCGAGCAGCGCCAGGTAGTTCACGCCCATCCGCTCGACGCGGCCGTGGTCGAACAGCGAGGTCGGGTACAGCAGCCGGCCGTTCCACGAGCCGTCGGCGTTCTCCGCCATGTGCAGCGACAGGTCGAACGGCGCGGCCATCGCGGCGCCGGTCACCTGCTCGACCCGCACGCCCGGCAGGCTCAGCGGCTCGCCCTGGGCGTTGTGCACCACGAACGAGACCTGGAACAGGGGGTTGCGGGACAGGTCGCGCCCGGTGGCGAGTTCGGCGGCCAGGCGTTGGAACGGCACGTCCCGGTGCTCGAACGCGTCCAGCGTCGTCTCCCGGGTGCGGGCGAGCAGTTCGGCGAACGTCGGGTCGCCGGACAGGTCGGCGCGCAGCACCACCGTGGTCAGCAGCGGCCCGATCAGCTGCTCCAGCTCGGCCTGGTCGCGTCCGCCCATCGACACACCGACACCGAAGTCGCCACTGCCCGAGTAGCGGCCCAGCAGGAGGTTGAAGGCGGCCAGGTAGACCATGAACGGCGTCGCGCCGGCCGCGCGCCCGATGCCGACCAGCCGCGCCGCCAGCGGTGCGGGCACGACGAAGTGCGCGGTGCCGCCGGTCGGGTCCCAGCGCGCCGGACGCGGCCGGTCGGCGGGCAGGTCGAGCGGTGGCAGGCCCGTCAGCCGTTCCCGCCAGTAGTCAAGCCGGCGGGTCAGCGCCTCCCCCGGCACGTCCCAGCGCTCGCGCTGCCACTCCGCGAAGTCGGCGAACTGCAGCGGCAGCGGCTCCAGCGGCGCGGGCTCGCCGGCAACCGCGGCGGCGTAGAGCACCCGAAGCTCATGGGCCAAGACACCCAGCGAGGTGTTGTCGAAGGCGATGTGGTGCACGACGACCACCAGGACCGCGTCGTCCGGGGCGAGCCGCACGAGCGTGAGCCGCCACGGCGTGACGCCCAGGTCGATCGGGGTGCGCGCCTCGGCCTCCGCGATCTCGCGCGCCCGCCGTTCGGCTTCCCCGGCGTCACACCCGGTGAGGTCCACGACGGCGAGGTCGACCGGCGCGGGTTCGCCGATCACCTGGACCGGCCGGCCGTCGACCGACTCGTAGCGGGTGCGCAGCACCTCGTGCCGGGCGGTGATCTCCCCGAGCGCGGCCCGCAGCGCGTCCGCGTCCAGCGGTCCGCGCAGGCGGAAAGCCCAGTGCAGCAGGTACTCCTCGGCACCGGACCGCAGCTGGTCGAGGAACCACATCTGCTCCTGCTCGAACGACAAGGGGTAGTGGCCGTGGCTGGTGTCCATCGATTGCCTCCCGGGCGCGACGGGGATCTGGGGGTGTGCGGGCAGCGCTGGGGACCACGTGCCGACGGGGCCGCGTCCCGGACCTGCGCTCTACGGGGTCTGTTCGCCGGTCGACGGCTCGGCCATCGCCACGGCGATGCGGCGCGGCCCGGTGAACGGCTCGCGCCCGTGTGCGGCGAGCATGTTGTCCACGACCAGCACGTCGTCGAACTGCCAGTCGAAGCGGGTGCGCGCGGTCCGGTAGCAGTCGCGCAGGTGCGCCACCACGTCGTCCGGGATCGCTTCGCCGTCGCCGTAGTAGGTGTTCGTGGGCAGGTCGATGTCGTCGAACACCTCCCGCAGCCCTTCGCAGACCTCGGCGGCCAGCGTGGTCACGTGCCAGAACGTGAGGTGGTTGAACCAGACCCGCTCGCCGGTGACCGGGTGGACGTGCACGGCGGCACGGCGGGCCCGCGTGCGCAGGCCGTCACGGCCCACCCACTCGGCCTCGACCCCGGCCCGCTCGCAGTAGGCGGTGACCTCGGCGCGGTCGGTGGTGTTGAACGCCTCCTGCCACGGCACGCCGAAACCGGGGGTGAAGTTCCGCACCACCATCCACCCGCGGCGCTCGAAGTCCGCGACGACCGCCGGGTCGATCAGCCTGCACACCTCGCGCACGTCGGCCAGCGGCGTCGCGCCCAGCGTCTGCGAGGGGAGCATGCAGTGGAAGAACAAGGTCAGCGGCCAGGCCGACTGGTAGGAGTTCTCGTTGTGCAGGAAGATCTCCTCGGCCGGCGGGTAGTCCGTCGACGTGTAGATCTGCCCCTTGATGGTGCTGCGCGGCGACGAGCGCTCCGCGTAGGTCAGCGGTGCGCCCGACACGGCGCGCACGACCCCGTCGAAGCCGTCGACACCGCCGACGTCGAAGCCGCGCAGCAGGACCGCGCCGTGCTCGCGCAGTCGTTGCCGCACCACCGGGCGGGCGTGGGAGAGGTAGTCGGTCACCGGGATTCCGGGCTCGTCGGCGGTGAGCACCGACGGCAGGGTCGTGCCCTCACCGGTGCGGGTCGGGCCCGTTGCTGCGGATGTGGTCGCGGTCATGGCGTCAGCGTGACCGGGGGGACCGGCCCGCCACGAGGGAACAACCGGCACACCTGCGCTGCCGCCGTTGCTGCGCCTTCTTCTCTGCGCCGGCGGACGTCCGCGCGGGCACGCTGGGCCTCCACCGCCGGATCGACCAAAGGAGGTGCGGATGTCTGCCCAGGCGGACCTGCACTACGTCGACTCTCCCAGCCACGCCCCCGTGGCCGACGCGCGGGCCGGTGACCTCGGGCCGCGCGTGCCGGCCGACGGGGAGAACCGGCGGACCGGGCCGGCGCCGGGTGTGTTCGAGAAGGTCCGGGGCGACGCCCCGGTGGCCGCCCGTGCCTAGCGGTCCGGTCGCGGCCGGCGTGCTGGACACCGTGGGCGGCACACCTCTCGTCGAGCTGTCCCGGTTGGACCCCACCGCGCCGTTCCGGGTCTACGCGAAGTTGGAGGCGCACAACCCCGGCGGGAGCATCAAGGACCGCTCCGCGCTGGAGATGCTGGGCGCCGCGGTGCGCGACGGCGACGTCGTGCCCGGCCGTTCGGTCGTGGTGGAGTCCAGCTCCGGCAACCTCGGCATCGGCCTGGCGCAGGCGTGCGCGTACCTGGGGGTGCGGTTCCGGTGCGTGGTGGACCCGCGCACGAACCGGCAGAACATCGCCATCATGCGCGCCCTGGGCGCGGAGGTCGAGGTGGTCACCGAGACCGACCCCGCCACCGGCGAGTACCTACCGGTGCGCAAACGCCGGGTGCGCGAACTGCTGGCGCTGATGGAGAACGCGTACTGGCCCAACCAGTACGCCAACCCCGCCAACCCGCAGGCGCACCGGACCACCATGCGCGAGATCGCCGAGTCCGTGCCGGGTGGGGTCGACTACCTGTTCTGCGCGACGAGCTCGTGCGGCACGCTGCGCGGGTGCGCGGAGTTCGTGCGCGACCACCGGCTGCCGACGACCGTCGTCGCGGTGGACGCGGCGGGGAGCGCCATCTTCGCGCCGCCGACGGGCACCCGGCTGTTCCCCGGCCACGGCGCCGCCACGCGCCCCGCCCTGCACCGCGACGGGTTGGCCGACGCGGTGTCCATCGTGGACGACCTGGAGTGCGTCGTGGGCTGCCGCAAGCTGGCCGCGCGCGAGGCGATCCTGGCGGGCGGCTCGTCCGGGGCCGTGGTGGCCGCGCTGGCCGCGATGCGCGAGCGCATCCCGGCGGGCGCGGCCTGCGTGCTCATCCTCGCCGACCGCGGTGAGCGCTACCTCGACACGATCTACGACGACGACTGGGTCGCCGAGCACTTCGGCGACGTGGCCCACCTGTGGGAGGAGCCCGTCGTGGAGGTGGCGGCGTGGTGATCCTCAGGTCCGACGACGAACTTCCGGAGTTCTTCGGCTGATCGAACACCAGCACGGCGAAAGGCAGGCGGGCCTCGGCTCGCCTGCCTTTCGCCGTGCGCCCCTGGTCAGGACTCGTCCACCGCGACGAAGCGCAACTCGGCCGTGTAGGTCTCCCCTCCGTCGTCGGTCAGCCACGTCTGCTCCGGCGTCGGCAGCATCTCGGTGATCGTCAACGCCCCCTCCGGGTCCTTGCGGGCCAGTCGCCGGATCGCCTTGGCCAGGATGGTGACGTAGACGGGGCTGTCGAAGTCGACGTAGAACGGGCGGGGCTCGGTCGGCGAGACGACGAACACGAACCGGGGCATCCGCAGCCCGTCCCGCCACCTCCGGGCCAGCACGAACCGCCTGGCCTCGTCCTTCTCCGCGGCGAAGCCCGCGTCGGCCGCCGCCGTCCGCCAGGTCTCCCGGGCGACGACCATCCGGTCCACGGTGACCCGCGGCGTGTGGTCGGCGTCGGGCAGCACCTGGAACAGGTCCATCGCCAGCGTGGTGAGCACGTGCGCGAACACCTCGACCGCGGGGAAGCGGACGCCGTCGGGGAGGACGACCGCCAGCGACCCGCCGTCGTCGACCACGGTGACGTCCGCGCTGCGGATCGTGCGCGGTCGGGCCGGATCGGCGGTGGAGTCCAGCAGCGCCAGGTAGTAGTCCTCCGGGCGGACCAGGCAGTGCCGGATGCGCGCGGACAACCGCGAGCGGTGCTCCTTGGGCAGCAACGGCATCAGCCGTGCGCCGGGGTGGTCGCGGGTCGTCAGGTCCGCCAGCTCCCCCGGCGCGGGGTGCTGGTTGACGAACAGCGACGCGCCGATCGTGTTGCTCGCCAGGTGCAGTTCGCCCAGCGCCAGTTGGAAGTCGCCCCGGTCGACGGCTTCGGCGCTCGCCGCGGCGATCATGATGTCGGGGCTCATGTACCGGGCCGCCGTCCACCCGCCGCCCGCGTGTCCGAAGTGGACGGACACGCCGGACGCCACCTCGGCCAGGGTGCGGTGGACCCGGTCGGTGTCGGGTCCGGGTTCCAGGATCGCCTGCCAGCGCCGCTGGAACTCCCGCCGCAGCTCCTCGGTCTCGCGGACGGCGTCGCCGTGCAGGATCGGCATGCAGGCGAACCAGAACTCGGCGAGGTTGACCGGTCCGCGCGCCGCCAGCCCGTCGTACACGGTCCGGGCCTTGGCCATGACCGCTTCGGCGAGCCGGGACGTCAGCCACCCGGCACTGGCGAGCAGTGGTTCCAGCGGCGCGAGCGCGTCGAGCACCCGGCCGCCGGTCCGGGCCGTGGCGGCCCGGCGGCAGTCGGCGTAGACCAGTGCCCGACAGGGCGCGGTGCCCGCCGACTTCTCCCGGACGCCGGCCGTGCCGGTCAGGGCGACGAAGGTCGACTCCAGGTCGGCCATGGCCGCGACGAGCTCGTCCGCGCCGGTGGCCGCGCGCACGACGTCCCGGCCGCGTTCGAGCGTGTCGAGCGCGACCAGGCCGCGTTGCCGCAGGTCCGGGTCGCCGACGCGGTCCAGCCAGGCGCGCAGGCCGCGTTCGGGGCGTGCGTCGGCCGGGATCTCCAACCGCCACACCGCCCAACGGCGGCGCACGAGGTCCGCGAGGACGGCCGGCACGTCGATCCCCGGCAGCCCGGCCTGCACGTCCCGCGCCGACCGCAGCCCGTCGCAGAGGTCGAGCACGGCGGCCTGGTCGGCGGTCACCGGCTGCGGCGGGCGTCCCGGCACGATCACCGCGTCGCCGTCACGGCGGACGAACGGCACGCGCCGGGGCGCCACCCACTGCTTGGCGGCCGGGTCGTCGGCGATGGTGGCGGCCAGGGTGTCGATCGCCCAGCTGGCGAAGTACACCTCGGAACCGGCCAGCATCCCCCGGCCCGGGTCGATGGCGAGTCCTTCGGTGGACAGGTCCCACCGACCCCACCCCACCGGACCGAAGAACCCGATCGTGTCGTTCTTCACGCAGAACCGCTGCCAGTAATGCGCCACCAACGCCGTCCAGTCCGGACCGGGTGCCGCTTCGACCTTGTCCGCCGCTTCCGCCAGCCCGTCGGGGGCCAGCCGCAGCACGCCGCCCGCCGGGAACCCGGCGCCGCGCAGCGCGAACTGGTCCCAGAGCCGCCAGCGCCCGCCCAACCCCACTGCCTCGTCCACGCCGCTCCCCTAACCCTGTGCGAAGTCGGTGTCGACGACTTCGGCCAAGTCGGCGGGCGACGGGTAGGCGAACACCAGCGCCACCGGCACGTCGACGCCCAGGGCGTCCTGCAACCGGGCGGTGATCTGGAACGCGGTGAGCGAGTCGCCGCCCGCCTCGTAGAAGTCGCTGTTCGCGTCGAGGTTCGCGTCGCCCAGGGTCTCCCGGTAGATGCCGACGAGCAGGTCCGTGGTCCCGGCGGTGGTCATCTCGGGGGCGGTCGTCTCGGTGGTGGTCATGCGATTTCCTCCTGGTGTGGTCGGACGGCGGCGGTGAGGGCCGCCGCGGTGAGTGCCGCGGTGGTGTTGCCGCCGGAGACGACGGCGACGGCGTGCGTGCGCCGGCCGTGGCGCAGCGCCCCGGCCAGTGCGACGGCGCCGCTCGGTTCGGACTGGACGCCGGCGCGGCTCAGCCGGACCGCGGCGGCGAGGACTTCCTCGTCGGTGACGGTGACCAGGTCGTCGACCCGGTCCCGGATGATGGGGTAGGTCACCAGTCCCGGCTGCTGGCCGCGCAGTCCGTCGGCCACGGTGTCGCTGGGCGGCAGCCGGACGGGTCGACCCTCGGCGAGGGAGCGGGCATAGCGGGCCGCGCCCTCGGGCTCGACCCCGATCACCCGCACGGGGTGGTCGCGCGCGGCCAGGCAGATCCCGGCGAGCAGCCCGCCGCCGCCGGTGGGGACGAAGACGGTCTCGACGTCGGGCGCGTCGGCCAGGATCTCCACGCCGACCGTGCCCTGGCCCGCGACCACCAGTTCGTCGTCGGAGGACGGCACGAACACCGCGCCGGTCTCCTCCGCCAGCTCCCTGGCCCGACGGTCCCGCTCGGCGACACCGCCCGCCGTGATGAGCGTGCGACCGCCGAGGGCGTGGATCAGGGCCGACTTCGCCGGGTTCGCGCCTTCGGCGAGCACGACGGTGACGGGCACGCCGAGCGGTGCGGCCAGGGTGGCCAGCGCGATGCCGTGGTTGCCCGACGACCCGGTGACGATGGCGGGCGCGGACACGGCGAGCACGGCGTTGGCCGCGCCGCGCAGCTTGAACGACCCGCCGCGCTGCCGGTGCTCGGCCTTGAGCAGCAGGCCGGGCAGGGACGGTCGGGCCAGCAGCGGGGTGCGCCGGACGTGCCCGGCGATCCGCTCGGCCGCGGTCCACACGTCGGCGGGGCCCAGCCGGACGACCGAGGCGGTCATGAGCCACCTCCAGCCGGATCGAAGGCGCGGAACGCGGGGCAGGAAGCGCGTGGGACGTGGGTGATCACAAGGCACCGCCTTGGGTGGCGAGGGCGCGGCGGTCGGCTTTGCCGCCGCGGGTGGTGGGCAGCGCGGCCAGCCGGACGATCCGACGCGGCAGCAGGTGCGGTGGCAGCGAGGTGGCCAGGTGGGCGCGCAGCGCGCTGTCCGACGTGCCCCCGAGCTCGCCCACCACGTGCGCGACCAGGTACACCCGGCCGCGGTCGTCGTGCTCGGCGGTGACCACCGCGCCCAGCACGCCGGGATGCCCCAGCAGCGCACCTTCGACCTCCGCCGGGTCCACCCGGTAACCGCGGATCTTGACCTGGCGGTCGGCCCGCCCGACCAGGTCCAGGCCGGCGGCCCCCAGCCGGGCGAGGTCGCCGGTCCGGTACAGCCGCGCGCCCGGCGGACCCTGCGGGTCGGGCACGAACCGGTCGGCGGTGCGCGCGGGCTCCCCGCTGTAGCCGCGGGCGACGCCCACACCGCCGATGCACACCTCGCCGACCTCGCCGGGAGGCACCGGCGACAGGTCCGCGTCGAGCAGCCGCACCACCACGCCGTCGATCGGCGTGCCGACGACGTCCGCGTCCGGCACCGGCCCGGCGGGAACGACGTAGCGCGTGGACGTCATCGTGCACTCGGTGGGGCCGTACTGGTTGACCAGCGCGCCCCGGATCAGCCCGCGCCCTCCCGCCGTGAGGAACGGCCGCAGCGACTCACCGCTGGACACCACGAGTCGCAGCCCGCCCAGCAGGCGTTCCGCGTCCGGCTGCCCGGCGAGGAACGACAGGAACGACGGCGTGGTGCTCAGCAGGGTGTCCACCCCGAACCGGGTGACGGCGTCGCCGAACTCGGCGGGCCGCAGCAGTGCCGAGCGGGGCAGCACGACCAGCCGGCCGCCCGCCAGGAGCGGTGCGAAGGTGTCCCGGATGGACGCGTCGTAGCCCATCGGCGCGGTCTGGAGCGCCACGGTGTCACGGCCAAGGCCGTAGTCGCGCACGACGAACCGCAGGTAGGAGTCGAGGCCCCGGTGTTCGACGAGCACCGGGCTCGGCTCCCCCGTCGAGCCGGACGTGTGGCTGACGTAGGCGAGCGCGTCCGGGCGGGGCGCGGGGAAGTGCGGCACCCGCGCCGTGTCGTCCACCAGCACCGGCGGACCGGGCACCGGCAGATCGGCCATCGCCCCGACCAGGTCCGCCGACGTCACCAGGAGCCCGGCCCGCCCACTGCGGACGAGCGCGGCGGACCGGGCCGGCGGCTGCCCCACGTCGACCGTCAGGAACGCCGCTCCCGCCCGCACCACCGCCGCGACCGCGACCACCGCGTCCGCGCCGCGCTCCACGGCCACCGCGCACACGGTCTCCGGCCTCGCGCCCCGGGCGACGAGCGCGCCGGCCAGCGCGTCGATCCTGTCCGCCAGTTCCCGGTAGGTCACCTCGCCGTCCTCTGTGGACAGTGCGATCGAGTCCGGGTCGCGGGTGGCGTGGTCCGCGATGTCGTCGACGAAGGTGCGCATCACCGCTCCACCGCCCTCTGGTCGACGGCCACGAACCGCAGCTCGCTGGTGTAGGCGTTGCCCTCGTCGTCGGTCAGCCAGGCCTGCTCGGGCGTCGGCAGCATCTCGGTCACCGTCAGCCTGGCGTCGGGGTCCTTCTTCGCGAGCCTGCGCACGGCCTTGGCGAGGATCGTCAGGTAGATGGGGTTGTCGAAGTCGACGTAGAACGGACGCGGCTCAGCCGGGGACACCACGAACACGAACCGGGGCAGGTCCAGCGAACGCTGCCAGCGGCGTGCGCCGACGAACCGGCGGGCCTCGGACTTCTCCTCGGCGAAGGCGAGCGAATCGGCCCGCACCCGCCAGGTCTCACGGGCCACGACCACCCGGTCGATGGTGATCCGCGGCGAGTGGTAGCCGTCCGGGCGCAGGGTGAACCGGTCCATCACCCGGTGGGTCATCGCGTTGGCGTAGGCGTCGAGCACGTCGAACTCGGCGCCGTCCGGCAGCACCGCGAGCAGCTGCCCGTCCTGCTCCCGCACCGCCACGTCCCCGCTGAGCACGGTCCTGGGCCGGTGCGGGTCGGCGGTGTGGTCGACCATCGCGACGTAGTAGTCCTCCGGCCGGTCCAGCGACGGCCTGCTGCGCGTCGACCACTTCAGCGGCAGTTCCTTGGGCAGCATGGGCAGCAGCCTCGGCGTGGGGAAGTCCGCGGCCGTCTCGGCGACCAGCTTGTCCCGGTCGGGGTGCTGGTGGACGAACAGCGAGGCGCCCATCGTGTTGAGCGCGCTGTGCATCTCGCCCAGCACCAGCTCGAACTCACCGCGCGCCACCGCGGCGGTGTCCTCGGCGAGCACCAGCAGGTCAGGGCTGAAGTAGCGGGACAGGGACCAGCCGGCGCCCGGCTCGTCGAACTCGGCGCGCACCCCGGCGGCGATGTCGGTCGACGACAGCCGCACGCGGCTCGCGTCGGCGGGGACGTCCAGGATTCGCGCCCACTTGGCCCGCAACTCGGCCTGGATCGCGTCGATGTCGGCCATGGAGGACGCGTGCGGCGTCGGCAGGCACTCGAACCACAGCGAGGCGAGGTCCACCTCGCCGCGCGCCGCCAGCACCTTGTCGTACGCGGCCCGGACGTGCGCGGCGATGGCCGCGCCGAAGCGGTTGGTCATCCAGCGGGCCGCGGTGAGGCACAGCTCCAGCGGGGTCAGCTCGGCCAGCACCGCGCGTCCGAGGGTCGCGGTCGCCGAGCGGGTGCAGTCGGAGTACACCAGCGCGCGGCACGGCGCGGTCCGCTCGCCCTTGGCGCGCTGGGCGCCGGTGTCGGTCAGCACGGCGAAGTCGGCCTCCAGCGCCGCCAACGCCGCGGTGAGCGCGTCGACGTCCTGGCCCGCGGCGGCGACCGCGTCCCGGCCGCGTTCCAGCACTGCCAGCTTGGCCAGCGAGGCCTCGCGGGCAGCGGTGTCGCCGACGCGGTCCAGGATCGCCCGCAGCTCCCGGTCGGGGTGGGTGCTCGACGGCACTTCCAGCCGCCAGTGCACCCAGCGCTTCCCTACGAGCCACCGCACGGTCTCGGTGACCTCGTCGACGTTCGTCCCGGTGGCTTCGGCGATGGCGGCCACCGTCCGGGTCCCGTCGCACAGTTCGAGCACGGCACGGGCGGGCGCGGAGATGTCCTGGGCGGGCCTGCCCGGCACCGCGACCCGGTCACCCTCGAAGCGGGCGAACGAGACCCGCCGGGGCGGTACCCAGGCGTGGACCGCGGGGTCGGCGTCGAGGACCTTCGCCAGGGCGTCGATGGCCCAGCTGGCGAAGTACACCTGCGACGAGGCGAGGAAACCGGTGCCGGGGTCGATGGCGAGGCCTTCGGTGGACAGGTCCCACCGACCCCACCCCACCGGACCGAAGAACCCGATCGTGTCGTTCTTCACGCAGAACCGCTGCCAGTAATGCGCCACCAACGGCGAACTCGTCCCACTCACCGCCGGAGAGCTGGTCGTCGTCACCGAACTTGTCGGCGGACAGGGCCAGGCCGGACGGCACCAGCCGCAGGACCCCGTCGGCGGGGAAACCCGGGCCGCGCAGGGCGAACTGCTCCCACAGCCGCCACTCACCGGTGGGCAGACGCACGTTGTCGGTCATGTCGGGCACCTTCCGAAGGCGGGCGGGGATCAGTCAGCGCGAGCGGCGACGGGCTCGGCGGCCCGGTCGACCGGGTGGTCCAGGTAGCGCAGGGCCAGCGCGATGTTCGCGGTGGCGAGGGTGGCCAGGGCGGCGACGACGGTCAGCGTCGCGGTGATACCCAGGCCGTCGGTGAGCACACCCGCGGCGAGGAAGCCGAGAGGCCCGGCGATGCCGCTCATCGTGATCACCGACTGGAGCACCTTGGGCCGGTACTCAGCGGGAACCCTGGCGGACAGGATGGCGAAGTAGGGCGCGTTGGACACCGGGATCGCGGCCGAGGACAACGCGACCGCGGCCATCAGCACGGGCACCGGCACGTCCGGCACCAGCAGCCACAGCGGTGCGGCCAGCACCGTCATGGACACCACCATCAGCGTCCGCGGCGCGACCCTGGTCGACAGGGCGATGGCGATCAGCGCCCCGCCGAGGGCGCCCGCCCCGGACGCCGACACCAGCAGTCCGCCGAGCCGGGCGTCGCCGTCGAAGCGGTCGAACGCCAGCAGCGGCAGGGCGATGGCCAGCACCCGCAGCAGGAACCCGTAGGCCACCGTGGACGCCACGCTGCGCCGCAGGAACGGGTCCGCGCCGATGTGCCGCAGCCCGGCCAGCAGCCCGGGCGGCCCGGCCTTCTCGCCCGACCGGGCGGGTGTGCGCGGCACGAAGAGCAGCAGCAGGGCCGAGATCGCGAACGTGGCCGCGTCCAGCAGGAGCACGTTCGCCGCGCCGAACACCATGATCAGCGTGCCCGCCACGGCGGGACCGGCGAGGGCAGCGGTGTTCGTGGCACCCTCCAGCACGCTGTTGGCGCGGGACAGCGAGCGCTCGTCGGAGCCGATCAGGTCGGTGGCGAGCACCCGCTGGGCGGCGTAGTACGGCACGCCGAACGCGCCCAGCACCGCGACGATGCTTAGCAGCAGCGGGAAGTTCAGCAGGTCCAGGCCGTGCAGCACGGGGACGGCGGCGATCAGCGGCACCCGCGCCGCGTCACCGACGAGCATCGTCCGGTGCGCGCCGAAGCGCTGGATCACCTCGCCACCGAGGAAACCGAGCAACGCCATCGGCAGCACCTGAACGGCGAACACCAGGCCGGTCCGGGTGGCCGAGCCGCTGGTCTCCAACACCAGCCAGGGCAGCGCGAGCATCGTCATCTGGGTGCCGAACGCCGACACCCCGCCCGCGGTCAGCAGCGCGCGCAGCCCGGTCACCGGACGCCACCCGTGCACCACTCCAGCACCGCGCGGGCCGAGTGGTACTTGTTCTCCGCCTGCTCGAACGCCGCGCTCGCCGGACCGTCCAGCACCTCGGCGGTGACCTCCTCGCCGCGGTGCGCGGGCAGGTCGTGCAGGAACAGGGCGCCGGGGAAGCGGTCCATGAGCGCGCTGTTCACCTGGAAGGGCGCGAACGCGGTGCGCCAGTCGGAGGTGTGCTTGACCGAACCGGTGGTCTGCCAGCGGGTGGTGTAGACGACGTCCACCTCCGGCAGGTCGAGCAGGTCGTGGCGCTGGTCGACCCGCGAGCCCGCCGCCTTGGCGTGGATGGTGGCGCGGTGGAGGTAGTCGGGGGCGAGCCCGTAGTCGAACGGGGTCCGCAGGTGCAGCTCGGTGCCGGCGAAGCGGGACAGGCCCAGCGCCAGCGCCGACGCGGTGTTGTTGCCCTCACCGACGTAGAGCACCCGCAGGCCGTCGACCACGCCGAAACGGCGGGTGAGCGTGGTCAGGTCGGTCAGCGCCTGGGTGGGGTGCTCCCCCGCGCTCATCGCGTTGACGACGGCCATCCGGTCCTGCTCGGCGTAGGCGCGCAGTTCGGCCTCCTCGCCGACGGTGCGGGCGACCAGGACGTCGAGCATCCCGGACAGCACCTGCCCGGTGTCGGCGGCGGTCTCGCCGGTGTTCTCCTGGAGGTCGCCCGGACCGTAGGTGATCAGCCGGCCGCCCAGTCGCAGCGCGCCCGCCGAGAACGCGGTCCGGGTGCGGGTGGAGGTCTTGCGGAACAGCACGCCGACGACCGCCTCGTGCAGCGGGCGGACGTGGTCGAGCGAACCGGCGGCGTAGTCCGCGCCGCGGGCGACGATCCAGCGCAGGTCGTCGTCGTCGAGGTCATCGAGGGAGATCAGGTGCCTGCGGCCCATCGCCGCCTCCTTCAGGTCGGTTCGGAGCGGGTCACGCCGCCGCGAGGGCGGCGCGCAGCACGTCGAGGCCGCGGTCGAGCCGGACGATGTCGATGTTGACCGGGGGCAGCAGCGCGATCGACGCGTCGTCGCGCCCGCACAGCTCGACCAGCAGGCCGTCCTCGAACGCGCGCCGGTGCACCCGGGCGGCCCGCCCCGGACCGCCCGCCGCGGCGAAGTCGAGTCCCAGCACCGCGCCCAGCCCGCGGGCGACCACGTCCGGGTGCGTGCCGGCGAGCTCCGCGCGGAACCGGGCGAGCCTGCGTTCGGCGACGATGAGGTCGGTGCGGAACTTCGCGCTCCGCCACAGCTCGCACACCGCGGTGGCGGCGACGAGGGCGAGCTGGTCGCCGTGGTGCCTCGCGGACTCCCCCACGTCCAGACCGCGGCGGACCAGCGTCATCGGCAGCGGCGGGCCGGCGCCCCAGGACTGCGCGGTGGCGACGACGTCCGGCACGATCCCGGCGTGCTCGAAGGCGAAGAACCGGCCGGTGCGCCCGCAGCCGGACCGGCGCTCGTCGGCGATCAGCAGCATGCCGTGGCGCTCGGTCAGCTCACGCAGCTCGCGCAGCCTCTCGCCCGGGACGACGCGGACACCGCCCGCGAGGTCCACCGGTTCGACGATCACGGCGGCGGGCCGCCACGAGTCCGGCCCCGAGTCGCTCAGGCGGCGTTCGACGAGGCCGACCGGGTCGAACCGCCCTGGCGCGTCCTCGCCGGTGAAGGTAATCACCCCGCGCCTGCCGGTGGCTTCCGCGGCGAGCGCGCGGGCGGCGTCCACCGCGTCACCGCTGCCGCAGAACCGCACGTCGTAGTCGAGGTCGCGAGGGCTCAGCACGGCCTCGGTGAAGGCGTGCCGGAACTCGCGCTCGGCGGCGGTGGACAGGTCGGGGCCGTACGTGATGCCGCCGTCCGTTAGGTACTGCTGGACGCTCCGCTTGACGGCCGGGTTGTTGTGGCCGTAGGCGAGGCTGCCCGCGCCGCTGGAGAAGTCGAGGTAGCGGCGGCCGTCCTCGGCGAACAGGTCGGCGCCCACCGCCCGGTGGAAGACGACCGGGATCGCGGGGCGGGTGGCGGTGCTCGGGAACCGCGGGCCGGGGGTGACGTGGGTGGTGGACGCGCCGGGGGTGGGTGGCGCGATCGGGTCGGCTGCGAGGGTCATGGGTGGCTCCTTCGGCAGTCAGTACGTCTTGGCCGGGACCGACCGACGCCGCGCCCGCGGCACCAGCGCCGCGGTCGGGTCGGACAGGCGGGGGTAGCGCGGGAGCGCCGCGGCGAGCGCGGCCACCGTGCCGTGGTCGAACAGCGCGCGGACCGCGACGTCGACACCGATCGCGGCACGCAGGCGCACCGCGACGCGGGTCGCGAGCAGCGAGTGGCCGCCGACGTCGAAGAAGTTGTCGTGCACCCCGAACGCGTCGGTGCCGAGCGCCTCGCGCCACACGTCCGCGACCGCCTGTTCCTCGGGGGTCCTCGGCGCGGCGCGTCCGGCGCGGGAGGCCGGGGCGTCGGGCAGCGGGAGGGCCGCCCGGTCGACCTTGCCGTTGGCGGTGAGCGGGAGCGCGTCGAGCACCACGTAGGCCGCCGGCGCCATGTAGTCGGGCAGGGTGCGCAGCAGGAACGGGCGCAGCTCGTCCGCGGCGGGCGGTTCGCCGTCGACCACGAGGTAGGCGACCAACTGGAGCTCGCCCGCGCCTGCGGGAACCGGGTGGACGACCGCCGCGCGCACCCGCGGGTGCTCCAGCAGGGCGGCCTCGATCTCCCCCGGCTCCATCCGGTGCCCGCGGATCTTCACCTGGTGGTCGGCCCGGCCGAGGATCGCCACCGACCCGCCGGCACCACGCCTGCCCAGGTCGCCCGTGCGGTACATCCTGGCGCCGGGGACCGACGCGAACGGGTCCGGCAGGAAGTGCGCGGCGGTGACGTCGGGGCGGTTGCGGTACCCGGGCGCGACCCCGACACCACCGAGGTAGATCTCGCCGGTCTCGTTCTCGGGCACCGGGTCCAGGTCGGCGTCGAGCAGGTAGACCGTCGAGTTGGCCTTCGCGGCCCAGTCCAGGACGTGACCTTCGGCGTCCATGCGCGCGGTGGTGGCCCAGACCGTCGTCTCGGTGGGGCCGTAGAGGTCCCACACCTGCGCACCGTGCGCCGACAGCCGCCGCACCAGCTCCGGTTGCAGCTTCTCGCCGCCGGCGAGGACGGTGAGCCCGGCGGGCGCGGACCAGCCGGAGTCCAGCAGCATCCGCAGGGTGACGGGCGTGGCCTGCAGGACGCGGGGGGTGGTCTCGGCGATGAGGTCCGCCAGGCGCTGGGGGTCACGGGCCTGCTCGGCCGACGCGATCACCACGTGCGCCCCGACGACCAGCGGCAGGTACAGCTCCAACACCGACGGGTCGAACGACACGGTGGTCAGGCCGATCACGGCGGCTCCGGGCTCCATCCCGGGGCGTTCCGCCATGGCCGCCACGAACCCGGTCAGGCCGCGGTGGTCGACCATCACGCCCTTCGGCAGACCGGTCGAGCCGGAGGTGTAGATGATGTAGGCCAGGTCATCCGGCGTCGGCACGGACAACCCTGCCGCAACCAGATCGCCGCCAGTGCCGGCACCGGTCCGACGATCGGCGGCGGCGACGGCAGTCAGGTGATCGGTGCCGGTGTCAGCGGCAGTCCGGTGGCCGGTGCCGGTGCCGGGGTCAGCGGCAGTCCTGTGGCCGGTGCCGGTGCTGGTGGCGGTCCGGGAGTCGGTGTCGGTGTCGACATCGGTGCTGGTGCTGGTGCTGGTCCGGGAGTCGGCGCCGGCATCGGCATCGGTGTCGGCATCGGCGTCGAGCAGGACCGTGCGGGATGCTTCGGCGGCGATCGTGCCCGCCAAGGCGCGCTCGGTGATCAGCGCCGTCGCCCCCGCGTCGGCCAGCATGAACTCGAGGCGACGGGCCGGGTAGTCCGGGTCGAGCGGCACATAAGCCGCGTTCGCCTTGAGCACAGCGAGGAACGCCACCGGCAGCAGGACACCTCGGTCGAGGTGGATGCCGACCACCGAGCCCCGGCCGATGCCGAGTCCGCGCAGGCGGCACGCCAGCCGGTCGACCCGCGCTTCGAGTTCCGCGTAAGTCAGCGTGCCGTCGTGCGAACGGACGGCCGGCGCGTCGGGGGTGCGGCGTGTCTGCTCGGCGATCAGGTCCACCACCGTGCCGTCCGGCTCGGGAGCGGTGGTGTCGTTGCCGATGGCGAGCAGGCGGGCGCGCTCCTTGCCGGGCAACGGCTCGATCACGCGGGTGTGTTCGGCGATCGGAACGCCCGGCTCGGCCAGCAACGCGCGCAGCAACGCGGCGTAGTCGACACCGAGCTGGTCGACGGTCTCCGGGTCGAACAGGGCCTCGGCGTACTGCACCCGCCCCATGAGCGCGCCGTCCTCGACGGGGATCAGGTCGAGTACGAGGTCGACGGGCAGGCCGCTGGGCAGTGCGGGCAGCATCGCCACGTCCAGCCCAGGCAGCACCGTCCGGGGCGCGCCCGCGGCGAGCAGGGAGAACGTCACCTGGTACAGCGGGTTCCGGGACAGGTCACGGGTCGGCGCCAGCTCGGTGACCACCTGGTCGAACGGCACCTCGGCGTACCGCAGGTCAGCGAGAACACCGGCGCGCAGGCGGGTGACCACATCGGTGAACGTCGGCTCGCCCGACAGGTCGGCCCGCAGCGCGACCGTGTTGACGAACAGCCCGATCAGCGCTTCGGCCGCCACCCGGTCACGACCGGTCACCGGCGCTCCGACGGCGAAGTCGGTCTGGCCGCTGTAGCGGGCCAGCAACGCCTGGAAAGCCGCCAGCAGCACCATGAACCGGGTGGCCCGGTTCCGCTTGGCGAACGCGTCGACCTCCGCGAGCAGGTCCGCGGCCACGGTGAACCGGCTGAGACCGGCCGCACCCGACCACTGCGCCGGCCGCGGCCGGTCGGCGGGCAGCCGCAACGGCGGCAGGTCGGCGAGCCTGGTCGTCCAGTGCGCCAACCCGCGCCGCAGGCGCTCCCCCGCCAGCCGCTCGGCCTGACCCCGCGCGTGGTCGGCGTAGGAGCACGGCAACGGCGGCAGGGCGGCGGGACCGTGCCCGGTGCGCTCGCCGTAGCAGGCGGCCAGCTCGCGGGTGAAGATCGGCCAGGACCCGAAGTCGAACGCGATGTGGTGGACCACCACGACGAGCAGGTGCTCGTCCGGGCCGAGCGTGGCCAGGCAGGCGCGCAGCGGCGCTTCGGCGGTCACGTCGACCGGGCGCCGGACCTCCGCCCGCAGCCAAGCGTCCACATCGGACGGACCGTGCCCGGTGAGGTCGACCCGGTCGAGCACGACGGTCGCGGTGGTCGCACGAGGGTCGCCGTCCACCGCCGGGTAACGGGTGCTCAGCACCTCGTGCCGCTCGGCCACCGCCCGCAGCGCACCGTCCAGCGCACCCGCGTCCACCGCGCCGCGCAACCGCAGCGCCATGGGCAGCAGGTAGTCGGCCGATCCGGGGTGGAGCTGGTCGAGAAACCACAACCGACGCTGGGCAAAGGACATCTCGCCGCTGGAGCCCACCGGACACCTCCATCCAGTTCCGACACTCCGGGAGGGACCACCCGGCTGTCCGCAACGCTGCCCGTCGGGCCGGCAGGTCACCAGGGAAGGAGCGGCAGGGCTTGGCCGCGGGAGCTTCTGCGCTTTTGTCCCTGTGCCGGCGGCGGATTCGGCCGCACTCTTGGACGCGTTCGCCCCACCAGTTCAGGAGGACCGGATCAATGAGCGACGAGGGAACCTACCGAGTAGTCCGCAACGACGAGGAGCAGTACTCGATCTGGCGGGCGGACCGCGAGTTGCCCCTCGGCTGGCACGCCGAGGGCACCGGGGGCACGAAGCAGGAGTGCCTCGACCACATCGGTGCGGTGTGGACTGACATGCGGCCCCTCAGTCTCCGCAAGCGGATGGACGAGACCGCCGGCGTCTGACGTGGGTATTGCCGTGCGGGTGGTCCGGAAACCGGACCACCCGCACAGCGCTGCATGGCGGCAGGTGCGATCACCGATCACCCGCCCGACACGACCCGACGCGACCCGACCCGGCCCGACCCGACGCGCTCCGACCTGATGCGATCCGGCCCGGCCCGGCACCATCCGGCACGACGCAATCCGACCCGACCCGGCACCATCCGGCCCGGCACCATCCGGCCCGACGCGACCCGGCCTGGCACGACCCGACCCTGCACGATCCGGCCCGACGCGTCCGGCCGAGGCCGGCGGTCAGATCAGCCCGGTGAGGATCGCCCGCGCCACGGCGTGTGACCGGTTGCGGGCCTGGAGCCTGCCCATCAACTCGTAGATCGTGTTCTTCACCGTGTGCTCCGAACAGCCCAGCAGCCTGGCGATGTCGGCGTTGCCGTGCCCGTCCGCCATCAACGCCAGCACGCTGGTCTGCCGCCTGGTCAGCGGAGTCCGGCCCGGTTCGGACTGGTCGCCCGCCAACAGCCGCGCCAGCACCTCGTGCGGCACCCGGCCATCTCCGGAACGGGCCGCGTCGACCGCCGCGAGCAGCCGTGCCGGGTCGAGGTCCGTGAAGCGCAGCAACGCCTTCGTCCCCAGCCGCATCGCCCGCCGCACCCCGATCTGGCTGAACCGGTCCGCCACCACGACCGCGGGCACGTCCGGCGCGCACGCGGCGACGGCCTCCTCCACCGTCTCGGCGGCCGACGCGACCACGGCGGGGAGCGCCGCACCACCCGCGGTCGACGCCAGCGGGATGCCCGCCAGTCGCAGGGCCGCCGACAGCAGGGTCCGCATCCGCTCGTCGGCCGCCACCACGCGCACCGGCGCGACGGTCGGCGGAGCGGACAGCACGGCGGTCACAGCAGACCCGCCCGTAAAGCGTAGGCCACGGCGTGCGCCCGGTTGCGCAGTCGGAACCGCCGGGTGATGTCGTAGACGACGGTGGTCACCGTGCGGGTGGAGTAGGACAGCGTGCGCGCGATCTCGCTGGTCTCGTGCCCTTCGGCGACCAGACTCAGCACGGCACGCTCCCGGTCGCTGAGCCCGGTCGTCGACAAGTCGGCGGCGGCGGGTCGCGGGTCGTTCTCCAGCATCCGGTTGAGCATGTCCGGCGGGACCGTGCAGTCGCCGCCCGCGGCGGCGAGCACCGTGCGAGCCAACCTGGTCGGCGTGGCTTCCCGGCGGCGCAGCAGACCTCGCGCGCCGGCGGCGATGGCCTGCTGCGCCGCGGCCAGGTCGACCTCGGTGGCCACGATCACCACCTCCGGCCGGTGCGGTGCGAACCTGGTCGCCCGCACGGCGGCCAGCTCGTCGGCGCCGACGACGTCGACCAGCACCACGATCACCACCGCCGGTTCGTCGGCCGACACCACCGCCAGCTCCGGGCATCCGCGCAGAGCGCTCGTCGCACCGGCCTCCAGCATCGGGTCGGTGGCGACGACCGCGACGCACACGGGATCACCCATGTTTCCCTCTCCTTCACCTCGGGCCTGAGTCCTCCAGCACAATCGCCCGCCCGGCTAGGGATGTGCTTTCACACCGCTGTCGGTGACGTTTAGCGGACGGATAGGCCTTCGACCTACACCGTCGCACCACCGCCCCGGGCCTGCGGTTACGCACAGTTGGTTCGGGATTCCGACGAATGGGAGGACGCCCGTTCCAGCGCTTCAATCGAGGCACTTCCGGCTGTTAGCCTCGGCGGACCGAACCGTGGAGGCTCGCATGGAATTGCGCTTGCTCGGTCCGCCTGAGCTGGTCGTCGACGGGCAGGTGATCGACCTCGGCGGCCCCCGCCAACGCCTCGTGCTGACGCTGCTGGCGCTCAACGCCAACCGCGTCACCCCCGTCGAGCACCTGCTGGACGCGGTCTGGGACGACGACCCGCCCTCCACGGCGCGCGGTCAGATCCAGATCTGCATCTCGGCGCTGCGCAAGGTGTTCGCCGGCGCCGGTTCCGCCGCGATCCGCACCCAGGCCCCGGGCTACGTGCTCGCGGTGGCGCCGGACGAGCTCGACATCGATGTCTTCCACGCGCGGGTGGCCGCCGGCTACGAGCACGCGGCCTCCAACCGGCCCGCCGAGGCCGTCGCCGAACTCCGCGCGGCGCTGGCGCTGTGGCGGGGCAAGGCGCTGGCGGGCATCCCCGGCGCGGCGGCGCGGCGCGAGGCCACCCGGCTGCACGAGCGCAAGGCGGCGGTGTTGGAGGAGCGCCTGCGGCTGGACCTCGCCCTGGGCAGGCACCAGGAGTTGATCGGTGAGCTGCGGGCCCTGGTCGGCGAGCAGCCGTTGCAGGAACGACTGCACGCGTTCCTCATGCTCGCCCTGTACCGCTGCGGCAGACAGGCGGACGCCCTCGAAGCAGGCAGACGGGCTCGCGCGGTGCTGGCCGAGGAGATCGGCGTCGACCCCGGCCCCGAGCTCGCCGGGATGGAGCAGGCGATCCTCACCCGCTCACCGTCGCTGAACCTGCCGCGCGAGACCGCCCCGGCCGGCGCGGAGCCCACCACGGGGTCCGCGGCGGGATCGACGTCCGGGTCCGCCTCGCCGAACCCGGGCGACGACATCGCGGTGCCTCGTCAACTCCCGCCCAGCATGGCCGACTTCACCGGCCGGACGAGCCAGCTCGCCGAGGTGCACGACGTGCTGCTCGGCCACCGCGACCCCTACGCCGTGCCGATCGTCTCCGTCAGCGGACCGGGCGGCGTCGGCAAGTCGAGCATGGCGATCCGGGCGGCGCACGAACTGGTGAAGGAGTTTCCCGACGGGCAGCTCTACGCCGACATGCGCGCCAACGGCGTGGACGACGGCGCGTCCCGACAGCTCGCGCGCTTCCTGCGCGCGCTGGGCGTGCCCGGCACGTCGGTGCCCGAAGACCTCCAGGAACGCGCCGAGCTGTACCGGAGCAAGCTGGCCGACCGCCGGTTGCTGATCGTGCTCGACGACGTCGCGGACGAGGAGCAGGCGCTGCCGCTGCTGCCGGGCAACCCGCGCTGCGCCGTCATCACCACCAGTCGCACGCGGCTGACCGGGCTGCCCGGCGCGTACTGCGTCGACGTGGACACGCTGGACCCGGCGCAGTCGATGGCCCTGCTCAGCCGGATCATCGGGCCCGAGCGGATCGCCGCCGAGCCGGAGGCGGCCGACCGCCTGGTCGAACTGTGCGCGGGGCTGCCGCTGGCGCTGCGGATCGCGGGCGCCCGGCTGGCGTCCCGCCCGCACTGGCGGGTCGAAGACCTGGCCCGCCGGCTGGACGACGAGAGCCGTCGGCTCGACGAGTTCGTCCACAAAGGTCTGGAGCTGCGCTCGACCATCGCGTTGACCTACCGCGGCCTGCCCGAACGCGCGCGGCGGCTGTTCCGGCTGTGCGCGCTGGTGGACGCCGTCGACTTCCCCGGCTGGGCGCCCGCCGCGCTGCTGGACACCAGTCTCCGCGAGGCCGAGGACCTGCTGGAAACGCTGGTGGACGCCCACGTGCTCGAAGTGCGGGTGGTCCCGGGCGAGCAGTCACACCGCTACCGCTTCCACGGCCTGGTGCGGGTGTTCGACCAGGAACGATTAACCGAAGAGGAGACGCCCGAGGCACGGGCGGCGGCCGTCGAGCGCTACCTGGGCGGCTGGCTCGCCCTCTCCGACGCGGCCCACCGCCGCGAGTACGGCGGCGACTACACGGTGCTGCACAGCGACGCCCCGCGCTGGTTCCCCCCGGACGCGGACCTGCCCGAGCCGGTCGGAGACCCGCTGGCGTGGTGGGAACGGGAACGCCGCGGGCTGGTGCCCGCCATCCGGCAGGCCGCCGCGGCCGGGCTGGCCGACGCCTGCTGGGACCTGACGCTGACCTCGGTCACCCTGTTCGAGACCCGCGGCTACGGCGACGACTGGGTGGAGACGGCCACCCTCGCCGCGGCGGTCACGGTGGGCGACCCGCGCGGGCAGGCCGCGGCGCGCTACGCGCTCGGCGCGCTGGCGATGGCGCAGAAGCGGCTGTCCGACGCCGAGGAGCACTTCGACGCCGCCCTGGCCGGGTTCAGCGAGTGCGGTGACGTCCACGGGCGTGGTCTGGTGCTGCGCAACGCGGCGTTCATCAGCAGGCTCCGCGGTGAGACGGGGAACGCCCTCACCCGGTACACCGAGGCGCTGGAGCACATGCGCCTGGTTGGGGACCGCGTCGGCGAGGCGCACGTCCTCGCCAGCCTCGCCAAGCTGCGCATCGACGACGGCGACACGACGGCCGCGCGGTCGATGCTGGACGAAGCGGTGGCCATCTGCCGGACGGCCGGGTGCTTGCGGGTCGAGGCACAGGTGACGTACCGGCTGGCCGAGCTGCACCTCGGGTTGGACGACATCGCCGCCGCACGCCACGCACTGCACCGCACGTTGCGGGTCGTGCGCGACCTGGGCGACCAGGTCGGTGAGACCTACGCGCTGTACGCCCTCGGCAAGGTCCGCCACCGGGAGGGCAGGCTCGACGCGGCGCACACCACGCTGACCCACGCGCTGTCACTGGCGGACGAGGTCGGCGACCGGTGGGTCGAGGGACAGGCCCTGTTCAGCCTCGGTGAGGTCACGGTGGCCCGGGGCAACGACGCGGCAGGAGCGGAGCACCTGCGGCTGGCCGCGGACCGCTTCCACGAGCTGGGGTTGTCGGTGTGGCAGGCGAAGAGCCTCGTCCTGCTGGCGGAGGTGCACTTGAGCGCGGGTGAGGAGACCGCGGCGAGCGACTGCCTCGACAGCGCCCACGCCCTGCTCGCCGACGTCGACTCCGAGGAAGCACGTCGGTGGACCACCCAGACCGAACACCTGCGAGCGGCTCTCATGAGCGCCAACCTCAGCCCGTCCTAGGTCGGCCGGTCAGCCCCAGTGAGCGTCCGCCGGGGTGGCACCCCAGTGAGCGTCCGCCGGGGTGGCGCCCCAGTGTGCGTCGGAGACACCCACGGCCGGCGCACCCCAGTGCGCGTCCTCGTCCGAGGTGCCCGCAACGGCGAGGACCAGCGCGGCGTAGAGGGCGGCGGCGAGGACGGCGACCTTGCTGATGGGGGCGATGGTGTTCGACATGGGAACTTCCCTCCGGCCGGTTCGCCGCGGCGGGTTCGCCGGGCTGACCTCAGTCGACGCGGCGGCGCCCAACACCTGGCATCGATCCGGTTTCGGTCGGCGTTTAGCGCGCCGATAGCGTTCCGATGGCGGTCCGCGCAACGCTTCCGACGTTGACGCGCGAGAGGGGAACGCCATGCCCACGGGGCTCCGGAAGCTCACCGAGGACGACCTCTGGGTCCTCACGGGCCAGGTCGACGTCCCGGCCGTGCTGCGTTCTTCCCTCGCGGCCCTGCCCTGCCAGGAGGTGGAACGGGACGAGTTCGACCCCGACGACGGGGAGGCCGTGCTCATCGTCCAGGACCCCGGCACCGGCGGTCGCGCGTCGTTGCCCGCGCCCGCGGTGCGTGCCATCCGGGCGGCGGGCTGCGCGGCGGTGGCGGCGCTGGACCGGCTGGGGCAGGGGGTGGTCACCGCGGGCGTGATCGGCCCGGTGCCCGAGGTCTGGTGGCACGTGCGCGTCCTGTGCCAGGCGATCCCCGGCATCACCGACCTCGCGGTGACGACCCTTCCCGGCGGAGCGCCACCGCCGTTCCTGGCGGATCACCTCGACTTGGCGGGCGTCGAACTGGTCTTCGTGCGCAGCGCGTCCGCCGCGGCCTTCGGCGCGAACCTCGTCGTGGCGGCGGGTGACGCGCCCCTCGACGCCGAGAAGATCGCCACCGGCGCCGTCCTGGTCGAGGCCGCCGTGGACGCGTACCCGTTCACGTTGCAGGAGGAAGCGGCGTCGGACACCTTCTGCCTCGTCCCGCACGCACCGGACCACGACGCCCGGAACCTGGACACCGCAGTCGCCACGGCACTGCTCACCGCGGCCAGTCACGTCGCCCACACCTGAGTCCCCGGCGAGCCACCGCGTCCCTCCGACCCGGTGGCATCCAGGCGATTTCGCGCCCCGTCCCACGCCGCACCGGAAATTCTCGGCCCGCTGAGGCGGTCCGCGTGCACCACGGCACCGACACCAATACCGCCGTCCAACACCACCACGACGACCACGACGACTACCGTCACCACCACAACCGCCTCGCCCGGCGAGCTGGCACCCCGGCGCGTCAAAGCCGCCACCCTCCCCGCCGACGCCCTGGCCGATCCGGGTGCCGAGGAAGTTTCCGAAGAAGGGCCGTGGACCAGGTGGGGCATGCCCACGGCGTGCAGGACGGCCGGCCCGGGTGATGACGACGAGTTCGGCTACTACGTCCACCACGGCAGGGACTGGGAAGGGCCGGACTTCGGCTTCCACCCCGGAGTCGTGTGGTTCAAGGAGCACGGCGGGGCGGACGTCGTGGCGAAGGTCCGGGCGCACGCCGAGTCCTGCGAGCAGTACGTCGACCCCGAGTACTCGGGCTCGGACCAACCGGTCACCGTCACCCCGTTCGGCGTGCCGCCGCAGCCGGGGGCGGACGCGGCCTACGGCTATGCGAGGCCAACGACGCGATGTCCGCCTGCTGGGCGGTGCTGTCCGGCGGCGACCTGGTGTCGATCGCGGTGATCGGTGGCATCCCGCACCAGGACGAGTCCGTGGGGATCGTGCTGGACCTGCTCCCCGCGGTGGCCGAGCGGTTGGCGAACTAGGGTTCCCGCATCCGGGACCTGAGCACGTCGAACTCGCACCCCGGCGCGTCCGGGTCGAAGCCGTGCTCGATCAGCCAGCGCGCCGCCACCAGGCTGCGCAGTGACCACCAGGCGCGGATCACGTCCCGGTCCGCGCCGGGACCGTAGCCGGCGAGCAGGTAGTCCAGGCGTTCCTCGTGCCCGAGCGTCAGGGTGGCGAGGTCGAACATGGCGTCGCCGGGGGCGGCCTCGGACCAGTCGATGACGCCGGTGACCTCGTCGCCGTCGACGAACACGTGGGTGATCTGCAAGTCGCCGTGGATGAACACCGGTTTCCACGGCCGGAGCGCGGCCTCGGCGATCTCCCGGTTGCGCCGGATCACCTCGGCGGGCAGCACGGCGTTGGCGAGCAGCCACGCGCACTCGCTGTCGAGGTCCGCCGCCACGTCGTCGAGCCTGGTGCCCGGCCACGGTGGCAGCGGCGCATCGTGCAGCCGCCGGATGGCGGCACCCGTCGCAGCCCACGCCGCCGGCGACGCGGTCGACGGTTCGCCGAGGAGGCCGAGCGCCTTGCCGGGCACGGCGGCGATCGCGAGCACGGGCGGTTCGCGCCAGAGGACCGCCGGGGTCGGTACCGGCACCATGGCCATCGCCCGCACCTCGACGTCGGCGTGCGCCGGATCGCCGTCGACCTTCAGGAACACGTCGCCGACGCGCAGCGTCGCACGCTGCCTGTGGGCGACGACGACCGCAACCTCTTCCACACCGGCCATCCTGGCGGGGATGACCCGTGATGTCGCCGGAATTTGTCGTGCGTGCCGGACTGCGGATCACCTCCGCTCCTACTTGAGCACGTGGAAGTCCGGGTGTGCGTACCACGCTGCCATCGCCGGGGCGTCGAGGTACACGTAGTCGTCGACGCGGATGCAGCGACCCGCATTCTCCAAGTACCCCAGCACGTCCTCGGAAGGCCGCGCACGGAACTCGACCAACACCCAGCCTTCGGCCCGCTCCGCGACGCGCTGCGCCATCCGGCCCAGCACAGGTCGACCCGCGAGGTCGCTGACGAAGATGTGCAGCCCGACGGCACAGCTCAACGCCCTGCCGGCCACCCGCTCGATGATCTCCAGTTCCGCCGGTTCGGTCTCGTGGTCCGGCGGGTCGAGGGAGTAGCTGTAAGGAAGACCGGCCGCGGAGTACCAAGACAACGGGTCGGCCGCATCCCGCTCCATGCCTTCGGCCGCCATCCCCGCCACCACGACCGGTTCGACGCGCTCGGCACTGTACGGGGTCAAGACGATCAGCGCTGTTCCACCCACGGAAAGGATTATGGCGGCACCGACCTCGGCCGGCGCCCTCGCAGCAGCGGCGCCCTCGCAGCAGCAGCGCTCGCCGCGGAGGGTGGTCCGCCGCTCAGTCGGCGAACGCGGCCACGTACGACGCCACGCACGGCTCCGGCATCCGTCGACGTCACGACGTTGCCGCCGACGGATGCCGACATCGTCCTACTGGCTGATCGCGGTCACGCGGATCTCGATGCGCATCTTCGGGTTGCCGAGAGCGGTGACCCCGCTCTCGGTCCAGATGGGCGCGCGGTCGCCCATGCGCAGGCGGAACTGCTCGACCATCACCCGGTTGTGCTCCTCGAAGCCGTTCTCGAGCACGTGATACGAGTTCACGTGCACGACGTCGGCCCACGTCGCCCCGGCGGTTCGCAGCGTCCGCTCGACGTTGTCGAACGCCCGGACGATCTCGTCCTCCAGCGCCTCGGGGAACTCGAACTCGTCGTCCCAGCCGCCCTGCCCGGAAATCTCGACCCGGTCACCGATGCGCACCGCCTGGCTGTAGTGCATGTCCCGCAGCTGCTTCTCGCCGTACCCCGGCGTCGCGAAGAACTCGATCTCGGCCATGGTTGCCCCCTTCACTCCGTGATCGACGCTATCATGACTTCAAGCTTGGAGTAATTTCCGCTGGGGAGGGTGCCGCGATGAAGGGAACGGGCGGGCTGACCGCCGACGAGAAGCAGGCCTGGACCGGCCTGGTCTCGTTGATGCTGCTACTGCCCTGCCGACTCGAAGCGCCGCTGCAACAGGCCGCGGGCCTGTCCCTGTTCGACTACCTGGTGCTCAGCCACGTGTCGGAGGCACCGGCCCGGAGCATCCGGATGAGCGAGCTGGCCCACCTGGCCAACGGTTCCCTGTCCCGCCTGTCCAACGTGGTCAAGCGCTTCGAGCAACGCGGCTGGATCACCCGCTCACCCGATCCCGACGACGGCCGGTGCACGCTCGCGACCCTGACCGACGAGGGCTACGAGGTGGTCGTCGCCGCCGCACCCACGCACCTGCGCACGGTCCGCGAACTGGTGCTGGACCCGTTGACGGCCACCGACTTGCGCGCGCTGGTCCGCATCGCCGCGAAGCTGAGCGTGGCGATCCCACCGCCCTGACCACGACACCACCCGGCCGCTCCACTGTCCCGATCGCCGCGAACGCCAGGTCCGTCGCCGTGACGGGCTTCCCCTCCGCCGCGAGCCAGACCGGCGAGCTTGACGATCGTCACCTGGGGCTGGTGCCGGATGGTCGGCAGAACCGGAGTCGTGCGGCGTGGTGTGGCGGTGGCGTCAGTCCTTCAAGGGATCGTGTCCCCAGTTCATCAGCGAGTAGCGCCACCTCGTGTGCTCCACGTCCCCGTCCGGGCGCTGCGCGAGGTGCCGGTGGACGTAGCCGACGACCTTGCGCATGTGCTCGCGGTCGTCGTCGGTCACCTCGTCCTCCTTCTTCCGCAGCAGTTCCACGATCCGCCTACCGGACTCGTGCCCCACCGACTCCCCACCATCGGACTGGCCGACCGACTGGGACTCTTCGGTCTTCAGCCACCGCTCCAACTCCGCCGCCGTCATGTTCACGGCGTCCTCGAACTCGCCGCTCACGAGTCGTCCTCCAGCGCAGTCGGCTTGTGCACCGCGTCCTTGCCACTCTTGTCACTGCGCACCCGGTACTGCGGCTCCTCCTCCGACGCCCGCACCGTCCTGCCCGCGGCTTCGGTGTCCTCGGTGATCTCCTCGACCACCTCACCGTGCACCGTCTGCCCGTGACTGGACCAGGTCACTTCGTCACCCTTGTCGAACTTCTCCTCACCCATGCCGACCATCCTGTGTCGTCCCACCGTGCCCCGCACGACGGTCACCCGTCGGCCAGGCGTCCGACGCGCTGGTTACACCCGGAGGGATGGCGACCTCCCGCGTTCCACTCGCCCGATGCCATCCGCGGTGCGGCGCCGGCCGTGCACTCACGGCGACCACACCGCGGCGCAATGTCCCTGATAGGGCCATGGAGCTGATGGATCGGGTGAACCCACCCGTCGACGCCTCCGACCGGGCGGGGGACGGCATTAGCGTCTTCGAGGTCGGCTGTCGATGCGCGAGGAGGTCTCCGGATGCGCAGGGTCCACCGCCGCCGCGTCGTCGGCCGTCCTGTTCGTGACGGCCCGGGTCTCAACCCGACAGGAGTCCCCGGACAGGCGGGCTGATCGACCCCTGAGACGGCGAGCGCCGCACGTTCCCGTTGCCGGACAACGGTTACCTGGAACGCCCCCGCGTCGCCGGACAAGGGCTCGGCGCTACGGCAGGGATCGAACCGCGGGTATCAGGCCATGCGGCCATCCGACCGACCGTGTCACCGGGATCTTCCGGCTGCCCGACGCAGATGTTCCACGACCAAGACCATCCCGACTGAGAGGAACGTGCACCATGCTGCTTTCCAGATTCGTCGGCGCCGCCGTGCTCGCGGCCAGTGCCGCGCTGCCCGTCGCCGGGTTCGCGAACGCGCAGGACGATCGCGACTGCCCGGACTTCAGCAGCCAAGCCGAAGCACAGCGGTTCTTCGATGCCGCCTCGGTCAACTACCACCGGCTCGACGCCGACAACGACGGCATCGCTTGCGAAGAACGTCCGGCGCCCAGCCTCATCCCGACTTCCCGCCGGACCCAGGCTCCCGCACCGCCCGTCGGGGCGATCGACACGGGTGACGGCTCCACGGTCGACGACTTGACCTCTGACGACTCGCGCACCCTTCCAGTCCTCCTCGGGCTGGCCGGGATCGGCGCAGCCTCCGCTTTTGTCGCTACCCGGCGCGCACGGAGGAGCAACTAGCGCATGCGCACCCGCTCGGGCCGCCGACCCCGCCGGAGCACGAGAGTTCGGCTGGCGGGGCTGGCAGCGGCCATCGGCTTGGCGGTTCTGACGGGCACCGACGACGTCGACCAGGCCGACCCGGTCCACGCGTCCCACCCGACCGTCGACACCTCGACGCACGAACCGGCCGGCACTGCGCCCGCGCCCGACACCCCACAAGACGCACCACAAGGCCCACCGCAGGACGCACCGCCAGACGCACCGCAGACGGTGGTGCTCGACGCAGCCCGCCCGACGCGGCTGACCATCCCCGCGATCGGCGTCGACGCCGTCGGCATCACCGATCTCGGGCTGCGCGCCGACCGCACCATCGAAGTCCCGCCTGACGCCGAAACCGTGGGCTGGTACCGGAACTCCCCGACTCCCGGTGAGAACGGGCCCGCCCTGCTCGCCGCGCACGTCGACTGGCAGAACCGGAAGGGCGTGTTCTACGACCTGCGCAAGTTGCAGCCCGACGACCAGGTGACCGTGGAACGGGCCGACGGCTCGGTCGCGTCGTTCACGGTCCGGCGGGTCGAGCAGCACCCGAAGGACCGCTTCCCCACGCAGGCGGTGTACGGCCACGTCGAGCGCCCCGAGCTGCGGCTCGTCACCTGCGGCGGGCAGTTCGACCGTGCGGCGGGCAGCTACCTGGACAACATCGTGGTCTACGCGGAGATGACCGGGAGCCGGCACCGCGACGAGGCCTCCGGGCGGTAGACCGCGAGGCTCCGGTTCGGGTGCCAGGGCCGCATCACATGGCCGGCCACAGGTTCCGGTGTCAGTCGTGGTCCGGTCGGCCGGTCACGCGGTGGTCGGCGGCTTCGATCGCCTCGCCCAACAACCGCCGCACATGGCCGCCGCGCACTCGGTAGACCGCGCGACGGCCGTCGCGGCGCACGGCCACCAGGCCGGCCAGCTTCAGCTTCGCCAGGTGCTGTGACACCGCAGGCCGCGCGATCCCGACCGCCTCGGCCAACGTCGTCACGTCGTACTCCGACCCGCACAGCAGCCACATCATCCGCAGCCGGGTCGGGTCGGCCAGCATCCGGAAGCCGTCCACCGCCGCGTCGACGTGACTGCCGTCAGGTAGCTGTTGCCAGTCATGCGTTGTTGCAACGTCGTCGCGTGCGTACATGAGCACGTATGGTGTCAGCACCCAAGGCAACGCACCAGTGGATGGGGGTGCGCACGCGATGCTCGCCGTGCTGTCCAACCGCCCGTACCGACGGCTGTTCACCGCACAGGTCCTCGCCCTCACCGGCACCGGGCTGGCCACCGTCGCCCTCGGTCTGCTCGCCTACGACCTGGCCGGACCGGACGCGGGCGCGGTGCTCGGCACGGCGTTCGCCATCAAGATGGTCGCCTACGTCGGCATCGGTCCCCTCGCCGGCGCGCTGGCCGCCCGGTTCCCCCGCAAGCCCTTGCTGGTGGCGCTCGACCTCGTGCGCGCCTCGGTCGCGGTGACCCTGCCGTGGGTGCACGAGGTCTGGCAGGTCTACCTGCTGATCTTCCTGCTGCAAGCCGCGTCCGCGGCGTTCACGCCGACGTTCCAGGCGACCATCCCCGACATCCTCACCGACGAACGCGACTACACCCGCGCGCTGAGCCTGTCCCGCCTGGCCTACGACCTGGAGAGCCTGCTCAGCCCGCTGCTCGCCGCCGTGGTGCTGCTGGTCGTCGGCTACGACCTGCTGTTCCTCGGCACCTCGCTCGGGTTCGCCGCCTCGGCGTTGCTGGTGCTCGCCGCAGCGCTGCCGGCCGAGCGCAACGCCACCCCGCCGTCGGGACGCACCCTGGCCGCGACGACGCGCGGCATCCGCGTGTACCTGGGCACGCCCCGGTTGCGGGGCCTGCTCGCCGCGCACCTGGCCGTCGCCGCCGCCGGGTCGATGGTCCTGGTCAACACCGTGGCCTACGTCCGCGACCTGCTCGGCCGGGGCGAAACGGCGGTCGCCCTCGCCCTCGCCGCCTACGGCCTCGGTTCCCTGGTCGCCGCGTTGGCCCTGCCCCGCGTCCTGGACCGCCACCCCGACCGCCCGGTCATGCTGCGCGCCTCGGTAGCGCTGGCCGCGCTGCTGTTCGCCGCCGCCCTGACCACCGCGTTCCTCGACGACCTGCGCTGGCCCGTGCTGCTGGTGCTGTGGGCCGCGATCGGCGCCGCCGGCTCCCTCGTGCTCACCCCCGGCGGACGCCTCCTGCGGCGCTCGGCGCACCGCCCCGACCTCCCGGCCGTCTTCGCCGCCGACTTCGCGCTCTCCCACGCCTGCTGGCTGCTCTGCTACCCGCTGGCGGGGTGGCTGGCCTCGACCACCTCGATGACGGCCGCCCTGTCGACCCTCGGTGTCGTGGCCACTGCCGCCGCCGTCGTCGCGATCCGCCTGTGGCCCGCCGGCGATCCCGAGGTGATCGAACACGAGCACGACGGGCTCGACACGGCCCACCACCACCTCGACGGCGCGGTCCTGGTCGACGGACGGCCCAGGCACGCGCACAGCTTCCGCATCGACGACCTGCACACCCGCTGGCCCGCGTGACTCACGCGCCGCTTCGCCGGCGGTCGGGGAACCCGCTCAGCGGGCGACCGCGGAGTCTCCCGCAGGATCTTCCACGGAGTGGCGGTCGATGTGGTCGGCGTGGAACAGGGCCTGCTTGAGCAGCCCGAGGACGTGGTCGTTGGCCGCGGAGTAGTAGACGAACGTGCCTTCCCGACGACCCTTGACCAGGCCGGCGAGCCGCAGCTTGGCGAGGTGCTGGCTGACCGCGGTGGGTGCCGCGCCGGCGAGTTCGGCCAGGCACGCCACCGACGACTCGCCCTGGAGCAACGCCCACAGCACCTTGATCCGGGTCGGGTCCGCCAACAGCCGGAACGACTCGGCGGCCAGGTGCACCTGCTCCTCGTTGGGCATGTCGAAGTCGGACAGCGACGTGTGCATGCCGCCAGGATACCCACCCGTTCGACTGTTTGCGTATCTGCGTGAATGCGTATATATGCTAGCAGTGTGACAACGGAACTCGATGTAGCGGCTCCGGCGGAGCGGACGCGGTTCGGCGTGCGCCGGCGGTCCGGGGTGTGGTCGCTGCCGGAGGTGCGGTGGGCGGCGGTGGCGACCGCCCTGTTCCTCCTGGGGCTTGCGGCCCAGCTGAGCAGCGGCCCCGACTGGCTGTGGTGGGGGCTGTACCTGGCCTGCTACGCGTCGGGCGGGTGGGAACCGGGGCTGTCCGGCCTGCGGGCCCTGCGCGAGAAGACCCTCGACGTCGACCTGCTCATGGTCGTGGCCGCGATCGGCGCGGCGGCGCTCGGGCAGGTCCTCGACGGCGCGCTGCTGATCGTCATCTTCGCGACCTCGGGCGCGTTGGAGGCGGTCGCCACCAAGCGCACGGAGGACTCCGTGCGCGACCTGCTCGACCTCGCACCGGAGCGGGCCACCCGGATCACCGCGACCGGCGAGGAAGTGGTCGACGCCGCCCACCTGGACGTCGGCGACATCGTCCTGGTGCGCCCCGGTGAACGCGTCGGCGGTGACGGCGTGGTCGTCGCGGGTGCGAGCGAGGTCGACCAGGCCACCATCACCGGCGAGCCCCTTCCGGTGGACAAGGGTGTCGGTGACGAGGTGTTCGCCGGCACGGTCAACGGCACCGGCGCGCTGAGGGTGCGGATCACCCGGCCGGCCACGGGCACGGTGATCGCCCGGATCGTCGCGATGGTCGCCGAGGCGAGCGCGACCAAGTCGCGCGCCCACCTGTTCATCGAGAAGGTCGAGCAGCGCTACTCCATCGGCATGGTCGCCGCCACCCTGGCGCTGTTCGTGGTGCCGCTGCTGTTCGGCGCCGAGCTCCAACCCACGCTGCTGCGCGCGATGACGTTCATGATCGTCGCGTCGCCGTGCGCGGTGGTGCTGGCCACCATGCCACCGCTGCTGTCTTCGATCGCCAACGCCGGCCGCCACGGCGTGCTGATCAAGTCCGCCGTGGTGCTCGAACGGCTCGGCAGCGCCACGCGAGTGGCCTTCGACAAGACCGGCACCCTCACCGAGGGCGCGCCCCGGCTCGCGGCGGTCCGCGTCCTGCCCGACAGCCCCTTCGACGAGAACGGGCTGCTGACCCTGGCCGCCGCGGCGGAGCACCCCTCGGAACACCCGCTCGCCCGCGCCGTGGTCGACGCCGCGCGGTCCACCGGACTCGACCTCCGGCCGGCCGCGGAGTTCACCTCCGCACCGGGGCGCGGCGTCACCGCGCGGATCGACGGGCGACTGGTCGAGGTGGGCAGCCCCACCGCACTCCTCACCGGTGACGACGACGCAGTCCGCGACACGGTGGCCGAACTGGAGAACACCGGCCACACCGCGGTCGTCGTCCGCGTCGACGGCCGCCCGGCCGGCGTGCTGGGGCTCGCCGACCGGCTCCGCGCCGACGCCGCGGACACCGTCGCCCGGCTCACCGCCCTGACCGGCGCACCACCGGTCCTGCTCACCGGCGACAACCCGCGCGCCGCCGAACGGCTCGCCGCCGAGGTCGGCATCACCGACGTCCGCGCCGGGCTGCTGCCCGAGGACAAGGTCGCGGCGGTGCGCGAGCTGGAAGCCCAGGGCGCCAAGGTGATCCTGGTCGGCGACGGCGTCAACGACGCGCCCGCACTGGCCACCGCCCACGTCGGGGTGGCCATGGGCCGCGCCGGTTCCGACCTCGCACTGGACACCGCGGACGCGGTCATCACCCGCGACGAGCTGGCGACCCTGCCCGCCGTGCTGGCCCTCGCCCGGCGTGCGCGCCGCGTCGTCATCGCCAACCTCGCCATCGCCGGGACCTTCATCGCGGTCCTCGTGACCTGGGACCTGGTCGGCACCCTGCCGCTCCCCTTGGGCGTCGCGGGCCACGAGGGCTCGACGGTCATCGTCGGGCTCAACGGGCTGCGGCTGCTCCGCAGCGCCGCATGGCTTCGGGGTCGGACGGTGTCCTTCCGCCACGGTCAGCGCTAAGGTGGGTTTGACAATCATTTCCATTGGACGCTGGGGGCTTCCGTGACGACATCACCGAACACGACCGCCGACGCACGCCGGGCGATGGTGGACCTGGTCTTCGGGTCCATGGCCGCACAGGTCGTAGCGGCGTGCGTGAAGCTCGGCGTTCCGGAAGCCCTCGGCCAGGAGAGCCGTTCCGCCGACGAGGTGGCCGCCGCGTGCGGGACGCCGACCCGGACCACTCTCCGGTTGCTCCGCGCGGCGACGGCGTTGGGCTTGTTGTCCGAGACCGAAGGCGCGTTCAGCGCGACCCCGCTCGGCTCCTTGCTGCGGTCGGACGTCCCCGGATCGCTGCACGCCTTCGCCCGGGTGTTCACCGACCCGGTCATGCTGCGGGCCTGGCACCGCCTGGACGACGGCGTCCGCACCGGCCGCACCGGGTTCGACGAGGTCTTCGGGACCACGTTCTTCGACCACCTCGCCTCGGAACCGGACCTGTCCGCGGCGTTCAACACGGCCATGAGCCAGGGCACGCACGTCGTCTCCGGACTGCTGCCCGACGCCTACGACTTCGGGCGGTTCGGGTCCGTCATGGACGTCGGCGGTGGTGACGGCACGCTGCTCGCGGCGGTCGTCCGCCGGCACACCGGGTTGCGCGGCGTGCTGTTCGACAGCGCCGAAGGCTCCGCCGGCGCCGGTGCCGTGTTCGACGACGCGGGCGTCACCGAGCGTTGCACGATCGCGGTCGGCGACTTCTTCACCGACGTCCCGGCGGGCGCCGAGGCGGTGCTGATCAAGAGCGTCCTGCACGACTGGGACGACGAGCGCGCCACGACGATCCTCGGTCACTGCCGCCGCGCGCTGCCCGACGAGGGGCGCCTGCTCGTGGTCGAACCGGTCCTGCCCGACACCGTCGACGGCACCGCCCCGCCCGTGATGTACCTCAGCGACCTCAACATGATGGTCAACCTCGGCGGCCGGGAACGCACGCGCGCCGAGTTCGAGGCCCTGTTGACCGGCAGCGGGTTCACCCTCACCGACGTGACGCCGCTACCGCCCTCCGGCTTCTGCCTCCTCGAAGCGGTCCCCCGCTGAACGCGTGGACAGCGGGATGGACGTTCAGGGCACCGTCGGCGGCTTCGACGGGTTGAGGATGACGCCGCAGCTCCAGGCGGTCCTGCGCGTGCTGCGCGAACTGCCGGGCCCCACGACGGCGCTCGTGGTCCACGACCGGCTGCGGTCGGGTGGCGAGCGGGTCGGCTTGACGACGACCTACCGGCACCTCGCGTCGCTGGTGCGGGCGGACGTCATGGGCATCACCCAGGACCGGACGGGACGGCACCTGTACCACCTGAAGCGCGATCCCGACCACAACCACAACCTCACGTGCGTGCGGTGTGGCCGGGGTGTGCGCGTGGACGCCTCGACCGTGGTCGACTGGGCCACGAGGATCGCGGCGACCCACGGGTTCTCGACCGTCCAGGTGTCCGCCGGTCTGAACGGCCTGTGCCCCCGGTGCCTGGGCGAGCCGGACGCCCTGCCGCCGGAGCCGCTGGGCTGTCCGGGTGGTCGGTCCGAGCGTCCGGGTGACGGGGCTTCACCTGCCGTCGCGGAGCAGCGCACGGTGTCAGCGATGCACTGAACCGTTTCCGCCACGGGAGGCAGACATGACCACCGAATCCACGCCCTCGCCGCAGCCGAGCGCGGGCGGTTGCAGCTGCTGCGGCGGTTGCACCGCTCCGGGCTGCGGGTGCTGCTCCAGCTGCTGACGACCACGGGCAGGTGGTGTGCGGCCGAGTGTCCGCTTCGGCCGCACACCACCCGCACGGCAGGTTCGAACGCCTTGTCCCACAACCGGATCTACCGGTGGTGTGGTCGATCGACGTGAGCTCGCGCGTGCAACGGTTACAGCAACCCGCGCCGGTAGGCGGCCACGAGCCGCCGGGGCACGGCCAGCTTGCGGCCGTCGAGCGTGGTCACCGGCACCAGGTCGGGCACTTCCGCCTTCCACTGGGAACGGCGGTGACGGGTGTTGCTGCGCGAGGTCTTGCGCTTGGGCACGGCCATGTCAGCGAGCCCTCTTCCCGTAGCGGCGGTTGAACTTCTCGACCCGGCCCGCGGTGTCCATGACCCGCTGGTTGCCGGTCCAGAACGGGTGGGAGTCCGCGGTGATGTCGACCGTGATCAGCGGGTAGGTGTTGCCGTCCTCCCAGTCGATCGTGCGGGTCGAGTTCGCGGTGGACCGGGTCAGGAACGCCTTCCCGGTCGCCTGGTCCTGGAAGACCACCGGGTGGTAGTCGGGGTGGATGCCCTGCTTCACAACTCCTCCATCTCGTCGTGCCACTCGGCGAACGGGTCGACGAACTCCAGTTCGTCGATCAGCGCCAACTCCTCGTCGGTCACCAGCGCCTCGCGCAGTGCCGCCGTGATCTCGTCCGGCGCAGCCGCCCTGGTGATGACCACCAGTTCCTGCGACCGGTCTCCGTAGTAGGGGTCCCACATGGCCGATGCGGCGGCCCGGCGTTCGGCGGGCACCTCGGACCAGTCGTCGACGGCCGCGAGCCACGGGCCGAGGTTGCCGACGTTGAGGCCGCCGCCCGCGGACTCCAGCCACAGCGCGACATCCGGCTGGCTGGCCACCCACACCCGGCCGCGGGTGCGCACGACGCCGTCGAGCAGGACGTCGATGGCCTGGTGCAGCCGCATGGGGTGGAACGGGCGTCGTTCGGTGAAGTGGACGACGGCCGCGCCGTGGGCCGGTCGCAGTGGCGGCTGTCCGTGGAGCAGGGCGCCGAAGCCGTCGTCGAACCGGCCACGGCGGGCGCTCCCGGGGATGGCGGCCAGCAGTTCGGGCACGTCCAACGCGTCCCGGCGGCGGCGCGGCGCGAGCGGGGACAGCCGGTCCAGCACCGCGTCCAGCGCGGGGTCGTCACCGGTACCGGTCAGCACGATCGCGTCGGCGAACTCGGCCTGCCCCACGACCACCTGCGCCACGGTCCGCTCGTCGCCTTCGGCCGCGCCCAGGCCGCGGTCGTCCATCGTGTCCTCACCGGTCGCGTCGGCGAGCCAGGTCGCGCGGTCGACCACGGTGATCACCGCCTCCACCCGCACGTCGACCTCGCGCAACGCGAAGCAGACGGCTTCCGGCTCCAGCGCCGGGTCCAGGTGCACGACCACCCGACCGCCCAGCCGTTCCAACAGCGGCAGCAGGTCGAGGCGCAGCGTGCACGAGACGCAGCCGTGCGCCAGTTCCAGCACGGTCAGCCGACCGTCGACCCAGCGGCGCACCACGCCCTGGGCGAGGTCGCGCAGGTCGTGGCGGACCAGCACCGATCCCGGCGACGCGCGCCACACCTCCTCGGCGACGTCGTGCTGCGCCAGACCGGCCACCAGTAGGACCTCGGTTCCCATGTGGGTTAGCCTAACGGAAACGATTGTCGTTTTAAAAGGGAGGTCACGTGTCGTCACGGCACTGCCAGGTCACCGGGCGCAAGCCGGGCTTCGGCAAACAGGTCTCGCACTCGCACCGGCGCACCTCGCGCCGGTGGCTGCCCAACACGCAACGCCGCAGGTACTGGCTGCCCTCGGAGAACCGGCACGTCGTGCTGAACCTCTCGACCAAGGGCATCAAGACCGTCGACCGGCGCGGCATCGAGTCGGTGGTCGCAGACCTGCGCCGCCAGGGGGTGAAGGTCTGATGGCCAAGTCCACCGACGTCCGGCCGATCATCAAGCTCCGCTCCACCGCGGGCACCGGCTACACCTACGTCACCCGCAAGAACCGCCGCAACGACCCCGACCGGCTCGTGCTGCGCAAGTTCGACCCCGTCGTGCGCCGCCACGTCGACTTCAAGGAGGAGCGCTGATGGCCAAGAAGTCCAAGATCGCCAAGGACCGGCAGCGACGGGAAGTCGTCGCCCGGTACGCCGAGCGACGCGCGGAGTTGAAGGAGGTCATCCGCCTCGACCCGGAGCGCCGTGACGAGGCCATGCGGGCGTTGCAGAAGCTGCCCCGTGACGCCAGCCCCACGAGGTTGCGCAACCGCGATGCCGTGGACGGCCGGCCGAGGGCGTTCAACCGGGCGTTCGGCCTGTCCCGCATCCGGCTGCGCGAGATGGCGCACCGCGGCGAACTGCCCGGCGTCAACAAGTCGAGCTGGTGAGGCCGGTGCCCAGAGCCGAACGCGCCCCGAAGCGCCGCGTGAACCTGCTGCGCAAGGAGGGCATCACCACAGTGGACTGGAAGGACGCGGCGCTGCTGCGGAAGTTCATCTCCGACCGCGGCAAGATCCGCTCCCGCCGCGTCACCGGCCTGACGCCCCAGGAACAACGCCAGGTCGCCACCGCCATCAAGAACGCGCGCGAGATGGCACTCCTCCCCTACCCCAGCCAAGGACGCTGACCAGGCGGGCCGCCGCCACCCGGCGGCCCGCCTCCACCAGCGTTCCGCATCCGCCCACTACAGAATGATGATCATGCCGATGCCTGCCGCGCCCGAGCGCCGCGTTCCCGTCACCGTCCTGTCCGGCTTCCTCGGCGCGGGCAAGACCACCCTGCTCAACCACGTCCTCGCGAACCGGGAAGGACGCCGGGTGGCGGTGGTGGTCAACGACATGAGCGAGGTCAACATCGACGCCGCCCTGGTCTCCGGGCGCGGCGGCGAACGGCTGGTGGAGCTGACCAACGGGTGCATCTGCTGCACGTTGCGCGAGGACCTGCTGGAAAGCGTGGGCGCACTGGCCCGCGAAGGCCGGTTCGACACGATCCTGATCGAGTCGACCGGCATCTCCGAGCCGATGCCGGTGGCCGCGACGTTCGAGTGGACGTTCGAGGACGGCACCAGCCTGTCCGACCACGCGCGACTGGACACGATGGTCACCGTGGTCGACGCTTCCGGTTTCCTCGCCGAACTCGAGCGCGGCGACCGGCTCGACCAGCGCGACCTCGCCGCCGCGGAGGACGACGAGCGGGGCATCTCCGACCTGCTGGTGGACCAGGTCGAGTTCGCCGACGTGCTGGTGCTGAACAAGACCGACCTCGCCGCACCGGAACAGCTCACCGCGGTCGAGGGCATCCTGCGCAAGCTCAACCCGAACGCCCGCCTCGTCCACGCCCACCGCGGCGTGGTGGACCTGGCCGAAGTGCTCGACACCGGCCGCTACGACCCGGTCACCGCCGCCACGTCACCGGGCTGGGCCCAGGAGCTGGCGGGCTCGCACACCCCCGAGACCGAGGAGTACGGCATCCGCTCGGTCACCTACCGCGCCGACCGCCCGTTCCACCCCGCCCGGCTGGCCGCCGCGCTGGAGGACTGGCACGGTGTCGTGCGCAGCAAGGGTTTCTGCCACATCGCCAGCCGCCCGCACACCCTGGCCGTGTGGTCCCAGGCCGGGCCGAACCTGACCATCGAGCCGGGCGAACTGCTCGACGGCCACACCGCACGCCAGGAACTGGTCTTCATCGGCATCGACCTCGATCCCGACGAACCGCGCCGCCGCCTCGACCCCGTGCTGCTCACCGACGCCGAACTGGCCGCCGGCCCGACCGCGTGGCGGCGGATGGACGACCCGCTGCCGCCGTGGGACGACCTGGAAGCCCACGACCACGAACACCTCGTTCCGATCCCGAGGAGCCTGCTAGAGCGCTGAACACGGTGCGCGCCGCCGGTGATCAGGAGTGCCACGGACCGGTCGGCTCGAGGTGGACATCGAGCAAGCCCAAGGCGTCTCGACCGCACCGACTGACGGACCGCGTCGCCCGTCCAGTTCAGTCCCGGTGCCTGGATGTCGACTCGCCCTCGCTCCATCGGTAGTCCTCCGGCTCGACCATCGTCGCGTGGTCCTCGCACCACCCGGTTTTGTTGATCACCGAGAACGTCCAGCGGCACGCGGCCTCCGTCCGATTCGGGAGGATGCGGTCCGGGCACGTGCCTCCCCGGATCGACCGCGGGATCGACCAGGGCCGGGATTCCCGACGTTGCGGAGCGGGCCACAGGTACCGATGGGGCGGCGGCCTGGGCGGACGAGCTGACGAACGTGCCGAACGCCAGCGCCGCTGTCGCGGTGGTCAGGGCTGCCGCGCGGCGCATGGGCCGGTTTGCGCGGCCGATGCCCGGATGGCGGCCCGGCACGTCGCCCGCGCGGCGGCCACGGCCTCTCCCGACGACCCGATGCCGTGGGTGACCTCCGCTCGCAGATGGCGCTGGACGCGCTGGACGTGCTGCTGCTGTGGCCGGCGAGCGTGGGTGCGGACACCAGGTGGCTGCGCGGCGACCGGGGCTGGACGATCCTCGCGTTGATGGCGGACAAGCGCTACGCCGAGGCGATCGACCACCTCCGCGTCCTCGGCCACCGTGCGGACGGACCGCCGTGGTCGATGGTGCCCAAGCCTGCCCAGTTCTTCCTCGAGGCCCGGGTCGAGGCGTGCAAGGCGGTGCCCGCACCCTGATCCCGCGACACCGAGACGATGCCGGCCCGCACGCCGGCATCGTCCAGCGGACCCGTCGGCCGGAAGCCGTGGGTTACGGGCGCCGTCGCGCGTGTACCACCGCGTCGACGCCGGACCCGGCCGCAGCCCTGGGGCGGTCCTCGGCGACGACGATCTCCCAGTCGCTCGGGTCGAGGGCCGCGACCGCGGTGTCGACGGAAACCTGCACCTGTCCGGCCGCGGCTGTCGCGTTGCCGGTGGTCGGGTCGATCGGGCGGTGACCGACGAGGAGCAGGGCGCCGCCGGGCGCGACCCCGGCCGCCAGTCGCCGCACCGTCTGCTCCACCGCGCCGGCCATGTGGACGTACAGGCAGGTGACGAGGTCGTAGCGGCCCGGAGGCGGGGTCCAGGTCGCGAGGTCGCCCTGCACCCAGTCGACGCGCTCGGCGACGTCCGTCCCGATGGTCTCGGCACTCGACCGGCCGTGGTCCAGCGCGGTCGTGGCGAAGTCGACCGCCGTGACCCGCCACCCGTGCGCGGCGAGCCAGAGCGTTTCGGCCCCGTGCCCGCACCCCGCGTCGAGCGCCAGGCCGGGCCGCAGGTCGCCGGCCACGGTGAGCAGGTGCGGATTCGGCGGGCGCGTCGCCACCACGTCGGCGTGGTCACGCAGGGCCTGCGCCCAGCGCCGCTCCCAGGAGTCCCGGTCGAACTCCTCCGTGGTCATGACGCCGCCGCGACGACGGCGTCGAGCCCGTGAGCACGATCGCCCAGGACCCGCCGGCTCAGCTCGGCCTCGTGCTCGTGTGCGAACGGTCCGAGATCGACGCTGTCGACAGCGTCGATGCCGGGACCGGTCTCCGTGCTCGGTTCGGATGCCATTCCGACCACCTCCGACCACAATGTCCCTCGACTCCGCTGTTCCAGCAAAGTTCGTTGCCGAAACAGCAACAAGCCGGGACGGGTGCAACGTCGAGGTCAGGCGGGAGTGTCGGGGACGATCGGGGCAACGCCCAGTGACCTGACCAGGTCGAGCATCTCGGCGTGGTGCAGTGCGGCGGGGTTGAGTGCGACGGGATGGATGTGACCCTCGATCTCCAGGGCCACCAAGCCGTGCATCCGACCCCACACGCGCAGCGCGAGCGCCGCAGCGGCGGGCGGCACGTCGGGGAGGTCTTCCTGGATCTTCGCGACGTAGTCCGGGTGCAGGTCCGACCAGGAACCGGCCTCGACCTCGCCGTTGCGCCCGCTGAGCCACACCTCGGCCACCAGCTGGGTCAGCTGGCGGCACACCCGGCGGGCGGTTCGGTCCACCGGCCCGTCATCGGGTGGCCGGTAGCCGGGAACGGGGTGCCCGTAGAAGAGCCGGAAGCCCTCCGGGTGAGCCAGCGCCCAGTCCCGCAGGCCCTGGCCCCACGCCACCAGCCTGCCGCCGGGGTCGGTGTCGGGCACGGCGCGGGTGGCGGTCTGCAACGCCTCGGCCAGCGACGCCCCGATCCCGCCGATCAGGGCCGTGATCAAGTCGTCCCTGGTGGGGAAGTAGCTGTAGATGGCGCGCGCGGTCATCCCCATCTCACGGGCGATGCCGCGCAACGAGATCGCCCCGGGTCCGGCCTCGGCCATCTGCCTCAGCGCGATCGCCGTGATCTCCCGGGTGGTCTCCGCCCGCAGCCGGTCCCGACGGCTCGGCGCCTCGACACCCGACGCGTTGTCGATCTTTCCCACCTTGACAGGGTACAGCGCTTCAGTAGTCTCAGGCGTGTCATTAGTACACACCGTGTCCAGAACGGGATCGCATGTCGGCATACGTCATCGTCAACGTCGAGGTGCTCGACGAGGAGGCGGGCTGGGCCTACGCGCCCGTGGCCCAGCAGTCGATCCTCGGCCACGGCGGCCGTTACCTGGTCGCAGGCCCCACGCCCGAACCCGTGGAAGGCACGTGGGACGCGCCGAAGATCCTGGTCATCGAGTTCCCCGACATGGATCGGATCCGGCAGTGGTACGACTCCCCCGAGTACCGCCGCGCCCGGGAGATGCGGGAGGGCAAGGTCCGGGTGCAGATGCTGTTCGTCGAGGGCTCCCCACCCGAGGGCTTCACCCTCCCTGCCTGAACTACCGGGCCGACCCGGGCCTGCGCAAAGCAACGGCGGCTACCGGGCCGGATTGGCCGGTAGCCGCCGTCCTTGAAGCACGCTGCTGTAGCGCTCAATGCTGCTGTGGCACGGAATCGCGGTTGGCGAAGCCCTGCTAGCAGGCGCCGTTCGACTCCGCCAGGCCCGTGTTCGCGCCTGCCGTGCGGCTCACGATGTTCGGCACGCAGGTGGTCTGGTCGAGCGTGAAGCTGTAGGGAACGCTGACCGTGGTGGTGGACTTGACGTCCGGGCCGGCGGGCCTGCTCTCACTGCCGGGGGCGGACCACGTCACGTTGTCGAAGATGTTGCCGCTGACGTGCCAGTAGCCGACCTGGTCGGTGTAGAAGGTGCCGAGGACGTCACGGGAGTTCTTGAAGTAGTTGTTGTCCACCTTGGCCTTGGCGCCGGCACGGGAGTTGATGCCGGACTCGTTGAGGCTCACGTAGTGGTTGTTGTACATGTGGCCCACGCCGCCTCGCAGCAGAGGCGCGCGAGAGTCGATGTTCTCGTACAGGTTGTGGTGGTACGTGATGAACCCGTTCGAGAGGTCGCTCTCGCTGGACCCGACCAGCCCGCCGCGACCGGAGTTGCGCAGCGTGCTGTAGGACAGGGTCACGTACTGGGTGTTGTCCTTCATGTCGAACAGGCCGTCGTAGCCTTCCGACTCACCGCCCGACGCCAGCAGCGTGGTGTGGTCGACCCAGACGTTGCGGACACCGCTCTCCATCCCGATGGCGTCACCGCCGTTGGACGTGGGAGAACCGGACTTCTTGACGTTCCGGATGGTCACGTTGCGGATGATGATGTTGCGGGACTCGCGGATGTGGATGCCCAACTGGTCGAAGACGGCTCCGCTGCCGACTCCGATGATCGTCACGTTGCTGATCCGCTTGAGTTCGATCACCCCGGCGGCCGTCTCGCAGCTGTTGCCCGAGACCTTGGCGGTGTTGCCGTGGTTGATGGTTCCCTCGACCTGGATGGTGATCGGGGTGCTGGTGGTGGCCCGGGTGCACAAGGCCTGGTGGATCTGGGTTCCGGTGGTGGCCCGGACCGTCGCCCCGCCCTGACCGCCGGTCGTCCCGCCGTTCTGGGACGCGAAGCCGGTCGCCACGCCCGCGGGCGGGTTCGACGTCGAGGTGGTCGTGGTGGTCGTGGTGGAGGTCGTCGTCGACGTAGAAGTGGACGTGGACGTCGATGTGGACGTCGAGGTCGAGGTGGAGGTGTCGGTCGGCTGCCCGGTGCAGGCGACACCGTTGAGCTTGAAGGAGGTGGGCGCGGGGTTGGAGCCGGTCCACGTGCCGTTGAAGCCCGGCGTGACCGACGCGCCCGTGCCCAGCGAACCGTTCCAGGACGTGTTGCGCACCGTCACCGCGCTGCCGGACTGGGAGAACTCACCGCCCCACAGCTGCGTCACCTGCTGACCGGCCCCGAACGACCACTCCAACGTCCAGCTCGACACCGCGTCACCCAGGTTGGTCACCGTGACGTTGGCACCGAACCCGCCGGCCCACTGACTGGCCACGCTGTAGTCGACCCGACACCCGACCGCCGCATTGGCATTGGTGCCGGCCGCCACCACCAAGCCCCCGGTCAATGCCGCCACCGAAACAGCCGCGGCAATACCGGCGGCCCGACTTCTCGTCCTTCTACCGATGCGCAGACTCATGCGTCGCCTCCTTGCGAACAGCACTCCTGGACGTTGGTCCCCAACGACAACGACCACTGCCGCCGGGCGGAATCAGCGGCGGTCACCACATCCTGGGAACGCTCCCAGGGAGCATTGCGCAACATTTCGGAACTGGCAAGAAAGTTCACGGTGATGAACCTCCGAAGCCGTGATGTGGCCTCGTACAACGACATCACGCCCGCGATGCCGGCCGCCGGCAATGCAGTCGGACAACTCCTGCACAGACTTCTGAAGAATCAAATCTTCACCGAGTCGCCTTCTTTGCCGTAACGGGGCGACGACCGGCAGAGTCCAAGGTCCCGACCGACGTGACCCCATGATCCCTGGCCGCCGAGACGGTCTTCGCCGAGTGTTGTGGTCGAGAAACCCCTCCCCCACAACGAGGAGCCGTCCCGTGCTGTGCCCTGCTTCCGCCGACGTGGTGCGCGCGACGCTGCCCGCCGTGCGCGACCACGCCGTCGAGATCACCGGCGTCTTCTACCCGGCGCTGTTCGCCGCCCACCCCGAGCTGCTCGACCTGTTCAACCAGGGCAACCAGGCCAACGGGCAGCAACGCGCCGCGTTGGCGTCCGCCGTCGCGACCTTCGCCGAGCACCTGCTCGACCCCGGTGCCGCGCCGTTCGCCCCGATCGCCGAGCGCATCGCGCACAAGCACGTGTCGCTGGGCATCCGCGCCGAGCAGTACCCGATCGTCGGCCGGCACCTCATGGCCGCCGTCGGCACCGTGCTCGGCGACGCCGTCACCCCCGAGGTGGCCGCCGCCTGGGACGAGGTCTACTGGCTGCTCGCGTGCGAGCTGATCGCCGCGGAGGCGCGACTGTACGAGCGCGGCGGCATCGAGCCCGTGACGCTCTGGCGGCGCTGGCGGGTGGCGAAGCGCCAGGACGAGGCCGTGGACGCGGTGTCGTTCACCCTCGTGCCCGACGACGGCGGCCCGGTGCCCGACTTCACGCCCGGCCAGTACGTCTCCGTCGCCGTCGACCTGCCCGGCGGACACCGCCAACCCCGCCAGTACTCGCTGTCACAGGGCCCGGCACGCGGCTCGTTGCGCATCACCGTCCGTCGCCTGCGCGGTCTCGACGGCTCCCCTGACGGCGCGGTGTCCAACCACCTGCACGACCACGTCCACGCCGACGACATCCTCCTGGTCGGCCCACCCGCCGGCGAGAACACCCTCGCCGCCGGCACCGGCCCGGTCCTGCTGGTCAGCGGCGGCATCGGCATCACGCCGACCGCGGCGATGCTCGACCACATCGCCCGCACCGACCCCACCCGGCGGGTCGTGGTCGCGCACGCCGAGCGCTGCGCCGACCGGCACGCCCTGCGCGCCGAGATCGACCACCTCGCCGCCGGCCTGACCGACGCCGACGTGCTCACCTGGTACGAAACCGGGGACGGCGGGCTGCCCGGCTTGATGGACGTCGACGCCGTCCCGCTGCCCGAGGACGTGACCGCGCACCTGTGCGGCCCGCTGCCGTTCATGCGCCACGTCCGGGACGGCCTGGTGCGCCGCGGTGTGCCCGCCGACCGTATCCACTACGAGGTGTTCGGGCCGGGCATGATCGACGGCCCGCTCGGCTGACTACCGCAGGTCAGGGCAGGACGTCCCGCTCCCGCAGGAGGGAGCGGGCGTGGTCGATGGCGTCGGGCGTGTGGTCGAACACCCGCAGGTCCAGTGTGTCCAGTGCACGCCGGTGTTCGTCGCGCACGCCGGAGACCAGGACGGTGATGCCACGGTGTTCCAGGCGCCGCACGGCATCGCGCAGCACCTGCACACCGGTGGCGTCCACAGCGGACAGCCGTGACATCCGCAGGATCACCACCGAAACGTGAGCGATGTCGGTCAGTTCCAGCAGGAAGCGGTGCGCGGCGGCGAACAGCAGCGGGCCGTCCAGGCGGTAGGCGACGATGTGCTGGGCGAGCAGCGCCAGTTCCTCGGCGCGGTGGTCGCCCGGTTCCAGCGGCACCTCTTCCAGGCGTGCCGTCCGCGACACCGCGCGCAGGGCGAACACCCCGGCGAGCACGAGGCCGACGATGACGGCCGTGACGAGGTCCAGCGCGAGCGTCGCCACGGCCGTCAGCGCGAGCACCGCGGCGTCGGAAAGGCCGGCACGGGCCAGCGCCCGCACCGAACCGACCTCGACCATCCGGACGGCCGTGGCCAGCAGCACGCCCGCGAGGACCGCGAGCGGGACGCCCGCCACCCACGGTGCGGCGACCACGACGATCAGCAGGAGCACCGCGGCGTGGACGAGGGCGGCGAGCCGGGAGGTCGCGCCGGAGCGGACGTTGACCGCCGTGCGCGCGATGGCCGCCGTGGCGGGCACGCCGCCGAACAGCGGCGCGGCCAGGTTGGCCAGGCCCTGGCCGAACAGCTCGCGGTCCGGGTCGTGCCGTTGGTTCACGCTCATCCCGTCGGCGACCGCGGCCGACAGCAGGCTTTCCAGCGCGGCGAGCGCGGCCACCGCGACCGCCGACGGCAGCAGCGACCACAGCGCGTCGAAGTGCAGGAACCCCAACGACGGCGCGGGCAGCGCTCTCGGCAACGCCCCGATCGTGGCCACGGGCAGCGCCGCCCACTGCGCGACGACCGTCGCCACGACCACCGCCGGCAACGAGAACGGCACGCCGGGACGCCACCTCGCGCCGATCAGCATCACCAGGGCGACCCCTGAGGCCAGGGCGACGGCCTCCCAGCGCGGCGCGGCGGCGAAGTCCGCCACAGCCGCGACCGCGGCCCGCACCACGTGGTCCTCGCCGGGCGCGGGCACCCCCAGTGCCGCGGGCACCTGCTGCAACGCGATCACCGCCGCGATGCCGATCGTGAAACCCTCCACCACCGGCACGGGCACGTACCGCATGTAGCGGCCCGCGCGGGCCACCGCGAGCAGCACCAGCAGCAGTCCGGCCAGCAGTCCGACGGTGAGCACGCCGTCCACGCCGTAGCGCGCGACGATCGGCACCAGCACCACCGTCATCGCACCGGTGGGACCGGACACCTGGAGGCTGGAACCGCCGAACACCGCGGCCAGCGCGCCCGCGACGACGGCCGTGACGAGGCCGGACGCCGCACCGAGCCCGGAGGCGACGCCGAACCCGAGGGCGAGCGGCAGTGCCACGATCGCCACCGTCACCCCGGCCACGAGGTCGCGGCGCGTCGAGCCCGCCCAGTCCGCCTTGACCGGCAGGAACGCCGTCACGGCCGCTCCTCCTCGCGCAACATCGCCAGCAGCTCGTTCTGCCCGGTCAGCAGGCCGGTGAGGACCTTGCGCGCCACGCGCAGCAGCTCCACCACGTCGTCGCTGGCCAGCGCGTAGACCACGGTCGTGCCGTCGCGGGTCGCCGTGACGATCCCCGAGCGGCGCAGCACCGCCAGCTGCGCCGAGAGGCTGGACGCCTCGATGCCGATGTCGGCCAGCAGGTCGCGCACCGGCTTGGGGCCGTCCTGGAGCAGTTCGAGCACCCTGATGCGCGCCGGGTGCCCGAGCATCCGGAAGAACTCGGCCTTGGCCTGGTGCAGCGGAAGGGGCACGACGTCTCCGGACAGTTGTAGAGTTGAAGAATTCTTCAACTCTACAACACTCCAGCCGGTCGCAGCCGACGGCCGTGGCGACCGTGAGGTCGTCAGTAGGGCCAGGTCCAGTCGCGGATCTCGGGCAGGTCCTCGCCGTGCTCGCGGATGTGGGCGTGGTGGCGGGTGCGTTGGTCCTGCATCCGCTGGCGCAGCCCGGCGGCCTTGACGCCCAGGCCGGGGACGCGGTCGATCACGTCGATGACGAGCCGGTAGCGGTCCATGTCGTTGAGCACGAGCATGTCGAACGGTGTGGTGGTCGTGCCTTCCTCCTTGTAGCCGCGCACGTGGATGTTGCGGTGGTTGGTGCGCCGGTAGGTCAGGCGGTGGATCAGCCACGGGTAGCCGTGGTAGGCGAACAGGACCGGCTTGTCCGGCGTGAACACGGCGTCGAACTCGCGGTCGGGCATGCCGTGCGGGTGCTCGGTGTCCGGTTGCAGGCGCATCAGGTCGACCACGTTGACCACCCGGACCTTCAGCTCCGGCAGGTGCTCGCGCAGCAGCGCCGTGGCGGCCATGACCTCGAGAGTCGGCGCGTCACCCGCACAGGCCATCACCACGTCCGGCTCGGTCAGGCCGTCGTCCGTGCCGGCCCAGTCCCAGATGCCCGCTCCCCTCGCGCAGTGCAGCGCCGCCTCCTCGTGCGACAGCCAGTCCGGCGTGTAGTTCTTGCCGGAGACGATGACGTTGACGTAGTCGCGGCTGCGCAGGCAGTGGTCCGCGACCGAGAGCAGCGTGTTGGTGTCGGCGGGCAGGTAGACGCGGACGACCTCGGCCTTCTTGTTCATCACGTGGTCGATGAAGCCGGGGTCCTGGTGGGAGAACCCGTTGTGGTCCTGCCGCCACACGTGCGAGGACAGCAGGTAGTTCAACGACGCCACCGGGCGCCGCCAGTCGATCTCGCGGTGCGTCTTGAGCCACTTGGCGTGCTGGTTGAACATCGAGTCCACGATGTGGGTGAACGCCTCGTAGCAGTTGAACAGCCCGTGCCGCCCGGTCAGCAGGTAGCCCTCCAGGAAGCCCTGGCACAGGTGCTCCGACAGCACCTCGACCACGCGGCCGTTGGTCTCCAGGTGCTCGTCGGTGGGCAGCTTGGAGGCGAGCCACTGCTTGGCGGTCACCTCGAACACCGCGTCCAGCCGGTTCGACGCGGTCTCGTCCGGGCCGAAGACGCGGAAGTTCTTCTCCTCCGCGTTGAGGGTCATGACGTCGCGCAGCATCCGGCCCAGCGCGCGGGTCGGCTCGGAGGTGGTGGTGCCGTGCTTGGTCACCTCCACGGAGTACGGGGTGGTTCCGGGCATGCGCAGTTCGCGCAGCAGCAGGCCGCCGTTGGCGTGCGGGATGGCGCCCATGCGCCGCTCACCGCGCGGCGCGAGGGCCAGCAGTTCCGCGCGCGGATGACCGTCGGCGTCGAACAACTCCTCCGGCCGGTAGGAGCGCAGCCACGCTTCCAGCTGTCGGAGGTGGGCGGGGTTGTCGCGCACACCGGCGAGCGGGACCTGGTGGGAGCGCCACGTGCCCTCCACCGGCACGCCGTCCACTTCGGACGGACCGGTCCAGCCCTTCGGCGTGCGCAGCACGATCATCGGCCACCGCGGGCGCTCGCCGTCCCCGGCGCGGGCCGCCTCCTGGATGCGCTGGATCTCGTCGAACACCTCGTCGAAGACCTCGGCCATGCGCGGGTGCAGCACGTCCGGGTCGTCACCCTCGACGTAGTGCGGCGCGTACCCGTAGCCGCGCAGCAGCGCGTCCAACTCCTCCTGCGGGATGCGCGCCAGGATGGTCGGGTTGGCGATCTTGTAGCCGTTGAGGTGCAGGATCGGCAGCACCGCGCCATCGTGCGCCGGGTCGAGGAACTTGTTGCCGTGCCAGCTCGCGGCCAGCGGACCCGTTTCGGCCTCACCGTCGCCCACGACGCACGCCACCACCAGGTCCGGGTTGTCGAACGCCGCGCCGAACGCGTGCGCCAGCGAGTAGCCGAGCTCACCGCCCTCGTGAATGGACCCCGGCACCTCGGGCGCGACGTGGCTGGGCACACCGCCCGGGAACGAGAACTGGCGGAACAGCTTGCGCATGCCCTCCCCGTCACGCTGCACGTTCGGGTGCACGTCGGTGTAGGAGCCCTCCAGCCACGTGTTGGCCAGCAGCGCGGGTCCGCCGTGACCCGGACCGGTCACGAACAGCACGTTCGCCGAACGGTCGTTGATCACCCGGTTCAGGTGGGCGTAGAGGAAGTTCAGGCCGGGCGTGGTGCCCCAGTGGCCGAGCAGACGGGGCTTGATGTGCTCCGGGGCGAGCGGCTCGGTGAGCAACGGGTTGTCCAGCAGGTAGATCTGCCCTGCCGACAGGTAGTTCGCGGCCCGCCAGTAGGCGTCGACCAAGGACAAGTGCGGCGCGGTGTCCTCCGGCTGTTGCGGCATTCTCGCTCTCCTGACCAGGTGTCGGGCTGCTGGTCACCACCTTGGTCCCGCCCTCGACCCGGCCCCAGTTCCGAGAGTCCCGGCCGGCCGGGACCTTGGTCACTGTCGACGGCGCGGCGGACGGCGGAGGCTGGGGGCATGAGCCACGTGCACGAGATCGTCACCATCAGGGTCGACATGGCCGCCGGAGTGCCCGGAGAGGCCACCGACTACGCCCGCGCCAAGGTCGCCGCCGTCGCCAAGTACGCCCCCGCCGACATCGCCTACGCCAGGGTCCGGCTGAGCACCGACGGGCCGCGGTTGTTGGTCGCGCACGCGTCGCTGGACGTCAACGGGACACCGGTGAACGCCGAGGCGAGCGCGGAGACCTACCAGGAGGCCGTGGACGAGCTGCACGACAAGTTGCAGCACCAACTCGCCCACATGGGTCGCTGAACCACGCCACCGGACAGCCGGTGATCCGGTACTCGCTCCCGGATCACCGGCTCGTCGTGTCCTCGGTGGTACAGCCCTGTCATTCCCGTCGACGCCACCACTTCTCGACCTCCACCACCCCGTAGGCGATCACGGCCAGCACCGCCACGGCCGCCCAGTCGCGCCAGCCGATCGGCTCGGTGTGGAACAACGTGTTCATGAACGGCGCGTAGGTGAACAGCAGTTGCAGCACGACCGTGACGGCGATGCCGACCAGCAGCCACGGGTTGCGGCGGAAGCCGACGTGCGGCCGGAGGTGCCGCAGCGACCGGCAGTTGAACAGGTAGGCGACCTGGGCGGCCACGAACACGTTCACCGCCACCGTGCGCGCCTGGTCCAGGGTGCCGCCGTGCAGGTGGAACGCGGCGAACGACCCGGCCAGCAGCACGGCGGAGACGAGCAGGATGCGCTGCACCAGGGCGCGGGTCAGCAGCGGCAGTGACGGCGGCAGCGGCGGGCGGTGCATGACGCCCGGCTCGCGTGGTTCGAAGGCCAGCGTCAGGCCGAGCGCCACGGCGGTGGTCATGTTGATCCACAGGATCTGCACCGGCAGGATCGGCAGGGCGGTGCCGAGCAGGATCGCGGTGAGGATGACCAGGCCCTCGGCCATGTTCGTCGGCAGCGTCCAGATGATGAACTTGCGCAGGTTGTCGAAGACCGCCCGCCCCTCCTCCACCGCGGCGCGGATGGACGAGAAGTTGTCGTCGGTGAGGACCATGTCGGCGGCCTGCTTGGCGACCTCGGTGCCGCCGCGGCCCATCGCCACGCCGATGTCGGCCCGCCTCAGCGCCGGTGCGTCGTTGACGCCGTCGCCGGTCATCGCGACGACGTGCCCGTCGACCTGGAACTGCTTGACCAGCCGCAACTTCTCCTCGGGTGACACGCGGGCGTGCACGGCGTCGTCGGGCAGGGAGAAGTGGGCGGCGATCGCGCGGGCGGTGCCGACGTGGTCGCCGGTGATCATCCGGACTTCGATACCCGCGTCCCGGCAGGCGCGGACCGCCTCGATCGCCTCCGGTCGGGGCGGGTCGTGCATCGCCTGGAGACCCAGCAGCACGGCCCCGTGCAACGTCTCTTCGGTCAACGGCGCGTCTTCGGGCACCTGCGTCCGGGCGAACGCGAGCACGCGCATCCCCTGGTGCGCGAGCCGGTCGGCCTCACCGTGGTCGGTGGCGCCGGTGAACTCGAAGATCCGCTCGACAGCGCCCTTGAGGTAGACCACGCCACCGGCGTGCCGGGTGGCCATGAAACGGCGTTGAGAGGTGAACGGCAGCTCGTCCACGCGCTCGGGCACGTCGTCGGCCGTCAACCCGGCCTTGCGGGCGGACACGACGAGGGCGGCTTCGGTGGGGTCGCCCACCGCGGTCCAGCGGCCGTCCTGGAGGACGACGTGGGCGTCGTTGCACGCCAGGCCGGCCAGCAACACCTCGCGCACCGCGTCCGGCGGCGGCAGGTGCTCGCCCAGCGGTGAGTAGCCGATGCCTTCGACCTCCCACCTGGCGTCACCGGCCACGACGCGCCGCACCGTCATGGCGTTGGCGGTGAGGGTGCCGGTCTTGTCGGTGCAGATGACGGTGGTGCTGCCGAGGGTTTCCACGGCGGGCAGGCGGCGGATGACGGCGTTGCGCCGCGCCATCCGGGCGACACCGATGGCCAGCGTCACCGTCACCGCGGCGGGCAGCCCTTCCGGGATCGCACCGACGGCGAGCGCCACGGCCGCGGTCACCATCTCGGCGAACGGCTCGCCGCGCAGCACCCCGATCACGACGCTGACCACGGCCAACCCCAGGATGACGACGGTCAACAGCTTGCTGAACCGCGACAGCTTGCGGGTCAGCGGCGTCTGGACGGTGGTCGTGCTGCCCACCAGCCGGTGCACGCGCCCGATCTCGGTGTCCGCGCCGGTGGCGACCACGACGCCGCGCCCGCCGCCGGTGGTGACCAGCGTGCCGGAGTAGGCCATGTTCGTGCGGTCGGCCAACCCGGTGTCGTGCGGGACGGGCAGCGGGTCCTTGGCCGACGCCTGCGACTCGCCGGTCAACGCGGACTCGTCCACGCGCAGCTCACGCGTGCGCACCAGCCGCAGGTCGGCTGGCACCTGATCGCCTTCGTCCAGCACCACCAGGTCTCCGGGCACCAGTTCGCCGGACGTGATGCGGGAGGCGGTGCCGTCGCGGATCACGGTCGCCTCCGTGCGGACCATCGCCTCCAGGGCGTCGAGCGCCCGTTCGGCCCGCACCTCCTGCAAGTAGCCGACGATCGCGTTGACGAGGACCACGCCCAGCACCACGGAGGCGTCCACGGTCTCGCCCAGCGCCGCCGTCAGCGCCGCCGCGCCCAGCAGCACGTAGATCAGCGGGTTGTGGAACTGCGCGAGCATCCGCCGCAGCCGGCCAGGGCCACGGCGCTCGGGCAGCGTGTTCGGGCCGAGTGAGGTCAGCCGTTCGGCTGCGACGGCACCGGACAGCCCGGTGTCGGCGTCGGTCTCGGCGAGCAGCACGACCTCGTGCACCGGCATGCCGTGCGTCGTGGCCTCTTGGTCAACCGTGGTCGACGGCATGTCGGGTCTCCGGGAAGCGGACGTCGACCACGCCGGGCACGGCGCCCGCCAGCACCGCGGCGACGTGCCGATCGCACTCGTCGTCCAACGCGTCCACGATCGACACGTGGCCGTCCACCACGGACACCGTCCAGCGGTGCGGGTCGGCGTAGAGGCCCAGGCGGTGCCGGACCTCGGTGGCCAGCGTCCGGTCGTCACGGCTGATCGCGCGCAGCATGTCGCGGCGGGTGACGATGCCGACCAGCCGCTTGCCGTCCACCACGCACGCGCTGCGCACGCCGTGCTCAATCATCCGCCGCGCCAACGCCGCGACGTCCGTGCCGGGTGTCGCAGCGACCGCCGGCTCGTTCATCACGTCGGCGACCGTCCTGCGCGGGACGGCACGCGCCCGTGACGGCCGGCCGTGCACGAGCGACCGGGGGTCGACGGGCAGCCGATCGCGCAGCGCGTCGGTCTCGGTGACCACACCGACCAGGGTGCCGGCTCCGTCGACCACCGGCAGCGCGGTGAACCCCTTGGCCGCGAGCAGCGCCGCCGCGTCACGAGCCGGCGACTCGGGCGACACGGTCACCACGTCCCGTGTCATGAGGTCACGCACCCTCATCGCCCGGCCTCCCGTCCAGCACGGATCGCGGCCCCGGCGTGCTGCCCGTCAGACGGCGGGATGACGACCACCGGCACGGTCGCGTGCCGAACGCAGTGCGCGCTGGTGCTGCCGAGCAACACCTGCCGAAGCCGGCTGCCGCTGTGGGAGGCCACCACCAGCATCGACGCGTCCCGTGCCTGCGCCTCCAGCGCCTCCGCCGCCGGTCCCCGCACGCAGTGCCGGATGATCCGGGGGAACTCCAGCCGGCCGACGGACGCCACGCGCAAGGCGTCGTCGACCAGCACCTCCGAGCGGACCCGCGCGGCCTGCTCGGACGTCATCGTCCAGTCGGCCAACGGCTCGTACGGATAGGCGTTGACCACGTGCAGCGGCAACTTGCGCTGCGCCGCCTCGTCCATCGCCCAGCGCAACGCGCGTTCGCCCGCCGGGCTGCCGTCGACACCGACCACGATCGGACCTGCGTTCACGACTCCACCTCGTTCAGCTCGATGACGATCTCCGGCGCTCGCCGGAGCGTGTTGTGCGCGGTGCGGTGCCGGACCGCGGCCAGAAGGGCGGTCTCGTGCCGCTCGGACGTCCAGGCCGCCACCCGCACGGCCGGCCGCCCCTCGGCGACGCGGACCAGGCCATGGACGCCACCGGCAGCTCGACTCCCGGGGCCAGGTCTTGACCGCCGGCCCCCGCGCGGCTGGTCGGTGCCGACGTTGTGGTCGCGCAGCCGCACCCCGTACGCCTCGCCGGACCGGCAGGACACCTCGACCGGCGTGGTGGCGGTCATGACGTCCTCCTCGGGTCGCGGAGCCGACGCAGGAACGGGTCGACCGGCTCGGCCGGCGCGACGCGGACCCTGGCGTCCACCGCCAGCGCGCGCGGCCCGGTCAGGACGAGCGGGTTGAGGTCGAGTTCGGCGAGCTCCGGCACGAGTTCGGCCAGCCGGCCGACCCGCAGCAGCACGTCCCGCACGGCCGCCTCGTCGTGCTCGCGGAACACCTTCGGCGCGGCGCGGAAGCCGCGCAGCAGGTCGTCGGCGTCCGCCCGCGACAGCGGTGCGAGGGCCGCGGCGCGGTCGTCGAGCAGGTCGGTGTCCACGCCACCCAGACCGGTCACCACGAGGGGACCGAACTGGGGATCGGTCACCACGCCCACGATCAGTTCGCGTCCCCGCTCGGCCATGGGCTGCACGAACACGCCGTGCAACTGCTCGCCGAACCGATCGCGCAGCGACTCGAAGGCGTAGGTCACCGCGTCCTCGCCCGCCAGGTCGAGCAGCACGCCGCCGCCCTTGCTCTTGTGCAGCAGTCCCCGTGCCACGGCCTTCAGCGCGACGGGTCCGCCGAAGGACCGCTGTGCCACCACCGCCGCCTCGGCGTCCCGCACCAGCACGCCGCCCAGGACCGGCAGCCCGAACGCACCCAGCAGCCGCACCACCTGATCGGGGTCCAGCCACCCGCCTCCGGGTTCGGCCGCGAAGTGCTCGGCCACCACGGCGCGGGCGGTCGGCAGGTCGATCCCCGACAACTCGTCCGACTGCGGCGCCGGGCGGCGCAACCAGGTCGCGCGCTCGGCCAGCGCGGCGAGCACGGCGGCGGCGCGAGCGGGCTCGGTGTAGCAGGCGATGGCGTCGTCGCGCAGCGACACGGCCCCGTCCTGGTCGGGGCTCACCGCGAGCACCGGCTTGGCCGTGGGGTGGATGCCACCGGCCGGGTCGCCCAACGCGGTGGGGACGGTGACCGCGATGACCGCGTCCACCGCCGGATCGGCCACCAGCAGGTCAAGGCAGCGGCCGAACGTCGCCTCGTCCACGACCGCGGTGGTGTCGACCGGGTTGTGGGCGCTGGCGGTGCCCGGCAGCAGCGCTTCGAGCGCCTCGACCGTGCCCTGGCCCAGGTCGGCTACGACCAGTCCGTGGTGGGCGCAGGCGTCCGCGGCCAGCACACCGAGCCCGCCCGCGTTGCCCAGCACAGCCACGGAACGCCCGGTGGGCAGCGGGGTGCCGTGCAGCGCGGCCAGCACGTCGACCATCTCCTCGACACCGTCGACCGCGATCACGCCCGCCTGCCGGAACAACGCGTCCCGCGTCACGGCCGGGGTGGCGGTCGAGGCGGTGTGCGACGCGGCGGCACGCTGACCGGCTTCGCTGCTCGCGGCCCGGATCGCCAGCACCGGCTTGCGGCGCGCCACCCGCCGGGCCAGGCGGGAGAACTTGCGCGGGTTGCCGAACGACTCCAGGTACAGCGCCACGGCGCGGGTCCGCTCGTCGCGTTCCCACCACAGCAGCAGGTCGTTTCCGCTCACGTCGAACTTGTCGCCGGTCGAGACCAGCTGTGAAGTGCCCAGCCCGAGCCTGCGCAGCCGCTCGGCAACCGCGATCGCCACCCCACCGGACTGCGTGACCAGGCCGATCCCGCCCTGCCCGGTCCGGTCGCGGGTGAAGGTGGCGTCCAGGCGCACGTCCGGGTCGGTGCTGGACACGCCGACGCAGTTCGGGCCGACCATCCGCATGCCGTGCCGGCGCACGACCTCCAGCAGGCGGTCGGGTTCGACGCCGGAGGTGATCACGACCAGCGCTTTCACCCCGCGTCGCCCGCAGTCCTCGGCCACCTGCGCGACCGCTTCGGCCGGCACGCACACCACGGCGAGGTCCGGCGCCTCGGGCAGGTCGGTCACGGTCGGGTGGCACGGCACGCCCAGCACGTGGCGGGCGTGGGGGTTCACGGCGTACAGCGCACCGGCGTAGTCGCCGCCGAGCAGGTTGGCCAGCACCGCGTTGCCCACGGAGGACGACTTGCGGCTCGCCCCGACCACCACGACCGACTTCGGCTTGAGGACCGCGCGCAGGCTGGCCACGTCGGCGGCCTGCTCGCGGTCGGCGACGGCCTCCAGGTAGCGCTCGCCGAGGTCGAGCCCCAGGTCGACGCGCACCTCGCCGCTGTCCGCCTCGGACGTCGACACCAGGCCCAAGTCGGCGAAGACCCGCAGCATCTTCGAATTCGCTGTGAGCACGTCGGCGCGGAACCGCCGCACGCCCCGCCGGCGTGCCGCGGAAACCAGGTGCTCGAGCAACAACGTGCCGACGCCGTGGGACTGCCGGTCGTGCGCGACCACCAGCGCCACCTCTGCGGTGTCGTCGTCGAGCGGGACGTAGCTCGCGGCGCCTACCAGCACGTCGGAGGCGAACGCGCCGATCACGACGTGCCGCGGCTCCTCGGGCGAGGTCAACCGGGCGACGAACTCGTCCAGGTGCCTCGGCGCGGAGCTGAAGAACCGCAGGTAGCGGTCGTCCACCGGCAGGTCGCGGTGCAGCGCGGACAGCGCGTCCGCATCGGCCGGCCCCAGCTCGCGCAGCGCCACCACGGAGCCGTCGGCCAACAACGCCCGGTCGACGTTCACCGAGGCGGTCACAGCAGCGGGCCCGGGGTGATGACGGGCTTCGGCTCGGCGTGCTCGGCGTGCTCGGGCTTGGGCTCGCGCACGACGACCACGGGGCACGTCGCGTGGTGCACGCAGTAGGAGCTGACCGAACCCAGCAACACCTCGCGGACCGGTCCCGCGCCCCGGCTGCCGACCACCAGCAGCGCCGCGTGCTGCGACGCCTTGGTCAGCACGTCGCGGGCGTCGCCCTCCGCCAGCACGGCCCGGACGTCGCCACCTGCTTCGGCCACCATGTCGTCCAGCACGCGCCGGTGGTCTTCACGCAGCCTGTCGCGGTCCATCCCGGCGGCGATGGTGGCCGACATCGGCCCGATCACCAGGGCGTAGTCCACGTGCCAGGCCAGGACCGCCTCCACCGCGCAGCCGCGCAGCTTCGCTTCCTCGACCGCCCACCGCAGCGCGGTCCGGCTGACCGGTGAGCCGTCCACGCCCACCACGACCGTCTCGTCCATTACCCCTCCTCGGGTGCTCGTCTCCAAGCCTGCCGACGGCGGAAGCCCCAGGTCAGTGGCCACGGCCCTCGTGGCGGCAGGACCTTCGGCCCTGAGGCGTCGGGCCGGTCCGTCGGCCTGAGCGCTCACTGCTGCGCGGTGGTGGGTCGGACGACGGCCAAGGGGCAGGGGGCGTGGTGGACCAGCGCCTGGCTGGTCGAGCCGAGCAGCATGCCGGCGAAGCCGCCCTGGCCGTGGCTGCCCACGACGAGCAGCCAGGCGTCCTTCGCGGCGTCGAGCAGTGCCCGGACGGGCCGGTCGTGGACGACGACGCGGTCGACGCGGACATCGGGGTACTTCTCCTGCCACCCCGCGAGGCGTTCGGCCAGCAGGCGCTGCTGCTCGTCCTCGACCTGCGACCAGTCCACGGTGAAGCGGGAGTCGTAGGCGCTGTCGACCAGGAAGTCGGTCCAGGCGATCACCGCCGTCAGCGGTGCGCCGGTCAGCGACGCCTCGGCGAACGCGAAGGCGATCGCCTCCTCGCTCGTGGGCGAGCCGTCCACGCCCACCACGACCGGACCGTCCCGGCGAATCCCGTCGCGCACGACGACCACGGGGCTCTTGCCGTGCGCGGCGACCGCCACGGCGACCGAGCCGACCAGCAGGCCGGAGAAGCCGCCCAGCCCCCGGGAGCCGAGCACGACCGACCGCGCCCCGTGCGACGCGGCGATCAGCGCGGCGGCGGGCCGGTCGACCACGACGGACGTCTCGACCTCCACGTCGGGAACGGCCGCGCGGGCGGTGGCCGCGGCCTCGTCGACCCACCGCCGTCCCTGCTGCGCGAACGCCTCCCGCACCTCGTGACCGGTCAACACGATCTCCGGGTAACCGCGGACGGGCAGCAGGAAGGCATGCACGAGCTTCAGCGGCGCACGGTGCCGTGCGGCTTCCTCAGCCGCCCACTGCACAGCCGTCAACGCCGACGCCGAACCGTCCACACCGACCACGATCGGGGCACTCATCACAGGTTCCTCTCCGAATCCGCTGACGGGGAACGCAGTCGGACCCCACGTCTCCCGATCTCGACGCTAGGCAGCCGACGGGTCGGGTGCAGTGGTCCTTGGTCCTCACCGGCATGGGCCCTTGGGCCACGCCGGACACCACCCACGACCCTGTGCCCCGACGGTCGGGCGGACCACCGTGGAGCCATGACGCACCGGAATCCCGCACCTGTCGTCGTCGCGGACGACGGCTCCCCCTGGGGCGAAGCCGCCCTCCGGTGGGCGGCCGAGCACGCCGCGTCGACCGGAGCCCCGCTGGAAGTGCACCGACCCACCGCCGACCCCGTCCACGACCTGATGGCGGCGGGCTCCCTGGCCGCGCTCCTCGTCGTCGGCCACCGCGGGGCCAACGGCACGTCGTTCGGCCTGAGCAGGCTGGTCCTGCCGCTGGTCGAGCACGCGGCGTGCGACGTCGTCGTGATCCGCGGCACCACCGAGGCCTTGCACCGCGCCCACCGACGGGTCACCGTGCTGCTGTCCGGGGACGTGTCCGACGACGACCTGGCCGTGACCCGTGCCCTCGCCTACGCCGAGCAGCAGCACGTGGCGCTGCGCGTCCTGCACGCCGCACCGCCACTGCCCGTGCGCGCCGACGACCCCGTGTGGCCGGTCACCCACGCCGACGACGTGCTGCGTGGCACCCACCACACGTCGGTGCTGGCCAGGATGCACCCGAACGAGGCGATCACCCGCTACGCCGACACCGACCTGCTCGTCCTGGCCGGGCGTGGTCCGGCCACCCGCGCGGCGCTCCACCACGCCCCGTGCCCCGTCCTCGTGTCGCACCACCGCCCGGTCACCGTCGCGCCCCAGCGGTCCGCGGGCGCCGACCGCGCCGTCCACGCCGTGCGCTGACAGGATGAGAGGGACCTTGAGCGCGTGATGGGAGGGTCTTCGGACCCTGTGACGGTCGTGTTCCGTCGGCCAAGGTGTGGCCAGGCGGAGAAACGAGAGGTGGAACCGGTGGCCCGGGTGTTCCTGGTGGACGATCACGAAGTGGTCCGCGTCGGCGTGCGCGAACTGCTGAACAGCGCCGACGACCTGGAAGTGGTGGGCGAGGCCGGTTCGGTGGCCGAAGCGCTCACCAGGGTGCCCGACAGCGGCGCGGACGTCGCCGTGCTGGACGTGCGGCTGCCCGACGGCAACGGCATCGAGCTGTGCCGCGAGCTGCGCTCCCGCATGCCCGACCTGAAGTGCCTGATGCTGACCTCGTTCACCGACGACGAGGCCCTGTTCGACGCCATCATGGCCGGCGCGTCCGGGTTCGTCCTCAAGCGCATCCTCGGCACCGACCTGAAGACCGCCGTCCGCACCGTCGCCGACGGCGGATCGCTGCTCGACGCCCGCTCGACGGCCGCGCTGCTCAACCGCATCCGCCGCGAACGCGAGCAGGGCGACCCGGTGCGCATGCTCACCGAGCAGGAACGCGCGGTGCTCGACCACATCGGCGAGGGCCTGACCAACCGGCAGATCGCCGAGAAGATGTTCCTGGCCGAGAAGACCGTCAAGAACTACGTCTCGCACCTGCTCGCCAAGCTCGGCCTCGAACGCCGCACCCAGGCCGCCGTCCTCGCCACCCGGCTGCGCAAGCCCGCGCCGCCGTCGGAGGGCTAAGCCAGCGGGACCTGCCACGTCAGGCGGGTGCCGCCGCCGGCTTCACCGGTCACCGAGCACGTGCCGCCCAACGCGGCGGCCCGCTGTTCGAGGTTGCGCAGACCGCTGCGGGCGACCCGAGCCGGCATGCCCACACCGTCGTCCACGACCGTGATGGTCAACTCGTCGCCCGCCTCCACGGTCACGACCAGCTCCCGCGCCCGAGCGTGCCGCACGACGTTGGTGACCGCTTCGCGCACCACGGCCTCGGCGTGCTCGCCGACGTCGTCGGGCACCGAGTTGTCCACCGTCCCCGTCATCCGCACGGTCGGCGTCACCGGCGCGTTCTCGGTGAGCTCGGACACCAGGTCCAGCAGGCGCCGCCGCAACCCCGGCGTGTCGCCGTCCGCCTGGAGGTCGAAGATCGACGTGCGGATCTCCAGCACCGTCTCGTCCAGCTGGTGCACCGCCTTGCGCACCCGTTCGCGCACCTGCGGCTCGCGGATCGTGCCCAACGCGCCCTGCAGGCTCATGCCGGTGGCGAACAACCGCTGGATCACGTGGTCGTGCAGGTCACGCGCGATCCGGTCGCGGTCCTCCAGCACGTCCACCAACCGCCGCGCCCGCTGGTTCTCGGCGAACTCCAACGCCACCGCCGCCTGGTCCGCGAACGACGCCAACAGCGGAACCTGCTCCGCCCCGAACCGGGCACCGCCCTTCTCCCGCGCCACCAGCAGCACCCCGGTCACACTCGCACCGGACCTCAACGGCACCGCGACACCCGGCCCCGCCTCCACCGACGCCCCGCCGAGCCGTCCCCCCAGCTCCTCCACCAGCGTCGGCGCACCCGAGGCGAGCACTTCCGCCACGACCGTCCCGTTGCCGGCCAGCACACCGCCGACCAGGCCCTCCACGCGCTCACCCGCGCCGGCGGCCATCCGCAGCCGCTGCCCGTCCGGGCCTTCGACCAGCACGATCAACGACATCGACGCCGCCGACAGCTCCCGCGTCCGCTGCGCGATCAGGCGCAGCGCGTCATCGGCCGACGCACCGCCCAGCAGCTCGGTGTTGATCTCCGCGGTGGCCTCCAGCCACCGCTCGCGCATCCGCGACCGCTCGAACAGCCGCGCGTTCTCCACCGCAACACCCGCCGCCGCCGCCAACGCGGTCAGCACCACCTCGTCGTCCACCGTGAAATCGGTGCCGTCGATCTTCTCGGTCATGTAGAGGTTGCCGAACACCTCGTCCCGCACCCGCACCGGCACACCCAGGAAGCTGTGCATCGGCGGGTGGTTCGCGGGGAAGCCCACCGACGCCGGGTGCTCGGCCAGGTCGTGCAGCCGGATCGCCCGCGGGTCCTTGATCAGCAGCCCGAGCAGGCCCTTGCCCTGCGGCAGGTGCCCCATGTGCGACCGCGTCTCCGGGTCGATGCCGACGTAGACGAACTCCGACAGGTTCTCCTGGCTGCCCAGCACGCCCAACGCGCCGTAACGCGCGCCGACGAGTTCCACCGCGGCCTGCACGATCCGCTGCAACGTCGAATCCAGCTCCAGCCCGGCGCCGACCGCGATGACCGCGTCCAGCAGGCCTTGCATCTTGTCCCTGGTCGAAGCGATCTCGGTCAGGCGCTCCCGCACCTCGTCGAGCAACTCGTCCAGCCGCAGCCCGCCCAGCAGGCGGTGCGGCACCTCGGGGCCGGCTGATTCGGTCACGGGTACAGCGTTCCATCCTGCCCACGACACCGCCAAGCCCAGCGGCCCTGCCCGGAAGGGACCTTCGACCGTGTGCCGACAGCCGCCGGAACCCCACAGTGGAAGTGTCGGTTCGATCGGACGAAGTGAGCAGGGACGACATGGCAGACGTGACCGAGGTGCTCGGGCTAGCGGTGGACGAGGTGACCGACGTGCTCACCGCCGCCACACTGGCCCCGTCAGTGCACAACACCCAACCGTGGCGGTTCCGCCTCGCGCCCGACCGCATCGAGCTGCACCACGACCAGGCCCGCAGGCTGCCGGCCACCGACCCGGAGGACCGGGAGCTGCGGCTGTCCTGCGGCGCGGCGCTGTTCAACCTCCGCCTCGCCCTCCGCCGGCGCGGCATCCGACCGCTGGTGACCCTCATGCCCGGTGCCGAAGCACCCGGAGCGCTGGCCACGATCCGCCACGGCGGTCACCGCGACCTCGACGACGAGACCCGACAGCTCATCAAGGCGATCCCGGCACGGCGATCCAACCGCAAGCCGTTCCGCGACGTGCCGGTGCCCGTCGAACACCGGCACGCGCTGGTGCGTGCGGCCGAGCGCGAGCGGTCGTGGCTCCACGTCGTGACCGACCGCAACGAACGCGCCCGCCTGCAAGGTCTCGTGGCCAAAGCACAGCGGATCCAGGCGGACGCACCGGACGTGCGGGCCGAGCTGACCGACTGGACGGGTCCGCGAACCGGCGACGGCATCCCACCCGCGTCCGCGGGCGTGCGACCCGCGCCCCAGGACGAATGGGCGATGCGCGACTTCCAAGCCGCCGAACGCCCACCCGGCAAGGACTACGAGTCCGACCCGCTCGTCGTGGTGCTCTGCTCGTTCTACGACGGGGCCCTCGCCGAACTGCAGGCCGGTCAGGCACTGCAACGCCTGCTGCTCGCCGCCACCGCCCTCGGGCTGTCCGCGTCCTTCATGTCCCAGGCGATCGAGGTGCGGCCCGTCCGCGAAGAACTCCGCCGCACCCTCGGCGGGATGCTCGAACCGCAGACCGTCCTGCGCATCGGTTTCGGCTCACCGGTCCCCCCGAGCCCGCGCCGCGCCGTCCGCGACCTGCTGCTGGAGCCGATCGGCACGACCGCGTGAGCGTCGGCGACGGTGACCTGCTTCCGGCTCCCACAAGTCGGTTTGAAGTGCGACAGACGTACCCGGAGGTGACGATGAAGACGACAGCACGTCCAGCAGAGGGGTCACCCCGGATGGGAACGGACACTTCCGTCGAGCAGGTCCCCACCACGACCGGCCGCCGCACCCTGATGCTGGGGTTGGCGACCTTGGGCTTCGCGGTGAACTTCTGGGCTTGGGCGCTGCTCAGCCCGCTCGGGCCGCTGTTCAAGGACTCCCTCGGGCTCAGCGCGTTCCAACAGGCGGTGCTGGTGGCGGTGCCCGTGGTGGTCGGCTCTGTCGGGCGCATCCCCGTCGGGGTGCTGACGGACCGGTTCGGCGGCAGGGTGATGTTCCCCCTGGTGTCCTTGGTGACCATCGTCCCGGTGCTGTTCATCGGCGTGTTGGGCCACTCCTCGCTGACGGCGCTGCTGATCGGTGGCTTCTTCCTCGGCGTCGGCGGCACGGCGTTCGCGGTCGGTGTGCCGTTCGTCAACGCCTGGTTCCCGCCGAGCCGGCGCGGCCTGGCGATCGGGGTGTTCGGCGCCGGCATGGGCGGGACGGCGATCAGCGCGCTGACCACGGTCCCGCTGGTAAGTGCTTCCGGCATCCCGACTCCGTTCATCGTCACCGCCGTGGTGCTGCTGGTGTACGCGGTGATCGCCGCTCTGGTGCTGCGCGACGCGCCCGGACGGGTGATCCCCACCGAGTCGCTGACGCGTCGGCTCGGGAACACCGTGCGCCTGCCGGTCACCTGGCACGCCTCGGCGCTCTACGCGGTGGCCTTCGGCGGCTACGTGGCGTTCTCGGTCTACCTGCCCGCCTACCTGAAGACCGCATACGGCCTGACGCAGGCCGACGCGGCCAACCGCATGGCCGGGTTCGTGCTGCTCGCGGTGGTGATGCGGCCGGTGGGAGGGTGGCTGTCCGACCGGTTCGACCCGGTGCGGGTCCTGACCGCGTCGCTCGGCGTGGTGACCGCGGGGGCGGTGCTCCAGTCGTTCACGCCGACGCTCATGCCGCTGGGCACGACCGCGTTCCTGAGCATGGCCGCCGCACTGGGCGCGGGCAGCGGCGCGGTGTTCGCGCTGGTCGCGCTCCTGGTTCCGGCGAACCGGGTCGGCTCGGTCACCGGCGTGGTGGGTGCCGCGGGCGGTCTGGGCGGTTTCGTGCCGCCGCTGGTGATGGGCGCGCTGTACGGCGCGATGTCGTCCTACGCCCTGGGGTTGGCGGCCCTGGCAGTGGTCGCCGGGGCGGCGATGCTGTTCACCGCGACGGTCGTCCGCCGCGCCGCGACGGAGCGTTGAGCCGTGTGCCAGTACTGCGGGTGCCAGGCGATCACCGAGATCGAGCGCCTGACCCGCGAACACGACGACGTGGTGACCATGATCGGCGACGTACGTGCGGCCCGCGATCGAGGTGACGTGGCCGGGGTGGCTGCCGTCGCGCGGCGGATGGCGCTCGTCCTCGGTCCACACACGGCGGTGGAGGAGCAGGCCCTGTTCCCGCCGCTGGCCGACGAGTTCCCCGACCACGTCGCGAACCTGGTTTCCGAGCACCGCCTGATCGAGGCGGTGCTCGGAGAGGCCGGCGAGCGCATCCCCGCCGACCCGACGTGGCCCGACCGGTTGTCGGCCGCGCTGGACATGCTGCGCGAGCACATCCTCGCCGAGCAGGACGGCGTGTTCCCCGCCGCGCTGAGCAGGCTCGGCACCGACGAGTGGGAAGCGGTCCAAGCGGTGCGCGACCGCGTCACGCCCGACCCGGGCGATCGCCCGGACGAACCGGACCGGGTGTCCCGCCGGCCGGCCTGATCCGCGCGGTGCTGGTAGCGGGGCGGGCCGGTCCGGCCGTTCAGCGGAGTGCGACGGTGAGCAGGACGGCGCTGTCGGCGAGCGCCGTCAGGCCGTGCCGGGTTGGCGGGATGGGCGCGAGGTCGCCGGAACCGAGGACCTGCTCATGGTCCTGGGTGTGCAGTCGCACCCGTCCGGTCAGGACGTGCAGCGTGGCGGCCGGTGGCGCGTCGTGCTCGGCCAGGTCGGCGCCTTCGGCCAGCGCGATGAGCGTGGCCCGCAGCGAGGTGCCGGTGACCAGGGTCCGGGCGGCCCGGCGCGAGTGGTGCTCGCGAGCCTGGTCGAGCAGTTCGGCGGCCAGCACGTCGACCTGGCTGACGTCGGGGTGTCCGGTCACTGCGTGCGCTCCCATCCGCGCCGCGGTGCGCGGTTGCCCAGTTGCGCATCCCGGCTGCGGTAGACGATGTAAGGACGGGTGAGGTAGCCCAGGGGCAAGGAGAACACGTGCACGAGGCGGCTGAAGGGCCAGAAGGCGAACAGCGCCCACGCGGCCAGGGCGTGGAGCCGGAAGCCGATCGGCGCCGCGGCCATCAGCTCGGGTGCCGGCTGCAGGGAGAAGATGGAGCGGAACCACGGCGAGACCGTCTCGCGGTAGTCGTGCGGGTGCTCGGTGAGGTTGCCCAGCACGGTGGTGCCCAGGCCGAGCACGATGGTGCCGACCAGGAGGACGTACATCACCTTGTCGTTGCGGGTGGTGGCGGAGAACACCGGGCCGACGGTGCGGCGGCGGTAGACCAGGATGGCCGCGCCGACCAGGGTGCACACCCCGGCCAGCACGCCGAGCGCCACGGCGACCACGTGGTAGGCGTCGTCACTGATCCCGACAGCCTCGGTCCACGACTTCAGCACCAGCAGACCGCCGATGTGGCCGATCACCACGACCAGGATGCCGAAGTGGAACAGCGGGCTGCCCAGGCGCAGCAGCCGGTTCTCGTAGAGCTGCGAGGAGCGGGTGGTCCAGCCGAACTTGTCGTAGCGGTAGCGCCAGACGTGGCCCACGACGAACACGGCGATGGCCACGTACGGCACGACCACCCACAGCATGATGTCCAGCGTGCCCGGTGACGACGGCACGGGCTGGGCGGCGAGCGACGTGGTCATCGGGGACCTCCTTGCGGCATGTACTCGGGAGGTGCGAACGGGGCGAGGCCGACCTCTTCCTCGGGTGGCCCCTCGGCGGCCAGCCGGGCGACCGCCTCGTGGACCCGCTTGCCCAGCGGTGGCAGCGTGGCCGACACCGACTCCAGGACGTGCGCCCACGGCGAGCCGGCCTCGCGCAGTCCCAGGCGGATCAGTTCCAGCCCGGCCCGGTGTTCGGTCATCAGCCGCAGGCCGACCACCGGGTCGCCGGTGGCGGCGAACTCCAGCACCACGGCCACGTGGTCGGGCAGCTCACCGTCGTCGAGTTCCAGTCCGGCGGCGCGGTAGGCGTGCTTGAAGCGCAACAGGGCCATGCCGCGCTTGCGGGTGTCGCCGTAGGCGAAGTAGGTCAGGTAGGGGCTGAACCTCTTGCGGTGGTCGAAGGTCGCCACGTAGTCCGCGGCGAGGTCGATCAGCGGTGTGGCCTCGACGTGGTCCAGGAACGCGGCCAGCGGTGCGGCGAGCACCGCCGGCAGCGTCCCCGTCGCTGCCCGCAGCAGCGGCAACCGCTCCACCAGCCGCTCGTCGGGGTAGCTCAACAGCAGCGATTGGACCTGCCATGCGGTGGCGCGGTCGACGTCGGTGAGCGTCATGGTTCCGGGTCCACCTCGCCGGCGGGGTCGCCGCCCTCGTCGGGGCGCCGTTTCGGCGGGAACATGCCCGCCGGGCGGCCCTTGCCGTCCCAGTTGAGGAGGTTGACCCGGTTCTGCTTGTCCATGGGCGCGGCGACGGTGTCGGTGGTCTGGCGGTCGCGCAGCATGTGGAAGTTCTCCACGGCGATCGGTGAGTTGCCGCCGGAGTTCTCGCCGAACGGCCCCGAGCCACCCATGCCGGGCCCGCCCTCGTAGTCCAGGCTGCACTCGGTGGCCAGTTCCTCCAGGCCGTGAGCCTGTTCGGCGTGGGCGGGCGGGATGACGTAGCGCTCGTCGTACTTGGCCAGCGCAAGCAGCCGGTACATGTCGTAGATTTGCTCACCGGTCATGCCGACCTCGGCCGCCACGGCCTCGCGGGGCTCGCGTCCGAGGTTGATGTCGCGCATGTAGCAGCGCATCGCGGCCAGGCGGCGCAGGACGGCGTCGACCGGCTCGACGTCACCGGCGGTGAACAGCTGCGCGAGGTACTCGGCCGGGATGCGGAGTGCGTCGATGGCGGCGAACAGGTTGCCGTGGTCCTCGGCGTCGTGGCCGGTGTCGCGGACGATGTCGACCACCGGGGACAACGGCGGGATGTACCAGACCATGGGCATCGTCCGGTATTCCGGGTGCAGCGGCAGGGCGACCTTGAACGTGTTGATCAGCGAGTGGATCGGGGAGCGCTGGGCGGCCTCGATCCAGTCGCGCGGGATGCCCGCCTTCTCGGCCTCGCGGACCACCGCGGGGTCGTCGGGGTCGAGGAAGACCGCGCGCTGCGCGTCGTAGAGGTCGTGCTCGTCCGGTGTCGACGCGGCTTCCAGGACCTTGTCGGCGTCGTAGAGGACCAACCCGATGTAGCGCAGCCGGCCCACGCAGGTCTCCGCGCACACGGTGGGGATGCCCACCTCGATGCGGGGGAAGCAGAACGTGCACTTCTCGGCCTTGCCGGTGCGGTGGTTGAAGTAGACCTTCTTGTACGGGCAGCCCGACACGCACATCCGCCAGCCGCGGCAGCGGTCCTGGTCGACCAGCACGATGCCGTCCTCACTGCGCTTGTAGATCGCGCCGGACGGGCACGAGGCGGCGCAGGAGGGGTTGAGGCAGTGCTCGCAGATGCGCGGCAGGTAGAACATGAACGTCTGCTCGAACTCGAACTTCACCTTGTCGGAGATGCCCTTGAGCAGCGGGTCTTTGTCACCGTGGTCGGGCGCGCCGCCGAGGTTGTCGTCCCAGTTGGCCGACCAGGTGATCTTCGTGGGCTCACCGCTGATCAACGACCGCGGCGGTGCGACCGGCGTGTGCTCCTGCAGCGGCGCGCTGGTGAGGTTGTCGTAGTCGTAGGTCCAGGGCTCGTAGTAGTCCTGGATGCCGGGCATCTTCGGGTTGCTGAAGATGGTCAGCAGCTTGCGCAGCCGCCCGCCGCCCTTGAGCTTGAGCCTGCCGCGCTTGTTCAGCGCCCAGCCCCCGCGCCAGCGCTCCTGGTCTTCATACGTGCGCGGGTAGCCCTGGCCGGGTCGGGTCTCGACGTTGTTGAACCACACGTACTCGACACCGGTGCGGTTGGTCCACGCCTGCTTGCAGGTCACCGAGCAGGTGTGGCAGCCGATGCACTTGTCGAGGTTCATCACCATCGCCATCTGCGCCATGACCCTCATCAGTACCGCACCTCCTGGCTGCGACGGCGGATGACGGTGACCTCGTCGCGCTGGTTGCCGGTCGGTCCGAGGTAGTTGAACGCGAACGACAGCTGCGCGTAGCCGCCGATCAGGTGCGACGGCTTGACCAGCAGGCGGGTCAGCGAGTTGTGGATGCCGCCGCGCTTGCCGGAGGTCTCGGCGCGCGGCACGTCGATGAGCCGGTCCTGGGCGTGGTGCATGTAGACGGTGCCCTCGGGCATCCGGTGGGAGACGACGGCTCGGGCGACGACGACGCCGTTGCGGTTGACCGCCTCGATCCAGTCGTTGTCGGCCACACCGACCTTCGCCGCGTCCTCCTTGGACATCCAGATCGTCTGCCCGCCGCGTGACAGGCTGAGCATGAAGAGGTTGTCCTGGTACTCGGAGTGGATGGACCACTTGCTGTGCGGGGTGAGGTACCGGACCGTGATGCCCAGTTCGCCCCTCTCGCCCACGCGGGGTTCGTCGAACAGCGCGTGCATGTCCAGCGGGGGGCGGAACACCGGGAGCTGCTCCCCCAGCTCCGCCATCCAGTCGTGGTCGAGGAAGAAGTGCTGGCGGCCGGTGAGGGTGTGCCAGGGCTTGAGGCGCTCGACGTTGATGGTGAACGGCGAGTAGCGCCGTCCACCGGTCTCGGAGCCCGACCACTCCGGTGAGGTGATCACGGGAACCGGCGCGGACTGGGTGTCGGCGAAGGTGATCTGCTTGCCCTCGTGCTCGGCCGCCAGGTCGGCCAGCCGCGTACCGGTCCGCTGCTCCACCGTGCGGAACCCCTGGGTGGCCAGGTGGCCGTTGGTGGTGCCCGACAGCGCGAGGATCGCTTCGCAGGCGTGCACGTCGCGCACCAACGACGGGCGGCCGTCGGCGGGGCCGCCGCGGATCGCGCCGTTCTTGTGGCGCAGGTACTCCACCTCCCGCTCGACCCGGAAGGTGACCCCCTTGGTGGTCGCGCCGAGCGAGTCGACCAGCGGGCCCAGCGCGCCCATCTTCGCCGCGATGGCGGTGTAGTCGCGCTCCACCACCGTGATCCTCGGCATGGTGACACCGGGAACCGGCTCGCACTCACCCGCCTTCCAGTCCCGCACCACACCGTGCGGGTTCGCCAGTTCGTCGGGGGTGTCGTGCAGCAACGGGGTGGCCACCAGGTCCTTGCGCGTGCCGAGGTGGTCGGCGGCGAGGCGGCTGAAGGTCTCGGCGATGGCCTGGAAGGCCGCCCAGTCGGTGCGGGTCTGCCACGGTGGGGCGATCGCGGGGTTGAACGAGTGCACGAACGGGTGCATGTCGGTGGTGTTCAGGTCGTGCTTCTCGTACCAGGTGGCGGCCGGCAGCACCACGTCGGAGAAGATCGTGGTGCTGGTCATGCGGAAGTCCAGCGACAGCAGCAGGTCGAGCTTGCCGACCGGCGCCTCGTCGTGCCAGACCACGTCCCTCGGCCGAGCCCCGGGCGGGGACTCCTCGGCACGCAGCGAGTTGTCGGTGCCCAGCAGGTGCTTGAGGAAGTACTCGTTCCCCTTGCCGGACGAACCGAGCAGGTTGGCCCGCCAGACGCTGAGCACGCGGGGGAAGTTCTCCGGTGAGTCGGGGTCCTCGCAGGCGAACCGCAGCCGGTCGGCCTTCAGCTCCGACACCACGTGGTCGGCGGCGGGCACGCCGGCGCGCTCGGCCTCGTCGGCCAGGTCCAGCGGGTTGCGGTCGAACGTCGGGTAGGACGGCATCCAGCCCATGCGCGCGGACTGGGCGATCACGTCCGCCGTCGCCTTGCCCGCCAACTGCCCGCCGGCCGTGGCGGAGGCGAGGGTGTCGGCGCCGAACCGGTCGTAGCGGAACTGGTCGGTGTGCAGGTACCAGTAGGCGGTCTGGATCATCTGCCGCGGCGGGCGCGACCAGTCCAGCCCGAAGGCCAACTGCGACCAGCCGGTGATCGGGCGGCACTTCTCCTGGCCGACGTAGTGCGCCCACCCGCCGCCGTTGACGCCCTGGCAGCCGGTCAGCGTGGTCAGGGTCAGGAACGCCCGGTAGATGGTGTCGGAGTGGAACCAGTGGTTGGTCCCCGCGCCCATGATGATCATCGACCGGCCGCGGGTGTCCTCCGCGTTGGCGGCGAACTCGCGCCCGATCCGCGCCGCCGCCTGCGCCGGAACCCCCGTGAACGCCTCCTGCCAGGCAGGCGTGTACGGCTGCTCGGCGTCGTCGTAGCCGCTGGGCCACACGCCCGGCAAGCCCTCGCGGCGCACCCCGTACTGCGCCAGCAACAGGTCGAACACCGTCGTGACCAGGTGCCCGCCCACCCGTCGCACCGGCACCCCGCGGCGCAGCGCGGACGTCGAGCCGTCCGGTGAGTCGAAGCGCGGCAGCTCCACCACCACGGATTCGGCGTCTTCGACCGACAGCAGCGGGTCGACGTCGCCCAGGTCCAGGTTCCAGCGGCCCGCGCCCTGCTCGCCGTAGCGGTGGCCCAGGGAGCCGTTGGGGACCACCGGCTCGCCCGTCGCCGAGTCGAGCAGGACGGTCTTGAACGCCGGGTTCTCCTGGTCGCCGTGGTCCGGCAGGTCGGCGGCGGTGAGGAACTTCCCGGGTCGGTGGACCTGCCCGTGCTCGTCGAGCCGGACCAGGAACGGCAGATCGGTGTAGCGCTTGACGTAATCGGTGAAGTAGGGCACCTGCCGGTCCACGAAGAACTCGCGCAGGACCACGTGGCCCATCGCCATCGCCAGCGCACCGTCCGTGCCGGGTCGGGCGGCCAGCCACTCGTCGGCGAACTTCACGTTGTCGGCGTAGTCGGGCGCGACCGCGACCACCTTCTGCCCCCGGTAGCGCGCCTCCGCCATCCAGTGCGCGTCCGGCGTGCGGGTCACCGGGATGTTGGAGCCCCACATGACCAGGTACCCGGCATCCCACCAGTCCGCCGATTCCGGCACGTCGGTCTGGTCGCCGAAGACCTGCGGCGACGCGACCGGCAGGTCGGCGTACCAGTCGTAGAACGAGAGCATCGTGCCACCGAGCAGCGAGACGAACCGTGCGCCGGAAGCGTGCGAGACCATCGACATCGCGGGGATCGGCGAGAACCCGGCAACCCGGTCGGGGCCGTAGGTCCTGATCGTGTGCACGTGCGCGGCGGCGACCATCTCGGTCGCCTCGTCCCACGTCGCCCGGACCAGGCCGCCCTTGCCTCGTGCCGCCTTGTACCGCCGTGCGCGTCCAGGGTCCTCGACGACGTCTGCCCAGGCCAGGACCGGGTCACCGGTGCGCTGCTTGGCCTCGCGGTACATCTCCAGCAGCACACCGCGCACGTACGGGTAGCGCACCCGGGTCGGCGAGTAGGTGTACCAGGAGAACGCCGCTCCGCGCGGGCAGCCGCGCGGCTCGTACTCCGGCGAGTCGGGCCCGACCGACGGGTAGTCGGTCTGCTGCGACTCCCAGGTGATGATCCCGTCCTTGACGTAGACCTTCCACGAGCACGACCCGGTGCAGTTCACCCCGTGCGTGGAGCGGACCACCTTGTCGTGGCTCCACCGGTCCCGGTAGAACTCGTCGGCCTGCCGACCACCTATCTGGTGCAGTGTGCGCAGGTCAGGCGACACCTCGGCCCGGGTGAAGAACCGGCGGGTGCGGATCAGCGCCTCGGTCAGCCCGGTGTCCATACCCGTGCCGCGGATTCGAGGGTCGGCGTCGGTGCTCACAGGCGAAACTCCTCGGGCATCCGCAGAGCGAGGTGATCGACAGGGCTGTGCCGACCATAATGCGGGTGGAGCCGGCTCGCAGCACTCGGCAGAGTCGTCCCGGCCGCCGGAGCGGTCGGTGAGCGCGCCGACGGGATGCCGTCACGCCGTCCACCCCGCACCGCGCGCGTCCTGGAGCAGGGTTCAACGTCCGGTCCGCCCGGGACTTTCGTCCCTGCCGCCCGGGTGGGCGGCGTAGTGGACTCGCACGCATGGAATCCAGTGGGGCGGCCCGGTCGGTGCAGCGCGGTCGGAGTTACTTCAACCGCGGCTCGGTGTCGGCGGACGGACGGACTCTGCATCAGATCGACCGCGGCGAGTGGGAGCGGTTCTACCGGGACCGCTGGTCGCACGACAAGGTGGTGCGGTCTACGCACGGCGTGAACTGCACCGGGTCGTGCTCGTGGCAGGTGTTCGTCAAGGACGGTTTGATCACCTGGGAGCACCAGGCCACCGACTACCCGTCGATCGGGCCCGACTCGCCGGAGTACGAGCCGCGCGGCTGCCCCAGGGGCGCGTCGTTCTCCTGGTACACCTACTCACCATCGCGAGTGCGCTACCCGTACGTGCGGGGCGCGCTGCTGCGGATGTGGAGGGAAGCGCGCACGAGGCTCGGCGATCCCGTGCTCGCGTGGGCCGAGATCACCGGCGACCCGGCGCGGTCGAAGGTGTACAAGAGGGCGAGGGGCAAAGGCGGTTTCGTCCGGTCTACCTGGGACGAGGTCACCGAGCTGGTCGCCGCCGCGCACGTGCACACCACGAAGACCTACGGCCCCGACCGCGTGGTCGGGTTCTCCCCCATCCCCGCGATGTCGATGGCCTCGTTCGCGGCGGGCACCCGCTACCACTCGCTGATCGGCGGCACGCTGTTGTCGTTCTACGACTGGTACGCCGACCTGCCGATCGCCTCGCCGCAGGTGTGGGGCGACCAGACCGACGTCCCGGAATCGGCGGACTGGTGGAACTCCAGCTACCTGGTCATGTGGGGCTCCAACATCCCGGTGACCCGCACCCCGGACGCACACTTCCTCACCGAGGCCAGGTACAAGGGCACGAAGGTCGTCGCGGTCAGCCCCGATTACGCCGACAACGTGAAGTTCGCCGACGACTGGCTCGCCCCGCACCCCGGTACGGACGGCGCGCTGGCGATGGCGATGGGCCACGTGGTCCTGCGCGAGTTCTTCGTCGACCGGGAGACGCCGTACTTCGCCGACTACACCAAGCGCTACACCGACCTGCCGTTCCTGGTCCGGCTGGAGGAACGGGACGGCGCGCACGTGCCCGGGAAGTTCCTCACCGCCGCCGACCTCGGCTCGACCGAGGAGAACGCCGAGTTCAAGACGGTGCTGCTCGACGAGGCGACCGGTGAGCCCGTCGTGCCCGGCGGGTCGCTGGGCCACCGCTGGGGTGATGCCGGTGAGGGCCGGTGGAACCTCGACCTCGGTGACGTGGCGCCCGTGCTCACGCTCCTGGACCGCGACGGCGACCGGGTGGCGGTCGACCTGCCGCGCTTCGACGTCGGCGAGACCGAGGGCGGTGGCTCGATCCGCCGGGGCGTGCCGACGACGACCGTCGGCGGCGTGCTCGTGACCACGGTTTTCGACCTGGTCATGGCGCAGTACGGGGTCGGACGCCCCGGCTTGCCCGGTGTGTGGCCGGAGTCCTACGACGACACCACGTCACCGTGCACCCCCGGCTGGGCCGAGGAGATCACCTCGGTGCCGGCGGCGACCACCGCCCGCATCGCCCGCGAGTTCGCCCGCAACGCCGAGCGCACCGAAGGGCGGTCGATGATCGCCATGGGCGCGGGCACGAACCACTGGTTCCACTCCGACACCATCTACCGCGCGTTCCTGTCGCTGGTGCTGCTCACCGGGTGCCAGGGCCGCAACGGCGGCGGCTGGGCGCACTACGTCGGGCAGGAGAAGGCCAGGCCCGTCACCGGCATGCAGCACCTGGCGTTCGCCTTCGACTGGCAGCGGCCGACCAGGCACATGGCCGGTACCGCGTTCTGGTACCTGGCCACCGACCAGTGGCGCTACGAGGGCTTCCGCGCCGACGAGCTGGCCAGCCCGCTCGGCCGAGGTCTGCTGGCGGGCAGGTCCTTCGCCGACTGCAACGCCCAGGCCGCGCGGCTGGGGTGGTTGCCGTCGCACCCGACGTTCAACCGCAACCCGCTCGACCTCGCCGACGAGGCGGCGGCGCGGGGCCGGACGGTCGCCGAGCACGTGGTCGAGGAACTGCGAGCCGACCGGCTGCGCTTCGCGGCCGAAGACCCGGACGACCCGGCCAACTTCCCCCGCGCGCTCACCGTGTGGCGGGCCAACCTGCTCGGCTCGTCGGGCAAGGGCAACGAGTACTTCCTGCGCCACCTGCTCGGCACCGACGCGGAGGCGCGCAGCGAGGAGAGCCCGGCCGACCTCCGACCCGTTGACGTGACCTGGCACGACGATGCTCCCGAGGGCAAGCTGGACCTGCTCACGACGATCGACTTCCGGATGACGTCGACGGCGTTGTTCGCCGACGTCGTGCTGCCCGCCGCGACGTGGTACGAGAAGCACGACCTGTCGACCACGGACATGCACCCGTTCGTGCACGCGTTCAACCCGGCCATCCCACCACCGTGGGAGGCGCGGTCGGACTACGACGCGTTCCTCGGCCTGGCCGATCGGTTCGCCGAGCTGGCGAAGGAGCACCTGGGCAAGCGCACGGACGTGCTGGCCGTGCCGCTGGCGCACGACACGGCCGACGAGCTGGCGCAACCCGGCGGCCGGGTGCGCGACTGGCGGGCCGGTGAGTGCGAGCCGACGCCGGGGCGCACCATGCCGAAGCTGGTCGCGATCGAGCGCGACTACCCGGCGACGGGCGAGAAGATGCGCTCGGTCGGCCCGCTGCTGGACTCGCTCGGGCTGACCACCAAGGGGGTCACCTACCGGCCCGACGAGGAGATCGAGCACCTTCGCCGCAAGAACGGCGTGCGCGGTCACGACCGCCCCTCGCTGGACACGGCGGAGCACATGTGCGAGGCCATCCTCTCGCTGTCCGGTACCACGAACGGCCGGCTGGCCGTGCAGGGCTTCCGCTCGTTGGAGAAGCGCACGGGGACCGCGCTCGCCGACCTCGCCGAGGAGCACGAGGGCAAGCGGATCTCGTTCGAGGACACCAAGAAAGGCCCGCAGGCGGTGATCACCTCCCCGGAGTGGTCGGGCAGCGAGACCGGCGGACGGCGCTACTCGGCGTTCGTGATCAACGTCGAGCGGTCCAAGCCGTGGCACACGCTCACCGGGCGGCAGCACTTCTTCGTCGACCACGACTGGCTCATCGAACTGGGCGAGCAGCTGCCGGTCTACCGGCCGCCGCTGAACATGGGCAGGCACTTCGGCTCACCGGAGCTGGGCGAGGACGGCCGCGCCGAGGTCACGGTGCGCTACCTGACCCCGCACTCGAAGTGGTCCATCCACTCCGAGTACCAGGACAACGCGTACATGCTGGCGCTGTCGCGCGGCGGGCCGGACATCTGGATGTCCACCGTGGACGCGGCGAAGATCGGCGTGGCGGACAACGACTGGGTCGAGGCGTACAACCGCAACGGCGTCGTCACGGCGCGCGCGGTGGTCTCGCACCGGATGCCCGAGGGCACGGTGTTCATGTACCACGCCAAGGACCGCAACGTGAACGTGCCGCGCACCGAGTTGAGCGGCCGGCGCGGCGGTGTGCACAACTCCCTGACCAGGCTGCTGCTCAAGCCGACCCACCTGGTCGGCGGGTACGCCCAGTTCACCTACGCGTTCAACTACTACGGGCCCACTGGCAACCAGCGCGACGAGGTCACCACGATCCGCCGCCGCACGCAGGAGGTGGAGTACTGATGCGCGTGATGGCGCAGGTGGCAATGGTGATGAACCTCGACAAGTGCATCGGCTGCCACACCTGTTCGGTGACCTGCAAGCAGACCTGGACCAACCGGGAGGGCACCGAGTACGTCTGGTTCAACAACGTCGAGACCAAACCCGGCATCGGCTACCCCAAGCGGTACGAGGACCAGGAGCGGTGGCGCGGCGGCTGGGTGCTCGACCGGCGCGGCAAGCTCAAGCTGCGCGGCGGAGGTCGGGTGCGGCGACTGCTGAGCCTGTTCGCCAACCCGGACCTGCCGTCGCTGGACGACTACTACGAGCCCATCACCTACGACTACGACACGCTGCTCAACGCGCCCGCGAGCGAGCACACACCGGTGATCCGGCCCAAGTCGGCGCTCACCGGCGAGGACACCGCCATCACCTGGGGCGCTAACTGGGAGGACGACCTCGGTGGCGCGGCCGAGCACGCTCCCGGCGACCCGAACCTGGCCGCGATGACGGAGAAGGTCAAGTTCGAGTACGAGCGCACGTTCATGTTCCACCTGCCGCGGATCTGCGAGCACTGCCTCAACCCGGCATGCGTGTCGGCGTGCCCGTCGGGCGCGATGTACAAGCGCGAGGAGGACGGCATCGTCCTCGTCGACCAGGACCGGTGCCGCGGCTGGCGGATGTGCGTGTCGGCGTGCCCGTACAAGAAGGTGTACGCCAACCACGTCACCGGCAAGGCCGAGAAGTGCACGTTCTGCTTCCCCCGCATCGAGGCCGGCCAGCCCACGGTGTGCGCGGAGACGTGCGTGGGGCGTCTGCGGTACATCGGCCTCGTGCTCTACGACGCCGACGCGGTGACCGCCGCGGTGAGCGTGCCCGATCCGGCCGATCTGCTGGAAGCCCAGCGCGCGGTGTTCCTGGACCCGCACGACCCGGCGGTGGCGGCTGCGGCGCTGGAGGACGGCGTCCCGGCCGACTGGCTGGAGGCGGCCCGGCGCTCCCCCGTGCACAAGCTCATCTCCGAATACCGGATCGCGCTGCCACTGCACCCGGAGTACCGGACCGCGCCGATGGTCTGGTACATCCCGCCGCTGTCGCCGGTGCTCGACGCGGTGTCCACGTCGGAAGGCGACGCCAACGACCCGGACGACGTGTTCCACGCCATCCGCGACCTGCGCATCCCGATCGAGTACCTGGCGAGCCTGTTCACCGCGGGTGACACGGAGGTCGTCGCCGGCGTGCTGATGAAGCTCGCGTCGATGCGCGGCTACATGCGCGCCCGGACGGTGGACGGGACGGTCGCCGACGACCTCCTCGCCGCGACCGGCATGTCCGCAGCCCAGATGGAGGCCATGTACCGGCTGCTGGCGATCGCCAAGTACGACGAGCGCTACGTCATCCCCGCCGCGCACCGGGAGGACGCCGCCGCGCTCGCCGCGCAGGGCGCCGGGTGCAGCCTGGACGTCGAAGGAGGGCCCGGCATGGGCGGCGAGGACTTCCACGTGCTGCCCACCGACAACCGCATCCGGCTGCCGCTGCACGTGGCCGACGCGAAAGAGGCGCGGCGGTGAACGCGCGACAGGAAGCGCTCGCGCTGATCGCGCTGCTGTTGCAGTACCCGGACGAGGCGTTGTCGGCGGGGCGCGACGAGTTCACCGCGACGGCGCGGAACCTGCCCGCCGACGCGACACGGGCCGCACTGCTCGACTTCCTCGACTGGTACGGGGAACAGCCGCCGTTCGAACTGGCGCAGCACTACGTGGAGACGTTCGACCTGCGCCGCCGCACCAGCCTCTACCTGACCTACTACCTGCACGGCGACACCCGTCGCCGCGGGATGGCCATGCTGGTGCTCAAGCAGCGCTACCGGGCGGCCGGGCTCGCCCCGCCCGAGGACGAACTGCCCGACTACCTGCCGGTGGTGTGCGAGTTCGCCGCGCTGCTCGGCCCCGGCGCCGGCGAAGCGCCGCTGCGGCAGCACCGGACAGGCCTGGAGTTGATTCGCGCCGGACTGCACGACGCGGGCTCTCCGTACGCCCTCCTGCTCGGCGCCCTGACCACACTGATGGGCGAGCTCTCGGAGGCCGACCGCGCGGCGGTGCTGGCCTTGGCCGCCGACGGCCCACCCGACGAAGAAGTCGGGCTGGCACCGTTCGCCCCGCCGGACTACCTGACCGGAACGGAGATCCGAGCGTGAACACCCTGCTCTGGGTGGTGCTCCCCTACGCCGCACTCACCGTCTTCGCAGTCGGCCACGCCTGGCGGTGGCGGGTCGACCAGTTCGGCTGGACCACCCGCACCACGCAGCTGTTGGAGCACCGCTGGCTGCGCTGGGGCTCGCCGCTGTTCCACCTCGGCGTGTTCGCCGCCATCGCCGGGCACGCCCTCGGCCTGCTCGTGCCGAAGTCCTGGACCGAGGTGATCGGGGTTTCCGAGGGGCTGTACCACGCGGTCTCGGTCGGCGCGGGCACCGCCGCGGCGGTCATGCTCGTCGTCGGGCTCGGGCTGCTGCTGGCCCGCCGGTTCGTCAACGGTCGGGTCCGGCGCACCACCACCCCCACCGACAAGCTGCTGTTCGCCGTGCTCACGGTCGTGATCGCGCTGGGCGTGACGGCCACCGTCGGCGAGAACCTGATCGGCGCCGGCTACGACTACCGGGAGACGATCTCGGTGTGGTTCCGCGGCCTGTTCCGGCTTCAGCCCGACCCGGTGCTGATGGCCGACGTGCCGCTGGTGTTCCAGCTCCACGCCCTCAGCGCCTTCGCGCTCTTCGCGATCTGGCCGTTCACCCGCCTGGTGCACGTCTGGTCGGCGCCGATCGCGTACCTGTGGCGGCCCTACGTCGTCTACCGCCGCCGCGCGACCCCGGGCAGGCCGCGATGATCGAGGGCATCACGCTCACCCGGCGCCGCCGCGCACCGGTCTTCGTGTGGGGCAACGTCCTCGTGCTCGGCTGGCTCGCCGCGGCGGTCGCCCTGGCCGCGGGCGCCGACCGGTGGGGGTTGCCGGAGTGGCTGCCACTGCACGCTTTCCTGCTCGGCTCGGTCACCACGGCGATCGTGATCTGGTCCGAGCACTTCGTGGTCACCCTGTGCCGCGTGCAAGGGCCCTCCGACCGCAAGCTCGCGATCGGCCTCACCGCGATCAGCGTGCTGGTGACCGCCGTGCTGGTCGGCGTCGTAACGGACCTGACCGCGCTGACGGCCGTCGGCGGCGCGGGTCTGGCGGTGATCGCCACCGTGCACACCTGGCACCTGCTGCGCTGGCGGCGGACCGCGATGGTCCCCCGGTTCCGCTACCTGATCGACTTCTACGCCGCCGCCGGCGCCGCCCTGGCGATCGGCGCGGTGTTCGGCGCGGCCTTGGCCCTGGGCGCCGGTTGGCATGAACGCGCGCTGGCGGCGCACGTCCACGTCACGCTGCTGGGCTGGGTGGGGTTGTCCGTGCTCGGCACGCTGTTCACGCTGCTGCCCACCACGTTGGGCACCCGGATGTCCGAGCGCACGGCCCGACTCGCCCGGCGGTCGCTGTGGCTGCTGGCAGCCGGGCTCGTCGTCGCGGTCACCGGCGTGGCGGTCGGCTGGTCGCCCGCAGCCGTCGCCGGCCTGCTGGTGTACGCGGCGGGTGTCGGGCTGGCGATGGCGCCGCTGGTCGACGCGTTGCGCCGCCGCCTGCCCCGCGGGCCGGCGGCGGCGATGCTGACCGCCGGCACGGCCTGGTTGGCGGCCGGCGTCGTGGTGGACGCCGGGCGGCAGCTCGTGGTGGGTCCGGCCGCGGCGCTGGAACCGGTGCTGCCGGTGCTGGTCGTCGGGTTCGCCGCACAGGTGCTGGTCGGGGCGCTGACGTGGCTGCTGCCGGTCGTGCTCGGTCGCGGCCCGTCCGAGCACAAGGACATCGCCGCCGTGCTGGGCCAGTGGTGGCGGTCGCGGCTGGTCGCGGCCAACGCCGCCGTGCCGCTGGTCGTGCTGCTGCCCACCGTCGGGTGGACGTTGGCGGCGGTGGCATTCGGCGGGTTCGTGGTCCTGGCGCTCGCGGTCGCCGCACCCGTCGCACTCCGGGGCGAGTGGCGGCCGGTCGACGGTCACCAGCTCGGCGGGCTCGTCCTCGGCGTCGCCGTGGTGGTGCTCGCCGCCGGTGTGGCCACCGGTGGCCACAGCGAGCCGACCACGTCCGCCCAGATCCGCACCGTCGACGTCGAACTGGACGGGATGGACGTGCGCCCCGCCGTGGTCGAGGTCGCGCCCGGCACCCACCTGGTGCTGCGCGTGACCAATCGGGAGGACGTCCGGCACGACCTCCGCGTGGACGCCGGACCCCGGACCAAGATGCTGCGCCAGGGCGAGACCGCCACCCTCGACGTGGGGGTCGTACGAGACGAGGTCAAAGGCTGGTGCACGGTCGCGGGCCACCGGGCGGCCGGGATGACGATCACCATCCGCACCACCGGCGGACACGCACACGGAACCGACGACAGCACGGCCACCGACGGCGGGCTGGACCTCGCCGGGCGGCCCTCCCCCGACTGGGCGGCCCGCGACGCACTGCTCGCACCCGCGCCCGCGGCCACGACGCACCGCATCGAGTTGCGCGTCGCGGAACAGGAGGTGGAGGTCGCTCCGGGGCAGAAGCAGCGCATGTGGACCTTCGGCGGCACGGCGCCCGGTCCGGTGCTGCGCGGCAAGGTCGGTGACCGGTTCGAGGTCACCCTGGTCAACGACGGCACGATCGGCCACAGCATCGACTTCCACGCCGGAGCCCTCGCCCCCGACGGCCCGATGCGCACCATCGAGCCCGGCGAACGGCTGGTGTACTCGTTCACCGCGCACCGGCCCGGCGCGTGGTTGTACCACTGCGGCACCATGCCGATGTCCCAGCACATCGCCAACGGCATGTACGGCGCGGTCGTGATCGACCCGCCAGACCTGCCACCGGTGGACGACGAGTTCCTGCTCGTCGGCTCGCAGCTGTACCTGGGCGAACCCGGCAGCGACGCGCAGGTGGCCAAGATCCGCGCGGGCACCCCGGACGGGTGGGTGTTCAACGGCGCGGCCGCGCAGTACGACCACGCGCCGCTGACCACCACCGTCGGCCGGAGGGTCAGGATCTGGCTGGTCAACGCGGGGCCTGGCGACAACATCGCCTTCCACGTCGTCGGCGGCCAGTTCGACACCGTCTACCGCGAGGGCGCGCGGTGGCCCACGACCGGCGCCCAAGCGCTGGACCTCGCACCCTCCCAGGGCGGCTACGTGGAGTTGGCGTTCCCGGAAACCGGGCGCTACCCCTTCGTCGACCACGACATGCGGCACGCCGAGAACGGCGCGCACGGCTACGTCGACGTGGCCGGGTGATCGACGTGCTCGACCTCTGGACCGTCGTGCGGTTCGTGCACGTGCTCGGCGCCGTGGTCTGGGTGGGCGGCCAGCTCACCGTCAGCGTCGTGGTGCTGCCCCCGGTGCGCCGGCTGCTCGCCTTGGAGCATCGCGGTGAGGTGCTCAAAGCGGTGGGCAAACGGTTCGCGCTCATCACCGCGGTCGGGTTCCTGCCCAGCCAGATCACCACCGGCGTGCTGCTGGCCGTGCGGCACGGCGTCACGTGGGAGTCCCTGACCCGCCCGGGGTACGGCCGAGTCCTGGCGGTCAAGCTACTGCTGTTCGCCTTCGTCATGGCCGCGGCAGCGGTGCACGGGACCGCTCAGGCGAAGGGCCGACCCGGGCGGGCGCGTACCGCGTCCGCGGCGGCGCTCGTCGGCTCGCTGGGCGTCGTCCTGCTCGCGACGGGCATGGTGGAAGGCGGGCACCGAGGTTGACGCGACAGGTCCCAGCGGCTTGTCGTACGAGCACGGCACGGTGTTCGCCCCGGGCGCGAACGCCGTGCCGCGTGGTTCCTCGCCCCGCATATCGGAGTGAGAGCGATCCGGAATCGTCCGTCTGCCGGAATTCAGTCCCACCGGAAAGGCGGCTGCCCCGATGCGGACGACCCGTGTTCCCGGTTTTCGGGTTGCTCCGGATGCCCGCAACGCCGACACCGCCGTCGACGACCGTTTCGCACAGACCCGTGCGCCATTTGCGCAGCAAGGCGAATGAGGGTACCCCGGCGCGGGTCAAGCGCTGGACCGACCGGAGCAACGTGCGGCGAAGTGCCCGAGAAGATCGTGCGGATTCACGAAATAACCTTCTTGAGAGCGCTCACACCCTGTGCTTTGATGCCTTGGCGTCCATTCGACGGCACGAAAACTGCGGCAATGCGCCTGCGGCCGATTCGACGAGCGGTTCGTCGACGAACCGCACCACCGAAGGACTCGCGGGAGCGCCATGACGACCGGAACACCTCCTGCGGTGGGGTCCGCGACGGCCGGATTGCAGGCCACGTGGGCGAACTGGGTGGACGAGGCGGTGCGCCCGCGGCTGCGGATCGCGAAGTTGCTGCCCGCCGGCGGTGTGGGCCTGGTCGTGTTCCTGGTCGTGCTCAACCTCGTGCTCGGCCTGCTGCCGGTGGCCTTCGTGGTCTCGACGAGCATGGTGATCGGCGAGGTGCCCGCCGCGGTCGACGGCGGCGTCGGCAGCGCGGCCTGGGACCGGCTGACCTCGATCTTCCTGCTCGCCGCTGCCGCGTTCCTGCTCACGCAGATCCTCACCCCCGTGAACAACGCCTTGGGCCAGCAGTTGCGGCGACAGGTGGACAGCGCGCTGAGGGACGACGCGATGGCGTTGATGCTGCAACCGGTCGGCATCGGGCCGCTGGAGGACCAGCGCACGCTGGACGAGCTGAACGAGGCCGTGCGCGCCTTCGACCGCGACTGGGGCACACCGGGGCAGGCGTGCTTCGGCATGGTCGCGCTGGTCGCCCGCTACACCCGCCTGGTGGCCCTGGTGGTGGCCATCGGGCTGACGATCGGGTGGCCCTCGGCGCTCGGGGTCGGCGCGGCGGTGGCGGCGTTCCGCTACGGCCAGCGCGGCGGGCTGCGCAAGTACTCGCGGGTGGGACGCGGCCTCATCGGCAGGATGCGCGAGATCGGCTACCTGAACGAACTCACGATGACCGACGCGGCGGCGAAGGAGATCCGGATGTTCGGCCTCACCGCCTGGCTCGCGGATCGCTACGCGGCCGTGTGGGAGACCGTGCGCAACACCTTCGAACGGGCGCGCCGCCGCGTCTACCTGACCCCGTACCTGCTGCTGACGTTGATCGGCCTGCTGCTGTCCGGCGCCGCGATGGTGCACGCCGCCCAGCTCGCCGCGACCGGTCGGGTGAGCCTGACCGCGTTGGCGCTCGGGGTGCAGGCGGTCGCGATGGCGATGTCGCTCGGCGGCCACTACGCCGAGTCGGACACCAGCACGCAGTTCGCGATGCTGTCGCTGACCGCGCTGCAGCAGTTGCGCGAGCGGCTCGCCGAGCTGGACGAAGGACAGCCGCGGCCCGGTCGGGTCGAGGTGCCCGCGGGCACGCCCGCCACGTCGCTCACCTTCGACCGCGTCGGCTTCCACTACCCCGGTTCGGACCGCACCGTGCTCGACGGCATCGAACTGGAACTGCCCGCCGGGCGCTGCACGGCGGTGGTCGGGGTCAACGGCACGGGCAAGACCACCCTGGTGAAGCTGCTCGCGCGGCTGTACGAGCCGACGTCGGGTGCGGTGCGCGCGGACGGCGTCGACATCGCGGAGTTCGACCCGGTGCGGTGGCGCCGCCAGGTCGGGGTGATCTTCCAGGACTTCGTGCGCTACGAGTTGACCGCGGCGGAGAACATCGCGCTGGGCGCGGCGCACGTGCCGGTGGACCGGGCCGTGGTGCTGCGCGCCGCGGAACGGGCCGGGATCGCCGACGCGCTGCTCGCCCTGCCCGACGGCCTGGACACGCCGCTGTCGCGCGCCTACCCGGGCGGGACGGACCTGTCCGGCGGGCAGTGGCAGCGGATCGCCATCGCCCGCGCGCTCTACGCGTTGGAGGCGGGTGCGACGGTGCTGGTGCTGGACGAACCGACCGCGTCTCTGGACGTGCGCGCCGAGGTGGCGTTCTTCGACCGGTTCGTCGAGCTGACGCGCGGGGTGACCTCGCTGCTCATCTCGCACCGGTTCTCCAGCGTGCGGCGGGCCGACCACATCGTGGTGGTGGACGGCGGGCGCGTGGTGGAGCGGGGTTCGCACGACGAGCTGATCGCGGCGGGCGGCCACTACGCGCGCCTGTTCGCCTTGCAGGCGAGGCGATTCGCCCGCGGGCTGGACGCCGACGACGTCGAGGACACCGAGGTCGAGGACGACGACGCTGTGGTGGAGGGGGTCAGCCGGTGATCGAGGTCGTCCGCGGTGGCTGGGAGTTGTTCCTCATCGCCTGGCAGGAGAGCCGGTACCGGTTGGTGCTCGCCGTCGTGCTCATGATCGCCCAGGCGTCGGCGATGCCGCTGGCCGCGCCCGCCCTGGCCGCGTTGGCCGACTCGGCGCTGGCGGGTGACGTCCGGGGTGCGTCCGTGGCGGCGGTGCTGGTCGTGTTCGCGGTGGTCGCCGCGCTGACCGCCGGGCACTTCGCCCACATCTTCTACTTCGAGCTCGGCGACCGAGCGGTGCCGCGCCTGGAGCGCGAGCTGATCGAGATGACCAACGGCTCCGCGGGTCTGGAGCACCACGAGCGGCCCGAGTACGCCGACAAGATCCAGGTGCTGCGCAACGAGCTGCACCGGGCCGGGTGGGGTTCGATGGAGGGCCTGCTGAACAGCCTCGGCCTGCTGGTGGCGATCTCCCTCACCGCGGTCCTGCTGGCGCGGCTCAACCCGCTGCTGTTGCTGCTGCCGCTCGCGGCCGTGCCGCCGGTGCTGCTCGGGCGGCGGGCCGAGTCGATCGTCAACGGCGCGCGCGAGCGCTCGGCACTGCCCGCCCGGCACGCCAAGCACCTCTTCGGGCTCGTGGCGAACGTGGCGTCGGCCAAGGAGCTCCGCGTCGGCGGGCTGGCGTCGGAGCTGCGCTCGCGCCAGCGCCGGGCCTGGGACGACGCGTCGGCGGAGCTGTGGCGCGGTGAGCGCCGGGCCGTGCTGCTGCGCACCGGCGGGGAGCTGTTCTTCGCCGTGGCCTACGTGCTGGGCACCCTGCTGGTGCTGCGTGACGCGGTGGCCGGCCGCCGCGGCGTGGGCGACGTCCTGCTCGTGCTGACGTTGGCGTCACAGGTGAACCAGCAGGTGACGTCGTCCGTGGCCACGTTGCAGGAGATGCAGCGCACCGGTCGGGTCATGGCCAACGTGCGCTGGGTCCGCGCGCTGGTGGCGAGCCAGGCGCCGCCGCCGCCCGACCGGGACGTGCCCCGGCACATCCGGGACGGCATCGAGCTGCGCGGCGTGTCCTTCACCTACCCGGGCACCGACCGGCCGGTCATCGCCGACGTCGACCTCACCCTGCCCGCGGGCAGCACAGTCGCGTTCGTCGGTGAGAACGGCGCCGGGAAGACCACCCTGATCAAGCTGCTGTGCCGGTTCTACCCCGTCACCACCGGCACGGTCTCGTTGGACGGCACGGACTTCACCCGCTTCCCCGTGGACCGGTGGCGTGCCCGCATCGCCAGCGGGTTCCAGGACTTCTCCCGGTTCGAGCTGCTCGTCCGCGAGAACGTCGGTGTCGGCGAACTGTCCGAGATCGAATCGGCCGACGCCGTGCACGACGCCCTGCGCCGCGCACACGCCGAGGACGTCCTGGACCGCCTTGAAGACGGTGTCGAAACCCGGCTCGGCAAGACCTACGCCGACGGCGCGGAACTGTCCGGCGGGCAGTGGCAGAAGCTCGCGCTGGGCCGGGCCATGATGCGCCGCGAGCCGTTGCTGCTCATCCTCGACGAACCGACCTCGGCGCTCGACGCGCAGGCCGAACACCGGTTGTTCGAGCGGTACGCGGCCGGCGCGCGCGAGGTCGGCCGGCGGACCGGTGCCATCACGTTGCTCGTCTCGCACCGGTTCTCCACCGTGCGCATGGCCGACCTCATCGTGGTGGTGGCCGGCGGACGGGTGGAGGAACACGGTTCGCACGACGAGCTCATGGCCGCGAACGGTTTGTACGCCGAGCTGTACTCGATGCAGGCGGCGGCTTATGCGTGACGTGTGGTCGACGGCCGACGTCGAGCGGTTGGCCGCCGAGCGGTCGGCGCCGGACGTGTGGGACTACATCGCCGGCGGCAGCGGTGAGGAGGTCACGCTCGCCGCAAACCGGGCCGCGCTGGACCGGGTCGCGGTGGTGCCGCGGACGCTGGTGGACGTCTCGGCGTGCGACACGGGCTGCGAGCTGTTCGGTGTCACGTCGACGCTGCCGCTGGCCGTGGCTCCCATGGCCTACCAGCGGCTGATCCACGACGGTGGCGAGCGTGCGGTCGCGGCTGCCGCGGCGGCGGCCGGTGTGCCGTACGTCGTGAGCACGCTCAGCTCCGACCCGATCGAGGACGTGGCCGCGGCGGGCGGCACGACGTGGTTCCAGCTGTACTGGCTGCGCGACCGCGAGGTGATGGTGAAGCTGCTGCGCCGTGCCGAGGAGGCGGGGTGCCGCGCGGTGGTGCTGACGGTCGACGTGCCGGTGCTCGGGCGGCGGCTGCGGGACATGCGCAACGGATTCGCACTGCCGTCGTGGGTGAAGCCGGTGAACACCGACGGCGAGGTGGGCGACCGGGTGGAGGGTGACTCGGTGATCGCCCGGCACACCAGCGCGGTGTTCGACCCGTCGTTGAGCTGGCGTGACCTGGAGTGGATCCGCGCGCACACGAGCCTGCCGCTGGTGGTCAAGGGGGTGCTCGACGCGCGGGACGCGGCGCGGGCCGTCGACCTCGGGGTGCGGGGCGTGGTCGTGTCCAACCACGGTGGGCGACAGCTGGACGGTGCGGTGCCGAGTGCGGTCGCGCTGCCGGAGGTCGTCGCCGCGGTGGGTGGGCGGTGCCCGGTGCTGCTGGACAGCGGGGTTCGCAGCGGGGTGGACGTCTTGCGGGCGTTGGCGCTCGGTGCCACGGCGGTTCTCGTCGGCAGGCCCGTGCTGTGGGGGCTCGCGGCGGGTGGTGAGCGGGGTGTGGCGGCGGTGCTGGACGTGCTGCGGGCCGAGTTCGAGACGGCACTGCGCCTGGCGGGCTGCCCGGACGTTCCCTCAGCCCACCACCTGACCACCACCGTGAGTCCTACGTTCCAGCCCCGTGAGTCCTACGTTCGAGCCCCGTGAGTCCTACGTTCGGAACCCCCGAGTTCAACGCTCGCGCCTAACACCGTTCGCCGCGAGCGTTGAACTCGGGGGGCGTGAACGTAGGACTCACGGGTTCTGAACGTAGGACTCACGGAAGTGGTGGCGGAGGAAGGTGGCTACCTCGGCCCTGGCGTCACGGGCCGCGTCCACGACACCCGACATGGCGAAGAAGCCGTGCGCCACACCGTCGTAGCGCGTGGCGACCACGGGCACGCCGGCCTCCCGCAGGCGTTCGGCGTACTGCTCCCCCTCGTCACGCAGCGGGTCGTGCTCGGCCGTGATCACGAGTGCCGGCGGCAGCCCGGTGAGGTCCTCGGCCAGCAGCGGCGAGACCAGGGGGTTGCGGCCGTCGTCCGGGCTCGCCAGGTAGTGGCTCCAGTACCAGGCGACGGACCGGCGGTTGAACGCGGCGGGGTCGTCGTTGATCCGCATGGACTCCGTTCCGCCGCGGTGGTCGGTGTTGGGGTAGACCAGCACTTGCGCGGCGAGCGCGAGGTCGCCCCGGGTGCCGAGGGCGGTCACGGCCGCCAGGTTGCCGCCGGCGCTGTCACCGGCCACGGCGAGGCGGCCGGGGTCGACGCCGAGGGTGGCGGCGTTCGCCGCGATCCAGGACACGGCCGCACGGCAGTCGTTCACGGCGGCGGGGAACTTGTGCTCGGGCGCCAGGCGGTATTCGACGGTGATCACCTGGCACGGCACCGCGTTGGCCAGCGCGCGGCAGATCTCGTCGGACGTCTCGATGCTCCCGAGCGCCCAACCCCCGCCGAAGAAGTAGACCAGCGTGGGCATGGGCTCGGCCGTGTCCACCGGCCGGTAGATCCGGATCGGCAGGTCGCCGTCCGGTCCGGGCAGGTGGCGGTCGGTGACGTGGCGCACCGGCTCCCCCCGGCCCGCCGCCGCACGGATCGCCGCGAGGTCGGCCTCCCGGGCTTCCTCGACCGAGAGCGTGTACAGCGGCCGGACGCTCTCGGACGTCGACCGCACCTGCGGGTCCAGTGACATGCGGACCTCCCGTGGTCAGTGTTTCAACACCTTCTGGATCGCGGCCGTCAACTGCATGCGATCGGGCTGCACGGCGTGGTCCAACGCGAGGGCGAACGGCACCACGGCACCGTCCGGCCTGGTCACCCGGACCGGCGGGGCGAGCAGGTCGAACCGCTCGGCCGCGGTGGCGAGGACCTCGGCCGCGAGGCCGCACATGCGGTTGGAGTCGTCGACCACCACCAGCCGGCCGGTCCGGGCCACCGACGCGGCCAGCCCGTCCCAGTCGAAGGGGTACGCGGTGCGCGGGTCGAACACCTCGACCGACACCTCACCGGCCAGTTCCTCGGCGACCGCGAGCGCGTCGTGCACGAGGTGCCCGACCGCGACGACCGTGACGTCCTCGCCGTGCCGGTGCACCCGGCCGACGCCGAGCGGCACCGGGGCCAGCGCGTCGAAGTCGACGTCCACCCGCACCCCGAGCGCCGCCGCCGGCGCGAACACCACCACCGGGTCGTCGTCCCGGATGGCGGTGACCAGCAGGCCGTAGGCGTCCTCGGGGGTGGCCGGCACGACCGTCTTCACCCCCGCGTGGGCGAACAGGGCGTACGGGTGGTCGGAGTGCTGCCCGGCCCACCCGGTCTTCGACCCGGAGCCGGGCACAAGGTAGGTCACCGGCACGCGGGCCTGGCCGCCGGTCATGAGCGAGAACTTGTGCGCCTGGTTGACGATCTGCTCGAACGCCAGGTACAGCAGGGCCGGGATCTGGAACTCGATCACCGGGCGGCGACCGAGCAACGCGGCTCCGGTGGCGAAGCCGGTGAACGCCTGCTCCGACAGCGGCGTGTCCAGCACCCGGTCCGGTCCGAACCGCTTGAGCAGGCCCGCGGTCACGTTCGAGACCGCGACGCGGACGTCCTCTCCCAGCACGAACACCGCCGGGTCGCGCGCCATCTCGTCACCGAGCGCCCGGTTGAGCGCCTTCTGGTAGGACAACCACGGCATCACCCACCACCGCCCGGACGCGCCCGCATCCCGGTGGCGTACAGGTGGTCGAGCGCGCCGACCGGGTCGGGGTGCGGGCTCTCCAGCGCGAACGCGACCGCCGCGTCCACAGTGGACTCGACTTCGGCGTCGACCAGTTCCCGTTCCGCCGCGGTCAACCTCGCACCCTGGATCACCACCGGGTCCCTCTGGCGTCCACTGTGGACCTCTTCGTCGTCGCGGTAGCGCACCCGGGCCTTGTGCTCCCACGTGTGGTGCGCGTCGAACCGGTAGGTCAGGCACTCGACCAACGACGGCCCGCCGCCCGCACGAGCGCGGTCCACCGCCTCACGTGCCACGCCCAGCACCGTCCGCGGGTCCATCCCGTCCACCGCCACCGAGGGCATCCCGAACGCCGCGCCCCGTCCGGTGATCGTGCCGGCAACCGCGTCGGCCACGGTCAGGGTGGTGGCGTAACCGTTGTTCTCGCAGACGAACAGCACCGGCAGCCGCCACAGGGCGGCGAGGTTCATGGCCTCCAGCAGCACGCCCTGGTTGACCGCGCCGTCACCGAAGAAGCTCACCGCGACCTGGTCGCGGCCCTCCTGCATGGCGGCCCAGGCCGCGCCGGCGGTGATGGCGCCGTTCGCGCCGACGATCGCGTTCGCGCCGAGGATGCCCAACCCGAAGTCCGCGGCGTGCATGGACCCGCCGCGCCCCCGGTTGAGCCCGGTGGCGCGGCCGGTCAGCTCGGCGAGCACCCTGGCGGGGTCGGCGCCCTTCGCGAGCACGTGCCCGTGCCCGCGGTGGGTGCTGGTGATCATGTCGTCCCCGCGCAGCGCCGCGCACACCCCGGCCGCGACGGCTTCCTGGCCGGTGTACGGGTGGATGCCGCCGACGATGTCGCCGGAGCGGACGAGCTCGACCGCCCGCTCCTCGAACCGGCGGATCAGCCGCACCGTCCGGTACAGGCCGATGTCGGTGTCCGGTGCCGGCCGCACCGCGGTCAGGCCCGCCACACCGGAGGGCAGAACTCCGGGTCGGCGTAGTCGGGCCGGCCGTCCGGGGTGCGGCGCACGAGGGAGTCGTGGTTGTAGAGGGCGAGGCTGCCGTCGGACAGGGGGTACTCGCGATAGGCGTTGTCGCCGTCCTGGAGGTGCAGCGAGATCGCCTGACGCGGCCGGGACGCGTGGTTGGGTCCGCTGCCGTGGTAGGTGCGGCAGTGGTGGAAGCTCATGTGCCCCTTGGGGATGTTCATCGGGATCTTGGTCACCCGGGTGCCGTTGTGCGCGGCGTTGACCGAGAGCAGGTCCTCCAGGTGGTTCGCGTCCCGCTCGGCGAAGTGCTTGTTCGCGCTGTCGTCCGAGCCGACCTCCTCCCAGCGGTGGCTGCCGTCGACCATGGTGATCGTGCCCAGTTCCTCGTCGCAGTCGTGGAACGGGATGAAGGCGGTGAGCATCCGGTCCGACGAGGACGACAGCCAGTAGTGCTTGTCGAAGTGCCAGGGCACGACGTTGGACGGCTCGGCGGCGATCGGCGGCTTGTAGATCAGGGTCGACTGGAACACCCGGATCTCGTCGGCCTGCGCCAGGCGTGCGGCCACCGCGCCGAGCAGCGGCTTGAGCAGCGCCTTGGCGATCGGGTCGCTCTCGTAGTGCACGTAGTCGTTGTGCCGCTGCACGTCGCCGTTCTCGGGCGTCCAGTAGGCCAACCGCGGAGGTCGGGTCGGCAGCCGGCGGCTCCGCTCACCCGAGTAGTACCGGTCGACGGCGGCGGCCAGCTCGTCCACCTCGTCGTCGGAGAAGACCTTCTTCGACAGGTACCAGCCGTGCTCGGCGTAGAACCGGACCTCGTCGTCGGTCGGGAGCAGGGCGCGCTCCTGCTCGGTCAGCGTGAACTCGTGCACCGTGGTCTCTCCCCTTCAGCCGGCAGTAGTGCCGGACAGTTCGCCCCGCTTCGCCTCGTACAGCGCCTTGATGTTCCCGCTGCCGAAGGTCAGCGCGCCCCGCCGCTCGATGATCTCCAGGAACAACGTCCGGCGCACGTGCATCGACTCGGTGAAGATCTGGAGCAACTGGCCCCAGTGGTCCCGGTCGACCAGCACGCCGAGCTCGCGCAGCTCGTCCAGCGGCGCGTCCAGGTGGCCCACCCGCTCTTCGAGCGTGTCGTAGTAGGTGCTCGGCGTGCCGAGGAACCGCACGCCCTTGTCGCCGAGCGTGCCCACCGCCTTGACGATGTCGTCGGTGCCGAACGCGACGTGCTGCACGCCCGCGCCCGCGTGCCAGGTCAGGAAGTTGTCGATCTGGCCGGGCCGGCGCTGCGGGTCGGGCTCGATCAACGTGAAGGTGACCTGCCCGGACGAGCTCTGCACCACCTTGGAGTCCATGCCCTGGCCGCCGACCTCGACGTACTCCTCGAAGATCTGGGTGAAGCCGAACACGTCCACGTAGTACCGGGCGGTCGGGGTGAGGCCGCCCGCGGGCACGCAGATCGCGATGTGGTCGATCGCGCGCAGCACCTTGTCGTCCGTGTCCGGTTCGGGGTCGGTCACCTCGATCGCACCGGGCAGGAACGCGCGCCGCGAGCCGTGCCGCTCGACCAGCCGGTGCGTCACGTCGGAGAAGCCGGACACCTCGGCCACGATCACCCGCTGGTCCTGCCCGCCCGGCCCTTCGGTCGCGTACTCGCGTGGCGGCGACACCGATTCGGCGCCGCGCTCGGTGAGGCCGCGGTAGGCGGCTCCGACGTCGTCCACGCCGATCCCGATGACCGCCACGCCGTCGCCGTGCCGGCGCACGTACTCGGTCGCCGGGTGGCCCGGCACCAGACCGGTGGTCAGCACGACCTGGATGTCGCCCTGCCGCAGCAGCAGCGAGCGCTGGTCCTCCAGCCCGGTCTCGGGGCCGCCCTGGCCGCAGACCTTGAACCCGAACGCGGTGCAGAGGTAGAACGCCGCCTGCCTCGCGTCACCCACGTACAGCTCGATGTGGTCAATCCCGGACGTGTTCATCAGGCATCCCGATCACTTCCCGGAGCACGTCAGCGGCTCCCGAGACGGTGGTCATGCGGCCGTACTGGCCGCTGTCGAGTTCCATGCGCACGCCGTAGCGCTGTTCCACCTGGTGCACGAGCCACGCCAGCTCCATCGACTCGATCAGCTCGGGGACGTCGTCCGCCGGTCTGCCGTCGAGGCTGGCGAGCATCGCCAGGACGTCGTCCCGGTCGGGGGTGTCGTCCTGGCTCACCGCGGCACTCCGTTCCCGGCCGCACCCGCGACCTCGCGGAGCACCGAGCGGTCGCGCACCAGCTTTCCCGTCGTGGTGCGCGGCATCGCGTCGAGCACGTGCACCCGCCGTGGTCTCTTGTAGGCGGCGAGCCGTTCGGCCAGTCCCGCCTGGACGGTCGCCGCCGTGGCCGGGGCGTCGAGCTGCGCGTAGGCCGTGATCACGTCGTCGTGCAGCACGACGGCCGCGATCACCCCGGGCAGTTCGGCCAGCGTCGCCTCCACCTCGGTCAGGTCGACCTTCAGGCCGCCGACCGACACCTGCGAGTCGAGGCGCCCCTTGACCGTCACGAGGCCGGTGTCCGGGTCGACGGTGCCCGCGTCGCGGGTGCGCAGCCAGCCGTCCGCCCACCGCTCCGGATCGGACAGGCCGACGTAGGGCGACCGCGGCAGGCTCACCAGCAGCTCGCCGTCGCGCTCCACCACCGCGAGGCCCGGCGCTGGGGTGAGCGCGGGTCGGTGCTCGCCGAACAGGTCGGTCGCGATCACGCCGACCTCGGTCATCCCCCACATGTTGCCCAGCGGCACGCCGTACTTGTCGGTGAAGGCGGTCGCGGTCGCGGCGGGCACCGCTTCGCCACCGGTGGTCATGCGCTTGAGTTGCGGCAGGGACGGAGGGTCCACAACGGACGTGAGCAGGCCGATGTGGAACGGCACGCCCAGCACCGTCGCCGGGGTGGCTTCGGCGGCCACCGCGTCCAGCACGCTGTCGCCGGTGAGCCGTTCGGGCGGCCTGATCTGCACGCCCGCGTGCAGGCCGTAGAGCAGCGCGCCGACGAGCCCCAGGACGTGCACCATCGAGGCCAGCACGACGATCCGCTCGCCCGGCAGCGGCACGCCGTCGATCCGGGTGTACCGCTCGACCTCGGCGATCAGGTCGGCGGCCGTGCGGCCGATCACCTTGGACGGCCCGGTGGAGCCGGAGCTGAACTGGATCACCGCGTGCGGTGTCGCCGCGGGACGGCCGGCACGGGCCGTGACGGTCTCCTCGACCTCCGCGAACGCGCTGAGCGGCGAGCTGGTGATCCGTCCCGGTTCGACCACCACCTGCGGTGCGAGCCGGCCGAGCGCGGCGTCGACCTCGAACGCGGTCAGGCGGTGGTCGAGGAGGCTGACCTGGGCGCCGATGCGCCACCCGGCGAGCAGGTTCGCCACGTACGCCACCGACGGCGGCAGGCGCAGCGCGAGCGACCCGCCCGCGCGCAGTCCCGCCCCCGTCAGGCGTTCCTGCCGGTCGGCGACCATCCGGCGCAGCGCGGACCGGTCGACCGGTCCGCCCGAATACAGGCAGACATCGTCGTCCGCGCCCCGGAGCAGAATCTCGTCCACCCATTCCGGACTCGTCACGAGTTCGAATCCGGGCGACGCCAGGCCTTTCGTCATCAGGTCTCCCGCCTGGTCCCGCACAGCTCTTCGAAAAGTTTCGCAGAAGTTTCGGGGAAATCACGGTCCGAATGTGAAGAATCGTACGTCACGGTTCACCCGACGCACTATCGGCCAATCGGCCGCGATGGATCATCATCTTCGCCGAGCGAACGCACGTCATTCACCAGTGCGGCCAGCCGATCGAGGCCGCGGTCGATCTGCTCGACCGGGACGACGCTGCACGAAAGGCGCAGCGCACGGATTCCCGAAGTGTCGTCGTAGAAATGACCCATTGGTGTCCACAACACACCGAAATCGCGCGCCGACCGTTCCAGGAGCAGGTCGTCCGCCACGAACGGGACGGTGACCACGACGAAGAACCCGCCGGTCGGCGCGGTCCACGTGACGTCCGATCCGGGTGGGAAGCGGTCCGCCAGCCCGGTCACGAGGTGCCGCAGGTTCCGGTCGTAGAGCTTCCGCTCGCGGTCGGTCGCGCCGGCGAGGCGGCAGCCGTGCGCCAGCAGCTTGCCGCCGACGACGGCCTGCGCGATCGGCGACGTGTTCACCGTGAGCATGCTCTTGATCTTCGACAGCTGGTCGGCGAACAGGCCGATCGTGCCGTCGGCGCCGGATACCCGCTGGTCGGCGACCAGGTAGCCGACGCGTGCGCCGGGCAGCACCGACTTGGCGAACGAGCCCAGGTAGACGACGCGGCGGTCCGCGTCCAAGGCCTTGAGCGTCGGCACCCGGTCCGCGTCGCCGTGGAACAGCCCGTACGGGTTGTCCTCGATCAGCAGGACGTCCTCGGCCGCCGCGACCTCCAGCAGCCGCTGCCTGGTCGACAGGTCCAGGCTGAGCCCCGACGGGTTGGCGAAGTCGGGCACGACGTAGCAGGCGCGCGGCCGGCGACCGGCTGCGCGTTCCCGGCGGATCACCGCGACCAGGTCCTCCAGGTCGATCCCGTTCTCCCCGGTCCGGACCGGGCGCACGGGCAGGTCGACCAACCGCGCCGCGCCGGTCAGCCCGACGTACGTCGGCGACACCGCGAGCAGCACGTCGCGTTCGTCGGCCCGCAGCGCGCGCAGCACGAGGAACATCGCTTCTTGGCAACCGGCGGTGACCACGACCGATTCCGGGTCGACCGTGATGTCCTCGTCCAGGCGGAGATTTTCCGCGATCAGTTCGTGGATGATCCCCTTGGTCCGACCGTACTGCAATACGGTGCGCCGCACCTGTTCCTCGGTGAGGTGCCGGGAGAGGTGCCGGGAGAAGATGCGCAGATATCGGTGCACGTCCTCCAGGTCGAAGAACTCCTCGCTCGGCCTACCGGCGGCCAGCGGTATCGCGTCCGGATAGTGGATCGCCACCTCGTTGAGGAAATTCATCGAGTTCAGGGCCGGATCTTCCAGCGCGCCGAACAACGTGCCGGTGGCCAGGTCGGCGATGTCCTCGGAGGTGGCCGGCGACGTGGTCACCTCCCCGCACCACCGGTGGTCCGGCGGCGTTCACGGGTGGCCATGACGGCGCTGAGCAGGTCGTCCAGCTCGTCGTCGGACAACTGCGCCAACCGGGCCTCCCGATCGGCCTCAGCCACCCGGTCCTCCCGGGCGGATTCCAGCTCCGACGACACGAACTCCGCGAGCGCGGCGATGGTCGGCGAGGTGAAGATGCGCGGAAGGGCCAGGGTGACGCCGTAGGTGTCGGCGACGAGCGAGGCGAACCGGACCGCCGTGAGCGATCCCCCGCCCAGGCCGAACAGGTTGTCGTGCACGCCGACCTGGTCGAGCCCGGGGAGCAGGTCGACCCAGGTCTTGGCCATGGCCTGCTCGATCTCACCCCGCGACGGCACCGCACTCGCGTCCACGCCGGTCTCCACGGGCCCTGCGGCGGCGGACCGGACCGCGCCGCTCGGTGACGGCCCGGTCGGCAACGGTCCTGCCGGCAACGGTTCGGACGCGGCGGACCACGTGCCCTCGGGAACCGGCACCGGCAGCTCCGACACCGCGCCGTCCGCGGTCACGTGCTCCAGCACCGCCACCACCGACGACAGCAACCAGTCTGCGAACCTCGGGTCGGTGCGGTGCTCCAAGGTCAGTGCGCCGCTCTCGTCCGCACGCAGGTCGACATCAGCTTCGGCGGCACCCGTCAGGACGACGTGGCTCCGCACGGTCACGCCGGGAAGGTCCAGCGCGGGCGCGGCAGGCGCCGGAGAGGTGAACCGCGCCACGCCGGCGAGGTCTACCCCCAGTTCCCCGGCGAGCACCGTGAGCGGAACCTCGTTGTGCGACAACGCTTGTGCCGCAGCGCCCTGCACCCGGACGAGCAGGTCGGCGAAGGTCGGCTCGCCCGTCAAGGACACCCGGACCGGAACCACGTCGGCGAACGGTCCCGCGATCGACTCCAGCTCCACCCGGATGCGACCACTCACCGGGGCTCCGATCACGACATCGGCCTGGCCCGCGAACCGGCACAGCACCACCGCGTACCCGGCGAGGAACGCCGTAGACAGGGTGGCGCCGACCTGTTCCGCCACGGCGGCCAGTCGCCGGACCGCAGCCGGGTCGACCACCGCGGTCAGCGACGCGGCACGGTGTCCGGACGGGAGCCGCGACGGTCCGGGAGCATCGCGCAACACCTCGCGCCAGTGCTCCAGCTGACGTGCCAACTCCTCACCGCACAACCGCTCACGTTGCCACACGGCGTAATCACCGTAGTCCATCCACGACCCAGGCACCGTCGATGAACCGTCGCAGTACACAGTGGACAGTTCGGCGAGCAGCATCGCCAGCGCGGGACCATCGGCCACGACCCGGTGCGCCACCAGCACGAAAAGCCACCGGTCCGCACCGACCTCGATCACCGCGGCCCTCACCAACGGCTCGGTCGAGAGGTCGAACGGCCGCTCGGCCAACTCCGCGGCGATCGACTCGGCCCGCTCCACGTCACCGGGCAGCACGACGTGCTCCACCACCACACGCCCCGTCTCCGAGACGACCTGCTCCCTGGAGGCGGTGACATTCGTCCGGAGAATCGAGTTCCGTGCGACCACGACGTCCATCGCCCGTTGCAGCGCAACGGGATCGACCGGACCGTCCAGCCAGGTCGCGTGGGACAAGGCCGCGGGCAGGGACAGCGCCCACGCCTGTGCGAACGACAGCGGATACCGCACGAGCTACCTCCCGTGTGGCGCGTCCGCCAGGACCCGTTGGCGCATCACGAACTTCCGCACCTTCCCGGTCGACCCCACGGCCAGCTGTCCGTCCGGCACCACGCCGACCCGCCGCACCGTGCGAGCCACCGCCTCGCCGAGCGCGGCCCGCACCGCGTCGCCCCGGTCCAGCCCCGGATCGGCCCCGTCGTGCAGCACCAGCAGCACGTCGGTGACCGGGGTGCCGTCGTCCTGCTTCGACGCGAGCACCGTGCAGTCGCGCACGTCCGGACAACGAGCCAGGACGCGCTCCTCGGACAACGCGGTGTAGATCCAGTTGCCGTCGCCGAGGTCGACCGCGTCGTTGGCCCGGTCGAGGTGGTAGAAGTAACCCTCCTCGTCCCGGTACATGAGATCGCCGGTCATGTAATAGCCGTTGAGGCGGCTTCGGTACGTGGCGGTCGAGTCGTTCCAGTAGCCGGGCGCGATCGTCGGCGACTTGAGCCCGCACTGCCCGACCTGGCCGACCGGCACCTCCTCGCCCGTCGTCACGTCCAGCAACGCCACCTCGGCGAACGAGTACGGCTTGCCGACGCACCGGTCGTAGCGGTCGCTGCCGGGCCGGTGGCTGATGGCGAACGCGCTGTGGCCCATCTCGGTCGAGCCGAGCGTGTCGATGAACTTCGAGCCCGGCTCGTCCGCCACGCCGTCCGGGGTCCACACCGGGTGGCTGCCCACCGCGACCAGCTTGCGGATGTGCGCCTCGTGCGCGCAGTCGCCGGTGCTGGACCAGTTGCGCACCGAACTCAGGTCGCGCTTCGACAGGTCGAACCGCGCCAGCTCGGCCCAGGTGATGGCGAAGCCGAACACACCGGTGGGTCGCCAGCGCTCGATCGCGTCCAGCACCACCTCGCCGCTGCGCTCGAACGGCCCGCCCTGCGCGGACAGGCACAGCAGCTCGTAGCCGTTGCACAACGCCTGGTTCACCACGATGATCCCGGCGGCGTGCGCGGCGGGCAGCACGGACATCTCGCGCACCTGGCCGTACGGCCTGGCCTCGGTGAGCCGAACCGCGCGCACGGCGGCGAACAAGCTGTGGTGCGAGTGGACGACCGGCGTCGGCATCCGGGTGGTGCCGGAGGAGTGCGTGATCGCCACGGGATCGTCGCCGTGGTGGCGGTAGGGCGGTGGAGCCTGGTCGGGGTCGCCGGTGCCGGTCTCCGACGCGTCACCCAGGACGGGCACGCCGAGTTCGTGGTCCCGCAACGCCGCGTGGTCGGCGTCGACCAGCACGCCGACACCGCGCAGCCGGCGGACGAACTCCGCGGCGACCTCGATCGGCATGCTGCCGTTCATCAGCGCCGGGATCGCGCCGAGGCGGTTGAGCGCGAAGAAGTTGAGGAACACGTCGGCCGCCGAGGTGACGAACACCGCGACGGGGTCACGTCGGCCGATCCCCCGGCGGGCGAACCAGTCCGCCCGCGCCGCGACCCGTTCGGACAGGTCGCGCAGGGACAGCGGGGTCCACGCGGGTATGCCGTCCACGTCGACGTCGAAGGTCATCCGCGGTGCGTCGAGGTCGGCGCCGTGCTCCACCAGCATGGGCAGCACGTTGCCCGCGCCGACCCGCATGTCCTGCGCCAACGCGGTGCGCAGGTTCGCCCCGCCCATCAGACCTCCGGTTGCAAACGAACGGTGGACCGCAGAACGGTCGCCACCGGGGCGGGTTCCCGCATCGGCGGCAGTGTGGGTTCGGGCGGTGTGAGTGTTCCGCCGACTGCGGCGCCGACCTCAGGTCTCGTGAACCGGGCGAGGGGCGGACGCGGACTCCTACCCAGAGCCTAGGTTCGCGATTCCCCTGTGGCAATAAGACTTTCGGATGCGTCAGCGATCGATTCGGGACCACTTCGGGTCCGCACCGACGCGGGACGGGACTCCACCACCGAGACGGGCGGAGATCGCGGCCCCGATCCGGGCGACCGGCACGGGCAGCAGCATGTGCTCGTGCAGGCAGTCCACTTCCACCACGTCGACCGGTCCGGCCACGTAGTCGTCCCACGAGGCCACCTTCGCCTCGGTGGTCCGCTCGTCCTCGGCGGCGGAGAGGAACAGCACCGGGCAGCGGACCCGGCCGGGGAGGTGGCGTTGTGCCACCGCGAGGTTGTTCCTGATCACGTGCGGCAGGGCGAGCAGCTGGTGGTCCGGCCACTCGTGCAACCCCAAGCCGGGCCGACCGCGGACCACTTCCAGCATGCGGTGCACCGGGTCGGGGTCGTCCGGCTCGACGACGGGCTGGTAGCCGAACTCGCGCAGCACGAAGTCGCACACCAGCCACAGGTTGTCGTCGGCCACGCTGAGGCTGTTCGGCAGGCCGGGCATCGCGTCGCCGATGACGAGCAGGCCGACCTCGTGGCCGCGCCGCTCCAGTTCCTCGGCGATCGCGTGCGCCACGTTGCCGCCGATCGACCACCCGAACAGGTGGTACGGGCCGTGTGGCTGGGTGATCCTGATCCGGTCGGCGAAGTCCCGCGCCAGCTCGGCCATGTCGACCGGCAGTGGTTCCGGCCTGCGCAGCCCGCGCAGCTGCAGGCCGTAAACCGGGTGCTCGGGCGCGAGGTGCGGCAGCAGCGCGAGGTAGCACCAGCTCGCCCCGACCAGCGGCGGCGCGCAGAACAGCGCCGGACCGGCACCGCCTTCCCGCAGCGGCAGCACGAGGTCGAGGACACCGCCCGCGCGGCGGATGTCGGCCCGCCGCTGCCTCGCCCACGCGAACTCCTCGGCCCCCGGCAGCGCCTTGACCCTGGACCCGTCCACCAGACCGTCCTCCTGCTCGCGTGTGGTCACGTGCCGGACGCCAACTCGACCAGGTGGGCCGCCGCCGCCGCGACTCCACCGGCGGCGGCGAACTCCGCGCCGATCCGGCGGGCGTTGCGCCGGTAGTCCGGCTCGTCCAGCACCGCTCGCACCGCGGTGTCCAGCTCGGCCACCGTGACGTCGAGGATGGACACCTCGATGCCCGCGCCCGACCGGGCCACCTGTCGCGCCAGGGCCACCTGCTCGGCCCGGACCGGTGCGACGACCATCGGGACTCCGAAGGTGAGCGCTTCGTTGACCGCGCCCCCGGCGTGGCACACCACCGCGTCCAGCTTCGGCATCAGGTCGAGCATCGGCACCAGCTCCGCGGTGATGGCGTTGTCCGGGAACGACTCCGCGGCGACGCCGGAGGTCACGAAGATCGCCTGCACGTCGTCGGCCATGGGTGCGAGCACCGCAGCGGCCCGGTCGTAGAAGTCGCCGATCATGTGGCCGACCAGCGTGCCGACTGTGACCAGCACGTGCCTGCGGTCCGGATCCCAGAGGTGCCAGGGAAAATCGGGTGCGTTCGGCCTCGTGCCCAGTGCCGCGCCGGTGAGCACGCAGCGGTCCGGCAGCGCGGCGTCTTCCACGAGTCCGGGCGTCATCAGGGCGATCACGAGGTGCGGCGAGAACCGGGGGTCGATCGGCGCGTCGGACAGGCCTGCCATCGCCACCGCCTGCGCCATCTTGTCGGCCAGGTAGTCGTCGAACCCGACGAGGTCGGCCGGCGGGGTCAGCTCCAGCGTGCCGGTGCACAGCGTCGCCCACGGCACGCCGTGCCGGTGCGCCACCAACGCCCCGGCCAGCGCGTACTGCTCGGTGACCACGACGTCCGGCTTGTGCTCCAGCACCGCCTCGTCGACGGGACCGAGGGTGAAGCGGGTGAACGGGATCAGGTACCCGTCCCACATCGCCCGCACGCCGGCCATGCCCGCCTCGTCGTAGCGGCGGTACGCACGTGTACCGGTGGCGTGCACCACCGCGTCCGGACCGACCATCGGGCGCAGCACGTTCTCGGGACCGCACCAGACCACTTCGTGACCCGCGCGGGCGAGTTCCTGCCCGATCGCGAGCATGGGGTAGAGGTGGCCTTGCAACGGCAGTACGACCAGCAGAAACCGCGACACCGCAACATCGTGGCACACATTGACGTTTGCCGGAACGACGTGGTGGGATCCCGAAGTGTGACCGCTCTCGACGCGATGTCGGTGTACACACCGGCTTTTCGCGTTCCCATCGAGGACTTGGCCGATCCGCTCGGCCTGACCGGCATGCAGGTCAGGCTGTTCCGGCGGTTCCACGGGCTCGACCAGGTCCGGTTCGACCCGGACCGGTCGCCGGCCGAGCTGTTGCGCGCCGCCGCCGAAGGGCTCGCCGAGCTGCGCGGGCAGGAGCACCGGGTCCGGTACGTCATCCACGGCCGGGCGATGCCGGTCGTCGTGCCGTACCCGCACAACCCTCTGCACGACGTCTGCCGTCAGCTGGGGCTCGCGCACGCGCTGGCTTTCACCGTCACGCAACAAAGTTGCGCAAGTGGGCTGCTGGCGGTCGAGCTGGCCGGCCGGCTGCTGGCCGGTGACCAGGACGACGACGCGTTGGCGTTGGTGCTGACGGGCGAGAAGGCGTTCACCCGCCACGCGCGGTTGCTGCCGGGCACGTCGTTGTTCGCCGAGGGCGCGTCCGCCTGCCTGGTGAGCGCCAACGGGAAGCGCGACCGGATGCTGTCCTTCGTGTGCGCGCAACGCGGCGAGTTCGACGGCGAGTTCGGCGATCGCGAGGACGAGTTCCAACGCCAGTACCGCCCGTCGCTGGCCGAGGTGATCAACCGGGCGGTCGCCGACGCGGGGCTCGCCCTGGACGACATCCGGTTGGTCCTGCCGCACAACGTCAACGTCGTGACCTGGCAACGGCTGTGCTCGCTCATCGGCTTCCCGGTGCAGCGCGTGCTGCTGTCGAACGTGCCCGACAACGGACACATGTTCTGCACCGACGCGTTCGCCAACTACCGCACCGCCCGGGAGCGCGACCTGCTCCGCGAGGGCGACCACTACCTCGTCGCGACCGTCGGCGCCGGAGCCGGGGCGACGTTCTCCGCGATGGTGTTCCAGCACTGATCCCGCGTTCTCAGCCAGGAGGCCGACATGACCGCACCCGACGCCCAGCTCGACATCGCATTGCGGGACCGCGTGGTCCAAGCCATGACCACCGTCCTCAAGCGGCTGGTCGAGCGCGAAGAACCGATCACCGAGGACATGCACATGGCCGACGAGCTGGGGGTCAGCTCGTCGCTGGGGTTGGAGCTGCTGCTGGAGGTCGAGGACCAGCTCGGCATCCAGATCGACGTGGAGCGGATGCGCCCGGACGAGTTGCTGACCGTCGGCGAGCTGGCCACGTTCATCGCCGGTCACAGCCGGCCCTGGTGATGCGCCTGGTCCGCGCCGGGCGCCGGGCTTTCACCGGGAACGCCGACGTCCTCGCCGACGACGAGCACCGCGCGCAGGTGACCGACTACTTCGCGGACCTGGCCCGGCCGTTCGGCCTCGCACCCGTCGCGGGCCTGTCCGGTCACTCCTACGGCGAGATGGCCGGGGCGTTGGTGGCGGAGGTCGTGCCCGCGACGGAGCCGGTCGACCTGTTGGTGCTGGCGTTCTCCATCCACGACGTGTGGCCGGGCCGGGCAACCGCGACCTACCTCAGCCACCTCTGCCCCGGCACGCCGATGTCGTTCGCCCTCTGCGACCAGGGCAGCGCGTCGCCGTTCACCGGCCTGCGCGTCATGCGGGACTACGGCGTGCGGCGGGCGCTGCTGGTCGTGGTCGAGCAGGCTTCGCTGCCCTACGAGTCGACGGCCGCGACGCCGTTGGAACACCGGGGCGTGGCGATGCTGTACGAGGACGGGACGGGCAGTCGGGTGACCGATGTCCGCCAGTACCCCGACGTGGCACCGGAAGCCGTGCCGGGGTCGGCTTTGCTCGCGGTGGCCGAGCTGTCGGCCGGTCACCCCGGCGTGCGGGTCGTGCTGAGCGATTCGCTCGCCGCGGTGTGGCCGGACCGGCCGGACCACACGCGGGCGCAGGCCGGGCAGCCCACCACCGGGGTGTGGTGGCACCTGGCCGAAGCGCAAGAAGGCTCAGTGCTGGTCGGCGACTACGACCCGGAACTGCGCTACCTCTGCTTCGCCGTGGTGGCGGCCTCGTAGTCCTCGACCGAGGACGTGGTGGGGCACCGGCACAACTCGCCGACCACAGTGGACGGACGGACCGGAGCCCTGGTCGTCACCGCGGCGCGGCGGCGGTGACGGCCGGCCGCGGGCGCGCCCCGGTCGGCACGTCCGAGTGGAACGCGGCTTCGATGGCCACCTCTTCCACCGCGTGCAGCATCGCTTCCACCTGCTCCGCGGGGAACGCGTCGATGTCGGTGACCATCTGGAGGTACACGGTGTCCGGGTGGTCCTCGATGTTGACGAACAGCTGGTCGGTCCACCGGTACACGAACTTGTTCCACTTGAGGTACGTCTCGGGCAGCGTGGCCCGGATCTCGTCCTCCGTCGCGGCAGGGGCGCTTTCCACCGCGTCGGCCCGGGTCCTGGTGCTGAACCGCCGATCGTTGACCCGGCAGGTGATCCGGGCCGGGTAGCCGCGTTCGGCGTCCAGGCGCGCGGTCAGCTCCTCCAACTGGTCGGGGTCGTAGTAGGCGTGCATCAACGCCGACGTCGTGGTCCGGCGGGCCTGCGCGATCACGTCGTCGACCGTGCCGTCGAGGTCGAGGGTGAGCACGGCGTTCTGGACCACCGAGCCGATGACGTCGGCCAGCCCTGGTCGGTACCGGTTGCCCGCGGCCAGGTGCAGGGTCAGGGGGTTGACGCCGGTGGTCCGGGCGATCGCGATGGCGATCACCGCGAGCAGCACCCGTCCGGTGTCCGTCCGGGTCCGCCGGGCGATCTCGACCACGGCCAAGTAGGCGGCCCGCGACTGGAACCGCACGTTGCGGCACCGCTGCCCCGCCTCGTAGTCCGGCACCCCCGGACCGCCGAACGTCAACGGCGGCAGCGACCGGAGGTGGTTCTCCCAGTGGCGCATCGCCCGCTCGCTGACCCGCTGCATCCGAGGCGTCGACTCCAGCCGCGCGAGGTCGGCCAGCCGCACCGCGTCCGGGTCCACCGGTCGCCCGGCCAGCTCGCCGAGGTCCAGGTCGGTCATGAGCAGCAACGCGCCCACGCCGTCGGTGACCATGTGGGCGAGCGTGAGCACCATGTACACCGCTTTGCCCCGGTGCTGCATCACGCCCATGCGCAGCGGCCACGGTGTGTGCTGTTCGAGCGGGATCGCCATCCACTTGAGCCACAGCTTGTTGCCGTGGTCGACGGCGTCCTGGCGGTCGAGGTGGTCGGCGAAGGTCATGACCTCCAGCTCGATCTCCCCGGACGCGTGCACCACCTGGCACGGCTTGCCGTCGTCGTCGGTGCCGAACCGGGTCCGCAGCGCGGGGTGCTTGCTCATGAGCCGGCCCAGGCGGTCGGCGACGTCGGAGACGGTCAGGCCCTCCGGCAGGTAGTGCGCACCGCTGATGTTGTACGTCCAGTCGCTGTTGCGCATCTCCTGGAGCAGCGTCTTCTGGCCCCAGCTCAGCGGTGCGGTCCCCGCGCCCGGACCGGAGAACGGCACGGCGACCCGGTCGTGGACGATCTGGTCATCCATCGGCACTCCCGAAGATCACGCTCACGTTGTGGCCACCGAAGCCGAACGAGTTGGACATGACCGCGTCGACCCGGGCCGCCGCCGCCTCACCACGCACGTGGTTGAGGTCGCAGGCCGGGTCGGGGTCGTCCAGGTTGTGGGTCGGTGGGAGAAGTCCCTTGCGCATGGCCGTGATGGCGATCGAAGCCTCGACCACACCGGACGCACCGAGCATGTGCCCGGTGACACCCTTGGTCGAGCTGACCGGTGGCATGGCGTCGCCGAACACACCCCGGATCGCCGTCGCCTCGGCGGTGTCGCCCGCCTTCGTGCCGGTGCCGTGCGCGTTGAGGTAGCCGATGTCGCCTGTGGTCAGTCCGGCATCCCGAAGTGCGATCCGCATGCTCTCCGCCGCGCTGGCACCGTCCGGCCGGGGCGTGGTCGGGTGGTGCGCGTCGCTCGTCGCGCCCCAGCCGAGCACGTCGGCGCGCACCACGGCACCGCGCGCCCGCGCGAAGTCGGCCCGCTCCAGCACCAGCACACCGGCGCCCTCACCGAGCACGAAACCGTTGCGACGCCGGTCGAACGGGCGACTCGCGGTGGTCGGATCGGACCAGCCGCGGGCCAGCGCGAGGGCGTTGCCGAAGGCGTCGGCGAACGTCGGGAACAGCGGCGCCTCGGTGCACCCGCAGACCACCACGTCCGCTTCGCCCGACCGGAGGATGCGCATCGCTTCACCGATGGACTGACCGCCGGCGGCGCAAGCCGTGCCGGACGACGACGTGTAGCCCCGGATGCCGAACTTGATGGCGACCCGTGCCGCCGCCATGTTGGGCAGCACGCCGGGCAGCAGGAACGGGCTGACGCCCAGGCGACCGCGCCGGGAACGCTCGACCGCCTGGTCCGCGAGCGTCGCGAGTCCACCGACCCCGGAGAGCACGACCGCGACGCGGTAGGGGTCGACGTCCCGGCCGATCTCGATCCCGGCGTCGGCCAACGCGTCGCCCGCGGCCCTCACGGCCATCACGATCGAGCGGTCGACCACCCGCGCTTCCTTCGGCGGTATAACGCTTTCCGGGTCGATGAACGGACCGATCGCGGCCACGTCGACCACACCGTGCAGCGGGTGGTCCTCCGGCGGGCGCACGAGCCCGGACCGACCGGCGCAGACCGCCGCGAAGACCTCGTCGACCGCGGTGCCGACCGGGCTGACCAGACCGATCCCCGTCACGGCAACGCTTGCGCTCACGTCGCGGTGGCGATCCGCGCGCGCCGAGCCACCTCGGCGCAGAACTCCCCGACCGTCATGGCGGCGAAGTGCTCGGCCTCGTCCTCGAGGAACCGGACGCCGAAGTGGTCCTCCACCCGGAGCGCGAGCTCGGCCATGGCGAGCGATTCGAGGTCTGCGCCGGCCGGGCCCAGCACCGTGTCGTCGTCCATGTCGGCGGTGCTGTACTTCATGACCTTCAACGACTCGAAAAGGAACTGGCGGATCTCGGCGTTCATGGGCGGCGCTTCCCCTCTCCGGGAGGTCAACCGGAATCTGCACCACGGGGGTGGAAGTCGTCAAGCACAAGCACAACACCGAATACGGGCTATGGACCGGTTCCCGAACAGACCGCAGAATGTGCGCCATGCCCTTGGCGACGCTGGATCTCGTGACGCACGAAGAGGTGTCGCCGAGGTCCCCCGCCCTCCACCTCGTCGGTGGTCGGACGCTGTCCTACGGCGACCTGGCCGCCCTGGTCGGCGAGGTCGAGCGATCCCTGCGCCACGACACCAAGGCGTTGGTGCTGTGCGCGGGCGACCGCGACCTGCCCACGGTGCTGGCCTATTTGGCTGCGCTGAGGCTCGGCCACGCGGTCGCATTCATGCCCGCTTCGGCTGAGGTCCTGTCGGCGTACCAACCGGAATTCGTCGTACCGGGTCCCGGTGGCGGGTCGGATTTGACCGATTTCGGCTACGTGCCGGGCGAACCGGCGGGAGGTTCACCGGTCCTCCGCAGGCGTTCGGCGCAACCGGCGTGCGACATCTTCCCGGACACCGCACTGCTGCTGTCGACTTCCGGAACGACGGGGAGCCCCAAAGCGGTCCGGCTCTCCTACGACGGTGTGGCCGACAACGCCGAAGCCATCGCGCGGGTCTTGCACATCACCGCCGCGGAACGCGCACCGACGACTCTTCCCATCACGCACGCATATGGACTATCGGTGCTCAACAGTCATCTGCGGTCCGGCGCCGGCATCGTGCTGAGCGACCGGAATCCGCTCTCCCTGGCCATGTGGGACCACCTGACCAGGGCGGGCGCCACGTCGTTCGCCGCCGTGCCGACGACCTACGCGGCGTTCGGCCCAGCGCACCTGAACCTGTTGGAGCGCACGGAGATCCGCACGATGACGCAGTCCGGCGCGCGGATGCCCGATGAGCTGACCATGCGGTTGGTGCGGATGATGGAACGGCGGCAGGGCCGGTTCTTCCCGATGTACGGCCAGACCGAGGCCACCTCGCGCATCGCCTGCCTCGACCCGACCGACCTCCCGGACCGCCTCGGCTCGGTCGGTTCGGCGGTGCCCGGCGGCGTCATCACCATCGCACCCAGCGAAGCGCACGACCGGGCCGCACCCGGCGAGGGCGCCGTGCACTACCGCGGTCCGGGCGTGATGCTCGGCTACGCGACCGGTCGCGACGACCTGCGCCGAGGCCCCGAGGTGGACGTGCTGGACACGGGTGACCTCGGGTACCTGCGCGACGGCTACCTCTACCTGACCGGCCGCACCAAGCGGATCGTCAAGGTGCTCGGCGTCCGCACGAGCCTGGACGACCTGGAGCGCGTGGTCGAGCGGTCCGACCACCCGTCCGCCGTGGTCTGCGGTGACGACGACGTGGTGTACCTGTTCGGCGCGGGCGACCCGACCGTGCACGAGCAGCAGCGGCGGCAACTGGCCGAGGCGCTGGGGGTGCCGAGCCGGCACGTGGCGGTCCGCCACGTCGACCGCCTGCCCCACACGTCCGGCGGCAAGATCGACTACCGGGCGTTGACGACGGCAGTGGACACCCAGGAGGTCGGGCAGTGGAACTGACGCACTGGCGACAGCTGTCCGACCGCGGACCGGACCTCGTGCTGTGCCTGGACTTCCCCGGTGGCCGGGCCACGGCCGGGTTCGCCGACCTGGCGGCCGGTGTGCCGGTGGACGCCTGCTTCCTGCACCTCGACCAGCCCCGCTCGGGGCCGCTCGACGCGTGCGTCGGCCGCTGGGTGGCGGACGCGGCGGCCACCGGCCGACCGGTGCGCGCGGTGCTGGGGTACTGCGCCGGGTCGTCGCTGGCCACCTGCGTCGCCGACGCCGTCGCCAAGTCCGCACCGGCCCCGGTGACCCTGCTCTTCGACGCCGAGGCGACCACCGCCGGCTCGCTGTCCCACCAGTTCACGTCCACGCTGGAGACGTCCGGGGACCACGTGACCGCCGAGGAGCTGGACGGCGCGCGTGCCCTGGCGGACGGGCTGGTCGAGGCGCACCCGGACGACCTGCCCCGCATCGCCGCCGCCCTGGTCGACCGGTACGACGCGGTGATGGGCGAGGTCGCCGCGCGGCTGTCGCTCAACCAGTTCTTCCGCGAGCAGCTGACCGGCGGGTTCACCGCCTACGTGGAGTACATGCTGCTGGCCGCCCAGGGCCGGTTCGACACGCGCTCCGGGACGCCGTTGTTCGTGTCCTCCAGGGAACACGAGCCACCCGTGGACGGCGCGCGGCACGTCGTGCTGGACGTGGACCACACCGACCTGCTGCGAGATCCCGCAGTGCACGATCTCGTCGCCGAACTGCTGACAGGAGAGCGCCCGTGCTGAACGTGGCCGAGATAGCCGACGTCCTGACCGCGCACCCCGGTGTGAGCCGGGCCGGGGTCGCCGTCGTGCGCCACGACGGGCGTGACGTCACGATCGCCGCCGTCGAGCTGACCGAGTACCTGAGCGGGCCGGTGTTGCGCAACCACGTGCGGCAACAGCTCGGCGAGGACTGCGGGCTCAACGGCGTGCTCGTCGTCGACCGGCTCCCGGTGGCGGACGGCGCGGTGGACGGCGCGGTGGACGCCGAGCAGCTGGCGGCGGCCGTCGCGGACGGCCGGTGCACCCTGTTCGAGGACCCGCGCGACGATGTCGAGCGGCGGGTGGCGGCGATCTGGTCGGCGCTGATGGACGTGCGGCCGGTCGGCGCGACCGACGACTTCCTGGAGCTGGGTGGCGACTCGCTGTCGGCGCTGGGCATCATCGCGGCCCTCGAAGCGGAGTTCGACCGGCCGCTGGACGTGTACGAGTTCATGACCGCGTCCAGCGTCCGGCGGCTGGCCGAGATGCTGCGGTAGCGATGACCCTCTCCGTGCACCGGCGGATCGCCGACATCGCCCGCGCCGAACCCGGTCGGGCGGCCCTGATCGGGTTCGACGCCGACCTGGCCGAGCAGACCCTGTCGTGGGGGGAACTCGCCGAGTCGGTGCAGGACGCGGTCGGCGCGCTGAGGGCGGCGCTCGACCCGGACGTGCCGTCGTGCGTCGTCGTGGAGGCGGCCAACACCCTGGCCGCGGCGACCGGCATCGCGGCGGCGCTCGCGGCCGAGGTGCCCGTCTTCCCGCTGAACCCGGCCACCCCCTCGGCCGAGCGCGACGTCCTGTTCGGACTGCTCGGCCGCCACTACGGACACGTCCACCTGGTGGACGCCGGGAACCGGCCGGGGCCGGCGATCGTGTCGGCCACGCCGCCGTCGACCCGGGGCGGCGTCGCGGCCTACCTGCTGGCGACGGGCGCGAGCACGGGCGTGCCGAAGATCTCGGCGCGACCGGGGCCGCTGCGCTACGACCCCGCGCGGACGCCGTCGCTGGTGATCCGGCAGACCGGGTGGCGGGCCGGCCAGCGGCAGCTCATCGTCGGCCCGCTGTACCACGCGGCGCCGTTCACCGCGTTCGTGGACGCGCTGCTGGACCTCAACACCGTTGTGCTGCAGCCGTTCTTCGCCGCGCAGTGGACCGTCGACCTGGTGCGGCAGCGCCGCATCGAGTGGGTGCAGCTGACGCCGACGCACATGCGCGAGATCCTGATGACCGCCGACGCGGACCCGGCGGCCTTCGACAGCCTGCGTGCGCTCCTGCACACCGCGGCCTCCTGCGACGCGGACACCAAGCGCGGGTGGATCGACCTGCTCGGACCCGAGCGGGTCTTCGAGCTGTACGGCGCGACCGAGGGCATCGGCGTGACGCTGGCCCGCGGCGACGAGTGGCTGGCCCGGCCTGGAACGGTCGGGCGCGGTGTCCTGACCCAGCTCCGCGTCCTGGGCGACACCGGCGCACCGGTCGCGCCCGGGGAGGTCGGCACCGTCTTCATGCGCACCCCCCAGCGGGTCGGTCGCTCCGACTACCTCAACGACCAGGTCGTCCGCACCACCCCGGACGGGTTCGCCACGGTGGGCGACCGCGGCAGGCTCGACCGCGACGGCTACCTCTACCTCGAACCCCGCGACCACGGCACGATCAACGTGGGCGGCGAGAAGGTCGACCCGAACGAGGTCGAGTCCGCGTTGCTGGCCCACCCCGCGGTGGCCGACGCCGTCGCGCTGGCCGTGCCGCACCACACCCTCGGGTCGGTGGTCGGCGTGCAGGTGGTGCTGCGACCCGAGGTGAGCGTCCGCAAGGCCGAACTCGCCGCCCACTGCGGTCGGCGGCTGGCCGGCTACAAGATCCCGAAGCAGTTCACGTTCGTCGACCGAATCCCCCGCTCCGCGGCCGGGAAGATCCAACGCTGGCGGCTCGCCGCCGATCACGAGGGCGGTGCACCCACACGATGAACCCGACCGTGGACGACGTGCTCGACACCGGCTACCGGCACCCCCGCGACCCGGTGGAGCTGTGGCTGGCACGGCAGTGGCAGGAGGTCATCGGGTTCGCCGTCGGCATCCGGGAGAACTTCTTCGAGCTGGGCGGCAACTCGCTGGACGCCGCCCGGGTCGTCAACGCCGTGTTCGAGGAACTGGGCGTCCAGCTGCCCCTGAACGTGATGACCGAGCACCCGACCGTTGAAGGCCTCGCCGCCCGGCTGCGCGACCACAACGGACAGTTGTCCGACCCGCTGGTCCTGATCCAGCGCGGCGACGGGACCAGTCCCCCGTTGTTCCTGGTCCACCCGGCCAACGGGCAGGTCGGTCCGTACGCCGGGCTCGCCCAGGCGCTGGGCGAGGACTCCACCGTGTTCGGGCTCCAGGCGGCCGGGCTCTACTCGGACGTCGACCCGGTCGCCTCGGTGCAGGCCATGGCACACACCTACGTCGAGGCCGTCCGCGCGGCCCGACCGACCGGCCCCTACCTGCTCGGCGGCTGTTCGACCGGCGCGGCGGTCGCCCACGAGATGGCCGCGCGGCTCACCGAGGACGGCGCCGAGGTGCGGTTGCTGGCCCTGGTCGACGCCGAACTGCTGGACGTCGGCCCCCGGTTCGACCAGCCGCCCGGTGACCTGGTCGCGGTCCTGGACCGGTGGAAGGAACTCGACCTCGTGCCTTCGGACGCGACCCCCGAGTTCGTCCGGCGTTCGGCGCGCGTGTGGCAGGCCAACGAGGACGCCGTCCGCACCTGGGAACCCCGGCCTTACTCCGGTCCGCTCGACGTCTTCCGCAGCCCCTCGGGCGACCGGCCGGCGTTCGCGGACTGGCCGTCGGCGACGACGCGCGAGCACACGCCGCAGGACGGGGACGTGGCCGGCGCGCTGCGCGGGTTGGTCGGCTGACCGGGATGAGCACCTCGACCGACACCGGTCAGCGCCGGCGGCGCACGCGGCTCACGCCCGTCGACGCCATCCAGGTCGGCTTCACCGGATCGCGTGCGGCCGAAGGACCCGTCACCCTCGGCCAGCTCAACACCATGCAGTGGTTGCAGGACGACGACGACCACATCGCCGCGTTCCTGCGCGTCGAGCTGCCCGTGCCCGGCGGGAAGTCCGTGGACGACGTGGCCGAGACGGCCGCCGTGCTCGTGGCCAGGCACGAATCCCTGCGGACCACCTACCTCCGGGGCGAGGAACCCCGTCAGGTGGTCGCGGCGACCGGCACGTTCACGCTCCACGTGTGCTCCCTCGGCGAGGGCACGTGGGGGCCTCGCGACCGCTCGGCGGTGGCCGTGAGGCTGCTCTCGTGGTTGCGGGAACGGCGCGACACGGCCGCCACCACGCTGCGGATGGCGGTGGCCACCGACGAGCACGGCACGGTCATCGCCTGCGTCGCGGGGTTCTCGCACCTGGCCGTCGACTTCGGCTCCATCGAGGTGCTCAAGCGCGAGTTCGCCGAGATGCTCGCGCACCCGGACCGCCGGCACGTGGGCGAACCCCGCCACCAGCCGCTGGACCAGGCCGAGCTGGAGGCGACGCCTGCCGAGCGACGGCGGACCCGCGCGGCGAACGACTACGTCCGCGAACTGGCCCGGCGGCAACCCCGCTGCCTGCTCGCGCTGCCGGGGGCCAGGCCGTCCGGCGAGCCGCTGGCGGTGGAGCTGTCGTCCCCGGCCGCCGCGATGGCGGTGCGACAGGTGGCGGCACGCACCCGGTCCAGCCGGTCTTCCGTCGTGCTCGCCGCGACGTGCGCGGTGATCGCGCGGCGCACCGGCTACCGCGAGCTGGTGTTCCCGTCGCTGTCGAGCAACCGCTTCGACCGCCACCTGGTCGACTTCGTCGGTTCCCTGGCTCAGGGCAACCTCGTCGCCATTGAGGTCGGCGACCGGAGCTTCGACGCGCTGGTCAAGCACACGTGGGCCGCGGTGCTGGAGGCGAGCAGGCACGCCCGGTACGACGGCGTCGAGCGTGGCTCGGAGGACGAGCGGATCCAGCACGAACGGGGGATGCACTTCCTCTACGACCCGTTGTTCAACAGCCTCATGCACGAGTCGTGGTCCGGGGTCACCGCGGGCGTCAAGCACCGGCCGGAGGAGATCACCGCCGCGCTGCGGCAGACGGAACTGCGAGCGCGTCCCGTGCCCCACAACGGAACACCGGTGCGGTTCGGCCTGGACGAAGTGGACAGTCGGGTCCGGCTCGACCTGTGGAGCGCGGACACCGGGCTGGTGCCCCGAGCCGAGGTGGAGTCGCTGTTGCTGGCCGTCGAGCGCGTGCTGGTCGGTGCGGCAGGCCAGGACCTCGACGCCTCGCGCCTCCGCGAGGTCACCGGCCTGGACCCCATCGCCCGCCCGCCCGACTGGGTGCTGGTCGACTCGTGCTGGGTCGACCTCGCCGAGGTGCAACAACTGCTGGGCGAAGCCCTGGCGCCGTCGACGGCCCGCGTCTTCGGCTCGGTCGACGGCCGGGACCTGGTCGCCTACCTGACCGTGACCGACGCCGTGCGGACACCCGAACAGGCCCACGCCCGTTGCCTGGCCGCGCTGCCCGACCGCCTCAACGCCCTCGCCCCACGCCACTACATCCTGTGCCCCACCGCCCCGTCCGACGCGACGGACCCCGCCGCGTGGCCGGAACCCCTCACCACCGGCACCGGGCGTTGAGCACTGGAAGCCCTGGCCCGGGACTGGCGCCGGGGTCAGGGACCGGACGCCGACCCGGCGTCGTCGCGGAAGGTCACGTCGTCGCGCGACAGGCGACGTGCGGACGGATGGGATGAGGTGGGGGCGAATGGGCACCGGTGGCTTCTCGTCGAAGCGGCTGGCCCGGGTGCGGGAGCTGCTGGAGCTCCAGGTCGAGTCCGGCTTCGTGCCCGGCGCGGTGGCCGTTCTCGCCCGCCACGGCCAGGTGCACGTCGAAGCAACGGGCACGCTGGCGTTCGAGGGCGCGGGCTCGGGGACGCCGATGGCGGCCGACACGATCTGCCGCACGGCCTCGATGACCAAGCCGCTGGTCGCCGCGTGCGCGATGACGCTCGTCGACGACGGCACCCTGCGCCTCGACGACCCGGTCGACGACCTCCTCCCGGAGCTGTCGGACATGACCGTGCTCGCCGATCCCCGGGGTCCGCTGGACGAAACCGTTGCGGCACAACGCCCGATCACGCTGCGGGACCTGCTGACGTACACCTGCGGCATCGGCATGATGCCGATCGGCCCGGGGAAGGTCCCGATCTTCGACGCGCTCAACGCACTCGACTACTCGTCACCGGACGCGTGGATGCGCGGGCTGGGCGAACTTCCGCTCGTCCACCAGCCGGGTGAGCGCTGGATGTACGACACCGCCTCCAACGTGACCGGCGTGCTCATCGCCAGGGCCACCGGGGTGTCCTTCGGGGACGCCATCCGTGACCGGCTCTGCGATCCGCTCGGCATGAAGGACACCGCCTTCAGCGTGAGCGGCGACGACATCGCCCGCGTGGCCACGGCGTACCACCGCGACAACGCGGCCACCGGCGAGCCGGTCGTGGACGACGGCCCCGACGGGCGGTGGAGCCGACCGCCGGTGTTCGAATCCGGTGGCGGCGGACTCGTCTCGACCGCCCAGGACTACTTCGCCTTCGCTTCGGCCCTGCTGGCCGGCGGCTCCCACCACGGCCGGCGGGTCCTCTCGCGAGCGTCGGTCACGCTGTTGACCAGCGACCACCTGACCCCGGCGCAGAAGGCAGCCTCCGGGTTCTGGCCGGGGTTCTTCAACGAGATGGGCTGGGGTCTCGGGATGTCGGTCCTGACCCGCCGCAGCGGGGTCGGCCCGTCGGTCGGCAGCTACGGGTGGTCCGGCTTCTACGGCACCGCCTGGTACAACGATCCCGCCGAGGACCTGACGGCGGTCTTCTTCATGCAGCGCGGGCACTCCGGCGACCAGAGGTTGCCTATGTGGCACGATTTGTGGACCGCCACCTACCACGCGATCGACAACTGACCCGTGCGGTCGGACACTAGGCTCTGAACCGTGCGAATCCTCTTCTCCAGCCTCGGCTTGTACGGGCACACCTTCCCCCTGCTGCCGCTCGCCGTCGCCGCGCGGGAGCTCGGCCACGACGTCCACTACTTCACCGGCAAGCTGTTCGCGGATGTCCTGGCCTCACAAGGCATCGAGCACATCCCGGGCGGCATGTCGCCGCGCAAGGCTTACGAGTCCGCCATCGCGGGTGCCAGGCCCGGGACGCCGAGCGACGTCGACGCCGAGCGGGTCGCGTTCACGTTCGCCTCGGTGCTGCCCCGCAGCTTCGCCACCGACCTCGGGCCGATCCTCGCCGAGCGCAAGCCGGACCTGGTCGTGCACGAGTTCGGCAACCCCGGCGCGGGACTGGCCGCGGACGTCGCGGGCGTGCCCGCGCTGTGCCACTCGTACGGTCGGATGTGGCAGGAGCCCGACTTCGCCGAGCCCGCGCGCGACTACCTCACCGCCCTCGGCGCGGAGCTGGGCGTCGAGGTGCCCCGGACCGACTCCATGACGCTGGGTCACCCGTACCTCGACATCTGCCCGCCTTCGGTGCAGAACCCGGCGTTCCTGGCCTCGTCGGCGCACCGGATCCCGTTGCGGCCGGTGGCGTTCGCCGCGCCGGGCGAGTTGCCGTCGTGGGTCGTGGAGCACCGGGAACCCTTGGTGTACCTGACGTTGGGCACGGCGTTCAGCGAGGCGGCGCTGTTGCGCACGGCCATCGACGGCCTGGCGGCGGTGGGCGCGAGGGTGCTCGTGTCCGGCGGGCTGAAGGTCGATCCGGCGGCGCTGAGCGAACTGCCGGACAACGTCGTGGTGCTGCCGTGGGTGCCCCAGGCCGACTTGCTGCCCCACGCGGACCTCGTGGTCCACCACGGCGGCGCGGGCACCACGTTGGGCACGTTGGGCGCGGGCGTGCCGCAGCTCGTCCTACCGCAGGCGGCCGACCAGTTCAACAACGCCGAGGTGGTGACCGAGGCCGGGCTGGGCGACCACCTCCTGGCCGCGGACGTGACCGCCGAGGCGATCACGACCAAGGCGCGGCGGCTGCTCACCGACGAGGCCGTGCGCGACGCGGCCCGCGCGATGGCCGCCGAGGTGGCCGCGATGCCGTCGCCGCACGACGTGGCCCGGACGCTGCCCGACTACGCCTGAACAAGGGCCGTGCCCGCCTCAGAGTGTGCCCGGACGGGTACGGCGTCGGGCGGCGCGGTGACGTCTTCCTGTGCACCGAAGACGTTGACATCGAACAACTCGGCGGACTCCGGACCGACTACGACGAGGACCGGATCACGGTTTCCCCTGCGGACCGGGAGGACCTCGTGAACGGAACCCCCGAGGACACCCGTTCTCACCGTCCCCGCCGAACCGCTCTACGGGCAGGTGCACCCCACTCGAACGGTTCAACTCACCACATGGACCCGGCAGAGGCGGCCCTGCACACCGGATCGGCGAGGTGCCGGCCGCCCACGAGCAGCCCGAGCGTGAACGCCGCCATCGCCGACGAACGCCTCGGCCGGTCCCGACACGCCGAAGGCACCGTCCTCGCGCAGCCTCCGGGCGGCCTCGGTCGAGGTAAGTCCGCCCGTGGTGCGCTCCGCCGCGTCCGGCACCGCCGTCACCCGATCCGGTGACTGGTGTCGGTGTCGTCCCAGCTGTAGGACAGGTGGTCGTGGACGTCGACCACGCCGGGCAGGGCCTGGGTGAGGCGGCGTGCGATGTCGGCTTCGCTGCGGCGTTCGATCGTGCCGCGCAGCGTGACCACGCCGTCGACCACTTCGACCTCGACCGCCGTGGGCTTCACCCACAACGTCCGCTGCATGACGTCCCGGATGATGGTGCGGCGCAGCTCCTCGTCGCCGCGCAGGAACACCTTCAGCAGGTCGCGGCGGGACAGGACGCCGACAAGCCTGCCGTCTGCGTCCACGACGAACAACCGGCGCACACCCTCCACCGCCAGCTTGCGCGCGGCGGCGCTCGCGGGCTCGTCCGGCCCGATGGTGATGACCGGGGTGGTCATGACGTCGGCCGCGGTGGTGCCGTGTGCCTGTCGCCAGCGCTGCCTGGTGTCGCGGCGGGCGAACACCGACGGTCCGGGTTCGGTGCCGCCCCGGTACTCCTCCTTGGGCAGCAGGTCGGCCTCCGACACCACGCCGACCGGTCGGCCGTCGGTGTCCACCACCGGCACGGCGCTGAACGCACCGTCGGCCAGGATGGCGACGACCTCCTTGAACGGGGTGCCGCCATCGACCTTCACCACCTCGCGGGTCATCAGCGAGACGACATCAGGTTCACGCATGGGTTTCTCCTTCGATCGTGGTGCGGACGGGCGCCGTCGGTCTGGTCGGTCGGCTCGGTCGGCTCGGTCGGGTCGCGGCGAACAGCACCGATCCGCCGCCGAGGAACAGCAGCAGCACGCCGCCGCCGAGCGCCGTCCACGCCGCGGGCGCGAGCGCGGGCAGGGTCGCGGTGGCCACGAGAGTCGTGTCGACCGCACGCGAGCCGTCGGCGTTCATCACCACCGCGGTCCAGTCGCCGGGCCGCGCGGCCCAGGTGAGCGAGCCGTACCCGGAAACCACCCAGAACGGCTGGGCGTGCGGCGGCCCGGCGGGGGCGGTACCCGCGCTGTGCCGGTGCAGGGCCTGATCGCCGAAACCGCTCACGCGGTCGCGGTCGACACCGGCCAGGTAGCGGGCGACGTCGGCGCTGGGGCCGATGCCGACGAACGCGTCGGGGTCGACCCGCAGGCCGATCGTGCCGAGCCAGTCCTCACCGACCGCCCAGCCCGCCTCGGTCCAGTGCATCTCGGCGGTGCCGAGCTCCACCGCGTACCCGGTGCTGCGCACGGTCTGCGCAGGCGCGGTGACCGCGCCCGTCGCGTCGCGCTGGGTCTGGTCGGCCCACAGGCCGAGCGCCCCGGCCGCCGACAGCCCGGTTCCGGCGAGCAGCAACAGGACGCCGATCACCGCCGGGACGACACGGCCCACGGTGCCGCCCGGCGGCGCGGGAGAAGGTGGCACGCCGAGCGCGGTGACACCGGGTTCGTCGCCGCCGGTGTCGAACCGCAACGGCGGGTAGGCGTCGGTCATCAGGCCCACGTACGCCGCGACGCGCAGCGCCCAGCGGTCCATGCCCAACACGAAGTCGAACACACCTCGCGGGTAGCGACCGGTGAACAACAGCACCACACCGGCGATCAGCACGAGCAGGCCGACCAACCCACCAGCCGGGCTGTACGCCCACTCCCCCGCCCGGAAGGCCAGGTAGCCGCCACCACCGAAGAAGACCCCCACGATGAGCAGGTGCGGGACGGCCAACAGCCACTTCACCAGCACCAGGCCGCGCGAGAGCCGCTCGGGGTAGGCGATGTCCAGCGTCGCCGGGTAGTCCGGCTCCTCCCCAGGCTGAACGGCGGATACCGGTCGGTCGCCAGCGCGCCGAACGAGTAGTACGCGACCCGCCACGTCCAACGCAGCACACCGAGCGCGAAGTCGAACAGCGGACGCGGGTAACGGCCCGTGATCAGGACCGCGGCGAACGCGACCACGCTCACCGCGCCGAACGCCACCCAGAGGAAGGCCAGCACGAAGCAGTGCGGGACCACCAGCAGCCACTTCACCAGCCACAGCCAGCGGTTGGGCGCCGGGTCGAACCGGCCGTGCACGCGAACGGGACAGGTGGTCATGCCAACGTCCTCCAGCCGGGCTCGACAGCAGCCCACTCGGTCCTCCACAGATCCCGCAGTCGGGTGTGCGCCGAGCGGACCAGCACGTATCCGAGCGCCATCGCGCCGCCGAGCGCGATCCACGAGCCCATCGCCGCTGCCGTCGCCATGACGACCGCGCCTTCCACCACTTTTGAGGCGACGATCGCGGTGCCGCCGCTCGGCGAGCCGGACGCGTCGACCGACAAAGCCGCTTTCCCCGAGTAACAGGTGCGCGTCTGCTCCTCGGACCGCGCGGCTCGCGTCGCGTACACCTCCGACCCGATCACCGCGACGATCGGCAGTTCGAGCAGCGCCACCGCGACCGAGGCGACCGCGACGGCACCTCCGAGCCGGTCGTCGAGCGAGTTGCGCCCGGCGCAGGCCCGGTGTGCCGGTCCTCCAAGGCTTGACCGCGTGTCCATGTCCCGCCCTCCTCGCCCGCTTCGGCACCCCTGAGGTTCGTCCGATCCGGCGCCGGACCACAGAGTCGTTGGTCGTCACGACGGTCCCTGGTCGACCGGGACCTCCGGCCCTGAGTCATCAGCGCCCAACGGCAGCTCCCGCCTGCTGTCACCAATACGGGTGACGCGCCGGTGCGCGGCGGACATCGCTCGTTCCGCCGAATACGCTGCCGACACCGACGGAGGGAGGCGTGGCCATGTCGATCGACGTGCAGCAACCGAAGGCGCACGACCTGGTGGGCAACGACATCCGGATCGGCGGGACGGCCGGTGGGGCGTTCGAGGCAGGCTTCAACTACCGGGTCCACGAGGGCCACGACGAGGTGACCGGCTTCTTCATGGCCGGCGACGGTGTCGGCGGGCACAGCCAGTTCCAGCTCAGCGTGGACGTGTCGGGCGCGAGCTTCACGCTCCCCCGGCTGTTCGTGGAGGTCTTCCACGTCTCGCCGAAGGACGGCGAGGAGTTGGACAAGGTGATCGTGCCCGTGGTCCTCGGGCCGAAGATCGTCCCCGGCTACCGGGTCTACCTTGAGCACGTCGTCCAACCCGGCGAGACGCTGTGGGCGCTGTCGACCCTCTACTACGGCGCGGGCAACCTCTACCAACGCCTCGTAGCCGCGAACCCGGCGACCATCACCGACCCCGACGTGATCCACCCCGGGGACATCATCCGGGTGCCACAGGGGTGATGCGAGCCGCTCGGTGACCGGCAGCGCGAGCGCCTCACCGCGTCGTTCCCCCGACCGCCACCGCGACCCGACGCTCCTCGTCATCGGCACGGTGGCCGCCCACAGACCCGCCATGAACGACTGGTCGAACCGCGAATCAATCCCGGTCAACAGCACGGCGCCCGGCCGCCTGCCTCGCCTTATCCCCCGGCTTCCACCCGACCGGCGCAGCATCACACTGCGTTACGACATCGACGGAACGACTCACCGACCACAGATCGGTGGGACTACGAACTGCACCCGCCGGGCTGGCTGGCGTACGGCGCTACTGCTTCAGCCCACGCAGGTGACTGATGCCGGCGGTCGCAGGCGCTGGGGCCGGCCCGATTCGACTCCGGGCCGGCCCCAGCGGTGGAGTGATGCTGTGAGCACACCGGTGCAGGGCCTGTTGGGGATCGGGGGTTCGAGATGATCCACCGACGAGGCCGTGACGGTGCTACAGCTTGCGGACGAGGTCGCGGTTCACCCAGCCGATGTCGTCGGCGGCGGCGTCGGTTGCGACTGCCAGGTACTCGCGGTTCTCAGTCTGGTTGTAGTAAGTCCAGTCGCAGTAGCCACCGACCACGTCGCCTCGGTACTTGTACTTCAGCCGGGTGCTGGAGTTGGTCGGCAGTTCCCACACGGAGATCCTGTCGGCGGTTACCTGGTACTGGCAGTTGGCGACGGTCGCCGCGTGAGCGGTCGGCGCTGTTGCCAGGATGCCGGTGGTGGCGATTGTCATCAGTAGTGCGGTCGCGGTCTTGTGCATGACAACGTTCCTTCCTGGTAGGGGTGGGTCGTCGAGGGTGTCCCGATGTGTCGGCCGTGGGCCCGGTGGCCGAAGGCCGGGTGTGCCGGGACTCGGCTGGTCCGGTCGGCACCGGATCCCGTCTCGTCGGTCACCGCTCGGGAGATGGTCAGCCGCGTCGGGGGGCGGCCTCCGGGCCGTTCCACTTCACGTAGTGCGTGGTGCTGCTTGAGGGCGGGGTGGTGTTCGCCTGGCTGGAGGCGGCGAAGTGGTTGAGCCGTACGTGAGTGATCGTGAGGCCGCCGCCGACACCGCGGGTCTGCTGGTAGCGCTGGCCGACGATGTTCTTGAACGAGGTGATCTGCAGCGGAGGCAGTCCGTGCCACTTGCCGTCGCTGCGCCGGGTTCCGACGAAGAACACCACGGTCGCTCCCGGGGTGAGACGGCGGCCGTCGAGGTAGACGGTGTGGATGGCACGCACGTAGCCGCCGCACCGGTAGAGCTCGGAGTTCACCCGCATGTAGTACGTGTAGTGGCCGATGACGTTGTGGTCCCAGTTCGTCTCGGCGACCGCGAACGGGGTGGATGCGCATCGGTCGCCAGCCGCGGCCTGGGCACTCGCTCCTGCCGTGGTCATGGCGAGCGCGGCCAGGATCGCGACCACCGGCCTCCACATCGGGTGGGGTTTCGGTCGAATCTGCATCAGCGAGAGTCCTCTCCTCGTCGAGCGTGGGCACTCCCGAACGAAGCGCCCACCGAGAGGGTGGCCTGGCATCGCCGCAGGTAGGAAGCGAGTCGCGCGCGAGTCGCGCCACCGCGTGCGCCTCGCGTCCCGTGACCAGGACAATGCCTTGAGTGACGAACCAGCGAAGCGACGATCCGGAGGCCGAGTTCTCGGCACGGTTCCGCGCGGCGGTCGAAGCCTGGGCGGCGACGCGGCCGGACCGACCGAACCCAGGCCGATGGCCCGCCCTGATCAGTGATCTGGCCGCCGAGCTGCACGACGAGAACATCGGCGAAAGCACCGTACGAGGCTGGCTCGATGAACAACCGCGCCCACGCCTGCCCCGCTTCGACAAGCAGTTCGACATCGTGCTGCGCGTTCTCGGTCTCCGTCTCGACGACGACTGGAGCCAGGCACTCGCCCGCGCCCGCGCCGCACGTTCAGACCGGAAAGGAACAACCCCACCACCAACGGCTGACCCACGCCAGGAGCCCACACCCGGCGACGCTGTATCCGGCGGCATCAGCGGCCACGACGGTCCGGCAATCGTGTTCGATCATGCAGACACGGACGGGCAGCAACGAAACCAACCGGATGATCCAGCCCTCGTACCAGAGGGCGGGGTGACGTCGGCCGGGATGCGAGCGGTACCGGGCGGAGCGCGCTCCGGCATCCGTCGCGCTCAACGACGATTAGGGCCCTCCCGGTGGCGGGTGGGCGTTGTGACGGTCGGGGCCGTAGCGGCGATGAGCGCCGGTGTTGCGCTGCTCATCGGATCCGGTGATATGAACACTTCAGACGACCCGATCGACAGCTCCACGGCAGCTCCATCGCCCAAGCAACCGGACGGAGCCATCAGCCGGGCGTCGGACAGGCCAGGCGGGGGCGTGCCCTGCCATCGCGGCACATCGGCCAGCCCCCCAGCGCAGTCCGTCCCACGCCCGACTGCCTACGCCCCCGGCGGCGCGGGACACGCCGAACTGTTCCTCGATCAGCGCCGCATAGTTGTAACCGATGGTCTCGGTGACGGCTGCTCAGTCATCCTCACCGTTCGCGCCGGCGGTATTGAAGCCGGGCCATGGGCCAACAGCAGCGGCAAGACCGGCAAGGTCAAGAACGGCGCCCCCACTCCGCCCAAGATCGTCGATCTGCCCTGGCTGGACCCCGCTCAGCGACTGGACTTCCGCGTCTGCATCGGCGAGGTGATCAATGGCGCCCCCACCTACCTGGAAGAAGACTGTGGCTCGTGGGCCGGCGTCAACCGATAACCGGGAATTCCTGTGTCTGCAGCGGTTCGTCAAGCGGTTCACCCGTGAGCTCGACCCGCCTCGTCAGGACCCCCAACTCAGGCATGCCGCAGGTTCGCGCCACAAGGTGCTGACGAGCCACGCCGGCAGGAGGCCGCCCTGGCCTGGGGTGCTCTTCAGCGGAGATGACGTACGGCGAGAATCTGGTGGTGATGGCGTGTGCACGTCTCGACCTCCTCCAGTGTCCGAGCTCGTCCAGGTTCACCAGGACGGAGTGCGGGCGCAGCACCGCGCTCAGTCGGTCTCGGCCTTCGACAGGACGGCCATCCGCAGGTCGATGCCGGCGATGCCGGGGACGGTGCGGACGAGCGCGGTGACCACGCGGCGTTCGGCTTCGTCGTCGAACTGACCGGTCACGACGACCCGGCCGTCGCTCACGTCGACCTCCCAGCGGCGGGTGCGGCTGTAGGCGGTGAGGAGCCGGTCGACGCGGGCGGCGAGGACGTCGTCGGCGGGAGTGAGGATGCGCAACAGGTCACCGCGGCTCACCACGCCGACCACCGCACCCCTGGCGTCCGCCACGGGCAGGCAACGCAGCCGCTGTCCCAGCATCGCGCTCGCCAACTCGGTGGGCGTGGCGGTGAGCGGTGCGCTCGTGACCGTCGTCGTCATCACCTGTCCGACGGTCGTCGCGGCTCCGTGTTCGAGGTTGGCGAGCAGCAGGTCCGAGGCGGACACGATGCCGACCAGCAGCCCGCCCGGTCCCACGACGGGAAGTGCGGAGAAGCCGTGGTCGACCAGGATGGCGCTCGCGGCGCGCATCGTGGTGGACGGTTCGACCGTGTAGACGGGCCGGGTCATCACATCTGCGGCGTTCATACCCCGCAACGGTCCGCGCCCCCGTGGGCTGTCGGCAGTGCGCATGGCCCCTCCCTGTCGGTGTCTTTGGTCCCGAGCCCCCGGCGCGACACGTCGGTCCCTGGCGGGTCGGGACCTCCGACCCTGCGGACGACCTGCCGCCGGTGCCACCGTCGAAGGCGAACCGCAGCAACCACAGCCTGGAGGTGCCTCGGATGGACCGCAGCCGGCCGGACGAAGAGACGATCACGGCGGCGGTGGCCCTGGCCTGCCGCGCGCCCTCGGTGCACAACACCCAACCGTGGCGTTGGCGGGTCGGCGACCGCAGCGTGCACCTGTACGCGGACCCGTCCCGCCAGTTGCCGGCCACCGACCCGCTCGGCGCGGACCTGCTGCTCAGCTGCGGCGCCGCGCTGCACCACCTGCGCGTGGCGCTGGCGGCGCTCGGGTGGCGCGCGGTGGTCCACCGGCTGCCCAACCCGGCGGAGCCCGAGCACCTCGCGGCGGTGGAGTTCGCGCGACGGGAGCCGACCGACGCCGACGTGGCGATGGCCACCGCGATCCCGCACCGCCGCACCGACCGCCGTCGCTTCTCGTCCTGGGAGCTGCCCCGGCCGGTGCTGGACCGGCTGGCCGAGCGCGCCGTTGAGGAAGGCGCCATCGCCCACGAGGTGACCGGCACCCGTGACCTCTTCGACATCGCCTCCGCGATCCGCGCCGCCGCGGCCGTCCAGGACGCCGACCCCGTCTACCGGGCCGAGGTCCGATGGTGGAGCGGCGGCCACGCGGCCGTCGACGGCGTGCCCGCCGCCAACGCGCCGTCCGGCGCACCCCGGCACGGCGACGTCCGACTCCGCGAGTTCCCCGGCGGAGTGCTCCTCGACGAGCAGGCCGACGAGTCGGCGGACGACGGCGCGTCGCTGCTGCTCCTGGCCACGTCCTCGGACGACCGGCTGTCGGTCCTGCGCGCCGGCGAAGCCATGAGCGCCGTGCTGCTGGAGGCGACCGCGGCCGGCCTGGCGACGTCACCGCTCAGCCAGCCGCTGGAGGTCGCCGAGACCAGGGACCGGCTGCGAGTCGAGGTGCTGGACGGCATCTCCTGCCCGCAGATCCTGCTGCGCGTCGGCTGGGCCGCGTTCAACGCCGACCCGCTGCCGCCCACGCCCCGCCGGCCTCTCACCGAGCTCATCGACCAGTGGGAAACGGCATGAAGCTTCGCCGGCCCTTCCACCGAGCGGCGACGGTCCTCCGCCCGCTTCGTGGTGGGGGCGCGTGCTCGCACCGCCCGTCGGGCCGCACCGCTGTGCGAGGTCGACTGCGACCAGGTCTTCTGCCCTTCTCATCGAGGACCTTCGGCTGCATCGCGGGTGGTGGGCGAATGAGCTACTGGGGATGAGGAAAGGAGCGGTCATGCACTGGTACAACGGGTTCGGCGTCGGCTACGGCACCGTGATGATGACTGTGATCGGGCTGTTGTTGCTGCTGGGTGCCGCGATCACGATCGCCGCGCTGGCGATGCGCCGCACGCCGGACGACCAGGGTTCCGCCGAGCGCATCCTGGAAGCGCGGCTGGCCAGGGGCCAGATCGACGCGGACGAGTTCCGGCGGGTGCGCGACCTCTTGCGGACCCGGTGAGCGAAGACCGACCTCCCGGTCGAGGTGATCCGTCGCGACTGCGGATCGCGCGGCCGACGTTCCGGAGGAGGACCGATGAGAGAGACCAAGCAGTGGCGCGTCGACATCACCATCGACGAGCACGACGACAAGACCAGGGCGAAGGCCCGCCTGCGCACGCGCGACGACACGCACCTGGTCGGTGTGGGCACAGCGAGGCTGAACCCCGCTGACACCGACATTCCCGAGATCGGCGACGAGCTCGCCACCGCGAGGGCGCTGTCCGACCTCGCGCACCGACTCCTCGACGCCGCGACAGCCGACATCGAGGCCGTCACCCACCAGCCGACGCACCTGCCCAGGTGACCGGGCACGAAGATCCGCTATGACCGAGCAACCGGAAGCCCGGAAGACCACGCGCCGGCGCGGGCAAGCGCTCGCCGAGAAGGTCGAGGACCTGCTCCACGAGGGCGATGCCCGACGTCTCGTCATCAAGGACGACGGCCACACCGTGATGGAGATCCCGTGACGGCAGGCGTCGCCGCCGCCGTCGTGAGCCACCGAAGCCCTGATCGTTCGACGTGGACGAGACGATGACGAGCACATCGATCCGACCGTCCGTCACGGCGGGACCACGTGTCGGCTACCTGGTCGGCGCGGTGGTCGACGTGGTGCTGCTGATCCTGGTCAACGCGTCCCCTGGATGGCCTGCCGTCCCGTTCCTCACCGACGACGCTGTCGAGGTGGTGGTGTGGGTCAATGTCGGCCTGGGCCTCGGCGTCGTCGTCAACACGCTCTGCGCGCTGTTCCCCCGACGACCCGTGACGACGGTCCACCGGGACGCTGCCGGAGTCCTCCGTCGATCAGGGACCTTCGCCCGCGTCGCACAGCGCCCGTCGACGCGACGCTGATCTCGAGACGAGCACAAGAGGAGAGCAGCCATGACAACGTTCAGCCAGTCCGGTGCCAAGGCAGGCGCCACGACAGGGGCGACAGCCCTTGCGACCGCCACGACCGCGGTCCGCGCAGACGCCAGAGCCGTCGTTCTCGCGGTCCTGCGGGTCACGATGGGGTTCGTGTTCCTGTGGGCGTTCCTCGACAAGCTGTTCGGCTTGGGCTACGCCACCAAGTCGGCCAACGCGTGGGTCAACGGCGGTTCGCCCACCAAGGGGTTCCTCAGCCGGGTCGCGGTCGGCCCGTTCGAGTCCACCTTCCACGCCATCGCCGGCACCTGGTGGGCCGACTGGCTCTTCATGCTCGGCCTGCTCGCGATCGGCATCGCCGTCATCGCCGGGATCGGCCTGCGCATCGCCGCCATCGCCGGCAGCCTCATGATGCTGCTCATGTGGGCCGCCGAGTGGCCGCCGGCCCGGTTCACCTCGACGGGCGAGCCGAGCATGTCGACCAACCCGGTCATCGACTACCACATCGTCTACGCCGTGGCGCTGATCGCCATCGCCCTCGCCGGCGCGGGCGCGACCTGGGGCCTCGGCCGCTGGTGGGCGACCCTGCCGGTGGTCCGCGACCACACCTGGCTGCGGTGACGTCCTCCGAGCGGGCGGGCCCGGACGGGTCCGCCCGCTCCGACGCGTCCGCGTGGCGCGATGAAGACATCCCTGATCGCCGCCGGAAGTCCCGTCTCCACGGTTCCCTTCGGCTCTGCCACCCATCCCGCGGCCCGACCAGGATCGAAGGCGGAGGTGCCACCCATGACGAGCACGATTCACGCCGGTCCCATCACCGCGGACCACATCGCACACCTGCCCGCGCCGGCACAGCGCTACCTGACGTTCACGTGTGTGCCGGGACGCCCGGCCGACGTGTCCTTCCACGCCACCGCGCACGGGTTCTTCCGCACGCGCCCGAACCAGCGGTGGATCGCCTGCACCAGCGAGCAGCACAACGACGCCACCGACCTGACCCGGGACTTCCGCCTGCGACTCAGGCTCGCGCACCTCATCCCGGTGCGGGCGCGGGACCTCTACGAGGAGGGCCACGGTCGGATGCACGCCACCGCCCTCGGCCTGTTCACGGTCGCCGATGGCCAGGGCCGCGAGTTCGACCTCGGCGAGCTGGTCACGTTCCTCAACGACGCCGTCCTGCTGGCACCGTCGATGCTGCTGTGCCTTCCCGTCGAGTGGACCGCCATCGACGAGCACACCTTCGGCCTGACCCTGACCGACCACGGCAACACGGTCACCGCGCAGGTCACCGTGGACGACCGCGGCGCACCACGCGTGTTCACCACGGAGGACCGCTGGGCAGTCCTGCCCGAGGGCCCGCGCAGGACCCGCTGGTCCACCCCGGTCGACGGCTGGTGCCTGGTCGCGGGCCGCATGCGCCCCCGGCGCGGCACCGCGGTCTGGCACCTGCCCGACGGCCCCTTCGCCTACGCCCAGTTCGACTACACGAATGCGGACATCACCTACGCCACAGCGTCTGGTTGACGAGCACCCACCGGTCGGGACGGGCGAGGGTCAGGGTGTACGCGGTCGCGCGGCGAATCCAAGTCGGTGGACACCCCGACACGACCTGGTGACCTGCACGACCGGGTGGGGCACCTCCGACTCGTGGCGCGGATCGTTCGGGCCCAAGCCGTAGCGCGGTCGACTCGCCGTCCAGCAGAGGGCCCGGGGAACCCCCGACGTAGAACGACATCGCCACCCCGACCCCGGTGAAGCGCAGGCGCCGCAGGCGCTTCATGGGGCAACGAATGCGCTGCCCGGTGACGTCGACCTGCTGTGGTCGGCGCGCCGACGCACGCGAGCGGCTCGATGCGCTCGCGCCCGTCGACCGTGCCGTCGGCGTCATCGCGTTCGACACCAAGGCGGAGGTGGGGTGGCTGTCGGGCTCGGCCGCAAGGTGACTCGCATGGAGCCGCACCGTTCTGCGCGATCCGGGCAACGCCATGTCGTTCCCATGCGTCCATAACCAGTGGGGCACAAGCCTTTCCACTGATGGGGGATTGCGCATGAAACGACGAGTACGGCTGCTCGCGGGCGTGGCGGCTCTGGCCGCCGCGATGGCGACAGCGCCACTGGGAGCGGGCAGCGCGGCGGCGGTCCGGTTACCGCAGGGCACGACGCAGGGAGGTGCGACGGCGACCGACGGGCAATGGGTCACCTTGGTCAGCGGCCACCGCGTGTTCGTGACGCGCGACGCGCAGGGCCGTTGGTCGGTGCTCACCGAGCCCGAGGCGGACGGCAGGCCCGCCGCGTTCATCCAGTACGCCAAGCGCAACGGCACCGAGACCGACCTCTACGTGGTGCCGCAGGTGGCGGCGCCGCTGGTGCAGTCCGGGACGCTGGACGAGGAGCTGTTCAACGTCTCCGGGCTGGTCCGGCAGCGCTACGACGACGCGCACAGCAACACGATGCCGCTGCTGGTCGAGTACGCCGACATGACCGCAGCCGCCGCGCCGGAAGGTGCCGAGGTCGAACGGGAGTTACCCGACCTGCGCTTGACGGCCCTCGCGGAGCGCAAGACCGACGCCCGCCGGTTCTGGTCGGCCGTCACCGGCGGTCAACCGGGTGTGGCCCAACTGGCGGGTGGCCCCCGCCGGATCTGGCTGAACGCGCGCATCCAGGCGTCGCTGGACGTCAGCGTCCCGCAGGTCGGCGCGCCCGCCGCGTGGGCCGACGGCCTGACCGGCGAGAACGTCACGGTGGCCGTGCTGGACACCGGCTACGACAGCACGCACCCCGACTTGGCGGACAAGGTCGCGGTCAGCCAGGACTTCAGCGGCACGGGCAGCACGCGGGACGGCAACGGGCACGGCACGCACGTCGCCTCCACCATCGCGGGCTCCGGCGCGGCGTCGGGCGGCAAGTACAAGGGCGTCGCGCCGGGCGCCAAGCTGGCCATCGGCAAGGTGCTCGACGACACCGGGTCGGGCCGGATGGACGACGTCATCGCCGGCATGAGGTGGGCGGCGGCCGAAGCCGGGGCCAAGGTGGTGAACCTGAGCCTCGGCTCGGGCCCCACCGACGGCACCGACCCGGCGTCGCAGGCGATCAACGCCCTGAGCGCCCAGTACGGCACGTTGTTCGTGGTGGCGGCCGGGAACTCGGGCCGTGACGAGTCGGTCTCCAGCCCGGCGGCGGCCGACGCGGCGCTCGCGGTCGGCAGCGTCACCAAGTCCGGCGCGCTGTCGGACTTCTCCAGTCGCGGTCCGCGGCTGACCGACGCCGCGGTCAAGCCGGAGATCGCCGCGCCGGGCTCGGACATCGTCGCGGCCAAGGCCGCCGACGCGCAGATCGGCGAGCCGGTGGGCGAGCACTACACCAAGCTGTCGGGCACGTCGATGGCCACGCCGCACACCGCGGGCGCGGCGGCGATCCTGGCCCAGCAGCACCCCGACTGGACCGGTGACCGCCTCAAGGCGGCGCTGGTCGGCACGGCGGCGCCGGTGGCGGAAGCGGGCGTGTACGCGGTCGGCGGCGGTCTGGTCGACCTGGCCAGGGCGACCACGCAGGACGTCCAGGTCGCGCCGGGCACGGTCAACTCCTACCTGAAGTGGCCCGCTTCCCAGCCGGAAGCGCGTGCGGTGACCTACACCAACCCCACCGCCGCGCCGATCACCCTGGCGTTGGGCGTCACGCTGGCCGACGCGCAGGGGCAGGCTCCGCCGGCCGGGTTGGCCGTGCTGTCCGCGTCCTCGGTGACGATCCCGGCCGGGGGCAAGGCGGACGTCACGCTGACGATGACGCCGCGGTCGGGCAAGCCCGGCGTGTACGGCGGCGTGCTCACCGCGACCTCCGCGGACGGCGCGATCCGGCTGCGCACCCCGGTCGGCGTCCACGACGAGCCGGAGAGGCACGACCTGACCGTGTCGGTGAAGAACCGCGACGGCGCCGCACCCGGACCCCGGGACAACTCCATCGTGCTGGTGGTCGACGTCGACAACGGTGAGACGTGGTTCGGTTCACCCGGGCAGACGCTGCGGGTGCCCGCGGGCAGGTACGCGGTGGTCGGCGCCGCGAGCACGCCCAGGCCGGGCGCGCTGCCCCTGGAGAGCACCTTCGTCGACCCCGACGTGCCGGTCTCGCGCACCACGACGGTGAACTTCGACCTGCGCAAGGGCAAGCGGGTCTCGCACACCACCGACCAACCCGCGGCGCGCGGCGGCGTGTGGAACTCCCAGTTCCGCTTCTCGATCACCAACCGCCCCGAGTACCCGACGGGCTTCGCCTACATGGCCGACCCCCGGTTCACCGAGCTGTACGCGCAGTCGGCAGAACGGCGGCTCGTGCCCTGGTTCGGCTACGCGGACAACCTCCGACTGGAGGAACCCGAGCTGGAGGTGTTCGCCGAGGAACCGCAGCGGTTCGAGCTCCCCGCCGGCTGGCTGCGCGGATCGCCGACACCGAGCGGCAGCCAGCGGCTGGCGACCGTCCACGGTGGGCAGGGCACGCCCGAGGACTTGGCGGGCGTCGACGCCAAGGACAAGCTAGTGGTGCTGGAGCTGCCCGGTGAGCTGAGCTACGACGAGGTCTACGCGCGCATCCGGGCGGTCAAGGACGCGGGCGGCAAGGCGGTGGCGGTCGGCGTGCTGGAAGAGGCGGTGGCGGCTAACCGGCTGGCCGAGGACTTCCCGGCCGTGCTGCCGACGCTGCGGCTGTACGCCGAGCCGGGCCGGAGGTACGCCGACCTGGTCAAGGCCGGCGGGGTGACGACGAGCATCACCGCCCGGTCCAGCAGCGCCTACCGCTACGAACTGGCCTACCCGTCATCGGGACAGCTGCCCGCGAACCTGACCACGGTGGCCAAGACCGCTGACCTCGCCGCGGTGCACATGGTCTACCACGGCGGCACCGAGCAGGAACCGCCGATCACCACCGCCTCGGTGGAAGGGCTGACCGGCGAGATCAGCACCCAGTGGGGTCTGCCCGGTGTTCCGCACGCCGAACGCGTCGAGCACTTCACGCCGGGCAAGTGGCGCATCGGGGTGGGCGGCTGGTGGGCCGCGGCGGGCACCGGCTACGAGCGGGCCGCCCTGGAGGCCGGGAAGTCCTACCGGATGCAGTGGAACGCGGCGGTGGCCGCGCCGGGGTTCGCCGGCACGACCTCCAACGAGTTCGGCGAGAACCACCCGTGGGCCTGGCGCGTCGGCGACCTGCTGGACATCACGGTGCCGTTCTTCGCCGACGCCGCCGGGCACGCCAAGGCGGCGCAGCCGTTCGGCTACGACAAGGGCTCGACCGCGCTGTACCGGGACGGCGTCGTCGTCGGCACGCAGGACCAGCCGGGACGCGGTGTGTTCGTCGCCTCCCGTGACGAGGGCACCTACCGGTTGACCGCCGACGTCAGCCGCGAGGGCCAGCCGTGGTGGACGTTGTCGACGAAGGTCAGCGGCAGCTGGACGTTCCGCTCCGGGTTCCGCCAGGGACCGGGTGGGGCGCTCCCCCTGCTCTCGGTGGGCTTCGCACCCCCCGTCGACCTGCACAACGTCGCGCCGGGCGGCCGGTTCTCCTTCCCGGTCACGGTGAACAGGCAGGACAAGGCGCCCGACACGACGTCGCTGGAGCTGGAGGTCTCCTTCGACGACGGCGTCACCTGGACGCCCGTTCCGGTCAGCCGTGACGGCACGCGGTGGACGGCCACCGTCACCAACCCGGCCGGCGCGTTCGCGTCGTTGCGCGCCAAGGCGGCGGACACGGACGGCAACACCGTGGACCAGACCGTGATCCGCGCGTACCGGGTCGGCTGACCGGCGGTCCGAGCGCGAGGCGGGTTGTCCGGGCACGTCCCGGGCAACCCGCCGCTGCACCACCTCCCCCGTACGCGGTGCCGATGCGCTACGAGGAGGTCGCCGACCCGGAGCACGAGTTCCGCACGCACGCCGGACGGCTCGCACACGTGCTGCCCGTCGGCCGATGGTTCGACCTCGCCGCCCCCGCCTCCGACCGCCGCCGCTCAGAGCGGATAAGGGCTGGTCGGCAGGCGCATGATCGGGTCGCAGCGTTCGCAGAGCACCCGGCCTGGACGCCTCCACAGAAGGCGTCCGCCGCATCCCTCGCACTCCAGGCTCGACTCGGTGAGGTGCGACGCGTTGTGGCACTCGGTGGGCCCCGACGAGGCGCGGTCGGCACCCGGCGGTCTTCCGGGGGTGTAGCGGGCGGAGTCGCCGGTCAGCGACTCGTAGAGTCCCAGGTCTTCCGGTGGGACCAGGTACACGGTCCGGCCGGTGGTCACGAGCGGCACCGCTCTGCCGGCGGGGACCAGAGCTGCCACGTGGTCCAGCTTCAAGCCGTGCCACGGCTTGAGCTTCGGGTGATCGCCACCGCAGTGGCGGCGATTGTTCGGGCACCTGTCGAAGTTGTGCACGGTGCACTTGGCGATGTCGACACGGCGCAGACCGGTGGCCACGGCCGACCCGCGGGGAGGCAGGTTGTCCCACGGGATGTGGTTGCAGCCCACCGAAGGCACCCGGTGGAACCACTTCGGCAAGCGCTCCGCCGCGGTGAACCACAGCGACAACCAGCCGGCCCGATGCGATCGAGCGGTGCGATCACTCGCCGTCGACACGGTGATGTGTGAGGGCTGGACCTCCACGCCGGTACGGGTGGGGCCGTGGATGGCGACGTCGATGATGCCGCCGGTGTGGGTCGTGAACTCGGTGTCGCTGCGGTAGCCGGCGTCGTCACCGGCCCGGTGCCAGTACTCCTTCTGCCGCTTGTGCTCGTCGCTCGCCCGTGCGATCTCACTCGTCAAGACGGCCCCGCATTCTCACGACCAGTAGGTGGTTGAGCGAAGAGGTGCGTACCGCGATGGTACGACGCCTGGCGAGCGGCATGGGCGGGCTCGTTGCCCTGCAAGGGAAAGACCCGGTCGTCAGCGCGGCAGGCGGACCGCCGGGGACGCGAGAGTCGCGTCGCTCCGAGATCGGCGGTTTCAGCGTGATCGATCTTCGCTACCGTGAGTCAGGTGACGGACCGGTTCGGTGTGTTGTTGCGTCAGTTCCGCCGGGATGCCGGGTTGACCCAGGACGAACTGGCCGTGCGGTCCGGGATTGCGGAGCGCACCATTCGGCGGTTCGAGACCGAGTCGCGCGCCAACCCCCAGGCGAGCACCGTGCGGGAGCTCGCGGAAGCGCTGGGGCTGGCGCAGGCGGACCGCGCGAGGCTCCTCGCCACGGTCGGTGAACCCACATCACCGCGCACCGCATCGCCGGACGAACCCGGGGGAACGGCGGCCCCCAAACCCGACCCCGGGCGCTACATCACGGCGAACGAACGTGAGCTGATGGAAGCGGCGGACGAGCTCACCGACGTGGTGCGGGCGCGGTGGCAGCACGAGGAGATCCGGCGGCGGATCCACGATCCCGGCCCGTTGCCGCTGCGCTGGCGCTCGGCCGACACGGGGCTGACCGATCCCGACGCGCCGACCGACCTCGCCGGCACCCTCGACCAGGTCGTGTCCTGCTACCGACGCGTTCCGTCAGGGCGGCTGGTGGTGCTCGGCAAGGCCGGCGCGGGCAAGAGCATGCTCGCGGTGCGGCTCGTCCTCGACCTGCTCAACCCGTCGACCGCGGCCGGGGCGGTCCCGGTCGTCATCGGCATCAGCTCCTGGCACCCCGTCAGGACTTCCTTCCACGAGTGGCTGGCCGGCCAACTCACCCGGCACTACCCCGGCCTGGCCAAGCCGAGCCGCAGCGGATCGACGCTCGCGGCCCGGTTGATCGAGAGCGGACGCATCCTCCCGGTCCTCGACGGCTTCGACGAGATCGCCGACGGTCTGCACCAACCGGCGCTCGCCGCCCTCAACCAGGTCGCCCTGCCGCTCGTGCTGACCTCCCGACCGGACCAGTACCGGGACGCGGTGCGGACGGCCCGCGTCCTGCGCGGCGCGGCAGCGGTCGAGTTGGCCGATCTCACCGTCGCGGACCTCGCCGGGTATTTGCCGCGCACCGCCGGCACGACCGCCGGCGACACCGCGAACCGCTGGGACCCGGTGCTCCGCGCGCTGGCCGAGCACCCGGACCACCCGCTGGCCGCCGCGCTCACCACCCCGCTGTCGGTGGGCCTCGCCCGCGTCATCTACAGCGACACGACCGGCCCGGACCCGGCCGAACTGCTGGACGCCGAGCGGTTCCCCACCGCGGCGAGCATCTCCGACCACCTGTTGACCCGTTTCGTGCCCACCGTGTACCGGCCCGAACCGCTCGACCGGGCCGTGGGCCTCGACCAGCGGTGGTCGGCCGAGCAGGCCGCCCGCTGGCTCCGCTTCCTCGCCGCGCACCTGAGCAGGCGGCACACCACCGACCTCGCCTGGTGGGAGTTCGGCACGGCGTTGCGCCGACGGTCGCGGACCCTGGTGCTCGGGCTGTTCGCCGGCGTCACGGCAACGGTGGTCGACTGGCTGGTGGAGGGTGTCGCGAGCGCCTTCGGCACGCGCATCGGATCGAGCCCCTGGTTCCTCTCCGGGCTGCTGATCGGCTTCTTCGGTGCCGTGCTCATGGTGATCAGCTACGGGTTGGTGATCGGCCGCGAGGTGCCGGCGCCGCTGTCCCTGCGGATCAGCGTGCGGAGCGGTGGTCGGCGGCTGACCGCCGAGAAGAGGAGCCGGTTGCGGCTGGGTGTGCTGTGCGGGTCCGTGTTCGGCGTGTGCCTCGGCACCGCGCACCGGCTGCTCGACGTGGTGACGTCCCGCTCGGCCTCCTCGCTCATGGCCTGGGTGGTCGACGCGGCGCTGTTCGGGGTCGTCTACGCGCTCGGGGTGGCGTTGGTGTTCTGGGTCCTCGGGCTGATCGAGGCGCCGGTCGACCTGACGTCGGCCGGCGGTCCCGCCGACCTGATCCGGGCCAACCGCGCGTTGCTGGTCGGCCCGGTGCTCGTGCTCATGCCGGTGTTCGCGGGGTTCGTCGTGGGCGTGGCCGAGCTGTTGGACGGGCTCGACGCCGCCCGTCCGCTCGGGATCGACCTCGACTGGGCACCGCAGCTCGTGCTCGCCGCCGGCCTCGTCAGCGCGCTCGGGGGCGGTGCGGGTTACCTGTTCGGCATGACGCCGTGGGGTCAGTGGCTGGTGTTCGCACGCATCTGGCTGCCGCTCACCGGGCGGCTGCCGTGGGCGGCGGTGGCGTTCTTCGAGGACGCGTGCCGGCGCGGCGTGCTGCGCCAGTCCGGTCCCTACTACCAGTTCCGCCACGCCCGCCTGCAAGACCACCTCGCCGCCGCGCGCACCGGGCACCCGACCGAACGGGAGCGGGCTACCGATCCGGGGTGAACTCGGCTTCGAGCGCGGGCAGGTTGTTCCCCTGCTCGTCCAACGAGTCGACCTCGGGCGGCGCCGGGAACACGAACAGCGAGTTGGTGGCCGGATCCCGCAACCCGGCGCCGAGGTGGTCGATCGCGGCGACGATCTCCTTCTCCTGGTCGTGGTACGACTTGGCCGCCTCGCCGAGGACGGCCTTCATGTCGGAGTCGGCCGTGTTCGGGCTGTCGTGGCTGATGACCCGGGCGACCTGCGGGCTCATCCGCAGGTTGTTGAACCCGGTCACCACCGATGCGGCGTCCTTCGCCGAGACCGCGGCCAGCCCACCCGCGGCCACGCCTCCCCAGACGGTCCAGGCGGTGCCCGCGGCGATGCCGACGAGCAGGACGACCTGGACGGCGTCGCCGACGCTGACCTTCGCCACCTTGTTGAACGCCTCGATCGCCTTCTGGCCGGCGTTCCAGACGTCCTCGTTGAGCTTCTTCCGCAGGTGCATGTGCATCGACAGCGACGCGGCCAGCAGGTTCACCGCCACGACCTGGTTGTCGACCTTCTCCTCGAACTTCGTGAGGACCTTCTCCTGGAAGGCGTTCTTGGCGTGGCCGTGCCAGCCCTCGATCTTGTCCTTCACGTTCTGTGAGATCTGCATCGGCGTGTCCTTGCCGGCCGAGTCTCCGACAGCACCACCGATGTCCGGCACCGGAACCCCGGTCGCTCCCGGTTCCAGGGTCGGGAATTTGTGCGTGAGCGCGAACGACGTGCTGCCGAGCGTGTCGAGGGCGCGCTGCATGCCCTTCGGGTCCGGGGTGGCGAAGCTCTCGTACAGGTCCGGGTAGGTCATGTAGAACTCGGTGTCGGGCGTCAGGTCGACGTCGAAGGGATTGCCGACATCGAGGCCGAGCAGTGTCAACTCCCGCTCGCGCAGCACGGCGGCGCGTGCCGCGTCGGCGACGTCCTTGCCGAGCTTGCGCAGCTCGTCCTGGGTGTGGAACGCCATCATCGACTCCTGGGTCAGGCCGGGGTGTGGTTCAGCGATTCGGTCTGGCGTGCCATCGCGTCGGCGATCTGCGCGTCGGTGGCGGCATAGGTGTCGACCACGTGCTCCATGGCCTTCCCGATCTTGACCGCGTTGCCCGCGCACGCGTCCAGGACCTTCACGACCTCGTCGCGCAGGCCCGCCCAGCTCGTCGCGAACGCACCGCCATCGGGGCTCACCGGCGGGTCGGCGGCCATGTTGCCGTGGGCCAGGCTGGTGTTGCGAGCGTCGTTCGCCAGCACGGCGTAGACGTAGGACAGGTCCCGGAGATCCTTCCGGGCGACGTTGTTGAGCGATTCGAGGTTCGTCTGGAATGACATCCGCTTCGTCCTCCTTGGCGTGGACGGGTCACCGGTCTTTGGGCGGCTCGGGCGCGGGCGTCGCCTCCAGCGCGCCGTTCTTGCCCAAGCGCCACACCACCTTGACCGGGCGCGCCTCGCTGCCCTGCGGTGCGGGCGCGGGTGCGAGCTGCTGCGGCGGCGGGGTGGGCGTCGCGTGGTCGGGCCACTCGTCCTCCTGCGGCGCGGACGGCCCCCCGATGACGCCGGACTCGTCGACGAGGCCCCGGTCACCGGCGGCGAACGTGTCACCGTCGGCGTTGACCTCGTAGCGGCGTTGGTGGTCGGTGTCGTCGGCGCCCTGCCCCCGACCGGCCGCGGCGGGCGTCGCCATCGGCATGAACGACCCGCCGGCCGACGAGCCTGCGGTGGCGGTGCCGGCCGACGCCCGCCGGCCGTCGGCCGTCTCCCTGGGCACCGCGAAGGTGGACCCGCCCGGGGACAGCCGACTCGGCTGCCGGGAGCCCGCCGTGTCGGTGCTCGACCTGGCGCCGGCGAACGGCGCCACGCCACCGAGCGGGACCCCACCCGCGGCGCCGGCCGACGAGCCGGTCGACGACGGCGTGCCGAGGGTCGCGCTCGGCGTGCTCGGCGCGAACGGCGCGCCGACGGCGGTCGTGGTGCCCGGCGGGAGCGAACGGGCCTGGCCGGTGTCGCCGGCCGCGCCAGTGACACCGGTCGGATCGGTCACGCCGGACTTCGCCTGCCCGGCGTCGGACGCAGTGGCGCCCTCGGCCGCCGGAGTGCCGGTGCCGGTGCCTGTGGGGCCGGTCTGGACGGTGGGTGCCTTCTCGCCGGGCTCAAGGGGTCCGGCCGGGGTGGTCTTGGGCGCGGACGCCTCGGCGCCGCTGCCCTCGGCCAGCTTCTGCAGGAGCTGGGCGACCGCGTGTACGATGGTCAGCACCATCTCGACCAGCTTCATCAGGTTCATGGCGTCGGCCAGCAGGTCCGCCATGACCTTGGCGATCTCCGCGCCGCACGCGGTGGCGATGGTGACGCAATCGGCGATCGCCACCCCGATGCTCGTGCCCATCGTGAACGGGGCTTGGGCGATGCCGTTCGCCATCACCGGGACCATCTTGCCGACGGCCTCACCGATCAGCTGGACGATCCTGGTGAGCGCCTTGACCACGTCCTCGCCCGCGTCGACGATCGCACCGGCGATCGTCTTCGCCGCTTCGGCCGTCGCGGTGATGCCCTCGGCGAACTGGGCGCTGGTGACGCGGTGCCCGTCGGCCGCCTCGCCGGTCCACCCGGTGGTCTCGGTGGTGCTGGTCTGGCGGAAGGCGTCGGCGAGCGCGCGGAGGTCTGCGGCGGCGGTGGCCATGCCCTGCGCCGGCGCGGTCACCGCGCCCGAGTCGCCGCGGAACTGGTCGAGCGGCTTGGCCAGGAACGACACGTGCGGGGTGAGCATGCCGACGCCCGCGCTGCTCAGCGTCGCCAGCGGGTCGGCCGAGGAGATCAGCGGGCCGAGGTCGGCCGGTTTCGGCAGGCCGGCCAGCCGACCGGTGGACCACTCCGCGTTGCGGACCGCGTCGGACACCGTGGCGAGTTCGGCCAGCAGTTGGCCGGTGGTCTGGTCAGTGCTCATCGTTCGTACTCCTGGACGAGGTGGTCGGCGGAGTGTTCGTCGGTGTGCTGGTAGGAGTCCGCGGAACGGCGGATGGCGACGCTCATCGCGTCCGTGGCGGCGGACACGTCCCCGATCGCCGCGTTGGCCTGCCCGAGGGCGTCGGACAACCCGGCGGTGAGGAACTGCGTGAACGAGCCGAGCGCGCCGTCGGCCATGCGGTCCGGCGCCCGGTCGGACACCCCCGCGAGCTGGTCGGCGATGCCGGCGACCGTGTTGGCGTGCCAGCGCAACTGCTCGACATCGACGTCGAAGGCGCTCATTCCCCTCGTACCTCCGGGTGCTCGAAGTAGTCGTCCTCGTCCGCGGCGGACCGGCGGGTGCGGCGGACTCCGGCGGGCGGGTCGTCCGCCTCGGCCGGCAGGTGCGCCTTCACCAGGTCACTCGCCGCGCTCGGGCCGACGAAGTCGGTCATGATCTCGGTGATCCGCCCGGCCGCCGACCGCTGCGCCGCCTTGGCCGTCGCCACGATCAGCCGGGCCAGCGCGTCCGGTTCGAGCGTGCGGGCCTGCGAGGTCAGCCGCAGCCGCTCCAGCGCGCCGCTCACGCCGACCCACGCCTCGACCTCACCGCGCGGGGCGATGGCGTGCCCGCTGACCTGCCGCAGCCGGGCGTTCGCCCGGACCGCGCCGTCCACCGCACCGGTCAACTCCCGTTGGTAGTCGGCCAGCCACTGCTCTGCGCTCACGATGGTTCCCCTCCTGTGCTCGATTCCGCGACACTGCCGGTCAACCGGTGGATGAAGCGGTAGGTGTCCTTGGGGTGCAACGGGTTCACGCTCACCCACCCGTTCCCGTCGCGGTCGACCCGGACCCGCCCGGACGGACCGTCCAACCAGGACAGCTCCTCGGTGCGCCGACCGGCGCGGGTCGCGCCGAGCTGCCCTCGGCCGGTCACCTTCGGCAGCAGCGCGGCCAGCCGGTCCAGTTCGTCCGGGTCACCGCCCGCCGCCGCGGCCAACGCGCGCAGCCCGTCCCGCGTCGCACCATCCGGCTCGCCCGCGGCGGCCACGACCCCGGCGTCCACCGAGATCGGCACGACGAGCGCACCGGGCGACGCCGGCACGTCCCGGCAGAGCTCGTCGGCCAGCGCGTCCCAGGCGAGCCGGGTGACCGCGACGCGGTTGGTGTGATCACGGGTCAACCGCTGTCGGCACACCAGCGCCGTCGACCCGGACCGCAGCGCCAGCACGCCGACCGGGTCGCCGGCGAGTCCGGTCGCCACCAGGTAGACGGTGCCGCTCCGGGCGCGCAACGCGGCCACCAGCTCGGCCGCCACGCCGGTCGGTCCGGCGGCGTCGGCGAGGCCGCGCGCGGTCAGCGTCGCGCCCGCCATGGCCAGCACGGCGGCGCGCTCGTCGCCCGTCCGCCCGTAGCAGGGCACCCGCACCGGGAACGGCATCCGCACCCCGGCGTGCGTGGTCAGCAGGTCGAGCTCGGTGAGCCCGAGGTGCACGGTGTGGGAGCCGCTCGCGGGCTCGCCGGCCAAGGAGCCGATGGCGGTCACGGGAGCAGCCCTCCCGCCACGTCGACGGCCGTGTCGAGCACGGTCGCCGTGGCGCCCAGCGTGTCCGACACGGTGCGGTCGAGGTCGACGTACCCGGTCAGCACCGACACCAGCGACCGGTGGTAGTCCCGCAGCTTGGTCTCCGCGGTGCCGAGCTCACCGGTCAACCCGGCCTGGCCCGCGGTGGCGCGCAACCGGTCGGCCAGCACCAGCGCGAACGGCGAGGTGCCCAGCAGCGGTGGCCGCTCCCCGAGCCGCTCGGCGGACGCCACCAGCTCGGCGATCGCGTCCGTGATCTCACCCAATGTCTTGACCAGCGCGTTCAGTTCTTCGGGTGCGACCACGTAGCCGCGCCCCGGTTTCTCGTCCGGCATGTCGTCTCCCCCTGTCGGTGTGGCGGGTGCCCGGCCGGTCATTCCCCGATGACCGGCTTGCTGGGGATCCGGTCGTCGTCGAACAGACCCTTGACGACGTCCGGCTGCCGCCGCTTGTGCACCTTGTCGTCGTCCGACCTGGTCATCGGGGCGAGGAACGGCGAGAACCCCACGCCGCCCGCACCTCCCGGGCCGCGGCCGGACGCCCGGAGCTGGTTGATCGCGGCACGCAGAGCCGGTCCGCCGGCCCCGGGTGGCAGCGAGCCGCGACCGGGCGCGCCACCGTGGTCGGGCGCACCACCACCGGAGGTCAGCTGCGACCACGGCACACCGCCACCACCACCGCCTCCCGGCACACCCGGACCGGCTGCGCCCGACGTGAAGCCGGCTGTCCTCGTCGAACCACCCAGGTCCGTGCCACCCGCCGCGGCCGTCACGGGCGGTGCGATCAAGGCGTCGCTGCCGTGCAGGCTCGACTCGTAGCCGCGCATCACCTCCTCCGCCCGCGCCTTGGCCGAGCCGGAGAAGAAGTTCGCGTCGAACATGCTCGTGCCGCCGACGAACACCGCCCCGACCGCGAACACCACGCCGGGCTCCGCCGCACCGCCGGCGGTACCGGTCGGCGTGCTCCCGGTGTCGGTGCCGTCGCTAGTCGCGCCGAGCGCGGGCTGCCCCGGTGGGGGTGGCATCGTGTTCCGGGCCAGCGCGAGCGCGTCCGCCGACTCCTGCGCGGCCTGCCGGACCCGCCCGGCCCGCGCGCCGATCGCGCCGACCAGCTCGGCCAGCTGGTCGATCCGCGCGGCTGCCCGCTCGGCGAGCGCACCCTGCCAGTGCGCGGTGAGCGCGACGCGTTGCTCCCGCAACGCGTCGGTGTGACCGGTCAACGCCTCGGCGTGCCGACCCCACTCCGCTGCGATCTCGCTGACCTCGCCGACGTCCGACTGCTCCTGCACCATCCGGTACAGCTCCTGGTGGCTGTACGCCGCCCAGTTCGTCGGCGCGGGTGAGGCGGCCTCACCCGCACCGGCCCCGCCGTACGCCTTCTCGGTACCGGCCACCGCCGCGTTCAACGCGGTGACGACGGCCTGCCCGGCGGCGTCGATCTGCGCCAGCACCGCCGTGACGGCGTCGGCCATCTCCGCCACCCCGGCGGAGACCACGTCGGCCATCGCCGCGACCGGGTCGTCGATCATCCTTGCGCTCCCCCCAGCTCGTCCGTGGTTCGTCACGACCGATGCTGGGGCCACCGGGACGGCCATCGCCAGGTCACCGACCGGCCATCCATGTCCGGTGCCGTTGACCTGCGCAAACCCACCGAGGTGACCGGTGCGGACACGAGGGTTCGGAGTGGCCTGGGGGTGGTAAGGGCGGTAGGTCCGGGGGTTGGCGCCGGAGCCGGAGCCGACCCGGGCGTCGGGGTCGGCGAAGGCGGTCGAACCGCCGGAGCAGAGGTGACCGAACGACCCGGGCCGGCCCGAGCGGCACCCCGTACAGCCGGGTCTTGTCAGTCCGGACGGCGGTCATCGCCCGTACGCCGCAGCGCGCTCGGGCGCATCCAGAGCGGCGTACGCCGTCGGGATGACGCCGGTCAGCGACGTCCCGGGACAGCGGGCAGGCCGGTCGGGAGGTCCTCGGTCCTCCGGGGCGCCGGTCGCGGGTCCGGACCGCCGAAGTCGGCCACCCGGTCCCAGATCCAGTCGGCCGTCGACGCGGCGACGTGCTCGTCGGGTTGTCCGGGCCGACGCCTGACCAGCTCCCCGAACGCGACGGCGACCAGGTACGCCCCGGCGTCGTCGGTCATCACCTGTTCCCAGACCTCGTTCTCCGGCCAGTCCGGGTGCGCTGCCGGGTCGGCGTCGATCTCGGCGTCCATGGCGATGATCTCGGCTCTCGACATCAGGCGGAACGGCTCGGCCAGTCCCCAGGCGGCACCGGAGCCGGGCGGCTGGCCGTCGTGCCAGGCCACCAAGTCCTCCGCGACCAGGGAGCCGACCTTGTCGTCCTCGGTCTCCTCGGAGCGCGACGATCCTGGTCGCAGGGTGGCGCGCAGGTCGGCGGGCATCACGGCGTCCAACGCCGTCAGCGCGGAAGCAAGGTCGAGGCCGAGCTTCTGGTCGCGGATCTGCCGCCACGACATCTCGAGCACCCCTGTGCGGCGGATGTCCTCCAGGGTGATGTCCTGGCCGTGCGCCTTCTCGACGATCCGCAGCATCGTCCGAGCCAGCTCCACCAGGCTCTGCAGCAGGTCTTCGGTCGGGTTCTCGCGCAGCAGTCGCAGACCGAGTTGTTCGGCGTCGTCGAACCGGTACTGCGCCAGGTAGGCCCAGCCGAGCAACGTGGCGACCCAGGAGTCCGCCGCGTTGGCCCGGATGGCCTCCTCGGCCGCGAGAGCGAACCGTTCGGGAGGTGCGAAGCTCTCCAGCAGGTGCTCCGCGCGTTTCCCGAGCGCTTTGGGGAGGTTGTCCGGCGCCGTCCGCGAGCACCGTGCCACCGCGTCGTCGAGTTGGCGCCACCCGGCCTCGTGCTCCCCGGAGAGTGCCTGGGCGGCCCCCAGCTTCATCCAGTCGTCCCAGTCCTCGTGGTCCTCGTCCAGCACGGTGCGCGCCCACCGCAGCGCCTCGGCGTGGTCGTGGTGAGCCAGCGCCAGACGCCGAAGCGCTCGGGCCGCCCAGATGAACTGGCTGTCGCGGCGAGCGATCACCTGGAGGTAGAGGCGCCGCGCCTCGTCGGCGTCGCCACAGCTCTCACGGTGATAGGCGAGCACCATCGACGCGCTGCTCCGCTCCGGCTGGGCCGCGAGCACCTGCAGCGCGAGCTCGGCGACCTTGGGATGCGCCGGCTGTGCTTCGAGGAGCTCCCAGGCCAGGTCCAGGGTTCGCCCCACGGCGTCAATGTCCGTCATCGCATGCCTCGCTTGACCCGGTACGCCCGGAGTTGGTCGAACGTTCCGTCGTCGACGCCGTACTCCAGCACCGGCGCCACCTGGTCGAACCAGGACGTCGTGGACGGGATGACGCCGCCGACCGCGGCCAGCAGCGCGTCGGTGGTGACCGGCACCAGCGCACCGCTGCTCATCGACTCGACCATCGCCTGCTGCAGCACGGTGGTCGTCAGGTGACCGAGGTCGGCACCGGAGAACCCCTCGGTCGCCGCCGCGACGGCCGCCACGTCGACACCGTCGGCGGGCTTGCCCGCCAGCGCGCCCTGGACGATCGCCGCCCTGGCGACCGCGTCCGGTGGCAGCACCAGCACCGTCTTGTCGATCCGACCCGGTCGGCGCAGCGCGGGGTCGATGTCCCACGGCCGGTTCGTCGCGGTCAGGAAGTAGACCCCGTCGTTCCCGCCGGCCACGCCGTCGAGCTCCTCCAGCAGCTGGGTGACGAGCATCCGCATCGACTGCGACCCGCCGCCACCGGAGGTCCGCCGAGCGCCGAGCGCGTCGAACTCGTCGAAGAAGATCACGCACGGCGTTGCCGCACGGGCATGGCGGAACACGCTCTGGAGCGCCTTCTCGCTCTCCCCGATCCACTTGCTGAGCAGGTCCGCGAGGGTCACGTGGATGAAGGACGCGCCGAGATCGCCCGCGATTGCCCTGGCGATGAACGTCTTGCCGCAACCGGGTGGGCCGTACATCAGCAACGACCCGCCCGGCTTCTGCCCGAACGCCGCCGCCACCTCGGGATTGCGCAGCGGAGCCAGGAACGCGATGTCCAGGTGCCTCTTGACGTCGGCGAGACCCGCGACGTCGGCCAGCGTCACCGCCGGGCGCTCGGCGTCCCACAGCGACGCCGACGCGGCGGTGCCGCCGTCCCGGTGGTCCCCGTCGGCCGGGGCCGGAACCAGTCCCCCGGGCCGTGCCGCCGGTGCCGCGGTCTCGACCGGCGGCGGGTTCGAGGAGCGCAACCGCGCCGCCATCAGCCGGGCGCGCAGCAGACGGATCCGCGCCGGAGCACCGCCGAGGGCTTCGAACGCGTCCAGTTCGGTGGCGGCGCGGTCCGGGTCCTGCTCCAGCAGCAGCGTGACGAAGTCCTCACGCAGCGCCAGGTTGCCGGGGTCGGCCGCCACCTCGAGCGCGATCACCTCGACGAAGCCGTCGCTCGGGCCGCCGTTCACTGCCCGGCCCCTTCGAGCCAGCCCTTGAGCAGACCCAGGTTCACCAGCGGGATGTAGTGACCGAGCCGCGGGTGGTCCAGCGTCACACCGACGACGCCGACCTTGTCGAACGAGGCGACGTAGTCGATCGCGGCCGGCATCGGCACGCTGAACAACGACACCCCGTCACCCTCCGGGTCGGCCAGGCCGAGGGTGCGCGCGGCTTCGTTCGCCCGTGCGGCGCTGCTGTAGAGGCAGATCATCGGCCCCTGCTCGGCGGCCACGGCGAAGGGACGGGGTTGCTCGGCCGAGCCCCGCGCGATGAAGAACCAGTGCTCCAACCCGGTCACCTGCCGCCACAGCGCGATCTGCGCCGTCGTGTCACCTGCGGGCGCTGCCCTGACCGCTTGGTCGAGCCGGTCGAGCTCCGCGACCACGTCGGCGTCGTTGTCTCTCGTCATCCGGTTCTCTCATCTGTGCTCTGCTGTCCGCGATCCTGAACGCGCGGACCCGTCCGGTTAAGACCAGAGAAAACCATGCGGTCGATCGTGGCGGAAAGGCGGTCGGACAGGTCACCGTCAGCGCGTCCAGCGGCTCGACCCGCGTGCGAGCGCCTGCGGCTGCCGTTGCCTCGGCCCCGCCGGCAACCGCCCCGAGGTGCGTTCCAGCCCGCCCGCCGGAGGCGATCATCGGGAGCCTCGGCGTCGAAGGCCCTGTACGTGCCGCCGCAGCGCAACACGGCCAGGACCGACACCTGGCAACGACCACGCCCGGCAACGACCACGCCCGGCAACGACCCGACCGCCCTGTCGACCTGGGTAATCCACCGTCTCATCTCGCAGGTGTCCCATAAGATCCTCACCGAGCGACTGCGGGAGATCGAGGCGGTTGGTCGCGCACCTCTGCCGGCCGGCCCCACCGGTCCGCTCCGTCCCTGAGGAGAGTTGTGTCCACATTGCCGTCCCGGCGGCCACGTCTCGGCGTCACCAGTGGTAGCGAGGGCGACCGGGTCACCACGCTGGAACTGTTCTTCGACCTCGTCTTCGTGTTCGCGTTCACCCAGGTCACCTGGCTGATGGTCCACGGCGACCCGCCACGATCGCTGCTGCAGGGGTTCGTCGTCCTGTCGCTTCTCTGGTGGGCGTGGTCCTCCTACGCGTGGCTGGCCAACCAGGCGCGGGCCAACCGCGGTCTGCTCCGGGCCGCGTTCGTGGTCGCGATGATCGCGATGTTCGTCGCGAGCCTGACCATCCCGGAGGCGTTCCACGAGGTACCCGGCGGTATCCCGGCAGCCGCCACCCTGGTGTTCTGCTACGCCGTCGTCAGGTGCGCCCACCTGGCCGTCTACCTCACGGCCGCCGGTGGCGACAAGGCACTGCGTGGCCGCGTTGTCCGCACTGCCGCGACCTCCGTCGCCCCGACCGTGGCGATCCTGGCCGTCGGTGCCGCGATCGGGGAGCCGTGGCAGACGTGGATCTGGCTCGGTGCGGTCGGGTACGACTTCGCCGCCATCTACCTCGGTGCGCGCGCCGGGGGCTGGGTCGTGCAGTCGGCCGCGCACTTCGCCGAGCGCCACGGCCTGGTCGTCATCCTGGCGCTCGGCGAGTCCATCGTCGCCGTGGGTGTCGGTGTGTCGGGCACACCGCTCAGCTGGTCCGTCATCACCGGGGGCGTCCTGGCCATCACCATCGCCGTCGGGCTGTGGTGGCAGTACTTCCACCACAGGTTCGAGCAGCTCGAACACGCGCTGGAGTCCCGGCAGGGCGACGATCGCGCCCGCCTGGCCTCCGAGGTGTTCACCTACCTCCACTTCCCGCTGATCGCCGGCATCATCCTCACCGCGCTCGGGCTGGAACAGGCCATGGCGCACATCAGCGACGACCACCTCGGGCCACTCGGTGGCTGGGCCCTCGCGGGCGGACTCACGTGCGCCCTGCTCGCGTCTGCGCTGACCATCGTCCGTACCGGCGGCACCATCCCTCGCCTGTGGTGGGCGAGCACCGCAGTGGTCCTCGCGTCCGGCGCCCTCCTCACCCTGCTACCGCCGGTGTGGGCACTCGCCCTCGCCGCATTCCTCGTGGCGTTGTTCTGCGCGAGCGACAAGTCCTGACTGGACTTGGTGGCAACGGACAGCACGCTCGACGTGAAGGTGGACGGTTGACCGACCACTCACGTTGTCCGCGTGGTTGTCCGTACGGTCACCCTGATCGCGGGTTCACCCGGCAGTTGGCGTGGAGGTACCCGGCGGTGCCGTTCCTGAAGTCGTAGATCGCGACCGTCTGGGTGTCCTCCAGCGAATCCGCCGGCGGCATCAGGAAGTGCGTCCCGCTCACCGGGAGCAGCTCATAGCCGATGCGGTCCGGTTTCCCGAGGAAATCCGCCTGCATCGGGTCGAGAACCAGGGTCAGGTGCAGCTGTCCGCCTTCGGCCGACACCTCGTACCGTGAGCCGGGGCGCTCGTAGACGCCCTCGTACCGGGACAGGTCGAGGGCCGGCGTCGGGTCCGGCGCGGGCAAGTCCGGGATGGTGACCGCGCCGAGGTCGGTCAGGATCTCGTTGAACACCTTGCGGTAGAAGCTCTCCCGCGGTCCGCCGTTCGTCAGCACCACGATGGCGGTGGCGGAGTCCGGCAGGACCCGCAGCCGGGCGTTCTGGCCGATCGTGCTGCCGTCGGTCGCGTAGACAGTCTCACCGTGCCAGTCGCACACGATGAGGCCGAGTGCCCATTCCGGCCCGAACATGTGCGGATCCGGTACGGGCACCCGTGACAGCATCATCTCCCGGAGGCTCGCGGCCGAGATGACGCGCTCTCCGTTCGGCGCCACGCCTTCGTTGAGCAGGACGTGCGCCATCGCGAGCACCTCGCGGGCCGTCGAGGTGACGTTGCCACCGGGACCGAAGGCACGCGGCAGGTAATCCACCGGTGTGACTACGGGGCCCTCGTCCAGCGACCGGATCAGGTGCCCGGTCGCCGCCCGGGTCTCGTCGACCTGGTCGTGCCGACTGTTCGTGGCGGTCAGGCCCATGGGCCCGAAGAGGCGGTCCCGCATGACGTCGTCCCAGCGTTTACCGTCGTGCACCTCCAGGATTCGCGCGAGGACGGCGTAACCCAGCGCCGCGCTGTAACCGTGGGTGTCACCGAGGGGGAAGACCATGGGCGCGTCGGCCATGTTCTCGACCATGCGCTCGTAGACGTCGTCGTCTTCACCGGGATCGCCGTAGGCTTCCTCGATACCGTTGGTGTGGTTCAGCAGGTGACGAGGGGTGACCTTCGCGCTCGCGTCGGGATCGGCCACCGTGAAACCGGGCAGGTAGGTCCGCACCGGCTCGTCCAGGTCGACTTTCCCTTCGTCGACGAGCTGCATGAAGGCCAACGCGGTCCAGGTCTTGGTCATGGAGCCGCACTGGTAGACGGTGTCCGTCGTCGCGGGTTCCCCCGTTTCCACGTTCTTGACGCCGACCGCGAACTCGGTGAGCTCCCCCTCTCGCAGCACACCGATCGCCGCGCTCGGAATTCCGTACTCCTCAAGGAGTCGGGCAACACGGGCTCGCATCCGGGGCACGTCGATCGTCATCGCGGAAGACCGATCGCGTTCGCGGCGTCCGCTTCGAAGTACTCCGTTGTGGCGTAGGCGCCGGCGTGCGCCTCGAAGAAGTCCCGGACACCGTCGACGGAGTCATGGGCGATGACGTTCACCGCCTTGGCCCCGTCCTTGCTCGCGACCGCCAGCTTCCACTTGGCGCCCTTGGGGAGCTTGGCGTGCGCCTTCTTCAGTCCGCTCCAGAACTCGCCGTCGTCCGAAACGGTCGACACCGCCATCACGTGCATCATCGGATCCTCCCTTTCCAGATGAGAAAAAGCTACGTTGCGTTTCAGGCTCTGTCAAACACGATGAGCACACAAGACGCAGGCAGGACAACAATTGTTGCAACAGGATTGTGAATGAACGCAACTCCCTCGACCGAGCCGTTGCACTGTACTGTTGCTGAACGCACAGAGAGGAGAGGTACCGGTGCCAGGAGGAAGGCTGATCCACGAGGACCGCCGGCTAATCGCGGCCTGGCTGGCCGACGGGCTCGGGTACGCCGAGATCGGCCGACGGCTCGGCCGGCCCACGTCCACGATCAGTCGCGAGGTGGCGCGCAACGGCGCACCCGGCGACTACTCCCCCGACCACGCGCAGCAGTCCGCCGGCCACCGTGCCCGCCGGCGCAAGCCGGCCCGGCCCGCCGAACCTGCGACCGACGGGCAGCCGAGCGCCGTGGAACGTGGCTTCGTGGACGAGTTCGCGACGCTGCTGGCCGCGACCGGGCTGCCCCGGATGACCGCGCGGGTGTTCGTCTGCCTGCTCACCGCGGACCCCGACGGCCTGACGGCAGCCGACCTGGTGCGCCGCCTCCAGGTCAGCCCGGCATCGGTGTCCAAGTCCATCGGCTACCTCGAAGCCGTGGAGTTGGTGGCGCGCCGACCTGATCACGGTGGGCGGCGTGAGCGGTACCTCATCGAGGACGACGTCTGGCTCCGCGCGTGGCAGGCCGACACCGGGGCGCACGGTGAGGTCGCGACCGCCGCCCAGCGGGGCGTCGAGATCTTCGGCGCCGAGACGACCGCCGGCGCACGACTCGACAGGATGGGCCGGTTCTTCGCCCGGCTCAGCGAGCAGATGAACGGCAGCAGCCTCACCGACGCCGCCACGCAGGACGCGCTGACCGTGCTCGCCGCCCTCGTGCACGCCGGCAGACCGCTCACCCCGGACACGCTGGCCACAGCGCTCGACTGGCCCCGGGACCGCGTCGACACCGCACTGGACGCGATCCGACACCGACCTGCCATCGCCGATCCCCTCACCCTGCAGGCAATCGACGCCGAGACGTACACCCTCACCGCACGACCGGACCGCCTCAGCGCGGCGCAACGCCGAGCACTGGAGAAGTGAGTCACGCCAAATCGTCGTGCGAAACCTTTGCGTCGCACCGAAACCGCCACCCCACCTGAATGGTCCACACGCACCGGCGTCGATTTGCGGAACACTTGTCCGCGGGCGGGCGAACACGGGGAGGACGTCAAGTTGCGCAAGAAATGGAATCCATTCCGCGTCACCGCTTTGTCCGTCGTATCGATCCTGGCCGCTGCCGGGGCGTTGACGGGAGCCGCGGGCCCGGCGTCGGCGCAGACGACTGCGGTGCGACTGGACTACACCTGCACGACTTCCCTCGGGCCGAGCGCCCAGGTGACGGTGTGGGTCGTCGGCGGCCTGCCGGACGAAGGCGCGGGCCTGAACACCGTTGCCAGCCACGACCCCGCTTACCTCGACGTGGACCTGGACCTGCGCGAACTGCGACCGGTCCTGACGATCCCCGGCGGGGTGCGCCTGGACGGCGACAGCACCGCGACGCTCGACGCGCGGATCACCGGCCCGGACGGGACGCGGACCACCCGGGCCTCGTTCACCGTCGCGCCCACGTGGCTGACGACCACCCAGGGGACCGCGGTGCGGGCCGCGGGCGCCTTCCCGGTGCAGTACCTGAACACCCCCGGCTACTACGACCTGCACGTGGACGACCTGGCGCTGACACTGCGCCCCGAGCGCGCCGACGGCACTCCTCTCGGCACGGTCACCGCGTCCTGCTCGCACGACCCGGCGCAGAACGACCTGCTGGGAACCTTGTGGTCGCAGAACGCCATCTTCGAGCGGCCACCGCGCCCGAACTGGCTGCGGGTCGTGTCGACGACCCCGACGTCCGTGACGCTGGCCTGGGAGGCCTATTCCTGGTGGAACCCGACCCTGGGCTACGAGGTGTACCTGGACGGAGGGCACACCGGTTTGGTCACCGAGAAGCAGGTCACGCTGACCGGGCTGACCCCCGACCGGCAGCACCGGGCGAAGGTCGTCACCACGGACGTGCAGGGCATCCGCTCGACCATGAGCGAAGGCCTGATCTTCACCATCCCGCCGGCCTGACCCGCTCGCCCCCACTGATCCCCAGGGGGTGAATCAGGCGCGGGTCAGGGAAAACCCTGATGGCGCGGTGCCCGTTCGCAGACACGCTGGAGGTGTCAAGAACATAAGCAGTTCGAGGAGAGCGATGAGCGACTTCAGGCCCGAGTCACCCCGTGCCGCCGTCGATGCGGTGGTCGACGCCGTTCGCGGGCTGGTCAGCGAGGGCATCAACCGCCGTGTGGTGGTGCGCGACCGCAAGGAAGACGTAGTGCTGGAGGTGCCGGTGGCCCTCGGGCTGGTCGCGGCGCTGGCCGCTCCGGTGGCCACGGCGATCGGTACCGGTGTCGCGCTGGCCGGCAAGTGCGGAATCTCGATCGAGAACCGCCAACAGCCCGGCAACCAGCCCGCAACGACGGTCGACACCGAGCAGGAGTAGCCAGCAGCCGCGGGTGACCTCCGCGGGGAGGTAGGTGCGGGCGGGGCGCAGTGGGGTTGATGCCGCCGGGTTGGTGCAGTGGGGTTGGTGCCGTCGTCAATGGTGGCGACGGCGCCGCGCCCGGTGCCGCGTTCCCCTCTGCTCGGCGGCCCGGCACCCGCCCCACCACGTCACCCGCCCCATCACGTCACCCGCCCCATCACGCCACCAGCCCTGACCGCGAAGCCAACCGTCGCAACGCCTAGAGGCCGGTCGGCGAGCCTTCGACCGGGATGGTGTCCAACACCGACTCCGCGATCGACCACGCCCGCGGCTGGTAGGCGTGGGCCAGGGTGCGGAACACCTGCTCGGCGCGGATCGCGGGCCAGTCGTGGGGCAGGTGCTCAGCGGGCAGCCGGGGATCCTGCCGGACGAGCTGGAGCCATTCGGTGTGCAGCAGCAGTTGCCTGGCCAGGTCGTCCGGTGCGTCGGGCAGCGGGTGGTCGCGGTCCCAGCGGCGCAGGAACGCGCGGTAGCGCTCCGCGATCGCGGGCACGTCGAACGCCGCGTGGACGATCTGGTCGGCTTCGGTCGGCTTGGCCGTGCGCGCGGTGAACACCTTCAGGTACTCGCTCAGGTCCAGGTCGTGCGCCAGGGTGGGCACGTCCACGACGCCGGGTGCGACCCACAGCCCGTTCTGGAGCGGGCCGAACCCTCCCCAGACGAGGCGTGAGCGCAGGTCGTGCCGCTGGCTGCGCCACGACTCGGGCAGCGAGAACCCCACCATCGTCCAGGTGCCGTCCCAGTCGTCGTTGACGGCGCCGCTGCGCCAGACCCGGTGTTCGCCGTCTTCGAGGACGGCCGCCGAGCGCGCGGTCAGGCCGAAGTACATCCGCCTGCCACCGCGGTGCCGCGCCAGGAGGTCCCGCTTGACCATGCGGGTCAGCGTCGAGCGCAGCGCTTCCTCGGACACGCCGACCCGGGCGAACACGTCGATGATGCTGCCGGAGAAGACCGCGACACCCCGGTTGAGCACGTAGACGCCCAGGAAGCTGAGCATCAGCGACTGGGGCCTGACCTGTGCGTCCTGGGTCGGCGGATCGCCATGCGGAATCACCGGCCGAGCGTAACCCGCACCCTCCATGAGCCCTCCTCCACCAAACGACGTTGGGCAGAATCTTGACGCCCGACACCGCTGAGCCTAACTTCAACGGAAGTCGGGTTCGAGCGCGGACCGGCGGGAGGGATTCCACGATGGATCTGTCGGGCAAGGTCGCGGTGGTCACCGGTGGCGGACGGGGGCTCGGACTCGCCTACGCCACCGCCTTGGCGGATGCGGGCGCCTCGGTGGTGGTCAACGACGCCGACGAGCAGGCGGCGAAAGCCGCCGTCGAGGACATCGCGGCAGCGGGCGGCACCGCGGTCGCGGAGGCCGGCGCGGTGGGCCCGAGCGAAGTGGCCGACCGCCTGGTCGGGCGTGCCGTCGAGGAGTTCGGCCGGGTGGACCTGCTGGTGACCAACGCGGGCGTCCTGCGCGACCGAGTGCTGTGGAAGATGACCGACGACGACTTCGACACGGTCGTCGGCGTGCACCTGCGCGGCACGTTCACCTGCGTCCGGGCCGCCGTGCGGCAGATGCGCGAACAGGGCGACGGGGGCAGCGTCGTCGTCGTCGGCTCACCGGCGGGACAACGCGGCAACTTCGGCCAGACCAACTACTCCGCGGCCAAGGCGGGCATCGTGGGGATGGTGCGCACCTGGGCGATGGAGTGCGCCAAGGCGGGCATCGCGGTCAACGCCGTCATCCCGGTCGCGGCCACCGCGATGACCAAGACCATCCCGGCGTTCGCACCCTTCGTCGAAGCGGCGGAACTGCGGGGCGAACCCTTCCCGGCGTGGCTGCGCAAGGGCGAGGGGTTCGGCACACCGGAGGACGCCGCCGGGCTGCTGGTCTTCCTGGCCTCCGACGCGGCCCGGGGAATCACCGGCCAGGCCATCGGCATCGGCGGCGACAAGCTCTCCCTGTGGTCGCACCCGGAAGAAGTCGGCACGGCCTACAGCGACGGCGGGTGGGACGCGGACGCCATCGCGGCGGCGTGGGCAACGTCGGTAGGACGACGACCCGAGACCTACGGCATCCCCGCGCCCCAAGCACCGACCGCGTGAGGGGAGTCCCGCCATGACGCCTGCGCCGGACATCACCGAGCTGGTGGCCATCGACGTCCACACCCACGCCGAGGTCTCCGCCCAAGGTCATCCCTCGCTGCCGCACGACCTGCTCGTCGCGTCGGAGAAGTACTTCAAGGCGCACGGGCACCGCCAACCCACGATCCCGGAAATGGCGGCGCACTACCGCGAACGGCGGATGGCGGCCGTGGTGTTCACCGTCGACGCCGAGCACGCCACCGGGCACCCGCCCATCGGCAACGAGGAAGTCGCCCAGGCGTGCGCGGAGCACGCCGACACCCTCATCCCGTTCGCCTCCATCGATCCCTGGCGCGGCCGGGCCGGTGTCCGGGCCGCTCGGCGACTGGTGCAGGAGCACGGGGTCCGCGGCTTCAAGTTCCACCCGAGCCTCCAGGGGTTCGCGCCGAACGACCGCCTCGCCTACCCGCTCTACGAGGTGATCGAGGAACTCGGTGTGCCCGCGCTGTTCCACACCGGGCAGACCGGCATCGGCGCCGGGGTGGCGGGCGGTGGCGGCATCCGGCTGAAGTACTCCGACCCGATGCTCGTCGACGACGTCGCGGTGGACTTCCCGGAGCTGCGGATCATCCTGGCCCACCCGTCGTTCCCGTGGCAGGACGAAGCGCTCGCCGTGGCCACGCACAAGCCGCACGTCCACATCGACCTGTCGGGCTGGTCACCGAAGTACTTCCCGCCGCAGCTCGTCCGCTACGCGAACTCCTTGTTGCAGGACAAGGTGCTGTTCGGGTCCGACTACCCCGTCATCACCCCCGACCGGTGGCTCGCCGACTTCGCCGCGTTGGACATCAAGCCCGAGGTCCGGCCGAAGATCCTCAAGGACAACGCCGCCCGCCTGCTGGGCCTGGTCAAGGACTGAAGGGGTCGTCATGCGCAACCAGGGCATCGGCTCGTGGACCGCACGGCGGGTCCGCAAGACGCCGGAGAAGGTGGCGGTGATCCACGAAGGCCGCGCGACGACCTATCGGGAACTGCACGAGCGGGTGCTCCGGCTGGCGCACGGCCTGCGGCGGGCCGGTGTGCGCCGGGGCGACCGGGTCGCCTACCTGGGGCCGAACCACCCCGCCTTCCTGGAGACGTTGTTCGCCGCCGGTGCGCTCGGCGCGGTGTTCGTCCCGCTGAACACGCGACTGGCGCCGGCCGAGGTGGTGCACGCCCTGACCGACTCCGGCAGCGACGTCCTGGTGTACGCGCCGGAGCACGCGCCGCTCGTTCGAACGGTCCTCGGCGACGTGGGGCCGCTGCGGATCGTCGCGCTCGACCGTGCCGCTGCGGGCGAAACCTCGTACGAGGCGATGATCGGGTCGTCCGAGGCCGCTCCCCTCGACGAACCGGTCACGCTCGACGACCTCTGCCTGATCATGTACACCTCGGGCACGACCGGGCGACCCAAGGGCGCCATGCTGACCCACGGCAACCTCACCTGGAACACCGTCAACGTGCTGGTCGACGTCGACCTGGCCAGTGACGAGGTGACGCTGGTCGCCGCGCCGCTGTTCCACACCGCCGGGCTGAACATGACCTGCCTGCCCACCCTCATCAAGGGCGGCACGGTCGTCCTCATGTCCGCCTTCGACGCCGCCGAGGTGCTCGAACAGATCGGAACCCACCGCGTCACGTACATGTTCGGCGTTCCCACCATGTACAACGCGATCGCCGCCTGCCCGCGTTGGGCGCAGGCGGACCTGTCCAGCCTGCGGCAGCTCAACTGCGGCGGTGCGCCCGTGCCGGTGTCGACCATCCGCACCTACCAGCGGCGCGGGCTGGCCTTCAGCCAGGGCTACGGCATGACCGAGACCTCCCCCGGCGCGCTCTACCTGACCAAGGAGATGAGCGAGGCCAAGGCGGGAACCGCGGGTGTGCCGCACTTCTTCACCGACGTGCGCGTGGTCGGACCAGGCCTGACCGACGTCGCGCCCGGCGAGAAGGGCGAGATCGTGATCAGCGGCCCGACCGTGATGCGCGGTTACTGGCAGCGCCCCGCGGACACCGATCGCGCCTTCGGACCCGACGGGTGGTTCCACTCCGGCGACATCGCCACACCGGACGACGACGGCTACATCGCCCTGGTCGACCGCCTCAAGGACGTGATCATCTCGGGTGGCGAGAACATCTACCCCGCGGAGGTCGAGAGCGTCCTGCACCAGCACCCCGCGATCGCCGAGTGCACCGTGATCGGCGTGCCCGACGCACGGTGGGGTGAAGTGGGCCGGGCGGTCGTCACCGTCGCACCCGGCGCGGAGCCGACCAGCGAGCAGGACCTCCTGGCGTTCCTGCGCGACCGGCTTGCCGGCTACAAGATCCCGAAATCCGTGGTGTTCGTGGACGAACTGCCGCAGAGCGCCACCGGGAAGCTGCTGAAGAAACTCGTGCGCGCCCGTTACGGCGCGAGCTGACCCATCCACACGGTCCACAGGAGACACACCGCATGGAGCTCACCGCACACGGCATCGACGGGTTGAAAGCGCTTGCCGCCACCGATCTCGGCCACACCGAGTGGCTGGAGATCACGCAGGACCGGGTGAACCTCTTCGCCGACGCCACCGACGACCACCAGTGGATCCACGTCGACGTCGACAAGGCGGCCGGCGGGCCGTTCGGCGGCACGATCGCGCACGGCTACCTCACGCTGTCGCTGATCATCCCGCTGTTCACCAAGCTGCTGACCATCAACGGCATGACCATGAGCGTCAACTACGGGCTCAACAAGGTCCGGTTCCCCTCACCCGTGCGGGTCGGCGCGAAGATCCGACTGCGCGGAGCCGTCACCGACGTCACCGACGTCAAGGGCGACGGCGTCGAAATGCTGATCGACTTCACGATCGAGATCGACGGCGGCGACAAGCCCGCGTGCGTCGCGCAAGCGGTGCTCCGCCACTACACCTGAGGTCCGCGGCGCGGACCACCAGCACACCCGCCCTTGCAGCGGAGGTACCCATGGCAATGACGCCGACCCACCCCGAGCAGCACCCCAGCGGAACCCAGTCCATCGGCAGGATCGCGGGCACGAGCTTCATCGGCACCGCGATCGAGTGGTACGACTTCCTCATCTACGCCAACGCCGCCGCGTTGGTCTTCGGCACCCAGTTCTTCCCGTCCCTGTCACCCCTCGCCGCGTCGTTGGCCTCGTTGTCCACCTTCGCGGTCGGTTTCCTGGCCCGGCCGCTCGGCAGCGTCGTCATGGGGCACTTCGGCGACCGGGTCGGCCGCAAGTCGATGCTGGTCACGTCACTGCTGATCATGGGTGTGGCGACGGTGCTCATCGGCCTGCTGCCGACTTACGCCCAGATCGGGGTGTGGGCGCCGATCCTGTTGGTGGCGCTGCGGTTCATCCAGGGCCTCGGTGTGGGTGGCGAGTGGGGTGGCGCCGTCCTCGTCGCGGTGGAACACGCGCCGGTAGCCCGCCGGGGCTTCTACGGCAGCTTCCCGCAGATGGGTGTGCCGGCCGGGATCATCCTGTCGAACCTGGTGTTCCTCACGATGAGCTCGGTGCTCACCCCCGCGCAGTTCGCCTCGTGGGGCTGGCGGGTGCCGTTCCTGCTCAGCGCGGTCCTGATCGCGGTCGGCCTGTACATCCGCCTGCGGCTGGAGGAGTCGCCGCTGTTCCTGGCGGCCAAGGAGGCGCGAACGGACTCGCGGCTGCCGGTGGTGGAGCTCCTGCGCGACCACTGGCGGCGCGTCGTGCTGGCGGGCCTGGCGTTCATGGCCGCGAACACCATCGGCTACATCACCCTCGTCTACGTCCTGTCCTACACCACCGGCCCGTTGCAGATGCCGAGGAGCACGGTGCTGCTGCTCGTGCTGCTCGCGAGCGTCGTGCAGTTGGTGGCGACGCCGGCGCTGTCCGCCCTGTCCGACCGGCTCGGCCGGCGCAAGGTCTTCATCGCCGGTGCGGCCCTGTCCGCGCTGTGGTCGTTGCCGCTGTTCATGCTGCTCGACACCCGCAGTCCGGCGGCGGTGCTGGTCGGCCTGGTGGTGGCGGTGACCATCCTGTCCGCGATGTACGGGCCGCAGGCGGCCATCGCCGCCGAGCTGTTCCCCACGCGGGTCCGCTACAGCGGCGCGTCGCTCGGGTACCAGCTCAGTGCGATCTTCGGCGGTGGGCTGGCGCCGTTGATCGCCACTTCGCTGTACGCCAGTACCGGCACGTCGGTGTCGACCGCCCTCTACCTCGCCGTGATCTGCCTCGTCAGCCTCGTCGCGTTCGCGTTCGTGCCGGAGACCCACCGGACCGACCTCGTGGACCCGACTCCCCCGACCATGCCACCGCAGGAGGTCGTCAAACCATGACGTTCGCGCGCAACCACTGGTACGTGGCGGCCTACGGCCGTGAGATCGGGCGCGAGCTGTTCGCCAGGACGGTCCTGGGCGAGCCGCTGGTGCTCTACCGCAGCGAGGAGGGCGAGGTGGTGGCGCTGGCCGACCGGTGCGTGCACCGGCGCTACCCGCTCTCGGAGAGCAGGCTGGAAGGCGACACGATCGTCTGCGGCTACCACGGCTTCACCTACGACAAGACCGGCAGCTGCGTGTTCGTGCCGGGGCAGGAGCGGATCCCGCGCACCGCGCGCGTGCCGTCCTACCCGGTGGTGGAGCAGGACTCGTTCGTCTGGGTGTGGATCGGCGAGCGCGACCGGGCGGACCGTGAGCTGATCCCCCGGGCGCCCTGGCTGGCCGACCCCGCCTACACGACGGTGTGCGGGATGGAGCCGCTGGCGGCGCGGTCCGAACTGCTGGTGGACAACCTGATGGACCTGTCGCACGAGACCTACCTGCACGGCGGGTACATCGGCACGCCCGAGGTGGCGAACACGCCGATCACCACCGAGGTCGACGAGGACAACAGGATCATCTACGTCAGCCGGCACATGGACGACGCCGCGTGCCCGCCGTTCTACGCCAAGTCCACCGGGATCGACGGCCGGATCACGCGCTGGCAGGACATCGAGTACCACCCGCCGTGCCTTTACCTGTTGCACAGCCGGGTCGCGCCGGTCGGTGTGCTGCCCGAGGCCGACGGCTCGGACCCGCACGGCTTCCACGTCGAGGTCGTCTACGCCATCACGCCGGAGACCGAGCACAGCACGCACGACTTCTGGGCCGTGGCCAGGGATTTCGCGCTGGACAACCAGGAGGTGTCGGCCTTCCTGCGTGACAGCAACCGCGCGGTGGTGCTCCAGGACGTCACCGCGTTGGACATCCTCGAGCGCGTGATCCAGACCGAGCCGCCGGACCGCCAAGAGCTGTCGATCAACATCGACACGGGCGGGCTGGCGGCACGGCGCATCCTCAAGCGCATGGTGGCCGAAGCCGGCGAACCCGCGAAGTCGGCCGCGACATGAGCCACCGTGTCGCGATGTTGCGCGGCGACACGGTCTACCGCATCCACTGGGAGCCGGGCACCGACGTGCTGGTGGGGGTGTGCCACTGCGGAGCCGAGCGCGGCTCGGAAGACCCGGCGGACCTGTGGGACTGGCTGCTGGCCCACCCGGACGGCCACGCACCGCCGGCCGCCGTGTCGCCGCCGACGGCAGACCGGCAGCCGGTCGGCGCCGCCCATGACTGAACAGGAGTCCCGATGACCGCGTCCACCGAGCCACTCGTCCCGGTGGAGCTCGACGTCCTGCTGGAGCGCAAGGAAGTCATCGCCGACGGCGTCGTGCGGCTGACTCTGCGCCATCCCCACGGCGAACCGCTGCCCGCCTGGGACCCCGGCGCCCACGTGGACCTCGTGCTGGGGCCGGACCTCGTCCGCCAGTACTCCCTGTGCGGCGACCCGGCGGACCGCTCGGCGCTCCAGGTGGCGGTGCTGCACGAGCCTTCCGGCCGTGGAGGGTCGCGGCACGTGCACTCGACGCTCACCGAGGGGTGCACGGTGCGCATCCGCGGACCACGCAACCAGTTTCCGCTGGTCCCGGCGGAGCGGTACCTGTTCATCGCGGGCGGTATTGGCATCACGTCGATCGTGCCCATGATCACGGCTGTCGAGGCTCGCGGCGCGTCGTGGCGATTGTTGTACGGAGGACGGACGCGCTCGTCCATGGCTTTCGCCGGAGAACTGCGCGACCGCTACGGCGACCGGGTGGTGGTGCGACCGCAGGACGAGACCGGACTGCTGGACCTGGACGCGTTCCTGGCGCCGGACACCGAGATCTACTGCTGCGGGCCGGAGTCGCTGATCGCCGCCGTCGAGCAGCGCTCCCCCGCTCGTCCGCACGTCGAACGCTTCACGCCCAAGGCTGTCGACGGCGGGCGCACGTCGTTCGAGGTCCACTTGGCGCGGTCGGGCCGCACGCTGGTCGTGGCGGAGGACAAGTCGATCCTGCGCACGGTCGAGGAGGCCGGCATCACGGTGCTGTCCTCGTGCCAGGAGGGGACGTGCGGCACGTGCGAGACCGGTGTGCTGGAGGGGGTTCCGGACCATCGGGACTCCGTGCTCAACGACGAGGAGCAGGCCGCCTGCGACGTGATGATGATCTGCGTGTCACGGTCGCGCGGCCCACGACTCGTCCTCGACCTGTGACCTGTTCAAGCCTCGGCGCACGAACGCCGGGGTGAGTGGCCGAGGAAGCCGGTTCCCGCTCCTGATCAGCGCCGAGCGGCGGCGAGGAGGTTGAGCCGCAGCGCGCGCAGGATCGTCCCCGGCCGGGCCAACTGGTTCGGGTGGGCGAGCATGGTGGTGACGCCGGTCAGGCGTTCGTTGGTGACGCCGTCGGTCATCGACGCCTTGAAGACCTGGCCGCTCACCCACCTGATCAGCCGGTAGCCGCGCGGGTAGGGGCCGTGCACGTGCGGTAGTCCCAGGTCGGCGAACGTCGACACCTGCCACGCGGCGTCGACGACGACCGCCACCCGGTCGAAGTACGCCTTGGCCGGTTCGCCCAGGTCCGGTCCCGAGCGGAGGTAGGTGGACAGGCACGACGCGTGCAGGGCCGCCGAGGTCATGCCTTGGCCGTACACCGGGTTGAACGACGCGATCGCGTCGCCCGCGGCGGCGAGCCCGGCCGGCAACCGGGACACCTGGTGGAAGTCACGCCGTCTGCTGTCGGCCTGGTGATAGGTGACCACGTCGCCCAGCATCCGCCCCTGACCGGCGATGTCACCGAAGACGGCAGGGAAGTCGTTGCGGCACCGGGCGACGAAGTCGGCGGCGTCCCGGCTCGGGCGGTCGTCGTCGTAGCCCGCGATCAGCATGATCCAGCGGTCGCCCTCGACCCGGAGCACACCGCCGATCCGCGCGCGCCGCCCGTTTCCCGGGCTGGACTGCGCGATGACGCTCCACAGGTCGCTGATCGCCTCGTCGTAGGCGAACATCGCGGTGGCGTAGTTGAGCTTGATCGGCATCCGGCGCATCGGCGGGCGTTCCCAGCCCGCGGCCTCCACCCAGTCGCCCAGTCGGCTGGACCGGCCCATGGCGTCGACGACGAAGTCGCCGGTGGCGGTGACGGCTTCGGTCGCGCCCTCCGGGACGTACTTGACGCCGACCACCCGTTCGCCGTCGAACAGCAGACCGTCGGCCCTGCCGGTGACGAAGCGGATGTTGTCCACCGCGAGCGTCCGCCGACGCACCTCGGCCTCCAGGTACGGCCGGGTGGTGATCAACACCGGCCAGTCCTGCTCGACCGGCGGCGCGATCCGCACCTGCCCGTCCATGAAGAACCGGTCGCTCGACCCGTCCTTACGCGGCACGACGGCACCGCCCGCGATGGCGTCGTCCGCGAAACCGGGGAACCACCGCTCCAACTGCACCGCACCGGCCGGCAGCAACGCGTGCACCTGACTGCCCTGTGGCACGCCGGCGCGCGGTCCTCCATCGGCGTCCGACGCGTCACGCTCGACCACGATCACCTCGTCGGCGTGGTCACTGAGCACCCGTGCCGCCAACAGACCCGCGATGCTCCCACCGAGCACCACCGCCCGCCGCATGACCACGCGCATCCCCGAAGGCGGCCGGGACGTGCCGATCTCGTGGAAGAGCTGCGCCGCCGACAACCGCACGAGTCCTCCTCGAACGCCCGGGACGACGCGACCGCCGCTCCCCCACGCCGAGCATATGCGGGACCACGCTGCCGCAGGGCCTCACCAGCCGGGTGGTCGCCCGTTCCGACCAGACCGACCGCTCCTCTGCGGCTTGATCACGGGAGGGCCGTGCTGCCGACTCCGGTCACCCCACAGGTGCCCGCGACGCCGCGCCGCGCTCGCCTTCCTGAACGACCCTGAACAGCTGGTACGACACCAGAGCCACCCGGGCGAACCACACGGTCAGCCCGACGCGAGTCCCGAGACCGCCTCCCACGAACGACAACCCGATGATGGCCGCCACCGTGGCGAGACCAGCGATCAGCGTCGGGACACGCATGTGTTGCCGGCGCTCGGTTTTCCCGAAAGCGCGGGCCAACACGAACACCGCCACCAGCAGCCCGGACACCGTGATGAGCGACTCGACCTGGTGCGCTGTGGCGTGCCGGACGTGCCCCGTAGTTGCAGCCGGCATCGAGTGAGCGGCAGTCCAGGCGCAGCCACCCGTCGAAGAACTGGCCCACCCCTTCGACGGCGAGGGCGATCGGGGCGAACCTGACAGGTTTGCTCACCGAGCACCCGAGTCACCACCGGTAGTCGAGGAACTTGCCGTCGAAGGTGACCACCACCCGGTCGCCGTCGGGGTCCGGGCGGCGCGCGATGTCGATCCTGAAGTTGATCGCGCTCATGATGCCGTCGCCGAACTCCTCGTGGATCAACTCCTTCAGCGCGGGCCCGTAGACCGACAGCGCCTCGACGAAGCGGTAGATCGTCGGGTCGTTCATGACGGCCGGATCCGTGCCGCGGACGGGCAGGGACCGCAGGCTCTCCGCGACCGCGTCGTCCAGGTCGAGGAGACCGCAGACCGTCTCGGCCTGTTCCGGTGTCATCGGGTGCTGCCCGAGCAGGGCGGCGGTGACCCACACGACCGGGGCGCCGAGCTCGTCCGCGATCTGCGCCCAGGTCAGGCCCTTGCGCACCCTGGCGGCGGCCACCAGGTCGGCCGCGTCGGACTTGCTCATGATCGGGGTCATGACGATCTCCTCGGTCGCGGCGTGCGCACAGACTTCCGCAGGTTCGTTGCGGCGGTGTAACCGATCACGCCGAAGTCATCCGTCCCAGGAGTGAGGCCGACGTGATTCGGTGCTCTCACAGCCGTTACAGGGAGGACACCTCCCGTGCTCAGACTCCATCACCAGCCCAACCGAAGGAGCGACGTTCCCATGACCTACGTCAGGCCGGCGGACCTCGTCCGGAAGATGATCGACGCCGGCGAGGCCAAGGCGTTCATGTCGACGCGTGACACCGTCATCCGGGCGTTCATGGCCGGTGCGATCCTCGCGCTCTCCGCCGCGTTCGCGGTCACGGTCACCGTGCAGACCGGCAACGCGCTCGTCGGGGCACTGCTCTTCCCGGTCGGGTTCTGCGTCCTGTACCTGCTGGGCTTCGACCTCCTCACCGGCGTCTTCACGCTCGTCCCGCTCGCGTGGATCGACAAGCGGCCCGGTGTCCGGCTGCGCACGGTCCTGCGCAACTGGTCGCTGGTGTTCGTCGGGAACTTCGCGGGCGCGCTCCTCGTCGCGCTCATGATCGGGGTGATCGTCACCTTCGGGTTCTCGGTGGAGCCGAACGAGGTCGGGCAGCGGCTCGGTGAGATCGGGGAGAGCAGGACCGTCGGCTACGCGGAGCACGGCGCGGCCGGGATGCTGACCCTGTTCATCCGCGGTGTGCTGTGCAACTGGATGGTCTCCACCGGCGTCGTCGCCGCGATGATCTCGACGTCCGTGTCCGGCAAGGTGATCGCGATGTGGATGCCGATCATCGTGTTCTTCTACATGGGGTTCGAGCACTCGATCGTCAACATGTTCCTGTTCCCGTCCGGCCTGATGCTCGGCGGCGACTTCTCGCTCGGCGACTACCTCATCTGGAACGAGATCCCCACCGTGGTCGGGAACCTGGTCGGCGGTCTCCTGTTCGTGGGGCTGACGCTGTACGCGACCCACGCGCGGACGGGCCTGTCCCGCAGGAACGGCGTGTCCCCGGACGTGGAGGTGCCGGTCAAGACGACCGTCGGGTGATGACGTGGTGAGGGGGTGCACCCGGTAGCGATCCTGCTCGCACTCAGTGCGGCGTTCCGCGTGCCGGGTGGACCCCCTTGCGGCTCGGCGTCGTCAGGAGCGTGGCGTTCCGGTGGCAGCGGTGGCCCGGAGTGGCGGAGACTGACTGGACGAACTGCTCTCCGTGGCCGCCATCGTCGGTCCGTGGCTCCAGAGGAGGACGCCGTGAGTTACGAGAAGGACCCGCGCGTCGACGACTACATCGACAAGCTGCCGGACTGGCAGCGGGAGATCTGCCACCAGGTGCGCGACATCGCGCACGCGGCGGACACCGAGGTCGTCGAGACGATCAAACGGACGGTCCAGCCGTACTTCGTGCTGAACGGCAACGTCTGCGCGCTGCTCGCCGCCAAGGACCACGTGAACGTCTTCCTCTACGACGGCGGCATCGTCCCCGACCCGGAGGGCATCGTCACGGCCGGGCACCAGAACAAGACCGGCCGGACGATCTCCTACTACGAGGGCGAGCCGATCAACGCGCCCGCGCTCACCCGGTACCTCGAGCAGATCATCGCGAACAACCGCGCCGGCGGCTGGCGCAAGATCAAGGCCGCGCAGGGGTGACGACCGAGGCGCCCCACCGTGAACCGTAGGGCGCCGCACCCTGATCCGCCGGGCTACGGCTTGTCCGCGACCTTGATCCCGCCCGCGATGATCTGGGCCTTGAACCCTTCGAGGATGCCCTGCAGCTTCGCGTCGATCCTGCCACCGGACGTGGCGTAGCCGATGCCGTCCACCTTGAGGTCGAAGACCTTCGGCAACGAGGCCAGGTCGTTCCTCGCGGCGGCCTTGAAGAAGTCGTACACCGCCACGTCGACCCGCTTGAGGCTCGACGCGACGATGACGTCCCTCGTGTCCGCGAGCGCCGGCTGGTTGTACTGGTCGGCGTCGCACCCGATCGCCAGCACGCCCGCCTGCTTCACCGCGGAGAACACGCCGATGCCGGACGCGCCCGCGGCCGGGTAGAGGACGTCCGCGCCCTTGTCGATGAGCCCCTTCGCGGTCTCCAGGCCCTTCGCCGGGTCCTGGAAGCCCGTGAAGTCGGTGGCCGGCGTGATGTACTTCTTCTCGACCACGATCTTCGGCGCGGCGGCCTTCGCGCCCTGGACGTAACCGGCCTCGAACTTCTGGATCAGCGGGATGTCGACGCCGCCGATGAAGCCCACGTGGCACTTCTTGCTCTGGTACGCGGCCACGACGCCGGCCAGGAAGGCGCCCTCCTGCTCGGCGAAGACCAGTGGCGTGACGTTGGCCGCGCCCTCCACGGCCGAGTCCACCAGGCCGAACCGGACGTCCGGGAACTCCGGAGCCACGACCTTCAGCGACTCCGTGTACGCGAAGCCGACGCCGACGACCGGGTTGAAGCCCTCGCGTGCCAGTTGGCGCAGGCGGGACTGCTTCACCGACTCGTCCTCGTTCGGTGCGGCGGAGAGCTCGCGGGTGTTCTCCTCCTTCACCCCCATGTCCTTGATCGCCCGGTCGAACCCGGCGGCGGCCAGGTCGTTGAACGAAGCGTCACCACGACCACCGATGTCGTAGGCCAGACCGATCTTCAGCGCACTCCCGTCGACCTTGTCGCCTTCGGCCTTGTCACCGTTGGCCGCGCTCGTGTTCGAGGTGGCGGGAGGGCTGGGCGGTGTCGCGAACTCGCACGCGCCGCCGGCGACGCTGGTCGACGCGGTGGTGCCGCCGGAGTCCTTCGCGCAGGCGCTCACCACCATGAGACTGGTCAGCGCGATCACGGCGACAGCGGTGCGGTGGACTGGACGGCGCACGGCTCGCCTCCCCTCCCTGCTCATCGAGCAGACCTTCCCCCGATCGGCGTATCAGGGCTTGAGCGACGGACCGTACCTCTTCACCGCGACCGTTCGGATGAGCGTTCACCTGCTGGGAACGGGTTCAAGTGCTTGTCGAACCACTCCGCAGCCGACTCGATGGCCGGTCCGACGCAGCGAGGCTGGTCGTAGAGGTCGATGTGGTTGGTCGTGTCGATCCACACCAGGTCCGACGGCTCGTCCAACCGGTCGAAGATCCCCTTCGCGCCCTCGGGTGAGCAGTACCCGTCCCGGGTTCCGTGGATGATCCGGACCGGCGTGGGTGACACGAAGTCGGCGCCGATGGCGGCGTCCAGCGTCAGCAACGTGTGGATCGAGGCGGTGGTGATTTCGTTGCGCCAGGTCGGCGCCGCCCCGCGGCTGGTGCCGTAGTACTCGTAGGGCTCCGGTCCGGGCATGGCCGCAGGCCCGTCCGGGGACACCACCGGCATGAACTCGGTGCCGCCCGCGAGCAGGTCGGCGAGCTTTGCGCGGTACGCCTCACGTCCGAAACCGGCCTGCATGGCCTGAGGGCTGTTGTAGGCGCCTGCGACCGTCACCAACGCCTCGACCCTGCCGTCGAAGGCCGCTGCCTTCAACGCGTACCCGGCACCCAGGCAGATCCCGACCAGGCCGACCCCGGTGACGTCGGGGTGACCATGGAGGAACCCGACAGCGGTCTGCAGGTCGGTGAGCTTGCCGCCCGCGTCCTCGTGCCGGCGGTTGCTCCCCCCGCTGGCGCCGAAGTTGCGGTGGTCGAACGTCAAGGTCGTGATGCCGCGCTCACTCAGTCCTTCGGCGTAGGTGGCGACGACCTGCTCCTTCACGCCGGTGAAGGGTCCGGTCAACGCCACGGCGCGCCGTGGTCCGGCACCGCGCCCAGGGCGCAGAACAGCGGCCAGGTCGATGCCGTCGGGGGTGCGCAAAGTCAAGTGCTGCAACGTCTACTCCTGCTTGAGCGGTGAAGGGAGGAAGCCGTCCGGGAGGCTGGTGGTGAGGATCTCCCCGCCGTGTCCGTCCACATAGCCCAGTCCCCATCGGCACATCGCGGCCACCAGCGGCTCCAGGGCGGCACGTTCCGCCTCTTCGACGGAGTACTCGACCTTCGGCGGCACCTGGTCGAACACCGTTCGCCGCACGAGACCCGAGGCCTCCAGCTCTCGCAGCTGCTGGGTGAGCATCTTGTGGGACACCTGCGGGATGAGGCGGGTCAGCTCACCATGACGACACGGTCGTTGCAGCAGGTAGAAGCAGACGATCAGCTTCCACTTCCCGCCCAGGTGTCGCAGTGGCACGTCCACCGGACACAAGTACGGGGGCTCCGGTTCGGACATGGCTCCCTCCACACAGGCAATTGAAGGCCATACCGGCCCTGAGGACCAGTACGCACTTTTTGGTGCCCATGCGCCGAGAAGTCCTACCGGTGCGCCGCCCCTGTTCGGGACGCACCCTCGGCCGTGATCATCTCAAACCGTGGACTGAACGCGGCAGCCGCCCACTGCCCGGCGAGCCTGAACGATCCGCTCCCGAACCGTGGTCGTGCCCCGCAAGGTGTTGGCCCTACGGGGCACGGTCGGGTCGCGCGTCAGCAGACCGCCCAGGTGCTGTTGACCATCGTGATGTTGCGGAACTCCGAGTTGCCCGCGCAGGGGCTCTCCCGGATCGTCTGGTTGGTGACCGTCAGGTTCTGCAGGTAGATCCGGTTGTTGTTCGGGAAGTCCGAGCGCGCGGCCAGGCGGATCTCGCCGCCGCCGGACACCCAGCCACCCTGGCTCGCGATCGTGACGCCGTAGCAGTTCTCGATCAGGATGGCGTTGTTGCCGGTGTTGGACAGCTCGATGCGGTCGATGACCAGACCACCGCTCTCCGACACGCAGAACACGCCACGCCCGCCGCCACTGGCCTTGACCAGGCCGACCCGGATGTTGTCGGGGTAGGCGTCGTTGATGCGCCCGTTGCGGTTGGCCGTGCGGAAGGCCGCGTAACCGGTGCCGGCCCCGGCGTTCTGCGCGTCGACGGTGCCGACGGTGGCGTTGGTGGTCTCGTTGAGCAGCAGACCGGACTCGCCGACCGAACGGGCCACGACCGTGCCGATGGTGATGTTGTCGACGCCGTAGGTCTCCACCGCGTGCGACGAGGCGCCGGAGACGTAGACGTAGTCGATGTTGATGTTGCGGCTGCGCTGGCTGGTGTCACCGCGGTTGTCGATGCGAACCCCGAGGCCGCGCGACAGCTTCATGTCCACGTGGCCGATGTTCACGTTGGTGACGTTGCGCATGAAGATGCCGTAGATCGGCGTGCCCGTGACGTAGAGGTGCTGGACGTCGACCTGCGTGGTGCCGCGCGAGTACACCGGCGCGTAGTCGCCCGAACCCGAGCCGGAGACGTTGATCGTCCCGCACGAGTCCAGAGTGGTGTAGCTCGGCAGCGAGATCCGCTCGCCGGCGCCGACCGTGCCGCCCTGCCACAGGACGACCCGCTCCTTCCACGTCCGGTTCGCCGTCAGACTGCCGATCGCCGCCTGCGCCGCAGAACGGAAGTCCGAACCTGTGTACACGACCGTGCCGCCGCGCCGGGCGGTCCACGTGCCGTTGTTGATGTAGGCCTCGGCGTGGAACGTGCCCGAGCCGCAACCGTTGCCGCCGCTGTTCCCCATCTTCACCAGCTGCCACTGCTGGTTCGTGCCGCCCGTGTCGGGCCACTGCACCAGCTCGGCGCCGTCCGCGGTGGAGAAGTTGAGCACGTCGACTGCCTTGTTGCTGGCCCGGTTGACCAGCCGGACGTAGCCGCTGTCCGAGTCTGCCAGCCGGAACTGCTGGTTGTAGCCGTTGTGGTCGGTCCACTGCGTGAGGCCGGCGAGGTCGTTGGTGGACGGGAAGTCCAGCACCTTGCCGCTGTGGCGCGACTTGAGCCGGTAGTAGCCGTTGCCGGAGTCGACGAACTGCCACTGCTGCCAGTTGCCGTCGTTGCGGGACCACTGGCTGATCCGCGCGCCGTCGCTCGTGGCGAGGTCGTAGACGTCCAGGGCCTTGCCGCTGTTCCGGTTGACCAGGACGTAGTAGGCGGAGGTGTCGACTGTCGCCGCGACGGCGCTCGGCGCGGTGACGGCCACAGCCGCCCCGGCCAGCAGCAAGGCCATTGCGGCGGGCACGACTTTGGTTCTCAACATGGCTGCACTCCCTGCGACGTTGCACGGAACACGAACGAGGTCGGCGGCCTGTGCACGCTAACATCCGAAGATTGCACAACTCAACGTCGCGCCCAGTGGTTCCACATGCGTGAACACGTGACAGCCGTGGTCGATCCGGCGATTAATTCACCCTTGACCGGCTTCGGGGCCGAACTCCACGGATGCGAACCCGCCCGCCCTCGGTCACCGCTGCCGCTAAGGACGCGCCTTGTTATCGCTCACATCTCCGACCTCATGACCACGTCGCCCGTAGCCCTCGGAGATGCCGCATGGCCCTCCGGAGTCGACGTGAGCCAAGTCGACGGGCGCTACGAGGTCGTAACGGCGCACCGGAAGGACCGGTGTCCGGCCAGATCCAGGAATGCAGCGCAAGCCAGGCCGAGACCGACCAGCACGCGGGCGAGCGGTCAACGCCCCCCACCTGGTCGCCCTCGTCCGCGCTGGCGCGACCTTCGAACGCGGCGTCCTGGTCGAGCGACCCGATGAGAAGTCAGGAGGCGATCAGCACGTCGCATGACCACGCCGATCCACCCGAGTGCGGCGGATCATGTGCCCCGCTCCGGCATGCCTCAGCCTCGGTTGGGCCTGCCTTGTAGCGTTGCCGCAGTGGAGCGCTCCGAGATCTTCGACATTGCCCACCTGCGCCATCCGATCGCGGCGCCGGTGGCGCCCCAGCGGCTACGCGAACTGGTCGGCTGGCTGCGCCCAAGCGACGGCGCCCGCGCCGTCGACCTCGGGTGCGGAGAGGGCGAGTGGTTGCAGGAGTTGCTGCTTGCCCACCCCGGGATCACGGGCGTAGGGGTCGACCACATGCTCCCGGCCTCTGCCGCCGGGCGTGCCGGCGAGCGGGGGCTGAGCGACCGTGTGCGCTGGATCAAAACGGATGCCGCCACCTGGGCCGACGGGGTCTTCGACGTGGTGCTGTGCGTCGGTGCGAGCCACGCCTTCGGCCGGCTGGAGGACATGCTGGTCGCTATCCGGCGGCATCTGCGCCCCGGCGGCCAAGCGCTGATCGGCGACAGCATCTGGGAGGGCACCCCGTCGGCCTCTGCGCTGGCGGCGCTCGAGGTTTCTGCCGACGCTTATCCCGACCTCGCCGGCCTCGTGCGAGCCACCCGTGAGCACGGGTTCGAGCCGTCGTACGGGCACGTAAGCACTTTGGCCGAGTGGGACGACTACCAGTTCAGTTGGACCGGGTCACTCGTCGACTGGGCCGTACGGGAGGCCTCGACGACGGAGGATCGTGACCAGGCGCTTGCCGTGGCACGTGAGCATCGCGAGGCCTGGTTGAGCGGCGCGCGGCGCGAGCTCGGGTTCGCCACCTTCGTCCTGCACGACGTCGCCGCCGCCGGCGCGTGCGACTGATCGGCGTTCACGGTGCTGCCGATGTCACGGCGGCCGGCTCGTCGATGATCCGACAAGAAGTCAGGGCAAGTCGCACGACACGCCGATCCACAAATCTTGACTACTATTCCCCACGCGTTTGGCTGCCGGAGAGAAGTCAGGCAGGACGCAGCGACTGCTCGACGAACATGCCGTCTCGACCTCGTCGGCCAAGCCATGCTCCGCCACCACTGGCCGGCACTGCGAGAATTCGACCGTAAGGCGGATTGCAGACATGGCCTGCAATCCGCCGTTCGCTCATCGGCCAGGCGGCTCGTATCACCCAACCGGTTTGCCTTCGTCTTGCCGGCTACGGTCCGACGGTCTGCACGACCTGAAGGAGACGCGCCGACCGTCTAGTCCGCATCGAGGATCGCTGTCGACTTGTGAACTCGATTGGTGGCGCCCTTGGCCCGGCCTGAGCCGGATCTCGTCCAAGTAGACCGCGTTCAGGGCCCTACGCGCGCATAGCGGAGTACGGTGTGGTTGCTACCGCCGGTGATGAGCCTTGCTTCAGTGGGCTCGCCCGCATCGTCGTACCTGCGGACCTGGAGCACGATCGTCGTATCGTCCTGCACTGTGACCAGATGAGTGATCGGCGCGGTCACGTTGCCGATGCTTCGGATGCGGTCTGGACTCCGGTTGACCAGTGTCTGGAGAAGTCGCTCGCTGTCCGGCAGGACTCCTGTCCTACTGCTCCACAGCCGCGCTCTGATCGTGCTGATGATGTCAGAATAGCCGGCGATGTTCGTGAGCACGTTCGCGTCGATCAGGAACGTGCCGGACCGGTCCAGCGTGACGCTCAGCGGAGCATTCTGCCACGTATCCCTGTCCACGTCGAAGTTGGTCCGCATGATTTCGATGCCGACGTCGCCCTGCTGGAGCGCGGCGTCGTTCGCACTGACGTGGCGATGGGAAGCCGTCGCCGCAGTGGCAAGTGCCACGACAGCGGCACCCACGACAACAATGGACAAGAGTGTTCGTTTCATCACAGTCTCTTTCTCTCGAACATTCCCTGTCAGTATTTGGCGCGCCGGCCACGGGCATTTCTGATCACCGGCATTTCAACTCGAACGACGCCTCTAACCGCTCAAGTGTCGATGACGCCCGTGAATGTCTCGATGTGGCGCATGAAGGCGGCGGAGTTGCCGCGATGGATGTTGCACCACCCGTCCTGCCGGCGTCTTCGGCCAGTCCGGTCAGGGAGGTGGACCCGGTACTTCAAGCGGAGGTGTGATCAGGACTCCGGTTGACGACCGAGTCCACACGCGAGTGCCTGGCACCCGGGTCGGCCGCGCAGCACCGCGAGGTCGAGGCCGATGTGGCGGCCCTGCCAGGGCTGGGTGAGCGGGGCGGCATGATCTCTCCTTGACCGTTTTATCCGACGAGTCGCCACTTCCCCTGAACGGGAAGCGGATCGGGAGGTCGACTCTCCGCGGAAGACCGCGAGCTCCCTCCACTGTGGACCGGTGCCCTGGACGAGGAAAGACCCCGTTGTGGTGACTGGGTGTCCCGAAGAGTGGTAGGTCGAGCGACCGCCGATGACTGAGGATCACAGCACACGCAGAACTTTCGACTTCCGCGTGCCCCCTGACGGCGACGGCCACCCCGTGGGCATCACCACGGAGAGGGCGAACTCGGGTGGACCAGGGCACCACGGCCACCTCGCGCGAAGGCTTGTCCACCTTGGTCGCGATCGGCGATATAGGGCGATTTCCGCTCGACTGCGTCGCTGGTCCACTGCCGGCCGGCCGCGCTGCACGCTGTTCAATCCGCCGTTACGGTGTCGCGATGAACGCTGGAACCGTCGGACGCAGGACATGGTTCAAGAGGGTCGGGGCGCTCGCACTCGCAGGCGCCGGCGCGGCGGGAACGCCTGGCCACGCGTGGGCGGCAGAAGTGCTGAAGATCGCGACGCTGTACCCGAAGACGAGCCCGTGGGGCGAGGTCCTCTCGACCTGGGAAAGGGCCGTGAAGGAGAAATCGGGCGGGCGGATCGAGTTGCAGACGTTCTACAACGGCTACTACGGCGACGAGGCCGCCATGGCAGGGCTGATACGAGAAGGAAGCCTCGGCGGGGCCGTGATGTCGAGCGTCGGTCTCGCCAAGTTCCACCAGCCGATCCTCGCCCTGCAGATGCCGGGCCTGTTCACCACCTGGGCCAAGCTCGACGCGGCCCGCGACGCCATGAGGCCCGAGTTCGAGGCCGGGCTCCGCGACGCGGGCACCACCGTCATCGGCTGGTACGACGTGGGCATGGTCTCCGCCTTCTCCCGCGGTTTTCCGGTGCGTGCCCCTGCCGACTTCAAGGGCCGGAAGCCGTGGCAGTGGCGCGACGACGCCATCGTGAAGCACTTCTTCCAGGCGATCGGCGGTGTCACGCCGGTCCCGCTCAACGTCGCCGAAGTGCTGTCGGCACTTGACAGCGGCGCGGTCAACGCGCTGTTGCAGTCGCCGCTCGCCGCCGAGCAGTTCCAGTGGGCGGCCAAGCTCGACAGGGTCACCGACCTCGTGTTCGGGCCCAGCGTCGGGGCCATCGTCATCTCGAAGAAGCAGCTCGACGCCATCCCCGCCGACCTCCGGCAGATCGTGCTGGACACCGGCAAGGTCGCCGCCAGCGCCCTGAAGAACCGGATCCGCACTGAGGACGCCGCGGCGCTGGCACGTCTCAAGGACAGGATGACGGTCGTCACCCTCACGGCCGAGGAGCGCAACTGGTGGAGCGGACGCTTCAAGCGGACGCGCGAACTCCTGGCCCAGGGCACCTTCAGCCCCGAGCTCGTCACCCGGCTGGAGTCGATGGCCTGATCGTCACGGCCGCCACTGTTGCCGACCGTCAAGCCGCTTGCGTGATGACGATGGCGGCGGCGCCGCTGGAACTGGTGACGCCTTCCGGTGTGAGGCACTGCAACGGGGTGGTGTTGACCACGGCCGCGGTCATCACGACTTCGGCGCCGGAGAACCTGCCGGCGGTCACCGTGCCCTGGTACACGACGACGGTCTCGTTGGCCGGGCGCAGCACCACCACGCCGTTCGCGGCCACTGTGGTGGTCTCACCGGTGCTCCAGGTGATGGTCACGGTGATGGAGACGCTTCCGGCCAGGCAGGACAGCAGCCCGGTCACGACGACGCCGTACCCGCCGGAGGTGATCGCCGGCGACCCACTGGACACGCACGGGCCGTAGTTCGCGGTAGAGGTGATCGTGACGGGCCTCAACTGCAGGGTCACACCCGGATCGAAGGTGTTGGCGCCGGTTCCCACGCACGACAGCAGCTCTACGTCCGCAGCCTGAGCCGCGGGCGCGACGGCCACCAACCCGGCCGCCGCCGTCACCGCGACCACGACACCCGCGACCGATCGCCGCAGCACCGATAACGAACTCCTGACCACACTCGTACCCACTGGGACACCCCGTGATTCCGGAAAGGGAATGGATCGCCACTGTAACTCCACGTCGTTGCGCCGGAACGGTGAAATGTCGTGCAACTTTCCGTGGGTGTTCCGAACGGTGAAGCCGCACATTTCGTCGACAGGTGTTCGAGGCGCGCTCCCCCGGTCGCCGGGGCGGGTGGCGGACAGCGGTTGGCCTGCCGCAGCAAGGTCGCAGAGTTCATCGCCGCGCCGGCGCCAGGCTCGTCCTCGAAGACCTCCACGCCGCCACACGACACCCAGCGGACGAAGGCGTGCTGATGAACCTGCGGACCGCAGACCCGGATGGCCTCCCCGACCTCCTGGTCCAGGGAGCAGTCGGCGGCCCCCGGCTGCCGGACGGGTCGGGTTCGACCAGCGGCCGACTGATTCTCATGATTGTTCACATTCGAGATCAGCGCACGCACGGCCAGGTGAAGTGATGTCACACGGTCGTCGCTCACCTGTCAGTCGAACGTGGAATTGACCGATCCGGATCGCTATTCCCGGGCTACGTTCCAAAAGACGAGGTGCTCTCGCCACGCTACCGGAGGTGCTGCAGTGCAGATCAATCCTTACCTGGTCCTTGCGGTCGTGGGCGGTCTCGTGGGCGGTCTCGCGGGCGCCGACCAGGTTCGCACCGGCGAAACGACCAACGAGCCGACCATGACGGTTGTGGCCATACGCGGTTTCATATCGGCGCCTGCTGCGCCCGCTGTCGGCACCGGGTTCGTCGTCGGCGGGGAACTGTTCGAAGCCGACGGCAGCACCAAGGCGGGCTACCACGATTCGCACTGCGGCGTGCTGTCGGTCTCGGCGGCGGTGCCGCCGGAGGTCATCGCCCACTGCACGTCCACGTTCCGGCTGAAGGACGGTGAGCTCCACTTCTCCAGCCTGCGGACGTACAAGACGCTCGCCGAGCCTTTCAACGACACGACCGTGGCGATCACGGGCGGCACCGGCACCTACTCCACCGTGCGCGGCCAGGCCAAGACGACGCAGTGGCATGCCCAACGACAGCAGATCGGGGTTGCCTACGCCATCGAGCGCGACAGTTGACCGACCATGACCGGGTGATCGGCCCAGCCGCGGATGGTGAGTCGGCGGCTGAGACGGTCTTGGGGCGGGCTCGCGCGCTGCGCCAGCGGATGCAGGCCTCGATGGTGGCGTTCCGCTCGGCGCGGGCCGCGATGGTCGGTGCCGTTGCGGGCGCAGTACCGCAGGGCGGTCGACTCGTGGTCGACGCAGGATCGCCTTCTCCAAGCGCGATCAGCCGGGCAACGCGTAGACGTGGAACTCCACCGTGGCCTCGTCCGGGAACGGGGAGGGTGGACGAATCACGGTGAGGTGGCGTGCGTCCGCGAAGCACCGCGCCAGCGTCGGCAGCGTGACGGCGTCCTCCGGTCCGACGACCGCCACCTGCGAGACGACAACGCACGGCACCCCGGCGCGCGAAGCGCGGATCGCGGCCAGGATCTCCGGCACCGGCGGGCTGGTGACCGTCAGATCCAGTCCTCGCTCGGTGTAAGCCGATCCCCACGGCGGCTCGACGAGGTGGACGTCCCCCTCCCGGGGCGGCGGCAGGCCGGCGAGCAGGTCCCGGTAGTCGGTGTGGCGCAGGTTCACGTCGATGCCCATGACCTCGAAGTTGTGCCGGGTGGCGGCGTAGACGTCCGGGTCGAGTTCGGCGGCGAAGACCGGTAGGCCCAAGCCGGTGCCCACGTGCCGGCCCAGGTTCCCCGAGCCGCAGAACAGGTCGGCGACGAACCCGGGCGACAGCTCCCGCGCGTCGGCCAAGTACGCGCAGAGCGCTGTGGTGACGGCAGCGCAACTGTCGTCCACGCTGCACTCGACAGCGGTCCGCCCGAGCAGCCGCAGGCCTCGCCTGATCATCTGCGGCGCCGGGACCCCGTACACCGCCAGGCGTTCCGGGCGGCCGTGGAGCACCTGGCCGGCGCGGACGAGTTCGACTTCGGTCAGCATCCGCGTCCGCGCCGGTCCGAGCAGGCTCGCCCGCAAGGTGAGCGCGGCACGCAGCGACCCCGCATCGTAGTTCTGCGCCATGGACCGCACCGTATGCGCTCCAGGCACCGCCACCACTCGTCCAGATGGGGGCCCATTCCGGCACGGGTGTGGTCCCCCACGCGACTTGGCGGTCCCTCCCGCGCTGCTGGTCATACTTCGTCGCGGCAGCGGCAAGGAGGTACGCGGACCACCTCGGCGTCGAGCTCACGGCAGCACGAACGGCAGCGCACCGGAGGGCGATGATGGTGGACCTCGCGGTCCTGGCCAGCCAGGACGTCGACATGGCGGCGCTGCTCACGAATCCGACCGAGATCCTGATCGACACCGCGGGCGGCCCGGTGCCCGCCACGGTCGGCACGCTGCACGGAAGCGAACTGATCATCCTGCACCGCAACGCCACCGGTCGACCCGTGGCACCGCACGCGCTCGATTACCGCGCCAACATCGAAGCCCTCGTGCGGGCAGGCGTGCACCGGGTGGTGACCACCGCCATGGTCGGCAGCTTGCGCCCGTCCCTCCCCGTCGGGACAGGGGTGGTGCTCGACCAGTTCATCGACTTCACCCGCGACCGCCGGTCGACCTACTTCACCGGCCACGATTTCGGCCACGCCGACATGGCCGAGCCGTACTGTCCGGAACTGCGCAAGAGCTTGCTCCAGTCCGCCCAGCACCTCGACGTCGCGGTGAGCCCGCACGGTTGCTACGTCTGCACGGCGGGACCGCGCTTCGAAACACGCGCCGAGGTGCGGATGTTCGCCCGACTCGGCGGCGACGTGGTCGGCTTCACCAACGTCACCGAATGCGTGATGGCACGCGAGGCCGGGCTGTGCTTCGCCACCTACGCCGGGGTCGTCAACCTGGGCGCCGGGCTGTCCGACCAGTCGCTGCGTACCGAGTGGTGGCACGATGCCCGCGAAGCCCACGCCACGCGCTTCGGCGCGATCATCGCGGAACTGGCCAAGGTACTCGCACGAACGCCCCCCGACACCCCCAAAGCCTGCCGATGCGCCACGTCCACCCCGATCGAGCGGCCGGCCGGGTAGCCGACGGCGCACTCTCCAGACGCCTCCGGACCGGCATTCTCGAGCTCGATCGACACTCGAACGGACGCGTTGTGGAGTTCGGTGCCATGCCGAAAGTTGAAGGCATGACGTCGGCCCGGCACACCGCTCTCGAGCTCGGTGAACGGATCGAGCTGCGGCGTCGGCAACGGGGCATGTCCCGCCGGGTGCTCGCCGGCCTGGTGGGACGCAGCGAGGAGTGGCTGCGGCAAGTGGAGCGCGGGCACCGACGGCTCGACAGCATCGAGATGCTCGCCCGCCTCGCCGAGATCCTCCAGTTCGACAACCCCGAGAACCTGATCGGCCGCCCCGCGCCCACCACTCGATCAGCCGGCCGGCCCACCGACCTGTCACTCGCACCGCTGCGCCACGCGATCACGGAGCACCCCGTTCCGCCGTGGCCCGCGACATCGGACATCGACACCCACCACCAGATCCGCACCGACCTGGATGACTTGTGGCGAGCGTGGTCCGACGCGCCCGACCGCTACACCAGCACCACCCGCCGCCTGCCCGCCGTGATCCGCAGTGCACGGCGGGCGGCCCTTCCGCCCGGTGACGACGCCGAAGGGACCCTCCTTGTCGAGGCCTACCACCTGGCGCGCCACCTGTGCACCAGCGTCGACGACCCACCACTCGCCTGGCTCGTCGCCGACCGTGCCACCACCATCGCGATCGCCTCACACGACCCGCTGCTTATGGCCACCTGCGCCTGGCACACAGGCTCGGCACTGCTGCGCATCGGCTACTTCGCCGAGTGCCGGGACCATTGCATCGCCTTCGCCGAGCGCCTGGCAGCCCTCACCACCCCCACGGCGCTCACCCTGTGGGGAGCCCTGCACCTAGTGGCTGCCGAAGCCGCAGCCGCCACCCACGACATCGCGAGGAGTGACGAGCTGACGGCCATCGCCGCCGAGGCCGCGACCGCCCTCGTGACGGATCGGCAGCACGGCCACATCTGGTTCGGCCCGACCGGACTCGCCACCGCCGGAATCCACACGGCCCTCCGCCTGGGCAGGCTCGACGAAGCCGCCCGACTCGCCAAGAACACCGACCTACCGGACACCTACCCCGCGAACCTCCGCGCCCGCCACTACCTGACCGCCGCCGACGCGCTGGCCAAGCGCGGCAACGACGCGGACGCCGTATTCGCCCTGATCAAAGCCGAACACGCCTGCCCCGAAGACATCCGCTACGACCCCACGGCCCACCACACCGTCCACCACCTCATCCGCCGCAGCAACCGCCTCATCCGCACAGATCTCGACCGCCTCGCGGCACTCGCCGGCCTCACCTGAACACCTCGTGCCACACAGAACATCGCCGGCAGAGCAGGGTCACTCACCGTTTCGTCAGTACTGCCGCTCAGCGAGGCGACGAAGATCGCCGAACCGCTCGTGCTGCGGTGTGAGAACCCGGTACTTTCTCGGCGACCAACGGCTCCGACCGCAGGCGTTGCCGCTGGTCGATTGGCCCACGGCGAGCAGCTCACGTCCAATGACAATGCTGGGGTTCAGGACAGGAACATCTCGGACAGCCGGGGCAGGTGCTCGCGGAACGCGTCGTCGTCGGACGAGTCCCAACTCGGTCCCACCGGTTGATCCGGCCGCGTCACGGCCGCGAGTGCCTTGTCGACCGCCTCGTGGAACGAGTCCGTCTCGCCGCACACGCGTCGGTATGCCTCTTCGACGCACGTGCCGATCGTCTGGTAGCCGAGCCAGCCGTCACCTTCCTCACCGGCCATCGCACGGACCACGGGCACGTCGGCGAGCGTGTCGGGGTCCCCTACCGCGCGGGTGAACACGTCCCGGCCTTGGAGGATGAGTCCGTCGCGGAAGTCCATGAACCCGTCGTCACCGCAGCCGCCCTCGATCAGGTAAGCCGCGTGCCACAACGGGTGCCGGTACGCCGAGTCCGTGACCTGGACGAAGGTGATCTCCCAGTCGACGATGTCGTCAGGGCCGAGCTTCGCGAGCTCGTCGGTCAGCGCGCCGGGCAGCGGATCGTCCGCGTGGTTGCGATCTCCCGCGCGGTCACCTACCGCGATGCGGGCTCGTTCGACCACGGCCCACCAGTCGTCGATCTTCACCCGCGCATCGTATGGCGCAGGTCGAGTGCGCCGCGACCACACGGCACGACGAACAGCTGCGCCGATGGAGCGGAACGGCTGGCCCGCCTGACTTCCACTTTCTCCGGATCGGCGCCTCGTTCGACCCCGCGCTGGACGAGGTCGACTTCGCAGCACGCGCATCCCCAGCACATGTCCGCGGCCGGGTGCTCGTCCGGGATCGGCACCGGCTCGATGCCGGCGGCGTGGCTGGGCCATCCCGGCACGCGATGCCGGCGGGACGTCGGCGATGCTGTGGGCGTGGAGTACGTGTCCAGAGTGCCGCGACCGCCGCTGGACGGGCTGATGGACGACCTCTACTACCTGGACGGTGCACCGCCGTACGCCCGGCTGACACTCCCGCCGATGCCGGCGGCGTTGCTCATCGTCAACCTCGGCGCCCCGTTCCGCATCCGCGCCGGCACCGACATCGAGACGGCCGAGTACGCCGACGGCTGCGTGGTCACCACGCCCACCCGCGCGTTGGAGTTCGGCTACCCACCCCGGACCCGGTCCGTCGGTGTCCACTTCAAGCCGTGGGGGCTGGCGCCGTTCCTGCCGATGCCCGCCGCCGAGCTGTGCGACCGCCCGGTGACGGTGGAGCAGGTTTGGGGCCGGCCCGCCGTTGCCGAGCTGCGAGACCGGCTGGCCACGGCGGACGGACCGCACGAAATGCTGACCCTGCTCGAAGAGGAGTTGACGCGACGGCTGTGCGAGACCGCCGGTCTGGAGCTGGTCCGCCACACGGGCAGCGTCATCGCGGCGACCAGCGGGGCGGTCGCGATCGGCGGCCTGAGCGCGGCAGCCGGTGTCAGCAGCACCCATCTGGCACAGCGGTTCAAGAAGCTCATCGGGGTCACACCGAAGCGTCTGGCCCGCACCTACCGCTTCGCCACCACCGTGCTCTCCATCAACCCCGCCGAACCGATCGACTGGGGCGGCCTCGCCGGAGCCGCAGGCTACTTCGACCAAGCCCACTTCGGCCACGAATTCCGGGCGTTCACCGGCCTCACACCGACCCGGTACATCGAAATCCGGCGCCGGTTCCTGCGCGAACACCCCGGCCACACACTGGACGGCTGGCCGCTGCCGACCGATTGATTTCCTACAAGCGCGCCAGCTCACGAGACGCTAATTTTGGGGCCCCCAAAGCAGAGGAGCGCCAGTGGGCAAGGTTGTCATGTACAGCTCGGTGTCGGTGGACGGCTTCGTCGCGGACGAGGACGACCAGCCCGGACCACTGTTCGACTGGTTGATCAGCGGTGACGTCCCGTTGGACGAGAGCGGCGAGCTGAAGGTGTCGCAGGCGTCCTACGACTACACCCGGCCGTACTGGGACCAGGTCGGGGTGACAATCGTCGGCCGCCACGTCTTCGACTTGACGGACGGCTGGGACGGGAAGCCTCCCGGCGGGATCGACCACGTGGTCGTCGTGACCCACCGGGACAGGCCCGAGGGCTGGCACCCCGAGGCGCCGTTCCACTTCGTCGACGGCGTCGAGGCAGCCGTGGCCAAGGCGCAGGAGCTCGCGGGTGACCGCATCGTCGAGGTCGCCGCCGGCGACGTCGGTGGCCAGGTGCTTGCCGCAGGCCTGATCGACGAGGTGCGCATGGACGTCGTACCCGTCGTGTTCGGGTCCGGCAAGCGCTACTTCGGATCGGTTTACGCGCAACACCTGTTGGAGGATCCCGACGTGGTGATTCGGGCCAATCGGGTTCTTCACCTGCGCTATCAGGTACGCCGTTGACCGATCCTCCAAGACAGTCCGATGTGGTCAAGTCGGCGATCCCGGCGTCCGCGACCACCGGACGCGGACCTGCTCGTCCCTACCTGCGTGTGGCCAACGCGTTCGCACTACTACACATGCGACCCACGAGCGACCGGGACAACACCGGGTCACGCCTGGTCGTGCCGCTCCAGCAGTGCCCGCAGCACCGCCATCTCCGCGGCAAGCGCCTCGCGGCCCGCGGCGGTGATGCTCACCCACGTCTTCGGGCGTTTCCCGTAGTAGCCCTTCTCGACCGCCAGCAGACCGGCCTCTTCGAGCACGGTGACGTGCCGGGACAGGGTGCCCGCGGCGAGGCCCAGAAGGGACTTGAGGTAGCCGAACTCCGCCCTTTTGACCTCGGCCGCGATCGTCAGGACGCCCAGCCGGTGCCGCTGGTGGACAGCATCGTCCAGGCCCGACGTGGGGTGCTCGGTCATGCCGGGATCTTGCCCTGCACCCGACGGGCGACGAGCCCGCCGACCCCGCCGAGCACGAGGATCAGCGACGACGACAGCAGATCACCGAGGTCGATCAGCGCCGCCGGCCACAGGGCCGCACCGTAGACCCACGTCGACCACCCGTTCACGAACAGCGCCCAGACGGCGAACAGCACGGCGAACGACGTGCACAGCGCACTGCGCTCCACCCACGCCAATCCGAGCACGCCCACCGCCACCACCAGCAGCGACCCGAACGGGAAGACCATCACCAGGTGGGCGACCAGGACCAGCGACAGGATCACGACCGCGGTCCGGAGCTTCCGCTTCGCGAGCAACGTCACCACCACGACCCCGACCACCAGGACCGCCAGCGCGACCGGCCAACCCAACGTGGTGAAGACCAGCCGGGTGACCAACGGCACGCCCAACAGCGGAAAGGCCAGCACCAACAGGGTCACCTGGACGTAGAGCCGCGTCGAGGTCTCCACCCCGACCTTCCTCGCCCGCCACCGGTACCACCACACCGTCGCCAGGAACCCGACCGTCAGCGCGGCCATCCAGTAGAGGTCCTTCCACAGGGACGGGTGGTCGCCGAGACCGGACGTCCTCGTCGCCTGCCCCGTCGGGTGCAACCAGTGCCACACCGACGGCAGCTCGTTCGCCGACCACGAACAGCCCAACTCGCACCGCGCAGGCAGGTACAACGGGATCGCCGCCGCGACGATCACCCCGAACAGCAGGAACGGGAACCAGTAACCGTGCCGGTCACGACGGGCGCGCCGCCGTAACGCCGACAGCTCGTCGAGCAGATCCCTCGGATCAGTCGCCACTGCACAACCCCCAACTCGTCGCTGATTCAATCAGGTTTGCACTGCAAACCTGATGCTGTCAACCACGCCTAGCACGGAGGTCGCGCACGTGAGCCCTGCCCGACTCGTGATGCCACCCGACGCCCTGCCCTTCGGGGCTGTTCACGGCGCGCTGCCGTTGCCAGCCGGGTTCTCCGCCTGCTGGACACCCAGAGCGCTTGGGACGGGAATCCCGCCTACATCGGTGGGCTCGTCCTGGCCGCCACCGCGCAGACGCCGGCAGGTCCGATGGTCGAGGTACGGCCGTAGAACGCAAACCGCGCCCTGACCTCCGCAGCAGGTGCGTGCCGGGATTGACCCGCAGACGCTGTAAGCGTGATCCTCGACCTGCCGTTCCGGAGGTCAGCCGAGGTCGATGTCACTGCACAGGAAGTGCTTCTGTCCATGTGCGACGCCTTCCAGATCGCGACGAGGACGTGCCGTCCGGTGTAGCCGGAGGTGGGCGCGCTGGTTGACAACCGAATGGGCGATGACAGCCGCGCTCGGACAATTCCAGGTGACGGCTCGTAATTCACACTTTCCAGTGAACACGCGAATCGTTCGACCGGTCAGGTGCAGCCTCCGACATCATGGAACACCGTCACCGGGCACGGCCACAGGACGACGGCGCGATTCCATCCGATGTCCGGTCATCACTTTCGACGGGAGAAGGAAACATGGAGCACCCCCAGGCAGCGCTGAGTCGGGTCGACCTCATCTTCACGTTGTTCGACGCCAACGGCTCCGGTGAGATCGAGGCGCACGACTTCGAGGTCATGGCCCGCCGGGTGGTCGAGGCCGCGCCGCAGTCCGACGCGGCGGCGAAGGCGGCGATGACCGCGGCGTTCCACCGCTACTGGAAGACCCTCGCCGAGCACCTGGACGACGACCGCAACGGCCGTGTCGACCGGGAGGAGTACGAGGACAGCGTGTTGTCACCCGAACGGTTCGAATCCACGATCGACGAGTTCGCGCGGTCGCTGGCCCGGTTGGGTGACCCGGACGGTGACGGCCTGATCGAGCGGCAGGTGTTCACCGCGCTGATGACCGCCATCGGGTTCGAACAGCAGAACATCGACGCGCTCTTCGCCGCCCTGGAGCCCGACCGGGACGACCGGATCTCCGTGTCGAACTGGGTGATCAGCATCAAAGACTTCTACCAACCGGACGCGGCGGGCATCCCGGGCGACCGCCTGGTGCCGAGCGCCGGATGACGGTGGAAGTCGGGCTCGCCGTAGGACGGGGCACCGGCCCCGAGTTGGCAGCCGTCTTCGAACGAGTGGTGGACCGACTCGGGCATCTGCACGGCGTCGCGCCGGCCATCACCCGCTCACCCCGCGTCTACCACTCCTACTTCTCGCTGCGCGCCGAAGCCGACGGGATCGGGGACATGCGCCGGCTGACCGAGGACGACGCGGGGCACTACGAGCGGTTCTGCCGGACGCTTGCCCGGCGCGGCGCCGCCGCGGTGTTCCGCACGGCCGTCAACGCGCAGTCGCTGTACCTGGTCAGGCAGCGGTTGCGGGCGGTGAAGGTCGACGTCATCTCGGCACCCGGGTCGTCGCCCGACGCGGCGTTGCTGCTGGTCCGGGACGAAGCCCAGGGCTTCTACACCGGGGAGAACCGGCACACGCCGGGTGTGCTCACCCGCACGATGCAGTTCAGCCGGGAGGTCACCGACGACGTCATCGCCCACGCCCTGACACGAGCGCGGCAGCAGTGGCCGGACGGCGGCGCCGACCGGATCGTCATGGCCTACAAGCACCACCTGCTCGACGGCGCGTTCGACGACTGGGTGCACGCCGCGGCCGAACGCCACCGGGTGCGGATCGAGCTGAGCCAACCCGACACCGTGAACAGGAACCTGATCCAGCACGGGTTACCCGGGCGGACCGTCGTCGTGGCCGGCAACGAGTGGGGCGACATCATGCACGTCGTCCTGCTGGACCGCTACGGCGCGGACAAGCAGGAGAACCGCTGCACCGAGAACGCCTACCTGCACCCCGACCTGGCTGGGCTGGTGGAGTACCAGACCGTGCACGGCTCCGCCGACGACTTGGCCGGTCGCGACACCGTCAACCCGGTGGCCACCGTGCGGGCCGCGGCGGCCGTCGTCGAACGGCACTGCGACGGCGCGGGCGCGATCGAGTCGACGGAACGAGCACTCGCCGCCGTGACCGCCCGCGGCGTGCTCACCCCCGACCTCGGCGGTCGGCACTCGACCACGGCCGTGGTCGACGCGCTGTTCGCCGAACTGCCCCACCGCCGCATCGGGCGGTCGGCGAGGCTGGAGGCAGGTTCGTGACCAGGACGGCCTTGATCGTCGTGGACCTGCAGAACGACTTCTGCACCGGACCGGTCGCCACCGCCAGGTACGCCAAGGACCCCGCACGGCTGGACGCGGTGACGACCAACACCGCACGCGCGGTCGACCTGGCGCGGGACCGCGGCACCGAGGTGGTGTTCGTCCGCTTCGTCGGCGACGTCGAGCACCAGGGCCCGAGTTGGCGACGCCGCAACGAACGCAATGGTCGGGCACCGACTTGTCGTGAGGGCACGTGGGGTGCGGAGTTCTGCGGGGTCACCCCGGCGCCGGACGAGCTCGTGGTCACCAAGCACGCGTGCTTCGACGCGTTCCTGACCTCCGGCTTCGAACACCACCTGCGGCAGCGCGGCATCGAGCACCTGGTGTTCGCCGGCGTGTACGCGGACGTGTGCGTGGACTCGACCGCCCGTACTGCCTTCCAGAAGGGTTGGCACATCACGCTTTTGGTCGACTGCACCACCAGCCTGCTGCAGCGCGACGAGGACACCGTGCGGTTCATGGCTGAGTTGTACGGGGCCCGCACCACCACCCACGACCGCCCCGACACGTGGTGCGATCCCCTCGGACGAGAGGACGAGCGGTGGTCGGTGACGGCGTCACCCTGACCGCGCTCATGATCGCGGCAGCACGCGCGATCGAAACCCACCGTCCGGACTCGTTGGCCCGCGACGACTCCGCCGAGCACTTCGTGCGAGCCGCACCGGCGTCCGCGAACTGGCCCGTGCACCCGCGCGACGTCCCGGACGGCGAGGCGAACCCCCTGTGGGGCAGGCTCGCCCGGTACTTCGGGCTGCGCACCAGGATGCTGGACGACGTCGTGCTCGCCGCGGGCAACCGCCAAGCCGTGCTGCTCGGCGCAGGCCTGGACGCCAGGGCCTTTCGCCTCGACTGGCCACCGGACTCCGTCGTGTTCGAACTCGACCAGGCCCCGGTGCTGGCGTTCAAACAACAGGTGCTGGACAGCCTCGGAGCACACCCGCGCGTCACCCGCCGCCCGGTGACCGCGGACCTCCGCGACGACTGGGCGCGACTACTGCCCGGCTTTCAACCGGGCGAACCCACGACCTGGCTGGCCGAAGGCCTGCTGCTGTACCTGCCCGCGGACGCCGAACGCCGCCTGATCGACACGGTGGACCGGCTGTCCGCACCCGGCAGCACCCTGGCCTACGAAGTCAAACTGATCCGGGAACACCCCGCGGTGCGCGACAGCCCCGTCTACACCTCGACCAAAGCCCAGACCGGCATCGACCTGCTCGCCCTGTTCGACGACGAACCCCGACCCGACTCGGTCGCCGACCTCACCGCCCGCGGCTGGACCACCCGGGTCCACACCCCGTTCGACTTCACCCACCACCACGGACGCGGACCACTCCCCGAACCGTACGACGCCCTGGCCGCCAACCGCTGGGTAACCGCCACGAAACCGTGACCCGCCGTCACAACCGCGCGCGACCAGCCCGACTACACCCACCGACTCCCGTCTCTGTCTGGTGTGGACAGACATGCGACTATCAGCGCAGTAGCACTCGGAGATTGCACACCCGCACACGAACAGCGCCGGGGCCGGTCTCACACCCCCGCACTCGCTGGTGTGCCGCTGTTTGCATCTCGCCGTGTCGAAGGCGTACCGGCGATTGCCTGGTCGGAGTGCGGGCGGCGCAGCCCGGCCAAGAGGAGGGTGATGACGCCGTCGGCCTCGGCTCGCCAGTCAGGGCGGTCATGGGCCGCGCCGATGCCGTGCAGCGCCATCATGACGGCGCCGGCGCCTACGTCGTCGCGGACAGCGCCTTCCCGCACGGCGGCGGCCACCAGGTCGGTGACAGCCTGCTCCAGCGCCCGGCTGCCCTCGGCGAGGACGCTCGAACGGTCGGCCATGAGCGTAGCCAGCGTCCGGGCCAGGCCCTTGTGGGCGTCCATGTGGTCAACCATGCCGCGAAGGAAGGCCGTCAAAGCCTCCGACGCGGGCAGCGTGGCCTGTAGGCGGCGGGCGCGGTCGCACAGCGCGGCTACTTCCCCGTGGTAGACCGCTTCGGCCAACGCCTCTCGGGTCGGGAAGTGGCGGTACAGCGTGCCGGTGCCCACCCCGGCCAGGCGGGCGAAGTCATCGAAGCGCAGGTCGAAGAAGTCGCCGGTGTCGAAGACTTCCCTGGCCTTGGCGAGCAGGGCCTCTCGCTTGCGTCGGGCGTCGGCCCGCAGCGGCTTGTCGGCGGTCATGCGCTACCTCGCGTTGACAAATGGAGATGACCTCCATATTTTCGAAAGTGGAGATGACCTCCAGATCGATCGTACCCGACGAGGTGCAGCGTGAAGATCCTGATGTTCGGCCGAGGCGTGATCGCCACCGTTTACGGCTGGGCCCTGCAACAAGCGGGACATGACGTCGAGTTCTACGTCCGCCCCGGTCGCTCGGCGATGTACGGGGAAGCGATCGACCTCGACCTGCTCGACGCGCGGCACCGGGTGCGGGGGCAGCGAGTCGTCCAGAAGTGGCCGGTGCGCTACCGCGAGGAACTGGAGCCCAACCACGACTTCGACCTGATCGTGCTGAGCGTGCCGCACCACCGCCTCACGGAGGCGGCGGCCTTCCTCGCACCGCGCGTCGGCCAGGCCACCGTCCTGGTCTTCGGCAACATCTGGGCCGAGCCGTCGGCCGCGATCGACCCACTCCCCCTCGAACAGGTCGCGTGGGGCTTCCCCCAAGCCGGTGGCGGCTTCGGCGAGGACGGCGTGCTCCGCGGAACTCTGCTGCGGCCGGTCATCTTCGGCACCCTCGGCCGGCCCCCGACCGACCGTGAACAGGCCGTGCGCCAGGTGTTCCGCGAAGCCGGGCTCCGACCGCGGGAGCGACCCGACTTCCGCGGCTGGCTGTGGATCCACTTCCTGGCGAACGCCGGCCTGCACGCGCAGGGCCTACGGCTGGGGTCGTTGTCCAAGCTGGCCGGGGCGACGGGCGACTTGCGCGAGGCACTGCTGATCAGCCGCGAACTCCTGCCACTCCTGGAAGCGCGAGGCCTCGACCTGGGACGTCACCGGCGCGACGGGCTGCTGTTCCGGGCGCCCACCTGGCTGACAGCCCGCGTGCTGGCCTGGCTGACCACTCACGTCGCGCCGGTGCGCGTGAACTTCGAGGCGCATTCCGATCCCGAGGCCCAGGAGCCGCGGGAGATCTGCCGGGACGTGCTGGCGGAAGCACGACGGTTGGGCGTCGCGGCACCGCGACTGGAAGCGGCGGAACCGAACTTCGCCCGCGAGGGGACGGGTCGCGTCTGAACCCGGGAAACACCGGCGTGGAAGCAAGTCGGCGAGTGCCGGCCCAAGCGAGCCGGGATCACGCCACCTCGCGAGGCCCGGACAACCCGCACCCGCAGGGGTCGGCAGTTGCTCCATGCCGGTGCTTGTTCACCCGATCACCAGCTTGCCGGGTGAAATGTCCACCCAATATGTTTCGTTAGCCGTGATCGGCCGTCACGCGGAGGCCCGGATGACCGACCCGCGGCCGTCGTCCCCGCACCGGTGGCCGGTGCCTCCCGGCGCGCGTGCCGGCGACGCCGTCGAGTCCACCACCTCCGAAAGGTGAGTGCCTTGCGCTTCAGCTTCGTGATGTTGCCCGACTACCCGCTGGACGACACGATCGAGTCCATCAAACTCGCCGACGAGCTGGGCTACTACGGGTGCTACGCGGCGGACGAGACGTGGCACAAGGACCTCTGGCAGTTGTTCGCCGCGGCGGCGGACAAGACGAAGAACATCCGTTTCGGCCCGAGCCTGTCCGCGGTGACGCTGCGCGAGCCGTCGCTGATCGCCCAGGCGACGGCCACCCTGGACGAACTGACCGGTGGGCGCGCGGAGTGCGTGCTGGGCTCGGGCAACTTCGGCCTGCTCGCCCAGTACGGCATCGACTGGGCGAAGACGAAACCGTTGTCACGCCTCAAAGAGGCACACCACGTGGTGCGGACGATCCTCGACGAGGGCGCGATCAGCTACGAGGGCGAGTTCTTCCGCTACAGCGGGCTTTTCACGTTCGCACGGCCCGTACAGGACCACGTCCCGGTCAAGTTGGGTGCGATGCGCGGCCCGAAGTCGTTCCAGGCGGCGGGCGAGCTGACCGACGGCGTGCACCACGCCCTGAGCTACACCAAGCGCGCTTACGAGTACATGGTCGAGAACGTGCGGATCGGCGCCGAGCGGGCCGGCCGCGACGCGTCCACATTGGACCTCGGCGCTTGGGTCGTGTTCGCCACCGGTCCGGACTCCCGTGCCGCGAAGGACGCCGCACGCGCGATGGTCGGCCTGTACGCGTCCTCGATGCCGACCGAGCAGCTGGAGCGCAACGACGTCGACCCGGCGTCGCTGACCGACATCATCGCCGCCGTAGCCGAGGGCAGGGTGGATCGCGCGTTCGAGCTGACCCCGCCTTCGCTGGCCGACAAGCTCTCGATCGCGGGCACACCCGAGGAGTGCGCGGAGAAGATCCGGACGGAGATCGCGTCGACCGGCGTCAACCACATGGTCCTCGCCATCACCGACGCCGCGCTGGTGAAGGCGTTCTCGGGTATGGACCTACCCGGCGTCGCCACGATGCGCGAGCAACTCCGACTCGTCCACGACCACGTGATGCCCGTCTTCACCGCGCAACCCGCGTAACACCACACCCGAACGCGCGGTACCGCTGGGGATCGCAGGCAGGGTCGAGCATGCTGTGGCGACCCCGCCGCGCTCCCCCTGCCGGCACTCGATCCCAGCCGGTCATCCGGGACCACGTCACGCCGGTAGCTCCCGTGGTGGCCCGCCGACGCCGCGCAGCGGGAGCGTCTGGCTGTAGACGATGCTGGTCGTCGTGGTGCCGAGCCCGGTCAGCTCGTTCACGACCAGCTCCAGGTGCTGCATGGACGTGGCAGCGATCTTGATCGTGTAGCAGTCCTCGCCGGTGGTGCGCAGGCACTCCAGGAACTCGGGGCGTTCGGCGAGCAGCCGGTGCAGCGGCTGGTGCTGGTTGCCGGGGTACTTCAGCCGCACGACCGCGAGCACCCCGAACCCCACCCGGTCGAGGTCGACGGTGGCCCGGTAGCCGGTGATGATCCCCGCGTTCTCCATCCGCTTGACCCGCTCGGTCACGGCCGACGCGCTCAGCTTCACCCGCCGCCCCAGCTCGGTGAGCGCGACCCTGCCGTCCTGCTGCAACTCCGCGAGGATCGCCCAGTCGGTCGCATCCAAAGTCTCGGTCATCTCGGCAATCTACCGTGAGATCCACGGCGAACACCATGCAATGCCGTGGATAGTCTCTTCACCAACCGTCCTCACCCACATAGTCTTGAGGCATGTTGATCGGCGTGAACGTCCCCAACTTCGGGCCGGGAACCCGCCCCGAAGTGCTCCGCGACTGGGCACGCACGGTGGAAGGCCTCGGGTTCGACCTGCTCATGGTGTCCGACCACGTGGCGATCACCCCCGACGTGGCCGCGCAGTACCCTGCGCCCTTCTACGACCCGTTCACCACGCTGTCCTGGCTCGCCGGGACCACCGAGCGGATCGCCCTCGGCACGACCGTGCTCATCGCGCCCTACCGGCACCCGCTGCTCGTCGCCAGGATGGCCGCGAACCTCAACGACCTCAGCGGCGGCAGGTTCGTGCTCGGTGTCGGCATCGGCTGGGCCCGCCAGGAGTTCGAGGCGCTCGGCGTACCGTTCCACCGCCGGGGCGCGCTGACCGACGAGCTGATCACGACCGTCCGCGAGGCGTGGCGCGACGACGGCTACCGCGCCGGCAGCATCCCGGTCTGGGTCGGCGGGCACGGCGACGCCGCGCTGAGGCGCGCGGTCCGGCTCGGCGACGGCTGGCACCCGCTGCGGCAGACACCCGCCGGCTGGCGGGCTTCCCTGGCCCGGTTGAAGGAGATCGCCGACGACGAGGGTCGTCCGGTCCCTGGTCTCGCGCCCCGCATCCTGTTGCGGGTGACCGAGGCGCCGGTGGACGACCGGAGGCTCGGCGAAGGCACGCTCGACCAGGTCGCGCAAGACCTCGAAGACCTGCGCGCGGACGGCGTCCAAGCCGTCGTGCTCGACCCGTTCGTCGGTGACCCAGAAGAAACACGGCACCCGCACGCCCCGTGGCGCATGCTGGCCGCCGTCCGTGAGCTGTCGGAGCTGTCGGAGTTGTCGGACAAGAAGGAGACGCAGTGAACCCGGAACACCTGCGGCGGGCCATCGCGCTGGCCGCCGAGGCACGCGCGGCCGGCAACCCACCGTTCGGGTCGCTACTGGTAGGCCCGGACGGGTCTGTCCTGGTCGAGGAACGCAACACCACCCTCACCGACCGCGACATCAGCGCGCACCCCGAGCTGAAGGTGGCCCGTTGGGCAGCGCGGGAACTGGACCCGCAGACCGCGGCGAAGACCACCATGTACACCAGCTGCGAACCGTGCGGCATGTGCGCCGGCGCGCTGGCCCGGTCCGGGATCGGCCACGTGGTCTTCGCCCTGTCGGCTGAGCAACTCGACGGACTGCGCACCGCAGGTGGCTTCCCGCCCGTGCCTGCCGACGGCCCGCACCTGTACGAGGCAGCGAAGGCCCCCGTCGAGGGGTACTACCCATGACGCGCTCAGTCGCTGAAACCTGACCTGGTCGAGTGAAGTCGAATCGGTGACGGCTGCGGCGGCCGTGGACCGAGCCTCATCGCAGCTCGGCCCAACCGGCTACCAGCCGCTGCTCTGTGCGACACCCTGTTCTGACCAGCCGACGCTGCCGGATCGTTGTCGCCGAGATTCAGCCGGCCGATGCCGGTTCAGCGATCTGGCACCGGCCGGCCCTCCCTTCGAGCGCCGAGGTGGTCCGGGAGCACACGGCCTGACGGCCTGGATCGAGCCGCCGCCGCCGGGCCCGATGGCGCACGCGCGCCACGCGTATCAGGTCACCCTGGCGGACCAGGGTGCGGTCAGACAGCGGAAGGGGAGACAGACGACGATGTTCCCGGTCGAGGCATCGGATCTTGGTCGACTGCTGCCTCACCGGAAGCCCCGCCGCCGCGCTGCCATGCCTCAGCCTTCGACGGTTCGCTCCGGGCTCGTGTTGTGCCCGTGCCCCGGCGTCCATCAACTTCGTGGCGCCTGGGCGGCAATGGGCTCGGAACTGCCGGCGTCTTCGTGCTCCGGCTCCGGAACCGGGTCCTTCTTTCCGTTGGCCGGCAACGTGCAGAGCAGCACAACCGCTCCGAGGAGTGCGACGACCGCGATCCAACCAGCGCCGACGTGCATGGCGTGGACGAACGCATCGTCAGCGGCCCGAGCAAGAGCGGGCTGGTCGATGGCGGTGGCGACGTGGCGTGCCTGTTCGGCGGAAACCCGCGCCTGGTCCTGCACTGGGACTGGTGCCCCCATCAGCGAGGGTTCGATCGTTCGCCGGTACACGATCGACATGATCGTGCCGCCCACGGCGATTCCGATCACACTGCCGGTTTGCCGCACGGTGTTGGTGACGGCCGATCCGGCCCCGGCCTGTTCCAACGGCAGGTCGCCGATCAACGCGGCTGTGACGGGGCCGATCACCATGCCGATCGAGAGCCCCTGCACCAGCAACAGGAACTCGATCCAGGCGAGTGGAGTCTGCAGTCCGAGGAACCCGTAGCCGCCGATGGTCAACGCAGCCACCGCCAGCGCCGGCACGGTGATGACACGCACCGACAGGCGGCGAACCAGGCGTGCGGCAAGGGGTGCCCCCACGAGCGCGCCGACTGCGGTCGGGATGTTGGCCAAACCAGCCTGCATCGGCGTGAACCCGAGCGCGCCCTGCAGGTAGAACGCGTTGTAGAAGGTGATGGCGGCCACCGCGAAGAGCAGCAGGCCCAACGCCACGTTGCCGCCGCCGAACGTGCGTTGCGCGAGCAGTCGCGGGTCGAAGCCGGGCACCTTGACGCGCAACTCGACCACGACGAAAACGGCCAGCAGCACCAGCCCTGCAACGATCGGCGCCCAGACGTCCACGCGGCTCCACGCAGCCACCTGCCCCGCCTGGATCAGCCCGTAGGACAGCGCCACGAGCCCGCCGATCGACAGCAGCATCCCGGTGAAGTCCAGTGGCCGCCGCGTCGGGCTGCGGAAGTTCGGGACCAGCACCGCGAGGCCGGCCAGCGCCAACGCCGCGACCGGGACGTTGATCAGGAAGACCGAGCCCCACCAGAAGTGATCGAGCAGGAACCCCGCCAGCACCGGGCCGGCAACCATCCCGACGCCAGCCGACGTCGAGAAAATGCCGATCGCGGCAGCCCGCGCGGGGCCGGTGAAGGTCCACATGAGGACTGCCAGCATGGCGGGCGTGATCAGCGCGCTGCCGACGCCCATCGCGGCCCGAGCCGCGATCAACTGGCCCGCATTGCTTGCGCACGCCGCCCACAACGAGGAACCGGCGAAGATCGTCAAACCACCCGAGAACACCGTCCGGTGACCGAACCGGTCACCCAGTGCACCGGCAGTGAACATCAACGTGGCAAAGGTCAGGGTGTACGAACCGGTCGCCCATTGCAGCTCACCGGGATCAGCCCCCAGCCCACGGACCGGGTCGGCCAGCGTCTCCAGCGTGGTACTCAGGACGGTGTTGTCCAGCCAAATCAGCACCGAACACAGCATGAGGACGGCAAGAATCAACTGCTGCCTGAACTTCGACAGCGTTGGCGGTGCGGTCATGAACACCTTCGAATGTCGATCGACGGGAAACGAAGCGACCATAAGCAGCCATTGCGACGCCGTCAAGTTCGAAGGTTCTTACCGACACTGTTGCAAGCGAACCGATTCCATGCCTCTCTGCCGCATTTGCGTGCTGAACGATTCTGTGCCCTCTGAAGGACTTCCGACGTAGCAGATTTCACGGGTCATGAGGTTGCGGCCGAGCTGATTTCATGCCTTCCGCGCCGCTCAGCGAAACGCCAGCCGCCAACAGCCCTGCCGCCGGCACACGCTCTGCATGTACCGGCGGCAGGGCACCGGCGCGGATCCGCCACAACGGCCGGATCTAGACCTGCACGAACCTGTGGGACGCGTTCTCCCTCTGCATGGCCGCGATCAGGTTTCCGGATTCACCGGGAAGGTACGTGTCCGAGATACCGCCGTACCCGCTGTTGAAGTAGACGGTAACCCGGTTCGAGGTGGTGCGATTCCACGCCGACAACGCATTGTTCTTCACGCACTGGCCCTGACCCGCGCCAGTGCTCTTGTAGTCGTAGCACGTCGGCTGCGTGTCACCGTAGTTCGAGATCGAGCCGTTGAAGTCCGACAGCGACCCGGTCAGTCCGTACCCGTAGTACAGGCAGAACTCCCCCACCTCGCAGACCCCGTTGCGGGGCGTCGCCGCACTGGCCGCGCTGGTCACGGCCACGACCAGCACGATGCTCGCCCCCACGACGGACAAGATCCGAGCCAGACGCCTTCCGATTGTTCGCAACTGAACCCTCCCATATTGATCCACAATTCCCCTACGTGTGCGCGATGGCACCAAGGCCATGGTTTCGCAATCGACCACGACTTGGAACCCAAACGCCAAGAATCACCTGATCCAACCAACACCCACCCCGGATGGACTATGAATTCCAATCCGCAGAAATACGGACCCCGCAATGACAGCATGTCCCGCACCCATCACCGCAAGGGTCCGAGCACCCCTTTCGACCGGCCCACAGGCTGATCATCAGGTCTTTCGGCATGAATTTCCGTAGGCGGTTCCGGGGTGGAATCGGCCGAGCGGGCCGTACGAATGGCGTCGCGCGGAGCAGGAGCCTGCGCGCGGGGTGGAGGGAACAGGCCGGTCGTCGTGGAGGTGCAGGACCGACTCCTGGAGCTTCTGGCGGAAGTCGGTGGAGCGCGAACAGCAGTTCGGTCCAGGCGCTGTCGTGGCGCGGCCCCACCTACGAGCACGTCCGCAAGCAGCACAGCAACTCTGCCTGAGCGACTGCGACTTCCTTACCACGTCAGGTGCCGGCGGGTGGGTGAAGTACGCGAACGTCGGGCGGACGACCCGGGTGAAAGCGAACTCGCGAGCCGGACGCCGGACGTCGACCTGGTCACGCCGGCCGAGCTCGACCAAACCGTTACGCCGCTGTAGGGCGTTCACCTGACACCGGTGAATTCGCCGCGCTCGTAGGCTGACAACCAGCACGTATTGCATTGGTCTTCGATCCAGAGGTTGTGTAGGTAATGGGGTTGAGTCGTCGGCTGGCCGCGATCGTGGGGGTCGTGGCGCTATCGGCCGTCGGGGGCTGCGGCTCCGGTGGTCCGTTCACTTCGTCGGTCGCCGGGAAGGCCGCGGCCGAGCCGCAGCCGGTCGAATCGCAGCCTGCCGAACCGGCGGGGTTCGACGAATGCAGCCTGCTCACACCGAAGGAGGTGGCCGGGACGCTCGGCGTACCGGCCATGCACATCACGTTGCGGGAGACGTTGACGCAGGACGACGGCACCCGCCTCGCCGCGTGCGCGTATGCCACCGAGAACACTCCTGGTGTCGCCGGGATGGTCGTCAACGTGGTGGCCGATACGGATGCCGAGCGGTTCTTCGCGCCGTTCAAGAAGTACAAGAACGTGCGGGACGTCGCCAAGCTGGGTGACCAGGCCAAGGTGATCGGGTACGAGGCCAAGGAGCTCAAGGCGCATTACCGGGAGATCAGGGTGCTCTCCGGTCACACCGGTCTGCACCTCTGGTACAGCTACAGCGACGCGCCCGGCGGTATGCCGGAGGCCGACGGCGAGAAGGTGGCCCTGCTGCTCACCGCCGCCGTCGAGAAGCTTCCCGAACAGGTGACGATCACGTCCCGTGCGGTCGAGGGCGCGTGCGCCGACGTCGACCTCGCCGAAATTTCGGAGGTGGTCGGCGACAAGCTGACCACGTCCCGTTCCGTGGTGGGCACCGCCGGCGCGGCGCACTGCCAGTTCAGCGGCGAACAAGCGGCAGTCGCGATCACCGTGGTCAGCGAACCCGAACGGGTCAAGCGGATGACCGTGGCGGCGAAGGACGTGAACGCACCGGACGTCGGCGACGGGGCCCGGTTGTCCATCGGGGCGAGCGACGCGGGTCAAGGACCGCTGTACGCCACGGTGAACCTGGAGGACAAGGTCCTCAAGGTGATCGCGGCGTACGGGCCGAAGGTCGGCACGGTCAAGCAGCCGAGGCCACAGGACCAGCAGATGGTCAAGGCGATCGCAAAGGTGGTCGGCGGATGAACCACCAGCCGGGCCACTTCGGCCCCGCCCACCACACCCCGCCACCGCCCGGCCAGGCGCGCCCCGGTCGAAGAAGCCGATCGTGCTCACGGCGATCATCGGCGTGCTGGTCCTGATCGGCGCGGGCGTGGCCGGCGTGGTGTTCCTGTCCGGTGACGACCGGCCGGACCGACCGTCCATGGCAGCGAACCAGCACTTCGACGGCCTGACGTTCCCTGACCCGGCGGCGCTCGCCTAGGACAAGGGCCCGGACGCCGTGTGCGAAGCGGTCGGCAAGACCATGCTCGCCCGCGGTTACCCACTGTTGAGCGTCACCGACGCCAAGGGCGTCCCGTCCTCGATCAGGTGTGGGCGCTCGGGTCTGGTCTCTCGGTGAGCTCCCACCGGTCGCCGTGACCCATGGCGATCGTGATCGCCTCGATCACCCGCCGGGCCGCCGCCGGATCATCGACGAAGCTGACGGCGGCTTTGAGGTCGACCTGCGGCCCGCCGGCGAGGCTCGCGGCCACGGCGATCATTTTCCGGTCACGGTCCGGCACTTCGGCGGCAGCCGCGAAACCCACCACCGCCGTCCAACCGGTGAGCTGCCCCATCCGCACGATCTCATTGTCCCACACCAAATCCACGATCTGCACGAGGTCACCGAAGCCCGGCTGGTCCGGCACCGAGGTGAAGGTCAGCAGGTGCACGGCGGCCCGCCAGCCGAGCGAGGCGCCGGTGGCGACGTCGACCCGCAGGAGGGTCCGAATCAGATCACCCGTGAACCCGCGGGCGAAGTCCGGCCGCGGAGTCCTCCGATGCAGCGGCGGCGCGGTGTCGGGGTCGGCCAGCAACTCCGCCACCCGCAGGCACTCCACACACGGCGGCAACGCGGCGATGTCGACGTACGTGTCACTGGCATACATTTCGTACGCCATGGCCATCCCCCACTGATCCGTGCCCCAGACCGGACGCTCCGGAGCCGAACACAGCGTGAAACCCGTACTCCCGCCCTCCCCGCCGTAGCTGTGGTCGTCGTCGAGATCCACCGACAGGTGCCGCAACGTGCCGTCCGTACACGGTTGAGGTGTCATCGGGTCCTCCTCACCACCGGATGCTTCGACGGTCGCCCGTGACAACAAAGCCTATCCATGCCCGCAACGGGGCCCGCCCCACGCCGTGGAGGGATGCGTCGGATGCTGACGACGCAGGATGGAAACACCTCCGCGTCATCGGCTCCTCCCTGCCGGTCTACGACAGCGCCTCGATCCCACCCCACGTGGCGCTGATCTCGTCCCTGTCCTGCGCACCGGTTTTGACCGTGTCCAAGACCGCCGGTGGGCCCACGCCCGCGACAGCACCTCCCCGGTCACCCGCGGCTCCTGCACCTCCATCGAAGGCGAACACCCGGCCCGCACCAGCAAGCTCAAACTCGAACGAGCGTTCTTCCTGGCCGCGCTCGCCGCCCTATCTGCCGGGCCCACGTCCTGTTCACCATGCTCCGCACCAAGACCCCCTACCAGGCACCGGAGACCACCGCAGCCGCATAACATCACCAGCGTGATCGAACTCGACCTCGCCCAATTCGCTGCGGCCGTGCACGCACACGCGCCGCGGTGGGAACGCGCGGGGATCCGGTGGCAGCTCACGTTCGGCCCCGAGCGCGACAAGTCCGCCGCTTGGGTCGACTGCGAGACCGGCGACCTGGCAGGCCAGCTCGTCGTGTGGACCAGCGGCGAGGCTGAACTCGACGCCGGTAACCTCGCGACCGGCGTCATCGACCAGGTTCACTACGAACTGGTGAGCCCGCACGAACTCGGCACCTGCCTGGACGATCTCACGAACTGGCTCACCGAACAGAACTGATCGTTCACCGATCGGCTTCTCCATCTTCACCGAGCCGGTCGCCGGTCAACGTCGGAAAGCTCTTTCCAAGATCGACTCGCCAGGGGACGTCGCAGCGACGGCGCCAGGACTACGCTCGCACCTCGGTGGCGATCATTGCCACATCCGGAAGGGCACTTGGGGATACATCCCCATACCAGGCACATTCGAGTGCCGAGAGATATCCATCGGTAGCCCAGAGCAGGACTTCGCCGAGCAATGCACCCGATTCGCCGACAACTACTGCGTCCACCGGAATCACGCCGACGACACCCGGTGACCGAGGAGCCTCACTCAGGACCGAGAGGTCGACGCTGACCGAGTCGACTCCCCACCGTCCGACTACCTGCACAAAGTCAACTTGTGCCCGCAGTTCAGCTACCCCCGGGAACTCACAGGAAAGGATCGACTCGACCGCAGCCCTCTCACTTGAGCTCAAGGGACGAGGAGTGATCGCAACGGACACTGAATGAACCCTTCCGAATGGTCGCGCGCCCTGGACGATAGCCGCAGTACACCAGACAGTGTTGCCGAACCGGAGTCCGGGCCCGTTCGACATCACCCGCCGGCGCCCAGAGCCGCGAGAACGGGTTCGGGCGTCAGGCCCGGGAACCGCTCCTGGAAGTCCAGGACCCCGACCCAGGCCGGGCGCAGCGCGATCCGGACCATCCGCAGGCCGGGCATGTCGATCGCCGCCACGTAGGCGTCGCCTGCCTCCTCCCCCAACCCGGCGCGCTGGATGGCGGCGTACTCGGGCAGCACGCCCTCGACCTCGGCCAGGGTCACCTTCCCGCGCAGCATCAACACCTGCGGAGGACCGTCGGACGTGTCGATGGTGATCGCCACGTCCGGGCGCGCACGCAGGTCGCGCACCTTGTAGGTGCCTGCGAATGCGCCGATGACGATCTCGTCGCCGTTCCACAGGAAGTTCACCGGGATCAGCCGCGGCGTGCCGTCCTTGCCGGTGTAGGCCAGCCGCGCCACGAGAGTCGAGTCGTTCAGCAGGCGCTGCGCGGTGGGCGTGTCCAGCAGTCGCACGTCGCCCTGCGGCAGCCGCGCCTCACCAACCTCCTCCTGGCCCCGTTCACCCCGCACCCCAGCTGATCCGAACGACACCGCCTGAGCCGCGACGGCACGGTGATCGGGTGTGGAATGCAGCCAGCCGCCCGGTGACTGGTTCTGTCGTGCAGGCCGGGGCGATCGAGCACGTCTCACCGGCTGGGCGGGGCGGCGCCCGATACCCCGGAACGGCGACGTGGAGATCGCCGCAACATCCCAACCCGGGAAACGCGGACGCGTCCATGGGACCGCCCGACCATCGACGCCATCGTGGCGCACCTCGGCGGGTGGCTCGTGTTCCACGGGTCGGTCAGGACATCGGAGACGTCCGGAGGCCCGCGCGCACGCAGGCGTGTACGACGCGCGCCAACCTGGAGCCGTAGACGGAGCGGGGGCCGCCGTAGCTGTCGAACGGGCCGCTCGTCGGGCAGAGCAGGACCGTGGCGTCGGTCGGCGTGCCGGTGCCGGGCAGGCCGGCTTCGGCCAGCGCTTGGGCTTTCGCCTCGGCCACCGTGGCGACGGCGTTGACGAGTGCGGCCGGGGTGAGGCGCACCGGGAGCAGGCCCACGACGTTGATGGTGCCCGGCAGCCAGGCCAGTTCCTCCTCCCCCGCCGCCCAGGTGCAGTGGGCGCCGATCCCGGTGGTGGCGGTGACGGTCACACCGGAATCGGTCACGGTCACCTGACGCCGCACGTCCAGGGCGGTGAGCAGTCCTGTGCCGGTGCCGGTCAGACCGCACGCGGCGGCCAGTTCGGCGACGTGGTCGCCCGGGTCGTCACGGCGGTAGTCGGACTCGACCGTGGCGTTGACGACCCACTCGCGTTCACCGATGCCGCCGCCGTGCACGGCCGACGAGATGGCGAGCAACGGGCGGTCGAGGCGCCACAGCAGGAGCGGTCTGCCGGCGACCTGGTGGAGTTCCGGTTTCACGTCGATCCCCCTGTTTGCTTGCGAAAGGCCAGGTAGGCGGCGGCGACGCACACCACCGCGAACAGCGACAGTCCCACGAGGTAGCCGACGAGGTCCGCGCGCCAGCCGTCGAGCACCAGCAGCCGGGACGCCTCGTTGGCGTAGGTCAACGGGTTCAGCCGGGCGACCGCCGCCATCCACACCGGCATTGCCGCCAGCGGCACGAAAGCGTTGCTGGCCAACAGCAAGGGCAGAGCGGCGAAACCGCTGACGGTGAAGAACGTGTTGTGCCCGGGACCGAGGTAGGCCAGCGCCAGGAAGATCGCCGTCAGCGCCACAGTGAGAAGCGCCGCCACCAGCAGCACCAGCAGGTGGCCGGGCAGACCGGTGGCCACCCGCACACCGAGGGCGACGGCGACCAGCAGGATGAACGCGACCTGCACGGCGGTCACCAAGACCTGGAACAGCAGCCTGCTCAAGAGGATGGAACCGCGGTTGATCGGCATGCTGAGCAACTTGTGCAAGTACCCGGTTTCCTTGTCCCACAACAACGGCACGGCGCCGCTGATCGCCGAGCCGATGACGGTGGACCCGATCACACCGGGCAGGATGAACCCGGTGTAGTCGTCCGTGCCGACGGTGGCGCGGTCGACCAGCCTGCCGACGCCGAGACCGAAGAACACCAACCAGAACGCGGGTTGGCACAGGGTGAGGACGAGGTGGGCGCGTTCCCGGACCAGTTGCAGGTACCACCGGCGCAGCAGCGCCCGCAGTTCCTGCGCCCACCTGCCGAACCGGTCCGCGCGGAGCGGGACCGAACGGTCGGAACGCCGCCCCGGCGTGACCGTCACGGCCGGCCCTCCGCGGCGCGACCGGTGGAGCGCAGGAACACGTCGTCGAGCGTCGGCCGCTCGTAGGTCGCCCTCAGCACCGCCACGTCGTGCAGCTGCGCCTCGGCCACGACCGCGGGGAGCGCCGAGGGCGCGTCCGCGACGAACACCGACACCTCGTCGTCGACCGCTTTCACCTGCTGCACCCAGGACAAACCGCTGAGCACCTGTCGGAGCCGGTCCGCCTGCCGGGTTCGGACCACGACCACGTCGGCCCCGAACTTCCGCTTCAGCTCGGCGGGCGTCCCGGTCACCACACCGCGGCCCCGGTCGAGGATCGTCACGCGGTCGCACAGCGCGTCCGCCTCGTCGAGGTAGTTCGTGGCCAGCAGGACCGTCCCGCCGCCGTCGCGCAGTTCCCTGACGTGGTCCCAGACCTGGCGCCTGGACGGCACGTCCAGCCCCAGCGTCGGTTCGTCCAGGATCAGCACGTCGGGTCGGTGCAGCAGCCCGCACGCGAGGTCCAACCGGCGTTGCATGCCGCCGGAGTACTCCGACACGAGCCGGTCGGCGTCGGGCAGCAGGCCGAGCAGGTCCAGCACCTCGGCCACCCGCCGATCCCGGTCCCGGCGGGGGATGTGGTGCAGGTCCGCCTCGATCTCCGCGCTCTCCCTGCCGGTGAGCAGGTGCCGGACTCCCTTCTCCTGCGGCACGTACCCGATGTGGCGGCGGGCGCGGGCCGGGTCCCGCCGCACGTCGAGGCCGGCGACGCGGGCGCTGCCGGAGGTGGGTGCCAGCAGCGTCGTCAGCATGCGGATCGTGGTGGTCTTGCCCGCGCCGTTCGGACCGAGCAGGCCCATCACCTGCCCGGTCGGCACCCGCAGGTCGAGGTCGCACACCGCGTGGCGATCGCCGAAGACCCGGCCGAGGCCGCTCGTCGTGATCGCCTCGCCGGTCACGGGTTCGGCCACGCCGGCTTGCGGGAGTAGTCCATCATGCGGTCCCGGTCCGGGCCGTCGTAGGTCGGCAGCAGCTCACCGAACGGGGTGCCTGCCAGCGGGTGGTCGGGGTCCTCCCACCAGCCGACCGGCGGCTGGCAGAACTGGTTCGTGTAGTGCGCGCGGAACTCCGCGGGCAGCGAGGAGAAGTGCGGCACCAGCAGCAGGTCCACCGCGGTCCGCCACGCGTCGGTCGTGTTCGGGTGGGTGGAGTGGATCACCCGGACGTCACCGATCACGAGGTCGCCGGGCTGCGCGAGCACGTCGACCTCGCCCGGCCACGACTGGTGGGACGGCGAGTCCGCGGGCTGGCCCTCGATCTCCAGGGTGTGCGGTTCCGGGAGGTCGTGCAGCGGGTGGCGGGCGAGGTGGCTGCCCGGGATCGCCCGCAGGCAGCCGTTCTCGGGCGTGGTGGGGTGCAGGTAGAGCATGCAGAACAGCTGGGTCGGCTCCACGACGTACGTGCGGGGCGTGCCCCAGGCCCACCAGTCCTGGTGCCACCACAGCCCCGGTGACCGCGGTGGTTTCGCGATCACGTAACCGTTGATCCACTTCGGGTCGGTCATGCCCAGGTCGCGGAACGCCTCCTGGACACCCCGCGACAGCAGGACCGCGACGAGTTCCGGATCGTCGTAGCGCACCGGGATGAGGCTGCCGTGGTGGGAGAACCGCTCGAAGTGGTCGCGCGGCTCGGCGTCGAGCTTTCGCCGGGCCAGTTCCGCCAGCCCGTCCAGCTCGGCTTGGTCGAGCACCCCGGGCACGAGGCAGAAACCGTCCCGGCCAAGGCCCTCGACGAGTTCGGTGTTGGTCTTCACGTCCATGCCGGGTCCTCTCGCGGGACGGGCCGGCGGGGTTTGCGCACCAGAAGCCGCCGGTAGGTCATGCGGTGATCGCGGTACAACTCCAGGGTGAGGTTCACCGCGGCGATGAACTCGTCGAGCATCATCTTCCCGTAGGCGGGCCGGCCGGGCAGGACGTGCGGGTCACCGGGCCAGTCGGCGAGCACCCTGGGGGCGAAGTAGCTGCGCATCTGGTGCTCGAAGTGCTCGGCCATGGGACCGCGGCCGATGTGCCCGAGGTCCATGATCGCCTCGGCGGGAGGGAACCCCGCCGCGAGCAGTTCGTGCTCGATCCGGTCCGTGTGCGTGAAGTGCGGGTAGCGGAAGTGGGCCGACAACCGCTCGATGTCGTGGTGGTCGGCCAGCGGCGTGAGCATCCAGTCGTCCACCACGAACCGCCCGTCCGGCCGCAGCGCCTCGAAGACACGGGTGAACGCGGCTTGGTGGTCGGACACCTGGTAGATCATGTTGATGCTGACCGCCACGTCGTACGGCCCCTCGGGCAGTTCGCGCTGGCAGTCGGCGACGTGCACCCGGACCGTGTCGCGGAACTGCGGGTGGCGTTCGGTGATCCGCCGGTGGGTCGTGGCGTGCGCGACGGAGTTGGTGACCGAGGTGACCGACACGCCGTAGTGCTCGGCCAGCAGCCGGGCCGGCCCGCCGACACCGCCGCCGATGTCGAGGACGTGCTCCCCGGGAACGAGCTTCGCCAGCCTGCCCACGTCCAGCGTGTGGTCCCTCGACCCCCGCCACCACTGCTCGCCGTCGGCCCACATCTCCGTGTCCGCGACCATCGGCGGGTGCAGCAGGTCCCTGGTGAAGTAGGCGTGCAGCCCGGCGCCCGGGACGCCGACGTGCGCGCCGACGATGTCCGACGTGTAGTGCTCCTGGGGTGGGCTGGACGCGGTCATGCCCGGAACCCGAAGGTGGCGACGAACGCGAAGTCCGTCGCGCTGTTGCTCAACCGGACGAGCAGGAAGTCGTCGTACAGGCCCGGCGGTACTTCGGTGTCCACCGCGACCCGTACCCCGAGGAACGCCGGGAAGGTCAGCCCGGACAGGTCGACCTCCACCTCCTTGGTGTTGTCGTCGGCGCTGGTGAGGCGTTCGGAGGCCAGCACGGTGGGTGTGCTGTGGTTCGGGTCGGTCGGGTCGGGCACGTAGGCGGTCACCGTGATCAGGTGTCCCGGGTAGCCCTGGAAGGTCTGCACGTCCCGGGTGCGCACGACCAGCGTCGTCGTGTCCGCGGCCGTGGGGTCGGTCTTGTCCAGCGTGAGTGGTAACTCCACACCGAGACCGCTGTAGGCGGCGTTGCCGTGGATGCCCGGCTCGTCGCCCAAGTGGATGCGACCTTGCCACACGAGTTCTGCCTGCGGGCTCAGCGCCATGATGTCCTCCTGGGATCGTCGTTGTCGTGGTCCTGGTCTGGGAGTGAGCGCAGCAGGGCGGCGGCCTCTGCCGCGACCGCCGGGTCCCCGCTGTGCTCGGCGGTGACCCGCAACGCACTTGCGGCGGCGGGGTCGTGGCGGCGGCCGGCGGCGATCGCTTCGCGTTCCCGCGCCGCGTCGGCTCGCGGGTCGTAGTCCGCGAGGACGAGCGGCAGCCCTCGCCAGTAGTGCGCCAGCGGGTCGTCCCGACCCCGACCCGGCCAGGTGCGGTAGACCTCGTCCCAGTCGCCGTCGTCGAGTTCGACGGAGTCGCGGCAGACCGGCTCGTCGAGCGGCTGGTAGCGGCAGTCCGCGGACAGCCGCAGGCCACCGGTGTTGGGGCTGCCGCCGTGCACCGTGTACGCGGTGAACACGAGGACGTCGCCGGGGTCCATCGGTCCGCTGTGGACCACGTCGACCGGTAGATCTGTCTCCCAGCCGACGATCGTCCCGGCGCACAGCCGCAGGGGCAGCAGGCCGTCGCGGTGTGACCGGGGCACGATCGTCAGGCCGCCGGTCTCCGGCGTGACGGGGGCGAGCGGGGTCCAGGCGGTGAGGGTGCGCGGAGAGCCCTGCACGCCGGGGTGGTCCTGGTGCAGGCCGCTGACGACCAGCGAACGCTCGGGCGCGACGAACCGCAGCACCTTGCGGGGGTGGACGAAAACCGGTTCGCCGAGCAGGGATTCCACCACGGCGAGGAGGGCGGCGGAGTGCATCAGCGCGTGCAGGTCGCGCAGGCGCCACATCGCCTTCAGGACGGCCTGGCGGGTCGGTTCGGGGCACCGGGCCATGGCCTCGGCATCGACGGCAGGCAGGGCCGCGCCGGTTGGCTGGGGTGTGCCCGCTCCGGTCGGCTGGGGTGTCCACGCTCCACCAGGCTGCGGTGTCCACGCTCCGCTCGGCTGCGGTGTCTCCGCTCTGCCCGGCTGCGGTGTCCCCACTCCGCTCGGCTGCGAGGTGCCCACCGTCCTCGTGCGCAGCCAGCCCGCGTCGGTGGCGAGCGCCAAGACCTGGTGGCGCACCCGCGCAACCTCGGCCGCCGGCAGCACGTTCCGCAGGTAGAGGTAGCCCTCGTCGGCCAGGCGGTCGACCAGGCGAGCACGTTCAGCGAGCAGTCCCGTGGAATCGGTGTAGGGCAGCTGTTCCACGGGCCCTCCTCTGTGTTCCCGATGTGCGGTTCAGCGGGCTCGGACGGGCACCACTAGCGGCCCGTCGCCGGTGTCGATCACCCGGACCCGCGCCTGGTAGTGGGTGGCGAGCGCGGCTTCGGTGATCACCTCGCGCGGCGTGCCGTCGGCCACCACGCGACCACCGGCGAGCAAGACCACCCGATCGGCATACGCACCGGTGATCGACAGGTCGTGCATCGTGGTCAGCACGGTCAGCTCGTGGTCGCGGCGCAACGCGTCCACCAGGTCCAGGACTTCCTGCTGGTGGCCGATGTCCAGCGCACTGGTCGGCTCGTCGAGCAGCAGCAACCGCGCCTGCTGGGCCAGGGCACGGGCCAGGAAGACCCGCTGGAGCTCACCACCCGACAACGTGGTCAGCACGCGGCCGGCGAAGCCGTACAGCTCCAGCCCGACCAGCACCTCGTGCACCACGTCGAGGTCGGCGGCCGACTCGCGACCGAACCGGGGGATGTACGCGGTGCGGCCGAGCAGGACGTAGTCGAGCACCGTGACACCCGGCGGCACCACCGGCGACTGGGCGACGGAGGCGACGAGGCGGGCCCGCTCGCGGTGGCGTATCCGGCGCGCTTCCCGGCCGAGCAGGTACGCCTCACCGGTCGCCGGAACCAAACCGGTGACCGCCCCGAGGAGGGTGGACTTGCCGGCCCCGTTCGGCCCGATGATCGTCACCCACTCACCGGCGTGGACGGCCAGGTCGACCCCGTCGATGATGCGGTTGCCGCCCAGCTCCACCCTCAAATCCCGGGTCTCGATCACCGGGTCGGCGGCGGCGGTCACGAGCGTGCCACCGTGCTGGTGCGCAGCACGAGGACGAAGAACGGCGCACCCAGGAACGCGGTGACCACGCCGATGGGCACCTCTGCGGGCGCGGCGGCGGTGCGCGCCACCAGGTCGGCCAGCACCAGGAACGCGCCGCCGACCAACGCGGAGACCGGGAGGATGGTGCGGTAACCGACGCCTGCGAGCAGCCGGACGGTGTGCGGCACGATGATGCCCACGAAACCGATGAGCCCCGAGACCGACACGGCCGCCGCCGTGCCCAGCGACGCCGCGGCCGTCAGCAGGTACCGCGTGCGCTGCGGGTCGAGTCCCAGCGCGGAGGCCTCCGCGTCACCCACCGACAGCACGTCCAGGTCCCGTCGGTGCAACAGCACCACCACGGCGGTCACGACCGCGTAGGGCAGCACCAGCAGGACGTCGCGCCACCCCGCGGTGCCGAGCCTGCCCAACAGCCACGAGTAGACCTCGCGGATGGCGTCGGCGTCGCGTTGCATCAGGAACGTCTGGCCGGCGGCCAAAAAGGCCGACACCGCGACGCCCGACAGGATCAGAGTGGACGGAGTCCGGTCACCGCCCCGCGACGACGCGAGGGCGTAGGTCATCGCGACGGCGGCGATCGCGCCGACGAACGCGGCCAGCGGAGTGCCGAACGGCAACGCCCCGGTCGCGTCACCACCGCCGCTGCGGCGCAACGTGATCACCGCCGTTACGCCCAGGCCCGCGCCGGCCGCCACGCCCAGCAGGTGCGGGTCGGCCAGGGGATTGCGGAACACGCCCTGGTAGCACGCGCCGGCCAGCGCGAGCAGCCCGCCCACCAGCAGCCCGAGCACGGCCCTCGGCAATCTCAGTTCCAGCAGCAGCGCCTGCTGCCGCTCGGTCAACCCGCTGTCCAGGTCGACGCCCGGGATCAGACCAGCCAGTTCCCGCGCCACACCCGACAGGGGCAGGGTGACCGGCCCGACGCTGACACCGACGACCAGCGCGCCGAACGCCGCTGCCAGGCCCACCACCAGCCACACCGGGCGCAGCCGCGCGGGCCGCAGCGGAACGCGGACGGGAGCCTGCTGCGCCGGGGTCCCGCTGTCGGCGCGCTTCACCACGACGAGGGAACCCTCACCCGGACTCATCCACCGCGTCCGCGATCACCCGGACCAACTCGACCACGCGCGGCCCCCAACGCGAGGCGATGTCGTCGTCCAGAGCCACGATCCGGCCCTCCCGCACCGCCGTGATCGCGCTCCAGCCCGGCCGCTCCTTGACCGTCTCCGGGCTCTGCGCGCAGCACTTGGTGTCGGCGAGGAAGATCAGGTCGGGGTCGGCCTGGATCAGGAACTCCGCGGACAGCTGCGGGTAGCCGGCGTTGACCTGCTGCGGGTCCACGGCGTCGGCCACGTTGACCAGGCCCACCTGGTCGAACAGCGACCCGACGAAGGTGTTGCCGGTCACCGAGTACAGCGACTGGTCCAGCTCGTAGTAGTACGTCGGCTTGTCCGCGCGCTTCGGCGTGTCCGCGAGGATCTTGCCGATGTCGTCCTTCATCCGCCGCACGACGTCAGCGGCCTCGGGGACCTGCCCGGTGAGCCGGCCGAGGTCGCCGAGCTGGGTGTACGTGTCGTCCAGCGTCTGCGCCGGACCGGCGAGGTAGACGGGGATCTTCAGCGTGCCGAGCTGGTCCCTGATCTGGTTGAGGTCGTTGGAGATCACGACCAGGTCGGGTTCGTAGGAGGCGATGGCCTCCGCGTTGGGCTGGAACCCCGACAGGTCCGACCTGGGCGCCTCGGCCGGGTACGTGGAGTTGTCGTCCACCGCGACGACCTGGCTGCCCGCGCCCATGGCGAACAGCATCTCGGTGGCCGTAGGCGCCAGCACCACGATCCGCGTGGGCCGTTCGGGCAGGGTCACCGAGCCGACGGTGACCGGGAACTCGGCCGTCTCGGCGGCTCCCTGAGGTGAGGGCTCGGGGGGTTCGGCAGTGCCACAGGAACCGACCAGAGCACTCGCCACCAGGACGGCCACAACACGAAGACGAAAAATACTCGACACCCACTCCCCCTAGTCGAACAGGTGTGGCGCGTCCGAACAAGGCAATCGTGATGCCACAGACCCCGCGACCGCACACCTGCCAAGTCAACCTAGCCGGTACATCCCATGTCTGCGATACCCCATCAGGGGTAATCACTGGAAAGTCCCGAGTTCAGCAAGAGATTCACCTTGAGAAGTCAAGGATATTCCACTCGATTCGGTAAGGTTGCGCGGCCTCGGAGTTCTTTGCCATCGCGGCGATGGACACCTCGTCACTCCGGCGAGGCCGGCGTCGCGCTCCTCGACTGAGGCACCACCACACGAGCAGGCGCACCACGCAGACGCCCTGCACCGCAGCCTGTCCACGACATGCCCGGGAACGAAGATCGTGGTCGGACAGGCGGACAGCTGCTGCCGGCGGGTCGAGCGGCTGATGCGCCAGGCGGGCTCCACGGGCCGCACCTGGCGAGACCTCTCAGGTTCGTCGCTGGGCCGGCCGGCCGGAGCGGCGACCTGTCGCGGCGCAAGGAGCCGATAGGCCAGTCTTATCGCGCAGTTCGACGCCCTGTCGACCACGGATCACACTGGTTCCTGTCCTTCCCGGCCACGCTGCGTGCGGTATCGGCGGCGGCCAGCGGAAGTCGCCTTTCCTGGCTTTCGCGGCGGCGTTGACGTGTCACGGGTTCCGGCACCGTGACCGTCGATCTCAACCCTCACGACGAGGATGCCTTGTGCTCCGCACCGAGACGCGGTTTCACGATCGGGGGATGCGGCCTTGTCTGCCACGTGACATGCCTCTATACCTGGTTGCACGTCTGGTGTGGAGGTTGGATGACTACTGCCGGTCTGTCCGTCCGAAAACGGGAGAAGATGTTCGCGCGGCTCGACCGCGACGGTGACGGGGTGGTCGACGAGGATGACGTCCACGACCACATCGACCTGCTCTTGGCGGCCTTCGGGATCGCGGCGGACGCGCCGGAGGCGGTGCGGTTCCACCTCTGGGGTGACCAGCTGTGGGAGGCGTTGAGCCGCGCCGAGCCTGGTGGCAGGCGGCTGATTTCCAAGGCTGGTTACGTACACCTGATCGACGCCGAACTGGTCGATCGGGTGTACGTGCCGATGAACCGCACCCTGTTCGCCATCGCCGACGCGGACGGGGACGGGCTCGTCACCCGCGCGGAGTTGGCGAAAGCGCTGGGCATCGACGGCATGTCCGAACCGGACCTGAACGCCGCGCTCCAGCGACTCGACCGCGACGGCGACGGCCTGATATCCCGTGCCGACCTGGACCAGGCGACTCGGGAACTCTTCCTCAGCGACGACCCCGAGGCCGCGGGCAACCTCCTGCTCGGTTCGTCCTGATCGCGCGTACGGCTCTGGTGCACCGAGAAGCACACCGCGGGAACCGGTCGAGGTCAGGCCCCGACCGTCCACTCACGACATGGGAGAACGAGCGGCATGACCACGGGCACCGGGGTACCGTCGTTGACGGACCTGCTGAGGACGAAGCGGGAGTCGGAGCCGGTCAGCCTGGATCCGGCGACCGGGTTGTGGCACGTGTACCGGTACGCCGACGTCCTCCGTGCGCTCACCGCGCCGGCGTTGTTCTCCAGCGACGTCGGTTCGTTCGTGCCGCCCCGGCAGGAACTCGCCACGGTCCTGGTCGGCAACTTCGTGCGGATGGACCCCCCTTCGCACGCGACGTACCGAAGCTTGGTGGGGCACGCTTTCGCCCCGAAGGTCGTGGCCTCGCTCGGTCCTCGGATCGAGGCGTGCGCGGACCGGTTGCTGGACGCCGTTGCGGACCAGGAGCGGTTCGACTTCGTCGCAGCGGTGGCGAACCCGCTACCGCTGCTCGTCCTCGGTGAGGTGCTCGGCCTGCCGACGGACCAAGGGGATCTGCTCAACCGCTACTCGAACGCCGTCGTGTTCGACGACGGGATCGCCGGCTTCCTGGACGAGGACGTGGTGTCCGTCGCTGCGCCCGTGCTCACGGAAATGCGGAACCACCTGCTGGAGCAGATCGACCGCCACCGGTCCGCTCCCGGCACCGGTCTGCTCGGCGAGTTGGTCACCGCCGAGGTCGACGGCAGGCCGGTGACCGACGACGAACTCATCGGGTTGACCACGCTGATCCTGACCGCCGGCCACGTCACCACCACCGCCTCGCTGGGCAACGCCCTCCTGTGCCTGGACCAACACCCCGACGTGGTCGCGGAGTTGCGGGCGGACCCGTCCCTGCTTCCCGGCGCGTTCGAGGAAACGCTGCGGGTGCGCCCGCCGTTCACCTGGGGCACGCGGATTGCCCTGGAGGACGTGCGGTTGGGCGGACAGGACATCCCGGCGGGCTCGATGCTGGCCGTCTGGCTGGCTTCGGCCAACCACGACGAAGCCAAGTTCACGGCACCGGACGTCTTCGACATCCGTCGCACTCCCAACCCGCACCTCAGCCTCGGCAAAGGCATCCACTTCTGCCTGGGAGCGGGCCTTGCCCGACTGGAAGCGCGCATCGTGCTGAAGCAGCTGCTCGATCGGTACGGCGAGATCGACGTGGTGGCCGGCGACGTGGAGCACTACGCCGCGGACAGCGTCCAGGCCGCGAAGTCCCTCCCGCTGCGCGTGACGCGCAAGTGATCGGTCCCGCTCGGGAACGGCGTCACCCGGTCGGCACCGGCTCGCCGAGGTCCACCGGTGACCGGTCGACCCGCCGGTACTCCAGGCTGGACACCGACACCACCCGACCGGAGCGGAGAACGACCTCGGTCGGCGCCGGGCGTCCGAGGAACGCCACAAGGCTGGCGGTGGGCCCGTAAGCACCGGCGTTGGGGATCGTCACCACGTCCCCCGGTTCCAGGTCCGGCACGGGGACCTGCCGGCCGAGCACGTCGCCCGGGGTGCACAGCGGACCGGTGAGGGTGGCGGGTCCGCTCGCAGCGGCGGCCTGCTCGACGGTGACACCGATCGGCAGCAGGCGACCGAGGCCCGACAGACCGCCGAACACGTTGACACCCCCGTCCAGCACGACGAAGCGCCGCCCGCGGCTGTGCTTGACGTCCACCACCCTGCACACCAGCTCGCCGCAGTCGCCGACGAGGTACCGGCCCGACTCGGCGATCACGGCAGGTTCACCGCGCCGCCACCCGGGCAGGTGGTCGTCGAGCACGGCCCCCAGACCGTCCTTCAACCCGGGATAGCGCGGTCGCTCCCCGGGGGTGGCGTACGGCGTGGCGAAGCCACCGCCGATGTCCACCACCCGCATCGGCAACCCGGCGTCGCGCAGGACGGCTGCCGCGGAGGCGGTGTTGGTGAACTCCGCCAGCAGCGCGGCTTCGTCCCTGGCGCCGCTGAGCGGGAAGAAGTGGGCGCCGACGAGTCGGGTGCCCCGGACCCGCAGGAGGTCGGAGAGCAAGGCCGGCACGGTTTCACCGTCGACACCGAACTGGGAGGGCGTCCCGGTCATCCGGAGGCCGGTGGCGCCGCCCGGCGCGGCGGCGTTGACGCGGAGCAGGCAGTCGACCTCCACGCCGCGGTCGGTGGCCGCCACGCCGATGCGGCGCAGGTCGCCCGGTGACTCCGCCGAGAACAGCCGCACCCCCAGCCGGATCGCCTCTCCCAGTTCGCTCGCGGTCTTGCCCGGCCCGGTGTACAGGCAGTGGGCAGCGGGCACGCCCGCGCCGAGGGCCACCGCCAGCTCTCCGGTGGAGGACACCTCGGCCCGGCAGGGGCGGCCCCCACCCCGCAGGGCTCGGACCAGGTCGGGGTGCGGGTTGGCTTTGAGCGCGTAGTGGAGGGTGATCGGTTCCGGCAACGCCGACAGCAGGTCGTCGCGCGCGGCGTGGACGCGATCGAGGTCGTAGACGTACAGCGGAGTGCCGAAGCGCTGGGCCAGTTCCGCTCGTCGATTCACCGGGAAGTGCCTTCCAGCAGGGCGTGCAGCTCGTCGGTCGCGGGTTTGCCCTGGCCGGTCAGGGGCAGTCGGGGCACGACCAGGCAGGTAGCCGGGACCTTGGCCGGTTCCAGTCGGGCGGCGAGTTCGCGCAGCACCGCGTGGGAGTCGACGTCGCCTTCGACGCACACGGTCAGGTCGTGGTGGTCCGAGGGCGCCAGGACGACGGCCGCGCGCACACCGCGGATGTCGGTGGCCGCCGCTTCGACCTCCGTCGTGCTGACCCGGACGCCCTTGCGCTTGAACACGCCGTCGTGGCGACCGTCGAAGTAGAGGTAACCGTCCTCGTCGAGGTGGCCTTGGTCGCCGGTGTGCAGCACGTGGCGACCGTCGCGGTCCACCCGGAAGGTGCGTGCTGTCAGCTCGGGCGCGCGCCAGTAGCCGGGCATCACGTGGGGTCCGTTGACGACGATCTCACCGGTGGCACCGCACGGCAGTTCCGTGCCGTCCGGGCCGAGCACCCGCACGGCGGTGCCGGGCAGCGGCCTGCCCACGGAGCCCGGTCGCTCCCGGTCTTCCTCCGGGGGCATGATGCTGATGCGCTTGCACTCCGTCTGCCCGAACTGGCGCACCACCCTGGCGCCCGGGAAGACCTTCCTGAGGGCGTCGATCGTCGGCTGCGACAGCACCGCGCCGGTGCTCGTGATCATGCGCACCGCGGTCTGCTGCTCGCCGCCGCGCTCCCACAAGGTGGTGATCATGGTGGCGAGCGAGGGGACCAGTGGCAGCACCGTGGCGCCCGAGTCGCGGACGCGGTCGAGCAGCCGGAGGTCGTCGTGCGGCTGGGCGACGACCAGCTCCGCACGTCCCAAGCAGCACAGCAGGACCTGGTGCAGGCCGTAGTCCCACGACATCGGCAGCCGGCTGAACACCACGTCGCCGCGCCGGTATCGCAGTTCGGCGTTGATCGCGGAGGCGACGAAGGTCACCTGGGAGTGCGGGCACATGACGGCCTTCGGGGTGGCGGTGCTCCCGGAGGTGTAGATGAGCAGCGCGAGGTCGTCGGGTGAAACCCGGCCTGTGGCAAGGGCATCGCGGTCGACGGGCGTGGTCGACGCCTCGGCCCACGCTTCGACGCGGTCGCGGATCGGGCACCGGGCCAGGCCGCGGATGCGGTCGATGTCGTCTGCCAACACCAGTGCCGGGTCGGCGTCGCCCAGCACGGCGGACAGGTGGAACGGCCGCATCGCGGGGTCCAGCGGCACGAGGACCGCGCCCAGGCGGGAGCAGCCGAACAGCATCGCGGCCAGGCCGGCCGCCGGCGGGGAGACCACCACCACCCGGTCGCCCCGACGTACCCCGTTGTCCCCCAGCCAGCGGGCGAACGCCGTGCTGAGCTCGCCCAGCCGACGATAGGTCCACCGGAGCGTGCCGACGCGGACGGCCGGTTCGGCGCCCGCGGTCGCGATCGCGTCGTCGAGCAGGTCGTGCACCAACACGTTTCCGCTCCTCGTGGTTCTCGGGCCGACGGGGGCCGACTGTGCCGACGACAATGCACAACGCCCTGCCAGTGCCGGTGCCCAGGAGTGGACACCGGCACTGGCAGGGCGTAGCGGTCAGACCCGGCCGGTCAGGTTGTCGGCCGCCGAGTCGGAGGCGGTGTCCTGGTAGAACTGGCGGCCGTACTTGCGGAACTCCTCCTTGCCGAGCTTGCCGTCGCCGTTGCTGTCCAGGGAGCTGAACGCCTCGGTGGCGCGATCCTGGTCGATGCCCAGCGCGGTCTGGTGGTGGGCGAACTCGTCGGCGGTGATCGAACCGTCGTCGTCGGTGTCGATCAACTCGAACAGCCCGTCCACGTACGGGTCCACCATCGCGCGGATCTCCGCGGTGGACATGCTCTCGGCGGCTTGGACGTAGTCCTTCTCGGTGATCTCCGTGCTCTCCGGCCGACCGAGCTTCTTGTTGAGCGACGCGTGCAGGTGCCGGGCGCCGCGCCGGAACGCCTCGGCATCCGCGGATCGCGGGTCTACGCCGAGACTGCTCGCGAGCTCGTCGACGACCCGGTCGACGTCCTGCGGCCCCAGCCTGCCCTTTCCGGAGCCGTCCATGGCGTTGAACGCCATGGAGATCCTGCGCTTGCGGCTATCGGGAGTTGCCGTGGTCATAGCGGGCGCACCCTTCCTGGGAAATCATCCTGATTGTGATGGAAGTCGATGAACGATTCACTCCGGCGACAGTTTCCAACCGATCGTGCCGAACGGGCCGGGACCCCCGCAAGACGGGAGGACTCTGTTCACTCGAAAGAAACTTCCACCCGGACCCCGACCGGCAGAAGTGGGAATATTTCGTTTCCGAATGCCCGGCGAGTGGTCCTACGCGCGTCCCGCTTGACGCGTGACGGCACGCGGGCCGGCCGCGATCACCCGGAAGTGCGCCGTGGTGGCAGGCACCCGACCGAACAGGCTGTCGGGGCCGGCCACGCACACCGCGCCGATCCCGAGGTGGCGCAACGCCGTCACCACCGCCGGCCAGCGCACCGACCTGATCACACCGTCGAGCAGCAACGCGCGCACCTCCCCTGCCGTGGTGACCACCGCGCCGTCGTGGTCCGCGATCAGCGGTACGCGTGGCTCGCCGAACGCGAACCGGTCCAGCACCTCGACGTCGAGGCGCTGCCGCAGCGGCGCGAAAGCCGGCGCGTGCGTCGGCGGGCGCATCGTGTACAACGACAGCGCGCCAATTGACCGCAACCGCCGCCGGAGCCAGTCGAGGTTGTGCTCGCGCAGCGTGACCATGTGGAAATCGTGGTCCACGGTGCACGATATCTCGCACCATTCGTCACGCCCGGCCAAATCCGCTATCAATTCGTCCACCCGGTCGCGTGGCGCACGCGCGAACGAATGGGTGACCACGTCGCGGTGGTGCTCGTCGAAGTAGTCCGACACGGACCGCGCCAACAGGGCGGTCAATGTGATCGTGTCGGCGACCGACAGCACGCCGGTGAAGGCCAAGGCGGAACGCAGGCCGAAGCTGGGTGCCGCGCACACGACCGGTCGCACGCCGAGTTCGCGCTCCGCCCAGTCCGCGAGGGCCAGGCAGCTGATCAGGAAACCGACCTGGACCGCCTCGGCGTAGTCGTCCCCGGCGTCCCGGAACGCCTCGCGGACGCGGTACCCCAGCACGTCGTCGGCCAACGCGCACAGCTCGCGCGCGACCGGGTCGGTGGTGAGCAGTCCCGCGACCGACTCCCACGGGCACGGCCCCATGCCGGGGAAGACGAGCGCGGTGCCGGCGTCCGGCGCTGCCCCGGTCACACCAGGCTCCCGAGGAAGTCGGTGAGCACGGCGTCGAACAGGGCCGGTTCCTCCAAGTGCGGCAGGTGGCTCGACCGCGGGAAGACGACCCGGCGCGCGTGCGGGGTGATCCGCCGGAACGGCTCCATCGCGGCCGGGGTGACCTCGTCGTGCGCGCCGGACAGCAGCAGCACCGGTACCTCGACGGGGGAGCGCTCGCACAGGGAGAAGTCGCACAGGGAGCCGGTGACGTGGAACTCGGCGGGGCCGTTCATCGCCAGGTACACCGCCGGATTGCCGCAGATCTCCCAGTGGGAGGCGAGGAGGTCGCGCGGCCACGGGACGATCCGGCACACGTGCCGGTCGTAGAAGACCTGGCACGCCTCCTGGTACTCCGGCTCGTCGGTGGTGCCCGCGGCCTCGTGCCGGGTCAGCACGGCGGCCACGTCAGCGGGTAGTCGCGTGCGCAGCACGGCCAGTTCCCGACGCCACAAGGGGTAGGACGGTGGCGCGTTCGCGACCACCAGGCCGCGCAGTCCGGTGGGCCGGGTCTGGGCGTGCGCGGTGGCCAGCACGCCGCCCCACGAGTGCCCGATCAGCACGTAGTCGTCGGCGATGCCGAGCCTGCGGAGCAGGTTGTCCAGCTCGGCCAGGAACAACTCGGTGGTCCAGAACTCGGAAGGGCGGTCGGCCAGTCGGGTGGAACCGCCGTTGCCGAGTTGGTCGTAGTGCACCACCGCCCAGTCCTCGCGGGCCAGTTCGGACAGTCTCAGCAGGTAGTCGTGCGTGCTGCCGGGACCGCCGTGCAGCACGACGGCGGTCGGCCGGTCGGCGGAAGGCTCGCCGGTGACCCTGTACCAGGTCCGGTATTCCCCGAACGGAACGGTTCCCTTGTCGGTCGGAGTCGGGTGCACGTCACACCACCGTCCGGTCCAGCCAAGCGCGGACGACGCGCGCTGTCTCGTCGGCCGCCTCCTCGATCATGGTGAAGTGGTTCGCCCGCACGTCGACCACCTCGTCGGCGGCGCTCCAGTTCGCCCGCCAGCCGTGCCCGCCGCCCGGTGCGTCCGAGGGCGGGGGCACCACCCACCGGTCGGAGCGGACCAGCAGGGTGGGTGTGTCCAGCCGCCGCACCGGGCAGCTCTCGATGATGCGGGCGTACCACCCCATCCCGGTCAGGCGGTAGTCGGTGAACGGTCCGAACTGCTCCTCGCGCTCGAACAGGATCTCCAGCGTCTGTGCCCAGAACGCTTCGTCGACCCGGATGTCCGGTTGGTAGGAGTCCAGCAGCACCACCGCTCGTGGGCGGACACCCCGGGCTTCGAGCCGGGCGGCCACGGCGTGTCCGATGACGCCGCCCGCGCAGTACCCGAGCAGCACGAACGGTTCCCCGGCCGCGGCGGACACCACGTGGTCGGCGAACCTGCGCAGCAGGGCTCCGGGGGTGGCGGGCAGTTCCTCGTGCGGGTCGAAGCCCGGCATCGGCAGCACGGAGGTGTGCCAGGGGTCGGTGAACTCCGAGGCCAGCCGGGTGAGCTGGTAGGCGCCACCCAGGCCCATCGGCGAGGGCAGGCAGAACAGGCTGGTGCGGCCGGTGCCGAGTCCGTTCGTGACCGGCGCCCCGGGCGGGTCCTCCGGTTCGGCGAAGGTGCGGCGACCGATGTGCGCGGCGGCGGCGAGCAGGTCGAGGCCCTGGTGCAGTCGACCGGAGCGGACCGCGGTGCGGAACAGGTCGCGCAGCGGGTTGGCCGGCGCCGGCTGGCCCGGCGCGTCGGTGACGTCCAGGGCGGACGCCAAGTGCCTCGCCAGGGCGGTCACGTTCGGGTGGTCGAACACCGCGGTCGGCGGGAGGCGCAGACCGGTGGCGGCGCCGAGGGCGTTGCGCAGTTCCACCGCGGTGAGCGAGTCGAGGCCCAGGTCGGGGAAGGGCCGGTGCGAGTCGACCGGGTCGAGGTCGTCCCGTCCCAGCACGGCGGCGACCTGAGCGCGGACGATCCGGGCCACGGCGGGTTCGCGCTCCGCCGGGGACAGCGCCGCCAACCCGCGCCGCAGCGCGTCGGCGTGCGGCGCGGGTGTCGGTGGCCGCGGGTGGCTGGTCACCAGCGGCGCCAGCTTCGGCGCGACCCTCGCCGGATCGGTGTTCCGGTCGAACCACAAGGGGACGAGCACGGGTTCCGGTCGTGCGCGGGTCGCGTCCAGCAGCGCGAGTCCCTGCTCGGCGGACAGGCGCCGGATGCCGCCGCGGTCCAAGCGGGCCTGGTCGGCCGCGGTGGCTCCGGCTGCGACCCCGTCCTGCCACGGCCCCCAGGCCAGGGAGGTCGCGGGCAGACCGAGTGCGGCGCGATGGCGGGCCAGGCCGTCGAGGAAGGCGTTGCCCGCCGCGTAGGCGGCCTGCCCGGGGCTGCCGAGCGTGCCGGCAGCCGAGGAGAAGAGCACGAACCCGGTCAGGTCCAGGTCCGCGGTGAGTTCGTGCAGGTGCCAGGCCGCGTCCACCTTCGGCGCCAGCACGGCGGCGAGCCGCTCGGAGGTGCAGGCGGTGAGCGGGCTGTCGTCGAGCACCGCCGCGCTGTGCACGACAGCGGTCAGCGGACGACCACCGGTCAACGAGCCCACCAGCGACGCCAAGGCGTCCCGGTCGGTCGCGTCGCACGCCGCGAACTCCACCTCGGCGCCCAGGCCGGCCAGTTCCGCGCGCAGTTCCGCCGCACCGGGTGCGGACGCACCGCGTCGGCCGGCCAGGACGATCCGGCCGGCACGCCGTCGGAGGGCGAGGTGCCGGGCCACCAGCAGCCCCAGCGCGCCGGTGCCGCCGGTGATCAGGACGGTGCCGTCGGGGTCCCAGCCGCCCGTGTCCACCCCCGGCTCGACGGGAACCAGCCGGGGCGTCGAGATCCCGGCTCGTCCGGCGCGCAGCTCCGGCTCGCCCCCGACCGACGCGGCGAGCACGGCCGGGTCCGCGGCGCACCGGACGTCCTCGACGTCGAGCAGGGTGATGCGGTCCGGGTGCTCCAGCTGCGCCGTGCGGACCAGGCCCCACACGGCCGCGGCGGGCAGGTCCGGTGGCGTGTCCACCGCTCCGCGCGTCACCAGCACCAGTCGGGTGTCGGTGAGCCGGTCGTCGGCCGACCAGGAACCGAGCAACGTCAACACCTCCCGGGTCAGCGCGTGCACGGCCGCCGGGATGTCCACATCGGACGGAGCCACGACGGGGACGAGGAGCGTGGCCGACGCACCCGCGCGGACTGCGGCGAAGTCGGCGCACCGGCGCACGTCCACCCCGGCCCCGGACAGCGCGTCGGCCAGCCCCAGGCGATCAGCGCCCACCACGGCGAACCGGTCGCCCGCAGGCACCGTGGTCGGGGGTGTGTACGTGGACCAGTCCAGCCGGAACAGGGAGTTCGGGGGTACGCGGGCACCGGGCGCCCGCAGGGGGCGGGACACCAGTTCCGCCACCGACAGCACCGGAGTCCCGCTCGGGTCGGTGACCTGGATGGCGACCGAGTCCGGGCCGGTCGGGGAGAGCCGGACCAGCACGGTGTCGCCCGCCCGGGCCCACGAGGTCACGCCGGTCCACGCGAACGGCACGCTGAGCTCCCGGCCCGGCCGGTCGAGCGCCGCCGCGTGCAGCGCGGCGTCCAACAGCACCGGGTGCAGGGTGAACCGGCCTCCGCGCGCCGGGTCCGGCAGGGTGATCTCGGCGAGGAGGTCGTCGCCTTCGCGCCACACCGCGCGCAGAGCCCGGAACGCCGGGCCGTACTCGTAGCCCGCCTCGGCCAGCCGGTCGTAGGCATCCAGCAGGTCGAGCGGCCGGGCTCGCGGCCCCGGCATCGCCGGGGCGTCACCGGGGCCGGTCGCGGTGGCGCCGAGGACACCGGTGGCGTGCCGCGTCCACGGCTCGTCCTCGGCGGCGTCGGCAGGCCGGGAGTGCACGGTCAAGACGCGACAGCCGGAACCGTCGGGCGCCGCGACTGCCACCTGGAGGTGCACCGAGCCGTGCCCGCTCAGCGCGAGCGGCTCGTCCAGCAGTAGTTCCTCCACCACTGGCGCTCCGGCCAGCGCACCGGCCCGCACGGCCAGCTCGACGAACGCGGCGCCGGGCACGAGCACCACCCCGCCGGGTGCGTGATCGGCCAGCCAGGGGTGGGTGGTGGTCGACAACCGGCCGGTGCACAGCAGTTCGCCGGTGCCGGCCGGGCGCAGCACCGCGTCGAGCCACGGGTGACCGGCATCGGCCGCGCCGGGCATGACCGGCCCGCCGCCCTTGTCGTCCAGCCAGTAGCGGCGGTGCTGGAACGGGTAGGTCGGCAGGTCCACGAACCGGCCGGAGCCGACCGGGAGGCGCACCGGCACGCCGCGCGCGTGCAGTCGGGCCAGGGCGGTGATCGCCTGGTCCACCGCCGGGGCGGTGCGCTGGGCGACCGGGATGAACGTGGCGGGGTCGTGGTCGGGCAGGCAGTCCCCTGCCATCGCGCTCAGCACGGCGTCCGGTCCGACTTCGACGAACGTGGCGACCCCCTGCTCGGCGAGGGCAAGAACACCCGCGCGGAAGCGGACCGGTTCGCGAACCTGCCGCACCCAGTAGTCGGGCAGCAGGATCTCCGCACCGGCCGGACGGCCGGTCACCGTGGACACCAGCGGAATCCGGGGCTCGCTGAACCGCAGGTCGCGGATGCGGGCGCCGAACTCGGCCAGCGCCGGTTCGACCAGCGGCGAGTGGAAGGCGACCTCGGTCGCCAGCGCCTTGGTGCGCCGTCCGGCGGCGGCGAAGCGGGCGACCACCGCGGCGACCGCGTCCGCGGTGCCGGACACCACCACCGATTCCGGTCCGTTGACCGCGGCCAGCACCGCTCCGGGTGGCAGCGCCTCGCCCAGTTCCGCTTCGGTGGCGGTGATCGAGGCCATCGCGCCGTTCGGTGCCAACGTGCCCATCAGCCGGGAGCGGGCGGTGACCAGCGCGCACGCATCGGGCAGGTCGAGCACTCCGGCCAGGTGGGCGGCGGCGACCTCGCCCACCGAGTGACCCAACAGGTGGGACGGCGCCAGGCCGTGTGACTCCAGCAGCCGGAACGCGGCGACCTCGAACGCGAACAGTGCCTGTTGGGCGAACAGCGTGCTGTGCAGGCGCGGGTCGTCGGCGGCGGACATGACCTCCCGCAGGTCGTCGTCCAGCAGCGCGCACACCTCGTCCAACGCCCGTGCGAACACGGGGAACGCGGCGGCGAGGTCGCGTCCCATCCCGGCCCGTTGAGCGCCCTGCCCGGTGCACAGCACGGCGAGCCCGCCGGGCAGTGCCCGGCCGCGCACCACTCCCCCGGACGCCCCGTCCTCGGCGAGCGATGTCAGCCCCGTGACGAGGGCTCGTCGGTCCCGGCCGAGGACCACGGCGCGGTGCGTCAGGGCGGCGCGGCCGGTGTGCAGCGTGTGCGCCACGTCGGCCGGGTGCACGTCGGGGTTGTCGTCCACGAAGGTCTTCAGCCGTGCGGCTTGGGCGCGCAGTGCCGGTTCGGTGTGCCCGGACAGTCGCCACAGCACCACGGGCAGGGTGTCGTCGCGGGGTGGTTCGGCCTCGGGGGGTCGCGGGGCCTGTTCGAGGACGACGTGGGCGTTGGTGCCGCTGATCCCGAACGAGGACACCGCCATCCGGCGCGGTCGGTCGGCCTCGGGCCAGGCACAGCGCTCCCCCGCCACCACCACACCGCCCGACGACCAGTCCACCGCTTCCGTGACGCGGTCGGCGTGCAACGTCCGCGGCACCACCCCTTCGCCCATCGCCAGCAGCGCCTTCACCACACCCACCACCCCTGCCGCCGCCTGGGTGTGGCCGAGGTTCGACTTCACCGAACCGACCATGGCGGGATGCTCCCGGTCGGGCCCGTAGACCTCCACCAGCGCGCCCAGCTCGATCGGGTCGCCCAACCTCGTCCCCGTACCGTGCGCCTCCACCACATCCACCTCGCACGCCGCAACCCCGGCATCCGCCAACGCCGCACGGATCACCCGCACCTGCGCACGACCACTCGGAGCCGTCAACCCGTTCGACGCACCATCCGACCCCACCGCCG
>NZ_JNXC01000009.1 GCF_000716595.1 Saccharothrix sp. NRRL B-16314
AGTCGTACACCTGGAACTGCGTGTAATGCGCACCCGCCCGGATGTTCCGACCGAGATCGATCCGCCACAACCGGGTTCCGTCGAGCCGGTACGCGTCGACGAAGACGTTGCCGGTGTAACCGGACTGCGAGTTGTCCTTCGCGTTGGACGGATCCCACTTCAGCACGATCTCGTAGTCGCCGTCACCGTCGAGATCGCCGACGCTCGCGTCGTTCGCCGAGTACGTGTAGCCCTCACCGCTCGGCGTCGTGCCGCCCGCCGGGATCTGCAGCGGCACGTCCAGGTAGCCGTTGGCGAAGCCCAGCGACTGCGCCGAAGGCGGCTGCTCGACACCGCCCACCACGGCCCGCACGGTGTAGGAGGCGTCGGCCGCCGCGCCGCCGTCGAGGAGGTTGGTGGACCCGGTGATCGGCGTGCTGTTGACCTTCGTCGTGCCCCGGTAGACGGTGAACCCGACACCGGCCGGGTCGCTGCCCAGCAGGCGCCAGCTCACCAGGTTGCCGGTGCCGGAGCGGACGCTCACCACACCGCGGTCGAGGTTCTCCACCTGGCGGCCGGTCGGCTGCGGCGTGGAGCCGACCTTGACCAGCTGCCACTGCTGGTTGGTGCCGTCGACGTCGTCGTACTGGGAGATCCGGGCGCCGTCGGCGGTGGAGCGCTCCCACACGTCCAGCGCCTTGCCGCTGTTGCGGTTGACCAGCCGCACGTACCCGTCCGCCGAGTCCACCGGCCGGAACTGCTGGTTGGCCCCGTTGTTGTCGGTCCACTGCACCACGTTCGCGCCGTTGGCGGTGGAGGACTCGGCGACGTCGAGCACCTTGCCGCTGTGCCGCGACTTGAGCCGGTAGTAGCCGCCGCCGGAGTCCACGAACTGCCACTGCTGCCACGCGCCGTCGTTGCGCGTCCACTGCACGATCTCGCCGCCGTCCGCGGTGGAGAGGTTGTAGACGTCCAGCGCCTTGCCGCTGTGCCTGGCCACGAGCACGTAGCTCGCGTTGGTGTCGACCGTGGCGGCGGAAGCGGGCGTCGCGACCGCGACGAGACCGCCGGCCACCACCGAAACCGCCACCGCGAGCGCCACCGCAGGTCTTTGCGTCCGGGCACGCGGCCGTCCGCGCACGCCAAGTCGGGACATTCGATCCTCCACGTTGAGGAAAGGGCTGTGCCCAGCCGGGACCGCCCGACCTGTGACCCAGGGGTGTTATCGCTAACATCAGGGACCTGGCATGCGGCGGGCGTCGGCTGGGTACGCCATTGGTAATCGGCTGATTACTCGCTTGTCAAGAGTTCCGGCCGGTTCGACGATATTCGACGGCGGAGGGCGGGGAGCGGGTGTGACACCCCTGTGGCCTAGCGGTGTTAGCGCTAACCCCGCCAGGTCAGTGACCGCCGGCGGTCATCGCGAAGAGCATCAGCGACAGCAGCAGCTGGAGCACCGCGAGGGTCGTCCCGGTGACGGCGGTCCAGTCGAGCCGGTACTCGGTCCGGGTCCCCATGGACACCGCCCCGCAGGCCACGGCGCCGAGCGCCAGCACGACGCCACCCGCCGGGATCGGCCAGCTGAGCAGCCCGAGGCACAGCGAGAGCGGTCCCAGCCAGGCGTCCTTGCCCGGTCGGTCCTTGGCCGGGAATCGCCGCATCACACCACTCGATCCTCAGGACGACGAGCGGACGATCAGCCGGGGCTCGATCACGATCCGGTGCGCGGGCCGATGGGGGTCGGGGTCGTTCAGCCGCTCGGCCAGCAGCGTCACGGCCGCCCGGCCGACAGCGGCCTTCGGCGGTCGGATCGCGGTCAACGGCGGGTCGGACAGCTCGGCCACCTCGTCGTCGTAGGTGACCAGCGCCAGGTCCTCCGGCACCCTGATGCCGCGCTCCTGGCACCGCTCGACCAGCGAGATCGCCTCCGGGTCCGAGTGGACGACCAGCGCCGTCGTGCCGGACTCGACGCAGGCGTCCAGCAGGGCGTCGAGGGCGGCGGGCCACTCGGCGTCCGGCCGGTCCACGGTGTGCACGTCCGGGACGCCGTCGACCGGGAGGCCGAGCTCTGCGCACGCTTCCCGCCAGCCGCGCCGGACGTGCGGGGAGGTCGGGCTCTTGGCCGTGGTGCTCAGGCCGATGCGCCGGTGGCCGAGTTCGGCGAGGTGGCGCACGGCCATCGCGGCGCCGCGGGCGTGGTCGCTGACCACCGACTCGACCGCACCGTGGTAGCTGTCGGTCGGCGTGCGCTCGATCAGCACGACCGGGACGTCGACCGATCGCAGCCACCGCATCAGGGCCTCGCCCTCGTCGCCGGTGGTGGTCGGGGCGACCAGCAGGCCGTCGACGCCGACCGCCTCGACCAGCCGGGTGAGCTGACGCCGTTCGTCGGCGGCCTCGTAGGTGGCGCCGCGCAGCACGATCCGCACGTCGGCCTCGGCGGCGGCCTCGCGCACGCCCTTGATCACGTCCGGCCAGTAGTAGTCCAGCGACGGGACGACCAGGCCGACGGTCGGCTGACCCGGTCGCTCGCCGGGCAGCCTGCGCTCGGCGACGGATGCCGCGCTGCCGTTCGACTCCGCCGGATGGGACGCGGAGTACCCGTGGGACGCCGAATGCGCCAGGGCGTCGTCCGCCACGGCCGCGGTGACGGTCGCGCCGCCGCGGACCCGCCGGACCAGGCCCTGCTCGGCGAGCAGGGTGATGTCCCGGCGCACGGTGATCGCGGAGACCTCCAGCTCGTCCGCGAGGTCGTGCACCCGCACGGTGCCGCGCCGGCGCAGCAGCTCGATGACCTTGGCACGCCGTTCCGAGGGCAGCATGGCGGACGGCTCGGACGTCGTCATGCGCACACCTCCACCATGATCACGAGGCTACCTCGCGCCGTGTCGGGAAGGCGCAGCTCCAGCCTGGTCAGTTTCTCTCCCCACACCGTCCTGAGCAGGGGGTCGTCGAGTTCGCGCACGGTCAGCGCGGCCGACGCCAGGCTCGGATTCCAAGCGACCAGAGTAGCGCGGGCCCCGGCGACCGGGTGGACGACCAGCCGTCCCGGCCCGTCCCGCACGACGTCACCGGCGAGCAGGTAGTGCAGCGTCGACGGGGAGTCGCCGTGGTCGGCGAAGTCCCAGGCGTCCTCGATCGTCACCCGCTGCCGGTCGCGGTGCGCGGTCGTGGTGCGCCACCACGATCGCAGCGCGGGCACGGGGTAGGCGGGGGCGAGGTCCAGCCGGACCTGGAACCGGTCGGCGGTGTCCTCGGCGGTGACGTCCCGCGCGCGGTGGTCGCGTCCGGTGCCCTGGGGCGTGCCGCGCACCTCGGGGACGTTGTGCCAACTGCTCTGCATCGTCCAGATGTCGTAGCGGTCGGCGCTGAACGTCTGCTTGGTGTAGGTCGGGCGGCCGGCGTCGACCACGACGGGCACGCCGTCGACCGCCACGATCACGCTGCCGACGTCGTTGTGGTTGTGGTTCTCGTCGTTGTGGCCGCCCTTGACCACGAGCGTCGGTCCGGTGGTGGTGCGGGCGAGGCCGACCTGAGTGCCCGGGAGCCAGGCGCTGCCGACCAGGGTTTCCACGGGGTGGTCGGGCAGCGGGGTGGCGAGATCGCGCAGCGCGCGCCCCAGCTCGGCGGTGTCGGTGATCGCGGTGGACCGCTGGGCCGCGGCGTGGTGCGCGACGTCCCGGTCGCCGGTGCGGCGGGCCCACTCCTGCGGCACGTGCCACGGCTGGCCGCCGGGCTGCCGGGCGCGGGCGTCGGCGAGGTTGACGTACCAGGGGCCGCCGAGGTGCATCAGGCGCGGGAAGCGGACGGTTTCGCGCACCACCGGCACGCCGGTCGCGCTCAGCGCACCGGCGGTGGCGTGCTCCAGGACGTCGAGGGCTTCCAGCGCGCGGCACGCGCCGTTCCACCAGTACTCGAAGCCCTCGTCCACCGACCCGTCCGGCGGGAGGGCGGCCAGGTAGCGGTCGATCGCGCGCACGGCGTCGGCCGCGATCCTGGCCCGGTCGGCCACGTCGTCGACCAGGCGCAGGGCCGCGACCAGGACGTTCCCGCAGATCCACGGGCACCAGTTGTGCACGTTGCCGTCGAGGCCGAGCCAGTGCCAGTCGCGGCGGGAGGTGAACGGGTCGAGCACGCGGACGCGGACCTCGCGGCGGATGCGGGCGCGCAGACCGGGCCACCGGCGGTCCAGGCGATCACCGAGGACGTGGTCGAGCCAGGCCAGTTGCGCGGCGGCGACCCCCGCGCCGAGGTCCAGGTACGGCACGTCCGGGTCGGGCACGACGGCGCCGCGCAAGCGGTGGTGCTCCTCGTGCGCGGGCCAGCACCACGTGCTGCGCTCGCACAGCAGCACGACGCCGTCGGCCACCTCGTCCAGCAGGGCGTCGTCCGGGGTGACGACGGCCGCGAGGACGGCGCGGGTGAGGCGGCGGTCGTGCTCGAAAACCGGTGTCTCGTAGGCGATGCGGTCACCGTCGCCGTCGCGGGAGAAGCGCGCGTACTGGCTCGCGGTCGGCTGTGGCCACGGCGTGCCGCGCTCGGAGCGCGCCTGGTCGAGGAGGGCCGCCGGCCGGGTCGCGGCGTTCGGCGGCCACCGCTCCGGGTCGCCGTACGCGGGCAGCGCGGTCGACGGCGGCAGGAGCAGGTCCGCCAGCGCCGATGCCTCGACCCGCGCGCCCCAGGCGGCGTGCAGCGGGCCCGTGACGGCCCGATCGGCACTCGACTCGGGCTTGATCATCTCAGCTCACCTTCGGTCGGTCACCTGGATCAATCTGATCGTAACTGAGCAAAACAAGTCTTGACTTGAAAAATACGATCACACATGATCGGTCCACTCTATCGAGCGTTCCGGCCGCAAAGGACTCCGCGTGACCCACGGACCACGACGACCACAGGCGCTGCTGGTGATGGAGCCGGAGCACTTCCGGGTCCAGTTCGGACCGGCCCAGCTGGACCGGCTGGACCGCCTGGTAGGCCTGGCCGACCCGGTGTCCACCGCGGAGTTGGATTCACCGGCGGTGCGGCGCAGGCTGCGTGAGGTGGAGGTGCTGCTGACGTCCTGGGGCTGCCCGCCGCTCACCACCGAGCGGCTGGCCGCGGCGCCCGACCTGCGGGCGATCTTCCACGGCGCGGGCAGCGTGCGGTCGTTCGTGACCGACGAGGTGTGGCGGCGCGGCATCCTGGTCACCACGGCGGCCGACGAGAACGCCATCCCGGTGGCCGAGTTCACCGTGGCCGCCATCGTGTTCGCGGGCAAGAAGGCGCCGTTCCTCGCGCAGGACGCCCGCGAGCACCGTGACGACTGGTCCTACCTGTCGCGGCGGGGCGAGTTGACCAACCGGGGCCGCACGATCGGTGTGGCCGGCTTCTCCCGGGTCGGCCGCCGGGTCGTGGACCGGCTGCGCGGGATGGACGTGACCGTGCTGGTGTACGACCCGTACGTCGACCCGGCCGAGGTGGCGGCGGCGGGCGGGCGGCACGTGGGGCTGCCCGAGCTGCTGCGGGCCAGTGACGTGCTCTCGCTGCACGTCCCGGAGCTGGGCTCCACCCACCACCTGATCGGCGCCGCCGAGCTCGCGATGCTGCGCGACGGCGCGACGGTGGTGAACACCGCGCGGGGTTCGGTGCTGGACACGGCGGCGCTGGAGCGCGAGTGCGCCACCGGTCGGCTGGACGCGATCCTGGACGTGACCGACCCGGAGCCGCTGCCGGCCGATTCGGTCCTCTACGACCTGCCCAACGTGATGATCACCCCACACATCGCGGGCTCGCTCGGCTCGGAGACCCGGCGGATGAGCGACAGCGCCCTCGACGAGCTGGAGCGCTACCTGTCCGGCCACCCGCCTCGCGCCGCGGTCACCCCGGACACGTTCGGCAAGAGCGCCTGACCACCGGGCCTCGGCTCGACCGCGGCGGACCTGCCGCACCACCACGCAACGAAGTTGGAAAGGGACGGGATCAATGATGACTCCGAACAAGCCGCGCGCCGGCCGGCGGGGCCGCGTCCGCGGGGCGCTGGTCGGGCTCACGGCGCTGTCGCTGGTGGCGGCGGGCTGTGGTTCGGGTGAGCCGGCCGACGAGAGCGGACCGGTCACGCTGAGCGTGGCGGTGTGGAACCTGGCGGGCACGCCCGAGTTCCAGGCCGTGTTCGACGCCTTCGAGGCGGCCAACCCCGATGTCACGGTGCAGCCGGTCGACATCCTGGCCGCCGACTACCCCACCAAGGTCACGACCATGCTCGCGGGCGGTGACACGACCGACGTGATCACCATGAAGAACGTCATCGACTACGCCCGTTACGCGGGCCGCGGCCAGCTGGCCGACGTCACCGACCTCGCCAAGGGCAAGGAGAACGGCGACCTGGCCGGGCTCGACGCCTTCGACCAGGAGGGCAAGTACTTCGCACTGCCCTACCGCCAGGACTTCTGGCTGCTCTACTACAACAAGAAGATGTTCGACGAGGCCGGCGTCGCGCACCCGGAGAACATGACCTGGGACCAGTACGCCGACACCGCCAAGAAGCTCACCAAGGAAGCGGACGGCAAGAAGGTCTACGGCACCTACCACCACACCTGGCGGTCGGTCGTGCACGCCATCGCGGCGGCGCAGAACGACGGCGACCAGATCACCGGCGACTTCGAGTTCTTCGCCGACCAGTACGAGATGGCGCTCGACCTGCAGAAGTCCGGCGCCGCGCTCGACTTCGGCAGCGCGACGTCCCAGCAGGCCAGCTACCGGACCATGTTCGAGACCGGCGCGACCGCGATGCTGCCGATGGGCACCTGGTACACGGCGGGCATCCTCGCCGCCAAGAAGAAGGGTGACAGCGCGGTCGAGTGGGGCATCGCGCCCATGCCGCAGCGACCGGGGGCGTCGGGCGTCACCACGTTCGGCTCGCCGACCGCGTTCGCGGTGAACAAGAACGCCAAGCACACCGAGACCGCGCGGAAGTTCGTCGAGTTCGCGGCGGGCGTCGAGGGTGCGAAGGCGATCACGAAGGTCGGCGTCCTGCCCGCGTTGCAGACCGACGAGATCACCAAGCTGTACGCGTCGCTGGAGGGCATGCCGTCCGGCGAGCAGACCACCAAGGCCCTCTCCCCGGACAAGACCGTGCTGGAGATGCCGGTCAGCGAGCACACCGCCGACGTGGACACGATCCTCAAGGAGGAGCACGACTTGATCATGGTCGGCGAGAAGTCGGTCGAGGAGGGCATCCGGACCATGCGGGACCGGGTCAAGAAGGTCATCGACTAGCCGACCTCGACGCCCACGACACCAGCACGAGGACGAGCATGGCCAACGCAGTGACGCACACGAAACCACCGCCGGAGGCGCCGCCTCGCGGTCCGGCCCAACGGCGGCGGAAGCGACGCAACACCCTCATCGGCTGGAGCTTCATCCTGCCGAACTTCCTCGGGTTCGCCCTGTTCACCCTCGTGCCGGTGATCGCGGCGTTCGCCCTGGCGTTCATGGAGTGGGACTCCTACCGCGCGCCGGAGTGGATCGGCCTGGACAACTTCGCCGAGATGCTGGAGGACGAGAACTTCCGGGTCGCGCTGGGCAACACGCTGTACTACGCGGCGGGGCACATCCCGTTGACCATGGTCGCCGCGCTCGGCCTGGCGATCGTGCTCAACCGGAAGATCCGCGGTGTCGGCTTCTTCCGCACCGCGGCCTTCTTCCCCTACGTCACGTCGCTGGTCGCCGTGGCCGTCGTGTGGAACATGCTGTTCAACCCCACCGTCGGCCCGGTCAACCAGTTCCTCGGCGCGATCGGCGTCGGCGACCCGCCGGGCTGGGTGGCGAGTACCGACTGGGCGATGCCCGCGGTGATCATCACCAGCGTGTGGCGGGACATGGGCTACTACATGGTGCTCTACCTGGCCGGGCTCCAGTCGATCCCGGAGGAGTACTACGAGGCGGCACGGGTGGACGGCGCGAACGCGTGGCACCGGTTCTGGCACATCACCCTGCCGTCGCTGCGGCCGACCACGTTCTTCGTGCTGGTCATGCTGACGATCCAGAGCTTCAAGGTGCTGGACCTCATCGTCGTCATGACCAACGGCGGTCCGGGTCGGAGCACGCTGGTGCTCTCCCAGCTCGTGTACCGCGAGGGCATCACCGAAGGCCACTTCGGCTACTCGTCGGCGATCGCGCTGGTGCTGTTCGTCATCGTGCTCAGCGTGACCGTCCTCCAGTTCCGCCTCAACGAGCGGAGGAACGCCTGATGACCGCGCTGGACCACGCGCCGCCGACCGCGCCGCCGCACGACCCGCCACCACCGGCCACGGCACGCGGCCGTGCTTGGCGGATCGCCCGACCGGTGCTCACCTACACGGCCATGGTCGTGGTGGCGCTGCTCGTGCTCGTCCCGTTCGCGTGGATGCTCTCCGCGGCGCTCAAGCGCGACAACGAGGTGTTCACCGTGCCGATCCAGTGGATCCCGGACGAACTCCGCTGGTCGAACTTCGTGGAGATCTGGGACCGCATCCCGCTGGCCGCCTACCTCGGCAACTCGCTGTTCCTCTCGGTGACGATCACGCTGTTGCAGGTGCTCACCGGCAGCTTCGCCGCGTACGGGTTCGCCAAGGTGCGGTTCCCCGGCCGCAACGCGCTGTTCCTGATGTACATCGGCACGATCGCCGTGCCGTGGCAGGCGTACATGGTGCCGCAGTACATCATGATGCAGAAGATGGAGCTGACGAACACGTACTGGTCGATCATCCTGTTGCAGGCGTTCGGCGCGTTCGGCGTGTTCCTGATGCGGCAGTACTACACGTCGATCCCGGACGAGCTGTGCGAGGCCGCGCGGATCGACGGGCTGAGCGAGTACGGGATCTACCGGCGGATCATCCTGCCGCTGTCCAAGCCTGCGCTCGCGAGCCTGGCGCTGCTCACGTTCGTCAGCACCTGGAACGACTACATGGGTCCGTTCATCTACCTGACCAGCAACGAGCTGTGGACCGTGCAGCTGGGCCTGCGCTCGTTCGTCGGCCAGTACGACGCCGAGTACGCGATGATCATGACCGGCGCGGTGCTGTCGGTGCTGCCGATCCTGCTGGTGTTCCTGCTGGGGCAGCGGTACTTCATCCGCGGTATCGCGACGACCGGGCTCAAGGGGTGAGCGGGGTGGCCGTCCGACTGCTGCGCCCCGCCTCCCAGGAGACCTACGACAAGGTCTTCGGGATGGTGTACGTCGGCCTGATGGCCAACGTGCTGCTGGCGGTGGGCTGCTCGCCGCTGCTGCTGGCGCTGGCCGTCGTGCGCGACCCGCTCGCGTCGTGGCCGTTCTTCGTCGTGCTGTCGGGGTTCTGCGCACCGGCGCTGGCCGGGGTGTTCGGCTGTTTCGCGGCTCTGGGCGACGGTCCGCCGACGGTGTGGCGACCGTTCGTCACGGCCTACCGGCGTGCCGCCGGGCGTGCGGTGGCGGTGTGGTTCGGTGGCGCGGCGGTGGTGGCGGTGTTGGCTTTCGACGCCGTCGCGGTGGCCCGCACGTCGTGGGGACCGGCGCTGGTGCCGTTCTTCGTGACCGCGTCCGTGCTGGTCGTGGCGACGGTGATCGCCGTGGTCCTCGTCCTCGCCACCGGCTCGAACCCGGTTCGGGTGCGTGCGCTCCTGTGGCCCTGCCTGTGCCTGGTGGCGCGACGCTGGTACCTCGGTCTGGCCAACGTCGTGGTGCTCGGGCTCGCCGTGGCGATCGTGCTGGCCCAGCCGTTGGTGGGTCTGCTGGTGGCGTGCGCGCCACTGCTCTACGTGGTGTTCGGCAACTCGCGAGCGATCACCGCGCCGTTGTCCGGTCAGTAGTTCCGTGATCTCGCAACCGTCGTGGGAGCGCTCCGCCGTAGCTGGAAAGCGCTTTCCACGGTATGTCGCCCCGCCGTGCCGTCCGTTCTGAAGAGGAGATCAACGACGATGAAACCGCGCAGAACACCCGTCCGGCTCGCCCGCCTGGGGCTGGCCGCCGTGCTGGCGGGCGGTGCCCTTGCCGCGGCCGGGCCTCCGGTGGCGGTCGCCCAGGGGGAGGCGGTGCAGGCGGTCGTGGTCCGGCCCGACCCGTCCTACCAGCAGCCCGCGTTCGAGGGCTGGGGCACGAGCCTGGTGTGGTTCGCCAACGCCACCGGCGGCTACCCCGACGAGGTCCGCAACCGCCTCGCCGACCTGCTGTTCGGCGAGGACGGGCTGCGGCTCAACATCGCCCGCTACAACATCGGCGGCGGCAACGCGCCGGACGTCCGCCAGGACTACATGAAGGCCGGCGCGACGATGGAGGGCTTCTGGAACGCGCCGGAGGGCACCACCCGCGAGGACGTGGACTGGTGGGACCCGGACAACCCGGAGCACTGGAACTGGGACGCCGACGCGAACCAGCGGTGGTGGGTCGACCGGATCAAGGACAAGGTCGACACCTGGGAGGCGTTCAGCAACTCGCCGCCGTGGTTCCAGACGGTCAGCGGGTACGTGTCCGGCGGGTTCGACCCCAGCGCCGACCAGATCCGCGCCGACCGGGTGGACGACTTCGCCACCTACCTGGTCCGGGTGTCCGAGCACATCGAGCGCGAGCACGGCATCGAGTTCGACCTCGTCGAGCCGCTGAACGAGCCGAACACCCCGTACTGGGGCACGCAGCTCGGTCCCGACGGTCAACCCACCGGTGGTCGTCAGGAGGGCGCGCACGCCGGTCCGGCCCTCCAGCAGAGCGTGGTCCTCGCGCTCCAGCGGGCGATGAGCCGGTCCCGGCTCGACGCGCGGCTGTCCGCGATGGACGAGACCGACTCCGGCCGGTTCCGGACCAACTGGAACGGGTACAGCGCCGACGCGCGAGCGGCCGTCGACCAGCTCAACGTGCACACGTACGGCACCGGTGACCGGACGTCCCCGCGTGACATCGCCAAGGGCGCCGACAAGCCGTTGTGGATGAGCGAGGTGGACGGCACCTGGGGCAACCGCCACAGCTTCACCGACATGGACCCGGGCCTCGGCATCGCCGAGCGGATCGTCGCCGACATGCGCGAGCTGGAGCCGTCCGCGTGGGTGCTGTGGCAGGCGATCGAGGACTACAACCCGCAGTTCGCGGCGGGGAAGAACTGGGGCACCGTCCAGGTCCCGTTCGACTGCGCGGCCGACGCCACGCTGGAGACGTGCCCGGTCCGCACGAACACGAAGTTCGACACGGTCCGGAACTTCACCCACTTCGTGCGGCCCGGCGACCGGGTGATCAAGGTGGACGACACGTCGAGCCTCGCCGCCGTGTCCGCCTCCGGTGACGCCGCGACGGTCGTGCACGTCAACAGCACGGACCGGCAGCGCGCCGTGGAGCTGGACCTGTCGCGGTTCGGCGTGGTGCTGCCGCACGCCACCGTCACCCCCGTGGTGTCGGATGCCGACGGTGGTCTGGTGCGCGGCACCCCGGTGCGGGTCGGCGACGACCGGTCGGCGACGCTCACCGTGCCTTCCAAGTCGGTCACGACGTTCGTGGTCGACGGGGTCAAGGGCGTGTCGAAGGACGCGGCGCTGGTGCAGGAAGGGCACGTCTACGGCCTGACCGGCGTGCAGAGCGGCAAGGCCCTGACCCCGGCGGCCGACGGCGGCTCGGCCGTGATCCGGACGGCCGACCAGTCCGACGCGGGCGCGTTGTGGCGGGTCGAGAAGGTCACCGAGGGCGTGGGCAACCGCGAGCGCTACGCGGTGTCGCACGCGGTGGACGGCAGGCGGTGGGCGGATCGCGGGAGTGGTCTTGTGCTCGAACCGGCGGGCGAAGCCGACCCGGCCGCGCAGTGGATCATGTCCACGACCGGTGACGGCACCTACACGTTCGTCAACGCGGCCACCGGCCGGCTGCCCGACGTGACCGGTCAGGCCACCGCGGACGGTTCGCCGGTGGGCCTCTACACGCCGTCCTCCGGTGCGAACCAGCGGTGGGCCGTGGTGGACCGCACCGTGCTGGGCGCGCAGGACGCGGCGGTCTTCACCGTGCCGGGCCGAACGCCCGAACTGCCGTCCACGGTGCCCGCGAAGCTCCGTGACGGCACGGGCGGCGCGCTGCCCGTGCGGTGGGAGCCGGTGCCGGTGGAGCGGTGGTCCCGACCGGGGACCGTGCGGGTGCCGGGCACCGCGACCGATCCGCTCGGGCGGACGTTCCACACCACGGCGGTCGTCACGGTGGACACCATCGCGTCGACGCAGCCCGCGCGGGCGAAGGCGTACGTGGGCGGCACGCCTTCGTTGCCCGCCACCGTGATCGGTGTCGGTGCGAACGGTGGGACCACGGAGCTGCCGGTGACGTGGGAGGCGATGCCGACGACCACCGAGCCCGGCGTGGTGACGGTCGACGGCACGGCACGGGTGGTCGACGGCTCCGCGGTGCCCGCGACGGCACGGGTGCAGGTCACCGCGCCGGTCGAGACCAACGCGGCGCTCGAGGACGGGGTGCGCGCTTCGTCCACCTACACCGAGCCCGGCTACTCCGCGGACCGGCTGCGCAACGGCGTCACGAACGACAAGGCGTGGTCCAACTGGAGGTCGGGCACGAAGAACCCGTCGGACACGCTGACGTACCAGCTGCCGGGCGCACGGGACGTCGACCGGGTCGTCGTGCACTTCTACCGCGACGGGTCGACCGCGAGCTACGCGCAATCGCTGCGGGTGCAGGTGCGGGACGCCGGCGGCACGTGGGTCGACGCGAGTGACGTGGTGCCGGTGGTCGGTGACGGCGCGCCCGCGCCCGTGGTGGAGGTGCCCCTGCGGGCATCGGCCACCGACGCGGTCAGGGTGGTGTTCACCGCGCGGCCGTCGATGTACATGACGATCAGCGAGATCGAGGTGTTCGCCAAGGCGCCCGGACGGTCGGCGGAGGCGTCGGCGGCCCGGCTCGCCGTGGACGGCACGCCGGTCGCGGGCTTCGACCCGGGCATTTCGGAGTACCAGGTCGACGCACGGCGGGGCGAGGTGACGGCGGTCGCGGCCGACCCGTACGCGGAGGTGGCGGTCGACCAGGCCGACCACTCCGACCCGGTCGCGAAGGTCACCGTGACCAGCGAGGACGGTACGGCGCAACGGGAGTACACGGTCCGGTTCAAGGGCTGATCACGTGGGTGGTGCGGCCGGGACACCCTCCGGCCGCACCACCTCCGCGTCAGACCGGCAGGGGCGTGGTCAGGCGTTCTTCCGCCGCCCGCCACGCCTCGGCACCACCGTCCGGTTCGTACCGGACCAGTTCGGCCGAGGCGCGCACCAGCGCCCGCAGCTCGGGCAGACCGCCGGTGACGGCACCCAGCGCACGAGCCTGGACCAGCGCGTTGCCGTAGGCCGCGGCCTCGACCGGTCCGGCGATCACGGGCAGTCCGCACGCGTCGGCGGTGAGCCGGCACAGCAAGCGGTTGCGCGCCCCGCCGCCGACGACGTGCACGACCCCGACGCGTCGCCCCGACAGCTCGGCGGCCTGGCGGACCGCCCGGCGGTGGGCCAGGGCCAGGCTGTCCAGCACGCACCGCACCACCGCCGCACGCGTCGCGGGCGCGGGCTGACCGGTCCGGGTGCAGGCGGCGGCGATCCGGGCGGGCATGTCGCCGGGCGGGATGAACGCCGGATCGCCCGCGTCGACCACGGCCGTCAGGCCCGGTTCGCCCGCCGCGGCGTCCAAGAGGCCCGACAAATCCGGGTCGCCCCACTCGCGCAGGCACTCCTGCAACAGCCAGAGGCCCATCACGTTGCGCAGGTAGCGGACCGTGCCGTCGACGCCGAGTTCGTTGGAGAAGTTGGCCCGGCGACCGGCCTCGGTGAGCACCGGGGTGTCCAGCTCGACCCCGACCAGCGACCACGTGCCGGTGGCGACGTAGGCGAAGTCCCGCGTGGCCGCGGGCACCCCGACGACGGCGGACGCGGTGTCGTGCGACCCGACCGCCACCACCGGGACGGAACCGGCGCCCACGTGCGGCAGGAGTTCGCCGATCACCGTGCCGGGTTCGACCAGGGGCGTGAACAACCCCTCGGCGATGCCCAGCCGGGACAGCAACTCCGCGGACCACGTGCGGGTGCGGGCGTCGAGCAGGCCGGTGGTGGAGGCGTTGGTGACCTCGGTGACCCGTGCACCGGTGAGCCAGTGCCCGAGCAGGTCCGGGATCAGCAACAACTGCCGTGCCGCCGCCAGCTGCGGTGTGCCCCGCGCGGCGGCGAGTTGGTAGACGGTGTTGAACGGCAGCACTTGCAGCCCGGTGACGCCGTACAGCTCGGCCGCCGGGACGCGGGCGTGGACGGCCTCCGGGACTCCGTCGGTGCGCGCGTCCCGGTAGTGCACGGGGTTGCCGAGCAACGCGCCGGTGGCGTCCAGCAGGCCGTAGTCGACGGCCCACGAGTCGATGCCGACCGAGTCGAGCTCCGGCCCGGCGGCACGCAGGCCGTCGAGCACGCCCTGGTAGAGGGCGAGGACGTCCCAGTGCAGGGTGTCGCCGAGGCGCACCGGCCCGTTGGGGAACCGGTGCGCCTCGGTGAAGCCCACCCGGTCGGCCTCGATGTCGAAGGCCATCACGCGCCCGCTGGACGCGCCCAGGTCGACGGCCGCGATCCGCACGCCCATCAGCGCAGGAACGCGGCGGCGACGCCGGAGTCGACCGGGACGTGCAGCCCGGTGGTCTGGGAGAGATCACCGCCGGTCAGCGCGAAGACGGCGGCGGCGACGTGCTCGGGCAGCACTTCGCGGCCGAGCAGGGTGCGCTTGGCGTAGTAGGCGCCCAGTTCCGCCTCCGGCACCCCGTACACGGCGGCCCGCCGGGCGCCCCAGCCCCCGGCGAAGATGCCCGAACCGCGCACCACCCCGTCGGGGTTGACGCCGTTGACGCGGATGCCGTGCGGCCCGAGTTCGGCCGCCAGCAACCGCACCTGGTGGGCCTGGTCGGCCTTGGTCGCGCCGTAGGCGACGTTGTTGGGCCCGGCGAACACGCCGTTCTTCGAGGAGATGTAGACGATGTCGCCGCCGATGCCCTGGTCGACCATCACGCGTGCGGCGGCCCGTGACACCAGGAACGACCCGCGCGCCATCACGTCGTGCTGGAGGTCCCAGTCGCGCACGGTGGTCTCCAGCAGCGGCTTGGAGATCGACAGCCCGGCGTTGTTCACGACCAGGTCGACCCCGCCGAAGGCGAGCACGGCCTCGGCGAAGGCCCGCTCCACGGCGTCCTCGTCCGACACGTCCGCGGCCACGCCGATCGCGGTGTCCGTGCCGCCGATCCCGGCGGCGACCGCCGCGGCCTTCTCACCGTCGAGGTCGGCGACGACCACGCACGCGCCCTCGGCGGCCAGCCGTTCGGCGATGGCCTTGCCGATGCCGGACGCCGCGCCGGTGACCAGGGCGACGCGGGTCGCCAACGGCTTGGGCTTCGGCATCCGGGCCAGCTTGGCCTCTTCGAGCGCCCAGTACTCGATCCGGAACTTCTCCGACTCCGCGATCGGCCGGTACGTCGACACGGACTCCGCGCCGCGCATGACGTTGACGGCGTTGACGTAGAACTCGCCCGCCACCCGCGCGGTCTGCTTGTTGCGGCCGAAGGAGAACATGCCGACGCCGGGCACCAGCACGATCGCCGGGTCCGCCCCGCGCATGGCCGGCGAGTCCGGGGTGGCGTGCCGCTCGTAGTAGGCGCGGTAGTCGTCCCGGTAGGCCGCGTGCAGCTCCTTGAGCCGCTTGGTGATCTCCTCGACGCTCGCCGTGGCGGGCAGGTCGACCACGAGCGGCTTGACCTTGGTGCGCAGGAAGTGGTCCGGGCACGAGGTGCCCAGCTCGGCCAGCGGTGCCAGCTTCTCCCGGGCCAGGAAGTCCAGCACCACGTCGGCGTCGGTGTAGTGGCCCACCTGCGGGTGGTCGGTCGACGCCAGCCCGCGGACGGTCGGGAAGATCGCCGCCGCCTTGGCCCGCCGCTCGCCCTCGGGCAGCGGCTCGTTCCCCGGGACGATCGGGCCGAACGGCTCGGCGGTGCCGTGCTCGGCCAGGAACTCCTCGGCCGTGCGGATGATCTCCGCGGAGTGCGCCTCGCACTCCTCGGACGTGTCACCCCACGCGGTGATCCCGTGCCCGCCGAGCACGCACCCGATGGCCTGCGGGTTCGCCGCCTTGATCGCCGCGATGTCCAGGCCCAGCTGGAAACCGGGCCGACGCCAGTCCACCCACGCCACCCGGTCGCCGAAGCACCGCCGGGTCAGCTCCTCCCCGTCGGCCGCGGTCGCGAGCGCGATGCCCGAGTCGGGGTGCAGGTGGTCCACGTGCGGTGCGTCCACTAGGCCGTGCATGGCGGTGTCGATCGACGGCGCCGCGCCGCCCTTGCCGTGCAGGCAGTAGTCGAACGCGGCGACCACCTCGTCCTCGCGGTCGACGCCCGGGTAGACGTCCACCAGCGCGCGCAGCCGGTCCAGCCGCAGCACGGCCAGGCCGGCGGGGGTGAGCGTGCCCAGGTCGCCGCCCGAGCCCTTCACCCACATCAGCTGGACCCGGTCGCCGGTGACCGGGTCGGTCTCCGCGCCCTTGGCGGAGGTGTTGCCGCCGGCGTAGTTGGTGTTGCGCGGGTCGGCGCCCAGCCGGTTCGAGCGGGCGACCAGCGACGCCACGGTCGTGTTGTCAGTCATCTTCGGAGAGGCTCCTCGTGGACGAGCGGTGGCGACGGGATCAGGTCCAGGCGGCCTGCGTGCCGCCGACGCGCCCGGCGGCGATCTCGGCGGCGTAGCCGGAGGCCCGGTAGGCGGCCATCGGGTCACGCGGCAGCCCGCGGGCCTCGCGGCGGTCGGCGAGGACACCGCGCACGTCGGTGTGGAAGGCGTCCATCAGCACGTCGTGGGCGCCGAGCACGTCACCGGCCTCTTCCGCCGCGGCCAACGCGCCGGTGTCCACGAGCAGGGCCTTGGCCAGCGCCTGCTCGACGTTGAGGACGGACCGGATCTGGCCCGCGATCTTGTCCTCGATGTTGTGGCACTGGTCGAGCATGAAGTTCACCCCGGACTCCGGCAGGTGCCCGCCGACCGCGGCGATCTCGACCATGATCCGGAACAGCTGGAACGGGTCGGCCGAGCCCACGATCAGGTCGTCGTCGGCGTAGTAGCGGGAGTTGAAGTCGAACGCGCCCAGCCGCCCGGCCCGCAGCAGTTGCATCACGATGAACTCGATGTTGGTGCCCGGCGCGTGGTGCCCGGTGTCCAGCACCACCTGCGCCCGGTCGCCCAGCGCCTGGCAGTGCAGCAGCGCGGTGCCCCAGTCCGGGATGTCCATGGCGTAGAAGTAGGGCTCGAAGAACTTGTACTCGACCAGCAGCCGGTGCTCCGGTGCCAGGGCCGCGTAGATCTGCGCGAGCGAGTCGGCCAACCGGTCCTGCCGGGCCCGCAACGACGCCTGCCCCGCGTAGTTCGTGCCGTCCGGCAGCCACAGCTTCAGGTCGGTCGACCGGGTCTCCGCCATGATCTCGACGCAGTCGAGGTGGTGCCCGACGGCCTTGGCGCGCACCGCCGGATCGGTGTGCGTCAGCGAGCCGAACTTGTAGTCGTCGTCCTGGAACAGGTTCGAGTTGATCGCCCCGATCCGCACGCCGTGCTCCTCGGCGTGCGCGGCGAGCGCCCCGTAGTCCTCGACCCGGTCCCACGGGATGTGCAGGGACACGCGCGGGGCCAGCCCGGTCAGCGCGTGCACGCGTGCGGCGTCCGCGATCTTCTCGAACGGGTCCCGCGGGGTGCCCGGTGTGCTGAACACCTTGAACCGGGTGCCGGAGTTCCCGTACGCCCAACTCGGCACCTCGATGGTGAACCCGTCGAGGCCCGACAGCACCTCCTGTGGGGACATCACACGTCGTTCCTCTCGACAGCGGGGTCAACCGGCAGCCTCGACGTTAGCCCACTTTGGAACGTTTCACAACGGCCCTGTGCAGCGCCGATGCAGTCCGGGCTGGACAGACGACCCGGCTGCTAAACTCGCCGCAAAGCCAGTGCTTGGACGTTTCACCGCACGTCCGCGTGGAGCACGGAGGAGGGGTGCCGGAGTGGCCGCGCCGAGCATGAAGGACGTCGCCGCACGCGCCGGGGTGTCCCTGGGGACCGTGTCGAACGTGCTCAACCGGCCCGACATGGTCGCCGAGCGCACCCGCAAGCGCGTGGTGGACGCGATCGCCGAACTCGGGTTCGTGCGCAACGAGTCGGCCCGGCAGCTCCGCGGCGGCACCAGTCGCACCCTCGCCTACGTGGTCCTCGACGCCCGCAACCCGTTCTTCACCGACGTGGCGGCGGGCGCGCAGCAGGTGGCCGACGCGGCCGGGCTCGCGCTGTACCTGTGCGACGGCGGCGAGGACCGCGCCCGCCAGGCCATGTACCTCGACCTGCTGGAGCAGCAGCGGGTCGAGGGCATCCTGATCACGCCCGTCGACGCGGACGACCCGCGCATCGCCGCGCTGGCCGGCCGCGGCACGCCCGTCGTGGTCGTCGACCGCGGCGCCGGACCGGACCGCTGCTCGGTGTCGGTGGACGACGTGCTGGGCGGCGACCTCGCCGTGTCCCACCTCCTCGACGCCGGGCACCGCCGGATCGCGTTCGTTGGCGGACCCCGCTCGATCGGTCAGGTCGCGGACCGCATCACCGGCGCGCAGCAGGCCCTGGCCCGCGCCGACGCGGAACCGCTCACCGTGCTGGAGACCCAGCGGCTGGACGTCGCCGAGGGCAGGCGCGCGGGGGAGCGGCTGGCCGGGCTGCCCACGTCCCGGCGGCCGACCGCCGCCTTCTGCGCCAACGACATGCTCGCGCTCGGCCTGCTCCAGCAGGCGGTGCGGCTCGGCCTGCGGGTACCCGAAGACCTGGCGATCGTCGGCTACGACGACATCGAGTTCGCCGCCGCTGCCGCCGTGCCGCTGACGTCGGTCGCCCAGCCGCGCCAGCTCCTCGGTCGCACGGCGGCGGAGCTGATGCTGGCCGAGGCGCGGCACGCCATGGGTCACGTGCACGAACAGCGGGTGTTCGAGCCGGAGCTGGTCGTGCGCGACTCCACCCGCCTTCGCCCGCTCGGCGGGGTCGCGTAACCGCCCGTCCGATGTGGACGTTGCCGCGTGCGACAGTCGGGTTGAAACGTGTCGCATACCGGTGGTGTCGCGGGTGAACCGTTGACGGTACTCCGTGCTGACCCTAGCCTCCAGGATCAGCACTGACTTGAAACATTTCAGTCATGGGGGTGCCGAATGGACCGGGAACGCGCGGCTCCACTGCTGGAGGTGCGGGGCGTCTCCAAGTCGTTCGGCGCGGTGGCGGCCGTCCGCGAGGTGTCGTTCCCGCTGTACGGCGGTGAGGCGCACGCGTTGGTCGGTGAGAACGGCGCGGGCAAGTCGACCATCGTGAAGGTGCTCGCCGGCGTGCACGAACCGGACACCGGCGCGGTCCTGGTCGACGGGCAGGAGCTGGGGTCGGCCGGACCGGCGGCGGCTCAGGCGGCCGGGATCGCGGTCATCTACCAGGAACCCACCTTGTTCCCCGATCTTTCGGTGGCGGAGAACATCTTCATGGGCCGGCAGCCGCTCGGCCGGTTCGGGCGGATCGACCGGGCGGCGATGAAGGCGGACGCGGTCCGGCTGTTCGACCGGCTCGGCGTGCGCATCGACCCGGAGCGTCCCGCGCGCGGCCTGTCCATCGCCGACCAGCAGCTGGTCGAGATCGCCAAGGCGCTGTCGTCGGACGCGCGCGTGCTCGTGATGGACGAACCGACCGCCGCGCTGTCCGGGGTGGAGGTGGAACGGCTGTTCGCGGTGGTCCGCGCCCTGTGCGGGCAGGGTGCCGCCGTCCTGTTCATCTCCCACCGCTTCGACGAGGTGTTCTCGCTCTGCCAACGGGTCACGGTGATGCGGGACGGGGGGTTGGTGTCGACCGACCCGGTCGCGGACCTGACCGTGGACCAGGTGGTGCGGCGCATGGTCGGGCGTGACGTGTCCACGTTGTTCCCCAAGGAGGAGGTCGAGCCCGGTGACGTGGTGCTGGAGGTCCGCGGGCTGACCAGTCGCGGGGTGTTCGCCGACATCGGGTTCTCGGTGCGCGCGGGCGAGATCGTCGCGCTGGCGGGCCTGGTCGGCGCCGGGCGCAGCGAAGTGGTGCGGGCGGTGTTCGGGATCGACCGCTACGACGCGGGCGAGGTGCGGGTGGCGGGGGAACGTCTCCCGGTCGGCTCACCGGCCGCCGCGGTGGCGTCCGGGGTTGCGCTGGTGCCGGAGGACCGGCGTCAGCAGGGGCTGGTCATGGAGCTGTCGATCGAGCGGAACGCGACGCTCACCAGGCTGAAACCGTTGTCCCGGTTGGGTTTTCTCGGTGGTCGGGCCGAACGCCGCGCTGCGCGGGAGTGGGCGAGGCGGTTGCAGGTCAAGTACGGGCGGCTGTCGGACGTGGTCGGGACGCTGTCGGGTGGCAACCAGCAGAAGGTGGTGCTGGCGAAGTGGCTGGCGACCGGGCCCCGGGTGCTGATCGTGGACGAGCCGACGCGGGGCATCGACGTGGGTACGAAGGCCGAGGTGCACCGGCTGCTGTCCCGGTTGGCGGCGGACGGGGTGGCGGTGCTCATGGTGTCGTCCGAACTGCCCGAAGTACTCGGGATGGCCGACCGGGTGCTGGTCATGCACGAGGGCCGCATCACCGCTTCGTTGAGCCGGGCGGAGGCGACGGAGGAATCGGTCATGTTCGCCGCGACGGGCCAGGTGGCGGTGTGAGCGGGCGGGGGAGTGTGGTTGGGGTCGTTCGCAGGTTCTGGTCGGCTCGTGAGTCCGGCATCGTCGTCGCCCTCGTCCTCCTGGTGCTCGTGACCACAGTGGACAGTCCGAACTTCCTGTCGCCGCAGAGCGTGCGCGACCTGCTGCTCGGCGCGGCGATCCTGGTGGTCCTCGCGGTCGGGCAGACCGTCGTGGTCATCTCGCGCAACATCGACCTGTCCGTCGGCTCGGTGCTGGGACTGGTGGCGTTCGCGACCGGCAAGCTGCTCAGCTCCGCGCCCGCGACACCGACCGCGGTGGCCGTCCTCCTGGGTGTCGGCCTCGGCGCGGTGTGCGGTGTGGTCAACGGTGTGCTGGTGGCCGCGGCACGGGTGCCTGCGCTGGTGATCACCCTCGGCACGCTCTACGCCTTCCGCGGCGTCGACCACTCCTGGGCTCGGGGCGAGCAGATCAACGCCTCCGACATGCCGCGCTCGTTCCTCGGCCTGGGCACGTGGACCGTGCTGGGCGTCCCGGTGCTCGCGATCATCGCCCTGACCGTGGTGCTGGCCGTCGGCTTCTACCTGCGCAACTACCGCAGTGGCCGCGAGCTCTACGCGATCGGCTCCGAACCGGCCGCCGCCCGCCTGTCCGGCATCCCGGTCGGACGCCGGGTGTTCACCTCGTTCGTCGTCTGCGGCGCGTCGGCGGGCCTGGCGGGTGTCCTGTACGCGGCGCGTTTCGGCACGGTCGACGCCACCGCGGGCACCGGGATCGAACTCCAGGTCGTCGCGGCGGCGGTGGTCGGGGGCGTGGCGATCTTCGGTGGCAGCGGCAGCGCGTACGGGGCCGCGCTCGGTGCGCTGCTGCTGACCACGATCGGCAGCTCGCTGGCGGTGCTGCGGATCAACCCGTTCTGGCAGCAGGCCGTCGTCGGCGGCCTGATCCTCGCCGCCATCGGCCTGGACCGGCTGCTCGCCGTCCGCGCGGCGAACCGCTTGCGAGGGAGGTCTTCCCATGACGCGTGACGCGCTGCGTGCCGTGTCGACCCGGTGGGACACCGTGCTCCTCGTGGTGCTCGCCGCCGTCGTGGTGACCGCCGGGCTGCTGGTCGACGGCTTCGCCAGTGGCCGGAACCTCCAGTTCCTGCTGCTGGACGTCGTCGCCATCGCGCTGATCGCGCTGCCGCTGACGCTGATCGTCATCACCGGGGAGATCGACCTGTCGGTGGCCAGCACGCTCGGGCTGTGCAGCGCGGTGATGGGGCAGCTGTGGGTGGCGGGCCTGTCGCTGGAGCTGGTCGTGGTCCTGGTGGTCGGCCTCGGCGCGGTCCTGGGCGCGGTCAACGCGGTGTTCGTGACGCGGTTCGCGCTGCCGTCGCTGGCGGTCACGATCGGCACGCTGGCGGCGTACCGCGGGCTGGCGTTCGTGGTGCTGGGCGACCAGGCCGTCGCCGACTTCCCGTTCAGCTGGACGACCGCGGCGAGCAGCACCGTCGCCGACGGGTCAGTGCCGTGGGCGGCGGTGGTGACGCTGGTGCCGGCGGTCGTGTTCGGCGTCGTGCTGCACGCGACCCCGTTCGGCCGGTCCCTGTACGCGATGGGCAACAACGCCGAGGCGGCGGCGTTCTCCGGCATCCGGGTCGCGCGGGCGAAGTTCTGGCTGTTCGTCGCCTCGGGCGCGGTGTCGGGCCTGGCCGGCGTGTACTGGACGCTGCGGTTCGCCAGCGCGCGGGCCGACAACGCCGCCGGGCTGGAGCTGGCGGTGGTCGCCGCCGTCCTGCTCGGCGGTGTCTCGATCTTCGGTGGCCGCGGCACCCTGCTCGGCGTGCTGGCCGGTGTGCTCCTGCTCGGCGCCGTCCGCAACGCCCTCCAGCTCGCCGACGTCGCCGCGGACACGCTCGACGTGGTCACCGGCGGGCTCCTCATCGCCTCGGTCGTGGTGCCCAACGCCGTCGGCCTGGCGCGGACCCGGTGGCGACGACGACGCACCGCCTGACGCTTGTCCCTGCCGAGAGAGGAAGCCCATGTCACAGCACCAACGCACCGTGCGCGTCGGCCTGATCGCGGTCCTGGCGCTACTCGTCACCGCCGCGTGCGGTGGCACCACCCGCGGCTCCGGGGACAGCCCCACGTCGAACCGGGCCACCGGCAGCGCCAACCCCGACGCGGCGCTGGTCGAGGGGCTCGACGTGGCGTTCCTGCCGAAGCAGGTCAACAACCCGTACTTCACCGTCGCGGACGGGGGTGGCAAGGCCGCGACGGAGGAGTTCAAGGGCTCGTACAAGGAGGTCGGGCCGTCCGAGGCCAGCGCGTCGTCCCAGGTCAGCTACATCAACACGTTGTCGCAGCAGCAGACCGACGTGATCGTGACGTCCGCCAACGACCCGAACGCCATCTGCGGCGCGCTCACCAGCGCCCGGCAGGCGGGCGCGAAGGTCGTCACGTTCGACTCGGACACCAAGCCGGAGTGCCGGGACGTGTTCGTCAACCAGGCGACCGCCGAGGGCATCGCGAAGAACCAGGTCGAGTTGATCTCGGCGCAGATCGGTGGCGCGGGGAAGATCGCGATCCTGTCCGCGACGCCCAACGCGACCAACCAGAACGCGTGGATCGAGCTGATGCGCGAGGAGCTGCGGAAGCCGGAGCACGCCGGGATCGAGATCGTCACGGTCGCCTACGGCAACGACGACGACCAGAAGTCGTTCCAGGAGACCCAGGGCCTGCTGCGCTCGTACCCGGACCTGAAGGGCATCGTCTCGCCGACGACGGTCGGTGTCGCGGCGGCGGCGCGCTACCTGTCGACGTCGGAGTACAAGGGCAAGGTCGCGCTGACCGGGCTCGGCACGCCGAACCAGATGCGCGAGTTCGTCAAGGACGGCACGGTGGAGGCGTTCGCGCTGTGGAACCCGGCCGACCTCGGCTACCTGGCGGCGTACGCGGGCGCGGCGCTGGCGTCCGGTCGGATCACGGGTGCGGCCGGCGAGGAGTTCGAGGCGGGCAAGCTCGGCGAGTACACCATCGGCGCCGACGGCGTCGTCGTGCTCGGCCCGCCCACCGTGTTCGACCAGGGCAACATCGACCAGTTCGACTTCTGACGCCCGTGGGGCGCGCGGCTCGTGCCGCGCGCCCGGTCACTCCGGCGGTGGGCAGCAGACGGTCAGGTAGCGCTGGAGTTCGGTGAGCGCCGCGGCGATCCCGGCGGGATCGGCGCGGTAGTAGACGGTCTTGCCGTCGCGGCGGGCGGTGAGCAGGCCGCCGTCGCGGAGCATGGCCAGGTGCTCGGAGGCCGTGGACTGCGCGATGCCGGCCCGTTCGGCGACCTGGCCGACGGTCAGCTCGACGTTGCCGCCGAACGCCTCCATCAGCTGCTGCCTGGTCTCGCCGGCCAGCGCTTTGAGGAAGCGGCGTGAGTGCTCGCCCAGTTCCGCCATGAGACCAGCATCCCAGACCTATCGTCATTACGGGAAAAGCCGATACTATCGACCCATGTCGATGGAAGAGTGGGTCGTGATCGGCGGTGGCCAGTCCGGGCTGGCTGCCGCGCACGCCGTGAAGGCGGCGGGTGGACGGCCGGTGGTGCTGGAGGCGGGCGGACGTCCGACCGGGTCGTGGGCGGGGTACTACGACAGCCTGGCGTTGTTCTCGCCGGCCCGGTACTGCTCGCTGCCCGGGTTGGCGTTCGGCGGTGACCCGGACAGGTACCCGACGCGGGACGAGGTGGTGGACTACCTGGCCCGGTACGCGGAGCACCTCGACGTGGACATCCGCACCGGTCACCGGGTGGAAGAGGTGGTGCCGGCCGACGGCGGGTTCGAGGTGGTGCTGGCCGACCGGACCCTGAGGGCACGGCGGGTGATCGCGGCCACCGGCGGTTTCGGCGCGCCGCACCGCCCCGCGCTGCGAGGGCTGGACGCGTTCACCGGCTCGGTGGTCCACGCGGCCGAGTACCGCGATCCGGCGCCGTACCGGGACCAGCGCGTCGTGGTGGTGGGCGCGGGCAACTCGGCCGTGCAGATCGCGGTCGAGCTGGCGGGAACGGCCCGCGTGACGCTGGCGAGCAGGAAACCGGTCCGCTTCAGCCCGCAACGACCGGCGGGCCGTGACCTGCACTGGTGGTTGACGGTCACCGGCGTGGACGCCGCGCCGATCGGCCGGTGGCTGCCCGCCCGGTTCTCCACCCCGGTGCTGGACACCGGCGTCTACGCGTCCGCACTGGCCGCCGGCCGCCCCGACCGCCGACCGGTGTTCACCGAACTGGACGCCACCACCGTCACCTGGGCCGACGGCGCCAGGGAACAGGTGGACGCGATCATCCTCGCCACCGGCTACCGACCGGGCCTGTCGTACCTGGAATCGACGGCCGCACTGGGCCCCGACGGCTACCCCCGCCACCGTGCGGGCCTCTCGAGGACCCACCGGGGACTGGGCTACGTGGGTCTGGAGTGGCAGCGCACCCTGTCGTCGGCCACGTTGCGCGGCGTCGGCCGCGACGCCCGCTACGTCGTCCGCCGCTTGCGCTGACCCGTCAGCGCCTGCGGATGATCCGTTCGGCCACGGCGAGGTTCAGCGTCCAGGACAGGGCCATCAGGAGGGTGTTGACGAACTCGTCCGGCGGGCCGACGGCCAGCATCCACGAGCCGATGATCACGGCCTGCGAGCCGGCGCCGAGGGCGATGGCGTAAGCGCGGATCATCCACGCCCGGTGGGTGGCGAAGGAGCGGGTGCGGATCGCGGCGAGACCGAGGACCAGGGCGACGGCCATGAACGAGCCGAAGCCGACGCGGACGGCGGTGAGGAGGTCCCCGACAGCGGCGGCACGGGGGTAGAACAAGGTCATCCAGACGCCGGACAGCGCGGCGATCAGTCCACAAGGGACGAGGATCCGGCCGGCCAGGCGGTGCCACCCGGACCGGCGGCCACGCAGGCTCGGGACGAACTGGAACGCGCCGACGACGCAGTACGCGGTCACGGAGACGATGTGCAGGAGCACCGGCACGGGTGAGGCGAAGAACCGGGCGTTGTCCGGCGTGATCTCCGCGCCCGCGACCAGCTGCGCCGTGCGGAACATGCCTGCCACCACAGGGATGGCGCTGAACAGGATGAGCGCGGCGGGCAGGCGCCACTGCGGTCTGACGCGGTTTCGGGTTGTCGTCATGGCGTCGATCGTGCCGACCGGGCCGGCCCGGATCATCGGACGTTGGGCCGGGGTTCCGGTGGCCGATGGTGCGACGGCGGTCTCGTACTTCCGGCGCGGTACTTCCGGTGTGGTGCTTCCGGTGTTGCGCTTCAGGTGTCTAACGGGATCGCACCCGATTGGTCTCGTAGGCCCACATGGCGATCTCGACGCGGTTCCGGGCGCCCAGCTTGGTCATCAGGCCGGCGATGTGCGACTTGACCGTGCTGAGCGTGATGTGGAACTCCCCGGCGATCTCGTTGTTGGTCCGCCCGCGCGCCACCGCGACGAGGATCTGCTCCTCGCGGCCGGTCAAGGGGTCGATCGGCTGGGCCGGGGGCGTCGACGGCGAGTTCTCGGCGAACGCCGCCAGCAGTCGCGCGGTGATGCTCGGCGCGATGAGGGCGTCCCCCGCCGCTGCCGCGTGAACGGCGCGGGTGAGCATGTCGGCTCCCGCGTTCTTGAGCAGGAAACCGCGGGCGCCCGCGCGCAACGCGGCGTAGACGTACTCGTCCAGGTCGAAGGTCGTGATGACGACGACCGCGAGCGGGTCGTCGACGGTCGGCCCGGCGAGGCGGCGGGTGGCCTCGATGCCGTCGAGCACCGGCATCCGGATGTCGAAGAGGCACACGTCGGGCCGCAGCCGCCGGGCCAGGTCGACGGCCTCCCGCCCGTCCGCCGCCTCGCCGACGACGTCGATGCCCGGCTGGGCGCCGAGGATCATGGCGAGCCCCGTGCGGACGATCTCCTGGTCGTCGGCGACCAGCACCCGGATGCTCACCTGGACGCCCCGGCCCCAGCCCCGGTTCCAGCCCCGGCCCGCGGCAGCACGGCCGTCACGGTCCAGCCCCGGTCCGCGTCCGGTCCCGCCGCGCAGGTGCCGCCGAGCAGGTTCGCGCGCTCGCTCATGCCGATGAGCCCGTAGCCCCGCGCACCGGACGAGCGGCGGGGAACGGGCTCGCCGTCGTCGTTCACCCGCAGTCGCACCTCGGCGTCGTCGGCCACCACGCGCACGTCGATGCGGGTCGCGTTCCGGGCGTGCCGCCGCGCGTTCGTGACCGCTTCCTGCACCAACCGGTAGACGGCCGCGGCCACCGGTGACGGCAGGTCGTCGATGTCCCCGTCCACCTCGACCGCGACGGCCGGTCCGCCGCGTGACAGCGACACGAGCCGTTCGAGGTCGGCGACGCGGGGGTTGGGCGCCAGGTCCGCCGGCTCCGAGGGGTCAGCCGGGTTCGCGGGGTCAGCCGGGTTCGCGGGGTCGGCCGGGTCCGCGGTGCGGAGGATGCGCACGATGCTCCGCATCTCGTCCAACGCCCGGCCGGCTTCGGCGTCGATCACGCGCAGCGCGTCCACCGCGGCCGACGGATCGGTGCCCGCGGTGGCGATCCCGGCCTGTGCCCGGATGGCCATGGCGGTGATGTGGTGGGCGACGGTGTCGTGCAGGTCGCGCGCCAGCCGTTCCCGCTCCACCAGCTTCACCTGGTCCAGTTCGCGCGCACGGGCCCGGGACCGGTACCGGACGGCGGCGCCCAGGGTCATCGCGGAGAACAGCACGACCACGCCGGCGAGCGCGTCCGCGGGGTTCAGGTGGCCCAGCACCGCCGAGAGCCCCACCTTGCCCAGCATGACCGCCGCCCCGAGCACCATCTCCCGCCCGGAACCCCAGCGGAACAACGCGAACGGCAGCAGCAGCAGGTAGACCATCACGTCCTGGTCGGGGAACTCGCGCCCCAGCACGACCGTGCCCACCGCGCCGACGCCGAACCCGACCGCCACCGCTGCCAACGGCTTCGACCGGCGCCACAGCAGCGTCGACACCAGACCCGCGGCGACGACCGCGGAGAGCACCCGGTCGGGGAGGTCCGCCCGGGTCACGCCCTCGACCACGGCGAGCGGCACCAGCACGGCCACCAACGCCCAGTCCCACCACACCCGGGCCGACGGGGGTACCGGCCGCGGCTCGCGCCACACCGGGCGAAGCAGTTCGCGCACCGGGCCATGGTACGAGCGCCAGAACCACCCCGTATCAGCCGAAAGTGCTACGTCCGGAGGTCGGGCGCACGGTCCGCTGTGGTGGGCGGAAGCGTTGCCGTGGCACGAGCCGACCGGGCGTTCGGCGGTGGTGTCGTCAGGATCGGTTCAGTGGCATGATCGACACGCGGTCGGCCGAGCGCCCGGCGCCCTCCCTCCCGCCGGGCAACGGGAAATGTCGCCAGAGTGGGCAAATCGCAAACCTGCGGCGATGTCACGGCACGCCGTCCAATGTCGGCGGTCGTCGCCCGGTGAAGGGCGGTCGGTCGGGTCGGGGGCGGGCGACCTCCGGCGGCGCCCCACCTACCTCAAAACCGCGACGCGCACTGCCGTTTCGGTCGGACAGGCGACCCGGTAATAGGGTTTCGCGGGGTCCGGATTAATATCCTGAATACGGGAAGCGCGCTCGAAGATCCGTTGTTCGCAACGGTGTCGACGGCGGGCTCCCGAACCGGCGGAACGGGTCCCGGATCACTGTCCATAACGGTCCGCCCACCGTTCACCACGGTGCGCCACCGTCCATAACGGTGCGACCGGAACGGTGGCCCAGCCGCCGGAGCCGGGTGGGTGAACTCGCGGTGAATGGTGCTGTGCAACGGAACCAGCCGCCGGGTGTGGCCCGGCACACGCGCCGCCGGCGGGTCCGGCCGGGTCGATGGTGACGGCCGTCACCGCCGAGGCCCATGTGGACGGATGCCTTCCATACTTTCCCCCTATAACCGCACTTCCCTGCTCGCCGGCCCGTTCACCTGGGAATTGAGGCTCGTCATCGGCGGTTCATCCCCCCTCGGCGGGCGTCCACTTCCTGTCAAGTAACGCCCGTTTCCTGATGGGCCTCGTGCGAATATGGCCATGTGCCATACGTTGTCGGCCGCGCCGTCGTACCGTTTCACCACCATGTGCCCCGATTCAGCGGACGTCCTGAGTCGTACGCGGACGTGCGTGTTCTGCCTGTCCTCATTCCGTCGGCTGCCCTTGTAACCGACGAGAAAGCCCAGGCCGCGCACCGACTGCTCGTCGAGGAGCACGTCGCGCCGCCGTCGTCGGACCACCCGTCCGGTGGCGGGCGGCGGCGGTCGGGGCACTGGTACGCGGAGCCACCAAGGCCGGTGACCGCACGCGCATGATGAGCCGGGGGAAGGCGCTGGGGGCGTCACATCCGTCGGCACCGACGAGGCGAACAGCAGTCCAGGCCACAGCGACCGCGGACGCGTCTTCGGGTTCACGAAGCGAGTTCGGCGAGGTGTGAGGAAAAGGATATGACGGCACTTACCACCGATCAGCAGGACAAGCTCGTCCGCTACCTCAAGCAGACCGCTGCCGAACTCAACGACGCCCAGACCCGCTTGCGGGAGATCGACGAGCGCGCTGCCGAACCGCTCGCGGTGGTCGGCATGAGCTGCCGGTACGCGGGCGCGAACTCGCCGGACGAGCTGTGGGACCTGGTCGCCGAGGGCCGTGACGCTATCTCCGGCTTACCGACCGACCGCGGTTGGGACCTGGAGCGGCTCTACGACCCGGACCCGGACCGGCTCGGCACCACCTACACGCGTGCGGGCGGGTTCGTCTCCGGCGCCACGACGTTCGACGCCGACTTCTTCGGCATCAGCCCGCGCGAGGCGCTGTCCATGGACCCCCAGCAGCGGTTGCTGCTGGAGCTGGCGTGGGAGGCGTTCGAGGACGCGGGCATCACGCCGACCTCGTTGCGCGGCAGCGACACCGGTGTCTACTGCGGTGTCGGCCCCTCGGACTACGCGCCCATCCCGGCCGGCGGTGCGCCGCAGATCGAGGGGCTGCGCCTGACCGGCGGCACGACCAGCGTGGTGTCGGGCCGGATCTCCTACACCTTCGGGCTCGAAGGCCCCTCGGTGTCGGTGGACACCGCGTGCTCGGCGTCCTTGGTGGCCCTGCACATGGCCGCGCAGTCGTTGCGCACCGGTGAGTGCTCCCTGGCCCTGGTCGGCGGCGTGACCGTGCTGGCCGGGCCGACCCTCTTCGTCGACTTCAGCCGGCAGCGCGGCCTGGCGCCCGACGGCCGGTGCAAGTCCTACGCCGCCGCCGCCGACGGCACCGGCTTCTCCGACGGCGCCGGCGTGATCGTGCTGGAGCGGCTGTCGGACGCCCGCCGCAACGGGCACCGGGTGCTCGCGGTGGTGCGCGGCAGCGCGGTGAACCAGGACGGCGCCAGCAACGGCTTGACGGCGCCGAACGGCCCGTCGCAGGAACGTGTCATCCGGCAGGCCCTGACCAACGCGGGCCTGACGGCGGCGGACGTCGACGTCGTGGAGGGCCACGGCACGGGCACCAGGCTCGGCGACCCGATCGAGGTCCAGGCCCTGCTGGCCACCTACGGCCAGGAGCGCAAGCACGGCCCGCTGTGGCTGGGATCGGTCAAGTCGAACATCGGGCACAGCTCGACGGCGGCCGGTGTCGCCAGTGTGATCAAGATGGTGCAGGCGCTGCGCCACGAGACCCTGCCCGCGACCCTCCACGTCGACGCGCCGTCGCCGCACGTGGACTGGGAGTCCGGCGAGGTCCAGCTGCTGACCGAGGCGCGGCCGTGGAAGACGAACGGCCACCCGCGCCGGGCCGGCGTGTCCTCGTTCGGGGTCAGCGGCACCAACTCGCACGTGATCCTGGAGGAAGCGCCGTTCGACGTGCTCCCGGAGACGGTCGGGTCGACCCCGGTGGCGACGCCGTCGACGGTGCCGGTCCTGGTGTCCGGTCGTGGCGCGGCTGCGCTGCGCGCGCAGGCCGAGCGACTGCGGGCCAGCGTGCTGGCGCGTCCGGAGCTCACCGTGGTCGACCTCGGGTTCTCCTCGGTGACGACCCGGGACCAGCTCGACCGGCGGGCCGTGGTCGTGGCGTCCGATCGCGAGGCGCTGCTGTCCGGGCTGTCCACGCTGAGCGCGGCCGAGCCGTCGGAGGCGGTGGTGGAGGGCCAGGTGCTCGCCACCGGCGCGCGTCCGGTGTTCGTGTTCCCGGGCCAGGGCGCGCAGTGGCAGGGCATGGCGGTCGAGCTGCTGGACTCGTCGGACGTGTTCGCCAAGGAGATCGCGGCCTGTGGCGAAGCTCTGGGCGAGTTCGTGGACTGGCGGCTGGAGGACGTGCTGCGCGGCGTGGAGGGCGCGCCGACGTTCGAGCGCGTAGACGTGGTGCAGCCCGCGTTGTTCGCGGTGATGGTGGGTCTGGCCGCGCTGTGGCGGTCCTACGGCGTCGAGCCGGTCGCGGTCGTGGGCCACTCGCAGGGCGAGATCGCCGCCGCGGTGGTGGCCGGTGGCCTGTCGCTGGCGGACGGCGCGCGGGTGGCGGCGCTGCGGTCGCGGGCCATCGCGGAGCGGTTGGCCGGTCTGGGCGGCATGGTGTCGGTCGCGGCGCCCGTCGGGCAGGTCGAGGAGCTGATCGCGCCGTACGACGGGTGGGTGTCCATCGCCGCCGTGAACGGTCCGGCGGCCGTGGTGGTGTCCGGTGAGCCCGGCGGGCTGGACGAGCTGATCGCGGTGTGCGAGCGGGACGGCGTCCGGGCTCGGCGGATCGCGGTGGACTACGCGTCGCACTCGGCGCAGGTGGAGACGATCGAGGCCGAACTGGCGCAGGTGCTGGGTCCGGTCGCGCCGAAGTCCGGCTCGATCCCGTTCTACTCGACGGCGGTGGGCGCGTTCATCGACACGGCCGCGCTCGACGGCGGGTACTGGTACCGGAACCTGCGGGGGCGGGTCGGTTTCGAACCGGCGATCCGGGCGTTGATCGACGACGGCGCCGGGTGCTTCGTCGAGGTGTCGCCGCACCCCGTGCTGACCATGGCGGTCGAGGGCACCATCGCCGATCACGGCGCGGCCTCCCAGGTCGGCGTCGTCGGGTCGTTGCGGCGTGACGAGGGCGGCTTCGAGCGGTTCGCGCTGTCGCTGGCCGAGGCGCACGTCACCGGCGTCGAGGTCGACTGGTCGGTGGTCTACGCGGGCAGCGGCGCGCGTGCGGTGCCCCTGCCGACCTACGCGTTCCAGCGCGAGCGGTTCTGGCTGACGCCGGGCATCGGCGGCGGGGACGCCGAGGCCGCCGGGCTGGACAAGGTGGGCCACCCGATCCTCGCGGGGGCCGTGCGGATCGGTGACCGGGACGAGTGGGTGTACACCGGCCGGATCTCCCCGGAGAAGCAGCCGTGGACCCGTGACCACGTGGTCTTCGGCATCCCCATCGCGCCGGGGACGGCGCTGGTGGAACTGGCGCTGAGCGCGGGCGCCGGTGTCGGCTTCGGCACGCTGGACGAGCTGGTGCTGGAGGCTCCGCTCGTCCTCGACGACGAGCTGGGCTGCCGGGTCCAGGTGACCGTCGGCGTACCGCAGGACGGGCGCCGCGAGGTCGCGGTGTACTCGACCCCGAACGCCGGGCCGGACGACGAGCAGCCGGAAGCGATCTGCCACGCCCGCGGCGTGCTGGTCGACTCCGCTGCCGCCGAATCCCGTGTTGCCGCACCGATGCCGGCGCAGTGGCCGCCGGCGGGTGCCGAGCCGCTCGCGGTGGACGGCCTCTACGCCCGGATGGAGTTGGCGGGCCTGGACTACGGCGCGCTGTTCAAGGGCATCCGGGCCGCCTGGCGGGTCGGCGCCGACCTGTACACCGAAGTGGCGCTGCCCGACGACGCCGACGACGAGGGCTTCGTGCTGCACCCGGCCCTGTTCGACGCCGCGCTCCAGGGCGCGCTGATCGGCAAGGACCCGAACGCGCCGTTCGAGATGCCGTTCACCTGGTCCGGTGTGCGCCCGGGACGGCGGGTGAAGTCGGCGCGCGTGCGGATCGTCAGCTCCGCCGACACCGGCCTGCACGTCGACCTGGCCGACGAGACCGGCGCGCCGGTGATGAGCATCGGCGGCCTGGTCTACCGGACGGTGGACCCGGCGCAGCTCGAACGCGTGCGCGGCGGTGGACCCGACTCGCTGTACGGGGTCGAGTGGGTGCCCGTCCAGCTGGGGCAGGCGGAACCCGTGCGGCTGGCCGAGTTCGGCTGGGACGGTGCCCTCGACCTGGACGCGCTGGAGCAGGCGGTCGCCGGTGACGGCGCGGCGCCGGCCGCGATCGTGGCCCGGATCGCCGCGAACGTCACGGCCGGTGCGCCGCCCGCGATGGCCTTCGAGGCCGCGGAGCAGATGCTCGCCACGATCCAGCGCTGGCTGGCTGCCGGGCGCCTGACCGAGACCCGCCTGGTCGCGGTCACCAGCGGTGCGGTGGCGCTGGAAGGGGAAACCCCCGACATCGCCCAGGCAGCGGCCTGGGGCCTCGCGCGCAGCGTGCAGTCCGAGCACCCGGGCCGGATCGTGCTCGTCGACCTGGACGACGACGGCGCGGACGTGCCGTGGCACGCCTTGCTCGCCGCCGACGAACCGCAGCTGGCGGTGCGCGCGGGTCAGGTCTCGGCGCCTCGACTGGCCAGGGTGCCGGCGGTCGCCGACGACGCGGTGCGGTCGATCGACCCGGACGGCACGGTGCTGGTCACCGGCGGAACGGGCGGCCTGGGCGTGGTGTTCGCCCGGCACCTGGCCTCCCGGCACGGTGTCCGGAACCTGGTGCTGGTCAGCCGGCGCGGTCCCGACGCCGAGGGCGCGGCCGAACTGGCCGCCGAGCTGACCGGGCTCGGCGCGACCGTGCGGATCGAGGCCTGCGACATCGCCGACCGCGATCAGGTCACCGCTTTGCTGGGCTCGCTCGACGCACCGCTCACGGCGGTCGTCCACACGGCCGGTGTGCTCGCCGACGGCGTGATCGAATCGGTGACCCCCGAGCAGCTCGCCAAGGTCATGCGGCCCAAGGTCGACGCGGCCTGGCAGCTGCACGAGCTGACCGCGGACCTGGACCTGTCGGCGTTCGTGCTGTTCTCCTCGGGCGCCTCGCTGTTCGGCAACCAGGGACAGGCCTGCTACGCCGCCGCGAACGGCGGTCTCGACGCGATGGCTCAGAGTTTGCGCGCCGCAGGGGTGCCCGCCACGTCCCTGGCGTGGGGCGTGTGGGCCGACGGCGTCGGCATGGCGGGCCGGCTCGACAACACCAACGTGGCCCGCATCGAAAGCGCCGGTGTGGCTTTGCTGGCCGTCGACCGCGGCCTGGAGCTGTTCGACCACTCGCTGGGCCTCGACGACGCGCTGCTGGCACCCGTGCAGCTGGACATGCCCGCACTGCGGGCGCAGGCACGGGCCGGCTCGCTGCCCGCGTTGCTGCGCGGACTGGTGAAGGTGCCCGCGCAGGCCGCCGAGGTCGCGGGCGGTTCGCTCGCGCAGCGGCTCGCCGGCGTGCCCGAGGACGAGCGCGAGTCGGTGGTCCTCGACCTGGTGCAAGGACAGGTCGCGGCCGTGCTCGGGCACGAGTCGGCGGCGGCGATCGACCCCGACCGGGCGTTCAAGGACATGGGCTTCGACTCGCTCGCCAGCGTCGGGCTGCGCAACCGGCTCAGCAAGATCACCGACCTGCGGCTGCCCGCGACCCTGGTCTTCGACCACCCGACCGCGGCGGCGGTGACCCGGTACCTGCTCGACTCCGTCGAACCGGAGGTCTCGACCGGCGGCCGGGCCGAGGACGACAGCGCCCGGGTCCGCGCGCTCCTCGCGTCCATCCCGATCGAGCGCCTGCGCCAGGCACAGCTGTTCGACGCGTTGCTCGACCTGGCGCGCGGCGACGCGCCGGAGGAACAGACCGAGGACGGCGACGACGGGGCGATCGACGACCTCGACGCCGAAGCGCTGATCCGGATGGCCCGAGGGGACCTGTAAGTGCGTACCGACGACAGGCGTGCAGACCACCGCATGGACAGGAAGGACCGGGCGTGACCGCCGACAAGAACGACCTGATCGACGCGCTGCGGAAATCGCTCAAGGAGAACGAACGGCTCCGCAAGCACAACACGCAGCTGCGGGCGCAGTCGTCCGAGCCGCTGGCGATCGTCGGTATGAGCTGCCGGTTCCCGGGCGGTGCGTCGTCGCCGGACCGGCTGTGGGAGCTGCTGGCCGAGGGCCGCGACGCGATGGTGCCGCTGCCCTCCGACCGCGGCTGGGACGTCGAGCGGCTGTACCACCCGGACCCGGCCCACCCCGGCACCACGTACTGCAAGACGGGCGGGTTCATCGAGGGTGTCGCGGAGTTCGACGCGGACTTCTTCGGCATCGGCCCGCGCGAGGCGCTGGCGATGGACCCGCAGCAGCGGCTCATCCTGGAAGGCGCGTGGGAGGCGTTCGAGGACGCGGGCATCGACCCGACCTCGTTGCGCGGCAGCGACACCGGCGTGTTCTGCGGCGCGATCAGCTCCGAGTACGGCGCCACGATGCCGCCGGAGCTGGGCGGCTACCGGCTCGGCATCCTGACCAGCGTCCTGGCCGGTCGGATCTCGTACCTGCTCGGCCTGGAGGGCCCGGCGGTCACGGTGGACACCGCGTGCTCGTCGTCGCTGGTGGCGCTGCACCAGGCCGCGCAGGCGCTGCGGGCCGGTGAGTGCTCGATGGCGCTGGTCGGCGGCGTGACCGTGCTGTCGAGCCCGACGCTGCTGGTCGAGTTCAGCCGGCAGCGCGGGCTGGCGCCGGACGGGCGCAGCAAGGCGTACTCGGCCGAGGCCGACGGCACGTCCTTCGCCGACGGCTGCGGCGTCATCGTGCTGGAGAAGCTGTCGGACGCGCGCAAGAACGGGCACACCGTGCTGGCAGTGGTGCGCGGCAGCGCGGTGAACCAGGACGGCGCCAGCAACGGCCTGACCGCGCCGAGCGGTCCCGCGCAGGAGCGGGTGATCCGGGCGGCGCTGGCCAACTCCGGTCTCTCGCCCGCGGACGTCGACGCGGTGGAGGGCCACGGCACCGGAACGGAGCTGGGCGACCCGATCGAGGCGCACGCCCTGCTCGCGACCTACGGCCAGGGCCGGGAGAACGGCCCGCTGTGGCTGGGCTCGATCAAGTCCAACATCGGGCACACCTCGGCCGCCGCGGGCGTCGCCGGTGTGATCAAGATGGTGTTGGCGCTGCGGCACGAGACGCTGCCGGCCACCCTGCACGCGCAGACCCCGTCGCCGAACGTGGAGTGGGACCGCGGCGAGGTCGCCCTGCTGTCCGAGCCGCGGCCGTGGCCGGCGGACGGCGGGCCGCGGCGGGCCGGTGTCTCGTCGTTCGGCGTGAGCGGCACCAACGCGCACGTCATCCTGGAGGAGGCGCCCTCCGCGCCCGCCGGTACCGACGAGGCGGATGCGCCGCGACGGCCCGCCGGCGTGGTCCCGGTGCTGGTGTCCGGGCGCAGCGAGGCGGCACTGCGGGCGCAGGCCGCGCAGTTGCGCGACCACTTGGCCGCGCGGCCCGAGCTGACCCCCGCCGACATCGGCTACTCGGTGGCGACCACGCGTGCGCTGCTGGAGCGGCGCGCGGTGGTCACGGCGTCCGATCGCGACGGGCTGATCGCCGCGTTGGCGGCGCTGACGACCGGGGAACCCGGATCGGCGGAAGGCCGTGCGGTCACCGGCAAGACGGCGGTGCTGTTCACCGGCCAGGGCTCGCAGCGGGCCCGGATGGGCGCGGACCTCGCGGTGGCGTACCCGCGGTTCTCGGACGCGCTGGACGAGGTGTGCGCGGCGGCGGACCCGCTGGTGGGCCGGTCGATCCGCGAGCTGATGAACGCGGAGCCGGGGTCCGCCGAGGCGGAGCTGCTGAACTCCACCGAGTACACGCAGGTGGCGTTGTTCGCCGTCGAGGTGGCGCTGTACCGGCTGGTCGAGTCGTTCGGCGTGAAGCCGGACTACCTGATCGGGCACTCGGTCGGCGAGATCGCCGCGGCGCACGTGGCCGGGGTGCTGTCGCTGGAGGACGCCGCCGCGCTGGTGGTGGCCCGTGGCCGGCTGATGGGCGCGCTGCCCGAGGGCGGCGCGATGGTCGCCGTGCAGGCCACCGAGGAGGAGGTCGCCGCGTCGCTGGCGGGCTTCGAGGGCCGGTTGGAGATCGCGGCGGTCAACGGTCCGCGCGCGGTCGTGGTGTCCGGTGACGCCGACGCCGCCGAGGAGTGGCTGCCGAAGTTCGCGGACCGGAAGACCAGCCGCCTCAAGGTGTCGCACGCGTTCCACTCGCCGCGGATGGAGCCGATGCTCCTGGAGTTCGCCAAGGTCGCGCTTGGGCTGCGGTTCGCCAAGCCCCGGATCCCGATCGTGTCGAACGTGACCGGTGAGCGGGTGACCGACGAGGTCACCGACCCGCTGTACTGGGTGAAGCACGTCCGCCGCGCCGTGCGGTTCGCCGACGGCATGCGGACGCTGTACCGGTTGGGTGCCAGGAGGTTCCTGGAGCTCGGCCCGGACGCGGTGCTGACCGCGATGGCGCGGCAGACCCTGGACGAGTCCGACGACGTCGTGCTGGTCCCGGCGTTGCGCGCGAAGCACGACGAAGCCGAGACCTTCGCCCGTTTCCTCGGTGCGGCGCGGGTCGCCGGCGTCGGTGTCGACTGGACGGCGTACTACGCCGGTACCGGGGCGGCACAGGTCGACCTGCCGACGTACGCGTTCCAGCGGGAGCGGTTCTGGCTGGCGCCCGGCTCCGGCGGGGCGGACGTCGCCGCGGCGGGCCAGATCGGGCTCGACCACGCGATCCTCACCGCCGCCGTGTCGGTGGCCGACCGCGACGAATGGGTGTTCACCGGACGTGTCGCGGCCGACGCCCAGCCGTGGATCGCCGATCACGTCGTCCTCGGCGCCCTGGTGGTGCCCGGCGTCGCGCTGGTCGACCTGGCCATGGCGGCGGGTTCCGCCGTCGACTGCCCGGTGCTGGAGGAGCTGGAGATCAGCGCGCAGCTGGTCCTCGCCGACGACCCCCGGCAGGTCCAGGTGACCGTCGGCCCGGTCGACCCCGACGGCCGCCGCGAGATCGCGATCTACTCGCGCGGCATCGCGACCGGCTCGGAAGCGGTCTGCCACGCCAAGGGACGGCTGGGCGCGGGGATCGCGCTGCCGGTGTCCTTCGACGCCGAGTGGCCGCCCGCCGACGCCGAGCCCGTGGCCGTCGACGACCTCTACGCCCACCTCGCCGAGGCCGGCGCCGACTACGGCGCGCTGTTCCAGGGCGTGCAGGCGGCTTGGCGTCGCGGCGACGAGGTCTACACCGAGGTCGCGCTGCCCGGCGACACCGACGGCGTCGGCTACGGGGTGCACCCCGCGCTGTTCGAAGCGGTGCTCCAGGGCGGTCTGCTCGACGTCGACCCCGAGGCCGGGCTGGGCCTGCCGGTCTCGTGGGCGAACGTCTCGTTCGGACAGACCACGGCGGCACGACTGCGGGTGCGGGTCACGGCGGCCGACTCGGTGCTGCGCGTGGACGCCGTGGACCTCGACGGCGAGCCCGTGGTGTCGGTCGGCCGGATCGGCTACCGCCCGGCGGCGCCGCAGCTGGACAGCGCGTTGCTCCCGGCCACCGATTCGCTGTTCACCCTGACGTGGGCGGCCGTCGACGCGGAGCCGTCGCAGACCGCGCGCATCGCGGTCCTGGGCGACCTGGAGGCGGCGGGCGAGCGGCACGCCGACCTCGACGCCCTGGCGTCCGCGGTCGCGGAGGGCGCCACCGCGCCGACCCTGGTGCTCGCGCCGATCACCGCGTCCGACGCGCGTTCGGCGTGCGCGCAGGCGACCGACACCGTGCGCCGCTGGGTCGCCAACCCGTTGACGGCCGACGCGCGGCTCGTGCTGGTGACCCGTGGTGCGGTCGCGGCCGGCGGGCTGCTGCCCGACCCGGCCCTGGCCTCGGTCTGGGGCGCGATGCGCGTCGCACAGGCCGAACACCCGGACACCGTGGTGCTGGTCGACCTCGACGACCGCAACAGTCCTGATTGGACGGTGCTCGGGGACCTGGACGAGCCGGAGCTGGCCGTCCGCGAGGGTGCGCTCTTCGCGCCACGCCTCGCACCCGCGCCGGCGGCCGATCCCGGCCTGGCGCTGGACCCCGAGGGCACGGTCCTGATCACCTGTGGTCCCGGCGGCGCCGGCCCGGTGCTCGCCCGGCAGCTGGCCGAGCGGCACGCCGCCGCGAAGCTGCTGCTGGTGACCATCGGCGGCCCGGACGAGGCCGTCGACGCGGTGGCCGCGGAGCTCGGCGCACGCGCCGCGACCTGCGACACGGCCGACCGGCTCGCCGACGTGGTGGCCGACGCGGGCACGCTGACCGCGGTGGTCCACGCGCCGGGCGTGCTCGACGACGGCACGCTCGACACGCACACCGCCGACCAGGTCGACCAGGCGATTGCCGCCAAGCTCGACGTGGCGCTGCGGCTGCGCGACCTGACCGCCGGTCAGGACCTGGCCGCGTTCGTGCTGGTCTGCTCCGACGCCGGGTTGTCCGGCGCGGGCGGCCGGGTCGCCAACGCCGCGGGTGACGCGGCTCTGGACGCCTTCGGCCACCGGCTGCGCGCCGACGGGGTGCCCGCCACCGCGCTGGTGTGGAGCACCGAACCCGACCTGGTGCGGCAGCTGGCCGACCGCATGGTCGCGTCGACGCCCGCGCTGCTCGCACCGCTGCGGCCGGACCTGGCCGAACTCCGGGCGCAGGCCCGGCAGGGCACGCTCGTCCCGCTGCTGCGCGGACTCGTCCGGATGCCCGCCCGCCGTGGCCGTGCGGGGGGATCGCTGGCGCGCCTGCTCGCCGAGACCGCCGAGGCGGACCGGGTGCGGGTCGTGCTCGACCTGGTCCGCACGCAGGTCGCCTCGGTCCTCGGGCACGACACGCACAACGCGATCGACGCCGAACGCCCGTTCAAGGACATGGGGCTCGACTCCATGGGCGCGGTGGAGCTGCGCAACCGGCTGACCCGGGTCACCGGGCTGCGGCTGCCGGCGACCATGGTCTTCGACTACCCGACCCCGGCGGCGATCGCGCACCGGATCGTCGGTGAGTTCGCCGAGGCCGTCGAACCGGCCAAGACGACGTCGCGGTCGCGCCGCAAGGTCGTCGACGAGCCGCTGGCGATCGTGGGCATGAGCTGCCGGTACCCGGGCGGGGTCGACTCGCCCGAGAAGCTGTGGGAGTTCGTGGCCGCGGGTGGCGACGGGATCGTCGAGTTCCCCACCGACCGCGACTGGAACCTCGAAGAGCTGTTCAACGAGGACTCCGAGCAGTCCGGCACCACCTACGCGCGCATGGGCGGGTTCATCGAGGGCGCGGGCGGCTTCGACGCCGGCTTCTTCGCCATCGGCCCGAACGAGGCGCGGGCGATGGACCCCCAGCAGCGCTGGCTGCTGGAAGGCGCGTGGGAGGCGCTGGAGCACGCGGGCATCGACCCGAACTCGTTGCGCGGCAGTGACACCGGTGTGTACTGCGGTGCGACCAACACGGACTACGGCACGGTGGTCCCGCCGGAGCTGGAAGAGTTCCACATGACCGGTGTCATGTCGAGCGTGCTGTCCGGGCGGGTCGCCTACACCCTGGGGCTGGAAGGTCCGGCGATCACCGTCGACACGGCCTGCTCCGCGTCACTGGTGGCGGTGCACCTCGCGATGCAGGCGCTGCGGGCGGGCGAGTGCTCGCTCGCGCTGGCCGGCGGTGTGACGGTGATGTCCACCCCGGTGGCGCTGACCGACACCGCGCGGCTCCAGGGCCTGTCCCCGGACGGCCGGTGCAAGGCGTTCTCGGCGTCCGCGGACGGCACGTCGTTCTCCGACGGCATGGGCCTGCTCGTGCTGGAGCGGCTTTCCGACGCGCGCCGCAACGGCCACACCGTGCTCGCGGTGCTGCGTGGCAGCGCGGTCAACCAGGACGGCGCGACCAACGGCCTCACCGCGCCGAACGGTCCCTCGCAGGAGCGGGTGATCCGGGCGGCGCTGGAAGCGTCGAGGCTGCGTCCCGACCAGGTCGACGTGGTCGAAGCGCACGGCACGGGCACCGGTCTCGGCGACCCGATCGAAGCGCACGCGCTGATGGCCACCTACGGCCAGGAGCGGGAGAACGGGCCGCTGCGGCTGGGCTCGATCAAGTCGAACATCGGCCACGCCGGTCCCGCCGCCGGTGTCGCCGGCGTCATCAAGATGGTGCAGGCCATGCGGAACGAACTGCTGCCGCGCACCCTGCACGTCGACGAGCCCTCCCCGCACATCGACTGGGACATGGGCGAAGTCGAGCTGCTGCTGGAGAACCAGCCCTGGAAGTCCAACGGCCACCCGCGCCGCGCCGGCGTCTCGGCGTTCGGCATGAGCGGCACCAACGCGCACGTGATCGTGGAGGAGGCACCGGCCTCGGACCTCGTCGCGCCGCCCGCGCGTCGGCAGCCGCCCGGTGTCCCGGTGCTGCTCTCGGCGCGCACCCGCGCCTCCCTGCGCGGGCAGGCCGAGCGGCTGCACGCGCACCTGGTCGACCACCCCGAGCTCGACCTGCTCGACGTCGGCTTCTCGTCGGCGACGAGCCGGGCGGCCCTGTCGCGCCGGACCGCGGTCGCGGCCAGGAACCGGGACGAGCTGCGCGACGGGCTGGCGGCGCTGGCCGCCGACAAGCCCGCCGACCACACCGTCGACGGCAAGGTGATGGACGGCAAGACGGTGTTCGTGTTCCCCGGCCACGGTTCCCAGTGGACCGAGATGGCGGTGAAGCTGCTCGACACCGCACCGGCGTTCGCGGCCGAGATCGCGGCCTGCGCGAAGGCGTTCGAGCCGTACGCGGACTGGAACCTGGAGGACGTGCTGCGCGGCGCGCCGGGTGCGCCGTCGATGGACGTGGTCGACGGGGTCATCCCGGTGAACGTGCTGCAACCCGCGGTGTTCTCGGTGATGGTGTCGCTGGCGGCGCTGTGGCGGGCCAACGGTGTCGAACCGGACGCGGTCGTCGGCCACTCGCAGGGCGAGGTCGCCGCGGCCTACGTAGCCGGTGCGCTGTCCCTGGAGGACGCCGCCCGGATCGTCGTGGTCCGCAACCGGTTGGCGCACGACCTGATGCCCAACGACGCGGGCCTGCTGTGGATCGGCGCGCCGGACGACGACGTCGAGCGGCGCGTCCGCAAGTACGAGGGGCGCGTCTCGGTCTCCGTGGTGAACAGCCCGGTGTCCGTGGTGCTCACCGGTGACGCGGACATCCTCGTGGAGGTGCAGGCCGAGTGCGAGCGCGACGGGGTGCGAACCCGCCCGCTCGGCACGGCCTTCGCGTCGCACACGGCCGCGGTCGAGATCCTCAAGTCCGAGCTGCTGGAGCAGCTGGCTCCGGTGGCGCCCCGGTCCAGCCGGGTGCCGTTCTTCTCCACGGCGCTCGGCGAGTACGTCGACACCGCGGGCCTGGACGCGAACTACTGGTACCGGAACCTGCGCAACCGGGTCGGTTTCGAAGCCGCGATCTGCGGCCTGATCGACGACGGCGCGACCCGCTTCGTCGAGGTGTCGCCGCACCCGGTGCTGTCCACCGCGATCGAGCAGACCGCGATGGCGCACGACATGGAGGGCCGGGGCGAGACCGTCGCCACGGTCGGGACGCTCCGGCGGGACGAGGGCGGCCTCGACCGGTTCGCCCTGGCGCTGGCCGAGGCGCACACGGTCGGCATCGACGTGGACTGGGACGGCTTCTACGCCGGCACCGGTGCGACGCGGGTGGTCCTGCCGACCTACGCCTTCCAGCGCAAGCGCTACTGGCTCGCGCCCGCCGCGTACGGAGCGGGCGCCGGTCAGCCGAGCGCGGAGTCGCAGGACGAGCAGAACGAGGACGAGGGCGGCGCCTTGGTGCGCCAGCTGGCCGCCGTGCCCGCGGGCGAGCGCGAGTCGCTGGTGCAGGACGTGATCCGGAAGCAGGTCGCGGCCGTGCTCGGGTACCCCTCGGGCGACGCGATCGAAGCGGACCAGGGTTTCTGGGAGCTGGGCTTCAACTCGGTCGGCGTGGTCCGGTTGTGCAACCGGCTGAACCGGGTGACCGGTGTGTCGGTGCCGTCGACCGCGGTGTTCGAGCACCCCGACGTCGTCGGCCTGTCCCGCTGGCTCGTGCGCCACGTGGCGGGCGACGTGGCGGCGATCGACCCCAACAGCGCGGCCGAGGTCGAGCAGTCCACTTCGGACGGTGGTGCGCTCGCGGTCAACGGTCTCGCACCGGACAGCGGCGGCATGTTCACGGCGCTGCTCCGGCACGCACTCAACGAGGGTGACCTCGACCAGGGCCTGAACTGGCTGATGGACGCCTCGCGGTTCCGCCCGGCGTTCACCTCGCCGACGGAGCTGCCGGAGTCCGGCGGTCACGTGGTGCGGCTGGCCAGGGGCGATTCGGACGTGGCCGTCGTGTGCGTCCCCTCGTTCGCCGTGGGTTCGGGTCCGCACCTGTTCCTGGCGCTGGCCCAGGGCCTGCCCGGCCACGACGTGTTCGCCTGCGCGCTGCCCGGCTTCCGCGACGGCGAACTGCTGCCCGGCGCCTGGAACGCGGCCATGGAAGTGGTCGCGGACGAGATCCGGCAGGCCGTCGGCGACTCCGACCAGGTGGTCCTCGTCGGCTACTCCATCGGCGGTGCGGTCGCGCACTCGCTGGCCGTCGCGCTCCAGCGGAGCGGTCGAGCCGTGGCGGGTCTGGTCCTGCTCGACTCGCCGTCGCCGCAGTTCGTGGTGGAGAACGGCGGCGGCGCGTTCCAGTCGAGCATGACGACGATGCTCAACGGCGACTTCGACATGGCCTTCGACGCCGCGGGCTGGCTGGCGATGGGCGCCTACCTGCGCCTGCTGCCCGAGCGCGTCGACACCGACGTCGAGGTGCCGCAGTTGTACGTCCGGGCCGACGAGGAGCACTCCTGGCCCGGCTGGGACGTCGGCGGAGACCTGGTCGACCTGAAGGCCGACCACTTCGGCATCATCAACGACCCGGGGTGCGCCGCGGCTGTCGAGACGTGGATCCGGCGCGAATTCCTTGCTGAGTCGGCTTTGCAGGACAAGGAGATGTCATGACCCATCCCGACGTGAACGGGACCGCCGTCGAGGACGGCGCCGGCCGCGGCCCGGTCGACACCGCGCAGGTGGAGGAGACGGTGATCCCGTCCTCGGCCGTGCCGGGTCCGACCCTGGGCCAACGAGAGCAGCTGGTGCGGTACACGACGCAGCGCACCCAGTTCCTGAACGAGTGCAAGGACAAGTACGGCCGCCGGTTCAAGCTGGGGCTGCTGCCGGGTGTGGACTTCTTCGTCATCACCGACCCCGACGACGTGCGGTCCATCTTCACCGCGCCCCGCACCAGCCTGCACTGCGGCAACTCGAACGGCGCGCTGGAGAAGTACTTCGGCAGCACCGGCATCGCGTTCCTCGACGAGGGCGAGCACCTGGCCCGGCGCAAGGCGCTCACCCGCAGCTTCAAGGGCGCGGCCTTCAACCGGATCGTCACGGCGGTCGAGGAGATCACCGCGGAGTCGGTCGCGGAGTGGCCGCGCGACGAGGTCGTCGACATGCACCCGCTGGTGCACCGCTGGGCGATGAACGTGATCCGCGAAGTGGTCTACGGCAAGGTGGTCCCGAGCTGCTGGCCCGAGCTGCTCGACGCGCTGATGGACATGGTCGAGCTGAACCGCTACCCGACCGCGATGCTGATGATCGACCGGTGGTCGTCGGCGAAGAAGCGGCTCATGAAGAAGCGGCCCAGCACCGGCCTCAAGGCCTTCTGGGGCGACCGGCGGCGGGTCGACGGCCTGATCGCCAAGACGATCGCCGAGCGGCTGGAGGTCGGTGAGTTCGGCGACGACATGCTGTCGGTGCTGTTCGGCATCACCCGCGCGGACGGCTCGCAGCTGTCGGTCATGGACCTGCGCGACGAGATCATGACCATGTTCGTGGCCGGCACCGTGACCACCGTGTCCGCGGTCTGCTGGTCGATCGAGCACTTCTCCCGCGACCCGGAGCGGCTGGCCAGGCTGCGCGACGAGATCGCCGCGGGGGAGACCGACGAGTACCTCACCGCCGCGGTGCACGAGGTGCTGCGGCTCCACCCGCCGCTGCCGAACAACCTGGCCCGCCAGGTGGTCACGCCGATCGTGATCGGTGGTGTGCAGTACCAGCCCGGCCAGCTCCTGGTGCCGAGCGCCGAGCTGATGAACAACGACCCGGAGCGCTACCCCGAGCCGGAGAAGTTCCTCCCGGAGCGGTTCATCGGCGTGCAGCCGGGTCAGTACACGTGGATCCCGTTCGGCGGCGGGCACACCCGCTGCATGGGCGACCGGATCGCCATCCACGAGATCAAGTCCATGCTTCGCGAGCTGGTGACCGGTTTCGAGTTCGAGCGGGGCGAGGCCGACCAGGCCAAGCCGGTGCCGCGCGGCCCGGTCGTGGTGCCCCAGGGCGGTCCGCGGATCGCGTTGCGCCCCCGCACCGCGGTGGCGGCTGCGAACTGACCGTGGACATCCATCGACAAGGAGGTTCTCCCGTGACCATTCCCTACACCACCGGCGTACACCGGCTCGCCGACGACACCTACGCGTACCTGCAGGGCACCTGCGCCACCGGCTACAGCAACGCGGGCCTCGTGTGCAGCGGTGACGAGGCGTTGCTGGTCGACACGCTGTACACGCTCGACCAGACGCGGAACATGCTGGGCGCCATCGCCGAGTCGGTGCCCGGACCGGACATCTGCTGGGTGGTGAACACGCACCACGACGGCGACCACTGGTGGGGCAACCAGCTCGTGGCCGACGCGGTGATCGTGTCGTCCACCGCGGCGGCGCACACGATGCGCAAGGCCGGCCCGGAGACCGTCGTCCCGTACCTGTCCCCGGAGACCGACCCCCGGCTGCGCGCGATCCTGGAGCCGTTCGACTTCTCCGGCATCACGCCCACGTACCCGACGGTCACGTTCAGCGGCGAGATGGAGCTGACCGTGGGCAAGCGGACCGTGCGGGTGCTCGAGGTCGGCCCCGCGCACAGCGTCGGCGACGTGATCGTCCACGTGCCGGACGAGCGCGTGGTCTACGCCGGTGACATCCAGGTCTTCGGCAGCCACGGCGTGATCCACAGTGGACCGGTCGCCAACTTCATCAAGGCGTGCGACACGATCATCGGGCTCGACGTCGACACCGTCGTCCCCGGCCACGGCCCGGTCGGCGGCAAGGCCGAGGTCGTCCGGTTCCGCGACTACCTGGAGCGGGTGCAGGCGCACGCCACCGCCGCCCACCAGCGTGGCCAGACCCCGATCGAGGCGGCCCGCGAGTTCGACTTCGCCGAGTTCGCCGACCTGGAGTACGGCGAGCGGGTGATCCTCAACATCGGCGCGGTGTACCGCGAGCTCAACGCGGACGGCACCCCCGGGCCGGGCCAGATGCTGCACGACATGGTGGACCTGGAAGAGACGCTGAAGGCCAAGGTGACGGTGTGACCACGCAGGAGAAGATCGCGCCCCGGATGGCGCCCGCGCCGGCGGAGCTCGTCCGCCCGCTGATCGGGATGCCCGCCGACACGCCGGCGGACCTGAACCCGGACGGCCCCATGCCGGACAAGCCGGCCAACGCGGTGATCAACATCCTGGGGGTCCTCGGCAACCACCCGGCGCTGCTGACCGGGGTGCTCCCGATGCTCAACGCGCTCGGCGAGGGCAAGCTCCCGCTGCGCGACAGCGAACTGGTGGTCCTCCGGGTCGCCTACCTGCTGCGCTCGCACTACGAGTGGGCGAACCACGTGGTGATCGGGTCCTGGTCCGGCATCACCGAGGAGGAGATCGCCCGGATTCCCGCCGGTGCGGACGCACCCGGCTGGTCCGACCACGACGCGGCCCTGCTGCGCGCGGTGGACGAGCTGCGCGGTCCGGACGCCAGGGTGTCCGACCGGACGTGGCAGCAGCTCTCGGCCACCTACGACGAGCAGCAGGTGCTGGAGGTGCTGGTGACGGTCGGGGCGTACTCGATGCTCGCCTACGTCCTGAAGTCCTGCGACGTCGCCATCGACGACTGGTTGACCGATCCGGCAGCCCTGCCGGGCGCATAAGGCGCTCGCGAACCGCGTGGGCTGCACGACAAGCAGAGCCAAGGGAAGGTGAGACAAATTACTCAGGCGACCAAGGTCGTGAAGGAAGAAGTAATCGGATCGGACTTCTTCGACGACCCGCACAAGTACTACCGCCGCTGGCGCAAGAACGGTCCCGTCTTCCGGGTCGTCCGGCCGAGCGGCCTGCCGCACTGGATGGTCATCGGTTACGACGAGGCGCGCACCCTCCTCGCCGACCCGCGGATGCGCAAGGACGTCACCGAGCTGTACGAGATCGTCCGCAGCGTCTCGCCCGGTGGCAGCGGCGGCGCCTCGGAGGACCTGTCGTCGCACATGCTCAACAGCGACCCGCCGGAGCACAGCCGGCTGCGCAAGCTGGTCAGCCGCGAGTTCACCGGTCGGCGGATCGCCGCCCTGCGCCCCCGCATCGAGGAGATCACCAAGAACCTCCTCGACGAGATGGAGGGCAAGGACGAGGTCGACGTGATCGAGGACCTCGCCGGTCCGCTGCCGGTCATGGTGATCTGCGAGCTGCTCGGCGTCCCGTTCGACGACCGGGACGACTTCCAGAAGTGGTCCAAGATCCTGCTGGACGCCGATCCCAACGTGGACACGGCCGCCATCTCGCAGAAGATGAGCGACTTCCTGGAAGGCCTGCTGGAGGCCAAGCGCGCCGACCCCGGTGACGACCTGCTGTCCAGCCTGTGCGTCAACGGTGACGAGAGCGACCGGCTCAACACCAAGGAACTGGTCGCCATGGCGTTCCTGCTCCTGGTCGCCGGGCACGAGACCGCGCTGCACCTGATCGGCAACGGCGTCTACATGATGCTGAAGGACCGGGAGGCGCTGGAGTCGCTGCGGGCGAACCCGGACCGGATCCCGGCCGCGACCGAGGAGGTGCTGCGCCAGTTCGGCCCGGTGGGCTGGGCGACGATGCGGTTCACCGACGAGGACGTGAAGATCGGCGGCGTCACCATCCCGGCCGGACAGCTGGTGGCCATCTCGCTCGACGCCGCCAACCACGACCCCAAGGTCACCCCCGAGACGCCCCGGCTGCACCAGCTGGAGGACAACCCCAAGCACCTGGCGTTCGGGCACGGCATCCACTTCTGCCTCGGCGCGCCGCTGGGCCGGCTGGAGGCGAACGTCGCGTTCACCCAGCTGTTGCAGCGGTTCGGCGACATGCGGCTGGCGGACCCGGACTTCTTCCCCGAGTGGCGGCTCGGCTTCATGCGCGGCTTCACCTCCCTGCCGGTCCGCTTGAAGTGAGTCCGCGCTCCAGCAGCCGAATCGAAGGGGGCACTCGATGATGGGTCGGATCACCGACGCGGTGGAGGACTTCTTCTCGCTGCGCATTCCCAAGGAGGAGTTCACCTCCCGGCCGTGGCGCGTCCACGAGCTGCTCGACGACGGCTTCCGCATCGAGGACGTCTGGGCGCTGCCCACGCCGGGCGGTCCGGACGACCTCGAGACGCTGGTGCGGTACGCCGCGTCGGCGGACAACGAGACGTTGACCTCCAACGTGGCCGTCCGCGAGCTGTTCGCCCTGCGGTGGCGGCTGGGGGAGCTGCTGGGGTGGGACAAGGAGGAGCAGCAGGTCGGAAAGCGGGTGGCGTCGCTGCGCGACAACCTGCCGGAGGACCTGCTGCTCGGTGAGCGCGGGCCGGACATGGCGCTGACACCGTTCAAGTCGGTGTTCCTGACGCACGACGAGTGGACGGCCGAGTTCTCCGCGGCCATGGGCCATATCGTCATGCACCACGGGTGGGTGCAGGGCGAGGACGGCAAGCACTACTCCCAGATGACGTCGCTGGTGAAGACGTACGGCGTGTTCGGGGAGCTGTACATGGCCGCCATCAAGCCGGTCCGCTACCTGGTGGTGTACCCGTTGCAGTTCCGGTCGATCCGCGAGGTCTGGCCGAAGGTCCTGCGGGAGTGGTCGACGCGCCGGGGGTGACCCGGGCGCGGTGTCGCCTTGTCGCGCGGTCACGTCCGCTCACCGGGGCTGTCAACACCCCCGACCGCTCGGCGCAACGGCGCGCGAAGACGTGGTACGGCCGGTGCACATCGCACCGGAACCGGAAGAACGAATCCGAAAGGGTGAGGACGATTTCCCAGGCCACCGAAGTGGGCGTCGAGGACGTCGGCGCGGACTTCTTCGCCGACCCGCACAAGTACTACAGCGCCTGGCGGGAGAAGGGCCCGGTCATCCGGGTCCGCAGGCCCAACGGCATGGAGCACTGGCTGATCACCGGCTACGAGGCGGCCCGCGCGGCCCTCGCGGACCCGCGGATGCGCAAGAACGTCGCCGGTCTCTACGAGATCATCCGCCGGGTCGCGCCGGCGGGCAGCGTCGGCGCGTCCGAGGCGCTGGCGGGCCACATGCTCAACAGCGACCCGCCGGAGCACACCCGGCTGCGCAAGCTCGTGAGCCGTGAGTTCACCGGCCGCCGTGTCGCCGCCCTGCGCCCGCGCGTCGAGGAGATCACCAAGAACCTCCTCGACGACATGGAGGGCCAGGACGAGGTCGACCTGATCGAGGGGCTGGCCGCGCCGCTGCCCGTCATGGTGATCTGCGAGCTGCTGGGCGTTCCGTTCGAGGACCGCGCGAACTTCCAGAAGTGGTCCAAGATCCTGCTCGACGCCGACCCGAGCGTCGACATGGCCGCGGTGTCCAAGCAGATGAGCGAGTACCTGGCCGGTCTGCTGACGGCCAAGCGCGCCGAGCCCGGTGACGACCTGCTGTCCGGGTTGGTCGCCGAGAGCGAGGACGGCGACCAGCTCACCTTGCCCGAGCTGATCTCGATGACGTTCCTGCTGCTGGTCGCCGGGCACGAGACCGCGCTGCACCTGATCGGCAACGGCGTCTTCATGATGCTGAAGGACCAGGAAGCGCTCGACGCGCTGCGGGCGGACCCGGACAAGATCCCCGCCGCGACCGAGGAAGTGCTGCGCCGGTTCGGCCCCGTCGGCTGGGCGACGACGCGGTACACCGGCGAGGACGTCGAGATCGCCGGCGTCACGATCCCCGAGGGCGAACTGGTGTGCGTCTCGCTCGACGCCGCCAACCTCGACCCCGCGGTCAACCCGGAGTCGCCCCGGCTGCACCTCGTCGACGACAACCCCAAGCACCTCGCGTTCGGGCACGGCGTCCACTTCTGCCTCGGCGCGCCGCTGGGCCGGCTGGAGGCTAACGTCGCGTTCAGCCAGCTGCTGGAGCGGTTCGGCGGGATGCGGCTGGTGGACCCGGAGTTCACCCCCTCGTGGCGGATGAGCTTCATGCGCGGCTTCACCTCCCTGCCGGTGCGGCTGCGTTGAGCCACGTACCAGCTCGCGGACCGGAAGGGCGGGATTGAGATGGGGATCGGTGTCACCGGATCGGTGAAGCGGTTCTTCGCCTTGCGCGTGCCGAACTCGGAGTTCGAGAACCGGCCGTGGCGGATCCACGAAGTCCTCGACGAGGGGTTCCGGGTCGAGGACGTGTGGGCGTGCCCGACTCCGGGCGGTCCGGACGACCTCGCGACCTTCGTGCGGTACGTCGCCTCGCCCGAGAACGCGACGTTGCAGACCAGTCCGATGGTCCGCTGGCTGTTCTCCCTGAGGTGGCGCATCGGCAAGATGCTCGGCTGGGACAAGGAGGAGCAGCAGGTGGGGAAGCGGGTGGCGTCGCTGCGCGACAACCTGCCGGCTGACCTGCTGGACCAGCGCGGACCGGACATGGCGCTGGCGCCGTTCAAGTCGGTGTTCCTGACGCACGACGAGTGGACGGCCGAGTTCTCCGCGTCCATGGGCCACATCGTGATGCACCACGGCTGGGTGCTGGGCGAGGACGGCAAGCACTACTCCCAGATGACGTCCCTGGTGAAGCCGTACGGGGTGTTCGGGAAGGCGTACATGGCCGCCATCCAGCCGTTCCGGTACCTGGTCGTGTACCCGCTCCAGTTCCGGGTGATGCGGAAGGTGTGGCCGGACGTCCTGCGGGACTGGTCGCAGCCGCGCACCGGGTCCGAGGAATCGGAAGGCAAGTAAGGCCGCGCCGACGGGCTGCCGGTGCGGCGACCGCGGACGGGTGCCGTCCGCGGTCGCCCGTCACCGCGCCGCCGGCAACGCCCCGCACAGTCACCGCGTGACCACGCCAGACGGGAAGACTCATGACTGAGACGAAGCACAAGCAGCAGCTGTTCGACCTGGTGTTCGGTCACATGGCCGCGCAGGCGGTGGCCACCGCGGCACGCCTCCAGGTGGCCGACGCGTTCGGCGACGACGCGCGGACCGGCGCCGAACTCGCCGCCGCGATCGGCGCGGACGCCTCGGCGACGACGCAGCTGTGCCGCGCGCTCGCCGCGCTGGGCGTCCTGACCCAGGCGGAGTCGGGGCACTTCCGGCTGACCGAGACCGGCGCGCTGCTGCGCACCGACCGGCCGGACTCGTTCCACTCGTTCGCGCGGGTGTTCACCGACCCGGCCATCCAGTCGGCGTGGGGGCAGCTGGACGACGTCGTGCGCACCGGGGCCAGTTCCTTCCCGGCCGTGCACGGCAAGTCGTTCTTCGAGTACGTCGCCGGTGACCCGGGGCTGTCGGCCGACTTCCCCGTCGCGCTGCGGCAGAGCGCGGCGCAGACCGCGGCGGCCCTGCCGGACAGCTACGACTTCTCCGCCTTCGACACCGTGGCCGACATCGGTGGCGGCAGCGGAGCGGTGCTCGCCGCCGTGCTGGCCGCCAACCCCGGCCTGCGCGGCATCCTGTACGACGCCGCACCGGCGGTCGCCCAGTCCGACGCGACCCTGACGGCGGCCGGCGTGGCCGACCGCTGCACGGTGGTCACCGGCGACGTCGTCGCCGAGGTGCCCGCGGGCGCCGACCTCTACCTGATCAAGAACGTCCTCCACCACGGTGACAACGACCGCGCCGTCACCGTCCTCGAGAACATCAGGCGGGTGATCCCCGCGCACGGCCGACTGCTGATCGTCGACCCTGCCCTGCCGGAGACCGTCGACGGCTCGCTGCCGGAGACGATGTACCTGAGCGACCTGCACATGCGGGTCATCGGTGGCGGCAAGGGACGGACCCAGGCGGAGTTCGCAGGCCTCTGCGTCCGGGCCGGCTTCACCGTGACCAAGTTCGCCCTGCTGCCCGCCCCGATGGCCTTCTCGCTGATCGAGGCGGTCCCCGGCGACGGCAACAGCTGATATGGCAATCCACAACACCGTCCCAACCTGTAACCGGAGATAAAACATGGGCTCCTCCATCGGTTCGCCGGAATTCGCGGACTCGTTCATGGTCGAAAAGCTGAGCGAGTACGGCCTCGCGGTGCGCTACGAGCGCGCGGAGGGCAACAAGCTGTACTACGTCGCCGATGACGGCACCGAGGTCGGAGTCCTGGACGGTGTCAGCGGGTTCGGCTCGCTGATGTTCGGGCACAACAACCCGGAGATCGTCGAGCACGCCAAGTCGGTGCTGGACCAGCAGACCCCCGTGCACGCGCAGATGAGCGGCTACTCGTACGCGCTGAACCTGGCCGCCGAGCTGAACAAGATCGTGCGGCGGGAGCTGGGCACCGAGGACAAGTTCTACGCCCAGTTCGGCAACACCGGCGCCGAGGCCGTCGAGATCGCGATCAAGCACGCCGAGCTCGACCGCGGCATCCGCATCGCCAAGCTGAAGGGCGGGATCGAGGCGAACATCGCGCAGGCGCGCACGGCCGTCGCCGAGGGCGCCACGATCTCCGAGGCCGCCGCGGCGATCGCGGGCGGCACGGACGTGGACCGCCTCGTCGCCGAGGTGACCCGGCGCAACGCCGAGGTCGAGGCGCGCCCGGCGCAGTTCCTGGCGCTGGAGGGCGGTTTCCACGGCAAGCTCGTCGCCAGCGTCCAGCTCACCTACAACCAGGGCCTGCGCGTCCCGTTCAAGGCGCTCGCCGCGCAGACCCGGTTCATCCCGCGCGACCAGCCCGACATGATCGCGAAGGTCGTGGAGCAGGACCGCGCCGCGCTGCTCGACGTCGTGGTGCAGGACGGCGTCGTCGACGTCGTGGAGCGGGACTTCCCGGTGTTCACGGCGTTCCTGGTCGAGCCGATCATGGGTGAGGCCGGCATCTTCCCGCTGACGGCGGAGCTCGCCGTCGCGCTGCGCGAAGCGTGCGACACGTACGGCGTGCCGCTGATCGCGGACGAGGTCCAGTCCGGCATGGGCCGCTCCGGCACGTTCCTCGCGGGCACGCAGGTAGGCCTCAAGCCCGACTACATCGTCCTCGCCAAGGCGCTGGGCGGCGGCATCGCCAAGCTCGGCGTGGTGCTGATCAACGAGCACCTGTACCACCTGCCGTTCGAGTTCATGCACAGCTCGACCTTCGCGAAGGACGGCTTCTCCACCCGCATCGCGCTGAAGGTGCTGGAGATGCTGGAGGCCGAGGACGGCAAGGCCTACAAGATGGCCGCCGAGCGCGGCGCCAAGGCCAAGGCCGTGCTGGAGGCGATCAAGGCCGACTACCCGGAGATCGTGAAGGAGGTCCGCGGCCAGGGCCTGATGCTGGGCATCGAGCTGCACGACCAGGCCGGGTCGGCGTCGGCGAAGATCCGCGAGGCGAACGAGACCTCGGTGCTGCCGCTGCGCATCCTCGGGCACCTGCTGCGCAAGCACAACTTCCGCATCGCCCGCACCGCCAGCGGTCCGTGGACCATGCGCTTCGAGCCGTCGATCTACCTGACGGACGAGGAGATCGCCACGGTCGACGCGGCGTACCGGGACGTCTGCGAGATCCTGCGCAGCGAGGACGTCAGCCGCTTCGTGTGACGTGAAAAGCGCGGGACTCCTGGTCCGGAGTGGTCCTCACGGAGCCACTCCCCAGGAGTCCCGCGCTCTTGGGCACGAGACGCGGGCCGTCACCGGCTACCAGAGCCGGGTCACTGCTCCGCGGGCGCGTTGATCCGCACGGCCATGTTCCCGTACGGGTGCTTGTTCTCGTAGAGCATCTGGTGCGCCAGGCCGATGTCGTCGAAGTTGCCGGTCCACGACAGGCACGGGTCGAGCAGGCCGTCGGCGGCCAGCTGGATCACCTGGCGGCACTGCCGCAGGTTGGCGTAGTGCGAGCCCTGCAGTCGCTTCTGCCGCATCCACAGGTACCGCAGGTCGACGTCGGCGTTGTAGCCGGTGGTGCCACCGCAGATCACCACCATGCCGGCCGTGTCGCACAGGTACATCGACGTCGGGATGGTGTCCTGGCCGGTGTGCTCCAGCACCACCCGCGGCGCGCGGCGCTCGCCGAGCACGTCCCAGAACTTCTTGCCGAAGGCGCGGGCGCCCCGCGTCCAGTCGGCCATCGCCTTGGCGTCGCGGATGTCGGGCAGCCGGCCCCAGTGGTCGAACTCGGTGCGGTTGATGTAGCCCTTGGCGCCGAGGTCGATGCACCGCTTGCCGCGATCGTCGTCGGACACGACGGCGATCGGGATGCCGCCGCGCTGCCGCGCGATCTGGATGGCCATCGACCCGAGCCCGCCCGCGCCACCCCAGATCAGCACCGGGTCACCGGGCTCGACGGTGTGCGGCGCCCAGCCGGTCAGCTGGTTGTAGGCGGTGGGACCGGTCAGCAGGAAGCTGGCCGCCTCCTCCCACGACAGCGCCGCCGGCTTGCGGTGGCACTGCAGGTCCTTCACGAGCGCGAACTGGGCGAAGGAGCCGAAGTTGGTCTCGTAGCCCCAGGCCCGCATGGTGGTGGAGGCGTTGCCGTCGAAGCCCATCCGGACGTCGTCCGCGCCCTCGTCCCAGACGCCGGAGGACAGCACGACCTCGTCGCCGACGGACACCGAGGAGACGCCCGGACCGACGGCCCAGACGATGCCCGACCCCTCGGAGCCGCCGATGTGGAAGTCCTCCGCGGCGCCTTCCTTCTGCCGCGCCGCCACGACGTCGACCGGGTACCCGAGCGAGGACCACACGTTGTTGTAGTTGATGCCGGCGGCCATCATGTAGACGAGGACCTGGCCGTGGCCGACCTGCGGCACGTCCACCAGCTCCGTCGCGAAGGCCTTCTCCGGCGGGCCGTACCGCTCCGGCCGGATCACCGACGCGTACATCCGGTCGGGGACTTCACCGAGCGGCGGGCGCACGCCGAGCTCGAAATGGTCAGCAGTCATCTGAATCTCCTTGAGATGGGCATGTTCCCGATTCTGTCCACCGCGATCGCTCCCCGGCCGCGATCGGAAGATCCGCGCGAAACTCCTCGGCTGGAGACCCCGCTGTACCGTCCACACAGGACGCGGGGGGTGTGGCACGACCACCGGGCCGGCGGTCGTCGGCACTGCTCAGTCCATCACGAGTACGGGCTTGATGGCCCGGCCTTCCAGTGACGCCTGCTCGGCTTCGTTGACCTCGGCGAACGGGAAGTTCTCCAGCATGCGGTCGAAGGGGAACCGCCCGTCGCGCCAGAGCTGGATCAGGTGGGGGATGAAGGTCTGCGGGTCGGCGTCGCCCTCGACCACCGAGACGAGCTGCTTGCCGTTCAGCGTGTGCCCGCCGAGCACGACGTCGCCGGCCTGGATGCCGACGGAGGCGCAGATCCCCCGCGACCGCATGCTCTGCACGGCGGACACGATGACGGCGGGCACCCCGGTCGTGTCGATGCTGTAGTGCGTGCCTTGGTCGGTGAGCTTCCGGATCTCGGCCACGACGGCCTCGTTGTCGCCGCCCAGGATCGTCGTCGTGGCGCCGAGTTCGGCCGCCAGTTCGAGCCGGGACGGGTGGAGGTCGACCGCGATGATCGACTCCGCGCCGGCCGCCTTCGCGGCGAGCAGCGCGGCGAGGCCGACCGAGCCGACGCCGAAGATGGCGACGGACGAACCGGGCTGCACGTCGAGCACGTTCAGCACGGTCCCGGCGCCGGTGATGATGCCGCAACCCAGCGGTGCCACCACGTCCAGCGGGAGGTCGCGGTCCACCACCACGGCGCTGCGCGCGTCGACCACGGTCCTGGTGGCGAACGTGGACTGGCCGAACCAGCGGGCCATGACGGGCTTGCCCTCGCCGTCGGTCGCCGTGGCGCCACCGGTGCCGAGCATCCCCAGGATGTTGCGCTGGAGGAAGGTCTCGCAGTACGCGGGGTGGTTTTCCGAGCACTGCGAACAAGTGCCGCAGTAGGCGAAGGTCAGCACGACGTGGTCGCCGACCTCGATCCCGGACACGTCCGAACCGATCCACTCAACCACGCCGGCGGCTTCGTGTCCGGTAATCATGGGCAACTTGTCCGCGAACTTCGGGTTTCGGGCAACCGCGTCGCTGTGGCAGAAGCCGGTCGCGGCCACCCGCACGACGATCTGATCTTCACCGGGGTGATCGAGGGTCACTTCCTCGATTGTGTAAGGCCGGTCACCGGCCCTGAGTACCGCGGCGGAAGCGCTGATCATCGGTTGATCCTCTTCATAAAGTGTTTGGTGACAAGGGTCACGGACGACAGGCACATTACTTGCCGCGGCGCGATCGGTGGGGTGGGTCGCGCAACACCGGTGGTGGAACGGGGAAGTCGGGCGCGGTCCACCGGGCACCGCTGGTGAAGCGACCGCGCCGGACAGTCACCGGTTCGCTCCCGGCACCGTGCCGGACTCGATCTACGACGGCAGGTCGCCGGGTCGACGCCGGCGGGGCGACGGCCGGAACCCGCGCTGTTCAAAGGGCTGCGACCGCGTCGAAAGCCGTTGTCCGCCCGTGCCGGCACGGGGATCGCGGTCCACGCGCCGCCGTCGCGGACCCGGTTCCGCGCGGTAGTTGTGAACGCCCGTCGGCGGTCCGCCGGTGGTGCCGCGAGTGCCTTCGGCTTTCCGATGCGGGGATGTCACATCGGCCCTCCCGAACCGTTCCTTTGAGGACAATGGAGTCCGTGTGGCCGGCCGGATCCGGCGAATCCTCCGCCGAACGACGGCTGTAGTATGGTCCGGGCTCTGGGGTTGGGTGTCATCCACCGACCCGGGCCTGCGGGCGCGGATTCGCGCGAAACCGGCGGAATCCGCTACGAGGCACGACTTACCGGACTCTCACGACTTACCGGACTCTGGGGGAAGAGAAGCGCCGTGGCTATTGGCATCTTAGGCACTGGATCTTACGTGCCAGAGCGGGTTGTGACGAACGACGACATCGTCGCGTTGGTGCCCGACGCGGCACCTGAGTGGATCCTGCGCAAGACCGGGATCGAGACGCGGCGCTGGGCCGCCGCGGACGAGGCGACGTCCGACCTCGCGGCGCACGCGGCGCGGCGGGCGCTGGAGCACGCGGGGCTCCCGGTCGAGCGGATCGACCACCTGATCGTCTCGACGTCGACCGGCGACTTCCCGCAGCCGCCGACCGCGACCCTCGTGCAGCACCTCATCGGTGCGACGGGCGCGGCGTGCCTCGACATCAACGTCGTCTGCGCCGGTTTCGTCTACGGCCTGGAGCTGGCCCGCGCCCTCGTCGGTGCCAGGCCCGGTTCGCACGCGCTGGTGATCGGCGCCGACCTGTACTCGCGCATCCTGAACTTCGACGACCGCCGCACGTCCGTGCTGCTGGGCGACGGTGCGGGTGCCGCGGTCATCGGCGAGGTCCCCGACGGGCAGGGGTTCATCGACATCGACCTCAGCAGCTACGGTGACGCGCAGGACCTCATCAAGGTGGAGGCGGGCGGCAGCCGGAACCCGGCGACCGTCGAGACGGTCGCGAACGGCGGGCACCTCTTCACCATGCAGGGCCGCGGTGTCCGCGACTTCGTCATGGACAACCTCCCGCCCATCCTGGAGAAGCAGCTCTCGCGCGTCGGCCTGACGACCGAGGACGTGGACTGCTTCGTGCCGCACCAGGCCAACGGCGTGCTGCTGCGCGAACTGGTCGAGCGCTGCAACCTGGGCAGCGCGCACACCCACCTCGTGGTGGAGAAGTACGGCAACGTCGGCAGCGCCTCGGTTCCGGTCGCGCTGGACGACGCCGTCCAGTCCGGACGGATCAAGGACGGTGACCTGGTGCTGCTGGCCGGTTTCGGTGGCGGCATGTCGGTCGGCTCCGGTCTGATCCGGTGGTCGTCGTGAACGACGTCCAGCGGGTCGGTGTGGTGGGCTGCGGGCAGATGGGCGCCGGTTTCACCGAGATCTGCGCGCGCCAGGGCCTGGACGTCCTCGTCTTCGCGTCCAGCGAGGCTTCGGTGGCCCGTGGTCGGGAGCGGCTGGAGCGCTCGCTCGACCGCCTGGTGCAGAAGGAGAAGATCGACGGCGCCGAGCGCGACGCCGTCCTCGGCCGGGTGGCTTTCTCGACGGAGCTGAAGGATCTTCACGATCGCGACTTCGTGCTGGAAGCGATCGGGGAGAGCCTGGCGGACAAGACCACCGTGTTCGCCACGCTCGACGCGGCGATCGAGGACCCGGCGGCCGTGCTCGCGTCGACCACCTCCTCCATCCCGATCATGAAGATCGCCGCGGCCACCTACAACCCGGGCCGGGTCGTCGGCGTGCACCTGTTCAACCCGGTCCAGGTGATGCCGCTGGCGGAGGTGATCGGCTCCCTGCGCACCTCGGAGGCGACGCTCGCCAGGACCGTCTCGTTCATCGGGGACACCCTCGGCAAGAAGGTGGTGCGGGCCAAGGACCAGACCGGGTTCATGGTCAACACCCTGTTCGTGCCGTACCTGATGTCGGCGGTGCGGATGCTGGACGCGGGCGTCGCGACCGCGGAGGACATCGACCGCGGCATGACCGGCGGCTGCGGCCACCCCATGGGACCGCTCGCGCTCTGCGACCTCATCGGCCTCGACACCGTCGTCGCCGTCGGGGAAGCGATGTACGAGGAGACCAAGGAACCGCTGCACGCACCGGCGCCGCTGCTGCTCCGGATGATCGAGGGCGGTTTCCTCGGTCGCAAGAGCGGGCGCGGCTTCTACGAGTACCCGACGGGTTCCGGCAAGCGCGCCTGAATCCGGTGGTGCGGCCGGCAACGGCAGGAGGCCCACTGGGCGGCTGGGGCCGCTCAGCGGGCCTTTGTGCTCGATCCTGCGGGGATCAGGGACGGAGAGGACCCGGGGCGGACCCGGACTTCCAGGACTCCTCCAGTTCCATCATCTGGCGCAGCACGTCGAGCCCGGCGGGCGTGCCGTCGCCGTTGAGCTCCCGGTAGACGGCGCCGATGTTGAGGATCACGCGCTCGGGGTGGTCGAGGTCGGCGAACGGGCCGAAGTCGAACTCCCGCGCCGCCTCAAGGGCCGACATGCCCCGCTCGCGGGTCGATGTGGCGTGGGCCTTGAGGCTTTCGAAGTAGTCGCGGACCCCGACCACCTCGGACCTGCCGCCGACCGGCCCGTGACCGGGGACGACCGTCTCGACGTCGAGGTCGAGGATCACGTCGCAGGCGCGGATGCAGTTGTCGACGGGTCCACTGTGGATCACGCCGTGCCCGCCGAACACGAGCACGTCACCGGCGAACACGACCCGTTCGTCGGGGACGTGCACGATCACGTCGCCCGTCGTGTGCGCGGGACCGACCTCGATCAATCGCACGGTCCGCGTGCCGACCGCCAGCTCCGACTCGCCGTCGAAAGTGGTCGACGGGTAAGTCGGGGTGATGCCGGAGAAATCGAAGTGCTCCAGCAGGACGCGCAACTGCGGGTCGGCCAGGAACTGGGCCGTGGTGTCCGGGCCGGCGTGGCGCATGGCCCGCGCCGCCTCGGTCGAGGAGACGATCTCGGCCCCCGTCACGAGCTCGTTCCCCCACCAGTGGTCACCGTCGTGGTGGGTGTTGACCAGGAACCGGATATCGGCCGTCGGCAATGCCCCGGCGATCGCCGACAACATCCGCCGGGTCTGGTCGAGGGTGTACATCGTGTCCACCAGCAACGCCTCGTCGCCACTGCACACCAGGCCCGCGTTGTTGTACCCGATGGCGCAGCTGCCCTGCAGGTAGGCGTAGGTCTCGGGGGCGAGCCGGTGCACGCCGGTGGTGTAGGGAACGGGCACAAGAACTCCTTGTCGGTGAATACCGGCGGACGAAGCGCAGTGTTTATCTGCCCATCAACTACCAGACCACCGCACCTGTGTGTGCCGTATAGGAGAACCCTATACGCGGTGCTGGGAAACGGCTTGACCGTCCCATCGGGGTCCGGCATCATCGCCCGCGATGTCCGTGCGAAGCTCGTGTGCACGGGCGTGTCCCGATTTCCGCGGGGAATTTCTCGAACTATTTCGATCAAGGCGATTGTCGCCTGCCGGCGTGCGCCGGCCTGTCGCAGTGGTGCGATCGGCGGTCGCGGCGCCGGATGGGGGGAGGACCGGAATGTTCCAGTCGATCGGAAAACCCAGTCGGAGGAGGAGCGCCCTCGCCGCGGTCGCGGTGCTGGGCGTGGTCCTCGCCGGCTGCGGCGGTGGGGGCAAGGGGCCGGCGTCGTCCGAAGCGGCGAACGCGCCCGCGGACCCGAACGCCACGCTGCGCTTCAGCTTCGCCACCGACGCGAGCAAGAACTACGACCCGGTGACCGCGGCGAACCCGTTCGTCACCACGTTCCTGCTGCCCGCCTACGACCGCCTCCTGGACATCGACGCCAAGGGCAAGGTCGTCCCGATGCTCGCGGAGAAGACGGCGCTCTCCGACGACGGCCTCACGCTGACGCTGACGTTGCGCGAGGGCGTGGTCTTCCACGACGGCACGCCGTTCGACGCGACCGCGGTCAAGGCGAACATCGAGCGGGCCAAGACCGCCGAGCGCTCCACGTTGAAGCCCGAGCTCGCCGTCGTCACCGCGGTCGACGTGGTCGACCCGCGCACCGTCGCGCTGAAGCTGTCCGCGCCGGCCGCGTCGCTGCCCGCCCAGCTCGCCGACCGCGCGGGCATGATGGTCTCCCCGCAGGCCTTCGCCAAGCCCGACCTGGCCCTCGCGCCCGTCGGCACCGGGCCGTACCGGGTGGTCGAGGGCGGTCAGCCCGGCGTGCTGGTCGTCTACGAGCGCTTCGACGAGTACTGGAACGCCTCGACCACGGCCGAAGCGGTCAAGCGCATCGAGCTGCACATCCAGCTCAACCCGGAGACGCGCCTGCGGTCCACCGGCGCGGGTGAGTTCGACGCGACGATGATCAACCTCGACCAGTTCAAGGCCGCGTCCGACACCAAGTTGCAGGTGCTCTCGCAGCAGGGTGCCGGCGCGTTCCAGATCTACCTGAACATGAGCAAGAACCCGGCGCTGGCGAAGCCCGAGGTGCGGGCCGCGCTGTCGATGGCCCTGGACCGGAACGGGATCTCGCAGGCGCTCCTCGGCGGGCAGTGCACGCCGTCGGCGCAGATCTTCCCGAAGGACTACTGGGCCGCAGCGCCGGACCTCGGGCCGGACGCGGCGAAGTTCGACGTGGCCGCCGCCAAGCAGAAGCTCGCCGACGCCGGTTTCCCCGACGGCTTCACGATGTCGATGACGTCGGTCAACGTGGCGCCGTACTCGACGGTGACCGAGGCCGTCGCCGCGCAGCTGCGCGAGATCGGCGTGACCGTCGAGCTGAAGATCGCCGAGCCGGCGCAGGTGATGGCCGGGTTCGTCGCGCAGAAGAGCGTGGACTCCTACGTGTCGTTGTGGCCCGGCGCCGTCGACCCGGCGCAGACCGTCGCGTCGCTCTACCTCCCCGGCGGCCCGCTCAACCCGGGCGGCGCACCGGACGAGGAGATCACCCGGCTGGCTGCCGAGGGCCAGGCCACGCCGAACGGCGAGGCGCGGGAGAAGGTCTACCAGAAGATCGCGGCTCGCGCGGTGGCGGTGACCAGCCACCTGCCGATCTGCAGCGCGCCGCTGCTGCTGATGGCCTCGACCAAGGTCCGCGGTCTCACGTCCACCGTCGCCGGGGCGATCGACCTGCGCGCCGTCAAGATCGCCGGGAGTGCTCCCTGATCCGGGTGGTGATGGGTCGCCTGGCCGCACTGGTGCTGCTGGCGTGGGTCGTCTCGGTCGCGGTGTTCTCCTTGGCACTGCTCATCCCCGGCGACCCGACCAGCACGCTCTTGGGCGACCAGGCGACTCCCCAGCAGGTAGCGGCTCTGCGCGCGAGCCTCGGCCTGGACGACCCGGTGCTCGTCCGCTACGGCGACTGGCTCGGCGGGGCGCTGCGCGGTGACCTGGGCACGTCGATGCTCACCAGCTACGAGGTCACGCAGGCGATCTCGGACCGGATCGGGGTCACCGTCTCGCTGGTCGTGCTGTCGCTCGTCGTCTCCGTCGTGGTCGGGTTGCTGATCGGCGTGGTCGCGGCGGTGCGGCAGGGCGGCCTGTTCGACCGGATCGCGCTGCTCACCTCCTCGGTGGGCATCGCGATGCCGAACTTCTGGCTCGGCCTGGTGCTGGTCACGTTCCTCGGCGCGGAGCTGGAGCTGTTCCCGACCAGCGGCTACGTCGACCTCGGTGAAGACCCGGGGCTGTGGGCCGCGCACCTGGTCCTGCCGGTCCTGACGCTCGCGGCCGGTGGCGCGGCGGAGATCGCGCGGCAGACGCGGGCGAGCGTGGCCGACACCCTGCAGCTGGACTTCGTGCGAACGCTGAACGCCAAGGGGCTTTCCCCGATCAGCGTGGTCGGCAAGCACGCCCTGCGGACGGCCCTGATCCCCGTGGTGACCGTGATCGGGTTGCAGGTCAGCCGGCTGTTCGGGCTGTCGGTACTGGTGGAGGCGGTGTTCGGGCTGCCGGGGATCGGATCGCTGATGGTGAGCGCGGTGTTCGAGCGCGACATCCCCGTGGTGCAGGGCACCGTCCTCGTGACCACCCTGGTGGTGGTCGTGGTGAACCTGCTCGTCGACCTGTCCTATCGCCGGCTCAACCCGAAGACGGCGGCATGACCGTGGATGCGGAAGAAGACCGGCCGGAGTCCGCGTTGCGGGCGTTCCGCCGCCGGTTCGTGCGCAAGCGCCTCGCGGTCGGGATGGCGGTGGTGCTGGCGGTGCTGGTGCTGATCGCGGTCTTCGGCCCCTGGCTCACCCCGCAGGACCCCAACGCCCAGAAGCTGCTCGACCGGCTCGCCCCGCCCGGCGCGGAGCACTGGCTCGGCACCGACGACCTCGGCCGCGACGTCGCGTCGAGGTTGATCGTCGCCACCAGGGTCACCATCTACGCGGGCGCGCTGGCCACGGCCGTCAGCCTGGCGATCGGGCTGCCGTTCGGGCTGCTCGCCGGCTACCTGCGCGGGTGGGTCGACGCCGTGCTCAGCCGGGTGGCGGACGCGCTGATGGCGATCCCGCCGCTGCTGTTCGCGCTGGCGATCCTCGCCGTGCTCGGCCGCGGCGTCACCAACGCGATGATCGCGGTAGGCGTGACGATGGCGCCGCAGTTCTACCGCGTGTCCCGTGGTGTGGCGCTGGCGATCCGCGAGGAGACCTTCATCGAGGCGGCGCGGTCCATCGGCTGCCCGACCACGCGGATCATGCGCACGCACGTGCTGCCCAACATGCTGTCGCCCTTGATCGTGCAGGTGTCGATGACGATGGGCTTCGCGATCCTGATCGAGGCCAGTCTGTCGTTCCTCGGGCTCGGCGTGCAGGCGCCGGACGCGTCGTGGGGCTCGATGTTGCAGCGCTCCACCCAGTTCGCGGCCGAGGCGCCGTGGCTGGTGCTGCTGCCGGGTTTCGCGATCCTGCTCTCGGTGCTGGCGTTCAACACCGTGGGCGACGCCCTGCGCGACTCGGTCGGTCGCGAGAACCGGAGGCTCGGGTGAGCGTTTTGGAGGTGCGCGACCTGGTGGTCGAGGTCGCCGCCGGTAACGGTCCGCTCGTCGTCGTCGACCGGGTGAGCCTGTCGGTCGACGCGGGCGAAACGCTCGGGCTGGTGGGCGAGTCCGGCTCGGGCAAGACGCTCACGGCGCTCGCGGTGATGCGGCTGCTCGGGTCGTCGGCGCGGATCTCGGGCGGGCAGGTGCTGCTTGACGGCGTCGACCTGACCGGGCTGGACGAGCGGCGCATGCGCGAGGTGCGCGGCGGCCGGATCGGGATGGTCTTCCAGGAGCCGATGACGGCCCTCGACCCGGCTTGCACCGTCGGGGAACAGGTGGCCGAGACCGTGCGCCGGCACCTGCGGCTCTCGCGCAAGGACGCGTGGGCGCGGGCGGTGGCGCTGCTGGACCGGGTCGGCATCCCGTCGGCGGGACGGCGCGCCCGGGACTACCCCCACCACTTCTCCGGCGGCATGCGGCAGCGCGTGGTGATCGCGATGGCGTTGTCGTGCGAACCGGTGGTGCTGCTCGCGGACGAGCCCACCACCGCCTTGGACGTCACCGTCCAGGAGCAGATCCTCACGCTGCTGGCCGAGCTGCGCGACGAGTCGGGGCTGGCGCTGCTGTTCATCTCCCACGACTTCGGGGTGATCGCGGACATCTGCGACCGGGTGGCCGTGATGTACGCGGGCCAGGTGGTCGAAACCGCGCCGGTGCGCGAGCTGTTCGCCACGCCGCGCCACCCGTACACCGACGCGTTGCTGCGCTGCGTGCCCGGCGCGGAGGTCGGTCGCCTGGCGACGATCCCCGGCACCGTGCCGGGTTTCGACGCCTTGCCGCCGGGCTGCCGGTTCGCGCCCCGCTGCGCGCACACCGCGCCGTCGTGCGTGGCCGGCCCTGTCGCGCTGGAGGTCGTCGACCAAGCGCACCAGGCGCGGTGCATCCGGCTCGCCGACCTGACGGAGGTGCCGTCATGACCTTGTTGGACGTGCGAGGGCTGGCGAAGTCGTTCCCCGCCAAGCGGTCCGGACTCCTCGGTCGCAGGGCGTGGGTGCACGCCGTCCGCGACGTGTCGTTCACGATCGAGCGCGGGCGGACGCTCGGCGTGGTCGGCGAATCGGGGTCGGGCAAGTCGACGGCGGCGCGGCTGCTGTCGGGGCTGGTGCGCCCGGACTCCGGTTCCGTGCGGCTCGACGGCGTCGACGTGCTCGCGGCCCGAGGCGCCCGCCTGCGCGCGCTCCGCCGCCGGATGCCGATGGTGTTCCAGGACCCGTACTCGTCGCTGGACCCGACGTGGCTGGTGCGCGACATCGTCACCGAGCCGCTTCGCCTTGTGGGACAACGGGATCGTCGCACGCTGACCGCGCGGGCCGACGAGTTGCTGGAACTGGTGGGCCTGACGTCCGCCTTCGGCCGGCGCTACCCGCACGAGCTGTCCGGCGGCCAGCGGCAGCGGATCGCACTGGCACGAGCCCTGGCGTGCGACCCGGACCTGGTCGTGCTGGACGAGGCCGTCGCCGCGCTGGACGTGTCCACCCGAGCGGGCGTCATCGGACTGCTGCAGGACTTGCAGGACCGCCTGGGCGTCGCCTACCTGTTCATCTCGCACGACCTGGCACTGGTCCGAGTGGTCAGCCACGACGTGGCCGTCATGTACCTGGGCCGGGTGGTGGAAAGCGGCCCGACCGCACAGGTCTACGCCGACCCGGCCCACCCGTACACCCGGGCGCTCATCGCCGCCGCACCGGTCCCGGACCCGGTGGTGCAGCAGAGCCGCCCCCGCCCGCCCGTCCGGGGCGAGGTGCCCAGCGCCCTGGCCGTCCCCACCGGCTGTTCCTTCCACCCGCGCTGCCCGCTGGCGACCGACCTCTGCCGCACGACCGAGCCACCACTGGTGGAGCAAGCCCTCGGCCACACCGCGGCCTGCCACCACACCGCACCGACCGCAGTGCTGTGAGAGCTTCACCGGTTCAGACCCGCTGCCGTCTGGCACAATCCGGCAGCGGACAGACCGGAGCGCGACGATTCACGGGCTTGTCAAGGGAGAAAAGGGGATCTGGATGCCGAACCTCGGTTTATCGCAGGACTTGCACGACCTGGCCGTCGACGTGTTCAGCGTGACCGGATCGGCGGCGACGATCGAGTCGCTCACCGGTACCACCGGGCAGCTCGGTGCGGGGACGACGTGCATCCCGCCGTGCAGCGCGTGTTCGGGGAACTGCTACTGCTGTAGCCCGTGCAGCTGCACGGATCCCGTGTAGTTCGTGCGGAGGACGATCAGGCTCACGCGTGGCGCCGTCGTGCTCCCGGCCGACGGCGCCGCGCGCGTCCTCACCCACCGCGGCACCACGACCCTCACCGGCCCGACCATCTACGAGTGGCTGCGGCGCCTGACGCCCTACCTCGACGGGTCCGCCACGCTCGACGAGCTGACCTCGGGCCTGTCGACCGAAAAACGCGACATGGTGACGCGGGTCGTGGACGCGTTCGAGACGGCGGGGCTGCTCCGCTCCGGTGCCGAGCCCGTGGGTGATCCGCTCGCCCTGCACCTGGACTCCGTCCGCGATGACGCCGTGGTCGCCGCGGCGCGCTATCGCGACGCCAAGGTGGCGGTGACCGGAGTCGGCCCGATGGCGGACGGCGTGGCTGCGGCCCTGCGGTCCTCGGGGATCGGCACCGTGCGGACCGGCCATTCCCCCGGTGACGGTGCGGACTTGGTCGTGGCGGTGCTGCACCACGTGGACGAGCAGGCGCGACCTGCCGACGTGTACGCGGTTCAGCGTGGCGACGAGCTGTGGATTCGCGCCGGTGACTGGGAACCGGCGCGCGAAGCGATCACCCGGTGGCCCGAGGAAGGCCCCGGCACGGCGATCTCCGGCACGGGGATCTCCGGCACCGCTGCCGCAGTCGCCGCCAACATGATCGGGACGGCGGCGTTCCGGCTGCTGACCGGCACCGCCGGACCCCGGGACACAGGTGACGTGGTCCGCCTGCACTTGCCCACGCTGCACGGCTCCTCGCACCGGTTGCCGACCGGGGCCGCGCCGGACGAGCCGTTCGACGTGTCCGCCGCGCGCCTGGTCGACCCGCGGACCGGTGTGCTCGGCGAGGTGTCCGAGCGCGACTACGCGCAACTCCCGCTCAACGTCGCCGCCGCGACGGTGGCCGGTCGGTCCCGGCCGGCGATCGGGGCCGGGCCGACGCCCGCCCTCGCCCGCACCCGCGCGGCGGTGCGCGGGTTGCTGTCGCACCTGACCCCCGAACCGGAACCGGGGTGCGGCCCGCCGGCGATGGGCGCGGGCGCCACCCGGGAGGAGGCGGTGTCCGCGGCGTTGTCCGAGCTGTGCGCCGGCCTGACCGCGGCCGAGCCCGACCGGTGCGTCCCGCTGGACCCGGCCGGGCTCGTCGGTGACGACGAGGCGGCGGCATACCGCGTGATGGCCGACATCCTGGGGCTGCGGGTGCAGGTGCACGACGTCACCGGTCCGCTCGGCCTGCCCACCCTGGCGTACGGGGTGGGGGACCGCACCATCGCCTACGTGAGCGCGCCGACCGCGGGCGCCACCCTGTCCGCCGGGCTGCGAGCCGTGCTGCTCGACGAGCAGTCGCGCCGGCACGGGCAGCTCGACTACGCGCCCGCGCCGGTGCCGCAGCTCGACCACCCGGCAACCGGTGCGCCCGGACCGGCGCCCGCACCGTCGACGACCTCTCGCGTCGCCGAAGTGCTCGCGGCACAGGGCCGGGCGCCCGAAGTGGTCGAGCTGGACCACGACCCGGTGGTGCGGAGCGTGCTCGGGCACGTGGTGGGGGTGACCGTCGGTGCCTGACGAGGTCGAACTGCTCGGCGAAGGGCGACTCCGCGCGGCGATCGCCGAACGGATCGGCGACGCACCCGGCGGGGGACTGGTGATCGCCGCCTCCGACCACTGGGACAGCGCGCTCCTCGACCACGCGGAGACCGGCGGACGTCCGTCCCTCTGCGTACACGTGGAACCCGGCAGGGTGGTGATCGGCCCCCTGGTCCGCCCCGGTGTGCCGGGCTGCCGCACGTGCGTGGACCGCAGGCGGCAAGGGATCGATCCGGACCACGCGGCGACCCTGGCGGCGCTGTCGGAGTGGACCGCCGGATCGGCCGGGCTGACCGACTTCGCGGTGCACGCGGTGGCCGCGATCGTCGCCGGGGAGGTCGCGGCGGTGGCCGGTGGTGACCGCCCGTTGACCGGGAACGCGGTGGTCACCGTGGACCTGGAACGGGTCCTCCCCGCCGTTCACGCGTTCCTGCCGGACCCGCACTGCCCCCGCTGCGCCGTGCCGACCGCCGACGAAGCGGACGTGCTGCGGCTCGACCCGCGCACCAAACCCGACCGGCAGGTGCTCCGCGTCGGCACCGTCGACCCGGCCGCGCTGCGACAGTCCTATGTGGACGACTTCGCCGGAGTGGTGCCCAACCTCTTCTCCGTTCCCGCGTGCGGGCTCCCGGTGGTCTTCGGTCCGACCGGCTGGCCGGACCACGTCAAGCCGGAGTACGGCGTCGGGCGGGCGCTCGACCACCGCACCGGCGAAGCGGCTGCCGTGCTGGAGGCGGTGGAACGACGGGCCGGGATGGGCCCGACCCGGCTCCCGGTGCGCGCCCGTTTCACCGACGTGGCGGCGTACGCGCTCGACCCGCGAACGCTCGGGACGCCGGACCCGCACTCGGGGTACCCGCCGTTCGACCCGGACCGGGAGATCGGCTGGGTGTGGGGTTACTCGTTCGGGCGCGGGGAACCGGTGCTGGTCCCCCGTTCGATGGCCTACTTCGGGCACGACCACAGCGGCGACCCCAAGATCGCCTACGAGACGTCGAACGGGTGCGCGCTCGGCGGCTGCGTCGAGGAGGCCCTGCTGCACGGGCTGCTCGAAGTGGCCGAGCGGGACGCGTTCCTCCTGACCTGGTACGCCCGGCTGCGCGCGCCGAAGGTCGAGCTCCGGTCGGCGCGACGGCCGGAGCTGCCGCTGCTGGCCGAGCGGATCGAGCGCGAGCACGGCTACCGGGTGCTGGTCTTCGACACCACCGCCGATCACGGCGTGCCCTCCGTGGCCGTGCTCGCCGTGGACTCGACGCCGGCGCGGGACCGGCCGGCGGTGATGTGCTCGGCCGGGGCGCACCTCGACCCGGAGAGCGCGTGCTGGTCCGCGCTCGGCGAGCTCGCGCTGTTCGTGTCGCGGCACGTCGAGGAGTACCAGGCCCACCAGGACGAAGCCGCCGCGATGGTCGTGGACAGCGACCTGGTGCGGCGAATGGACGACCACGCGGTGCTCTACGGCCACCAGGACACGGTGCCGCGCTGGGACTTCCTGCTCGGCACCGAGGACTCGACGACGTTCGCCGACGGGTTCGGCGGTGGCGTGGAACCCGCGGCGGACCTCCGTGACGACGTGCTGGGGCTGATCGACCGGTTCGCCCGCGCGGGTCTGGACGTGGTGGCCGTCGACCAGACGGGACCGGAGCAGCGCGCCGCCGGCCTGGCCGCGGTGAAGGCGATCGTGCCGGGTGCGCTGCCGATGACCTTCGGGCACCGCAACCGGCGCGTCACCGGCCTGCACCGCCTGACCCGCCTCACCGCCGACGTCAACCCGTTCCCGCACCCGTTCCCGTGACCGTCGACCGCCGCTACCGGGTTCGTCCGGACGTCTGGCTGACCGTCGACGCGGACGGCGGCCACACGCTGGTGCACGCGGGCAGGCGTGCCGAGCGGCTGGGCACGCTCCGATTTGGCGAACTGGACCTGCTGCGCGAGATGGCCGCCCGTCCGGTGCAGCCGCCTCACGCCGACCGCCCGCTCGTGGACCGCCTGTGCGACGGCGGCTGGTTGACGCAGCACCTGGAGATCGGCGGTCGCCCGCTGGTCACCGTGGAACCGCTGGGCCCGTCCCGCCGACCGCGCCCGACTCCACCCCCGGAGCCACGCCTGTCCCGGTTCGCCGTGCTGCGGCGCGAGGGCGACGCGCTCGTGCTGGAGGCCCCGTTGTGCCCGGCCCGTGTCGTGCTGCACGACGGTGCCGTGGTCGCCCTCGTCCACCACCTCACAGTCGGTGGAGCGTTCGTCGCGGACCTGCCGGCGGAAGGCGTCGACGACCTGGTCGCGCTGCTGGCCGGCTACGGCTTCCTGGAGGACGACCAGGGCGTGGTGGCCGACCAGTGGAGCCCGCACGAGCTGTGGTTCCACTCCCGCAGCCGCGCCGGCCACCACGACCTGCCGTTCGGCGCCACCGGCTGGGCGACCGACCACCCGGTCCTGCCCGCGCGGCGCGAGGCGTGGCCCGGACCGGCGGTGTCGTTGCCGGAGCCGGTGACGAGCCTGGCCCGGCCGATCGGCGTCACGCTCGACGCACGCCGATCGGTGCGCCGGGGCGACGACGAGAACCCCCTGACCCTGGCGCAGCTCGGCGAATTTCTGCACTGGTCGTCGCGCGTGCGCGAGCCGCTGGGGCCGGACCTGACCCGGCGGACGAGTCCGTCCGGTGGCGCGCTGCACGGGATCGGCGTCTACCCGGTGATCACCCGGGTGTCCGGCGTCGACCCGGGCATGTACCACTACGACCCGTTCGGCCACCGGCTGGAGCCCGTGCCCGCGCCCGCGTTCGCCGTCAAGCACCTCACCGCCGCCGCGGTCGCGTCCGCGCAGCACGCGTCGACACCCCAGGTGCTCTTCGTGCTCGCCGCGCGGTTCGGTCGGGTCATGCGGAAGTACCAGAGCATGGCCTACGCCCTGGTGCTGAAGGACGTCGGCGCGCTGGTGCAGACCATGTACCTCGTCGCCACCGCGATGGACCTCGCCCCGTGCGCCCTCGGCGCAGGCGACGCCGAGGTGTTCGCCACCGCGACCGGGCTGCACCCGCTGGAGGAAGCAAGCGTCGGGGAGTTCATCCTGTCGTCATGACCCGGTGCTGCCCGCACCGGTCACCTCCCACCGACCAGGTCCGCCCCCGCGTCGCCGTACTTGTACTTGTACCAGGTCACGTCGTAGATGTTCTTGTACTTCCACGTCGCCCAGGTGGAGTAGTAGAACGCGAGGTTGGTGTTGGGGATCTCGGCTCTGCCGAAGTAGAAAAGTGGATCGCCGCTTTCGTACGGTCCGATCCCGAAGACGAACGGGCACGGGTAGTTCTGGAAGTAGGGTGCCAGTTCGTCGAACTTCTCGATGTCGAGGGAGATGTTGCGGAACAGGTTGTGGTAATTGTTGTTGACTTTCCACTCGGTCAGGATGAGCGGTGAATCCCTGCTCGGATCGATGACGCCTCCGGCGTTGATCGCGAGATCCACCTTGCGTCTGCCCATCGGGTACTCACGTTTGTAGTGGAAATCCCCGTTGAGGCCTTGCAGGTAGAGCAGGTAGGTCATGAGCGCCCAGTTCTCGTAGCCGCCGCCTCCTTTGATGACGGCGGCTTGCGAGAAGTAGTAGGCCAGGACGGGCTCGTGGAACATGTCCAGCATCCGGTCGAAGATCCAGTCCGGGTCGTACGTCCAGGGTTCGGGCATCGACGTCCTCCGTGACGCCACCGGGCGCAACAATGCGACCCGGAACTTCCAGAAGTGGGTCAGGGTCTCACGCACAACCCGCGTTCGCCTGATGAAGTCCCGACGCGGCGCAGGCCGTCACTCGCGCCACTCGGAAGTGCGTCGCCCGAATGGCGGGCCAGTGCCGCCGGATGCGCGCGATGTGAAGAATGTCGGTCGGCCACCCGTCCGTCAACCCTGCGTGGCGGTCCCATTTTTGCCGGAGCGCGCGCTGAAACCGCATTCATGCGGACTGGTGTGGTGTGGTGCTCACTAACATCGGTGATCGCCGGGGGAAGTCGCCCTGCGAGGGAGTCGTCTTACGGTATTTCCGGATCACGTCGAATGCAAGTGGCCTCCCTGTACGGCCAGGGCGAAGAACTCGGCTCGTTCTTCGACCGCGAGGTGGCCGGGCAATTACCCCTGGCCGGCTGACGGGTCATGACGGGACCGGAGGAACGCGGCCACGGCGAATCGCACAACGTGGTGAGCGGATCGGCCGAAGACGTCGTCCGGGTCCGTGATGTGATCGGGGGCGTGCACTTCCACACCGTTCCGGGCAGCACGCCACCCCGGTGCCGCGACAGCTGCCGGCGAACGTGCGCGGCTTCGTCAACCGCTCCGAAGACCTCAGGCTGCTCACGCTCACCTCGGCGGAAGCGACCGATCGGGTGGTCGTCTGCGTCGTGGTCGGCACTGCCGGTGTCGGCAAGACATCGCTGGCGCTGCGCTGGGCGCACCAGTTCGCCGGCGACTTCTCGGACGGCCAGCTACGCGCGCTGGGCGTGCCCGGCAACCTCGTACCGGCCGACCTGGACGCCCGATCGGCGTTGTTCCGCTCCCTCTTGGCGGGACGCAGATTCCTGATCCTGCTGGACAACGCGGCGTCGCCCACCCGGGCGAGGCCGCTCCTGCCCGGCACCGCCGGTTGCCGGGTGCTGGTGACCAGTCGCGACAAGCTGGCCGACGCCTCGGACGAGGCGGCAGCCCTCTTCTCCACCTTCGAAGATCCAGACGCCCTCAACCGGTGAACCGGCTCACCATCGCGCGCAGCTCGGCCACTCGCGGATGTGCGGGACCAAGGTCCACAAGCAGCGAGCGGACCTGTGCCGCCGCTCTCCGCACGTCGCCTGCCGATGCCTGCAACTTCGCCACCTCCTGGCGCAGTTCGACAACCTCGTCATGCGTGGCGCCGAGCCGCCGCTGTTGGATTTCCAATACCGGATTCAACTGCGCCAGCGCTTCCGGTGCGTGGCCGAGCGCGGCGTGGCAGATCGCGATCTGCAGTCGCCAGTGCAGGACATCCGAGTCGTCGGCAGCCCGCTCGGGCCCGATCTCGGTGACGAGGAGTTCGTACTGCGTGAGTGCGCCGGCGTAGTCGCCCCCGAGCAGCAGGGTGTTCGCGAGTTGCAGTCGGGCGCCTCGCCGCTGGGTGCGCGGGTGGTCAATGGCGCCGACTTGCCCGAGAAGGTGCTCCAGCAGCTCCGCTGCCTGGGTGAACCGACCTGCCATGGCCAGTTCGGCCGCCTCGTCCCGAGTCCCGGCGAAGTCCAAGGCCCGAGGGGCGGCGGGCACTGCCCTGGAGGAGGCGCTGCGGCGGCGTGGGGCGAACGGCCGGCGGTACGGACGGGTGGGGTCGGACGGTCGTGCCGGTTCGTCGGACGGGTTGCTCGATCGCGGCTTGGGCAGGAACGGCAACAGCCGCTCGTACACCTCGTGCGCATCGGCCGGACGATCGTCGGGGGCCTTGGCCAGCAGTCGCAGGACCAGTTCCTCGATCTCGGCCGGCGTGTCGTCGCGGTGCGCCCGCAAGGGCGGCGGCGGGTCTTCCACGTGCTGCCGCATGGCCGGGTAGGTCCCCTCGGCGGTGAACGGCCGGATGCCCGCCAGGAGTTCGTGCAGGATGCAGCCGAGGGAGTACAGGTCGCTGCGCGGGCTGGGCACGCCGCCGAGCACCTGCTCGGGCGACATGTAAGCCGGGCTGCCGATGGCTTCGCCGGTCGTCGTGAGGCGGGTCAGGTCCGTTTCGAGCAGCGTCGCGACGCCGAAGTCCAGCACGGTGACCGTGCCATCCGGCTTGATCATCACGTTGCCGGGCTTGAGGTCGCGGTGGACCAACGACACCGTGTGCGCGGCGGCCAGCACGGACGCGACCTGCGCGGCCACCGCCACCGCCCAGTCCACGGGGACCGGCTGGTGCTGGACGAGGAAATCGCCCAGGTCGATCCCGGGAACGAGCTGCATCACCAGGTACAGCTCGTTGACCTCCGCCCCGGCGTCGAACACCGCCGGCACGCCCGGGTGCTCCACCCGGGCGGTGAGTCGGGCCTCGCGCAGGAACCGCTTCGCGAGGGTCGTGTGGTCCGAGCCGAACGGCAGCACGTCGGGGCGCAGCAGCTTGACGGCGACCGGCCGGTCCAGCCGCTTGTCGTAGCCGGACCACACCTCGCCCATTCCACCGCGCCCGATCGGCGAGGTGAGCTCGTATCGTTCCGCCAGGGTCCGTCGCGCGGTCATGGATCAGGCCACGTCCCGGCGCAGCGACTCGTAGGCGTAGCGGCGGGCGATGCTCTTCAGCTCCGAGTTGAACTGCGGGTCGTCGGCGAACTTCTGCACCGCCTTGGTGTCGTTCTCGATCCGTTCGTACAGCTTGTCCTCGAACACCTCGTCGAAGACGTGCCCGAAGTTCTCCTCGTCGTTGGCGAACGCGGCGGCCCGCACCTGCGGTTCGGCCATCGCCGCTTCCGCCGAGCCGCGCACGATGTCGCTCTCCCCGAGGTTGCTGCCGAACCGCTCGTTGAGCTCGGCGATCAGTTCGGCCAGCGACGCGACGGGACGCTCGTGCTGACCACCGCCGCCGTCCCCGGTGAACCCCGGGAGCACCTGCTCACCCTCGGGGTCGAGCGCGAGGTCGTGCTCGCCGGTCTTGCCGATCCGCAGGTGGGTGAGGTCGACCTGGCCGAGGTCGATGCCAGGGTCCTGTCGGCGCTTCAGCCTCGGCAGGAGCATTTTCCCGTAGACGTAGAGCCGTTCCAGCGTGCGGTCGGTGAAACCGACGACCTGGGCGAGGAAGCCGTACTTGCGCACGTAGTCGCGCAGCGCCGCCCGGAACTCCTCGGCCCGTTCGGCGTCGTCGTCGAGCAGCTGCGCGAACCGGTCACGCGCCGGGTCGGTGTGCCGGTACAGCTCCGCGTGCGCGCGGTCCCACTTCGTCTGGTCTCCGGCGTGCTGCTGCGCCCGCTCGTACTCGGTGGCGAACGCCTCCATCTCCGACTCCACGAGCAGCTGGTGGTCCATCACCGCCCGCTGCGCGTCGTAGATCAGGTTCGGGTCGGTCGGGGTGGTGATCGTCGCTTCGAAGAACGGCCGGAACGCCTGCTGGACGTCCTCGGCCTCGTTGGCGAAGTCGAGGACGAACAGGTCGTCCTGCCCCTTGCGCGGGTGGGTGCGGTTGAGCCGCGACAGGGTCTGCACCGCCGCCACGCCCTTGAGCGACTTGTCGACGTACATCGTGGTCAGCAGCGGCTGGTCGAACCCGGTCTGGTACTTCTCCGCGACCACGAGGAGGCGGTACTCGGGCTTGGGGTTGGCCGCCGCGTTCTCGTCGTCGGCGCGGGTGTAGGCGAACGCCTTGGGCAGCGCCGCCTCGCTGAAGCCGTTCATCGAGTGCTCGGTGACGGTGTCGGAGTCGAGGTTGTCCACCTTCACCTCGCCCGAGAACGCGACGAGCGCGCCGCAGCCCTCGTAACCGCGCATGTCGACGTAGTCCCGGATCTTGCGGAACAGCTTCACCGCGTGCTCGCGGGAGCGCGTCACCACCATCGCCTTGGCCCGACCGCCCAACCGGCCGCGGGTGTGCTTGATGAAGTGCTCCACGATGAGTTCGGCGCGCTGCTCCAGGCTGGCCGGGCTCAGCACCGCGAACCGCGCCAGGGCGGCGCCGGCCTTGCGCTCGTCGACCTCGCGGCCGTCGTCCCCTCCGGTGAGCCGCCAGTAGGTCTTGTAGGTGACGTAGTTGCGCAGCACGTCGAGGATGAAGCCCTCGTCGATGGCTTGGCGCATGGAGTAGATGTGGAACGGGCGCACGGTGTCGCCCGTCCGCACCCCGAACAGCTCCAGCGTCTTGGGCTTGGGGGTCGCGGTGAACGCGAAGTAGGACAGGGTCTCGTGCCGTCCGCGCGCGAGCGCCGCCGCCGTGAGCGGGTCGTGGTCCTCGTCGATGTCGTCGCTGCCGAGCTTGGTCAGCACCCGCTTGAGCGCGGCGGCCGACTCGCCGGACTGGGACGAGTGCGCCTCGTCGACAATGATCGCGAACCGCTTCCCGCGCAGGCCGTCGGCCTTCTCCAGCACGAACGGGAAGGTCTGGAGGGTGACGATCAGGATCTTGGTCGTCTCGCCCGCCAGCGCCGTGCCGACCTGCTCGGACTTCGAGCCCTCCGCCTTGTCGCTGATCTTGGCGACCACGCCCGCGCGGTGCTCGAACTGGTAGATCGTGTCCTGGAGCTGCCGGTCCAGCACCGACCGGTCGGTGATCACGACGACCTTGTCGAAGACCTGTTCGTTGTCCGCCCCGTGCAGGTTGGACAACCGGTGGGCGAGCCACGCGATGGTGTTCGACTTGCCGGAGCCGGCCGAGTGCTGCACCAGGTAGTTGTGCCCGGAGCCGTGCCTGGCGGCGTGTTCGACGAGGCTGCGCACGGCGTGCCACTGGTGGTAGCGGGGGAAGATCAGGTTCCGGGCGTGCGGGCCGGGCTTGCGGCCACCGCGCAGCGGCTCGCCCTCGCTCAGGTGCACGAAGCGGCGGATGACGTCGAGCCACGCCTCCGGCTGCCACACCTCGTCCCACAGGTAGGAGGTCCGGTAGCGACCGGGCTCCGCGGGCGGGTTGCCCGCGCCGCCGTCCTCGCCGGGGCCTTCCGAGCCGGTGTTGAAGGGCAGGAAGCGCGTCTTCTCGCCGGCGAGGCGCGTGGTGAGGAACACCAGGTCGGGGTCGACCGCGAAGTGCACCAGGGTGCGCCTGGCGAACAGCGGTTCGCGCTGGTCGCGGTCCCGGCGGTACTGCTCCTTCGCGTGCTCGACGTTCTGCCCGGTGAGCGGGTTCTTCAGCTCGGCGGTGGCGACCGGGACACCGTTGACGAACAGCGCCAGGTCGAGTTCCTTGCCGCGGTCCCGCTCGGAGTATGCGAGTTGCCGGGTCACCGACAGCCGGTTCTGCTCGTAGCGGACCAGGGCGTCGTCGGCGAGCGTGTGCGCGGGGCGGAAGTAGGCGAGCCGGACCAGGTGCCCCCGGTCACGCACGCCGTGCCGCAGCACGTCCACCGCGCCACGCTTGTCGATCTCCTTGGCGACGTGGCGGGCGAACTGCTGCCGCGCCTCGCCGAGGCTGTCGCCGTAGTGCACCTTGAGCTGGTTCCACACGTCCGCCTGCGTCGCGTTGACGAAGGCGGCCAGCTGCTCGGTGTCCAGACCGAGTTCCCGGTCGTAGTCGTCGCGCCGCCCCCGCTCCCACCCGGCAGCGATCAGGGACGCCTCGATGGCATCCTCGAACGCCCGCTCCGTGTGCACGCCCATGCGCACTTCCTCCCCGGTGGTGACGGCCATTGCCGGCCCATCGGGTCCCATTGTCGGGGTGCCGACCGACGGGCCGCGAACCGCACGTCACAACACGTCGCACCCGGACGCCTCCGCGTTACGGGCGGACCGGTGCGATGTGGGTGTCAGGCCGCGATGGGCATCGGTGGTCGGTGGAGGAGGTTCTGCCGAGGCCTTTGGGCCGGGTCGACGTGACGCGGCGGAATGAACGTCGGCACGCCGCCGGTCATGACGATTCGCCACCGCGAGTGGTGGATGAGGGAGTGGTGGGTGCGGCACAGCAGGGTCAGTTTGTCCAAGTCCGTGGTGCCTCCGTCGGCCCAGAATGTGACGTGGTGCGCGTCACACCACTTCGGTGGCCGGGTGCATGATGGGAAGGCACATCCCCGGTCGCGGGCGTGCAGTGCCTTGCGCTGCGCGACACTCACCGTCCGCTTGGTCCGCCCCAGGTCCAGCACCTCGGACCCGCCACCCATCACCACCGGGATCACTTTCGCGTCGCACGCGATCCGCCGAGCCTGAGCCGCACTCACGTAACGGTCACCGTCCAGCACCGCATGCCCCACCCCGCGCCGCAACGTCTCGAGATCCACCGTCACGCTGATGTGCGGGCGTTCCCCGGCCTCCGACGGCAGATCCCCCGACCGCGACGCCAGCGACACGATGTCGGCGAACGCCTCACCGAACCGGTGCGCCCGGTCCTTCGGCCCCTCCGGCCGAGGCGTCGCCAACGGCTCCAGCATCGCGGTGAACCGCGCCCCCGTCTCCGCCGACACCTCACCCCAGAACTCCACCCGCCCACCCGGCAGATCCCGCACGTACAGCACGTCCGCCGACTCCGCCGCAGGCTCGTGCAACTCGTCCACCGAGTCCTGCGCGATCCGGTCCCGGATGCGGTCGGCGAGCTGCCGGACCACCTTCGGCTCCACCGACCCGGCCGCCTCGACCAGGATTTCCTCAGACCAGTCCGGCAACTTCAGTGTCGTGAACGCCCGCGTCAACTCCCGCAGATGACCGTCCGACAAGTCCCCTTCCGCCAAACCGGCCCCGGCGACCCGGTGCAAGGGCGGCAACGACTGCCCGATGGGCGTGGTCGACGGCAGGAACAACTCCACCTGCACGACCCACTGCTTCACCTCCACCGGATTCGCCCGCACCAACCGCCGGTACGCATCCAGGTCGTAGCCGCACCGCAACACCTGCGCCAACAGCTCCAACCGCCGCCGGTGCAACGCCCGCGCGGACGCCTCGACCGCCGCGACGGCGGTGAACACGTCGTCCTCGGTCAGCAGCACAGGCGAAACATCCATACCCCCAAACTAATCGAACAACCATTCGCAGTTCATCACTCGACCAGGTACAACGCCCGACCACCATCGACCGCGCACCGCGATCGATCCCGCACGGACGAGGGATTCCGCCCGGCAACCGTGGGATTTTCGTTGGAACATAGACGCTGCGGTGCGTGCTCGCACACCTTCTCCTTGCACCGCAGGGATTTTTCCCCGGCTTTGCGGCTCGCCACCGGGAAGCTGTGGTGATCAGGTGCAGGCCACGCGCCGCGCCCCTGGTGCTCACGCGATCACGGGAAGTCGCTCGACTGCCGCGCCGAGCTGCCGACCAGGCGCGGTGACCGCGCCGACCAGGGCTCGAGTGTCCTACGACCCGGCCCTGCGCCCCCGTCATGCCTCCCGCACGGTCGTCGGCGCGTTCACCACACGCTGTCGGGATCGCAGGAGGCGTTCCAGGTACTCCTGCCAAAGCTTCTCTTCCACCGGGATCAGGCGGGGTACGTGGTGCCCGTGAACTCGGCCAGCTCTTCGAACAGCCTGTCGGCGGCCAGCAGGTGCGCTTGTTCCTCGGTGAAGTGCGCCGCGTGCACGTAGGGGTAGAGGACGACCGCCAAGCCGGCGGGCAGGCGGAAGCGGGTCAGCGGGTGGTGCTCGATGCCGGGGTACAGGCCTGCACCGCGCCGGATCAGGCGCACGGCGACGTCGTGCCGGTAGACAACGGCGTCTTCCAGCACGTAGGCGGTGCAGCGGTCCGGTCCGAGCCGTTCGAGGGCGGGGTGGATGCCCAACGGTGCGAAGATGTCGATTCGGTTCGCGTTGCGGCACAACGCGTTGACGACGCCGGTGGCCAGGGTGCCCCACGGGCACCGCACCTCCGGCTCCGGCGACGCGAGGTCCGGGAGGCGGGCGCTGACACCGCCCTCCTGGCGCCGCACCGTGTCGGGTTCCTGGCCGACGAGGGCGGCGAACTCGGGCACGGTCAATCCGGCGGCCTCACGGACGCGGCGCAGTTCGGCGCCGAGCAGGCGGCTGCGCAGCGTCGGCCCGGGAACCGAAGTCGGCGGCTGATCGTCGGGGCTGGTCATGTCCATTGCTCCTTCGTGCGTTCCATTGGTTCACAGGGGTGGGCGAGGGGACGGCAGGGGTGCGGAGGTCCTGCCAACCCCGGTGACCGGCCCGATCCGCGCTCCGCGCCCACGGCTCGGCTTCCCCCGGGCACGGCGGTCACCTGGCGTCCTCGACCGCGCCGGCGGGCACGCCACCGGACACCAGCACGGTCAGGTCGGAGGTCGACACCATCAGCGACTGGCCCGTCCCGTCGATCAGCACCGGGAACGCGCACGACTTCCAGCAACCCTCGTACGGCTGCACGGTGCCCCGGCGTCCGTCGCGCATCAGCACGCGTGTCCCGGGTCGGGGCCGTCCACCCGTGCCCGTGTCGTGGTCGTCCCACCACGTCGACGCGTCGCCGCCAACCCGAGGCCGGATGCTCATGATCGCCCCGCCCGGCTCGGCACGTCCGGTGCCGTCGGTGTTCCCGGACAGCGCGCGCACGGGCCGATTCGACCGCTGATCGTCCTGTGCGGTGAGCCCATCGCCAAGCACTGCAACACAAGCAGCCCGCCTGAAGCGCAGGCACAGCACGTACTCGGGGGAGTGCCAGTCTTAGGCCGCACACCCGGTCGCATCAGTGATGGGTGGTGTGGTCGGGTGCGCTGCCGATGACCAGGCGTGGCGCGCCGGGGTCCCACGGCGCGGGCAGCTCCAGCAGGGCGTCCACGACGCTGGTGAGGTCGCCCTCCCGATACCAGAGCAGGCCGCCTTCGCAGTCGACGCGAACGCCGAGGACGTCGGTGTCCATGCGGATGCGGATCGCGTCCACGACGGGGGAGTCGGGCCAGGCGCGCAGGCCGTGCAGCTCCACGGGGTTGCCGTCGTCGTCGAGCGGCGGTCGGAGCCACCGCCAGTCGGAGCCGCGCATCCGCAGCAGCGAGCGCAGCGCGGGCCAGCGGCGCAGGCCGACGGAGAGGTCCAGGTCATCGGTGGTGATCACGGCGGTTCCCGGTGGATTCGGCAGTGGGTGGCTGAAGGGAGCGACCGCAAGGCGGCCGAAGCAAAGTGGCCGATGTCCGAGGGGTCGGCGACTTGACCAACGAGGTGACATCGTCTACTAGACCAGTGTCGTCTAGTAGACGCAAGCACTCCGCCCTGATCGAGTGGCGGTGTGGTGACGGTGAGCTGTGCGTAAGGTGCTGATCGTGGGCAAATCTGCTGGTACGCCGCGTACCCGTGCACTCGCGGTAGCGCTGCGCCGGTTGGTGACCGACTCAGGGCTTCCGGTGCGCGAACTGGGGAAGCGCGTCGGGGTCTCTCACGGCACGATCAGCCTGTGGACAAATGGGAAACTTATACCCAAGGTGTCTCAGATTGACGTGCTGATGCAAGTGCTCTGCGTGCCCGACGTCGAACGCCATCGCATTCGGGAGTTGACAGAGCACGCGCGCGAGCAGGACTGGCTTACGATTGGACAACCGGGCGTCACCGAACAACTGGCGGTTGTGCTGGAGTGCGAGCGCACCGCCAAGTACGCTACAGACTGGGCGCCTGACGTAATCCCTGGACTTCTGCAGACCGGTGATTACGCGAGAACCATCCTCGGTCGGCGCAGCGACCTGCCCAACCTCGATGCCCGTGTAGCGCTGCGAGTCGGACGTCGCGACGTGCTCACTCGGGCCGTGAGGCCCTTGCAGTTGACAGCGCTGGTCGGTGAGAAGGCCATCCGCTACTGCATTGGTTCGCCCACCGTGCGCAACCACCAGTTGCGTTACTTGCTGACTATGGCAGAAGCTGAGACGGTCACCATCAGGGTCGTGCCGCTGGGGCACGAGTGGCATCCAAGCCGGATGGGACCGTTCATCGTCTATGAGTTCGAGGATGATCCACCGATTGTTCATCTGGAGCACCACCGGTCTGGAACATTCCTCTACAACGAGAACGACGTAGAGGAATACCGGGCGATCGCTGTGGAAACCGGCGAGCGGGCGATGACTCCAGAGAAGAGTGCCGCTTTCATTGCAAAGCATGTCAAGTGAGGAGTGGGAGTAATGGAAGAGCCACGTTGGAGAAAGTCGTCCCGATCCGGTGAAGAGTCGAGCTGCGTCGAACTGGCGCACACACTGAACATGGTTCGGGACTCGAAGAATCCCACCGGGCCGACGTTGCGTTTCGGTCCGGCTCGCTTGGCGGTCTTCCTGTACGACGTGAGCACCGGTCGTCTTGACGGCTGATCGACCATGGGCCGCGCCTGGTATATTCAGGCGCGGCACCCTTCGGACTATTTTGTCTCGGGCCGCGCCGTTTTCACATCGAGTTGCCCGGTGACGGCTGCAGTGATTAGCGCCTGCTTGCGCTCTGCAAGCAGAGCGAGTTGCCGGCCTACGGCGTCCATCAGGCGGTCAATTCGGTCATTCTCATCGCGAATATTCGCAACAATTTCCCGCTGCTCACTCAAAGGCGGCAGTGGTATGCGGAGCGACTGCAAGTCGGGAAAGTAGATCGTCTTGTGTGTTGATCCCGTAGCCAAGCGCTGCAGTAGGTCGGTGCGCATCGCGCGCAGGCACCAAAGTAGGTAGTACGGTTCCAACTTAGGTCCGCATATCCAGGTAGCGAAGTCCTGGCTAGTAGCCATCGAGGCTCCCATCACAGCAGAAAAACCTGCTGACGCCGCCGTTCGGCACAGTACGACGGTGCCTGTGGGGCACAATTCTGCGGCGCTGTTCGCGAGGCCGATGGTACTGATATTTTCTCGCGTGTGGAAGATGGTTTCTTTTCTATCATTGCGAACTTGGGCGACCTCGCCGGTGGTAATCCATGGAATATCGCATTTCGTCCACCATTCGGGGCGAGACCGGCTGGGAGTGTGTCCGCTTCCGATCTTCGCCACGAATGCAAGTTTCACTGATTCCCAATTTGTGGGAATCGAGTCCAGCCAAGCGATTTCCGATGGCTTGCGCGAAGAAGTGGAGGATCCGGAAATTAGCTCACTTATTGCTGAAATCCTTCGTTGGGTGAGCAGTTTGCGCACATTGGAATGCGCTATAGCGATTTGATCTATGTGGCTTACTTGGGCATCAAGGAATTCTGTGATGCGCCGCTGTTCGTCCAGGGCGGCCACCGGCATAGGTGTAGCACGCATGCGCTCGCGACTAAGTTCAATCTGGTTTGTCGCGCCCGTGATCAAGGTTTCGAACATCAGCTTTTGGAAGGATTCGCTCTTCAAATAGTAGTAGCCGAATCGCGGTTCCACCTGGCGTGGATCGAACCGGACGACCGTAACGTGTCCATCTGCGACGCATGGGCGCGAATCTGGAGGGGAGTCGAACCAGCCAATACGGCCGAGGGTGCCCGTGCCTGTCGAGTTCACCAGGGAATCCCCCGGCTGCAGGTACCCTTTGATCTTCCGGGCGTCTCCGATGTGCGAATGGAATCTAGTGCGGTTCCAATCCAGGCCGGACTCCTGGTTTGCTGCTTGGCTTACCATTCGAACTGGGCCGTCATCGCTATAATCTGGCGCTGTTCCGCGATTTAGTATGTGCGTCACATGTCGGAGCGGGATGTAGTTCCAGGTCACTCCGTCACCTCGCTCAGCAGGCGCTGGATCTGGGCTTCCAGGTCCTTCAACTCGGCGTCGATCTCTTCAAGTAGCCTCGGCGGTACGTACTTGTAGAAGTAGCGCGTGAACTGGATTTCGTAGCCCACCTTGGTCTTGGTGTGGTCGACCCAGGCGTCCGGCACGTGCGGCAGGACTTCGCGGGCCATGTACTCGTCGATGTCCTCGTCCAGCGGGACGTTCTCGTTGTCGCGCAGGTCCGGGTCGGGGACCGGGTTGCCCTTGCTGTCGGTCTGCAACTCGCCCTCGGGGTCGCTCACCGAGGTCGCTCCCCACACCGCCTTGTCCACCCCGACAGGTAGCTTGCCGAGCGGGACCAGCGTTTCCTTCAGCGTCTTCGCGAAGTCGACCTTGCGGAACGCGGCCGGACGGCCGACCAGCCCGCGCAGCGCTGTGATCAGCTTCTCCCGGCTCTCGTACTTCGCCAGGGGCTTGGCCACTTCCAGCTCCGCCAGCGCTTCCTCGGTCACCTCGAAGCGCAGCTTCAACGGCCGCTCCACCGTGATCCGGTGGTAGCCGAAGTCCCTGGGCGCGAAGACCTTCACCTTCTCGTGCATCGGGTGGTCGGCGTCCTCGGCGGCGGTCAGCGCTTCCCCGTACAACGCCGTCAACTTGGCGATGTCCTCGTCCGGGATGACCTTGCGCTTGTCGCCCAGCGACTTGCGCATCTTCGACCAGTGCTCCCGCGCGTCGAGCAGGATCACCTTGCCCCTGTGCGCCTCGTCCTTGCGGTTGGTGAGAATCCAGAAGTAGGTGGAGATTCCGGTGTTGTAGAAGAGCTGGTCCGGCAGGGCGACGACGGCTTCCAGCCAGTCGTTCTCCAGAATCCACTGCCGGATCTTCGACTCGCCCGACTCGGCGGCACCGGTGAACAGCGGTGAGCCGTTGAAGACGATCGCGAGGCGCGAGCCGCCCTGCTCCGGCTTCTTCATGTGGTGGACCATGTGCTGGAGGAACATCAGCGAGCCGTCGTTGATGCGCGGCAGCCCGGCGCCGAACCGGCCGGCGAAGCCGATCTTCGCCTCGGTTTCGACGTCGTCCTTGACCTTCTTCCACTCCACGCCGAACGGCGGGTTGGCGAGCAGGTAGTCGAACGTCTTGCCGTAGTGCTTGTCCTGGCTGAACGAGTTGCCGAGCTTGATGTTCGACGCGTTCTCGCCCTTGATCATCATGTCGGACTTGCAGATGGCGTAGGACTCGGCGTTGAGCTCCTGGCCGTGTGGCACGACCTTGGCCTGCGGGTTGTGCTCCAGGATGAAGTCCTCGGCGGCGGTGAGCATGCCGCCCGTCCCGCACGCCGGGTCCAGCACGGTCTTCACCACGCCCGGTGTCACGAGGTCCTGCTCGTCCGGCGCGAGGAGGAGGTTGACCATCAGCTTGATGACCTCGCGCGGCGTGAAGTGCTCACCGGCGGTCTCGTTCGAGATTTCCGAGAACCGCCGGATCAGCTCCTCGAACGCGTAACCCATCTGGTGGTTGTCCACCGCTTCCGGGCTGAGGTCGATCTCGGCGAACTTCGAGGCCACCTGGTAGGTCAGGCCGGCCGCGTCGAGGCGACCCAGCTGGGCGGTGAACTCGTAGGCGTCGAAGATCTCCCGGGCGTTCTCGGAGAACGCCCCGACGTAGGACTTGAGGTTGCTCGCGACGTTGTCCTGGTCGCGCACCGCGGACTGGAAGTCCAGCTTCGACGTGTTGTAGAAGCTCAGCCCGCCGGTGGCGCGCTTGAGCATGTCGAGGTTCTGCACGCCCTGTTCGGCCAGCTTGGCCTTGCGCTCCAGCACCGCGTCCTTGGTCGGCGCGAGCACGCAGTCGAGTCGGCGCAGCACCGTGAACGGCAGGATCACCTTGCCGTACTCGGATTGCTTGTAGTCGCCGCGCAACAGGTCGGCCACCGACCAGATGAAGCCTGCCAGCTTCGTGTGCGTGCTGCTCACAAAATCTCCCTCAGGGGTTTGGCACAACGCAAAGCATGTCGTCGGTGGAGCAGAGGACGTTTCTACTCGGGTGGCTCCACGGCGCCGCGAGCGAGTCCCTCGGTCAACTGGTGGGTCAGGTCCGCACTCAGCGCGGCTGCGCGGTTCAGTCCCGCCTCGAACGCCTCAAGTCGCCGGAACGCGGCTCCGAGCCGCTGTTGCCGGTCCAGGGCGAGCACGGGGATCTCGGTCCGCCGCACGTCGACCCGGTGCACGCCCGAGACGGTCGTCCCGCCGGTGCGGGGGCCGGTGTTCGCGCGGATCTGGCCGGCGAGGAAGTGGACGTCCAACCGGCTCGGGTCCACCCGGATGAGTTGCAGGTTGGGGCCGAGCACCAGGTCGTCGCTGTCGATCACCCGCGTCCGGGGCCGCCCGTCGCCCGCCGCCACGAGCGGCACCACCAGGTCGCCGGGGCGCAGGCGGATCGGGTCGTCGTCCTCCGAGCCGACGAAGTGCGCGACGGGTTCCCCGCCGGTCGCCACGTCCCGGCCGGTCAGCACCAGCGGACCGACGCCGTTCTCGTCGGTGGGCAGCGGTCCCATCCGGTGGCGCACGACCAGCGCGCCGGCGCGGGCGAGGTCGTTGACCGTCGTGGTGGCGCGGGTGCCCGGCGTCGTCCCGTGGAACTCCGGCAGCAGCCCGCCCAACTCGTCCAGCAGGAGCGTGAGATCACGCCGGGCGCGGTCGAGCGCACGGGGGTCGAGGGTCGACTGGGGCTGGGGGAGGTGCCGGGCGGGCATGAGGTTGACGTCCTCGTCCAGCAGATCGATCGACTCGACGGCACGCTGCCTGCCGGCCAGTTCGGAAACCGACCCCGTCTCGCGGAACTCGCGCCAGGCCGCCAGCACTTCGTCGCTCAGCGCGGGCCAGTCCACCTGGCCACGGCGTGCCGGCTGGTGGTGGCTCACGTCCACGAGGAGCACCGGGCCGACGCCGCCGGCGTCCGGCTTGCGCAGCACCCACAGGTGGATCGGGATGCCGGTGGACATCAGCACCCCCGCCGGAAGCGCGATCACCGCCCGGACGACGCCGCGCCGCACCATCGCCTGCCGGATCGCCCGGCCCGACCGGCGGAACGCCACGCCGGCGGGGAGCGCCAGCACCACCATGCCGCCCGGCTTCACGTGTGCGAGGCAGTGCTGCGCCCACGCGAGTTCCGGCTCGCCCTTCACCGGGAAGCCGTACTCCCACCGAGGGTCGATCCCCAGCTCCTCGTGGCCCCAGTCCCGATAGCCGAACGGCGGGTCGCACACCACCGAGTCGGCCTGGAGCCCGGTGAAGGCGTCGGCGCGCAGCGCATCACCGGCCTCGATGTCGACGGCGGCGTACGCGGTGTCCTGCCCGTTGGTGTCCGGTTCGTTGGTGTTTCGCCCAGGGAGTTCCTGCCCGTGGAGGTCCTGTCCGGGAGAGAGCCGGGCGCGGGCGAGCCGGGCCAGGGCAGGGTTGATCTCCTGCCCGGCGAGTCGGGCTGCGCCGGCCTCGCTCGCGGCGCGCAGGGTGTTGCCCGGTCCGCACGCCGGGTCGAACACGGTGCCGGTGACCGGCGCGGCGAGCGCCACCATGAGCCGGGCCAGGCCGGCCGGTGTCACCAGGTGCTGGCGCTGCTGTCGCTCGAACGCGCGCCCAGCCAGTGACTCGATGAGCTCGTCGGGTGAGAAGTCGGCCAGGTCGTCGAGCAGGTCCCGGACCTGCTCGGGGGGCTCGGCGGAGTCGGGGTCGCGCAGGTGGGTCGCGATGTCCGCGACGAGGTCCACCGGGTCCGCGTCGCCCCGGCCGGCGTCCAGGGCGAGCCACAGGGCGTCCGCCGGGTGGCCGCCGACGGGCTTGCCCTGCCTCCGCAGCCAGCGCTCGACCTCGTCCAGGCGGAACGCGGGTGATCCGCCGGAACTCACCGGCTCCGGGAAGTCGGCGTGCCTCCTGCGCCAGTTGCTCACCGCGGCCCGGCCGACGTTCGCCAGGCGCGCGATCTCCGCGGCTGTGACCAGAGCGTCTTCGGACATGCGCCACCTCTCACCGGAACGGTCGTGAGCCTACCATCCGGCGTAAAGATTGTTGACTGTGTACACAAGAGATGCTTGCATGTGTACGTCAACACGACAATCGCTGAAACGCTCATTGGGGGCCTCGGGTGACCTGTCACAGAGACTCCGGTGTCGACCTCGACGGCCTGGCCCGCGCTGCCGCCGGAGGAGACCGGAGATCGACGAACGACCTGCTGGCCGCGCTGCGGCCACGGGTGATCCGCTACTGCCGAGGACGCGTCGGCAACAACGTCACGGCCTCCGCCTCGGCTGACGACGTGGCCCAGGACGTCCTCCTCGCGGTCCTGACCTCACTGCCGCGCTACCGCGATCAGGGGCGGGGGTTCGCCGCGTTCGTCTTCGGGATCGCCGCGAACAAGGTCGCGGACTTCTACCGCAAGGCAGGCCACGGCCGGACGACCCCGATGGCCGACCTGCCGGACGGCGCACACGCCGAGCCCGGACCCGAGCAGGTGGCGTTGCGGGCGGAGGAGCGGCGGAAGCTGGCGCAGCTGCTCGACGTGTTGAGCGATTCCCAGCGGGACGTCCTGGTCTGCCGTGTGGTGGTCGGGCTGTCCGCCGACGAGACCGCCGACCTGCTGTCGACGACGCCCGGCGCGGTCCGCGTCGCCCAGCACCGCGCGCTGACCAAGCTCCGAGGCCTGCTCGCCGACCGGGCCGAAGCCGCCTGACGGTTCCTGGTGACCTGCCCTTCGACGGTCGGGAGCGAGATCGCCACGTCCGGTCGCACACCTGCGCCGGCGAGCCGACGAGGTCGTCCGGCAGGGTGCCCAGAACCAGATGCCCCTCCACCCGTGTCCGCCCGACGCCGGTCCGGCCCACGGCGTCGGTCGAACCCGGGTCCGGCGTCGGCGGCTGCGGGAGCGCTGGTAGGGCGAGAGCGCTGGTCGGGCGAGGGCGGGGTGAGAGCGGGGCCGTCCGTCGTGGACAGCCACCCCGCCGACGCGCGACTGGCCGAGCACATCCGCAGCACCCTTGCCGGGAACTCGCGCTTCCCGCAGATGCGGAACCCGGGTGCCGTCGGCGGCCACGCCGAGGACCGCAAGACGATCGGCCACCCGTCCTCGGCGACATCACCGCGGACTGCGACGTCCTGGTCGACACCGACACCGACCTCAAGATCGTCGTCTACACCGCCGCCCCCGGCAGCGAGGACGAGACCAAGCTCGAACTGACGCGCGTGGCCGGCCACCAGACCGCGTGAGCGGTGGCAGGCCCGGAGCCGGACGTGATCCAGGCGCCTCGAACGCGATGACGCCTCCCACGTCACTCGCACCCGAGGCGCCCGGTGCCCGACCCCCACCCCGACGACGGTGACCGCGTCTCACCGCCGCACCCGGCCAGGCAGGCGGGCCGCGACCTCGAACGCCGTCGCGGTGCTACCGGGACTGGCGGACGCCGCGGCGCCACACCTCGGCGATCGCGGCGGTGGCGGCGATGTCCCGGGTCGGGTCGCCGTCGACGAGGATGAGGTCGGCGCGCAACCCCGGTGCGACGCGGCCACGATCGGCCAGCCGGAAGTGCCGTGCGGGCACGGAGGTGGCCGCGGCGAGCGCTTCCTCGTTGCCGAGCCCGGCCTCCGTGAGCAGTGCGAGCTCGCGGTGCACGGCGGCACCGTGCACGGGGGCGAACGGGTTGGCGTCGGTGCCCGCCAGCAGCGGCACGCCGGCTCGGTGCAGGATCCGGGCGGCGTGGACGGCGTTCTCGGCGCAGCCGGGCAGCGCGTGGTCGGCCGATCCCGTCTGCCCGGTGATCGCCTCGAAGTAGGCGAGGGTCGTGACGACGAACACGCCCTGCGCGGCGATCCGGGCGGCCAGGTCGTAGCCCACGGGGTCTTCGGGTCCCGCGTCGGCGAACACGTGCGCCAAGCCGTTGACCCCGGCGTCCAGGGCGACGGCCACCTCCCGCGCGGTGATCGCGTGGGCGATGGCGAGCAGCCCGTTGTCGTGGGCGGCCTCGACGAGCGCGGCCACCACCTGCGGCGTCAGCGCGGGAAGCCGGGCGCCGTGCACCGCGCCGTCGTCGACGACGATCTTCAGGTAGTCGATCCCCTCGGCCAGTCGTGCTTCGACGAACCGCCTGGCCTGTCCGGGATCGGCGATGGTGTCGAACCCGCCGACGGCATCGCCGAACGCTTCCAGGGTCGAGGCGTCGAACCCCTCCATCAGCTGGCTGGGGTGCCCGCCGGGGGCGGTGGCGAGCATCCCGGCACTGCGCAGGTCCGCCACGTCGTCGCCCGCGGCCAGTTCCCGCTGCCTGGACAGGTTGCCGGGCAGGCAGAACATGTCCAACTCGGTGGTGACGCCGTAGGCCAACGCCTGGGCCAGGCTGCCGTCGAAGGTGTGCGTGTGCGCGTCGATCAGACCGGGAAGCAGGGTCTTGCCGGAGCCGTCGACCTCGACGTCGGCCGGGCGGCCGTCGGGTTCGGCGATGCGGTCTCCCTCGATCAGCACGTCGGTGCGCGGGATGGTCCGCCCACCGTCGAACACCCGTGCACCACGGATCACAGTACGCATCGGTCCTCCTGGGTGTGGGGTGCCGAGACGGGCCGCCTCGGCGTCACGTGACCCAAGAGGCGGGTCGGGGCTCCGGGTGTGACACGGGCAGCCGGTCCTGGAGGCGTAGATCACAATCATCGCGACCGCGTCACACTCGCGCCGCCGACGCACCTCTCATGACGGGAACCGGCAGAGGAGGGCGTCCACCATGACCGAGCAGCCCGTGCACGCGGCCACCGACCACGCGACCCGGGTGTTCGTCGACCACCGGGAACTGCTGTTCTCGGTCGTCTACAACATCCTCGGCAGCGTCGCGGACACCGAGGACGTGCTGCAGGAGACCTGGCTGTCCTGGGCGGCCCGGACCCGTCGGCCCGCCGCCCGGCAGGTCGACAACCCGCGTGCCTACCTCGTGCGCATCGCGGTGAACCACGCGTTGGCCAAGCGCGTCGAGATCGACCGGCGGCGGGAGACCTACGTCGGGCAGTGGCTGCCCGAACCGGTGATCACCGCGCCGGCGGACACCGGCGGCGGAAGCGACGCGGCGGACGCGGCGGTCCGCGCCGACTCCGCGTCGATGGCGCTGCTCGTGGTACTGGAAACCCTGACCCCGGCAGAGCGCGCCGTCTTCGTGCTGCACGAGGTGTTCGGCTACCCCCACACCGAGATCGCCGAAATACTCGGCCGCAGCCCCGCCGCGGTACGCCAGCTCGCACACCGCGCGCGCGAACACGTGCACGCCCGCCGTCCGCGCTATCACGCCGACCCCAGGCTGCGCCGCGAGGTCACCGAGCGGTTCCTGTCCGCCGCGCTCGGCGGTGACATGGAAGCACTCCTCCAGCTCCTCGCGCCGGACGTGACGCTGTGGACGGACGGCGGCGGGAAGGGACCGGCCACCAGCCTGCGGCCGATCCACGGCCGGGACGCCGTCGCCGGCACCCTGCTGGCCGTCGCGGCCGGCGTCGGCGACAACTTCGCCATCCGCCACCGGTGGGCCAACGGCGACCCTTCCGCGGTGCTGTTCGACGAGGGATCGCCCCTCGCCGTCCTCGTCCTGGACCTGACACCCGACAGCCACCAGGTGTGCGGGGTCTACTCGGTCACCAACCCCGACAAGCTCGCGCGGATCGAGAACCCCTGAGCGCACGGGTTCGGACCCTTGCCGCCGCAGCGATCATGGCACCATCGGGGTTCCGGTCCGGACGGCGGTGAAGGGCAGCGTGGGGCAGCGACCACCGGCCCGGTCAACGGTCGCGGCTGTTGATGTTGCCGCCGGGTGGCGGCCCACGGCTATCGTGCGCCCGGCTGGATCGCGGCGAGTCCTTCGCGGATGCCGGGGTAGGCGGGAGCCCAGCCCATTTCGTGCTTGGCTTTGGCGTTGGCGAGGCGGATGCGAGTGCCGACCATGAGCGCGTACAGGTAGGGCAAAGCCCTGAGCACCCCGCCGGGCACCGAACGCGGGGGCGGGGCTCCTGCGGTCTCGGCCATCGCCTTGATGTAGTCCCCGAAGTCCACGGGGTGGTCGTCGACGATGTTGTACGCCTGCCCGGGGCGCCCGCGGTCGAGTGCGGCGACAGTGGCGGAAGCGGCGTCGTGGAGGTGGATCGGCGGTACGGTCCCCGCGCCGCGCAGTGCGGGGACCAGGCGTCGGCGGGTGAGCTCGACAAGCTTCAAGGTCATCGGGTCCGGGCCGTAGAACATGCCGTAGCGCAACGCTATCCCCGACGCGCCGAGGACCTGGTCCTCGTTGGCGCGCATCGAGCGCATGTGCCTGTCCGTCGCCCGGTGGCCAGTCGGCTCGGCGAAGGGATGTTCCTCGGTGAGCGGGTCCGGGCCGTGGTCCCGGTAGCCATAGCCGAGGAAGAACGACTGCGTGATGAAGCGCCCCGACCCGATGACCCGAGCGGCCTCCAGCAGGTTCGTCGTGCCCTGCTCGCGGAGGTCGTCCGTGGCGTGGAGGGACCGGTGGAAGAGCGGCACACCGGTGATCGCGGTCGCCTGGTGGATCACCGCGTCCGCCGCCACGCCATCTAGCGCTCCGAGCAGGTCGTCACGGTCCATCAGGTCCGCGATGACCGGACGTGCGCCGCACGTCGACAACCGGGCGGCGCCGGCAGCGGACCTGGTCAGCCCGAGCACTTCGTGACCCGCCCGCAGCAGCCGCGGCACCAGCACGGACCCGATCGCGCCGGTCGCCCCGGCGAGCAACACCCTCATGCGGTGCTCTCCGCTGCCGGATCGCGCCGCCGCGTCACCCGCAACCGGGCGGTCAGGCCGATCGCGGCCACCGTCGACAGGACCAGCAGCTGCCAGGCGTCGGAGGCGTGGCCGCCCAGGTCGAGGTCCATCGCGTGGTTGACGGCGTGGAGGGTGTTGGTGAGCAGGAAGCCCGCCAGCCCGACGGCCAGGACGTCGCGCCACCACAGCGCCACGAGCAGCATCAGGCCGATACCGATCTGGAAGACGCCTGCGTCGTGCAGGAAGTGGACGTGGTTCGGCCAGTTCGCCCACTCGGCGAAGTTCGCCGGGCTCACCCACGCCCAGGCGCCGGTCACCAGCATGGACAGCGCCGCCGTCACGACCGCACCGCCCACCACCGATTGTGTTCTCATGACGATCCCCTCGGGGAGACGAACCGTATCGGATCGCGACAGTACGCTCCGGCGGCCATCCGGGCAACACGATCCGGTTCGTCTCCCGGCCGGTACCATCACGGCCGTGCGAGCAGAGCGAAGCCCCGATCCAGCCCGGCGCAATCCCGAGTCGACCAAGGCGATCCTGGAAGCGGCGTTGGCCCTCGCCCGCGATGAGGGCTGGACCGGGGTGAGCATCGAGGGCATCGCCGCCCGCGCAGGGGTGGGCAAGCGGACCATCTACCGGTGGTGGCCGTCGAAAGGCGCGGTCGTCCTCGATGCCTACGTCTCGCGGTTGAGGGACACGCCCCACATGAGCGCGCAGGCGGCGTCCACAGAGGACCTCCGGGCCGACCTGGTGCTCATGCTCACCGAGACCTGGGGCATGGTGAGCGACTCGCTGCCGCTGCTCGCCGCTCTCATCGGCGAGGCCCAGCACGACCGTGACCTGGCCGGGCAGCTCTGGGAACAGCTCATCGCGCCCTCCAGCGAACCCGTCCAGGCGCGCATCAGACTGGCGCAGGACCAAGGCGAGATCACCGCGGACGTGGACCCGTTCCGCGCCGCCGAACTCGTCTACGGCCAGATCTACCTGCGGCTGCTCGTCACTCCCAAGCACCTCGACGCGAACTTCTTGGAGGACTGCGTAGACCTTGCGCTCCACGGGCTCCGCGCACGACCCGACGCCTCACCGTGAGCGTGTGCCGGGGCGGCGCCACCGCCGCGCCGGCCGGAGCGGCAGAGGTTCCGTGCGAGATGGGCCGGATCGCACCTCGGCCCGAGGTCAAGGTGAAGCGCCCGGCCGGGTGGTCCCGACCGAGCGCTTCACGTGTGTCCTGACCGCTGCGTCGCAGCGGCGTCACCTCACAGCTGAAGGGTCCAGTTGTTGAGGTAACCGGTGTCGCCGGAGGCGATGTCCTGCACCCGCAGGCGCCACGTTCCGGAGCGCGCTTCACTGGACAGGTCCACGGTCGCGGTGCCGTAGACGTTGTCGGCGCTGTCGCTGGAGCTGGAGTTCTTCAGGCGGTAGGCGCTGCCGTCCGGCGCCACCAGGTCGATCACCAGGTCACCGCGGTACGTGTGCACGATGTCGACGGTGACGGTGCTGCTCGCCGACGCGTTGCCCGTGCAGGAGATGCCGATGTTGCTGTAGACCGTGGTGTTGTCCGGGATGTTCACGTTGGTGCCGTTGCTGACTGCGGCGCACGTGGGCGACGGGGTGGTGCCGTTCATGAACGCCGTGTAGAGCAGGCGGTTCGGGGAGCCGGTGTTGATGCCGGTCAGCTTGTTGGTGGACGCGTTGTTCACCAGCGCGCTGTGGACTTGGGCCGGGGTGGCCGTGCGGTTCTGCCCGAGGTAGACCGCCGCCGCGCCCGCCACGTGGGGCGAGGCCATCGAGGTGCCGGTGATGGTGTTGGTGGCGGTGGTGCTGGTGTGCCAGGCGGAGGTGATGCTCGTGCCCGGCGCGAAGATGTCGACGCAGCTGCCCCAGTTGCTGGAGCTGGAGCGCGTGTCCGTGCTGGTCGAGTTGCCCACCGTGATGGCGGCGCTGACGGCCTGCGGGCTGTAGTAGCACGTGTTGTCGTTGGAATTGCCCGCCGCCTGGACGAACTGCACGCCGCTGGCGATCAGGTCCGTGACGGCCTGGTCGGTCGCCGGGTCCGAGCAGCGCTGCGAGCAGCCGATGCTGTAGTTGACGACCGCGGGGCGGGGCGCGTTGTTCTTCACCCAGTTGATGCCCGCGATGATGTCGTCGTTGCTGCCGCTGCCCTGGCAGTTGAGCACGCGGACCGCGGAAATGGTCGCGGCCTTGGCCAGGCCGTAGGTCCGGCCCGCCGCCGTGCCCGCCACGTGGGTGCCGTGGCCGTTGCAGTCACTGGGGTTCGAGTCGTTGTCGACGAAGTCGTACCCGGCGGCCATGCGGCCGGTGAACTCGGTGTGGCTCGCGTTGACGCCGGTGTCGATCACGACCACCCGCACGCCCTGGCCGGGGTTGGCGGGGTAGGTGAAGGTGCTGTCGAGTGGACGGTCCCGCTGGTCGACGCGGTCCAGGCCCCAGGTGGCGTTCGTCTGGGTCTCCGAAGCCTTGACCTCGTAGGCCTGCTGGACGTAGGCGACGTTCGGGTTCTTCGCCATCGCCTGTGCGGCCTGCTCCGACATGTCCGCGGAGAAGCCGCGCAGCGCGCTGTCGTAGGTGTGGCGGATGCGCCCGCCGTGTGCTCGAAGCATGTCGTCCGCGGAAGTCCGGACAGCTGCGGTTCCCACCGCGGCGTCCTTGAAGACCACCACGAACCGGTCCTTCACCGGGGCCTGACCGGGCGCGGCCCGCAGGATGGCCGCGGATTGCGCCGGTTCGGCTTGGGCGGGGACGGCGAGTCCCGCCACCCCCGATGCGGTCGCGACCGCGAGCAGCGACACGCGGACCGCGCGACGCCGAAGGCTGTTCGCCATGTTCGTTTCCTAACGATGCAGGGTTGGTTGCGTGGAGTGGTCCCCCAGTCCACGCAACGCGGAATGATTACAGCCTTCGGCGGACACCGGGACCGACGATCGGAGGGTTGAACGATGCAGGTCGACAGTCCGGCGGCGCGTAACGCCCTCGGCGCAACCAGCCGTGGAGCGCCGGATACGACCGGACACGGCCGGATGTACGAGTAAGGCCCTTGACCGCCTTCACGCTGGTCAAGGGCCTTTACGTAGTGGTCGAACGATGTGCCTTCGGCAGGATTCGAACCTGCGCTCCCGCCTCCGACAGCGTCTTGGGATGGATACCGTGCCCGCCTCGGGAGGGCGGGTTGCTGCGGCCTGGTAGGTCGGTGTGCCTAGGCTGCGCGTGCTGTTCCGCCGCTGGTCTTCCTCTTATCGCGGTCGACGAAGCCGGCCATGGCGATGAGCAACCCGACTCCCAACAGCGGGTAGGCCCACATGCGGCGAGCCGATGTTGCGGCATCGCACTTGTCCACCCATTCGACCGGCTGGCCACCGGGACCTCTGACAAACCCGGTCCCGCATGTGAACTCGCCAACGTTGCTGCTGCTGGGGACGATGGTGACGTGCTCAACGAGCCCGAGGAATCCGATGACGACCATCAGCCCGCCCGCGACGAACAGGTAAGTGCGTAAGGACACGATGCCTCCGGTCGTAGTCACCCATCGGGGAAGTCGTCTACCCACCTGCTCGTGTTACCGGTCCTCCTCATCACTTTTGAGGACCACTCAAGCCGGCTCACATCGGGAAGCGGGTGAGACGGCACCACCGCGGTAGGGCGGATGCCGCCTGGTGAGACAGGCCGGACAGTACTCGCCGCGGGAGAGCACTCCGCCGGGCGGCCCCTCGGGCTCGGTGCCACTGCACAAGCGGTTGTAGCAGCTTGGAGTTGATCACGGTGCCTTCACGTCGGCCCTGAGCGCGGGGGTGCTCCAGGCCGATTACCCATCCGTCTGAGGACAGGCGCTCTACGGTCGTCTCAGCGTCACGCCCAATTTTGACTTGTCCACCGGAGCTGAGGGGTATCGACGTGGTTCAACGGGGGAGTGGCCGCGGTGACGGTCGTGGAGTGGGCTGGGCACTCGGTGGAGGTGCTGCTCAAGATCTACGCCAAGTGCCTCGACGGTGAGGCGGCAGCGGTCAGGCAGCGGGTTGACGCTGCTCTCGGGCACCGACCGGGCGGCTGGAACTTTGGCCCGTATTCGGCCCGGACAGACGAGTAAGGCCCTTGACCGCGTTCACGCGGGTCAAGGGCCTTTTCGTAGTGGTCGAACGATGTGCCCCCGGCAGGATTCGAACCTGCGCTCCCGCCTCCGGAGGGCGGTGTGACTACCCATTGAGTCGAGCGCTCTACCAGCATAAACAGTAAAGTGATCTTGTTTTAAAGAGCTACTTTGGCCCGTATTTGGCACAGGTTGGCGTCGTACCGACTGCTGGGCGCGCCGGTCAGCCAAGTGCAAGCGGCTGTAACAGCAAGGAGGGTCAGCAGGGCGACGTGGTGACTCGCTTGCTGTGCTCACAGGGGTATCCCAACCCATCAACCGCGGCTCGCGCACCGCTCTGCGGCCGTCTCAGCGCTACGCGTAGGACCCTGTGCAGAGATCGGTCCGCCCGCTGCCGTGAACGCCGGGATCGAGCGCAGACAAGCGTGTAGAGCAAGAGGAGCTTCAACACGCCCCCGACTGTTACAGCGCTCTTAGATCAGTGGGGTGGGACAGCGTCCGCCTGGGGAGACAGCTGCTGCGGCTTCGTCGGACAAGCAACAGGCGTGCCGGATTTCAACGTGCCGATGTCGCCCCCCCTTCGGTAGCAAGAACGGCCTGCTGCGCGATAATGTAGGTATGCCCCCTTCGCTCGACGGTCGAATCTCTGCCTTCAAGGCTAGGGAAAAGTCTCTCCTACCTCGTTGGGCCATGCTAGTAGTGGCCATTGTTGTCATGTTGTTTACCGCTGCGACCGGTCTAGCTTTGTGGTGGTGGGTCGGACGCCAGGGAATTCAAGGCAAAGAACTCATTTCCATGCGTCTCGACGCGGTTAAGGTGGCTTCAGCAACAGCGATCGGCGGAGGCGGATTATTTGCCTTGTATCTGACTGCACGCCGACAGCGTACGCAAGAACTCGAACTAGATCAGCGAAGAGATGAGTTTCGTCATACTGAGAAAGATGCCGTCGAGCGGCGCATTACCGAACTTTATAGTAAATCTGTTGAGCAGCTTGGCTCTGATAAGGCATCGATCCGACTTGGTGCAATGTATGCACTAGAACGCCTAGCTGATGGAAACCCGGACCATCGTCAAACGGTAATTAGCATGCTGTGCGCGTACCTTCGAATGCCATTCATGCAGCCAAGTGTTAGCTTCCCGGTTGAATCGGCCGAACTGGCGGCAGGCGCTATCGATAAGGTCTTGAGGCAAGAATATCAAGAAGTTATCCAGGAGCGTGAGGTTCGCATGACGGCTCAGCGAATCATAGCCGATCACCTTCGAATGGAAAGGTATCGACTGGAGAGGCGACACTCTGTATCTCGCTACTGGGATGGGGAGTTTTACCTCGATCTTACAGGTGCGACTCTGATCGATTTAGACTTGAGCGGGTGCAGGCTTTCAGGGGCGATATTTGTCAACGTAGTATTTAGTGGAAGTGTGGAGTTTGTTGGCGCACTCTTCAGTGAATGTAATTTTCAGGGCGCTCTTTTTGAGGGTGTTGCATGGTTCGAAGCCGCAGAATTTGATGGCGACTCGGGCTTTACACAAGCCAGGTTTAAAGGCGAGTCGAACTTCGGGGATGCAACGTTTCGAGGCGTTGCAAGTTTTAATGAAACTAGATTCGACGGCGAAGCGGACTTCGGTTCAGTGATTTTTGAGGCCGCATCCTTCCGTGGCACCGTCTTCAACGGACCTGCATACTTTGGTAATGTGGTTATCTTGGGGGCAACTTTTGAGGATGTGACGTTTGCTCACCATCCAACATTTGTCAAGGCTTTTGTTGGGCGCAATTCCCTCAAGGCTCCAATGCAAGCCTTGGGGTGGGTCGTAGACGAAACTGCTTCTGTAAGCATTGAAGGTCATGAAGGGTTGTGGGCCCCGCTAGTTCCTGTCCCCAGCGTCTTGAGTTCAACACCAATAAGGAGGTGATCACCAGATTGTATTAACGGGTCATTTCACAAGGGTGAGAGTGCGTAGAGGTGCCCGCTCTAGGGGAGCTGCGGCCTATAGCGGCAGGTGGACAGCGCTCGGCTCGGGAGGGCGGGGTGCCGCCGGCAACTCCGGGGGCGGGACAGCACCCGCTTCGGGAGGGCGGGTACCGGGGTGGGGCAGGTGGGACAGGTGTCCCGCAGGCTGTCCCACCTAGGAATCGCTGGTCAACCGCTATGGCGAGACAGGTGGGACAGGTGGGACAGCGCTCGCCTCGGGAGGGCGGGTCCCGCTGACTGTCCCACCTCGGAACCGCTGGTCAACCACTATGGCGGGACAGGCGGGACAGCACTCGCCTGTTCGGGAGCCCGGCGGGCACCACGCCACTCCGGGCTGACGGCACCACGACAGCGTTGAACTAGCGCGCTCGTCAACTTCCGTAGGCGCGCAACTCTTCGCGAGCGTCGGCCGCTTGCTGTGAGCCGTTGAATTCCTCGTGCTCCAAGAGGGCAGCCAAGTTCGATACGCGCTTAGATATCCACGATATCTGACGTTCTGGTGGCAACTCCAAGATCGGGCGCACGGCGTCCATTGCGCCATCCAGGTCATGGAGGCGAATCCTTGCCGTAGCCAGATAAACATGAGCAAGTGCTTCATCGTCAAGGGAGCGCTGTTCGGGCGGTTCATGCTCCCATGCCGCGATGGCGGCCTCTGCACTTTTCTCCGCGCGCTCCAGTGCAAAGCGCTCAGGTAGCCACATGAGGGATGAGCCGCCGTAATACCACTGCTTTGCGCGCGAGAATCCGAACAGGCCCTCAAGTGAGTCCAGGCCGATTGTTTCGCGCGCACGTTCCGCTGTGTCCAGGTACTCGATTGCGTGCACGGTGTCGCCCATGTTCGCTGCGCACTGAGCTGCGCCGCTCAGTAGCCGCAGGATGGAGGTACCTTGCCCCGCGTAGCGCAAACCATCTTCAATAAAGGAGGTTGCGGCCTCCCACTTCTGGTCAAACCGGGCGATGAGCGACTGCGTTCCCCTGACCCATGCCTTCAGCTCGCTATCCTCGGCCATGTCAGCCATGTGCCAAGCTGTCTCGATGTGGGTTCGAGCAATATCGGAGCGTCCAAGGTCGAGAGCGGCATAGGACAGGATTCCCGAAACCCGGCCAAGGCCCAAGTAGAGGTCCATCAATTCCCGTGGGCGGACCGCACCCACCTTGGCCCGCATGGTCAGTTCACGACTGACATCCATACCCTGTTCAAGCATTGGGCGTGCTGGGCTTGCGAGGTACCCAATGGCGAGTTGTTCAACAACATCCTGTAGTGAATCGAGATCACGTTCGTGGACGCGTGTTGCGATCAAAGCATTGGAATCGCGAGCCGACGCGACTAATAGACTGGCCACTCCTTCGGAGTCCTCGCGCTCGCGCTGACCGGCATCCCACGCGCGTACAAGAGCGCCATCGGCCTGCAAGACGACATCAGCTTGCGCAGCCCACGATCGGGCAGGCCAGCGCCTGCCCGCCTCGACATTGTTGATCCACCCTCGGGAGACGAACGTGGCTGTCCCCAGCATCGCCAGCGACATGGAGCGTGCGGTGCGTAGTTCTGCCACTTTGCGGGCGAAGCGCGTCTGAGCTGCGGTTTCTACGCCGGACACATCCCCTCCTCTGTCTCCAACTGCGCCCCTCGCGCCGTTGGAGACACCGATTCCCTTCCGCCATCAGCCGTGACGGCAGATGGTTAAGACACGACAGCAGTACGTGACTGGGGAGGATCGCATGGCACGCAAGGCCATGATGCCGATGATGGGTGGAACTGGACAGGGCGGCAGGAAGGCCGCGACTTCAGTCGTTCTGGTCTTGCTGATGGTCCTGGTGCTGCGCGACCCTGTGGGCTCAGCGCACGTCGTACAGCAGCTCGCGAATTGGGGCGGCGACGTGCTGGACGCGCTCGGCACGTTTGGGACAGCAGTGTCCAAGTGAGCCGTGACCCGGTCACGACTCGACGTTCTGTGCTGCCTCGACCTTTGCCAGCCTGGTTCGGACGTCTTCGAGTTCGGCGCGAAGGTCCGCGACCTCGTCTCGAAGGATCGCTGTCGGATCGGAAGGCGCTTGTTTCCCGGACGACAGTGCTTCGAGGTAGCCAGGCTGCCAGTGCAGCGCCACGGACACCGCCGCAAGTACGGGTGCCCCGCGGTCCGCTGGCTCAGCCTTCTGGAGCTTCCGCAGTGTCGCGACGCTGACGCGTGATGCTTCGGACAGCCCCTTCTGTGTCATGCCGAGTTCCGCCAAACGGGTGTTGATGGCGTCGGCTACGGCCTGCCAATCCTTGGGCACATGACCTCCCTGTGGGTCCTCTCACCAGCGCTAATTCTAGCGCTCTGATCACCCTTACGCCTCCACCCAGACGAGTCGCGCCTAGATAAGCGCTTGTAAGAGCGCTCGTTCTAGCGCTAGCTTGCTCGTACCGCCCCGATCGACCGACGAAGGGACCTTCGATGAACGACCAGATCAACTACCCGGATGGTTTGACCGCCGAAGCGTTGCAGCTGCTGGATGCGCAGGTGTCGGTGGAGATCGCGGTGGCCGAGCCGACGTCGGGGCTGTTGGACGGTTCGGCGCGGGAGCGTCGTAACCGGCGCATCCTGGCCCGTGCGCTGGCCGGTATCACCCCGAGGTACGGCAGTGTCAGCGTGGACCAGGCCGCGGCCGAGCTGGAGGACGCGAAGCAGTCGGCGCGGCCGGTGGCGATCGCCACGGCGTTGCCGACGCCGGTGTTCGGCCAGTCGAAGGGCAAGGGCCGTAAGGCGCGTCGCAACGCCGCCCGTCGTGCGGCCCGTCGTGCCGCTGCGGTTGTGGAGCAGGTCGCGTGATGGGCGCCGGGGTGGACGTGGTGGCGGCTCGTGCGGCGGTGACTGCGGCGGTGCTGGCCGAGTACGCCGGGCGGTTGGACGGGGTGTGCGCGGTGAGCGTGCGCGAGACCTGCAACCTCAGCGACCCCGGCGTGTCGTTCCAGATGTGGGACGCGCACCCGATGCGGTCGGTGGAGCAGTTGGCGCGGGCTGCGCTGGCGCTGGGAATGGCGGAAGTCCGGCTGGAGCCGTCGTCGGCTTCCGTGCGGGTCGTGGCGGTGGCCGAGGTGTCCACGGCGGCCGGTACCGCGCTGGTCGAGTTGTGGGACTACCTCTACGAGGCCGCGATCGGCCAGGTCGCCGCGCTGCTGGGTGTGGAGCTGTGCCCGGACACCGACCCGGTGTACGTCACCGCCACGCACCTGCTGCGTGTTGTCGAAACGGCGGTGTCGGCGTGACAGGGCTCGACACGTTGGCCACGGCGGTGACGTTCGCCGCGACGCTGCCCGCGCTCCTGGTGGCGCACAACGTTGCCGACCACTGGGTGCAGACCGAAGCGCAGGCCGCGCACAAGGGGCAGCGCTCGACCGCGGGCCGGTTGGCGTGTCTGCGGCATGTGGCGTCCTACACGCTGGTGACCGCCGGGACGGTGGCGTTGCTGTGGTGGCTGCTGGACCTGCCGATCACCCTGCTGGGGTTCGTGGCCGGGCAGCTGGTGTCCGCGGTGACGCACTACTGGGCGGACCGGCCCCACAATCTGGCCCGTCTGGCCAGGCTGTGCGGCAAGCGCACGTTCGTCACCTTCGGCGCACCGCGTCCCGGCCGTGACGACAACCCGTCGCTGGGCACCGGCGCGTACGCGCTCGACCAGTCCTGGCACGGGCTGTGGCTGGGTGTCGCCGCGCTGGTCACGGCGGTGGCGTGATGGCCGGATCGACGGCACCGAAGTGCGTGAACTGCGGACGGGTCGAGCGGCGCAACCACTGCCCCGAGTGCGGGGGCTGCAAGGTGTTGGAGTCGCACCGCAACACCTGTTCCAAAGACCAGGCGAACAACCTGGCGGGTCGGTGACATGGGCCGCCGGTTTCCGTGGGTGAAGGTGGAGTCGGTGCCCTGGGCCACCGGCACGGTGCTCACGCGCGGCACGGTGGACGGGTTGCCGTTGCTGACCTGGGGCCGCGCCCCGCGCGACCGGCTGGCCACCCGCCGGCAACTGCGGACGCTGGGCCTGCGGCCCGGTGGTGCCGATCCGGTCGCGGTGCTCTACGTGAAGCACCGGGCGTCCGGGCGCCGGAACTTCGCAAGCCTCTACCTGATCGACCGCGCCATGCCGGTCCGGCCGATGACTCCCGCCCGGTGGGCCGCGCTGGACAAGGCCAACCGCGCCCGCCTGGCCCGCCGGTACACGCAGTACCGCGACGCCGCCTGAATCACTCTCTTTTCCTTTCAAACCAACGTTTCCGAGGAGAACGCTGTTATGGCGAAGGGCATCTATCGCAAGCGCATGGGCGAGATCCGGCGCGGCGACGTGGTCGCCGGAGCGGCCGAGGGTTGGTGGCGCGTGACGAGCGTCGACCACGACCGCGGTTCGGGGACGGTCGTCCTGTTCTGCACCAACACCGTCACCGGCCGTGCCGGGGAGTTGTACGGCAACGCCCACGACTTCCGCGACCTCGTCGCCCTCTGACTTCGCCCGGACCGGCGGCCTGATCCCGCCAAGAACCCGCCGCCGGTCCGGTCCACCCCAACACCGCACCCGAGGGTGCGGGTCAGGAGAGCTGAAGCATGTCCAGCCCAACGACGACGCGCAAGACGTCGGTGGTGGAGTCCACCGCCCGCGCCCGCTACGAGTCCACCCACCCCGGCCGGTCCTGGCACGACGCCCCGGCCTACCTGCGTGACCGGGTCCGCCTGGTCGAGCGGCAGCGGACGGGGGCCGCCGACGATGAGTGAGCCGCTGGCCGTTCCCGCGCCGTTACTGCTGTTGGTCGCCGTCCTGGCCCTGGTGGCGGTGGTGATGCTGTGGAAGCTGCTCATGGTCGCCGGCCTGATCGGCCTGGCGCAGTGGGCCGTGATCACCCAGACCGAAGACCCGACCGCCGTCCTGGTGGTGGTCGGCGTGCCCGCCCTCGTGCTGGCCGTCCTGCTGCGCCGCGCCGCATCCCGCACCGGTCCCCGCGCCGGACTGTTCCCCCGTTCCGCCCGCCGACTGGAGGTGATCCGATGAGTTTCAGCATCCCGACCGACGCCGCCGCGCTGACGGACCTGGTGGACGGCATCAACGCCCGCCGTCCCGCCCCCGGCGCCACCGACACGGCGCTGATCGAGCACTACAGCCACGCGGCGAACGCGCTCTACCTGCTGGCCTGCGACCTGCCCAAGGACGACAACACCACGGCCATCGCGATCGCCCTGGCCGACATCTACGTCGGGACCGCCGACCTGATCGAGGAGGCGTCCCGATGAGCACGTGGGCCGACAACCGCCGTGCCGACCAGGCCGCCCGCGCCGAACGGGAGCGTGCCGACAAGGCGCTGATGTTCGAGCAGCGCCGCGCCGACGAGGCCGCCCGCGCCGAGCGCAGGCGGGCCGACCAGGCCGCCGCCGCCGAGCTCTCCCGGCAGGCCAAGGACGCCGCCCGCGCCCGCCGCACCACGACCGCCAAGGCGGTTGCCGGGTGGGTGTCGGCGCACACGATCGACCTGTTGTTCGTGCCGGTCATCCTCGTTCCGGCGCTGCTGGCCTGGTCTGCGATCGCCGGGTTCGGCCACGACCTGTACGGCGCGCCGGGCTGGACGATGCCGCTGTACTCGGAAGCGGCGATGTGGGCGTTCGCGTTCGCCCTGTCCGCCGCCCGCCGCGCCGGCCGTCCGGTGCGCCGACTGCTGGTCGGGTTGTGGTTCTCCGCCGCGGTGTCCGCGACGCTGGCGTTCCTGCACGGGCTGACCGCCACCGCCGGGAACGGCGCGGCGACCGGCAGCGTGACCGACGGCGTTGTCATGGCGATCGTCGCGGTCGGCGGGGTGGTGGTGCACCAGTTGGTGGACACCGCCGCCACCGCCCCGCCGCGCCCGACGCGGGAGCAGCGCGCCGCCGCCCGGTTGCAGCGCCTGGCCGCCAGGCGCGTGCACGAAGTGCGGCGTGCCGCCCTGCGCCAGGCCGCCGCCGAGCTGGCCGCGGACGGCACCGCCATCCTCGTGCACCGGCCCGGCCTGGTCGTGCTGCGCCGCCGCTTCGGCCGCGTGCGCCTGGTCCCCGCCACTGTCGCCGGACTGCCCGTCGCCACCGCCGACGACGGCGGTATCGGTGACGCCCTGGCCGCCGAGATCGGTGAGTACCTGACCGCCCTTCCCGCCCTGCCCGCGCCGCGCGACACGACCGCCGCGCCGGCCCCGACCACCCGGCCCGACACCACCCCGACGACCGGTGCGCCGTCCGGCGCGCACCGGTCGGGAAATGCGGAAACCCCCGCCGCGCCCGACACGGCCAAGATCGCGCGCTACGTCGGCCGCACCCGCGCCGCGATCGACGGCGGCCGGCTGCCGGAGCGGCCCTCGCAGACCGAGGTGCGCAAGTTCCTGCGCTGCCGCTCCGAGGACGCCGCCGCCGTGCACCGCGCCCTGTTCCCCACCCGCAACGACGGCCCCGACGACGGCGACACCCGCCAGGAGGTGACGGCATGACCAGCCCCCACGAGCACGACGAACACCGGGCCGACGACGAGGGCCAGGACCACGACAACGTGGTGCACCTGCCCGTGCGGCGTTCCGCGGACACCGACACCACCGGCCCGACCGGCCTGGAGCCCGACGACGCGATGGTCGGCGAACTGCTGACCGCCGAGGAGTCCGCCGAGCTGGACCGCCGCATGGCGGCACAGCGGGTGCGCGACGCCGCCGGCGCGGTGGTCCGGGTGGTGCGCACCGGCGCCACCCACGACCGGACCCGCCAGGCCGGCCGCGCCGTGGTCCGCACCGCCGGCTACGCCGTCGCCGGTTCCCGCATCCGCCGCGCCGAGCGTCGCGCCCGCCGGCACCACCTGGACCTCGAACAGGCCATTACGACCTTGCGCGTGAACGCCAAGTCCGCCGAGGACTTCCACGTGCTCAAGGAGTTGGAGGAGACGTTGGAGCGCGCCCGGACCGGCGGGGCGCAGCGCGGGCGGGAACGGCGGTTGGAGATCCTGCGCTGGTCCGGTGGCGCGGTGGTGCTGCTGGCGTCCGGGCACGTGCTGTTCCTCGGGTACTCCGCGGTTCAGACGGTGATCGGCGCTGCGTCGCTGACCGACCGGTGGAACGCCACCGTGGAGTTCTGGGCCACCGTTGTCGAGCTGTCCCCGCTCGGCGGCTACTGGTGGGCCTGGGCCGTCGCGGGCGCGGCCACCTGGGCCGCGCGGACCATCCCGGTCGGGCGTGACCGCGGAACCCTGCCGATGTGGGTCGGGGATGAGCGGACTGTGCCGGCGGACGGGCGCGACATCATCCCCGACGAGTCCGCGGTGCTCTCCGCACTGCGTCACCTGTCCGGGCTGCCCGCGCTCAAGCAGGCGTTCAAGGAGGGGTGGGGCCGGTCGATCACGCCGACGTGGATTCAGCCCCCGCACCGTGACGGCAAGGGCTGGCGGATGCAGCTGGTCATGCCCAAGGGCGTGCCGGTCGAGGAGATCGTCAAGCGCAAGACCGTGTTCGCGCACAACCTCGTGCGGCTGCCGGTGGAGGTGTGGCCGTCCGAGCCCAAGGAGCAGCCCGGTGTGCTGGACCTGTGGGTGGCCGACCAGGGCGCGCTGTCCGGTCCGGTGGAGTCCTGGCCGCTGCTGACCGGCGACGGGCCGACGGACTACTTCACGTCCATCCCGGTCGGGGTCAACATCCGGGGCGAGGTGATCCGGGCGCAGCTGTTCGAGAAGAACTACGCCGCCGCCGGACTCATGGGATCGGGCAAGTCGTCGCTGTTCATCACCCTCGTCGCCGGCGCGATCCTGGATCCGCTGGTGGACGTGGACGTGTTCGTACTGGCCGAGAACTTCGACTACGAGCCAATGACGCCGCGGCTGCGCACCCTGCGCACCGGCGCCGACCCCGACACCGTCAAAGCCTGCCTGGACACCCTGCGGGAGCTCTACGCCGATCTCGACCTGCGCGGCAAGGCGCTGCGCGAACACCAGGAACGCAAGGTCAACCGCAGGATCGCCGAACGGGACCACCGGCTGCGCCCCCGCGTGGTCGTCATCGACGAGTGTCAGGCCCTGTTCATGCACGAGGAGTACGGAGAGGAGGCCGCCGACGTGGTCACCAAGCTGATCAGCGCCGCCCGCAAGTACGCCGTGACGCTCATGTTCGCCACGCCGGAGGCGTCCACCGCGTCGCTTCCGCGCAAGATCATGGCGATCACCTCGTGCAAGGCGTGCTTCGCCATCGGTGACCAGCAGTCCAACGACGCCATCCTCGGGACCGGCAGCTACAAGGCCGGCATCTCCGCGGTCAGCCTGGAACCCCGCACCGACGAGTCCCCCGGCGACGTCGGCACCGCCATGGTGCGCGGCATCATGGCCACACCCGGCCTACTGCGGTCGTTCTACCTCGACCCCGCCGAACTTACCGGGGTCACCGACCGCGCGATGGACCTGCGTACCGGTCACGTCCCCACCCCGACCGGCGACGACACCACCGACGTGGTCGACCACCTGGCCGACTTCGCCCACGTCCTGGGCACCGACAAGCGCGTGCGCACCGCCGTGCTGCTGTCCCGTCTGGTCGAGTACCGGCCCGACCACTACGGCACGTGGACGTTCAAGACCCTGCGGCCCGCCCTGGAAGCCGCAGGAGTGCCGGTCCGCAAGAGCGACGGGGACAGCGTCGTCCGCGCCGACGACCTCGCCCACGCCCTCACGGTGCGTGAACAGGAAGCCGCCGACGACACCGACCCCGACACCACCGGGCAGGACTGAAAACCACCGCGACCGGCAGGGAAGCACACAGGGAACCGACCGAAGGACAGGGAAAAATCCCTGACCGCTTCCCTGACCCTTCTTCCCTGCCCTCACCAGTATCGACACCAGCCAGGGAAGATCCACAACACGGCCGTCCGACCAGCCCGAACCGGCCGAAACACGGCCCCTGCTTCCCTGCCCGCATCTTCCCTGACCACCCCCGCCCGACTCGCCCGGCACCGCCGGCCGGTGGACCGGGCGCACTTCCGCACACCCACACACCGTCACACACAGTCACAGGAGCTACGGCATGGCACGACAGATCATGCACCGCGGCAAGCGCAGCTGGTGGAACGGAACCGTCACGACCCTGTGCGGTCTGACCCTGCCCGGCAACACCACCGAAGGCGTCTGGTTCCCCGCCCTATCCGGGCACAAGCCCTGCCCCGCCTGCGAAACCGTCCACAACCGACAGCGCCGCTGACCGGGGCAAAACCCAGGCCAGGCAAGGGGACGTGACATGTGCAGAGCAGGGGGCCGCCGCTGCCCCAACGCCGGCGGACACGCCACGCAGAACACCCGACAGGCCGTCTCCCGCGCCCGCAAAGCCCTCCGGGAAGCCAAGGAGATCGGCAACCCGACCGCCGTCGACACCGCCCGACAACGACTCACCGACGCCCGAACCGCCCACCAGGAAGCCAAAGACGCCGTGAATCACCACCACGACGAGGGCCAGGACCACGCCACCGACCCATCCACAACCGCAGACCAGGGCGGGGACGTGACACCCGAAGCCCCCGCCGGACCTCCGACCACACCGCCGTCCACACCGGACACCACCGGGCACGGCCAGGACCACGACGACGACGGGTTCAACCACGTCGGCACGGTGACCGGCACCGTCCATACCCACGGCGACGTCGTCCACCACGGCGACACGATCCGCATCCGCACCACCGGAAATCGCGACGCCACCCCGACCGGCCACGACCCCGACCGCGACGCCCGCCGCGCACAACGGGACGCCCGGAGGGCGGAACGCGACGCCCGGCGCGCGGAACGGGACGCCCACCGCGACAGGCCCCGGACCGTGGGCGACGTCCACCAGTTCCGCTACATCCGGCACCACGACGAGCGACCCACGTTCACCGACCACACCGCCCGCGACCGTGACCACGACACCGCACCCCGAGGAGGGGACGTGACCGACAACCCCGCCACGAACGCCGCCGCCGCACCGTCCACACAGGACCAGGTGACCACCATCAGCGTCCGCGTTCAGGGCACCTGCCCCGACGGCCACCTCGTCTTCTACAACCTGCCCGTCAAGGTCGTCCCCGGCAGTCACCGCGGCTTCGCCACCGCAACCACCCACTGCCCGAGCTGCCGCCAGCTCGTATCCATGTCCGGCCAGTACACCGCCTGACACACCACACAACCCCTGGTCGCGCCGGGGACGTGACCAGCCACCGTCCCCGGCGCGGCCCACCACTCCACACCCTTCGCCACCACACGGGAGTCACTCATGGACAACCGGCACACCACCAGCACGACCGGATGGAGCCTGGTCACCGTCGCCACCGGGCACGGGACCACCCGGACCCTGCCCGCCGAACCGGCGGCGCCCGGCCTGGTCATCGTCCCCGACCACGAGCCGGACCTCCCGCGCTGGACCGACGGCTACCGGGTGGTCCACCAGGCCAGCGGCACGCCGGTCTCCCCGTCCGGCCTGCGCCTGGCCCACGCCCGCGAACTCGCCCACGCCCTGGCCACCGGCGCGGACTGGACCCGCCCGGCCGGCGAGCTGCACACCGACCCCGACGTCCACCGCCACACGGACCTCGTGCTGTTCGACCTCTCCACCGCCCGCGACTTCGGCGGCCCCGTCTTCTGGGCACGCCGAAGCTGGCGACAGGTCCACACCCGCACGGGACACCACCTGTGGGAACTGGCGTGCGGCGTCCCGTTCTGCACGGCCGGTGACGACACCGGCCCCGCGGTACTGACCGACCCCACCGACGACAGCGAGCACCCACAACCCCTCCGGAACGCCGACCAGGTCCCGCTCATCGTCCACGCCCGCGCGGACGGCTGGCGCCAGGACGCCACCCGCGTCAACGCCCAGCAGTGGATGTGCCCCTACTGCGCCGACTACCACCCCCGCACCCACGACTGACCCGCCCGTACCCCGCCACCCGGAGGAGACAGTCATGTCGGATCGCAATGACCTGCTGACCGCCGCGTTGGGCACCGCCGCGCGCGGCTGGCCGGTGTTCCCCCTCGTGCCCGGCGGCAAGCGCCCCGCCGTCAAGAACTGGGAGCAGCGCGCCACCACCGACCCCGACCGCATCCGCCGCTGCTGGACCCACGGCCCCGCCTACAACATCGGCCAGGCCACCGGCCCCGCCGGGCTGCTCGTGGTGGACCTCGACGTGGCCAAGCCGGACAAGCCCGACCCGGATGGGTTCCGGCACGGCCTGGAAGTCCTGGCGCTGCTCGCCGACGACGCCCGCCAGCCGCTGCCAACCGACACGCGCACCGTGACCACCCCGTCGGGCGGCATGCACCTCACGTTCACCGCACCGGCCGAGGTCGAGTACCGCAACACGGCCGGGAAGCTCGGACGCCTGATCGACACCCGCGCACACGGCGGTTACGTCGTCGCACCCGGATCGGTCATCGACGACCGCACCTACGACGTCACCAACGACGCGCCCGTGCTGCCCCTGCCCGCCTGGATCGGCACGTTGCTGCGCCCCGCCCCTCTGCCCCCACCGCCACCGGCGCCCGTCCCGCTGCGAACCTCGGGCGGCGACCGGCGCGGCAAGTACCTACGGGCCGCGATCGACGCCGAGGTAGCCCGCGTGGAAGGGGCGACCGGGGGAGAGCGCAACGCCGCCCTGTACATCGCCGCCCAAGCACTCGGACAGCTCGTCGCCGGTGGCCAGCTCACCGAACACGAGGTACGGGACACGCTGCTCCACGCCGCCGCCGGACACCTGGCCGTCAACGCCTACAGCCACAACACCGCCGACAAGACCATCACCAGCGGCCTGCGGGCCGGAGCCCGACGACCCCGGAAGGTCGCCGCATGACACGCCGGTACCGCGTGCTGGACCTGTTCTGCCGGGCTGGCGGCGCGTCGGCCGGCTACCACGCCGCAGGGTTCGACGTGACCGGCGTGGACATCGACCCACAGCCGCACTACCCGTTCCCGTTCCTCCGGGCCGACGCGCTGACCGTCGACCTGGACGGCTACGACCTGGTCACCGCGTCCCCACCGTGCCAACGCTGGTCCCAGGCCACACCGGACGACCGGCGCGAGGACCACCCCGACCTGGTCGACCCGATCCGGCGACGACTGCGTGATGCCGTGCGTCGGGGGGACATCCTCGGGTACGTCATCGAGAACGTCCCCGGTGCGCCGCTGATCGACCCGATCACTATCTGTGGGCACACCCTGCGGTTGGACGTGCGGCGGCACCGGCTGTTCGAGTCCAACCTCCCTCTGCACGGCACGCCGTGCCATCACGACGCGGGAGTACGGGCCGTGCCGGTCTACGGCGCGTACGGCCAGCGGATCGGACGAAAGCCCGTCGACGGGGAAACGTCACGGGGCACGACAGCGGACCGGGGGCGGGCCGCGATGGGCATCGACTGGATGCCCTGGACCGACCTCACCCAAGCGATTCCGCCTGCCTACACGGCCTGGATCGGCGTGCAGCTCATGAGCCACGCACTCCGCCTGCGGCCGGTGACGCAAGAGCCCAGGGCGCAAACGTCACGCCCTACCGGTGACGGTTCCCACCGGTGGAAAGCGTCACGCGGTGACGCAAGCGCTGAGCTCAGGGATTCCGTCACCACCCGTGCCTGCCGCTGCGGCCGGCCGCTCACCCGGCCCGCCACCGGCAGGTGGCCACGCCACTGCTCGCACGCCTGCCGACAAGCCGCCTACCGCGACCGCACGAAAAGGGACGCAGCATGACCACCCCGACGCCACCGGAGAACCACGAGCCGTTCGCCGACTCGTGGACCGCAGACCGCCTCATGAACACCGACTTCCCCGACCCGAAATGGGCCGTGCCCGGTGTTCTGTGCGAAGGCGTGAGCCTGCTGGCCGGACCGCCCAAGGTCGGCAAGTCGTGGATGTCGCTCGGACTCGGGCTGGATATCGCCGGTGGACGGCCCGCGTTCGGCTCGATCGACACCGGACCCCCGGCACCGGTCCTGTACCTCGCGTTGGAGGACACCGCCCGCCGGCTGAAGACCCGCATGGGCAAGATGCTCACCGACACGAGCGCCCCGCGGCTGCTCACCCTTGCCACCCAGTGCCCGCCGTTGCCCCAGGGCGGCGACACCGCCATTGCCCGATGGTTGGACCGCAACCGGTCTGCGCGACTCGTGGTCATCGACGTGTTCGCCCGTGTCCGTGGCAGCGAGCCCGGCAACATCCAGCAATACGACGCCGATTACCTCGCCGTCGGACGCATCAAGCGCGTGGCCGACCACTACGGCGTGGCCGTGGTGCTCGTCCACCACGTCCGCAAAGCCGTCCACGAAGACTTCCTGGCCACCGTGTCCGGAACCAACGGCATCGCCGGAGCAGCCGACGCCGTGCTCGTGCTCGAACGGGCACGCAACAACGCCGACGGCGTTCTCCACGTCACCGGCCGCGACGTCGAGGAAGCCGACTACGCCTTGAGCTTCGACCCCGGCACCGGAGCGTGGTCCATGCTCGACGGCCCCGCGATCGACCACACCGTCGGCGACACCCGCAAGGCAATCCTGCGCTACCTGCGCGAACACGCCGGAACCACGCCCGCCGAAATCGCCGGCGGCATCGGCGTGGACGCCGGAACCGTCCGCAAGACCTGCTCCCGCATGCACGACGCCGGACAACTCACCAAAGACGCCACCAGCCGCTACTTCGCACCCCTGCTCTGACCAGGTGGGACAGCACAACCGACCAAGTGCTGTCCCACCTGTCCCACCTGTCCCGCTACCCCACCTGACCAGCACAAACCAGGTGGGACAGGTGACACGCGCACCTGTCCCACCTGTCCGGGCACCACACGCACGAAAGGGCCAAGCCGATGGGGGCACCACGCGAACGGCTCAAGGTCGCCGAGTTCTGCAAGGAGATGGGCATTTCCCGCTCCACTTTCTACGAGTGGAAGGCCAAGGGTCGCGCACCACGCTGCCGCAAGCTCCCTAACGGGGAACTCCGCATCGACCGCGCCGACATAGAACTCTGGTACGACTCTTTGGAGGTCGCGGCCTGATGAGCACCACCTACGACGTGCGGATTCACCAGACCGAGGTCTACAAGGGCAAGCGTACGACCACTTTCTACGTCCGGTGGACGGTGGCGGGGAAGCGGCGGCGCGAGGGGTTCCGGGCGAAAGCCCTCGCCGAGAGCTTTCGCGCCGAGCTGGTCACCGCAGCCCGGCGCGGTGAGGCGTTCGACGTGGACAGCGGCTTGCCGATCTCGATGCGGCGCGAACAGCAGGACATGTCCTGGTACGAGTTCGCGTGTGTGTTCGTGGACATGAAGTGGTCACGCGCGGCAGCCACTACCCGCCGCACGAACGCTGAGGCGTTGACGGCTGTTTCAACCGCCCTTTTCACCACCGACCGGGGCAAGCCGGACGACAAGTTGATCCGGTCCGCGCTGTGCCGATGGGCCTTCAACACCAACCGCCGCAACGATCCGAACCAGCCTGGCGACGTCGCGGCGGCACTGCGGTGGCTTGAACGGCACACACAGCCGGTGGTGGCACTGACCAAGCCCGAAGTCTTGCGGCCCGTGCTCGACGGTCTCACGGTCCGCCTGGACGGTCAGCCTTACGCGCCAAGTGTGGTGAACCGCCGTCGCAAGATCCTGTCTACCGCGATGGAGTACGCAGTTGAGCGGAAGTTGCTGACAAAGAATCCGATTCCCGCGCTGAAGTGGACGGCACCCAAGTCCGTGCACGCGGTGGACCGGCGGTCGGTGGCCAACCCGGTACAGGCTCGAACGCTGTTGACCGCTGTGGGCACACACCAGCGCAGCGGCCCCCGCCTGGTGGCGTTCTTCGGATGCCTCTACTTCGCCGCCATGCGGCCGGAGGAAGCGGTTGCACTGGCCAAGCACAACCTGTCCCTACCGGCCGAAGGGTGGGGAGAACTGACCATCGACACGGCCGAGCCGCACGCGGGGAAGGAGTGGACCGACAGCGGCGCGAACCGCGACAGGCGGCAGCTCAAGCAGCGGGCACGCGGCGAGACGCGCACAATGCCCTGCCCGCCCGAGCTGACTGCTCTGCTGCACTCCCACATCCGGCAGTTCGGCACGGCGGCGGACGGTCGGCTGTTCACCGGCGAGCGCAACGGCCAGGAGCTGCCGAAGCTCACCATCGTCCGAGCCTGGCAACGCGCCCGCGCTGAGGTGTTCACACCGGAAGTGGCCGCCACGCCGCTCGCGGGCACGCCGTATGACCTGCGGCACGCGGCGGTGTCGACGTGGCTTAACGGGGGAGTGCCTGCGGTGACGGTCGCCGAGTGGGCGGGGCACTCGGTCGAGGTGCTGCTCAAGATCTACGCCAAGTGCCTGGACGGAGAGGCGGTGACAGTGCGGCAACGCGTGCAAGCTGCTCTCGGGTTCAGGGAGTAGGAGTTTGAAGCAGGCTCGGTGCCTGCGCCTTGGCGCAGGCACCGAGTTCACGCTCTCACGCTTTGTAGGTTTTCGTGCTCTTCGCCATTCAAATCGCGCCAAGTAATCCTGATCACTAGATTCGACGTGGCTTCCATGTGCACGAGTAGATCGAATCGCGCAGGTGCGCCCGGTACTAGGTAGTCTACGGGCTCCAACTCCCCGATGCTTGGTGGTGTCCAATCTGTTGGCTTGGGGTCAGGTTCCACCCACTCAATCCGCACATCCTCTGCTGTTTCGCCTCCGACATTGGATAGTTCGAGGAAGTGGCTTGTCTGAATCCTTGGACGCCCTTTCGGGTCGAACCTTTGCTGTCGCTCTTTGATGACGTTGACTACAGGGCGCGCAGGATTCGACGGTGGCCGTGGCGAGCTGCTCAGGTCAGGGGTGGGCAGCTCGAAGCGCTCTCTTACAATGCGCAGAAGATCTCGCTTGATCTGCTGTACCAATTCGTCAACCTTCTCGTACTCCTTGTACAGTCCCCAAGTCTGCGCTCGCGTCTTGAACGCCTTAAGGGCTGTAAATTGATCATCCTGAACGCTACTCAATGCCACGGGCTGATTTGAGAAGTAAAGGAGGGCTGGCTTATTGGCATCTGTTGTACGTTCGAGTTCGTGAACTGTGGCTGGCGTGCCGTCTGGCAGAAGGGTACCAATGCGGGTCCAGAAGACGCCTACTACCACGTCGGCATTGTCGACAATCTGCGCGTCTAGCGCTTCTTGGGGTGCAGTGCCGAGCACGGGGTAACTGTGGGTCTCCCACAGGACGGGCAGAAGAACCACTTGAACTGCGGACGCGTGTTCATCGTTGAACTCCCACAGAGCCCGCCGGAGAGCTTCCCGCTCCGCTGCGACATCACTTGGTGACGCTATGAGCACGGAGACGACATGTGCAGGAAAGGGCATGAACCATCCTTGCGCGGTGCAGGGCGCAGTGAGACATCCGTTCGCAACTGCCACCCCTTCGTGGCACGCCGTGGCGCAGGAGCGGTGCGGTTCGGTCCGGAGGTGTCAGGTTCTGCCGAACTTTGGCCCGTATTTGGCCCGGACGCCCGTAGACGGCCGGACCTCACCGGACACGGCCGGACATACGAGTAAGGCCCTTGACCGCGTTCGCGCTGGTCAAGGGCCTTTTCGTGGTGGTAAGAGATGGTGCCCCCGGCAGGATTCGAACCTGCGCTCCCGCCTCCGGAGGGCGGTGCTCTATCCCCTGAGCTACGGGGGCCGCAGCTACGGGTGGAAGCTTAGCGCACTGGGCCGAGGGGTTTTCACCCCCTACCCTCCTTGCTTGTGGAACCGGTGCGCGAGCGTTTCGTCCAAGTCGGTGACCTGCGGCTTCGGGTGTTGGAGGAGGGGGTGCTCGGGGGGACTCCGGTGGTGCTCGCGCACGGCTTCCCGGACAGCTCCGACGTCTGGGCTCCGGTCGCCCGAAAGTTGGCGGAGCGGTTCCACGTCATCCGGTACGACGTGCGCGGCACTGGGGGGTCCGGGGCTCCGGGGCGCGGCCACCGCGGGTACTCGATGGAGTTGCTCGTCGACGACCTGGCCACCGTGGTGCGGGAGGTGGCCGGTCGGCCCGTCCACCTCGTCGGGCACGACTGGGGGTCGATCCAGGGCTGGGCGGCGGTGACGGCGCGGCCGGAGCTGTTCCTCTCGTTCACCAGCATGTCGGGACCTGATCTGGGTCACGTGTCCGACTGGGTGCGGCGCAACCGGTGGCGGCCGTGGAAGGTGTTCGGGGTGCTCCAGCGCTCCTGGTACATCGCCGGGTTCAAGGTGCCGGTGGTGCCGGAGCTGGTGTGGCCGGCGGTGCGGGAGCGGCTGCACGCGGGGCGGCGGGAGTGGGTCAACGGGCTCGGCCTGTACCGGGCCAACTTCGGACGACGGTGGCGACCGGCACCGGTGTCCACCAGGGTTCACCAGATCGAGTTGACGCAAGACCCGTACGTGGCGCACGCGCACCTCGAGGCCGCCGAACCCTGGGTCGCCGAGCTCAGCCGCAGCGTGCTCCACACCGGTCACTGGGCCCAGCGCACGCACCCCGACCAGGTCGCCCGGCACATCGAGGACGCGATCGACAACCGCAAGCGGAAGCGCCTGGTGGTCGTCACGGGCGCCGGCAGCGGCATCGGACGGGCCACCGCGCAAGCCTTCGCCGACCAGGGGGCCGAGGTGATCGCCCTGGACGTGGACGAGGCGTCGGCCGAGGAGACGGCCGCGCGGACGGGCGGGCACGCCTACCGCCTCGACGTCACCGACCGGGTGGCGACGGACCGGGTCGCGGCCGAGATCAAGGCCCGGCACGGCGTCCCCGACGTGGTCATGGCGAACGCTGGCATCGGCGTGGCGGGACCGTTCCTGCACACGTCGGAGGAGGACTGGCGGCGGGTCGTCGACGTCAACCTCTGGGGCGTCGTGCACACGCTCAGGGCTTTCGCCCCGCAGCTGGTGGACCGGGCCGAAGGCGGCCACCTGGTCGTCACGGCCTCGGCCGCCGGCTACTTCCCGACCGCCGCCCTGTCCGCCTACTCCACCACGAAGGCCGCCGTCCTCATGCTCGCCCAGTGCCTGCACGCCGAGCTGCGCGGGCACGGCATCGGCGTCAGCGCGATCTGCCCGGGCATCGTGCACACCAACATCACCACCACGTTCACGTTCGCCGGCAAGAGCCCGGCCGAGCAGGAGGAACGACGCCGAGCCGCCACCAGGGCCTACCGGCTCAGGGGCTTCAGCCCGGAGAAGGTCGCCGCCGAAATCCTCGAAGCGGTGAAGGAGGACCGGCTCGTGGTGCCCGTCACGGCGGAGGTGAAAGCGGCGCACCTGGGCAACCGGGTCGCGCCGGCGCTGGTCCGCGCGGTCGGGCGGCTGTGGCGCCTCTGACGTACCGGTTGCACTCATGCGCATACGACTATATGTTCGCGGCATGGGTCACGGACACGGCCACGGCGGGTCGTCGAGTGGGAGCGCGCTGAACGGGGGCGCGCTGAGCGGAAGCGCCAAGCACCTCGGCCGACTGTGGATCGCCTTCGGCATCGGGGCGGCCTTCATGGCCGTCGAGTTCGTCGTCGGCATCGCCACCGGCTCGCTGGCCCTGATCTCCGACGCCGCCCACATGCTCACCGACGTCCTGGGCGTCGGCATGGCCCTCGCCGCCATCGTGCTCGCCCGCCGCGCGCACCAGAACCGGGGCGGCAGCCGCACGTTCGGCCTCTACCGCGCCGAAGTGCTGGCCGCCCTGGCCAACGCCGTGCTGCTGTTCGGCGTCGCCGCTTACGTCGTCTACGAGGCCGTCGGCCGCTTCGGCAACCCACCCGAAGTCCCCGGCCTGCCCGTCGTCCTGGCCGCCACCGCGGGCCTCGTCGCGAACGTCGTCGCGTTCTTCCTGCTCAAGGAAGGCGCGAAGGACAGCATCAACGTCCGGGGCGCGTACCTGGAAGTCCTGGCCGACCTCATCGGCTCCGTCGGCGTGCTCATCAGCGGCGTCGTGACGTTGGTCTTCGGCTGGCGCTACGCCGACCCCGTCATGGGTGTCGCGATCGGCCTCTGGGTCCTACCCCGCACCTACAAGCTCGCCGCGAGCGCGCTGCGCATCCTCTTCCAGCACGCACCGGCACGCCTCGACGTCGCCGAGGTGCAGGCCGAACTGAGCCGCCTCCCCGGCGTGGCCGAAGCGCACGACCTGCACGTCTGGACGCTCACCTCCGGCATGGAGGTCGCCTCCGCGCACCTCACCACCCGCGACCACGTCGACCCGGCCGAGGTGCTGCACGCCGCCCAGGCCCTGCTGGCCGAGCGCTACCACATCGAGCACGCGACGCTCCAGGTCGAACCAGGAGATTCCGCGCAGAGGTGCCGCGAAATCTCCTGGTGACCACAGCCCGGACCACAGCCCGGACCGCTGCCTGGACCAGTTCCTACAGCGACGTGCACTGACCCGTCTTGGGACCGCTCGCCTCGTTCGCCCACCCGCTGTTCACCGGAGCGGGGTCGTTGCCCGTGCACGACATCGGCCCGCCCACGGTGTTGCCGGCGAGCAGCGTGCCGCCCTTGTTGTCGGTCATCCGCACCGGCCCGGTGACGTTCACCCGTTCCAACGACACCTCACCGGACGCCCGGCTGACCTCGACGGGCCCACCGACCGACGTCTCCACCAGCACGACCGCCGCCGCGCCGTCCGCCGTGACGCGACCGCTCAGCGTCCCGCCGAACACGTACAGCGAAGCACCGGCCGCCACGGTCACCGGTCCGGTCACGGCAGCGCCGTCCACGCACGTCACGCCCGACTCGACGCGCAGCGGCCCGTCGTGCTGACCGGTGACGACCTTCCCGCACGTCACGAACGGCTTCGCCAGCAGCTCGAACTCGGCCAGCGTCGCCTCTCCGGGGAACTCCAGCCGGTAGTGCTGGTAGTGCCCCGGCTTGGCGATCTTGAACGCCCTGGTCTGCTGCCGCCACGGGAACGCCTCGCCGGTCCGCTCGTCGACCGTGGACCACGACTTGCCGTCGTACGAGCCCTTCAGCACCCACGACGCCGGGTCACCGCCGCCCTTGCCAGACGTGAGCGTGTAGAACGACGCGTTCTCCTTCTTCGACGGCAGGTCCACCTGCAACCACGACAACGCACCCGACGTCTGCGAGGTGTTGTCCACCAACGCGGCCGGCGCACCGGTCACCGTGCCCGCCGACGTCACGTCGCGCAGCGGCGCCGGGGCTTCCGAACCCTTGGTCAACGACGGCGGCGTGGCGTCCGGACCCGTGGCCCACGACGAGGGCTCGGACCCCATCTCGAAGTCCAGCACCCCACCCGACGCGATCTCGGCGTGCGGCAGGTACGACCTGTCCCAGGTCTTCCCGTTCACCTTCATCGACTGCACGTAGATGTTCCGCGCGGAGTTGGCGGGCGCGTTGATCACGAGCGACCGGCCGTTCTCCAGGTGCACGGTCATCTTCTTGAACAGCGGCGACCCGATCGCGTACGACGCGTTGCCCATCTGCAACGGGTAGAAGCCCATCGCGCTGAACAGCCACCACGCCGACTGCTCGCCGTTGTCCTCGTCACCGGGGTAGCCCTGCCCGATCTCGCTGCCCAGGTACAGCCGGGACATGATCTCCCGGACCTTCTCCTGGGTCTTCCACGGCTGACCGGCGTAGTCGTACATGTACGTGATGTGGTGCGACACCTGGTTGGAGTGCCCCAGCTGCCCCATCCGCACGTCCCGCGCCTCGGTCATCTCGTGGATCACGCCGCCGTACGAGCCGGTGAACTTCGCCGTCTCCGGGGTGGCGAAGAACTCGTCCAGCTTCGACCCCAGCCCGTCCCGCCCGCCGTACAGGTTGGCCAGGCCCTGACCGTCGTGCGGCACCGAGAACGCCATGTTCCAGCCGTCGGTCTCGGTGTAGTCGTGACCCCACTCGCGCGGGTCGTACTCGTCGGGCGCCGCGCGCCGCGTGCCGTCCGGCTTCCGGCCCTGGAAGAACCCGGTGGCCGGGTCGAACATGTGCACGTAGTTCTGGGCGCGGTTGGAGAAGTACTCGTACGACGCCAGGTACTGCGCGTCACCGGTCTCCTCGTGCAGTTGACGCGCCATGTTGGCGATGCCGTAGTCGTTGACGTAGCCCTCGATCGCCCACGACATGCCCTCACCGGTGGCGGTGGAGGTGTAGCCGGTGAAGATCGACGTGTCGAGGCCCTTCCGACCGACGCCCGCGTTCGGCGGCGCGACCGTGGCGTTCTTCACCGCCGCGTCGTAGGCCGCCTTGACGTCGAACGACCGCACGCCCTTCACGTACGCGTCGGCGAACGCCACGTCGGAGCTGGTGCCGGTCATCAGGTTCGCGTAGCCGGGCGACGACCAGCGCGAGACCCACCCGCCGTCCCGGTACTGCTGGACGAACCCGTCCGCCAGCTCACCGGCCTTCGTCGGCGTCAACAGGCTGTAGGCGGGCCACGTGGTCCGGTAGGTGTCCCAGAACCCGTTGTTGACGTAGATCTTGCCGTCCACGACCTTGGCACCGGTCCGCGTCGGCGTGGACGGCCCGGCGGCCTGCACCGGTGACGCGTACTGGTGCTTGGGCGCGTCGGCCGTGCCGGTGTTCTCGAAGCCCGAGTTCGGGTACAGGTAGAGCCGGTAGAGGTTGGAGTACAGCGTGGTGAGCTGGTCCTCGGACGCGCCCTCGACCTCCACCATGCGCAGCACGCGGTCCCACGCGTCCTGCGCCCGGTCCCGCACCGAGTCGAACGTGTCCGAAGTGGACACCTCCAGCTCGAGGTTGCGCCGCGCCTGGTCAACGCCCAGCAGCGAGGTGGCGATCTTCATCGTGACGGTCTTGTCGGCCGACGTGTCGAACTGGAAGAAGCCCGCCACGTTGTCCCGGCCCGCGCCGGTCAGCCGCCCGCTCGACTTCACCGGCTTGTCCACCACGCCGTAGACGAACATCCTGGTCGCGCCGGTCGACAACCCGCTCTTGACGTCGGAGAAGCCCGTCACCACGCCCGACGCCGGGTCCAGCGTCAAGCCGCCGCTGTTGTTCACGTTGTCGAACACCAGGTTCGACGAGTCGCCGGTGAACGTGAAGCGGAACAGCGCGGCGTGGTCGGTCGGCGCGATCTCGGTGCGCATCCCGTTCTCGAACGTCACGCCGTAGTAGTGCGCCCTCGCGACCTCGTTCTCGTGCCGGAACGGCAGCGCGCGCACCGCGCGGTCCGCGGTCGGCGTGCCGATGGTCGGCATCACCTGGAACGTCTGCCGGTCGCCCATCCACGGGCTCGGCTCGTGGCTCGCGGTGAACGCCTGGAGCGTCGGCAGGTTGTCCCGGTTGTTGTTCTTCGCGTACTCGTACAGCCAGCTGATCGAGCCCGCGTTCGTCATGGGCGACCAGAAGTTGAAGCCGTGCGGCACGGCGGTGGCCGGGAAGTTGTTGCCCCGGGAGAACGAGCCGCTGGAGTTCGTGCCGCGGTTGGTCAGCACCCAGTCCGACGGGCGTGGCCGCTCCACCACCACGGGAGCGGACTTCACCGCGATGTCGTCGATCCACCCGTTGAACCCGGCCGGGCCCTTGGGGTTGTCGTAGGCGACCAGGACGCGCTTGATCGTCTTGCCGGCCGCCACCGCGCCGACGACCGACGCGACCCGGTTCCACTGGTTGGTGTACAACGACTTCGCGGCGCCCTGGCCGCGCGGCGACAGCTCGAAGCCGTGCTGGTCGCGCGCGCCGAGGTCGCTGAGGTAGGTGCCGTCCGAGAACGCCAGGTCGAGCGACACGAACGTCGCCGGGTAGTTCAGGTCGTCGGTCGTGAACGACGGGAAGATCAGGTACGACAGCTCGGTGGTCGCGGTGACGGGGATGTCCACCTCGAAGGCCTTGTTGTACGAGTAGCCGCGCCCTTCGGCGACGTGCGTCCCCTGGTACCGCAACGCCTTCAGCCCGGTGAACCCCGCGCCCGACTTCGCGTTGTAGCCGCCGTTCGCGCCCTTGCCGACGGTCGTGCGCATGTTCTGCGCCGGAGGGGTGGTGGAGCCGTCGGAGAACTGGACCTCGGCGAGCTGGACGATGTTCACGCCGCCCGCGTTCGCGGAGATGTCCAGCTGGTAGAACTTGAACGCCTCGGTGTTCGCGGTGTCGTAGGCCTTGGTCTGGAACCGGTCGGCGAACACCTCGCCGGCCCGGGTGTCGATCGTGGTCCACGCGGTGCCGTCGTTGGAGGCGCGCAGGGTCCAGTTCTTCGGGTCGCGCTCGGGCGCGTCGTTGGCCGACGACAGCGCGTACCGCCGCACCGCGACCGGCTCGGCGAACGTGAACCGGACCCAGCCGGTCGAGGTGAAGGTCAACCACTTCGACGACACGTTGCCGTCGACCAGGTTCTCCTTGACCTCACCCGATTCCGCGTACTCGGAGTTCGCCGCCACGTCGACCACGCGGTCGGTGACGTTGCCGGGGATGCCGGTGGAGTCCGAGCCGTTGACGCCCGACGTGCGGGGCGTGCCGTCCGGCCCGGTCTCCACCGTGCTCGACCACTTCGGCTGCGGCTGCCCGTCCTCGAACGACGTGGCGAAGAGCGTCTCGCTCACGGTTGGCTCCCCCGGTGCGGCGGTCGCGGACGACCAGCCTCCCACGCTTCCCAACGCCAGTGCAGCAGTCGTTATGACCGCAAGCGATCTTCTACTCCGCATGAGCCCCATCGCGCACGCCTTCCGCCATTCGACAGCTGATCTTTAGCGAAGCAAAGGGCCTGGTGACATCGTTGTCAAGATCCGTCGGTGAACTTGTCCACCAGCCTGTCTTACCGCGCCTGGCGATCACGGGCCGTGCACGCGCGCGCCGGCCGCCGAGGGGAGTCACTCTCTGAGAGTAGTCAAGGGGCCTCTACCTGGTGATTCACTCAAACGTCGTAGGTGTGAACTCGCCGGTAAGGACGTAGCGTGACCGTACCTCCTCCTGGAGGGTGTGTGTCCTTCCGTTGTTGCAAGGGGAGTCGAAAGGGGAGTACGGGGGACGTGGTCCCCTTTCGACCGTCGCACACGGGGCAGGTGCCGCGCCCGCAAACACCTGCCCCGTGTGGACAACGGAAATCCCCGACTAAGGCGTCTTTCGGTGCACGTTGTGCATTGTTGAAGCCCGGTGGGTCGAGTCCGCGATCCACGGACCGGGGCTGGACGGGTCCAGCACCCCTTCTTCGAGCCAGCGGAACCGCCCCTTCACGACGTGCCGCGCCAACGCCGCGTCCGAGTCGTCCGAGTTGCGCCACAACCGGTCGAACAGCTCGTCCACCCGCACCCTGGCCTGCACGGCGAACGCGTCCGCCAGGGCCACCGCCCGGTCGCCGTCCGCCGCGGCCCGCACGCACGCCGCGCTGATCGCGAACAGCTCCGCGCCGATGTCCACGATCCGGGCGAGGAACCGCTGCTTGCCCTCCAGCCGACCCTGCCAGCGTGACATCCCGTAGAACGTCTGCCTGGCCAACCTGCGACTGGCCCGCTCGACGAACCTCAGGTGCCCGGCCAGGGGACCGAACTCCCCGTACGCGCGCGGCACCTGGCCCTTGCCGACCACGAGCGTCGGCAGCCACTTGGCGTAGAACCCGCCCGCCCTGGCGAACGCCCGCGCCTTGCGCTTGGTGTCCGCCTCCGGGTCGACGAGGTCCCCCGCGACGGACAGGTGCGCGTCCACCGCCTCCCGCGCGATCAGCAGGTGCATGATCTCGGTCGAGCCCTCGAAGATCCGGTTGATCCGCAGGTCGCGCAGCACCTGCTCGGCCGGCACGCCGCGCTCGCCGCGGGCCGCCAGGGACGCCGCCGTCTCGTACCCGCGCCCGCCGCGCACCTGCACCAGCTCGTCGGCTACCAGCCAGGCCATCTCGGAGCCGTACAGCTTCGCCAGCGCGGCCTCGATGCGGATGTCGTGCCCGCCCGCGTCGGCCAGCTCGCCCGCCAGGTCGAGCACGGCCTCCAGCGCGTAAGCGGTGGCCGCGATGAACGCGACCTTGCCCGCGATGGCCTCGTGCCGACCGATCGGCCGACCCCACTGGACGCGTTCGGCGGACCACTCGCGGGCGATCTTCAGGCACCACTTCGCCGCGCCCGCGCACAACGCGGGCAGCGACAGCCGGCCGGTGTTGAGCGTGGTGAGCGCGATCTTGAGGCCTGCGCCCTCCTTGCCGATCAGGTTGGCACTCGGCACGCGGACCCGGTGGAACCGGGTGACGCCGTTCTCCAACCCGCGCAGGCCCATGAACTCGTTCCGGTTCTCCACCGTGATGCCGGGCGAGTCGGCCTCCACCACGAACGCGCTGATGCCCTTGCCCGGCACCTGGGCCATCACCACGAGCAGTTCGGCCACCACGCCGTTCGTCGTCCACAGCTTGACGCCGTCGAGCACGTACCCGTCGTCGGTGGGGGTGGCGGTGGTGCCGAGGCGGGCCGGGTCGCTGCCCACGTCCGGCTCGGTGAGCAGGAACGCGCTGACCGCGCCGTTCGCGCAGCGGGGCAGGTACGCGCGCTTCTGCTCGTCCGTGCCGAACAGGGCGAGCGGCTGGGGGACGCCGATGGACTGGTGCGCGGAGAGCAGCGCGCCGAGGGCTGGGCTGACCGAGCCGATCAGCATCAGCGCCTTGTTGTAGTAGACCTGGGACAGGCCGAGGCCGCCGTACTCGGGTTTGATCTTCATGCCGAACGCGCCGAGCTGCTTCAGGCTGATCAGCACGTGGTCGGGGATGCAGGCCTCGCGCTCGATGAGCGCGCCGTCCACCGTCTTCTCGCAGAACTCGCGGAGGGCGGTCAGGAACGTCTCGCCCCGTTCCCGGCTCTCGGCCGAGCCGGTGGGGTGCGGGTGGATCAGGTCGAGCCGGAAGTGGCCGAGGAAGAGCTCCCGGCCGAAGCTCGGATGCCGCCACCGCGTCTCGCGCGCCTGCTCGGCGACCTTGCGGGCGGTGCGCTCGTCGACCTCGGGGGCGGGATCCACAGCGGTCTCCCTGTCGGATGCCGCTGCTCCGCAGACGGCGGGCTCGGTCGCCTGGAAGTCGAACGACCGACGCGACCTCGCGGGCGGGGGTGGCGTCCCCACGCTACTACCGGCGGGTAGCCCCGTCCGGGTGACGTTCAGCCCCCGAAAGGGTTGACGTGGGCGCGAGCTAGGCGGGCAGGGGAGCGGCGCCCCGGTCGGCCAGCAGCTTCTCCATGTACTCGCTCTCGCTGGTCTGCGACTTCAGCATGCTCTCCGCGAGGGTCCGCACCGCGTGCTGACCGGCGTGCTGCGCCCCGTACTCAGCCATCGGCGCGCCACCCCGGTGGTGCCGGAGCATGAGCTGGAGGAAGTACACGTCGAACTCGGCGCCCGACAGCGAGCGGAGCTTCGCCAACTCGTCCGAGGTGGCCATGCCGGGCATCGGGGCGCCGGCCGGGGTGTCCTCGCCGGCGGCGTGCCCGTGACCGGAACCCGTGCTCATCCACGCCATGTGCCGGCCCGCCTGCGGCTGCTCCGGTCGGCTCCAGAGCATCAGCCAGCCCTTCATCCGGCCGACCTGCTCCAGCTGCGTGCCGGAGATGTCGAACGCGAACAGGCGGATGTCCGCGTCGGTCGACCGCTCGCGGGCGATGTTCGCCATCTGCACGGCCTGGATGTGGTGCATGGCCATGTCCTGGCAGAAGCCGACGTCCACGGAGTCCGCCCCCGGTGCGGCGGCGTCGTCCGAGTGCGGCAGCTGGATCAGCAGGCCGACCGCGGCGCCGAGCAGCAGGGTGGCGACCACGGCCGCGCCGAGGACCACCGCCCGGACGAGGTTGCCCCGTCCGGGGGTGGCCACGGAAGAACCATCGGTCACTTCGTTCAGCTGCCGGAAGGCGCGGCGGCGCTGCTGGGCGCGGTGCTCGCGGCGCCGCGGGCGCTCTCCGCCTCGTCACCCATCGGCTCGGCGTCAGCGCCGGCCGGCTCGGGCGCGAACGGCGCCGGTGCGGACGCGAACGACGGGTTGTCGCACGTCGCGCCGACCTCGGGGTACGTGTACTGGTTGCGCCGGAGCGACTGGACGAACTGGTCGACGCGCTCGTCGTCGGCGTTCTCCAGCTTCAGCTGGTGGCCCCACGCCTGGAGGGAGATCGGCTTGTCCAGGCCGGGGTACGGCGACATGATCGTGAACGGCTGGCCGTCGACCTTGGCCTTCAGCTTGTCCAGGGCCTCACCGGTCACCTGGTCGGGGTTGTAGGCAACCCAGACCGAACCGTGCTCGAGCGCGTGGATGACGTTCTCGGTGCGGACGGCGGTCGGGTACACGACGCCGTTGCAGTCGGCCCACGCGTTGTCGTGCGGCCCACCGAACGGCGGCGAGAAGTCGTACGCCACCCGCTTCGGCGCGTCGATGTGCTTGCCCGGCTTGTACTCGCGCTTGACGACCCCGGGGATCTGGTCGGAGGGGTCCTTGTTCTCCTCCGACGGCACCCACTTCGCGAGCGCCGCTTCCTTGGCGTTCTGCTCGGAGATCTGCCCGAACGCGTAACCGAACACGGTGCCGGCCAGGGCCAGCACGGCTACCACCGCCAGGATGGTGCCCCACGGCTTCGGCTTCTTCGCCACCACCGAGGAGCGCGCCGCCGCAACGCTGCCGCGCGCGGCCTTAGTCTTCTTGCCGCTGGTCATGTCCGCCTCAGTCTCGTCATACGCCCATGCCGCAGGTCAGTGTAGGGATAGGGTGTCTGATCACCGTCAACTGCCCGTCACGGCGGGTGGCCGGCGTCACTGCCGATTCCCACTTCGCGGGACGCGCATCCCGGTCGAGACCAGCGGGAACGCTTCCCTAGACTTGCCGGGTGACTCCCGCTGCGCTCGCTGAACTGGTCCGTGCGACGGCCGTGGACGTGTTGTCCGCCCGCGGCCTCGATCCCACTGCCCTGCCCACAGCGGTCACGATCGAGCGCCCCCGCAACCCCGAGCACGGCGACTACGCGACCAACGTGGCCCTCCAGACCGCCAAGAAGGTCGGCGTGACGTCCCGCGACCTGGCCGGCTGGCTGGCCGACGCGCTGACCGGCACCGATGCCATCTCCTCGGTCGAGGTGGCCGGTCCGGGCTTCCTGAACCTGCGGCTCGCCGCGGACGCGCAGGGCGAGATCGTGCGCGACGTGCTGAAGGCGGGCGCGGCGTACGGCCGCGGCGACGTGCTCACCGGCACCCGGGTCAACCTGGAGTTCGTCTCGGCGAACCCGACCGGCCCCATCCACCTGGGCGGCACCCGCTGGGCCGCGGTCGGCGACGCGCTGGGCCGGATCCTGGAGGCCAACGGCGCCGAGGTCACCCGCGAGTACTACTTCAACGACGCGGGCGCGCAGATCGACCGGTTCGTCCGGTCCCTGATCGCCGCCGCGAAGGGCGAGCCCGCACCGGAGGACGGCTACGCGGGCGGCTACATCGGGGACATCGCGGCCGAGGTGCTGCGGCAGGAGCCCGGCGCGCTGACCTCGGACGACTCGCACGAGGTGTTCCGCCGGATCGGCGTCGGCCTCATGTTCGAGGAGATCAAGAAGGCCCTGCACGACTTCGGCACCGACTTCGACGTCTTCTTCCACGAGGACTCGCTGCACAAGTCGGGCGCGGTCGCCAAGGCCGTCGAGCAGCTCAAGGGCTCCGACTCGCTGTACTTCGAGAACGGCGCCTGGTGGCTGCGGTCCACCGAGTTCGGCGACGACAAGGACCGCGTGGTCATCAAGAGCGACGGCGAGCCGGCGTACATCGCGGGCGACATCGCCTACCTCGTGGACAAGCGGTCGCGCGGCTTCGACCTGTGCATCTACATGCTCGGCGCGGACCACCACGGCTACATCGGCAGGCTCAAGGCCGCCGCCGCCGCGCTGGGCGACGACCCGGACTCGGTCGAGGTGCTGATCGGCCAGATGGTGAACCTGGTCAGCGACGGCAAGCCGGTGCGGATGAGCAAGCGCGCGGGCACCGTGATCACGATGGAGGACCTGGTGGACGCGGTCGGCGTGGACGCCGCCCGGTACGCGATGTCCCGCTCCTCGGTCGACTCGTCCCTCGACCTCGACCTGGACCTGCTGCGCAAGCACAGCAACGACAACCCCGTCTTCTACGTCCAGTACGCGCACTCGAGGCTGGCCTCGCTGCTGCGCAACGCCGCCGACCTGGGCGTCACGCCGGGCGACGCGCTCGACCTGCTCACGCACGACCGCGAGGGCGACCTGATCCGCACCGTCGGTGAGTTCCCCCGCGTCGTCGGCACGGCCGGTGAGCTGCGCGAACCGCACCGCGTCGCCCGGTACCTGGAAGAGCTGGCGGGCACCTACCACCGGTTCTACGAGGCCTGCCGCGTCCTGCCGCGCGGCGACGAGGAGACCACCGAGCTGCACCGCGCCCGGCTCCAGCTGTGCGCGGCGACCCGCCAGGTCTTCGCCAACGGCCTCGCGCTGCTGGGCGTCACCGCGCCGGAGCGCATGTGATGCGCGCCCACCCGGCCGGTCCCCGGCACGCCGACGTCATGGTCCCGTCGAACACGGCGGGCAACCGGCCCTCGTCGGCCGACGAACTGGGCTCCCTGCACCCGCAGGTGTGGCCGCGCAACGCCGAACGCGGCGCCGACGGCGCGGTGCGCTTCGGCGGCGTCGACGTGCGGCAGCTCGCCCAGGAGCACGGCACGCCGCTGTTCGTGATGGACGAGGCCGACTTCCGCGCCCGCTGCCGGGAGCACGCCGAGGCGTTCGGCGACCCGACCCGCGTCCACTACGCGTCCAAGGCGTTCCTGTCCGTCGCGGTGGCCCGCTGGGTCGCCGAGGAGGGCCTGAGCATCGACGTGGCCAGCGGCGGCGAGCTGGCCGTCGCACTGCGCGCGGAGTTCCCGCCCGAGCGGATCGCGCTGCACGGCAACAACAAGTCCGTCGCCGAGCTGACCAGGGCGGTCGAGGTCGGTGTCGGCGCGGTCGTGCTGGACTCGCACTACGAGATCGCCCGGCTGGACCAGATCGCCCGCGACCGGGGCCGCGTGCAGCCGGTGATGATCCGGGTGACGGTCGGCGTCGAGGCGCACACGCACGAGTTCATCGCCACCGCGCACGAGGACCAGAAGTTCGGCTTCTCGCTGTCCTCGGGCGACGCGGCCGAGGCGGCCCGCCGGGTGCTGAAGTCCGAGGGGCTGCGGCTGATCGGCCTGCACAGCCACATCGGCTCGCAGATCTTCGACGCCAGCGGCTTCGAGGTCGCCGCGCGCCGGGTCATCGGCCTGCTCGCGGAACTCCGCGACGAGCACGGCGCCGGCATCCTCGACCACGTCACGACCGTCGACCTCGGCGGCGGCCTCGGCATCGCGTACACCCCGGACGACGACCCGCCGCCGCCGGCCGAGCTGGCCAGGCAGTTGCGCAACATCGTGGCCAAGGAGTGCGAGCACGCCGAGCTGCCGGCGCCCAAGATCGCGGTCGAGCCCGGCCGGGCCATCGTCGGCCCCGGCACGGTGACGCTGTACGAGGTGGGCACCATCAAGGACGTCCAGCTCGACGCGGGCGTCGTGCGCCGGTACGTGAGCGTGGACGGCGGCATGAGCGACAACATCCGCACCGCGCTCTACGACGCCGTGTACGACTGCAAGCTGGTGTCGCGTGCCGCGTCGGAGGACGCGGTCCCCGTGCTGTGCCGCGTCGTCGGCAAGCACTGCGAGTCCGGTGACGTGGTCGTGCGCGACTGCTGGCTGCCCGACGACCTCGCCCCCGGCGACCTGATCGCGGTCGCCGCGACCGGCGCCTACTGCTACTCCATGGCCAGCGGCTACAACCGACTTCCCCGGCCCGCGCTCGCCGCGGTCGTGGACGGCCAGGCCCGGTTGCTCCTGCGCCGGGAGACCGAGGAAGACCTGTTCCGCCTGGAGGTATGAGTGTCTAGCCACAAACCGATCAAGGTCGCTTTGCTGGGCTGCGGCACGGTCGGCACCGAGGTGGTCCGGCTGCTCACCGACCAGGCGGCCGACCTCACCGCGCGCGTCGGCGCGCCGGTCGAGCTGGCCGGCATCGCCGTGCGCAAGCCGAACAAGCACCGCGACGTGCCCGCGGAGCTGCTGACGGCGGATGCCGAAGCCCTCATCGCGTCGGACGTCGACGTCGTCGTGGAGGTCATCGGCGGTATCGAGCCCGCCCGGTCCCTGCTGCTCGCCGCGCTGCGGTCGGGCAAGTCGGTGGTGACCGCGAACAAGGCGCTGCTCGCCGAGCACTCGGCGGACCTGTTCGAGGCGTCCGACGCGTCCGGCGCGGACCTGTACTTCGAGGCCGCGGTGGCGGGTGCGATCCCGCTGCTGCGCCCGCTGCGCGAATCGCTGGCCGGCGACCGCATCACGCGCGTGATGGGGATCGTCAACGGCACCACCAACTTCATCCTCTCGGGCATGGACTCCACCGGGGCGAGCTACGGCGAGACCCTGGAGGAGGCGACCCGGCTCGGGTACGCGGAGGCGGACCCGACCGCCGACGTGGACGGCTTCGACGCCGCGTCCAAGGCCGCGATCCTGGCGTCACTCGCCTTCCACAGCCGGGTGACGGCCGCCGACGTGCACCGCGAGGGCATCGCGTCGGTCAGCGCCGCCGACATCGCCGCCGCCAAGGCCCTCGGCCGCACGGTGAAGCTGCTGGCGATCTGCGAACGGGTGACCGAGGACGGTGGCGAGAGCATCTCGGTGCGCGTGCACCCGGCGATGATCCCCAAGTCCCACCCGCTCGCGGGCGTGAACGGCGCGTTCAACGCGGTGTTCGTCGAGGCCGACGCGGCGGGCGAGATGATGTTCTACGGCCAGGGCGCGGGCGGCGCCCCGACCGCCAGCGCGGTGCTCGGCGACCTCGTCGCGGTGGCCCGCAACCGGGTGCACCGCGGTCGCGGACCGCGTGAGTCGGCGTACGCGGCGCTGCCCGTGCGGCCGATGGGCCAGACGCCCACGCGTTATCACATCAGCCTCGACGTCGCCGACCGGGCGGGCGTGTTGTCGCAGGTCGCGGCGGTGTTCGCGGAGCACGACGTGAGCATCGCGGCGGTGCGGCAGGAGGGCCGGGTCGACGACGCCAGCCTGGTGATCGTCACCCACGCCGCGACCGATGCGGCATTGCGGTCGACCGTGGACAAAATCGGCGGGCTGCCCGTGGTTCGTGAAGTGGTCAGCGTGATGCGGGTGGAAGGCGAAGAGCTATGACGACGGCACAGGCGACGATGGGCGGTGCCGGCAGTCCGGCGGCAGCGCGGCCGGGGTGGCCGGGGATCATCCACGCCTACGCGGACCGGATCCCGCTGCCCGACGGCGCCAAGGTCATCACCCTGCACGAGGGCGGCACGCCGCTGGTGGCCGCCGAGCGCCTGTCGGAGCTGACCGGCTGCCAGGTCTACGTCAAGGTCGAGGGCGCCAACCCCACCGGCTCGTTCAAGGACCGCGGCATGACCGTCGCCATGACGCACGCGCTGGCCAGCGGCGTCCGCGGGGTGATCTGCGCGTCGACCGGCAACACGTCGGCGAGCGCGGCGGCGTACGCGGCGAAGGCCGGGATGGCCGCCGCGGTCCTCGTGCCGCGGGGCAAGATCGCGCTGGGCAAGCTGGCCCAGGCCGTCGCGCACGGCGCGAAGATCCTCCAGATCGACGGCAACTTCGACGACTGCCTCGAACTGGCCTCCAAGACGTCGATCGAGTACCCGATCACGCTGGTCAACTCGGTCAACCCGGTGCGGCTGATCGGCCAGAAGACCGCCGCGTGGGAGATCTGCGACGTGCTCGGCCGCGCGCCCGACGTGCACTGCCTGCCGGTGGGCAACGCGGGCAACATCACCGCGTACTGGCGCGGCTACTCGGACTACTACAAGGACGGCGTGATCGGCGCCGCGCCACGCATGTTCGGCTTCCAGGCCGCGGGTTCCGCGCCGCTGGTGCTGGGCGCGCCGGTGGCGGACCCGGAGACCATCGCGACCGCCATCCGGGTGGGCAGCCCCGCGTCGTGGACCGGCGCGGTGACCGCCAAGGAGGAGTCCGGCGGGCTGTTCGAGGCCGTCACGGACGAGAAGATCCTGGAGGCCTACCGGCTGCTGGCGTCGACCGAGGGCATCTTCGTCGAGCCCGCGTCCGCGACCAGCGTGGCGGGCATGCTGGCCACGGTCGCCGACGGACGGCTGCCGAAGGGGTCGACGGTCGTCTGCACGGTCACCGGCCACGGCCTGAAGGACCCGGACACCGCGCTGCTCGGCATGCCCGAGGTCGCGCCGGTGCCGGTCGACCCGGGTGCCGTCGCCACCGCGCTGGAGCTGGCGTGACGGGCGTCCGGGTGACCGTGCCGGCGTCCACGGCGAACCTCGGCTCGGGGTTCGACGCGCTCGGCATGGCGTTGGGCCTGCGCGACGAGCTGGAGTTCGAGGTCGTGCCCTCCGGGCTGGCCGTCGAGGTCTCGGGTGAGGGCGCCTCGGCCGTCCCGAAGGACGAGAGCCACCTGGTCGTCCGCGCGTTCCGTGCGGCGTGCGACCTGGTCGGCGCGGAGGTGCCCGGCCTGCGGCTGACGTGCCGCAACACCATCCCGCACGCCCGCGGCCTCGGGTCCTCGTCCGCGGCGGTCGTGGCGGGCGTGGCGGCCGGGTTCGCCCTGGCCGGTCGCGAGTTGGACACAACCGCGTTGCAACTCGCCGCCGAGTTCGAGGGCCACGCCGACAACGCCGCCGCCGCCATGTTCGGCGGCGTCGCCATCGCGTGGACGCAGGGTGACCGCTACCACGCGGTCCGTGTGGACCCCGATCCCCGGATTTCCCCGGTCGTGCTGGTGCCCGAGGTGGAATCGTCCACCAAGACGACCCGCGGCCTGCTCCCCTCGAAGGTGCCGCACGAGGACGCGGCGTTCGCCGTGGGCCGTGCGGCGCTCGCTGTGCACGCTCTCACGGCCGACCCGTCGCTGCTCCTCGACGCGTTGGACGACCGGCTGCACGAGCCGTACCGGGAACCGGCCTGGCCTGCGACGACCCGCCTGGTGCGGGCGCTGCGGGAGGCCGGTGTGCCGGCTGCGGTGTCGGGGGCGGGACCGACGGTCCTGGCCCTGCCCGTGGACGGCGACCTGCCGCCGGGGGTCGACCTGACCGGGTTCGCCGCCCACCGCGTGCCGGTCGACCTGGGAGGGGTCGGCGTTGCGCCACTCGACTGAGTGAAACGACGCGCCGCACCCCGGTTGTTGCACCGGACCGTACCTGCGTCTACCCTCGGGGCCATCAGTCACCGCGCGCACGGGCGCCGGTGTAGTGCCCGGACGTTCGTTCCGGGTCGCATTCCTCCAGTGATCTGGCTCTGTGCCGTATGGACGGGGCCGACGCTGGAAGGCACCCGCTCGCCGTGTGACCGAAGTCCCGTACCGGAGGACTCCGCTTTCGTGCGCGTTCCGCGCCGTCCGAGGTCCGCCTGAACCGGGACGAAACTGCCGCACCGCATTCCGTCGGACGGCAGGTCCGCTGGGTCGCGTAGGAGGCGCGATTCGGTCAGGAAGGACATGTGTGACCAACACCGATGTACTGAGCAGCCAAGCTCCTGCTGCTCCCAATTCCGCTGCCGGCAGTTCCGGAGCCGAGGAGAACGCTCTGACCACCCCTTCGAACGGCAGCGCCACGCCGCGCAAGCGCGCGGGCCTCTCTGGAATGGTGCTGGCCGAACTCCGTGAACTCGCAGGTCAGCTGGGCATCACCGGCACGGCCGGCCTGCGCAAGGGCGACCTGATCGCGGCCATCAAGGAGCGGCAGGGCGGCACCTCCGGTCGGGGCAGTGCCGCGACGCCGTCCAAGACCGAGAAGAAGGCTGCCGACGCGCCCAAGGCGGTCGCCGTCAAGGCGCCCGCGAAGGAGCAGGCCGTCGAGGCTCCGGCCCCGGTGGAGAAGCCGACCCAGCAGCAGCTGGACGTGACCGACCGGCCCGCCGAGGAAGAGGGTGGACGCCGGGGCAACCGCCGCCGTCGTTCCGCCAACCGCCCCGCGGGCAGCCCCGAGGCCCCGGCCGCGGACGGCCAGCAGGCCCAGCCGCAGGCCGACCGTCCCGCTCAGGCGGACCGCCAGGCCGAGCGGCCCCAGGCCGACCGGGCGCAGTCGGACCGGGCGCAGTCGGACCGCGCCCAGGGCGACCGCCAGCAGGGTGACCGCGCCGAGCGGTCCGACCGCGGCGACCGGCAGGACCGAGGCGACCGGCAGGACCGCTCCGAACAGCGCGAACAGCGCCAGGACCGGGGCGACCGCGGCAACCGCGGCGACCGGCAGGAGCGGGGCGACCGTGGGGACCGCGGTGGTCGTGACGACCGCGGTGGCCGTGACCGCGACCGCGATCGCGACCAGAACCGCAACCGCCAGCAGAGCGGCCCGAGCGACGACGGCGACGAGGACGGTGGCCGTCGTGGTCGTCGCTTCCGCGACCGCCGCCGCCGTGGTGGTCGTGGCGACGAAGGCGGTCCCGCCACCGACACCGAGGTGCGCGACGACGACGTCCTGCTGCCCGTGGCGGGCATCCTCGACGTGCTGGAGAACTACGCGTTCGTCCGCACGTCGGGCTACCTGGCCGGGCCGAACGACGTGTACGTGTCGCTCTCGCTCGTCCGCAAGTACGGCCTCCGCCGCGGTGACGCCCTCATCGGCGCCGTGCGGCAGCCGCGTGACGGCGAGCAGCAGCGCCAGAAGTTCAACCCCCTGGTGCGGGTGGACAAGATCAACGGCCTCGACCCGGAGGAGTCCCGCAACCGGCCGGACTTCACCAAGCTGACGCCGCTGTACCCGAACGAGCGACTGCGGCTCGAGACGGAACCGCACATCCTCACCACGCGCGTCATCGACCTGGTGATGCCGATCGGCAAGGGCCAGCGAGCCCTGGTCGTGTCGCCGCCGAAGGCGGGCAAGACCTCGGTGCTCCAGTCGATCGCGAACGCGATCACGAAGAACAACCCCGAGTGCCACCTGATGGTGGTGCTGGTGGACGAGCGGCCCGAAGAGGTCACCGACATGCAGCGGTCGGTGAAGGGCGAGGTCATCGCCTCCACCTTCGACCGCCCGCCGTCGGACCACACCACGATCTCGGAGCTGGCCATCGAGCGGGCGAAGCGCCTGGTCGAGATGGGTCACGACGTGGTCGTGCTGCTGGACTCGATCACCCGGCTGGGTCGTGCCTACAACCTCGCGGCCCCCGCGAGCGGCCGGATCCTGTCCGGTGGTGTCGACTCGACCGCGCTGTACCCGCCGAAGAGGTTCCTGGGCGCGGCCCGGAACATCGAGGGCGGCGGCTCGCTGACCGTCATCGCGACGGCCCTGGTCGAGACCGGTTCCGCGGGCGACAGCGTGATCTTCGAGGAGTTCAAGGGCACGGGTAACGCCGAGCTCAAGCTCGACCGGAAGATCGCGGACAAGCGGACCTTCCCGGCGGTGGACGTGGACGCGTCCGGCACCCGCAAGGAAGACCTGCTGCTGTCCCCGGACGAGCTGGCCGTCATGCACAAGCTGCGCAGGGTGCTGCACGCCCTGGACAGCCAGCAGGCCATCGACCTGCTGCTCGACCGGCTCCGCAAGAGCCGGACGAACATCGAGTTCTTGATGCAGGTGGCTAAGAACACCCCGAGCGGCGACAACGACTGACCCGCTCCGCACCACCCGAAGGCCCGTCCGGCCCCGCCGGACGGGCCTTCCCCATCCCGTGAGTCCTACGTTCAGAACCCGTGAGTCGTACCTACAGAACCCCCGTGTCCTACGTTCGGAACACCCGAATTCAACGCTCAGAACAGTCGATCTTGTACTGAGCGTTGAATTCACGCGTTCCGAACGTAGGACTCACGCGTTCTGAACGTAGGACTCACGGGTTCTGAACGTAGGACTCACGTGGGGGTCAGCAGTGGGGGGTGGGGGCGAGGCCGGCCTTGGAGAGGGCGGCGGTGCGGCGGCGCTCCAGGAAGTACGCGGCGATCAGCAGGGCGGTCACCGGCACGCCGAGGCACACGACGGCCACCACGGGCACGCGCACGCCGTCCAGCACGAGACCGGCCACGAAGAGCGACGCCAGGTACGGCCAGCGGAGCCACACGCGCTGCCACCGGGCGGTCCACACGACCGTGTTCGACAACGCGATGCCCACGGCGACGCCCGCGCCGAAGACGGGGCTCGACAGGGCGATGGACCCCGGCACCCCCAGCACCAGCCCGCCCAGCCCGGTCAGGCCGAGCACGGCGGTGCTGAACAGGAACGGCACGGCCAGCCACGAGGTCAACCGCAACGGGCGTCCGACAGCGCACAACACGCGCCAAGTGTGGCGTCCGGGCAACGCCGCCACTGCTCTGCGTAGCCCAGCGGTTACCTGGAGCGCCAAATGGTCGACCGCCATCGGTGAGCGGTTGTGACACCAGCCACGGGGAACAACCGTGCCTGACCTCGCGTTGCAGGGGGTGACGCCCGATCTGGCACACTGTCGGGTCGAGTCCGGCTCCGGTTCACCCCGAAGAACAGCAACGGGGACCCGGCGGCCAACCGAGGAAAGGGACGAGACGTTGAAGACCGGCATTCACCCCGAGTACGTGACGACCGAGGTCACCTGCGGTTGTGGCAACACCTTCGCCACCCGCAGCACCAAGACGTCCGGCGCCATCCACGTCGAGATCTGCTCCAACTGCCACCCGTTCTACACGGGCAAGCAGAAGATCATGGACACCGGTGGTCGGGTCGCGCGCTTCGAGGCCCGCTACGGCAAGCGCGCCGCCAAGTAGCTGCCAGAACGGCGTCCACCCCATCCGCGGGTGGACGCCGTTGTCGTCTCCGCACCCCTCGAAGACCGGAGCAAGACCGTGACGCTGGACGCCCTGCTGGCCGAGCACGCCGAGCTGGAAGCCAAGCTCGCCGACCCCTCGGTGCACGCCGACCAGGCGGGCGCGCGGAAGCTCGGCAAGCGTTACGCCGAGCTGACCCCGATCGTGAAGACGGCGCGCGAGCTGGAGCAGGCGAAGTCCGACCTGGAGACGGCCCGTGAGCTGGCCGCCGAGGACGAGGTGTTCGCCGAGGAGGCCGAGCAGCTGGCCAGGACGGTCCCGGCGCTGGAGTCCAAGCTCACCGAGCTCCTCCTCCCGCGAGACCCCCACGACCACGCGGACGTCGTGCTGGAGATCAAGTCCGGTGAGGGCGGCGAGGAATCGGCCCTGTTCGCGGGCGACCTGCTGCGCATGTACCTGCGGTACGCCGAACGCCACGGCTGGAAGGCCGAAGTGCTCGACGGCACGGATTCCGACCTGGGTGGCTACAAGGACGTCACGGTGGCCATCAAGAGCCGCGTCGACACCCCGGACGGCGTGTGGTCCCGGCTGAAGTACGAGGGCGGCGTGCACCGCGTGCAGCGCGTGCCGGTGACGGAGTCGCAGGGCCGCATCCACACGTCCGCCGCCGGCGTCCTGGTGTTCCCGGAGACCGAGGACGTCGAGGTCGAGATCGACGAGAACGACCTGCGCGTGGACGTGTTCCGCTCGTCCGGCAAGGGTGGCCAGAGCGTCAACACGACGGACTCGGCGGTCCGCATCACGCACCTGCCCACCGGCATCGTGGTGTCCTGCCAGAACGAGCGCAGCCAGCTCCAGAACAAGGCCCGCGCCATGCAGGTGCTCCAGTCCCGGCTGACCGCGTTGGCCGAGGAGAAGCAGCAGCAGGAGGCGTCGGACGCCCGGCGCGTCCAGATCCGCACGGTCGACCGCTCCGAGCGGGTGCGCACGTACAACTTCCCCGAGTCACGCATCTCCGATCACCGTGTCGGGTACAAAGCGCATAACCTGGATCAAGTTCTCGACGGTGACATGGACGCGGTGCTCGACGCGTTGGCGGCGGCGGACCGCGCGGAGCGACTAGCCGAGAGGTAGGTCGACGAGAGGGGCGCGCGAATGGCGGAAATCCTGGTCAACCCGCGCAGCGCCCCGCTCGACGGAGTCTTGGAAGTCCGGGTGGTCGACCTGCCGCCGGGGCAGCGGGTGGGGTTGCGCGCGTCGACCGGCGACCACGGTTCGTGGGTCGTGTTCCTGGCGGACGAGCGCGGCGTCGTGGATCTGACCCGACACGCCCCGATCGAGGGCTCCTACACGGGCGTTGACCCGATGGGGTTGTTCTGGTCGATGCGCCGGACGCCGGGCAAACCACACCCGCACACGGTCGTCGAGGCGGTCGGCGTCGGTCGGGTCGAAGTGGACCGGCAGGCCGTGCCCGAGGGCGTGCGGCGGACCGAGGTGGGGGAGAACGGCCTGGTCGGCGTGCTGTTCGAGCCGGACGACGACGAGACACACCCCGGCGTGCTGGTGCTGAGCGGCTCCGAGGGCGGCATGCACGAGCTGGACGCCGCGCTCCTGGCCGGGCGCGGGTTCGCGGCGTTGACCCTGGCGCACTTCGGCGCTCCGGGGGTGCCGGACGACCTGGTCGAGATCCCGCTGGAGTACTTCGGGACGGCGCTGGAGTGGCTGGGCGAGCGGGCGGGGCGGCTCGGCGTCATCGGCGGTTCGCGCGGCGGTGAGCTGGCGCTCCTGGTCGGTGCGACGTTCCCGCAGGTCAAGGCCGTGGTGAGCGTGGTCGGCAGTGGTGTGGTCACGCAGTGCATCGGTCCCGGTGACCGGTTGTTGCAGAAGCTTGACCACGAGGCCGCGTCGTGGACCTGGCAGGGCAGGCCGCTGCCGTACCTGCCGTACTCGATCCCGCACGAGCTGCGCCGCCGGGTCGTGGACGGCGACCCGGTGCCGTTGCGGCTGGCGTTCGACCTCACCGACGGCATCCCGGAGGACGCCGAGATCCCGGTCGAGCGGATCGACGGGGGTGTGTTGCTGCTCTCATCCGGTCAGGACGAGTCGTGGCCGTGCGAGGAGCTGAGCGAGGTCGCCTTCCGCCGGCTGGCGGAACACGGGCACCCGCACCGGCACGAGCACGTCGTGTACCCCGAGGCAGGACACCTGATCGCGGGCCCGCCGCACCGGCCGACCACGGACGTGGTCATTTCGGGCCCCGGCGTGCGGTTCTCCACGGGCGGCACGCCTGCCGCCACGGCCGCCGCGAGGGCCGACGCGTGGCGTCGCACCGTTGAGTTCTTGTCGGACCAACTCGGCACCTAATGTGTCGCTCATGAGCGCACACTTTGACGTCGTGGTCCTCGGTGCGGGGCCAGGCGGGTACGTCGCCGCGATCCGCTCGGCCCAGCTGGGCCTGAAGACGGCGATCATCGAGGAGCGTTACTGGGGCGGGGTCTGCCTGAACGTAGGCTGCATCCCGTCGAAGGCGCTCCTGCGCAACGCGGAGCTGGCGCACCTCTTCACGCACGAGCAGAAGACCTACGGCATCCAGGTCGACGGCACGGTGAAGTTCGACTACGGCGTCGCGTACGAGCGCAGCCGGAAGGTCGCGGACGGGCGCGTCAAGGGCGTGCACTTCCTGATGAAGAAGAACGGGATCACCGAGTACAACGGCCGGGGGACGTTCGTCGACGCCAACACCATCCAGGTGGGTGACGAGACCGTCACGTTCGGGTCCGCGATCATCGCGGCCGGTGCGACCACCCGGCTCCTCCCGGGGACGAAGCTGTCCGACCGGGTGGTGACGTACGAAGAGCAGATCATGTCGCAGGACCTGCCGGAGAGCATCGTCATCGCGGGTGCGGGCGCCATCGGCGTCGAGTTCGCGTACGTGCTGCACAACTACGGCGTCAAGGTCACGATGGTCGAGTTCCTGGACCGGGTGGTGCCGCTGGAGGACGCCGACGTGTCGGCGGAGCTGGCCAAGCGGTACAAGCGGCTCGGGATCGACGTGCGGACGTCCACGCGGGTCGAGTCCATCGACGACTCCGGTCCCCGCGTGCGCGTCACGGTGTCCAAGGACGGCGCGCAGGAGGTGCTGGAGGCGGACAAGGTCATGCAGGCCATCGGCTTCCAGCCGAGGGTCGAGGGCTACGGGCTGGAGAACACCGGCGTCCAGCTCACGGAACGCGGCGCGATCGCCGTCGACGCCCGCTGCCGCACGACCGTGCCGAACATCTTCGCCATCGGGGACGTGACCGCGAAGCTGATGCTCGCGCACGCAGCCGAGTCCATGGGCATCATCGCCGCCGAGACCATCGCGGGCGCGGAGACGATGGAGCTGGACTACGTGATGATCCCGCGGGCGACGTACTGCCAGCCGCAGATCGCGTCGTTCGGGTGGACCGAGGCGCAGGCGCGCGAGCGCGGGTACGACGTGAAGGTCGCGAAGTTCCCGTTCACCGCGAACGGCAAGGCGCACGGCATCGGCGACTCGGCCGGCTTCGTGAAGCTGATCAGCGACGCGAAGTACGGCGAGCTGCTCGGTGGTCACCTGATCGGGCCGGACGTGACGGAGTTGCTGCCGGAGCTGACGTTGGCGCAGCAGTGGGACCTGACCGTGCACGAGGTGGCGCGCAACGTCCACGCCCACCCGACGCTCGGCGAGGCCGTGAAGGAAGCGGTGCACGGCCTGGCCGGGCACATGATCAACTTCTGACCTGCGGCTATCCTCTGCGCATGACCCGACACCCGCTGCGGCCGGCCATCATCGAAGCGGAACGCATGCTGGCCGCGGCGGGTGTCGACAGCCCCCGGGTGGACGCCGAGCACCTCGCCGCGCACGTGCTCGGCGTCGAACGCTCGCGCCTGCCGCTGATCCCGCTGGTCGACCCGCCGGTGGTGGACGCGCTGCACAAGGCCGTGCTCCGGCGCACGGCCCGCATCCCGTTGCAGCACATCACCGGCTGGTCGCACCTGGGCGGCGTCGAGCTCGAAGTCGGTCCGGGCGTGTTCATCCCGCGCCCGGAAACCGAGCTGCTGCTCGAATGGGCCTTGTCCACAGTGGACAAGGCGGCCGACGTGACCGTCGTGGACCTCTGCACCGGCTCCGGCGCGCTGGCCCTCGCGGCGGCACACCGGTTGCCCCGCGCCACCGTGCACGCGGTCGAACGCGATCCGACGGCGCTGGCGTGGGCGCGGCGCAACGCCGAAGCCCGCAGCGCCGCCGGCGACACCCCGATCACGCTCCACTCCGGTGACGTCACCGCGCCGGACGTCCTGTCCGATCTGGACGGTCAGGTCGACCTGGTCCTGTGCAACCCGCCGTACGTGCCCGACGAGACCGAGGTGCCGCCCGAGGTGGCCGACCACGACCCCCGTCAGGCGGTCTTCGGCGGCGCGGACGGCCTGGACGTGATCCGGCACGTGGTGGGCCTGTCCGCGCGCCTGCTCAAGCCGGGCGGCCACGTGGCGATCGAGCACGACGACACCCAGGGCGACTCGGTACCCGCCCTGCTGGCCTCCCGCCGTGTCCTGACCGACGTGGCCGACCACCGGGACCTCGCCGGTCGCCCCCGCTTCGCCACCGCCCGCCGGGCCTGAGACCGGCTCAGGGTCGGGCGTTGTCGATGAGGACCTCCAGGTCCGATCGGGTTTTCGACCACTCCTCGGACGGTCCGGAGGCGTAGACCACGTACTCGATTCCGCCCGTTTCCCAGTAAGCGACGGCCATCCGTTCGGCGACCCCGTCGACGACCTCCTCGAAATCCCAGCGCACCGCGGGGAATTCGCGGATCGTGGTCTGCGCCAGCGCCAGCCTGGTGTGGCCGGGCTCCCGTTCCCGTTCGACGGCCGCCGTCGTGATGCGGGCGAGCAGGGTCGTCGACGGGTCGGTGACCGGGGCGCCGCCCAGCCGGATCTCGCGCCGGGGGTTCGCCGGGTCGGTCGCCACGAGGGTCGTCGCCACCGTGCCGGTGCTGATCGTCCACCCCTCCGGCACCGCGGTCGTCAGCCCGCCTGGGGCTTCCACCAGCCGAAACCCGGCCGGGAGCGCGGGGGCGGTGGTGGTCGTGGGCACGGCGGACGGGGACGGCGGCGGTGTGGTCGTGGTCCGGGAGAGCGAGGGCGGAGGCTGGGGGAGCGAGGGCGAGAGCAGGGCCGGCACGGGCACGGGTGCGGTGGTCGCGGACTTCGCGTGCAGCGCCAGCGCGCCCGCCGCGCCGCCCACCACCAGGTAGACCGCGGTGATCGACAACGCCAGTGGAACGGTCGCGACCTGCCTTCGGCCGTATTTCTGCGGATTCGCCATCTCGTCCTTTCCCCGGGTTACGGGATAACCTGGAGGCGATTTCCAGCCCGATGAGTAAATCGGAGAGTCGGCAATGCCTGTCAATGGACCGAACGAGTGGACCGACCAGCGCGCGTGGCTCGTCACCCGCATCGCGCCGGTCGAGCTCGCCGGTTTCACCGAACCCGACCGCGCCCGCCTCACCCGCTCCCTCGCCGCCCTCACCTCCGCGCTCGCCGACGGCCGCACCGACGGACGTACCGACGGCCGCACCGACGGAGCGCACGTCGCCGCCACCGTGGTGCGCGGCGAACTCGACCGCGGCGGCAGCCCGCGCGCCGACGACGTCCTGCGCACCCACCTCGCCATCGCCCTCGCCGCGCGCACCACCGAGGTCCGCGGCATCACCCCGGACGGCGCGCTCGTCGTGACCGACCGCGGTCGGCTGGCCGAGTGCCGCGCCCTCGCCACCGAGATCCTGGCACTGAGCCCGGACCCTGACCTGATCGCCTTCGCCACCGACCTGCGGCACCGCCTCGACCGCGCGGAACGGTGGCGCTGGGTCGAGCCGGACGTGTGGACGGCCGCGACGGTCGGCCTCGCGGTCCTCGTCCTGCCGTTCGTCGGCAGCGCGGTGGGCAACGCGGCCGTCACGGCAGGTGGTGTGCTGCTGGGCGGCGCCCTGGTGTTCGGTTTCGTGGTGGCGCACCGCAAGCAGCAGTGGGCCGTGGACGAGCGGTCGGCCGTCGACGCGATCGACGTCGGCGCCGCGGGAACCGCCTCCCGCCACCCCGGTCCGTGACCTCCGCCGCTGCGCCGCACCGCGCTGTGCTTGGATCAGCAGGGTGAGCACGGTCTACGATTGCAGCGTCCAGGCCGACCGGGCGGCAGGCCTCTCCGCCGCAGCGAGCGCGGTGCGCTCCGGGCGCCTCGTGGTCCTCCCCACCGACACCGTCTACGGCATCGGTTGCGACGCGTTCGACGCGTCCGCCGTCCGCGGCCTGCTGGAGGCCAAGGGCCGCGGTCCGGACATGCCGGTGCCGGTGCTGGTCGGCTCGTGGACCACCATCGACGGTCTGGTCCTCAGCGTCCCCCGGCAGGCCCGCGCGCTGATCGAGGCGTTCTGGCCCGGCGGCCTGTCCCTCGTCCTGCCGCACGCGCCGTCGTTGGCGTGGGACCTCGGTCACACCCGTGGCACGGTGATGCTCCGCATGCCGCTGCACCCGGTCGCCCTCGAACTGCTCCGCGACGTCGGCCCGATGGCCGTGTCCAGCGCCAACAAGTCCGGCTTCCCGCCCGCGGGCACGGCGCAGGAGGCGTGGGACCAGCTGGGCGAGGAGGTCGGCGTCTACCTGGACGGCGGCCAGGCGGCGGAGAACATCGCCTCCACCATCGTCGACCTGACCGGCCCGGACCCGGTGGTGCTGCGCGAGGGCGCGGTGCCGCTCGCCGAGGTGTCCAAGGCGCTGGGCGTCGAAGTCGAGGTCGCGCGCTAGTGGATCTTGCCGATCGGAGTAGCGTGGTGGTCTTATCGCTCGAACGCCTTGCGCGAGAACCACAGCAAGACCCACCCGACACCCCATCCCCGAGGGGCTAGCCTGCCGTGGGCCAGTTGCCTGCCGTGTCCAACGTCCTCCCCGTCCGGGAGTACCTGCTCGTCGCGCTGACCGCCGCGGTCGTGACGTTCCTGCTCGTCGGCCTGGTGCGCAAGCTGGCGTTCCGGATCGGCGCGGTCGCCTACCCGCGCCAACGCGACGTGCACGTCAAGCCGATGCCCCGGATGGGCGGGCTCGCCATGTACGGCGGTGTGCTCGGCGGGATGCTCCTCGCGCACCAGCTGCCGGTGCTGCGGTCGGCGTTCGACTTCTCCTACGACCCGTACGCGGTGATCGTGGGCGGTGGCGTGATCGTCCTGGTGGGCGTGCTGGACGACCGGTTCGAGCTGGACTCCCTGACGAAACTCGCCGGCCAGGTCACCTCGGCGGGCATCCTCGTGCTGTTCGGCCTCCAGTGGCTGCTGTTCTGGGTGCCGTGGGGCGACGACGGCGAGGGCACCGGGTCGCTGCTGTCGCTGGACCAGAACCAGGGCGCGATCCTGAGCGTGCTGCTGGCCGTGACCATGGTCAACGCGATGAACTTCGTGGACGGCCTCGACGGCCTCGCGGCGGGCATCGGCCTCATCGCCGCCACCGCCACCTGCGTGTTCTCCATCGGCCTGCTGGCCAACAACGGCGGTGACGTCGGCGCGTACCCGCCCGCGCTGATCGCCGCCACGCTGGCCGGCGCGTGCCTCGGGTTCCTGCCGCACAACTTCAACCCGGCCCGGATCTTCATGGGCGACTCCGGCTCGATGCTGATCGGCCTGATGCTCGCCGCCGCCACCATCTCGGCCTCGGGGAAGATCAACTACGAGTCGGTCCGCGCGACCGACGTCCTCGGCCTGCTGTCGCCGCTGGTCGTGGTGGCCGCGGTGCTGTTCGTGCCGATGCTCGACCTGCTGATGGCCGTGGTCCGGCGCACGAGGCGCGGCGAGAGCCCGTTCTCCGCGGACAAGATGCACCTGCACCACCGGTTGCTGGAGATCGGCCACTCCCAGCGGCGCGCGGTCCTGTTGATCTACTTGTGGGCCGGTGTGCTGGCGTTCGGCGCGGTGGCGCTGACCTTGTTCGACGTCGTGGTCGTGGTGTGGTGCCTCGGCGGCGGACTTCTTCTCGCACTGTTGGTCTCCGCGATACCCAGACTTCGTGAAGTGCGCCGCACCTGACCCCCGATGGTGGGGCGTGTACCAAGGCTTCTTTACACTCGGTCACGACCACCAGTAGGGGGTGACATGAGCCAGGACAGTCCCAAGGCCACGGAGTGGACGCACGAGGCCGTCGTGCAGCGGCTCGCCGGCGAGATGTTCCGCAGTGCGCTGTGGGTGGCGCTGGCGACGGTCGCCGTCGGAGTGGTCGTCTGGACCGTCGTGGCCGGCATCCCCGGACTGGTCAGCGCACTCATCGGCGGTGTGGTGGCCTGCTTGTCGTCGGTCCTCACCCTCGTGGTGATGCGGAAGACCGCCGCGCTGCCGTTGCAGATCATCATGGTTGCCGCGTTCTCCGGGTTCCTCGGCAAGCTCGTGCTGCTGGTCGTGGTGATGTTGTTGGTGCGCCGGTTCCCCGAGCTGCACGACAACGCGCTCGCGATCACCATGGCCTCGACCATCCTGGTCGCCACCTTCATGGAGGTGCGCGCCTCGAAGCGCAGTCGCAGTCAGATGGTGGTCCCCACCCCCGGAAACGCCTGATCTACCGGCTGGTACGGTGCGCGCAAGACGGGACACCCAGGCAGGTGGGGTGCCTCTCACAGGCGCTTGCGGTCCGTAAGGTACGTTAAGTCCCGATCGTGACGATTCCCCCGGCGGAGTGAACGCCGGCCGGGAGAACCGGAAGGAACACAGTGACCACGATGGTGCTGGCTGCGGGTGATGAGTTCGTCGCGCCCGGAGTGAAGGACTTCTTCCTCCCACCGATCTTCGGCGAAGTCACCAAGCCCATGGTGCTGTTGGTGCTGTCGATCCTCATCATCGGCGCCTTCTTCATCGCCGCGACCCGCAACCTCAAGCTGGTCCCCGGCAAGTTCCAGTTCGCCGCGGAGTCGCTCTACGACATCGGGCGCAACTCGATCGCCCGAGAGCAGATCGGCGCCAAGGACTTCAAGCCGTACGTGCCGCTGGTCTTGACGATTTTCACGTTCATCCTGGTGAACAACCTCTTCGGGCTCATCCCGCTGGTGCAGTTCCCGACGATGTCGCACATCGGCTTCCCGTTGGCCGTCTCGCTGCTCGTCGTCTACCCGGTGTACCACTTCGCCGGCATCCGGCGGCACGGCCTGGTCGGCTACCTGAAGAACCAGACCATGCCGCCCGGCGCCCCGTGGTTCGTGCTGCCGCTGCTCATCCCGATCGAGTTCTTCCAGAAGTTCGTGCTGAACCCGCTCACGCTCGCGATCCGAGTTTTCGCGGCCATGTTCGCGGGTCACCTGCTGCTGCTTGTGTTCACCTTGTCCGGTGAGTACCTGCTGTTCGCGGGCGGTGTCACGGTTGTCGTGGCGCCGGTCGCCTTCTTCTTCGCCATCGCGCTGACCTTCCTCGAAGCGCTCATCATGGTGTTGCAGGCCTACATTTTCGCTCTGCTGTCAGCCAGCTACATCGGCGCGGCGCTGGCTGAAGAGCACTGAGAAATATCAAGCCTCCGATCTGCGGGAGTTCCGCGGACCGAAGTGAAAGGGAACAGCACAAGTGAGCGCTCTCAACGTTGCGCAGAACGCCTTCGACCTCAACCCGGGTCTGGCTGCCATCGGTTACGGCCTCGCGGCCATCGGCCCCGGCATCGGCGTGGGTCTGATCTTCTCCTCGGTCATCAGCGGCACCGCCCGCCAGCCGGAGGCCCGCGGCGTGCTGCTGGGTCTCGCCTGGACCACCTTCGCCATCGTCGAGGTGCTGGCACTGCTCGGCTTCGTCGTCTACTTCCTCGCCACCGGCTGATCCCTGTTCATCGCACATAAGAGAGGTTTGTGATGAATACCCTCGTTCTGGCGGCGGAAGAAGGGGCGATCAACCCGGTCCTTCCGCACACGTCGGAGATCATCCTCGGTCTGATCGCGTTCTTGCTGCTGTTCTTCGTCATCAAGAAGTTCGTGACGCCGCGCTTCGAGACGTTGTACGCGGAACGTGCCGCCAAGATCGAGGGCGGGATCGAGAAGGCGGAGCAGGCGCAGGTCCAGGCGCAGGCGACGCTCGAGGAGTACAAGGCGCAGCTCGCCGAGGCGCGGGCCGAAGCGGCCCGCATCCGCGATGACGCCCGCATCGAAGGCGAGCAGATCATCAGCGAGCTGCGCGCCAAGGCGCAGGAGGAGTCCTCGCGGATCGTCGCGGCGGGACAGACCCAGCTGGAGACGCAGCGCGCGCAGATCGTCGCCGAGCTGCGTGGCGAGCTGGGCCGGCTGGCCATCGACCTGGCGGACCGGGTCGTCGGCGAGTCGCTGGAGGACGAGGTGCGCCGTCGGGGCACCGTCGACCGGTTCCTCTCCGAGCTCGACGGCACGTCGGCTCCGGCCGCCAAGTGAGGGAACGCCGATGACGCTGCACGCCGCTAGCCGTGACGCCCTCGCCGCCGCCGAGCTCCGGCTGCTGGAGGTCGTGGACGGCACGACGGGCCCGACCGCCGGCGAGTCGCTGGCGAAGCTGGGCGAGGAGCTGTTCGCCGTGGTGAGCCTGCTGTCGGCGCAGCCTTCGCTGCGTCGGGCGCTGGCCGACAACTCCTCCGAGGCCGCGTCGCGCGAGCAGCTGCTGCACGGGCTGCTCGACGGCAAGGTCTCGGACGCGGCCTTGCAGGTGCTGGCCCCGGTCGTCACCTCCCGCTGGTCCAGTCCGCGTGAGCTGGTCGACGGCGTCGAGTCGCTGGCCCGCACCACGCTGCTGGTGCGCGCGGAGCGGGACGGCAAGCTCGACTCGGTCGAGGACGAGCTGTTCCGGCTCGGCCGCATCATCGCCGGCAACCACGCGCTGGAGCTGGCGCTGTCCGACCCGGCGGCCGAGCCCGCCGGCAAGGTCGCGCTGGTCGACAGCCTCGTCGCGGGCAAGGTCGACGGGACCACCAAGACCCTGGTGGACCAGCTCGTCCGCGAGCCGCGCGGCCAGGGGGTCGTCAACGGCCTCGGCGATCTCGCGTCGCTCGCGGCCAAGCGCCGGGAACGTTCCGTCGCGTACGTCCGTTCCGCCGTCGAGCTGGACGCGGCGCAGCAGGACCGCCTGGAAGCCACGCTCACGCGGGTCTACTCCAGGCCGATCGCGCTGCACGTCGAGGTCGACCCCACGCTGCGCGGCGGTCTGCTGATCAAGATCGGCGACGAGGTCATCGACGGAAGCGTGGCCGGTCGGCTGGCGTCACTGCGCCGCGACCTCGCCGGCTGACCGACCGGAACCGCGGCCCACAAGCCCCTTTCCCAGAACGAAGTGAGAGCAGGAACGACATGGCGGAGCTGACGATCTCGTCGGACGAGATCCGCAGTGCGATCGAGAAGTACGTCTCGGCCTACTCCCCGGAAGTGAGCCGGGAAGAGGTCGGCGTCGTCGCGGAGACCTACGACGGCATCGCCATCGTCGAGGGTCTGCCCGGCACCATGACCAACGAGCTGCTGGAGTTCCCCGGCGGCGTGCTCGGCGTGGCCCTGAGCCTGGAAGTCCGCACCATCGGCGCGGTCATCCTGGGTGACTTCGACAAGATCGAAGAGGGCCAGGAGGTCAAGCGGACCGGCCAGGTGCTCTCCGTGCCGGTCGGCGACGGCTTCCTGGGCCGCGTGGTGAACCCGCTCGGCCAGCCGATCGACGGCCTCGGCGACATCGTGGCCGACGACAACCGCGCCCTCGAGCTCCAGGCCGCCTCGGTGCTGCAGCGGCAGCCCGTGAGCGAGCCGATGCAGACCGGCATCAAGGCCATCGACTCGATGACCCCGATCGGCCGCGGCCAGCGCCAGCTGATCATCGGCGACCGCAAGACCGGCAAGACCGCGGTCTGCATCGACACGATCATCAACCAGAAGAAGGCCTGGGACTCGGGCGACCCGCAGCAGCAGGTGCGCTGCGTGTACGTCGCCATCGGTCAGAAGGGCTCCACCATCGCGGGCGTCAAGTCCGCGCTGGAGGAGGCGGGCGCGCTGGAGTACACCACCATCGTCGCCGCCCCCGCGTCCGACTCGGCCGGCTTCAAGTGGCTCGCGCCCTACACCGGTTCGGCCATCGGCCAGCACTGGATGTACCAGGGCAAGCACGTCCTGATCATCTTCGACGACCTGACCAAGCAGGCCGAGGCGTACCGCGCCATCTCGCTGCTGCTGCGCCGCCCGCCGGGCCGTGAGGCCTACCCGGGCGACGTCTTCTACTTGCACTCGCGCCTGCTGGAGCGCTGCGCGAAGCTGTCGGACGAGATGGGCGGCGGCTCGATGACCGGCCTGCCGATCATCGAGACCAAGGCGAACGACGTGTCGGCCTACATCCCGACCAACGTCATCTCGATCACCGACGGCCAGTGCTTCCTGGAGTCGGACCTGTTCAACGCCGGTGTGCGACCGGCCGTCAACGTGGGTATCTCGGTGTCCCGCGTCGGTGGCGCCGCGCAGATCAAGGCGATGAAGACGGTCGCCGGCTCGCTGCGCCTCGACCTGTCGCAGTTCCGCGAGCTGGAGGCGTTCTCCGCCTTCGCCTCGGACCTCGACGCGGCGTCCCGCGCCCAGCTGGAGCGCGGCGCCCGCCTGGTCGAGCTGCTGAAGCAGGGTCAGTACTCGCCGGTGCCGGTCGAGGAGCAGGTCGTCTCGATCTACCTCGGCACGAACGGCCACTACGACGACATCCCGGTGGGCGACGTCCGCCGCTTCGAGTCGGAGTTCCTGGACCACGTGCGCCGCAGCCACGAGGTCATCCTGTCCGACATCCGTGAGTCCAAGAAGTTGTCGGACGACACGGAGAGGGGCATCGTGGACGCCGTCAACGCGTTCAAGCAGCAGTTCACCGCCTCGAACGGCGCCGCAGTGGTCAACGAGGCGCCGGCCGACGCGATGGACGCCGACAAGGTCGGACAGGAGTCGGTGAAGGTCAACCGGCCCGCTCCGACCGAGAAGTGACGTAGGCATGGCGGCCCAGATTCGCGAGCTGCGCCAACGGATCCGCACGGTCAACTCGACCAAGAAGATCACCAAGGCGTACGAGCTCATCGCCACGTCCCGTCTCGCCAAGGCGCAGACGAGGGTCGCGGCGTCCCGTCCCTACGCGGAGGAGATCACCTCGGTGCTCTCCGCGCTGGCGACGGCGTCGGCGAACCTCGACCACCCGCTGCTGACCGAGCGCAAGAACCCGCGTCGTGCCGGTGTCCTGGTCGTGACCAGCGACAAGGGCATGTGCGGTGGTTACAACGCCAACGTGCTGCGTGCCGCCGAGGAGCTGCTGTCGCTGCTGCGGTCCGAGGGCAAGGAGCCCGTGCTCTACGTCATCGGCCGCAAGGGCGCGGGCTACTACCGGTTCCGCCGGCGCGCGATCGCGGGCGAGTGGAGCGGGTTCTCCCAGCTACCGCACTACGTCAACGCCGCCGAGGCCGGTGACGCGCTGGTCAAGGCGTTCGTCGCGGGCAGCGACGACGAGGGCGACCAGCCCGGCCCGGACGGCGTGCTCGGCGTGGACGAGCTGCACGTGGTCTACACGGAGTTCAAGTCCATGCTCAGCCAGACGCCGGTCGCCAAGCGGATCGCGCCGATGGTGGTCGACTTCGACCCGGAGCCGCAGAAGGTCCGGTCGGTGTACTCGTTCGAACCGAGCGCGGAGACGCTGCTGGGCGCTCTGCTGCCCAAGTACGTCAAGACCAGGCTCTTCTCGGCACTGCTGGACGCGGCGGCCTCGGAGTCGGCGGCGCGACGGACCGCGATGAAGGCGGCGACGGACAACGCCACCGAGCTGGTCCGGAACCTCAGCCGCCAGGCGAACCAGGCCCGCCAGGCCCAGATCACCCAGGAGATCAGCGAGATCGTCGGTGGCGCCTCCGCGCTTACCGGGGGCGCAGGAAGTGATGAGTGACATGAGTGCTACTGCCACCACCACCCGCACCGGCCGTGTGGTCCGGGTGATCGGTGCCGTCGTCGACGTGGAGTTCCCGCGTGGCGCGGTGCCGGAGCTGTTCAACGCTTTGCACGTGGAGATCACGGTCGAAGCGGTGGCCAAGACGCTGACCCTGGAGGTCGCCCAGCACCTGGGTGACAACCTGGTCCGCACCATTTCGATGCAGCCGACGGACGGCCTGGTCCGCGGCGCGACGGTGTCCGACACCGGCAAGGCGATCAGCGTGCCCGTCGGCGACGTCGTCAAGGGCCACGTGTTCAACGCGCTGGGCGACTGCCTGGACGAGCCCGGTCTCGGCCGTGACGGCGAGCAGTGGGGCATCCACCGCAAGGCTCCGGCGTTCGACCAGCTCGAGGGCAAGACCGAGATCCTGGAAACGGGCATCAAGGTCATCGACCTGCTGACCCCGTACGTCAAGGGCGGCAAGATCGGCCTGTTCGGCGGCGCGGGCGTGGGCAAGACGGTGCTCATCCAGGAGATGATCACCCGTATCGCCCGCGAGTTCTCCGGCACGTCGGTGTTCGCCGGCGTCGGCGAGCGCACCCGTGAGGGCACCGACCTCCTCCTCGAGATGGAGGAGATGGGCGTTCTCAACGACACCGCCCTGGTGTTCGGTCAGATGGACGAGCCGCCCGGCACGCGTATGCGGGTCGCGCTGTCCGCGCTGACGATGGCGGAGTACTTCCGCGACGTGCAGGGCCAGGACGTGCTGCTGTTCATCGACAACATCTTCCGGTTCACCCAGGCGGGTTCCGAGGTGTCGACCCTGCTGGGCCGCATGCCGTCCGCCGTGGGTTACCAGCCGACGCTGGCGGACGAGATGGGTGAGCTCCAGGAGCGCATCACCTCGACGCGCGGTAAGTCGATCACCTCGCTGCAGGCCATCTACGTGCCCGCGGACGACTACACCGACCCCGCGCCGGCCACCACGTTCGCCCACCTGGACGCGACGACGGAGCTTTCCCGTCCGATCTCCCAGAAGGGCATCTACCCCGCGGTGGACCCGCTGTCCTCGTCCTCCCGGATCCTCGAGCCGTCGATCGTCGGCGAGGAGCACTACCGGGTGGCGCAGGAGGTCAAGCGGATCCTCCAGAAGTACAAGGAACTGCAGGACATCATCGCGATCCTCGGCATGGACGAGCTGTCCGAGGAGGACAAGGTCCTCGTCGGTCGCGCCCGTCGCCTGGAGCGCTTCCTCGGCCAGAACTTCATCGTGGCCGAGAAGTTCACCGGCCAGCCGGGTTCGTTCGTGTCGATCAAGGACACGATCGAGGCGTTCGACCGCGTCTGCAAGGGCGAGTTCGACCACTACCCGGAGCAGGCGTTCTTCTCCTGCGGCGGGTTGGACGACGTCGAGGCCAACGCTCAGAAGCTCGCGGGCAAGTAAGCCCCACCGGGCACACCAGGGCCGTCCCCGCCACGCGGGGGCGGCCCTGCCGCGTCCCCCCAATCTCGTGAGTCCTACGTTCAGAACCCGTGAGTCCTACGTTCAAGGCCCGTGAGTCCTACGTTCGGAACACCTGAATTCAACGTTCAGGTGCCACGAGTCGTGCGTCAGGACGAGGCCCAGCCCAGGGCGCGGGAGATCGCCAAACCGCACGTGCGCACGGCGGGCACGACGGCCTCCGTGCTCGTCCCGGTGGGCACCACGACCGACACGGCGGCCACCACGTCCCCGTCCTGGCCGCGAACCGGTGCGGCGACCGAGTACGTGATCATCTCGATCTGGCGGTCGCTGATGGCGTAGTCGTCCCGCCGCACCCGCGCCAGCACCTCGCGCAGTTCACCGGGCGACACGATCGTCTTCGCCGTGTACCGCTTCAACGCCCCCGCGAGCACGGACTCCTGCACGGCCACCGGCGCGGCGGCCAGGAGCACCAGCCCGACCCCCGTGCAGTGCAACGGCATCCGGCTGCCGACCCGCGTGACCACGTTCACCGCGTCCCGCGCCGAGATCCGCTCGACGTACACGACCTCCGCGCCGTCACGCACGGCCAGCTGCACGTTGTGCCGCGTCACCTCGTACAGGTCCTCCAGGAACGGCAGCGCGCGCTCCCGCAGGTCCAGGCTCCCCGGCGCCAGCACGCCCAGCTCCAGCAGCCTGAGCCCCACGGAGTACCGGCCGTCCGCGGCGCGGTCCAGCGCGCGCAGCTCGACCAGGGACGCCACCAGCCGGTGCGTGGTGCTCAACGGCAGGCCGGAGTGGCGGCTCAGCTCGGAGAGCGTCACCGCCGGCCGGTCCGCGCTGAACACCGACAGCAGCGAGAACACCCGCTCCAGCAGCGACTTCGGCGTGGGCACGGGCCCAGTCTCGCACTCGCGGAACGCCCGCCCGCCGTGCGGCTGGACGCCGTGGGAGCGCCAGGGGGTGGCTGGTGCGGCGGGCTGTTCCGGTCACCGTTTAGACTGCACCTGACTCCATGTCGACGAGGGAGATGCGCGTGGCCGAGATGACCGTCCAGTTGGTCGCCGTGGAACGCCGCCTGTGGTCCGGCACGGCCACCTCGGTGGTCGCGCAGACGCTCGAGGGCGAGATCGGCATCCTGCCCGGCCACGAGCCCGTGCTCGGGCAGTTGGTCGAGGGTGGCGTGGTCCGGATCCGCACCACGGACAACGAGCTCGTGACGGCGGCCGTGCACGGGGGCTTCCTCTCCGTTACCGGCGGTGGCGTGAGCATCCTCGCCGAGGACGCGGAACTCTCCCACGAGATCGACGTCGACCAAGCCCGCGCGGACGTCCAGAACATGGACGACGTGCAGCGGGCCAGGGCCATCGCGCGGCTCCGCGCCGCGGGTCACACGGCCTGACGCGGACGAGCGGACAAACGCCGTGGGGATCGCCGAACTGGTCGGGGTGGTCCTGTTCGTCGCGGTGGTGGTCCTCGCGTACTTCGCGTGGCGCCGCGTACGGCTGTTGCGCGCGGGCGGTGTGCACGTGGCGCTGAGATCGAGGCTCGAAGGTTCCGGCCGCGGCTGGCACCTGGGCGTCGGGCACTACCGGGGTGACGAGTTCACCTGGTTCCGCGTGCTGAGCCTGAGCTCCGGCCCGGACATGGTCATCTCCCGCGAGGGGTTCGAGATCGACGACCGGCGCGAGCCGACCCCGCCGGAGGCGTACGCGATGCCCACGGGCGCGGTAGTGCTCCGCTGTCGTGGAAACAGGGGCGAAGTCGAGATCGCGATGGGCCCGGACGCGCTGACAGGATTCCTGTCCTGGTTGGAATCAGCGCCTCCGGGCCGCTCCATTCCCTGGGCCTCCTGACCGAGGGCCGAAGCCCCGCCGCGGGAGCCCCTGACCGGGCTCAGCCGGGGTGCTTGATGCTCTCGATGATCCGGGCGAAGCCCTCCTTGCCGTGACCGGCGTCGACCTGTCGCCGGATGAGGTTCTGCACCACGCCGATCACCTCGGTGCTGATCCCCTGCGCGGCGCTCGCCTCGACCATGTCGCCGAGGTCGGAGAACTCCAGGCTCTGCTGCCCGGCGACGGTGTAGTCGCCGCCGTCCACGACCGCCGCGAACCCGGCGAACCCGCCGGTCATCGCGGACAGCCACGGCGCGGCCCGGCCGGCGAACTCCGTCGCGGACACGCCCGCGCCCGCGACCATCGCCGCACCGTGCAGGAAGCCGGCGAACATGACGTACATGCCGGAGAGCAGCGCGAAGTCGTACAGCGACGCCAGGCCGGGGTCCTCACCGAAGTACGTGCTGTCGCCCCACAGGTCCAGCAGCGGGCGGCACTGCTCGAACGCGGCGGCCGAACCGCTGTAGAGGACGGACGAGCCGGGCTGCCCGATCATCGACGGCACCGCCATGATGCCGCCGTCGAGGTACGTGATGCCGTGCTCGACCGCCCAGCCCGCGATCTCCCTGGCCTGGTCCGGGGTGGTCGAGGTGACGTTGACCAGCGTCCGGCCGGTGAGCAGGCCGGCGATCGGGTCGAGGACTTCGTGGACCGACGCGGCGTCGAAGAGGCAGGCGACCACGACGTCGCCGGCGGTCACCGCGTCCCGCGCCGTCGTGGCGGCGGTGGCGCCCAGGTCGACGAGGGCGTCGGCCTTGCCGGGCGACCGGTTCCAGACCGTGGTCGGGTGACCCGCCCGGACCAGCGCAGCCGCGAGGACCGAGCCCATCTCGCCCAGTCCGAGAACGCTCACAGAGGTGTTTGTCATGGCTAGATCGTCGCCGGTACCGGTAGTCTCCACCAGTACGGACTAATTAGTGCAGTACCCACCTTTTGGTAAGCATGGCTTGAGGAGCGCAGATGCCGACGAAGGCCCGACGTGGTCCCTACATCTGCGGTATCGACGCCGCGATGGACGTGGTGTCCGGGAAGTGGAAGTCGCTGATCCTCTGGGAGCTGCACCTGCACGGCGTCCGGCGGTTCGCCCAGCTCCGGCGCGGCCTGCCGGGGGTGAGCGAGAAGATGCTCGTCCAGCAGCTGCGCGAGATGGAAGAGGACGACCTCGTGCACCGCGAGGTGTTCCCCGAGGTGCCGCCCAGGGCCGAGTACACGCTGACCCGGCACGGCACCTCCCTCAACGAAGCGCTGTCCGCCCTGGGGGAGTGGGGCGCCGAGCGGATCGAGCGCATCGGCGCCGAGAAGGTGGTCTACGCGGCGGGCTGAGGGCGGTGAGGTGTCGGCGGCAGTCAGGCGAGCTGAGGGCAGTCAGGCGTTGGCACCGGGCTGCCAGAGCACGTCGCCGTCCGGGTTCGCCACCCTGGCCAGGATGAAGAGCAGGTCGGACAGCCGGTTCAGGTACTTCGCGGTCAGCACGTTCGTCTGCTCGGCCTCGACCTCGATCAACGCCCACGTGCCGCGCTCGGCACGCCGTGCGATGGTCCGCGCCTGGTGCAGCAGGGCCGCGCCGGGCGTGCCGCCGTTCAGGATGAACGACTCCAGCTTGCCCAACCGCGCGTTGAACGAGTCGCACCACGCCTCCAGCCGGTCCACGTAGGCCTGGGTGACCCGCAGCGGCGGGTACTTCGGGTCCGGGACGATCGGCGTGCACAGGTCGGCCCCGACGTCGAACAGGTCGTTCTGGACCTGCCGCACCACCTCGGCGACGTCCTGCTCCAACGCCCCGAGCGCCAGGGCGACGCCGAGCGCGGCGTTGGTCTCGTCCACGTCGGCGTACGCCGTGATCCGCGGCGAGGTCTTGGGCACGCGGGAGAAGTCGCCGAGTCCGGTGCTCCCGTCGTCGCCGACGCGGGTGTAGATCTTCGTCAGGTGCACGGCCATGCCAAGCACTGTAGACACCGCAGTGGGCCACCACGGACGGGCACGATTCAGACCGTCCGTAGGATTGCCCTACATCGAGCAAGGAGTCCCTTACGTGAGTGAGCACTTCCGGGTTCAGGGCGGTGGGCGCCTCGTCGGCGATGTCGACGTCGTAGGCGCGAAGAACAGCGTGCTCAAGCTGATGGCGGCGGCACTGCTGGCCGAGGGCACCACCACCATCACCAACTGCCCGGAGATCCTGGACGTGCCGCTGATGGCGGACGTGCTGCGCAGCCTGGGCTGCGAGGTGACCCTCGACGGCAGCGTCGTCACCATCACCACCCCGAAGGAGCTCAACCACCGGGCCGACTCGGAGGCGATGGGCAAGCTCCGCGCGTCCGTGTGCGTCCTGGGGCCCCTGGTGGGTCGCTGCAAGCGCGCCGTGGTCGCGCTGCCGGGCGGTGACGCGATCGGCAACCGGCCGCTGGACATGCACCAGAACGGCCTGCGCAAGCTCGGCGCGCACAGCGAGATCGAGCACGGCTGCGTGGTCGCCGAGGCCGAGGGCCTGCACGGCGCGCAGATCTGGCTCGACTTCCCCAGCGTGGGCGCGACCGAGAACATCCTGATGGCGGCGGTGCTGGCGAACGGCACCACGGTCATCGACAACGCCGCCCGCGAGCCGGAGATCGTGGACATCTGCGTGATGCTCCAGGAGATGGGCGCGAAGATCGAGGGCGCGGGCACGTCCACGCTGACGGTGCACGGCGTCGAGTCGCTGCGGCCGACCGAGCACCGGGTCATCGGTGACCGGATCGTGGGCGCCACGTGGGCGTTCGCGGCGGTCATGACGCGCGGTGACATCACCGTGCACGGCGTGAACCCGCACCACCTCGACCTGGTGCTGGAGAAGCTGCGGATGGCGGGCGCGGAGGTGACCGTCCTCGGCGACGACGGCTTCCGCGTGGTGCAGCGGGCACGGCCGCGGTCGGTGGACTTCGTGACGCTGCCGTACCCCGGTTTCGCCACCGACCTCCAGCCGTTCGCGATCGCGCTGTCCAGCGTGTCCGAGGGCACGTCGATGATCACCGAGAACCTGTTCGAGGCGAGGTTCCGGTTCATCGAGGAGATGGTCCGGCTGAGCGCCGACGCCCGCACCGACGGCCACCACGCGGTCGTGCGCGGTGTGGAGCGGCTGTCCAGCGCGCCGGTGTGGGCCTCGGACATCCGTGCGGGCGCGGGGCTGGTGCTCGCCGGGCTGTGCGCGGACGGCGTGACCGAGGTGTACGAGATCTTCCACATCGAGCGCGGCTACCCGGGCTTCGTGGAGAACCTGCGCAAGCTCGGCGCGACCGTGGAGCGCGTCGGCGCCTGACCGCGGCTCTTCCCTCCCCACCGGGTGTCGGGTGTTCACCGGACACCGTCTGAGCAGCGGTTTCCCTAGAGTCGGTACGCGTTGGCCGACTTCAGGGGGAAGAATATGAGGGAGTTGTTCGGCAGGCGGGGCCGGCGCGGGAGGGCGCTCGGCCTGGTCGCGCTGGCGGTGGGAGCGGCGACGATCGCGTTGTCCACGCCGGCGTCGGCCGCGGAGCCGTCTCCGTGCGCCTCGATGACGGAGATGGTGCGATCGGGTCACACGATCGTCGTGCCGACGTTCAAGGGCAGCACCTTGTGCCAGATCGGCCGCGACTACGCGGCGAACGCGACGGTCGTGTCCCGGTTCCAGTTCACGATGCGCCGGTGCTACCCGTCGCTGAACCTGGCGTCGCCCTACTCGAACGAGAAGGTGGGCGACCTCTCCGCCGACGGCAGCTTCGGGCCGCGCACCGAGGCCGCGTTGAAGGCCGTGCAGCGCTACATCGGCACGGACCCGGACGGCATCTACGGCCCGAAGACCCGCGACCGGATGAAGTTCACGGCGCCGGATCGCGTCTACTGCTACGGCTACTGAGTTCGAGGGGGAGATCGGTGTGAAGGAGGGTTCAGGGTTGCGCCGGTTCGGCGTGGGTGTGGCGGCCGTGCTCATGGCCGTCACCGGGGTGGTCGTGTCGGGGGGATCGGCGTCCGCGGCGACCCCCCTGTGCGACAGGATGGCGTCTCACCACGTGGGCGGCAACATCGACATCTTGGTTCCGGCCATCGGTGCGAACCGCCACACCTGCCTGATCGGCAGCGGCTTGGTGGCGAACTACAAGATCGTGGTGCAGTTCCAGGCCACGATGGTCAAGTGCTACGGGGGTCTCCGGCTGGCGTCGCCGTACGGGGACGAGTTCATCCGCGACCTCGACATGGACGGCAGCTTCGGCCCGCGTACCCAGGCCGCGTTGAAGGCGGTGCAGAAGTCCGTCGGTGCCACGGTCGACGGGTCCTACGGCCCCAACACCCGTGACCGGATGAAGTTCGTCGACAACCGCGATCGTTACTGCTACGCCTACTGAGCTGGGCGACGGCACCTGAGAGCCCTCCTGACCTGCCGGGTCAGGAGGGCTCTTCGCGCAGCGGGAACCGGGCACCGGGCACGATCGACCGGCCTTCCGACTCGGCACGGCGGGCTTCCCGAGTCGGTGAGCACGCGGTCGGCTGTCCGGTTACTACCCGTGTTCGCGCAGGAGGAGTTTGGCGTCGGGCACGTCGGCGGGGAACACCATCAGCCGGTGCAGGCCGCCGCGGTGCACGACGGTCACCTTGATGCCTGCCGTGCGCAAGCGCTTGGCCAGCACCGCCGCGGCTTCGGGAGTGGGCACGGCGGTGACTTCGGTCAGCAGGCCGAAGTCGTCGCCGGTGTAGTCGGGCACGGCCCGGCGGTCGATGCCGAACGCCCAGAACAGCACGAGGGCGAGCAACCCGAACACGATCACCAGCAGCAGGAAGGTGGTGAGCGCGGTCACGCCGCACATCCTGCCGCAGCTTCGATTCAGTGAGCAACGGCACGCGCGCACTGGGTTACCCGTCAGTACGCTACGGGCAACAACGCGAGGTCGCGAGCGGCCGACTTCCAGGCGACGGAGCCGCCGTCTGCGGAGCAGCGGCCATCCAACACCGTAGGAGGTTGCCGTGCCGTACCCGGCCGACCGAGAGCGCGACCGCCCGTGGGTGATGCGGACGTACGCGGGTCACTCCAGCGCCACCGCCTCCAACGCGCTGTACCGCCGCAACCTCGCCAAGGGCCAGACGGGCTTGTCCGTCGCGTTCGACCTGCCCACCCAGACGGGCTACGACCCGGACGACGAGCTGGCCAAGGGCGAAGTGGGCAAGGTCGGCGTGCCGGTCAGCCACATCGGCGACATGAGGCAGCTGTTCGACCAGATCCCCATGGGCGAGGCGAACACCTCGATGACCATCAACGCGACGGCCATGTGGCTGCTCGCGCTGTACGTGAGCGTGGCCGAGGAGCACGGCGCGGACCGGGCCACCCTCGCGGGCACCACGCAGAACGACATCATCAAGGAGTACCTGTCCCGCGGCACGTACGTGTTCCCGCCCGGACCGAGCCTGCGGCTGATCACCGACGTGGTCGCGTGGACCGTGTCGAACGTGCCGAAGTGGAACCCGATCAACATCTGCTCGTACCACCTCCAGGAGGCGGGCGCGACGCCGGTGCAGGAGATCGCGTACTCGTTGTCCACCGCGATCGCGGTGCTGGACTCGGTGTTCGACTCCGGTCAGGTGCCCGAGGAGCGGCGCGGCGAGGTCGTCGCCCGCATGTCCTTCTTCGTGAACGCCGGGGTGCGGTTCGTCGAGGAGATGTGCAAGATGCGGGCGTTCGTCCAGCTGTGGGACGAGATCACCCGTGACCGGTACGGCATCGTCGACCCGAAGCACCGCCGGTTCCGGTACGGCGTGCAGGTGAACTCGCTCGGGCTGACCGAGGCGCAGCCGGAGAACAACGTGCAGCGGATCGTGCTGGAGATGCTGGCGGTGACGCTGTCCCGCGACGCGCGCGCCCGAGCGATCCAGCTGCCCGCGTGGAACGAGGCGCTGGGCCTGCCCCGGCCGTGGGACCAGCAGTGGGCGTTGCGCATGCAGCAGGTGCTGGCCTACGAGACGGACCTGCTGGAGTACCAGGACATCTTCGACGGCTCGCACGTCGTCAAGGCCAAGGTGGACGAGCTCGTCGAGGGCGCGCGGACCGAGATCGACCGCGTGCAGGCGATGGGCGGCGCGGTCGTGGCGGTGGAGTCCGGGTACATGAAGTCGGCGCTGGTGTCGTCGTTGGCGGAGCGGCGTCGGCGGGTCGAGTCCGGTGACGACGTCGTGGTGGGCGTGAACAAGTTCGCCACCACCGAGCCTTCGCCGTTGCAGGCCGAGGGCGCGAACGCGATCCTGCAGATCGACCCGGTGGTGGAGCAGCACGCGATCGAGGCCCTTCAGGAGTGGAAGGCCTCGCGCGACGACGCCCTGGTGAAGTCCACTTTGGACGACCTGCGGGCGGTGGCGAAGACGGACCGGAACCTGGTCGAGGCGACCATCGCGTGCGCCCGCGCGGGGGTGACGACCGGTGAGTGGTCGTCGGCGCTGCGCGAGACGTTCGGCGAGTACCGCGCTCCTACCGGTGTTTCCGCCGCCTCGGCGTCGGGTGAGGCCGGTGCCGAGATCGGCCGGGTGCGCGAGCGCGTGCGGGCGACCGGCGAGGAGTTGGGCGAGCGGCTGCGCATCCTGGTCGGCAAGCCGGGGCTGGACGGGCACTCCAACGGGGCCGAGCAGGTCGCCGTGCGGGCGCGGGACGTCGGCTTCGAGGTCGTGTACCAGGGGATTCGCCTCACGCCCGCGCAGATCGTCGCCGCGGCCGTGCAGGAGGACGTGCACGTGGTGGGCCTGTCGATCCTGTCCGGCTCGCACCTGGAGGTCGTGCCCGCGGTGGTCGACGGCCTGCGTGCGGCCGGTGCCGGTGACGTGCCGGTCATCGTCGGGGGGATCGTGCCGCCCGACGACGCCGACAAGCTGCGCGAGCGCGGTGTGGCCCGGGTGTTCACGCCCAAGGACTACGAGCTGACCCAGATCATGGACGAGATCGTGACCGTGGTGCGGTCGGCGCACGGCATCTAGGGTCACGCATCCAGGCGCACGCGGCTAGGTTCGCGGCACGCGGGTTCGCGGCGTCCGGACGACGTCGTCGGTGGACACGATCCCGGCGAAGCCACCGCCGCGCAGGTTGGCGGCGGTGGCCCGGGTGAGCTGGTCGGCGGTCAGGTCCTCCAGGTCGAACGTGAACGTGGCGTCGAGGACGACCCGCACCCGGTAGCCGAGGTTGCCGCCGACCCGGGCGGTCGTCTCCACGCACATGTTCGTCTGGACGCCGGCGAGCACGACGTCGGTGATCTGCCGGGCTCCCAGCCACGCGTGCAGGTCGACCTCGCCGTGGAACGCGGAGTTGACGCTCTTCGCGAACACCAGGTCGGGTTCGGCCCGGTCGAGCTCCGGCTTGAACCGGTTGCCGTCCTGGCCGGGGCGCAGCGGTGAGTCCGGGGTGGTCGAGTCGTGCCGGACGAACACCAGCGGGCCGGTCCAGGAGTCGAGGAGGCGGGCGATGTTGGCCTCCGCGTCGGGGTTGTTGCGCTTGCCCCAGTACGGGTCGTCGAAGCCGCGCTGCACGTCGATCAGGATCAAAGCGGTCATGCGGGTAACCCTGCGCCGGTCGCGGCCCGGGGTGTGAGTGGCAGATCCGGCACGTCGGGGTACTTTCCTGCCATGCGCACGGTCGGTGTCCTGGTGCTGCCGGGAAGTCGGATGTTCGACGTCTCGGTGGTGAGCGAGGTGTGGGGCGTCGACCGGACCGACAGCGGGATCGGCCCGTTCTCGTTGCGGGTGTGCGCTCCGGGGCGGGTGGCGACGCCGTTGGCCCCTGTGGGCGTCCTCCCGGCGACGCACGGGTTGGCCGGTCTGCGGGACTGCGACCTGGTGGTGGTGCCCGGTCGGGTCGATCCGTCGGCGCCGGTGCCGCCTTCGGTCGTGCGCGCGCTGCGGTCGTTCTCCGGGACGGTGGCGGCGCTGTGCTCGGGGGCGTTCACGCTGGCGGCGGCGGGTCTGCTCGACGGTCGGGAGGCGACGACGCACTGGCGGCTGCTCGACGCGCTGGAGGACGCCGCACCTCGGACGCGCGTGGTCCGGGATGTGCTGTTCACCGACGGTGCCGAAGTCTTGACCTCGGCAGGTGTGGTCGGCGGCGTGGACCTGTGCCTGCACCTGGTCCGGCGGGCGCACGGAGCCGACGTGGCCGCCGCCTTGGCCCGTCGCCTGGTGATGCCGCCGACCCGTGAGGGAGGCCAACGCCAGTACGTCGACCCACCCCTGCCGGCGAGACCGGACCGCGTCGGCATCGCGTCCACAGTGGACTGGGCGGTGGGGCGGTTGGGAACGCCCATCGGCGTTGCCGACCTGGCCGCGCACGCGGGCATGAGCGACCGCACCTTCCACCGCGCTTTCCTGGCCGCGACCGGCAGCACACCGGGCCGGTGGCTCCAGGTCCAGCGAGTGCGCCTGGCGCAGCGGTTCTTGGAGACGACGGACCTCCCGGTGCACCGCGTGGCGGAGCGCTCGGGCCTGGGCACCCCCACCAACCTCCGCCGCCGGCTGCGCGCCGAACTGGGCGTGACCCCGGACGCCTACCGCCGCACCTTCCGAGTCCCCACCGCCCCCTGACCGAGGCCTTGACTGCCGTGCCTTGACTGCCGCCGCCTGACTGCCGCCGCCTGACCGCCGCGTTGACGGCCATCCCCACCCGCCGCCCTGCCCGCCGTCCCTGCCCGCCGTCCCTGACTACCGCGCCCTGACTGCCGTCTGTTGACCGCCGTGCCCTGACTGCCGTCTGTTGACCGCCGTGCCTTGACTGCCGTTCCCCGACCGCCGCGCCTTGACCGCCCCCGCCTGACCTCCGCGACCGACCGGGCTACTGCACCGCCACCGGGATGACGCCGTTGTGCTCGTCCACCAGCAGCCGTGCGCCCAACGGCTCCTTCAGCTTCACCGTGTAGGGCTTGCTCCGGTAACTCGCGTCACGGGCGCAGTTGCCGGCCCCGCCACCCGTCGTCCGCAGGCCGACCGTCACGAACGCCGCACCCTCGGTCACCACGGGCTCGCTGACGGCCGGCTCCTCACCAGGGCACGGCGGCCCCGGGTCGGGCAGCTGCACCACCAGTTCCACCCCGTCGAACGTGGCCGCGTGGTGCGTGGAGAAGCCGACCTGGCCCAGCTTCCAGAACGCCTCCGGGGTCAGCGCCGGCCACGCCCACACGCTCCCGAACGAGCTCCGGAACCGCCACGCGGGCAACACCAGCCCGCCACGGTCGGTCCGGAACTCCGCCGTGCCCAGCTCGGCGCTCACCAGCTCCAACGGCGGCCCCTGCGGCCCGTCCTCGGACAGCGCGTTCACCGCGTCCACCGCCTCACGCACACCGATCAGCGGCACCGTGGCCGGGCCGTCGGGCAGCTCCACCGGCACCAGCCCCGGAACCGCGGGCTCCCCACCGGTGAACGTGAACCGGCCGTTGCCCGCCGCCACCTTCTCCTCCTCGCTGCCGACCCCCTCCAGCTGCACCCACGGCGGCCCGATCAGCACGATCGGACGCGGAACGGCGGTCACCGGGAAGTCGACGGGCGCGGTCGCCGTGCCGGGGGCGAGGGGCAGCACGGCCGACGGCGTCCCGGCGCAGCCCGCCAGCAGCAGCCCGAGCGCCAACAGGCGAAGTCTCATACCGCTTGGACGGCACTCCACGGGCAGGTGGTTGCACGGCCGGTTACGGTCGCAACATGGCCGAACACCAGCACATCCGCGTCGATCGCACGGGTGACGTCGTGCGCATCACCATGGACCGCGCCGCCCGGCGCAACTCGCTGTCCGCCGAGCACCTGGCGGAGCTGCTGACCGCGTTCCGCGAGGTCGCCGCCACGGACGCGGTGGGCGTGGTGCTCGCGGCCGAAGGGCCGGTGTTCTCCGCCGGTCACGACTTCGCCGACGTGGCGGCGCGCGACCTGGAAGGCGTGCGCGAGCTGCTCACCCTGTGCACGGACCTCATGCGGACCATCGAGTCCGTGCCGCAGGTCGTGATCGCCAGGGTGCACGGCCTGGCCACGGCGGCCGGCTGCCAGCTGGTGGCGTCCTGCGACCTGGCGGTGGCGGCGGAGGAAGCCGGGTTCGCCCTGCCCGGCGGCAAGGGCGGCTGGTTCTGCCACACCCCGGCGGTGCCGGTGGCGCGGGCCGTGGGGCGCAAGCGGTTGATGGAGCTGGCGTTGACCGGTGACGCCGTGGACGCGCGGACCGCCGAGCAGTGGGGCCTGGTGAACCGCGTCGTGCCCCTCGCCGACCTGGACGACGCCGTGGACGACCTGATGCGCCGGGCCACCAGGGGCAGCCGGGCCGCCAAGGCGTTGGGCAAGCAGACGATCTACGCCCAGCTGGACCGGCCCGAAGCCGACGCGTACGCCATCGCGGTGGAGGTCATGGCCGCCGCGTCGCAGACCCCGGCGGCCAAGGAGGGGATGGCGTCGTTCCTTGAGAAGCGCCCGCCGGTGTGGTCCGACTAGAGCACCAGGCACCCCACGGCCAGCGCGAGGTACGCGGCGGGGAACGTCATGGTGCGGAAGGCCTGTGCCCGCACGTGGGCGACGATCGCGCCGACGAAGAACGCCACCAGCCCGATCGCCGCCGCCACCCCGATGACCGGCACGCCGAGCAGGCCGAGGAGGAGCCCGGCGGCGCCGGCGGCCTTCAGCGCGCCCAACGCGGGCACCCACGACCGCGGCACGTCGACCGCGGCCGAGTTGGCCAGGACGAAGTCCGCTTTCCGGAAGTCGGCGACGGCGATACCGGCGTTGGCCACGATGGTGAGGACGGTGACGACGGTGTGAGCGGTGGACATGGACCCTCCCGGGCGACGCTGAGCAGACGGACGTCTACCCACTCGACGTGCGGCCCGCGCGGAAGGTGACCGGCCTGAAGGTGACCGGCTCGAAGGTGACAGGGGAGCTCGTCTTCCGGCGAGCTAGCCCACTCGCTTGTAGAACACGGTCGTCGGGCGCGGCACGCCGCTCGGGTCGGTGGCGTAGTCGGGGATCACGCCGACCTCCGTCCAGCCCGCCCGCCGGTAGAGCGGTTCGGCGCCCGAGCCGGTCTCGGTGTCGAGGACCAGCAGGGTCACACCGCGCTTCACCGCCTCGCCCTCGGCCGCGTCCAGCAGCGCGCGTCCCAGCCCCGCACGCCTGGCGTCACGGTGGACCAGCAGCTTGGCCACCTCGGCGCGGTGCGCGCCGTTGGGCATGGCGGCGAACCGCAGCTGGACGGTGCCGAGCACCCGTTCACCGTCCCGTGCCACCCACATCACGATCGCGCCGTTGGCGACGGGCGCGGCCTGCGCACGCCACCACTTGAGCGCTTCCTCGCGGGACAGCGGGCCGAGGAACCCGACCGACGCGCCGCCCTCGACGACGTCCGCCAGCAGGTCGGTCAACCCGTCCGCGCACGCCAGCACCCCGGCGGACGTCAACTCCACGATCTCGGCGGCCGGCGCCTGCTCGTTCGGCGCCTGCTCGTTCACGGCTGCGCGTTCTCGTGCAGCAGAAGCAGGGTGTAGGCGGCGATCGACTGGGCGTCGGTGATCTCACCCCGCGCGACCATCGCCTCGAACTCCCCCCGCGGGAACCACGCCGAGCGCATGTCCTGCTCCTCCGGCTCCCGCTCGTGGAAGCCCTCGGTCAGCTGGGTGGCCAGGAACACCCGGCCACGCTGGCTCGACATGCCGGGAGCGACGTCGAGCACCCCCAGCTGCACGAACCTGCCCGCCCGCAACCCGGTCTCCTCGCGCAGCTCGCGCTCGGCCAGCGCCGCCGGGTCCAGTTCCGCGCGTTCCGGCGCGGTGCCCTGCGGGAACTCCCAGCGCCGCAGGCCGAGCGGGTAGCGGAACTGCTCGACGAGCCGCAGGCGCTCGCCGTCCATGGGGATCACCAGTGCGAAGTCCGGCTTGTCCACCACGCCGTAGATGCCGGTGGTCCCGTCTGCGCGCCCGATGGCGTCCTCACGGACCACCATCCACTGGTTCGCGTACACCTCACGCGATCCGAGGGTTTCCACGATCACTCTCCCTGTGCCAACGACGACCGGGTGACACGTCGGCCGACGGTACCTGCCGGTGGATCGGGCCCCGCACCCCGTAGCCTGTCCGCCGTGCGCCTCGTCATCGCTCGCTGCAAGGTCGACTACGTCGGACGCCTCACCGCCCATCTGCCGATGGCGCAGCGGCTGCTGCTGATCAAGGCGGACGGCTCGGTGTCGATCCACTCGGACGACCGCGCGTACAAGCCGCTGAACTGGATGAGCCCGCCGTGCTGGCTGATCGAGGACCCGGACATGTGGGTGGTGCAGAACAAGGCGGGCGAGAAGCTGATCATCACGCTGGCCGAGGTCATGCACGACTCCAAGCACGAGCTCGGCCCCGAGCCCGGCCTGGTCAAGGACGGTGTGGAGTCCGACCTCCAGAAGTTGCTGGCCGAGCACGTCACCACGCTCGGCGAGGGCTGGACCCTGGTCCGCCGCGAGTTCCCGACCCCGATCGGCCCGGTCGACCTGATGTGCCGGGACGCGTCCGGCGGTTCGGTCGCGGTGGAGATCAAGCGGCGTGGCGAGATCGACGGCGTGGAACAGCTGACCAGGTACCTGGAACTGCTCAACCGGGACCCGCTGCTCGCGCCGGTGAAGGGCGTGTTCGCGGCGCAGCAGATCAAGCCGCAGGCGCGCACGCTGGCCGAGGACCGCGGCATCCGCTGCGTCGTGCTGGACTACGACGTGCTGCGCGGCATCGAGTCCGACGAGTTCCGGCTGTTCTGAGAACCCCGCTGCTCTGGAACCCGGTGCTCGGAAAACCCGGTTGATCCTGGACCGGCACGCACTAGGCTCGGCCACGCACTCCCGGTGCGATGTCCTGCGGATACTTCCTCACAAGAATTCCCCCGCGGGCCAGGTTTGATCTCGGGAGCCCACAACTTCACACGTGCCCGGTGCGCAGGCGAGGGCTACTTCCTCTCTCAAAGGGGTGACGCGGGTTCGAATCCCGTCACCGGCCCATGGCCGGTGTCGTCCAGCGGCCCAGGACACCATCGTTCCTTCGCCGACTTCGATCTCGGGCACGTGTGGGGCTGTCGTCGCTCCCTCAAGAAGTCGAGGCCGAGCGATGAGCAAGTTCAACTCCTCCCATGTCCGCCCGCTGGTGTCCAGCCCCGTCGTCTCCGAGTCCGTTCCGAGCGGGCTGACCCACGAGGGCGGCGCCGGATACGCGCGCGACCCGAAGTCGGAGCTCTTCCTGCTCGCGGTCACGAACATGGTCGGCGAGAACACCTTCTACGAGACCTCCGACAAGCGGGACGACCGCTACGCCGAGCTCGTGCGCGCCGTGACCATCGCCGATCCCGACTGGACGGCCAGGTTCCTGGCGTGGCTGCGCGGCACGGCGAACATGCGCTCGGCGTCCCTGGTCGGTGCGGCGCACTTCGTCAAGGCCCGCTTGGACGCCGGTGAGCAGGGCATGTCCCGGCAGGTCGTGGACTCGGTGCTCCAGCGTGCCGACGAGCCGGGGGAGTTCATCGCCTGCTGGACCTCGCACCACGGCCGGACGCTGCCGAAGCCGGTCAAGCGCGGCGTGGCGGACGCGGTGCGGCGGCTGTACGACGAGCGGGCGTCGGTGAAGTGGGATTCGGTGGCCCGCGGCTTCCGCTTCGGCGACGTGCTCAACCTCGTGCACCCGACGCCGGTCGACGACAAGCAGGGTGACCTGTTCACCCACGTCCTCGATCGCCGTTACGACAATTCTTCGTCCGTGCCCGCGTCGCTGGACGTGCTGCGCGCACGCGCGGACCTGATGGCGTGGCCGGTGGAGCAGCGGCGCGCGTTGTTCGGGCAGGACCGGGACACGGTCACGTCGACCCTGCGGAACGCGGGCATGACGTGGGAGTCGGCCGCCGGCTGGCTGCAAGGCCCGCTGACCGCCGAGGTGTGGGAGGCACTGGTCCCGTCCATGGGGTACATGGCCCAGTTGCGCAACCTGCGCAACCTCGACGAGGCGGGTGTCTCCGACGAGGTGGCCGCCGAGGTCGCGGCGCGGCTGGCGGACCCGGCGCAGGTGGCGCGGTCCCGCCAGTTGCCGATGCGGTTCCTGTCGGCGTACCGGGCGGCGCCGTCGCTGCGGTGGGCTTGGGCGCTGGAGCAGGCCATCACCCGGTCGCTCGCCAACGTGCCCGCACTGGACGGCCGGACGCTGATCCTGGTGGACACGTCCAGCTCCATGCAGGCGTCGTTCAGCAGGGACGGTTCGCTGATGCGCTGGGACGCGGCGGCGGTGTTCGGCATCGCCCTCGGTTCCCGGTGCGCGGAGGCCGACGTGGTGTCGTTCAGCTCCGCGCAGTACTACTCCAGCGACCCGCCCGGTCCGCGGACGATGGTGTTCCCCGTCAAGGGCGGGGAGTCGTTGCTGCGGTCGGTCGACCGCTGGAAGACCGACGGCTACTTCCTCGGCGGCGGGACCGACACGGCCGGTGCGCTGCGCCGGCACTTCGCCGGTCACGACCGCGTGGTGATCCTGACCGACGAGCAGTCCTCCGAGGGTGACGTGCACCGGGCGTTGCCCGAGCACGTGCCGATGTACACGTGGAACCTGGCCGGCTACCGGCACGGCCACGCGCCGAGCGGCGGACGTGACCGGCACGCGTTCGGCGGGCTGACCGACGAGGCGTTCCGGATGATCCCGCTGCTCGAGAGCGGCCGGAACGCGGTCTGGCCGTTCTGAGCGCGGCTCCCACCGGTCCGCGGAAGTGCGGACCGGTGGGGCCCGTTCGGCCGCGTGGCAGGGCGGATTCGGCGATATACGCTGACTTCCCCGTCGACCGGCCCTGGAGGCGCGGTGCGAAGACCCGGTGCACTGGTCCTGCTCGTCGCCCTGGCCCTGGCGGGCTGCTCCCCGGCGTTGACCGGCGGCGCCGGGGGCGATCCCGTTCCGCTGCCCGCCGTCGCGGTGTACAGCTCCACTTCCGCCGCTCCTCCGGCCGCACGTCTCGCGGCCCAGCCGCTCGCCGGTCACGCCGGCGGGGACGTCCGGATCAGCGGCGCGGGTTATCCGGCGCACGGGCGGGTCCTGTTCACCTTCCACGGCCGCCTGGTCGGCGAGACCACGGCGGACGCCGCCGGCGGCTTCGCCGGGATCACGGTCCGCGTGCCCGACTCGTTCGGCGATTCCGCCCCGGGCACCCAGTTCACCATCGGCGCGACCTCCGGGCCGGTCTACGCCGAGACGCCGTTCGTCCTCACCCGTTAGCGCCGCCCACCCGCCGCCTCCGCGCGAGGTTTAGCGGTGGGTAGTTCAATCCGGCGGGTCGTGGCGAGGTGCATTACCGTCGGCATGATCGGCTGTGCGGTAGTGATCGATGGTGTTCGACGGTGTCGGAGACGGCGGTTGATCGGGGAGGTGGGCGAAGGTGCCCGTGCTGGCCCAGGCGGATCTCAGGCTCGACGCCGGTCCGTTGGACTACACCCTGTTGGCGATCTACTTCGTGTTCGTGCTCGGCATCGGCTTCCTGGCCCGCAGATCGGTCTCGTCGAGCCTGGACTTCCTGCTCTCCGGCCGTTCGCTGCCCGCGTGGGTGACGGGCCTGGCGTTCATCTCCGCCAACCTCGGCGCGATCGAACTGCTCGGCATGGCGGCCAACGGCGCGCAGTACGGCATGGCGACCGTGCACTACTACTGGATCGGCGCGATCCCGGCCATGGTCTTCCTCGGCCTGGTGATGATGCCGTTCTACTACGGCTCCAAGGTCCGCAGCGTCCCCGAGTTCCTGCGCCGCCGCTTCGGCAAGGGCGCGCACCTGGTCAACGCGATCAGCTTCGCCGCCGCCCAGGTGCTGATCGCGGGCGTCAACCTGTACGCGCTGGCGTTCCTGCTGAACCTCATGCTCGGCTGGCCGATCCCGCTGTCCGTGGTCATCGCGGCGGCGATCGTGCTCACCTACACGGCCCTCGGCGGCCTGTCGGCGGCGATCTACAACGAGGTGCTCCAGTTCTTCGTGATCGTCGCCGCGCTGCTGCCGCTGACCATCGTCGGCCTGCACAAGGTCGGCGGCTGGGACGGCCTGGTGGCACGGGTGACCGGCGGTCCGGGCGGTGCCGAGCAGCTGTCCGCGTGGCCGGCGACGGAGCTGACCGGCATCCAGAACCCGGTGCTGAGCGTCATCGGCATCGTCTTCGGCCTGGGGTTCGTGCTGTCGTTCGGCTATTGGACGACGAACTTCGCGGAGGTGCAGCGCGCGCTGTCGGCCAAGAGCATGTCGGCTGCCCGGCGCACGCCGATCATCGGCGCCTACCCCAAGATGCTGATCCCGTTCGTGATCATCATCCCGGGCATCATCGCGGCACTGGTCGTGCCGGAGATGGTGGCGCTCAAGGCGGGCGACGACTCGGGCGGGGTCACCTACAACAACGCGCTGCCCGCGCTGATCGGCGACCTGCTGCCGAACGGCATGCTGGGCGTCGCGATCACGGGTCTGATGGCGTCGTTCATGGCGGGTGTCGCGGCGAACGTGTCCAGCTTCAACACCGTGTTCACGTACGACCTGTGGCAGGACTACGTCCGCAAGGACCGCCCGGACGAGTACTACCTCCGGGTCGGCCGGCTGGCCACGATCGGCGGCACGGTGGTCGCCATCGGCACCGCCTTCCTGGCGGCCGGCTACGGCAACATCATGGACTACATCCAGGCGCTGTTCTCGTTCTTCAACGCGCCGCTGTTCGCCACGTTCATCCTGGCCATGTTCTGGAAGCGGATGTCGGCGGCGGCAGGTTGGTCCGGTCTGGTCGCGGGCACGATCGCGGCGGTCGGGGTGTTCGTGCTGGCGGAGACGGGCGTGCTCGACCTGCCGGGCCAGGGTGCCAGCTTCCTCGGCGCGGGGGTGGCGTTCGTGGTCGACATCGTGGTCAGCGTGGTCGTGACGTCGTTCACCCGGCCGGTGCCGGAGGAACGGCTGGTCGGGCTGGTCTACAGCCTGACGCCCAAGTCGGACCGGGTGCACTCCACCACCGGCGATGACGCCGGGTGGTACCGGTCGCCGCTGCTGCTGGGCATCGGCGTGCTGGTGCTGACCTTCGTGCTCAACATCATCTTCGGCTGAGGGAGGTAGGTCGTCATGGCGCAGAAGGCCGGTCTGTTCGACCTGCGGCTGGTGATCGCGATGCTCTTCGCCATCTTCGGGGTGGTGCTGCTGGTGGTCGGTCTCGGGTTCACCGAGGAGGCCGACCTGGCGAAGGCGGACGGGCTCAACATCAACCTGTGGTCCGGGGTGGGGATGGTCGTGCTGTCGGCGCTGTTCGCCGGGTGGGCCGCGTTGCGGCCGGTGATCGTGCCCGACCCCGGTGGGCCGGGCACGGTGGGTCCTGGCCCTGGCGGACCGGGCACCGTGGGTCCGGCCACCGGTGGGCCGGGCACTGCCGGTCCGGGGACCGGGTGAACGAGTCGGGGGCTCAGCGCCCGGGGTAGACCGGGTTGAACGCCTCGACGGTCCAGGTGTCGAGCCACTGGACGGCGCGTCGGATGCGGGTGCGCATGCGTTGCTCCTCTCGTCGGTTCCACCGACGTCGGTTCCATCGGGTTCACCAGGTTCAGCGCGTCGATGTTCTGAATCGTTCCCGAACGCCGCCGTGAGGGCGAACACAGGGTTCCCGCCCCGAATGGCGCAGTCGGTCGCTACCGTGCACGTCGTGCACCGTCTCGTCGCCGTCCTCAGCGCGATCCTCCTCCTGGCCGGCTGCGCCGGGACGGATCTGGCCAAGCAGAGGTTCCCGCGCACCACCATCCCGGCGAACGCGGAGAACGTGTCCGACCCGACCGGGACGACCCGCAGCACGCCGGCGCCCGACGGGGAAGCGGTCGAACCGGCGTTCGCGCCGGACAAGATGCGCCTGATCGACCCCTGCGAACTGCTGGACGAGGAGGTGCTGAAGCAGTTCGGCACGCCCGGCGAGCGGTCCGGCAGCGGGTTCAGCAGGTGCTCGAACTTCATGAAGGACAAGGCGGACAAGGACCTCGCGGTCACCGTCGAACTCGGGCAGACCATGACGTCCGAGCTGAAGAACGCCGACAAGCAGCTCGCCGGCCTGCGCAGCTACGAGCAGACGCTGGAGAACAGCGCCTGCTTCGTCTCGGTGATCACCCAGGAGAAGCCGGGCCTGGGCATCACCGTGCAGATCGGCTACGAGGACGGCGACGCCTGCGCGCCCGGACGGGTGGTCGCGGAGTCGGTGGTCAAGCGGATCAGGCAAGACGCGCCGACCCGGACGCCGGTCAAGGGCTCGCTGATCACGCTGGAGCCGTGCACCCTGCCCGACCCGGCGGCGATCGAGGCGGCGGCGGGCGCCGACCGCCGCGTGTACCCGTACGGCCTGCACAACTGCTCGTGGGTGGGTGACGACCGCGAGCTGACGGTGGACTTCCGCGCCACGTTCGTCCCGCGCGACCGCGACTTCGACGACAAGCAGGTGGAGGTCGACCTGGGTGGCGGGGTGACCGGCTACCAGGTGGACAGCGTCACGGCGTTCCCGTCGTGCGAGGTCAAGTGGGTGCAGCTCGTCGGTGAGGAGAACGAGGGCGAGGTGGTCGAGGTGAAGTCCGCCGGGCCGAAGGAGTCGCAGTTCGACCGGTGCGCCACCGCGGTCGCGTTCGCCAAGACCTTGGTGGCGAAGATCCCGAAGGCCTGATTGGGGCGTTGACGGGTCGGTGGCGGGTGGTGTGGGCTCGACGATGGGGGCTGACACCGCCCGGAGTTGCCCGTTACTGTCGAGTAACACCCGCGTTCGTGCACGTGCTTGGAGGGCCCGATGACGCAGACCGCTCCTACCACTCCGGCGCGGGCCGAGGACGAGGGGCGGGAGTTCGCGTCGCTCGACCCCCGCACCGGTGAAGTCGTCGGCCGGCACCCCGTGGCGTCGGAGGACGACGTCCGCGAGGCCGTGCGGCTGGCGCGCGAGGCGTCCGAGTTCTGGTCGGAGCTGGGCTTCGACGGGCGGCGGACCAGGCTGGACGCCTGGCGGAAGCTGCTGGTCAAACGGCTGGACGAGTTCCAGGTGTTGATCAGCGCGGAGACCGGCAAGTCCGCGGACGACGCGCGGACCGAGTTGGCGCTGCTCATCGACCACCTGCACTGGGCGGCCAGGCGCGCGGGCAAGGTGCTGGGCAAGCGCAAGGTCTCGCCCGGCATGCTCATGTACAACCACGCGGCGTCCCTGGAGTACCGGCCGCTGGGTGTGGTCGGGGTGATCGGGCCGTGGAACTACCCGGCGTTCACGCCCATGGGCTCGATCGCCTACGCGTTGGCCGCCGGTAACGCGGTGGTGTTCAAGCCGTCCGAGTTCACGCCGGGGGTCGGCGTCTTCCTGGCGTCCACGTTCGGGGAAGTCGTGCCCGAGTTCCCGGTGTTCCAGGCCGTGACCGGGTTCGGCGCCACGGGTGCGGCGTTGTGCGCTTCCGGCGTCGACAAGCTGGCGTTCACCGGGTCCACGCCGACCGGCAAGAAGGTCATGGCGGCTTGCGCCGCGTCGTTGACGCCGGTCTTGCTGGAGTGCGGCGGCAAGGACCCGATGATCGTGGCCGAGGACGCCGACGTGACGGCGGCGGCCGACGGCGCGGTGTGGGGTGGCATCTTCAACGCCGGGCAGACCTGCGCCGGGGTCGAGCGGGTGTACGTGGCCGACGCGGTGTACGACGAGTTCGTTCGGTTGGTGACGGAGAAGGCGTCGAAGCTGAAGCCGGGTGGGCAGGCGAACGCCGACTTCGGGCCGATCACCATGCCGGCGCAGGTGGGGATCATCCAGTCGCACGTCGAGGACGCGTTGGAGCGCGGTGCGCGGGCGGTCGTCGGCGGGCTGGAGTCGATCCGGGCGCCGTACGTCGAGCCGGTGGTGCTGGTGGACGTCCCGGCCGACGCCAAGGCGGCGGTGGAGGAGACGTTCGGGCCGACGTTGGTGATCAACCGGGTCGCGGACGCGGACGAGGCGGTGCGGCAGGCCAACTCGCTGGCCTACGGGTTGGGTGCGTCGGTCTTCTCCCGGAACCGGGGTGAAGAGCTGGCCGGCAGGCTGCGGTGCGGGATGGTGTCGGTGAACTCCGTGCTGGCCTACGCGTCGGTGCCCGGCTTGCCGTTCGGCGGGGTCGGGGATTCCGGGTTCGGCCGGGTGCACGGTGACGACGGGCTGCGGGAGTTCACGTACGCCCACGCCGTCACGAGGAAGCGGTTCGGTGCGTTGCTCAACCCGATGACCTACGAGCGCGGTTCCCGGACCATCCGGCGGGTGCTGCGGATGGTCCGGGTGCTGTACGGGCGGTAGGCGGGCCGGGCGCGATCCCCGTCCCGCCCACCGGGATCAGGTGGTCGTGAGGATCTGCTCCAGGTCGCCCAGGACCTCTTCGGCGGCCAGGACGCCGAGACCCAGGAACCAGGTCTCGTCGCTGACGGGCTTGGCGTGGCCCGCCTTGACGGCGTCGAGGGTCTGCCAGAGCGGGCCGCCGAGGACCTGCTGCTGGGCGGTCTTGGTCTGGTCGCCGTAGGTGCCGATGAGGATCCAGTCGCCGTCGGCCTGGCTGATCTGCTCGGAGCTGACCTCCACCGCGAGGTCGTCCGCCTGGCTCGCCGCGGGCTGCGGGATGCCCGCGTCGATCAGGATGGTGCCGATGAACGACTTCTTGGCGTAGAGCCTCGTCTTGCCCGGCATGAAGCGGAGCATGGTGACGGTGGGGCGCTTGCCCGCCTTGCGCTCGACGTCCTCGCCGACCCGCTTGGCGTGCGCCTCGTAGTCGCCGATGAGCTTCTCGGCCTCGGCCACGCGGTCCAGCGCCGCCGCGTTGAGGCGGAAGTTCTCCTTCCAGGTGTAACCCGGGCGGACGGCGAAGACGGTCGGGGCGATCTCGGACAGCTTCGGGTACTGCTGCTCGGCGCGCAGCTGCGAGCCGATGATCAGGTCCGGCTGGAGCTTGGCGATCGTTTCCAGGTTGAGGCTGGTGATGCCGCCGACGTTCTCGGGGGTGCCCGCCTTGTCGCCGACGTAGGTCGGCATCGTGGGCGCGCCGTCGGGGTAGGCGACGCCGACCGGCTTGATGCCCAGCGCGACCACGTTGTCGAGCTCGCCGCCGTCGAGGACGATCACCCGTTCGGGGCGTTTCTCGATGACCGTCTCACCCATCGCGTGCTTGATCGTGCGGGGGAACCGGCCCGGTTGGGCGTCGGTGCCGAAGCCGGAGCTCTTCTGCCCGGCCTGGCCGAACTCCGCGCCGCCCTGGGCCACTGCGGGCTTGTCGGCGGGCGTCTCGGTCTGGCCGCACGCGGCGAGGGTGAGTGCGGCGACGAGCAGGGCCGCGATCCTGGTGATTGCCACTCTGGGGGTTTCCTCTGCTACTCCAGGTCACTGACCTGCTGTTCTTAGGGCAGCCTCACCGTAGCTCCCGCTTTCCGGGCCGCTTCCGGTGGAGTAGTAATGGGGTGATCAGCGTCGATCGGGAGGTCACCGTGAAGAAGATCATCAACGATCCGGCGACAGTGGTGGTGGACGCGTTGCGCGGGATGGCGCTCGCGCACGCGGACCTCCTGGAGGTCCAGTACGACCCGGCGGTGGTGGTCCGGGCGGACGCCCCGGTGCCGCGCAAGGTCGCCCTGATCTCCGGTGGCGGGTCGGGGCACGAGCCGTTGCACGGTGGGTTCGTCGGGCGGGGGATGCTCGACGCGGCCTGCCCCGGCGCTGTGTTCACGTCGCCCACGCCGGACCAGGTCGCGGCGGCCGTGACCCGCACCGACGGCGGCGCGGGGGCGTTGCTGGTCGTGAAGAACTACACCGGTGACGTGCTGAACTTCGAGACCGCCGCCGAGCTGGCCGCCGCCGACGGGGTGGACGTCCGGACGGTCGTGATCGACGACGACGTCGCGGTCAAGGACTCGCTCTTCACGGCCGGTCGGCGCGGTGTGGGCGGGACCGTCCTGCTGGAGAAGATCGTCGGTGCCGCGGCCGAGCGCGGGGTCGACCTCGACGGCTGCGAGGCGTTGGCGCGGCGAGTGGTCGCGCAGGTCCGGTCGATGGGGTTGGCGCTGGAGGCGTGCACCGTGCCGCACGCGGGAGAACCGTCGTTCACGCTCGCCGACGACGAGATGGAGCTGGGGATCGGCATCCACGGCGAGCCCGGCCGTCAACGGGTGAAGGTGGGGTCCGCCGAGGAGCTGGTGACCGCGCTGCTCGACCCGATCCTGGAAGACCTGCCGTTCGGCGACGGTGACCGGGTCCTGCTGTTCACCAACGGGATGGGCGGGACGCCGCTGATCGAGTTGTACCTGGCGCACGGGATCGCGGAACGGCTTCTCGCGGAGCGGGGGATCACGGTGGAGCGGCGGTTGGTCGGGCCTTACATCACCAGCCTGGAGATGCAGGGCATGAGCCTGACGCTGCTGAAGCTGGACGACGAGATGGTCGAGCTGTGGGACGCGCCCGTGCACACCCCGGCGCTGCGGTGGGGTGTCTGATGGACTGCACGGCGGAGTCCGTCGCGGAGGCGATGCGGGCGGTGGCCGCGGTCGTGGTCGAGCACCGGGACGAGCTGCTGCGGTTGGACCGGGCGATCGGCGACGGCGACCACGGCGAGAACATGGCCCGCGGGTTCACCGCGTTGGTGTCCAAACTGGACGGTCAGGTGCCCGCGTCGCCGGGCGGGGTGCTGAGGTTGGTGGCGACGACCCTGATCTCCACGGTGGGCGGCGCGGCCGGACCGTTGTACGGGACCGCGTTCCTGCGCGCGGCCACGTCGGTCGGTGACGTTGCCTCGATGGACGGTCCTGTTGTGGCGGCGGCGTTGCGGGCCGCTCTTGACGGCGTCGTGGCGCGGGGCAAGGCGGAGGTGGGGGACAAGACGATGGTGGACGCCCTCACACCCGCGGTGGCGGCTGCGGAGTCCGTGGCGGCCAACGGGGGCGGGGTGGCCGAGGTGTTGTCGGCGGCGGCCGACGCGGCGGAGCTGGGAGCCGATTCGACCGTGCCGCTGGTGGCCCGCAAGGGGCGTGCGTCGTACCTGGGTGAGCGCAGCGCCGGTCACCTCGATCCGGGGGCGCGCTCGACGTCGTTGCTGCTGCGGACGTTCGCCGGACGTGCGTGGTGATCGGGCTGGTGGTGGTGTCGCACAGCCGGCAGTTGGCGTTGGGCGTGGCCGAGCTGGCCGGGCAGATGGCGCCCTCCGTCAGGATCGTGCCGTCTGGCGGGGACGGGTCGGGTGGGTTGGGCACCGACTACGAGGCGGTCGGCGAGGCCATTTCCCAGGCTGACTCGGGTGCGGGCGTGGTGGTGTTGTTCGACCTCGGCAGCGCGAAGATGGTGGCCGACATGGCGGCTGAGGAGGCGGCCGGGTCGGTGGTCGTCGTGGACGCGCCGTTGGTCGAGGGCGCGGTGGCCGCCGCCGTTCGGGCGGAGGGCGGGGCGGGGCTGTCCGAGGTGGCCGCGGCTGCTGTTTCGGCTGGAGGGTCTACGGCTGGTGGGTCTCCGGCCGGTGGGTCTGCTCCGGCTGATGGGTCTGCTGCTTCGGGATCGGCCGAAGTGGGTGGGGATGTCGTGCGGGCGGAGGTCTCGCTGACGAACTCCGTCGGGCTGCACGCCCGGCCGGCGGCGTTGGTGGCGCGGGCGTTGGCCCCGTTGGACGCCGCGGTGGTGGTGCGGTTCGGGGACGAGGAGGCGGACGCCAAGAGCGTGTTGGCGTTGATGGGGTTGGGCGCGCCCGGTGGTGCGCGGATCAAGGTCGTCGCGAGTGGTGCCGATGCGGCGGAGGCCGTGCGGCGGGTGGAGGACCTCGCGGAGCGCCAATTCGACGAATGAGCTGGTGGGGACGTCCCTGGACCGATTACTTGCACGATACCGATGGTGAAGCTCACGCGAACGACGCGTGACGACCGTGGGATAGTCGCGGCAAGTTACCGTCCGGTAGCCACTCCGCTGAGTGGGAGGTAAACAGTGACGCGCCAGTTCAACACGGTCGGCATCGTCGGTCTCGGCACGATGGGCGCCGGTATCGCCGAAGTCCTCGCCCGGACCGGCGTCACTGTCGTGGCGGTGGACGTGGACGAGACCGCCCTGGACCGCGGTCGCGGTCACCTGACCCACTCGACGGACCGCGCCGTGGCGGGCGGGAAGCTGACTTCGGCCGACCGGGACGCCACGCTGGCGCGCATCTCGTACGCCACGTCGCTGGACGCGCTGGCCGGCGCGGACCTCGTGATCGAGGCGGTGCCGGAGCGGATCGAGCTCAAGGCCGAGGTGTTCGCCGAGCTGGACCGGATCTGCGGCCCGGACACGGTGTTCGCGTCCAACACGTCGTCGCTGTCGATCACCGAGATCGGTGTCCACACCGGACGGCCGGGCAAGGTCGTCGGGATGCACTTCTTCAACCCCACGCCGGTGTTGAAGCTGGTCGAGGTGATCCGGACGGTCGTCACCGAGCCGGACGTGGTGACCGACGTGGTCGCGTTCGTCGAAGGGCTGGGCAAGGCGCCGGTCGTGATCGGGGACCGGGCCGGGTTCATCGCCAACGCCCTGCTGTTCGGGTACCTGAACCACGCGGTCCGGATGTACGAATCCCGTTACGCGACAAGGGAAGACCTCGACGCCGCCATGCGGTACGGCTGCGGCTACCCGATGGGGCCGTTGGCGCTGCTCGACCTGATCGGGCTGGACACCGCCTACGAAATCCTCGACACGATGTACCACCAGTCGCGCAATCGCCTGCACGCCCCGGCGCCGTTGCTGAAGCAGATGATCACGGCGGGTCTGCTGGGTCGGAAGAGCGGGCGGGGTTTCTACACGTACGACGGGCCGGACTCGCCGGTGGTCGTGCCGGACGTGCAAACGCCGGTGGAGGCCGCGGACGGCGTGGCGGCTCGGGAGGTCCAGCGGGTCGGGGTGATCGGCACCGGGACCATGGCCACCGGCATCGTCGAGGTGTTCGCCAAGCGCGGGTACGACGTGGTGCTGCGGGCGAGGTCGTCGGAGAAGGCCGCCGCCGCCGTGGCCAAGGTCGGAAAGTCGCTGGAGAAGGCCGTGTCGCGTGGGAAGCTCTCCGCGGCTGATCGGGACGCGGCCCTGGCCCGCGTCACGCCCGCCGTCGAGTTCACGGACCTGGCCGACTGCGACCTGGTGGTCGAGGCGGTGGCCGAGGAGCTGTCGGTCAAGAAGGCCGTGTTCGAGGCGCTGGACGAGGTGTGCAAGCCGGGTGCCGTGCTGGCGACCACGACGTCGTCGCTGCCGGTGATCGAATGCGCCGCCGCCACCGCGCGGCCCGGTGACGTCGTCGGCCTGCACTTCTTCAACCCGGCCCAGGTGATGAAGCTCGTCGAGGTGGTGGAGACGATCTCGACGTCGGCGGACGTCGTGGCCACCGCCCGGCGGGTGTGCCTGGACTTGGGCAAGGTGCCGGTGCACTGCGGCGACCGGGCCGGGTTCATCGTGAACGCGCTGCTGTTCCCGTACCTGAACGACGCGGTGAAGATGCTGGAGGCGCACTACGCGGTGGCCGACGACATCGACAAGGCGATGAAGGTCGGCTGCTCGCTGCCGATGGGGCCGTTCGAGCTGCTGGACGTGGTGGGGCTGGACGTGTCGCTGGCCATCGAGCGGACGCTCTACCTGGAGTTCCGCGAAGCCGGCTTCGCCCCCGCGCCGTTGTTGGAACACCTGGTGACGGCCGGGCGCCTCGGCCGCAAGACAGGCAAGGGCTTCCGCGACTACTCGGGTTGACAGTCGGTCTGACACTCGGGATGAGGGTCGGGTTGATACTCGGGATGAAGGTCGGACTGGCGGTCGGTTTGGTTCGGCCTGGGTCTGCCCGGTGGGCGGCCTGGGGCGGCCCGACGGTTCGGCCTGGTTCGGCCCGACAGTTCGGCCTGGCGGATCGGTCTGGTTCGGCCCGGCATTCCGCCTGAGTCGGCCCGGCGGTTCGGCTTGGGTTCGCCTGGGTCGGCCTGGCGGGTCGGCCTGGGTCCGCTTGGCGGTTCGGCTTGGGTCGGCCTGGCGGTCGGTCTGGGGTCGGTCTAGCGGTCGCTCTGAGTGGGCTTGGCGGTCGGCTTGAGTCAGTCTGGCGGTCGGTTACGCGGCCTGATGGAGTGACGTGAATTGGCGTTTGGCATCGTGGGCACCATGCGGCGTGTGGTGATCTCGCTCCTGGTGGTGGCGTTCGGTCTGACGAGCGCTTGCGCGTACACGGTCAACGGGACCCCGGTGGCGGAACAGGTGCTCGACGTGGACCCACCGTTCACCTCGACGAAACCCACGCCGACGGGGTCCGGCAAGTCGTCCACCAAGCCGTCGCCTTCGGGCGAGCCGTCGGCGGTGGGGGACATCTGCGCGTTGATCGGGTGGAAGGACTTGCCCTACGACGTGCCGGACAAGGGTGCTAAGCCCACCGACACGGGGTACGACACGTCGTTCGACCAGTCGTGCAAGTGGCAGACGTCGGTCGACTCGCTGGACGTGGGCGTGACGCTCAGGTTCCGCGAGGGGAAGGCGATCACGCTGGAGCAGAGCAACGGCGAGTTCGACTTGGCGGACCGGAAGGTGAAGTACTTCGACCGGACCACGGACACGTCGGTGCAGCCGTCCTGCGTGCTGGTGATGGATTACGCGGGTGGTGGCATCGGCATCATCGTGATCGACGGGTCGGCCCGGTTCGGCGCCATCTGCGACCAGGGCAAGAAGGTGGCCGAGGCGCTGTTGGCCAAGGAGCCCACTCCCTGATCACGCGGGTGCCCCGCACCCAAGCTTGTCGCCGACGATCGTCGAGCCGACCGACGACACGTCATACCCACACGCCACACCTCGAGCAGGGCTGAGCGACCGCGGGACTTATAACAGCGAGCCGCCGCCTACCGCACCCAACCGTGGCTGTGAGGCGGTTGGCCCGACAGCTCGGACAGGCCTGATGCGGCCTTGGGTCCGTGGGTCCGCGGGATGGCTCGGGTCAGCCGCAGCAGCCGCCGCCGCAGCACCCGCCGCCACCGTTACCGCCGCCGGCGGGTGCGTTGGCCTTGCCACCGAGGCCGACCATGGACAGCAGCTTCACGGTGTCGTCGTGGCCGTTCGGGCACGGCGCGGGGGCGGAGGCTTCGCTCATCGACCGCTTCACGTCGAAGGTCGACCCGCACGCCTTGCAACGGAACTCGTAGGTGGGCACGTCCCTCATTCTCCCCGCCGTCGCGGCACGAGCACCAGCAAGGGCACCCCAACAGCGGACACCGCCGCGAGCAGGGTCAGCAACGGCAGGTCGTGCACCCACCCCAGTCCCACAGCGGCCACGTGGGTGCCGGTGAACGTCGCCACCCACGTCCGCGCCTTCGGCCGCAGCCACACCGGCGCCAGTGCGGACGCTGCTGTGACCAGCATCATCATCGTCGTGCCGAGCAGCACGCCCTGCCGGAGCCCGACCGGTTGCCCGACCGGCACGTCGTCTTCGTGGATCGTCGGTCGGACCCGACCACCAGGCGGGAAGTCCGCCCCCGTCGGCGGGTCGATCAGCAGCCCACGCACCATCGGCAGGAGCGTTACGGCCATCTCGACGATCAATAGCAGGGTTAATATGACCCTTTGCCACTTGCTCACCCCGTGGACCGTAGGCGATCACCCACGGCAAGCCCGGATACCCTGCCTCCCCGTGCCCCGCCGTAACCGCCCGCACCGCCCCGAACAGCCGTCACCGATCGGTGGGCATGGCTGGGCGCGCTCGGAGGACGGCCCGGACGGCGAGTGGCTGGTGCGCACCGTCTCCGGTGCCGCCACCACCAAGACCTACCGCTGCCCGGGTTGCGACCACGAGATCCGCCCAGGCACGGCCCACGTAGTCGCCTGGCCCGCCGCCGACTACGGCTCCGTAGAAGACCGCCGCCACTGGCACCAGGCCTGCTGGTCGTCACGCGGCCGAAGAGGCCCCACGTCCCGCCGTTGGTGACGCTGTGTGCCCGCCGGTCAGGCGGTGGGACGGTGCAGCGGTGCAAGCGGTGCATCGGCGGGACCGCCTGAGCCCGACCGGGCCCCAAGCCCGGCCGAGCCCAAGCCCGGCCGAGCCCAAGCCCGGCCGAGCCCAAGCCCGGCCGAGCCCAAGCCCGGCCGAGCCCAAGCCGCCCGTTGGCCCGGTGGCCCGGTGGTGCCGTGCCTGATGGACAGGGTGGCCTGGTGCCGCCCAACTGTGCGTGCGCAGCCAAGCGTGCCCAGGTGGTTGGTGTCTGGTGGTCCGGCGTGCTTCCCGACCGTCTTCAGCCTGTCTCTTATACACATCTGACGCTGCCGACGACTCCTTACGTGTAGATTTCGG
>NZ_JNXC01000010.1 GCF_000716595.1 Saccharothrix sp. NRRL B-16314
CCACCTGCGCCACCCACTGCTTGAATTCCGCCGGATTCGCCCGCACCAAAGCCCGATACGCATCCAGGTCATAACCACACCGCAACACCTGCGCCAGCAGTTCCAACCGCCGCCGGTGCGATGCCCGAACCGACGCTTCGACCTCCGCAATGGCGGCGAACACGTCGTCCTCGCTCAACAACACCGGCGAAACATTCATACCCGAACAATAGTCGAACAGGCATTCGCACGTCATCACACGACCAGGTAAGGAAATCGTCCGTAAATGGCACGGTCCGTCACCGGCTCCCACGGACGCGTGAATTTATCTCCAAGGCGAAGGAATCGTGTCGTCTAGCGGGTCACGAGCGGCCGGTGAAGAAGGCGCGGAGGTCTTCGGCGAGCAGGTCCGGCACTTCCATCGCGGCGAAGTGGCCGCCACGGTCGAACTCGCTCCAGTGCTCGATCCGGTAGCCCAGTTCGGCCAACGGCCGCACGGACAGCACGATGTCGTGCGCGAACACGGCGACGCCGAGCGGTGCGGGGCAGGCGTTCGCAGGCACGCCCGTCTCGCGGCTCAGCCGGGCCGACGACCCCGCGGTGCCGGTGAGCCAGTGCAGCATCACGGTGGTCAGGACCCGGTCCACGTCGATCGTCGAGTCGGGGTCGGTCCACTCGGCGAACTTCTCCGCGATCCACGCCAGCTGCCCGACGGGGGAGTCGGTCAAGGCGTACGAGATCGTCTGCGGGCGAGTGCCTTGCAACACCTGGTACCCCGGCCGGTTCCGCATCAGGGCCTTGATCCGGTCCAGCCGCCGGTTGTCCTCTTCGGACAGTTCGACGCCGTCGACCGGCGGTGTGGGCAGGTAGTTCACGTGCACGGCCGCGACGTTCCCGGGCGCGGCGACGGCCATGGCCCTGGCGATGCCCGAACCCCAGTCGCCGCCGTGCGTGCCGTAACGCCGGTAGCCGAGGCGGCTCATCAGCCCGGTGAACGCCCGCGCCACCCGGTCGACGTCCCAGCCGCGCTCCGTGGTCGGGCCGGACAGGCCGAAGCCGGGGATCGAGGGGATGACCAGGTGGAAGTCGCGGGACAGCGGCTCGATGACGTCCAGGAACTCCAGCACGCTGCCCGGCCAGCCGTGGACCAGCACGAGCGGCAGCGCGTCGGGGTCGGCCGACCGGACGTGGAGGAAGTGCACGCGCTGGCCGTCGACCTCGGTGGTGAACTGCGGCAGCGCGTTCAGCTCGGCCTCGTGCCGCCGCCAGTCGTAGGCGTGCAGCCAGTGGTCGGCCAGGGCGCGGACGCGGGCGAGGGGGAAGCCGTAGTCGAACCCGGCGTCGGGCAGCTCCTCGGGCCACCGGGTGCGGGTCAGGCGGTCGGTCAGGTCGTCCAGGTCGGCCTGCGGGACGTCGAGCGTGAAGGGCGTGATCATCGTGCCAGCTCCGTTGGTCTCACCAATGTTGGTGACGCCAACGGTATACCGATTGCGTTGGTCTTGCCAACGGTTAGTGCGGCGAGTGTCGGACCCCACGTCTATGGTCCGGCCCCATGGCTACTTGGGACGACGTTCACCGCATCGCGTCGGCGCTGCCCGAGGTCACCGAGCGCCCTTCCTACGACGGGAGGCCCGCTTGGCGGGTGAAGGACAAGGCGTTCACGTGGGAACGGCCGCTGCGCAAGGCCGACCTGACCGCCCTCGGCCCGGACGCGCCGGAGGGGCCGGTGCTGGCGGCGAGCGTGCCCGACCTCGGCGCGAAAGAGGCGTTGCCGGCCGACGACCCGGCGGTCTACTTCACCACGCCGCACTTCGACGGCTACGCCGCGATCCTGGTGCGGCTGGACGGGATCGCGATCCCGGAACTGGAGGAGCTGCTGACCGAGGCCTGGTTGTGCCGTGCGCCGAAACGCCTGGCCAAGCAGTACGAGGCCGGTCGCGGCGCGCCCCCGGAGGAGGAGGGTGGGGACGCGCCGCGAGCGTGAGTCACCAGGTGCTGTTGACCAGCCCCGTGCCCAGGTAGACCTGGTCGAACCCGTTGCCGTCGTTGTCGTCCGTGTAGGCGATGGTGATCCGCCCCCACGCGTCCACGCCCAGCGCGGGCTCGTCCTGCCGCCCGGTCGCCGTCGACACCGTCGGCTGGCGCGGCAGCCGGCCCGCCACCGTGCCGTCCGGGTTGAGGCCCTGCGTCACCACGTCCTGCGCCTCGACCGACGTGACCACCACGTTCAGCTGGTCGTCGATGCCGATCTGCGGGTCGGCGCCCGGCAGGAGGGTGTCGGTGGTGGTGCGGGCCGTGCCGGCGGCGTTGAACGACCGCACGGCCAGCTGCGCCGTGCCGGTGTGGTCGGTTTCCCAGGCCACCGCGTGGTCGCCGTTGAAGTTCGCCGCCACGACGGGCTTGCGCTGCTGCCCGCCACCACTCGCGTTGACCGCGCCCTGCGCCACCTTCACGCCACCGGACGGGGTGAGGACCTTGCGGGCGATGTTGAAGTACGCGTTGCCGTCGCCGTCCTCGTCCCACACGACGATCGCGTTGCCGGCCGCGCTCACGGCCACGTCCGGCCGCTGGTGCGTGCCGCCGCTCGTGTTGACCTGCGCCTCGTACGTCTTCGACGTGATGGAGGCGAATCCGGCGGCCCGCACGGTCGGGTTGGTGGTGGACTGCTTGTCCTCCCACACCACCGCGAAGCCGCTCGTGTCGGGGTCGGCGGCGACGGCCGGGTTCAGCTGCTGGCCGTCGGTGTTGGCGTTGGCCCGCGCGGAACCGGTGACCGTGCCGGTCGAGCCCAGCTCCCGCACCTGGATGTTGTAGTAGCCGTTGCCGTCGCCGTCGTCGGCCCACACCACGACCGCTGTGCCGTTGTCGTGCACGGCCACGTCCGGCTGCACGTGCCGCCAGTTCCCGCTGCCGCCCGTGGACAGCTTCTTCTCGTAGCGGGACACGCCGTCCTTGAACAGGCGCACCCACACGTCGCTGTGCACGGGGTCGGTGGGCGTCGCGTCGTCGCGGTCGTCCTCCCAGACCACGGCGGTCCAGCCGTTGCGCACGGCGGACACGGCCGAGTTGTCCTGGTCGCCGGTGGCGGTGCTGTTCGCGGCGCTCCACGTGGCCGCCGCCGATGCGGTGCCTGCGCCCAGCAGCATGAGCGCGGCCGTCGTGATGATCGTCAGCTTCTTCATGGCGCCTGCAATCCCGGGTTGCCCGCCTGGATGACGTAGCTCTTCAACGTCCGGATCGGGTAGTCGCGCGTGGTGACCCGGTCCAGGAAGCGGAAGTCGACGTTCACCTGGGTGGGTGAGGTGACGGTGCGGACGTACCCGCGCAGGTTCTTGTTGAACTTCACGTGCGGGTTGAGGCTGGACACGCCGTTGTCGGTGGCGTTGCCGTCACCGCCGGAGCTCACCGACGTGGTGACGAGCTCGGTGCCGATGATCCGGTCCTGCGTGCTGTAGTTCAGCATCAGGTTGCTCGCCCACGACTTGTGCACGTCACCGGTCAGCACCACGGTGTTGCGCAGGCCCGCCGAGTCCCAGCCGCGCTGCAGGCGGTCGCGGTTGGCGGTGTAGCCGTCCCACGAGTCCATCGACTTCGCGCCGTCCGCCGAGGCGAGCCGCTGCGCGAAGAAGACCTGCTGGCCGAGGAAGTCCCAGGTGCCGAGCTTCTGGCGCATGCCGTCGAGGAGCCACGTTTCCTGCGCCGTGCCGGTGAGCGTGCGGGCCGGGTCGGAGGCGTCCGCGCACACCTTGGTGCCGTCACCGCAGGCCTGGTCGTCGCGGTACTGGCGGGTGTCGAGCATGTGGAACGTGGCCAGGCTGCCCCAGCGGACCCGGCGGTACAGCTGCATGTTCTCCGCGACCGGCGCCTGTGCGGCGCGCAACGGCATGTGCTCGTAGTACGCCTTGTACGCGGCTGCGCGGCGGACCTTGAAGTCGCCGGCCGGGGAAGTGTTGCCGCGCACCAGGTCCGCGTAGTTGTTCTCCACCTCGTGGTCGTCCCAGACGACGAGCCACGGCGCGGCGGCGTGCGCGGCCTGGAGGTCCACGTCCGTCTTGTACTGCGCGTGCCGCACGCGGTAGTCGGCGAGGTTCGAGATCTCCACCGTCGGCGAGTGCTTGCGCACCGCGGTCGTCGACGCCGCGCCCTCGTAGATGTAATCGCCGAGGTGCAGGATCAGGTGCGGGTTCTCCTCGGCCATGCGGCGGTAGGCGGTGAAGTAGCCGGCCTCGAAGTGCGAGCACGAGGTGAAGAGCATGGTCAACGACGGGCTCGTGCCGACCGCGGGCGAGGTGACGCCGCGGCCGACGGGGGAGATGTGGCCGGCGGCGCGGAAGCGGTAGAAGTACTCGCGGCCGGGGAGGAGACCGGTCACCTCGACGTGGACGCTGTGCGCCCACGTCTGCGATGCGGTCGCCGTGCCGCTGCGGACGACCTGGGTGAAGCGCTGGTCGGTCGAGACTTGCCACTCGACGGTGACGGAGGCGCTGGTCATGCCGCCGAGGCCGTCGGCGTTGAGCGGGCTCGGCGCCAGGCGGGTCCAGATCACGAACCCGTCGGCCGCGGGCTCGCCCGAGGCGACGCCGAGCGTGAAGGGGTACGAGATGGCGTTCGCGGTGGTGGGTGCGAGAACCGTAACGCCGGCGCTCGCGATGCCGCCGGCGATGAGCGTTCGTCGAGTCAGTGGGGACATCGGCTCTCCTTCGGTGCAGGGCCGTGGAAGAACGCGTTTCCGGTACTGAGTACACGGCGAAGGTGATCAGCGGCCATCCCCGATGTGTACGCGGGGTGGAGCGCCGCCACCCCGCCCGTGCGCCACATCGGACCTCCGCACCGCGACGTCGCAGGTGAATGGCTGTCCAAGTAGGCGATGTATTGGTTACCGAAGAACATGGCAAATGGTGTCGGCCCGCACCGATCAAAGATTTCCATGTCCCAACCACGGACAGGCCGGCCACCGTGGTGGCCGGCCGGCAGCACCTCGTCACCACTTGTCGGAGGTGACGATCACCTTCAACTGGTCGAGGGCCAGCGGCGGTTGCGGCGCGTAGATCGCACCGCCCGGCGAGTTGATCGCAGCGCCCTGGGGGTCCTCCTGGTTGCCGACGTGCATGAGGATCGTCGTCCCGTCGGGCCGCGTGAGGCACGCCTGGTGCGACACCGCGCCGGGATCCGGCCGCGCGGTCCCGGTCGCCAGTCGGGAGCCGTCGGGCAGCGTGGTGACATCACGGTCCTCCGTGCGGAGAAGGGCGCACGACTCGCCGGCATCGGGATCGCCGGGGTAGATCGTCAGGCTGAAGCTCCCGGTGACGCCGGCGGAGGTCAGGGTCCCGGCGACAAGCGCGCTGGTGGAGGCGTTGGTGTCCGCCGGTGGTGGTGTCACGCCCGATCCTGCCCCCGGTTGCGGGGCGTTCGTCGAGGACGGGGGTGGAAGGGTGATTCTCTGGGTTGCCTCGAACGTCGCGGTGTCGCCGAGCACCACCGTGAACCGGGCGATCAGCTCATCCGGCGAGGTGGGGAGAGGGCTGCGCGTCGGGGTCGTGGACGGTGCCGTCGACGACGAGCCGGTCAGCGAGCCGGCGGTGTGCGTGCCGGAATCGACCGGCACCAGCCACACCGCACCCGCGACCAGACCCGCCACCGCCACGACGGTGGCCGCGATGGGTACCAGCCGCGCGGCCCGCCTCGGCCTCACCGCCGGGGCCGTGCCCGCGGCGTCGGCGCGTCGCTCCAACTCGGCGAAGGCATCGTGGAGGGTGCGCAGGTCACTCATGAGGTCTCCTGGAAGTCGGGTGCGCCGGCGGTGAGGTCGAGGCGGAGGACGGTGAGCGCCCGGTGGATCTGGCTGCGTACGGTCGGTTCCCGGCACCCCAGCTGGGTGGCGATCTCCCTGTCGGACAGGCCCGCGTAGTAGCGCAGGACCACCGCCGCACGCTGCTTCCTGGGCAGGGCGGCGAGGCGGCGGATCATCGCGTCCCGCTCGGCCCGCTCGTCCGCGCCGTCGGAGATCACCCTCGGCTCGACCTCGGCGCGCGGGGACGTGCGGGTCAGCCTTCTGCGCCAGGACAGGTACTCGTTGACGACCATCCGCCGCACGTAGGCGTGCGGCTCGGCCATCACCGAGATCCGGTCCCAGCGCTCGAACGCCCGGCCCAGTACGTCGCTCACCAGGTCCTCCGCCAGCCACGTCCGGCAGGTCAGGACCGTGGCGAACCGCATCAGCGCGGGACGCTGCCTCGCCACGTACTCGGTGAACTCCATCGGCAACTCCCGATCGTCGACTCGACCTCGATTTCGCACCCCTAATGCGGAAGCGACCCCTTTCGTTGCATTCGGTCTCCTAACGGCTGCCGAGAGCACCCACCCCGTACCGGCAGGGGTGCCGCAGGCCGACCGGTGATGCCAGGCCCAGATCGCTCCTGCGATACCGTCGAGCATGATCGTGTGGCTGAACGGGACTTTCGGCGCGGGCAAGACCACGACGGCCGGCGAGCTGGCGGGCATCCTGCCGAACGCGCGGATCTTCGACTCCGAGCAGGTCGGCTACCTGCTGCGGCACGTGATGACGGAGCCGGTCGAGAACTTCCAGGACTGGGCGCCGTGGCGTCCGCTGGTGGCGCGCACGGCGGTCGAGATCCTCCGCTCCGTCGGCGGCACCCTCGTCATCCCGCAGACCGTCCTGAACGAGTCCTACCTCCAGGAGATCTTCACCGCGCTGCGCGACGAAGGCCTGGGGGTCCGGCACTTCCTGCTCCACGTCGCGGAAGGCGCCCTCGTCGACCGCATCAAGGGCGACGGCAACGATCCCGGCGCGCACGAATGGCGCCTGAGCCACGTCGACCGCTACCAGGCCGCCCTCCCGTGGCTGCGCGACGCCGCCGAGGTCATCGACACCACCAGCGTCCCGGCACCCGACGTCGCCCGGAAGATCGCGGCGCGGCTCGGGGTGACGTCCGGCTGACCGGAGGTCACCGGGGGCCGGCGCGGTACTCGATGTGGAGTTCGCGGGCGTTGCCGAGGACGCCGTCACCGGGGTGCAACTCCGCGCAGTAGTGCCGGTCGACGCCCGCCGCAGAGGGCCCGTGCCGGGCGATGTCCAGGAAGTGCCCGGCGGTCTCCGCGAACAGCCTCGCGCTGCCGGTCATGAACAGCGTCTCCGCGTGGACGTGCTGGTGGAACAGGTCGCGGTTCTCCCGGTAGTGGCGGGCCGCGTAGTCGATCTCGGGACGTGCGTGCGGCAGCTCGGCCACGTGCGGCCGGCCCGGACCGAGTCGGGTCCGCAGCTCCTTCCACCGGGCGGGCGCGAACTGGAGCGAGTGGTGCAGCAGCACCAGGTCCAGCCGGCTGCCGTCACCGGGAGAGCCGTTGACCCGCAGCGGCAGGTGGACCAGCGAGCGCGGGGAGCGTGCGGCGAGCAGCCACAGGCCGGCCACCGTTCGCGCGCTGCCCGCGTCGAGGGAGAAGTCCAGCCACCGGTCGGCGTCGACGAGCAGCGCCTGGCCGAGCGACCGCGCGGGCCGGACGACCCGGAACCGGTCGGATCCCAGCCGGGCCTCGTGCACCAGTACCGGAATCCGCTCCCCGCCCACGACGCTAGACGGTGGTCGTGGGAACGAGGTCGGCCCGGCGGGCTCCGGAGGAGGCCGTGGCGGTCCAGCAGTCCGGTGCGGCGAAGCCGTTCTCGGCGAAGGCGGCCTTGACGGCGGCCGTGCAGGCTTCCACGGCGGTGTCCTCCACCAGGGAGATCACGCAGCCGCCGAAGCCGCCGCCGGTCATGCGGGCACCCAGGGCGCCCGCCGCGACCACGGCGTCCACGGCGACGTCCAGCTCCGGCACGGTCACCTCGTAGTCGTCCCGCAGCGACGTGTGCGAGGCGGTCAGCAACGGCCCGATCTCCCTGATCCGGCCACCCCGCAGCAGCTCCGCCACCGCCAGCACCCGCGCGTTCTCCGCCACGACGTGCCGCACCCGCCGGGCGAGCCGGTCCGGCAGGTCCTGGTCCGGCGAGTCCAGGTCGCGCAGCGCGGGCACGCTCAGCAGCTCCGCCGCCCGGTGGCAGTCCCGCCGCCGCGCCGCGTACTCGCCGTCCACCAACCGGTGCGGCGCCTTGGTGTCCACCACCAGCAGGGCGAGGCCGTCCGGCGCGAGGTCGAACGGGATGTGCTCGGTCGCCATCGTGCGCGTGTCGAGCAGCAACGCGTGCCGCTCCCGCGCCAGCAACGACGCCGACTGGTCCATGATCCCGCACGGCATCCCGACGAAGTCGTTCTCCGCCCGCTGCGCGATCCGCGCCAGCGAACGGCGGTCCAGCGACACACCGGACAGCTCCGTCACCGCCAGCGCGGTGGCGGACTCCAACGCCGCCGACGACGACAGGCCCGCGCCCAGCGGCACGTTCCCGTCCACCACCAGGCCGAACCCACCGATCGGGTGCCCCTCCTCGCGCAACGCCCACACCACGCCGGCCACGTAGGCGACCCACCCGGTCACCACACCCGGCGCGAGGTGGGCCAGGCGCAGCTCGGCCACCCCGTCCGCCTGGCGCGACTCCACCCGCAGCACGTCGTCGTCCCGCCGCGCGGCGGTGACCCGCACGACGTGCGGCAACGCGATGGGCAGCACGAAACCGTCGTTGTAGTCGGTGTGCTCGCCGATCAGGTTGATCCGACCCGGCGCCTCGAAAACCCCGTCACGCATCACGCGCCACCCCTCGTGCTTTCCCTGATCTCCAGCGAGAACGGCGTCCGCACGTGCTCGGGCGGCCGTTCCGGCTCCTCCACGCGTCGGCGCAGCAGGTCCACGGCGGCCCGTGCGATGGCGGCCTTGTCCGGTGCGACCGTGGTCAGCGACGGCACGCTGTACGCGCCTTCCTCGGTGTTGTCGAACCCGACCACCGCCATGTCCGAAGGCACGCGCACGCCCCGCTCCACCGCCGCGCGCACCGCGCCGACGGCGAGCAGGTCGTTGAAGCAGAACACCGCGTCGGGCGGCGAGTCCGCCGCCAGCAGCCGCGCCATCGCCTCCGCGCCGTCCCGGCGGTGGTAGTTCAACGCCGTCGCCACCAGTTCGTCGTGCACGGGCAGGCCCGCCTCGGCCAAGGCGATCCGGTAACCGGCGAGGCGTTGCGCGGCGGTGCCCCGGTGCGGGTGCGCGCCGATCGCCGCGATGCGGGTGCGCCCCAACGCGACCAGGTGCGCCACGGCCACCCGAGCCGCCTCCACGTTGTCGATGCCGACGTGGTCGATCGGCAGGTCCACCGAGTGCTCGCCGAGCATCACGACCGGGATGCCGGGCGCAAGCTCGCCGAAGTCCCGCGCCTCCAACGCCTCCGGGCTCACGATCGCGCCGTCGATCATGTGCGGGCCGAGCGACGCGAGCGTGTCCCGTTCACCCTCGCGGGTGCCCAGGGTCTGCTCGATCAGCACGTTCCACTCGTGTTCCTGCGCGGCGCCGAGCACCAGCCCGGCCAGCTCGGCGAAGTACGGCACGACCAGCTCCGGCAGCACCAGGGCGACGAAGCCGGTCCGGCCGCGGCGCAGGTTGCGGGCGCCGAGGTTCGGCCGGTAGCCGGTGGTGAGCAGCGCTTCCTCGACCCGGCGGCGGTTCTCGGGTTTCACGAACGCGTAGCCGTTGACCACGTTCGACACCGTCTTCACCGACACGCCGGCCAGCGCGGCGACGTCCTTCAGCGTGGCCAAGTCGGCGCCTCCGGTGCTCTCGGTGTCGGCTACTCAGGACGGGTGGGATCTGGGGCACGGTAACGACCGGGATCGTAGCCGGCCGGTCGGGCGCTTTACAACGTTGTATCAACGATGTAAGAACTGCAAGTGACTCAGGTCACCCAGCTCACCCAGCACCCACGTCACCAGCACCCTGCCGATCGTGGAGCCACCATGCGCAAGCTGTTGTCCGCGCTCACCGGGCTACTCGTCCTGAGCACCCTCGTCATCGCGCTGCCCGGCACCGCTTCCGCGGCCGTCTGGCAGCCCAAACCGGCACCCCTGACCACGCCGTGGACGGCCCAGGTGTCACCGACCAACGCGCTGCCCGAGTACCCGCGCCCGCAGCTGGTCCGGTCGGACTGGCTCAACCTCAACGGCGTCTGGGAGTTCGCCGGCGCGCCGAACCTCTCCTCGCCGCCGTTCGGTCGGACGCTGGCCGAGGGCGTCCTCGTGCCCTACCCGATCGAGTCCGCGCTGTCGGGCGTCAAGCGGCACGAGGACCACATGTTCTACCGCCGCACCTTCACCACCCCGGCCCAGTGGAACGGCCGCCGGGTGAAGCTGAACTTCGGCGCGGTCACCTGGGAGACCCGCGTCTGGGTGAACGGCGTCAGCGTCGGCACCCACACCGGCGGCTTCGACGCGTTCTCGTTCGACATCACCAACGCCCTCCGGGCCGGTGCGAACGAGGTGATCGTCGGAGTCCGGTCCACAGTGGACGGGGGCCAGTACCCGATCGGCAAGCAGCGCCGGAACCCGGGCGGCATCTTCTACACCGCGGCCTCCGGCATCTGGCAGACGGTGTGGCTGGAGCCGGTCGCGGCCAACCACGTCACCCGGCTCGACACCACCCCGGACGTTCCCGCGGGCGTGCTCGACCTGGTGGTCCAGGGCACGGCGGGCCAGCAGGTGCGGGCCGAGGTGCTGTCCGGCGGCAAGGTCGTCGGCACGGCCAACGGCACGGTCGGCGGCCACCTCAGGGTCCCCGTGCCGAACGCCAGGCTGTGGTCACCCGACGACCCGTTCCTCTACGACCTGCGCGTCACCCTGGGCAGCGACGTCGTCACCGGCTACTTCGGCATGAGGTCGCTGGGCAAGGCGATGGTCGGCGGCGTGATGCGCCCGCTCCTCAACGGCAAGTTCGTGTTCCAGCTCGGCACGCTCGACCAGGGCTACTGGCCGGACGGCATCTACACCGCGCCCACGGACGCCGCCCTGCGGTTCGACCTCGAACGCCAGAAGGCGCTCGGCTTCAACATGGTGCGCAAGCACATCAAGGTCGAACCCGCCCGCTGGTACTACCACGCCGACCGGCTCGGCCTGATGGTGTGGCAGGACATGCCGTCGCTGGACGCGGTGGACGACGTGCCGAACGGGCACACCCACTTCGAGTCCGAGCTGCGGCGGATGATCGACCAGCTCAAGGGCATCACGTCGATCGTGCAGTGGGTGCCGTTCAACGAGGGCTGGGGCGAGTACGACGCGGGCCGCATCGTGAACCTGGTCCGGTCGATCGACGACACCCGCCTGATCAACCACAACTCGGGCTCGAACTGCTGCGTCTCCGACCCGGACCCGGGCAACGGCGACATCATCGACGACCACGCGTACCAGATGTCCAGCGGCACCAGGCAGCCCGATGCCAACCGGGTCGCGGTGCTCGGCGAGTTCGGCGGACTGGGGCGGCGCATCGTCGGCCACGAGTGGCAGCCGGGCGCGGGCTTCGCGTACGGCGAGCTGTTCCCCGACGAGACGTCGCTGACCGGCCGGTACGTGGAGATCACCAAGGAGGTCGGCAGGTTCGTGCACGCGCGAGGGCTGTCGGCGTCCGTCTACACCGAGCCCTACGACGTGGAGAACGAGGTCAACGGCTTCTACACGTACGACCGGCAGGTGCTGAAGGTGACCGAGGCACGGGTGCGCGAGGTGAACCAGCGCGTGCTGGCGATGGCCAACGGCACCGAGGTCGGCCGTGGCGAGACGATCTCGCTGCGGGTCACCACGCCCGGCTTCACCGACCGCCACCTGCGGCACCGCGATTCGCTGGCGCGCACCGACGTGATCGGCGACGACGCCGGCCGGTTGGACGCCACGTTCTGGGCCAGGCCGGGTCTGGCGGACGCGGCCTGCCTGTCGTTCGAGTCGCGCAACTTCCCGGGTCGGTTCCTGCGGCACTCGGCCTTCCGGGTGCGGTCGGACGCCAACGACGGGTCGACCGGGTTCGCCGGCGACGCCACGTTCTGCGCGCGTCCCGGATCGGGCGGCACGGCGCTGGAGTCGCGCAACCTGCCCGGTCACTTCATCCGGCACTACGCCGAGGGCGTGTACGTGGCCCGTTCGGGCGGTCCGAACCCCTGGGACAGCGCGACGAGCTTCGCGGCGGACACGACGTGGGCGGCGGTCGTCCCGCTCTGGCGCAGCGGCGCGGACCTGCCGCTGGACCAGGCGCGGTCGTTCCGGGTGGTCACGCCGGGCTTCACCGACCGGTACCTGCGGCACCGGGAGAGCCTGGCCCGGACGGACGTGGTGGACGCGGCGAGTCCGGAGCTGGTGAAGGCCGACGCGACGTTCATCGTGCGGCGTGGCCTGGCGGAGCCGTCGTGCTACTCGTTCGAGTCGCGCAACCTGCCGGGGCAGTACCTGCGGCACGCGGCGTTCCGGGTGCGGCTGGCCGCCTCGGACGGCACCGACCTGTTCCGGAAGGACGCGACGTTCTGCGCCCAGCCGGGGGCCGGCGGCGTCCGGCTGACGTCGGTCAACGAGCTGGGCGCGAGCATGCGGCACTTCGCGGAGGAGGTGTGGGTGGCGGTGAACGGCGGCGCCCACGTCTACGACAGCCCGACGTCCTATGACGCGGACGTGAGCTGGGCCGTCACCGCGCCCTGGGCTCCTTAGGTCCGGAGTGGGCTCGCACGGTGGTGAACCTGCCGTGCGGGCCCCTCGGGCGTTCGCCTGGGGCGGACCGAGAGCGCGAGCCACACCAGCGTGCCGCCGACGACGACGTGCAGCGCGCTGGTCAGCGGCGTGTCCGGGAGGCGTGCGGCGAAGGTGAACACCGGCAGGGCGATGAGATAAGCCCACACCGGGACTTTCGGGTGCACGCCGGATCTGATCAAGCTGATCGCGAACAGGACCGTGCCGACGGCGAAGACGAGCGCGCTCGCCGAGAGCACGATCACGGTGGGTGCGGCGAGCTTCGGCTCGTCGAGGTGGAACAGCACGATGTTCAACGCGTAAGCCGCCGCGCCGAACAGGCCGAGGCCGACGAAGTTCACCACGTACCCGACGGTGCCGAGGGTGGTGCGCGGCTGCTTGAGGTAGAGGGCGGTCAGGAGCGGCGCGGCCAGCGCGGGCGACACTCCGATCACGAGGCTGGTCGCGGTCGTCTCCCCGACGAACCCCTCGACCGCGCCCGGCAAGGCGATGAAGAGGCCCGACATGGCACCGGACACGGCGCCGAAACGCAGTAGCGAGTTCATGGTCGGGACGCTATTCGCGCAGGTGAGGGCACCGGGAGTGCCGGACGGCCAGACTCGGGGTGCCGATCGGCACGTGCCGGGTGGCGATCTCCGGATGCGCAGGGCTCACCGGCCGGGACGGGTGGTGCCGGACGCGGCCGTGCGGAGGTTCCGCGTCGGGCGAAAGGCGTTTCCGGTAGTCCGAGTCGTGGTGACAGGATCCGGGCATGTTCTCGGGCGAGTTCGAGGTGCACCTGACCGGCTCCGCGCACGAGGCGGAAGCGCTGGGCGCGTTCGCGTCCCGGCGGGGTGCGAAGTTCACCCACATCCTGCTCGACCGCGGCGACACCCCTTCCCAACCGATGCTGACGGTGAACGGCAGCGGCACGCTGGAAGACCTGCGCCGCCTCGCCGACGGGTGGCGGGCCGACCTGGCCGCGGCAGGGCTGGACGTGCTCCGGGTGAAGATCGAGGCCGCGCCGTGGAACGAGGGTGTGCCCGCGTCCGACCTGGAGGCCTCCGACGAGCTGTACTTCGAGCACCACGTGAAGGTGCTGCTGCCCACCCGCGACCGCGACGCGGTGGACGTCCTGCGGTGGGCGGTCTCCGAAACCGGCGCGAGGGTGTCGAGCAACGCCAGGCGGCGACGCGGTCGGCACGAAGAGCGGTTCCTCACGCAGCGGTGCCGCGGGGTCGGCCGGGCCACCGCCCGGACCCGGCTCGACGCGCTGCTGGCGGTGCTGCGCGACCGCGGTTACGAGGTGCTGGAGGTCGAGGAGGAGTACGTCGTGCACGACGACGCGCTGCATGTCGACCGCGGGTGGCTCGACCCGACCCGGTGGGGCGATCGGCACACCCTGCTCGACGACCTGCTCGGCAGCGCGGCGTCCCGGGGCCCCGGCACGCCGTCGACCTTCCACCCGCTGGCGGCCGAGGGGTGCGAGGTCCGGCAGCACCGGGTGTTCGACCCGGCGCTCAAGCACTTCGACCACGCCTACCGGGCGGGTGAGCCGGTGTTCGGCGACGAGGCCGAAGGCGTCCGGTGGTCGGCCGCCCGGCGGGCCGCGATGGCGCACGTGCTCGCGGTGGTGGCGGCCTCGCCGTGGGCGGGGAACCTGGTGCTGCGCGGCAGCGTCGCGCTGCGCGCATGGCTCGGCGAGGTCGCCCGTGAACCCGGCGACCTGGACTTCGTGGTGGTGCCGAAGACTTTCGCCCCGGACGGCCCGGAGGCGCGGGCGATGCTGGAGGGCCTGGTGGCCGCCGTCGCCGCCGATCCCGGTCCGGGCCTGCGCGCCGACCAGGCGGTGGCCGAGCACATCTGGACCTACGAGCGGGTGCCGGGCCGGCGGCTGGTGTTCCCGTTCGACGTCGAGGGCCTGCCGCAGGGCGCGGTGCAGGTGGACGTGGTGTTCAACGAGGACCTGCCCGACGAGCCGGTCACCGTCGAGGTGCCGCCGCTGGGCACGCGGGTGCTCGCCGCGTCGCCCGCCCTGTCGCTGGCCTGGAAGCTCCAGTGGCTGGTGACCGACATGTACCCGCAGGGCAAGGACCTGTACGACGCGGTACTGCTCGCCGAGCGCACCCCCGTGTCGCTGGAACTCGTCCGCGACCTGATCCGCCCCGAGATGGGTCACGAGGCCGACGCCTTCACGTGGGCGTCCGTGCTCGACCTGCGCGTCGACTGGGAGAACTTCCGCGCCGACCGGCCCGGTGTCGAGGGCGACGCCGGGCGGTGGCTGCGCAGGCTCGCGGACGCGCTGGCCCGCTCGTGAACCGGTGCCGCCCACCGGGTCGGCGGTTCCGGAGCACGGCACTGGAACCCGGCCGGGAGCCGTAGCCTGCGGTTGTGCGTCCTCTGTCGTGGTTGTCGCCCCTGTTGTGCGGGGCGGTGTTGGTGGCCGGCGCGTACGCCGGGTTGGCCGGGCTCGGTGAGACGCGGTGGGCGCCGTTCGTGCTCGGGCTCGCCGCTCTGGTGCTGGTCGACGCGGTCGGCTCGCGCTACCCGGCGGCGGCCGTGCTGGCGGTGCAGGCGGGGTTGGTGGTGCTGGTCGCGTTCTCCGACGGGTCGGGCATGGCGCGGGTGTTGTTCCTGCTACTGCCGTTCGGGGCCTACTTCGCGTTCGGCCGGGTGGCCGCGGTGGGGGTCGGGGTCGCGACGGTCGGTTTCCTCGTCGTCGCCTTCCAGCTCACCGCGCCGGGGTGGACGCGGTCCGTCGAGCACGTGTCCGACCTGCTGATGTTCGGCATCGGGCTGGTCCTGTCGCTGGCCATGGCCGAGCTGTCCGCCGCCGCCGAGCGGAACCGGGTGGCGCGCGACGTCCACGACGGCCTCGGCCACCACCTGACGGCCGTGTCGGTGTTGCTGGAGAAGGCGTCGGCGTTCCGCGACCGCGATCCGGAGGTGGCGGACCGGGCCGTCGCGGACGCCCGCGAGTCGGCCCGGCGCGCGTTGGAGGACGTGCGCACGTCGGTCCGCGCACTGCACGGACCCTTCCGGCTGGGCGAGTCGCTGGCAGGGTTGACGCGAGGGCTGGGCGTGTCGATCGACTGCACGGGCGACGAATCCCGTTACGCACCGGGCACCCTGCTCGCGCTCTACCGGGCCGCGCAGGAGGGGATCACCAACGCGATGCGACACGCTCAGGGCTCGGACGTGCGGGTGACGGTCCACTGCGGACCGCGCGAGGCCCGGCTCGTGGTGGCCGACGACGGTCCCGGTTTCCCGCCCGGACGCGAGGGTTTCGGGCTGAACGGGCTGCGCGAGCGGATCGCGCGCGCCGGTGGTTCGGTCGAGGTCGTCGGCGGCTCGGGCACCCGGCTCACCGTCGTGGTGCCGAGGGGGTCGGCGTGAGCGACGTGCGCGTGGTCGTGGTGGACGACCAGCTGCTCATCCGGGAGAGCATCGCCGCCCTGCTTGACCTCCAACCGGGCGTCTCGGTGGTCGGCACGGCCGGCGACGGCAGGGCCGCGGTCGACCTCGCCGTCGCCGAGGACCCGGACGTGGTCCTGATGGACGTGCGGATGCCGGTGATGGACGGCATCGACGCGCTCGGCGTGCTCCGCCGCCGCAACCCGCGCACCAGGGTCGTCATGCTGACCACGTTCGACGACGAGGAGTACGTGGTGCGCGCCCTGAAAGCGGGGGCGAGCGGTTACCTGCTCAAGGACCGGCCCGCGGTCGAACTGGCCGCCGCCGTCCGGCTCGCGCACTCCGGCGTGGTCCAGTTCGACCCGGCCGCCGCGGCCAGGCTGGCGACGGCGCTGGGGCACGAACGGCCGGTGCCGCACGACCTCGACCTCACCGAGCGCGAGGTGGACGTGCTGCGGCTGGTCGCCACCGGTTCCACCAACCGGGAGATCGCCGGACGCCTGCACCTGAGCGAGGGCACGGTGAAGAACCACGTCTCCCGCATCCTGGGCCGGCTCGGCCTGCGCGACCGCACGCAGGCCGCCGTCTACGCCCGCGACCACGGACTCCTCTAGGTCGGTCAGACCGGGACCATGCCCATGAACAGCAACAGGTTCGGCGATCCCGTGCCCGGGTTCGTGATCACGCCGGGGGTGGCGTTGGCCCGCAGCGCCTCGGCCACCGCGATCGCCGAGTCACCAGGGAACCTGTGCCGCCACAACGCCGCCACGCCCGCCGCGTGCGCGGACGCCGTGGACCCGCTGATGGTCGAGTACGCGGTGTCCGACGTGCCCCACGCCGACGTGATGTTCACGCCGGGCGCCCACACGTCGATGCACGGCCCGTAGTTGGAGAAGCTCGCCTTCGCGTCGTTGATGTCCGTCGCGCCCACCGTCGTGGCCAGCGGAGTGCTGCCGGGGGAGTAGTTGCACGCGTTGGCGTTCGAGCTCCCCGACACCACCGAGTAGTGCACGTTCGCGTTGATCGACGCGGTGATGGCGTTGTTGAACGGCTGGTTCAGCGCGCCGCCCAACGTCATCAGCGCGACGGCCTTCCGACCACTGGCCGCCGCGTCGTTGGTCGCCCAGTCGATGCCCGCGATGATCTGCGAGTACGTGCCGGAGCCCTGGCAGTTGAGCACCCGCACGGACACCAGCGTCACGTCCTTCGCCACGCCGGTGGTCTGGCCGCCGACCGTGGCGGCCATGTGCGTGCCGTGCCCGTTGCAGTCGTTGCCGGGCGGGGTGACGCCGCCGACGGTGTCCAGGCCGGGCACGGCCCGACCCTCGAACTCCTGGTGCGTGTACCGGATGCCGGTGCCGAAGATGTACGCCCGCACGGCCGACGCGGTGTTCGGGTGGAAGTACTTGTGGTCCAGCGGCAGGGAGCGCTGGTCGATCCGGTCCAGGCCCCACGACGGCGGGTCCGGCTGCACGCCGAGGGCCTGCGCGCTGACGTCCGGCGGGGCGACCTCCCGAGCGGTGACGTCCTGGCTGATGACGTCCTGGGCGGCCAGCCGGACCCGCACGTCCTGGGCGACGTAGGCGACGCGCGGGTCGGCGGCGAGCCTTCTGGCCTCCACCGGGTTCGCCCTCATCGCGAACCCGGCCAACGCCGTCCGGTAGGTGAACGTGACGCCGGGCGCGGCGGTCATGGCGGCCAGGTCGTCGTGCCGCTTCAGCACCACGATGTAGCTGCCCGCCACGGCGTGCGGGTGATCGCTGTAGAGCACCGCACCGATCGGGGCGGCGTGCGCGGGCGCGGCGGCGACGCCGGCCAACAGCGCGCTCGCCACCGCCAGATGTCTGATCTTCACAGCTCCTCCACCATGCAGGGGTCAGTCGGGGAACGTGCCGATGTGCCTTTGAACCACAGCACGGCGGTGCGGGCGACGACAGGTCCGATCAGAGTTCAACATCAGTCGCTCGGGCGTTAACTTTCAGTCGATAAGGTGACCTTGACTGCATTCGGTGGTCACCATTGGGCTGAACGGGTGAACGCGTGCGGTCCGGGCTAACACCGGATCGGGGGACGTCGACAGCAAGGCACCGACGCGCGCACTCAGGGGGTTCGGCGGTCATGGTCAAGAAGAAGAACGGTTTGCAGACTTCGCTGAGGAAGTTCGTGCGCACGAAGGGCGCCGACTACCTGCGCGACCCGAACGTCTCGTCGATCGGCATCGGCTACAAGGTCGCGGACGGCAAGGCGACGAACGAGATCGCCATCCAGTTCACCGTCCGGCAGAAGGCCGCGCCCGAGGCGTTGGGCGCGCTCGGCACGGCGCTGCTGCCGGAGGCGATCGAGGTCGACGGCGTCCAGGTGCCGACCGACGTGCTCGAACGCGACTACCGCGTCGACTTCCACGTCGTGCAGGAGACGACCGGCGACGTGCGCAAGACGCGGATCGACCCGGTGGTGCCGGGTGTCAGCGTCGGGCACGTGCGAGTGTCCGCGGGAACCCTCGGCTGCATCGTCTACGACAAGGTCGACGCCACCCCGTACGCCCTGAGCAACTGGCACGTCCTGCACGGGCCGCAGGGCGCCCTCGGCGAGGACGTGGTGCAGCCCGGCGTGCACGACGACAACCGCACCGAGCGCAACAGGCTGGGCCGGCTCGTCCGGTCGCACCTCGGCGCGGCGGGCGACTGCGCCATCGCCACCGTCGAGGGCCGCGGGTTCGAGGCGGCGATCCTGGACCTGGGCGTGCCGGTGGACGAGCTGGGCGAGCCGGAGCTGGGCGACAAGGTGGTGAAGAGCGGCCGGACGACCGGCGTGACGCACGGCGTGGTCCGGCGCGTGGACACCCTCGTCAAGATCGACTACGGCCCCGGTGTCGGCCAGCGGCAGATCGGCTGCTTCGAGATCGGCCCGGACCCGGCGAGGCCCGCCCCCGACGGCGAGATCAGCATGGGCGGCGACTCCGGCGCCGCGTGGATGTTCAAGGCGTCCAACGGCAAGACCGGCAAGACGATGGCTGGCTTGCACTTCGCGGGCGAGGCGGGTGGCAGCACGGACGAGCACGCGCTGGCGTGCCTGCCCGCGTCCGTGTTCGAGAAGCTCGGCATCACGCTCAAGCCGCCGAAGAAGCCCGAGGTGGCGCCGGTCGGGTTCGACGGGAACTTCCTCGGCGTGCCGGCGGGCGTGCCGGAGCTGGGCGAGGCGACCCGGGCCGACGCGGTCGAGCTGAACGGCTCGACGGTGATCGACTACACGCACTTCTCGCTGGCCCAGAGCAAGTCGCGGCGGTTCGCGTTCTGGGTGGCGTGGAACATCGACGGCGGCGGGCTCCGGTCCATCAACCGCAGCGGCATCCCGTTCGTGCTGGACGAGCGGTTCCCGGCCGAGTTCCAGGTCGGCGACGAGCTGTACCGCGGCAACCGGCTCGACCGCGGGCACGTGGCGCGGCGCGCGGACCTGCTGTGGGGGACGCAGGCGGCGGCCGAGAAGGCCAACCGGGACTCGTTCTTCTTCACCAACATCACGCCCCAGATGGACGACTTCAACCAGAGCGCGCGGCGCGGGCTGTGGGGCCGGCTGGAGGACGCCGTGCTGTCCGATGTGGACGTCGACGACCTGCGCGTCAGCGTCTACGGCGGTCCGGTCTTCCGCTCCGACGACCGCGTGTTCCGGGGCGTCGCGTTGCCGCGCGAGTACTGGAAGGTGATCGCGTTCGTCTCCGGCGGGGCGCTCACGGCACGGGCGTTCCTGCTGACGCAGAACCTGAACCAGCTGGAATCGCTGGAACTGGACGAGTTCCGGGTGTTCCAGGTGCGGTTGGGCGAGGTCGAGGAGCGGTGCGGCTTCACGTTCCCGACGGCGTTGGCGGCGGCGGACACCCTGGTCGTGCCGGAGTCGTCCGAGGAGCGGGCGCCGCTGGAGGCGTTGACCGACATCCAGTGGTGAGGGGCTTCAGCGGGGACCGCGGTTGAGCCGCACGATCCAGAACGCCGCCACGCCGATCAGCAGGACCCCGAGGCCGGGGTAGAGGTACAGGTTCTGGCCGTCCTCGGGGAAGTGCGCGTAGCTCGGGTTCCGGGCCTTGTAGCGGATCTCCACCCGGTCGCCTCGCTCCGGCTTCCGGGCGGAGGGGTGGAGGTCCTCGGTGACCTGCTCGCCGGCGACGGTGGTGAACCGCACCGTGGACCGCCACTCGGCGCCGTCGACCCCCGACACCCTGACCACCTCGGCTTGCGCGCGGGCCAGGTTGTTGTCGTCGATCACCAGGTAGCCGCCGAACGCGATGAAGCACACGCCGAAGACGATGAACATCACTGCCCTGAACACAACAGCCCCCTGCTGTCGAGCGACGACACCCCAATCTATCGGACCAGCGGGTTGTCCTTGGTGGCAACCGAATGGTGGACGCGGACGCCGTCCGGCCGTCACCCGCGGGCGGCGCCGGTCCTCCAGTAACCGCTGAACATCACCGACCGGCGGTCCATCCCGAGTTCCTTCACCAGGTGCCGCCGCACGCCGGTGGCCAACGCCGACTCGCCGCAGACCCACGCGTAGTCCGGCACGGGAGAGGGCATCCCGGCCACCGCCCGCACCATGGGGGAGCCGGGTTGGTCGTCGCCCCGGTAGAGCCAGGTGACGGGGGCGTCGATCTCCACCCGGTGCTCCGCGGTCGGCACCTCGACGAAGATCCGGGCGTCCGCCGGTACACCCGACTCCACGATCGCGCACAACGCCGGCAGCGCGGTCTCGTCGGCCGCCAGCAGGACCTTGCCGCCCGCAGGCGCGCGGTAGCCCGAGTTGCCCGCGCGGAAACCCACCTCCCGGCCGACCTCCGCGCCGGTCGCCCAGCGGGTGCCGGGGCCGGCATCGCCGTGCAGCACGAAGTCCACGTCGATCTCGCCGACCTCCGGCCGGTGCGCCCGCACCGTGTACCAGCGCAGGTCCGGCTGCTCGTCGGCCGGCAGCGCCCGGATCGCCGTGCGGACGTTGACCCGGTCCGGGCTGGGCATCGTCAACGCCCGGCCCGGCCGCGGCATCAGCAACCCGAAGCACTCGTCCGGCCCGGTGACCCGGTAGTCGCCGAACCCGTCCGCCCGGAACGTCACCCGCCGCACGTGCGGCGCGACGTCCGTCACCGCGGACACCGTCATGACGAACTGGTCGAACACGTCGCGCGGGTTGCCGGTTGCCGTCACCAGGCCCACGGCCTTCGTGAGCACCTTCAGCTGCAACTGGTCCAACGCCGAGTACCGGGGCATGTAGGTAAGGCTAGCCTAAGCTCCTCGGTCAGCCCAGGGCCGCGGAGACGATCGGGGCCAGCCGGTCGGCGATCTTGCGGTGGCCCTGGTCGTTCGGGTGGACGTTGTCGGTGGTGTCGGTCGACTCCACGATCCAGCCGGTGGTGTCCACGAACCGGATCTTCGGGTCGTTCACCGCCTGCACGGCCGCCTGCGTCTCCGGGATGTACCGCTTGCGGAACGTCTGCATGGCCAGCACGGTCGCGGTCGGGTACTTCTCCCTCGCCCGACGCAGCAGGGTCACGTACGCGCTCTGGAACTGCGCCCCGGTGACGCTGTGCCCGACGTCGTTCGTGCCCAGGTTGATCACCACGACGTCCGCCCGGTACCGGGAGAAGTCCCAGTTCGTCGCGTCCGCCTGGAGTCCCGTGCGGAGGAACCGGTCGCTCATCCCGATGCACCCGTCCGCCGCCGACACCAGGCACGCGCCGCCGACCGCGATCTGCGTGTGGCCCGTGCCGAGCCGTTCGCCGACGAGCCACCCGTACGCGGTCAGCGCCTGCTTGGACGACTGCTGCCCCACGGTGATCGAGTCGCCGACGAACTCCACGACCCGCGACGGCACGGCGGGCGCGAACGTGGTCGCGCCGGCGTCCAGCTCGACGCCCTGGAACACCGCGTCACCCCGGTAGGACCCGGCGATCGGCCGGTACGACACGCGCAGGGTGTGGTTGCCGCTCGCCAGCGGGGTCGGCGTGAGGTCCACCGTGCCGCTGCGGTTGACGTACGACACGTCCGGGCCGCCGTCGATGCTGACGTAGAAGTCGATCGCGTTGCGCTGCCGCAGCTTGACGGTGCGACCGGTGAAGCCGACCACCACGTACGCGCCCGCCCACTCGGACACGTACGCGGCCGGGTTGCCGTAGTTCCAGCGGCCGAAGTACCGGATGTTCGGATCGGTCGGCACCCCGACGGCGGCCGAGCCGAGGCGCACGAGCTGCCACTGCTGGTTGGTCGCGCCGGTGTCGTCGTACTGGGAGATCCGCGCGCCGTCGGCGGTCGAGCGCTCCCAGACGTCCAACGCCTTGCCGCTGTTGCGGTTGACGAACCGGACGTGCCCGCCGTCCGAGTCGGCGAGCCGGAACTGCTGGTTCGCGGTGTTCTTGTCGGTCCACTGCACGACGTTCGCGCCGTTGGCGGTGGAGGAGGCCGCGATGTCCACGACCTTCCCGCTCAGGCGCGACTTCAGCCGGTAGTAGCCGCCGCCGGAGTCCACGAACTGCCACTGCTGGCCGGCGGAGTCGGTCCGCGTTCCCTGGGTGACGGCGGCACCGTCCGATGTGGACCCGACCTGGACCGCCTTGCCGCTGTGCCGGGAGACCAGCACGTAGGTGGCGGTGGTGTCGACGGTCGCCGCAGCGGCCGGCGGGGCGGCGAGCACGGTGCCCGCGACGAGCGCGAGTCCGGTCAGCGTGGCAGTGAGCTTCACACCCGGCACGCTCCTGCGGCCGTCGGTCGCCGTCAACGGCCGCATCTCGTTTGGGCGCTTATTCGACAGTCACACTCTTCGCGAGGTTGCGCGGCCGGTCGACGTCCCGACCCAGGGCGTGGGCCAGGTGGTAGGCGAACAGCTGCAACGGCACCGACAGCGCGATCGGGGCCAATGAGTCGTGCGCCTTGGGCACGCGGATGACGTCCGTGGCCAGACCGGCGGGCAGCTCGGCGTCGGTGACCGCGATGACCGGTCCGCCGCGTGCCTTGATCTCTTCGATGGTGGCGGTGTTCTTGGCCAGCAGCTCGTCGTCCGGCACCAGCACCACGGTCGGCATCTCCGGATCGATCAGCGCCAACGGCCCGTGCTTCAGCTCGGACGCCTGGTAAGCCTCGGCGTGCACGTAGGAGATCTCCTTGAGCTTCTGCGCGCCCTCCCGCGCCGCCGGCCACCCGCGCACCCGGCCGACGAAGAACATGTGCTCGGCCCTCGCGTACTTGCGGGCGACCGCCTCGATCTCTTGTTCACCAGCGAGGATCTGCGCGATCTGGTGCGGCAGTCGGGCGAGGCCGGTGACCAGCCGTCGGCCCTCGGTGATGGACAGGTCGCGCACCCGACCCAGGTCCAGGGCCAGCATGGCCAAGGCGACGGCCATCGTGGTGAACGACTTCGTCGCCGCCACCGACACCTCCGGTCCGGCGTGCAGGAAGATGCCGTGGCCGCACTCCCGGGCGATCGTGCTGCCGACCGCGTTGACCACGCCGATGACGTGACCGCCCTTGCGCTTCAGCTCCTGCACGGCGGCGAGCGTGTCCAGCGTTTCACCTGACTGGCTGATGGCGACGTACAACGTGTCCGGGTCGACCACCGGGTTGCGGTAGCGGAACTCGGACGCGGGCTCGGCGTCGGCCGGGATGCGGGCCAGCTCCTCGATCAGCTGCGCGCCCAGTTGCCCGGCGTAGTAGGCGGAACCGCAACCGAGGAGCTTCACCCGGCGGATGCGCTGGTAGTCCTGCGGGGTGAGGCCGACGCCGTCCAGGCGGGCCGAGGAGAACCGGTGGTCCAGCCGTCCGCGCAGGCACCGGTCCACCGCTTCGGGCTGCTCGCGCATCTCCTTGTACATGAAGTCCGGGTGGTCGCCCAACTCGTACTCGGCGCTCGCGACGTCGATCGACGTGGGGGAACGGGTGGTGGCTCGGGCATCCATCGTGGACGTCCGGTAGCCGTCGGCGGTGACCGTGGCGATCTCGTCGTCGTCCAGGTAGATCACCTGCTGGGTGAAGCGGACCAACGCGGTGACGTCGGAGGCGACCAGCATCTCCTGCTCGCCGACGCCCAGCACGACCGGGCTGCCCCGCCGTGCGGCGACCAGCTCGCCGGGCCGGTCGGCGTCCATCACGATCACCCCGTACGTGCCCTCCACCTGCGCCAGCGCCTCGCGCACGGCATCTTCGAGGGTGGTCGCGGAGCTGCGGGCGACGAGGTGGGCGAGGACTTCGCTGTCGGTGTCGGAGGCCAGCGGGACGTTGTCGGCGACGAGTCGGGCGCGCAGCCGGTCGGAGTTCTCGAACACGCCGTTGTGCACGATCGCGATGCGTGAGGCGGCGTCCACGTGCGGGTGGGCGTTGCGGTCGCTCGGCTCGCCGTGGGTCGCCCACCGGGTGTGTGCGATGCCCGTTGCGCCCGCAGTGCCCTCGGGGACGGCTTTGCGCAGGTCGCCGACTCGCCCGGCGGTCTTGACGACCCGCAGTCCGCCGTCGACCGCGACCGCTACGCCCGCCGAGTCGTAGCCCCGGTACTCGAGCCGGTGCAGGCCTTCCAGCAGCAGTGGGACGGCGTCCCGCGGACCAACGTAACCGACGATTCCGCACATACCCGGTGATCTCCTTCAGCCGTAGACGATCCGGCGCAACCTGCGTTCGGACATGGGCGGCGCGGCGACCGGCCGCACGTCCAGTTCCTCCCGCAGCAGTGCCCAGATCCGAGCGTTGGACAACCCGTCCCGTCGCAGCTCGGCATGCCGGCGCAGCACGTACTCCTCCGCCGTCTCGACGAAGTAGCCCATCACGTCGGACACCACTCGCCGCGCGAGCGCGGGAGGCAGGCCGGTAGTTCTGACCACGTGCCGGAGCAGCTCGTCCGGCACCTCGTCTCCCACGGGCTCCAGCATGGTCACAGCCAAACACCCGGCCAAATTCCCTGCCCGGATTCGGGCACGGCGCCGGCGAGTCACACCGCCGTGTAATCCTGCCGCCATGACCGATGTCGTGCGCTGGCGGGATGAACATGGACTGACCGCGCTGCTCACCGCGTACCACTTGCGGACCGAGGAGGAGAAGGACGTGCCCGTGGCCGACGCGGAGGCGTTGCCCCAGCGCTACCGGGCCGAGATCGCGGACCCGCGCAGCGCGTTCGCCGACGACGTGGTGCTGCTGGCCCGCTCCGACGACGCGGCGGTGGGCTGCCTGGTCGTCACCGCGCCCGTCGACGGCGCCGCCGAGGTGAAGCGCCTGTGGACCGCCCCGGCCGCCCGCGGCCAAGGCGTCGCCACCGCGTTGATCACCGCGGCCCTCGACCACCTCGCGCGCACCGGCGTGACCACCGTCCGCCTGTCCGTGTGGAAGTGGCGCACAGGTGCGATCGCGCTGTACGAGCGGCTCGGCTTCACGGTCACCGGTTCGTGGGACGATCGCCCTGACCTGGTCTGCATGCATCGCGTCATGTGATCCGGAACAGCGTGCCGGCCGTCACCGGAGTGGTGTCGACGCCGGTGCCCGCCGACTTCCCCGACCGGTCCTGCCCGGGTGATCACCCGGCTGTGGTCCGGGCGGGCGGAGGCACGGGGACGGTTTTATCGTCGGACCGGGAGGTCGACGTGGCCGAGCGGGTCGAGGTGGGGCGCGGGGCGCGGCGCGCGGTCATCACGGTGATCATGCTCGGGATGCTGCTCGCGGCGCTGGACCAGACGATCGTGGCGACCGCGCTGCCCACGATCGTCAGCGACCTCGGCGGCGGTGGGCACCTGTCCTGGGTGGTCACGTCCTACCTGCTCGCCGAGACGATCATGACCGCGCTGATCGGCAAGTTCGGCGACCTGTTCGGGCGCAAGCGGGCGTTCCTGGTCAGCGTCGGGCTGTTCCTGGTCGGCTCCTTCCTGTGCGGCTGGGCCGACTCGATGACGTGGCTGATCCTGGCGCGTGCCGTGCAGGGGCTCGGCGCGGGCGGCCTCATGGTGACGTCCGCCGCCGTGATCGCGGACGTCGTGCCGCTGTCCGAGCGCGGCAAGTACCAGGGGGTCATCGGCGCGGTGTTCGGCGTCGCCACGGTCGTCGGCCCGCTGCTCGGCGGGCTGTTCGTCGACCACCTCAGCTGGCGCTGGGCGTTCTACGTCAACCTGCCGCTGGGCGTGGTGGTGCTGGCCGTGGGCGCGTTCGCCCTGCCGGGCCTGAGCGGCGTGGGCCGACCGAAGATCGACTACCTGGGCATCCTGCTCATCGCGCTGGCCGCGACCGGCCTCACGCTCGTCACCAGCTGGGGTGGCGTCGAGTACCCGTGGGCGTCGCCGACGATCGTCCTGATGGCGATCGGGTCGGTGCTCGCGCTCGGCCTGTTCGTGCTCGTCGAGACCCGGGCCGCCGAACCGATGCTGCCCATGCGCCTGTTCCGCAGCCGGGTGTTCACCGTGTGCACGGTGCTGAGCTTCGTCGTCGGGTTCGCCATGCTCGGCGGCGTCACGTTCCTGCCGACGTACCTGCAGTACGTGCACGGCGCGTCGGCGACCCAGTCCGGCCTGGAGATGCTGCCGCTCGTCATCGGCCTGCTCATCGCCTCGGTCACGACCGGCAACGTCATCAGCAAGACCGGCCGCTACCGGGTGTTCCCGCTGGTCGGCAGCCTGTTCATGGTCGGCGGGCTGCTCCTGCTGTCCCGGCTGACCCCCGAGACCTCGTTCTGGCAGGCGTCGACGTAAATGCTCGTGCTCGGCCTGGGCGTCGGCATGTGCATGCCGGTGGCGATGGTGGTCGTGCAGAGCACCACCAGCTACGAGGACCTGGGCGTGGCCACGTCCGGCGTGAGCTTCCTGCGCACGTTGGGCAGTTCGTTCGGGGTGGCGGTCTTCGGCACGGTGTACGCGGGCAACCTGCCCGGCAACCTCGCCGCCGCGATCCCGCCGGGCGTCGACCCGGCCGCCGCGTCCGACGTGCGGGCCCTCCACGCCCTGCCGGACCAGCTCAAAGCCCCCATCATCGCCGCCTACGCGGACACCCTGCAGGTGGTGTTCCTGGCCGCCGCGCCGGTCGCCGCGGTCGCGTTCCTGGTCGCCCTGTTCCTCAAGGAGGTGCCGCTGCGCGACACGGCCCGCGCCGCCGCCACCGAGGTCGGCGACAACTTCGCCGCGCCGCACAGCTCCGACTCCGAGCACGAGCTGGAGAAGCTGGTCGCCCTGATCTACAGCCGCGAACGCCGTGACCCGACGCCCGAGGTGCTGAGCGGGTCGGGCGTCCCGCTGACGCACGCGCAGGCGTGGCTGGTGGTGAAGGTGTTCCGGCAGAGCGTCGACCACGGCCACGCCACCCTCGAACGCCTCGCCGAGGCCACGAAGGTGCCCGCGGGCGTCTTCGAACCGGTGGCGCGCCAACTCCAGACCCGCGGCTACGTCACCGAGTCCGACGGCCGGTACCGCTTCACACCGCAGGGCACCGACGTGTTCACCGACCTCGTCGCCGCCTGGCGGCGTTGGCTGCTGGTCAAGCTCACCGACTGGAACTGCGACGACCTCGAGTTCACCGACGCCGTCGACCGCGTGGCCACCGAGCTGACGACCAGCGGCCGGGCCCTCGGCACCGGCCGGCACGCCGTCGTCTGACCGCATTTTGCGGAGAGCGCTCTTTCCGCTTGTGCGACAGTGACGGCCGGGAGTCACTGTTCTCTCAGGTCGGCGCTTGTCCCGACGCGGTCGCCGACGGGGGACGGTGGGACGGGGGATGGTCACATGGTCGTGGACCAAGGAGCGAACACCGCCCAACTGCGGCTGCAGGGTGAGATCGTCCTCTTGCTGGAGCGCTGCGAGAGTCTGCGTGCCGAACGCGGGCGCACCATGCTGGTAAGCCTCCTGTCCGACGTCCTCGGCGAGCCGGTGTCGTTGGAAGGCTCGGAGGTCCACCTCCAGTTCCTCGGTCTCGTTCGGTGGTGCTGTCGTCACGCCGGTGGGTTGCGCGCCCTGGTCGACTGCCTCAGGTTGCTGGACCCGCACGCGTCCGAGATCGCCGAGCTGGTCGACCTCGGCGATGAGTGGGCCGCGTGCCGGGCACTCCCGACGCGGGACTGGGACCGATTGGCGAAGGCGCTGCGATCCCTGCGGCTGTCCGACGACCCGTTCGAGGAGCGACGTCAACTGCGTCGCCTGGCCGACGTGGCCACCGATGGGCATTGCGACGACCTGCCCGCTCGCTGCCGTTCGGCATGGTCGCTGTTCCTCCACCTCGCCGACCACAACGCGGGCCCGGGATCCATGCCGCCCGCCATGGTGTTCGTGGACTGCCTCGCCGGACGGCTCGGGGACGGCGCCTTGGCGGACGAGCTGCGGCGCTGCAACTGGAGACTGGCCGAGAAGTTCGAAGTGACCGATCTCGTCGAACAGGCCCGATGGCGCGACGAGATCAAGACCGACGACGATGACCCGGGTGTGGTGCACCTCGTCTTCGAAGTCGACCCGGACCCGGTCGACCGGACGAAGGTGGTGCTCTCGCACTGGTTGAACTGGAAGGGATCCGGCTGGCACGGCCGTCGCCGTGGTGACGCCGCCATCGGACGGGAGGACTTGGAATCGGAGGTCGACCGGGTCCTCGCCGAACTGGAGGCCGAACTGGGCATCACCCCGGCTGCCGAGCGGGTGAGTGCCATCGTGGTCGAGTTCGCGCTGCCCTGGGAGATGATCAACACTGCGGTGGAGTTCTGGCCGAAGGCCTCTCCTTCCGACATGACCGTCCCGTTGGCGGTCGATCACCCCGTGCTCGTGCGGAGCCTTGAGCGGACGAGGGCTCAGCGGTACTGGCTGGTGTGGAAGCAGCGGTGGAGCGCGGTCTCGGGTGAGGCGGCACGCCCGTACTGGAGCCGGACCAACGGCGGTTGGGACCTCACCGGCATGGCGGTCGACCTGAACGACATGTCGATAGTGTCTCTAGTGCTCAGCGAACCCCCAGGCGATCGCCGCGGTCGAGCCTGGCACGAGGCCGCGATGGCGTTCAGAGCCGGCATCCCGATCATCATCTGGGATCGGGAGGACTGTTCAAGCAGTCACTTCCTCGAAGCCGTCACCCAGCTGTTCTCTGCCGGCGAGGTCCGCGGGTTGCCGGACCGATTGGCGCAGTTGCGCCGTGAGGCACTGCTTGCGAAAGATTCGGACGGACCCCACGCCGGGCGCAGTCTTGCAGTATTGTGGGACGACGCAGAGCGTCTACCGGTACCACTGACCTCCGGTTGGGGTTCGCAGGGAGGTATCTGAGCCATGCACCGCCGGCGTGCACTCGATACCGGATACGCATCGGTTTCCTATTCACTCGTCAGGTCCAATCGGGTGATCGCCCGAAACGGTGATGGAGTAACCGACTCCTCGGCGCTCATCCGATTATCGCGGCTCTTCGGAATCGATACACTTCGCCAATGCGCATCGCGGGTGCATGTGATGGTCGAGACCAAGGGGCGCGCCACCGATTCCGGTGCGCACTCGCGTAAATCGGTCCGTTGGTCCGCACCTCGCCACCACGCGCGTGTCGGGGGGAAGTGACGGTGTGCGCCGCCTCCGAGGCCGTCGACACGGGGACGACAGCAGGCCCGAACGCCCTCGGGTGGTGGACTGCGGACAGGGTGCGCGACGTGCTTGCGCCTCTCGCCGGCCAGTCGCACGACATAGTGGTGGCAGTCGATGAAGGCCCAGCGATGTCGATCTGGGTTTCGACCGTCGGCGAATTCACCCGCGCGCTCGCTCAATCGGGTGTCTTCGGGGAGGTCATCGTGTGTGGGCTCGGCCCGGACGACAGCGGTCGGGTGGCGCTGCGCGGCACCGACGGAGCCAGTCCGCCGGACTTGACCGGCTCCGGGCGACGGCTGCTGCTCGTCCTGACCGACGCCGTCGATCCGACCTGGAGGTTGGGCGGAGCGTGGGCGACCCTGCGCGAGTTGGGCGCCGCGCATTCTGTGGCCGTGGTCAGCCCGCTGTCGTGGTGGGCGGCCTGTCGCATCGGCTTGGACCTGCACCGCTTGCGCCTCAAAGCGTTCGAGCCGGGCGAGCCGAACCACTACCACGAGTGGGAACCGCAGGTCGACGTGCCCGGGTTGTACGACGACCTCGGCGACGTGGTGCCGGTCCCGTTCGTGGAACTGGCCCCGGCGGGCCTGCGCGAATGGGCCAACATCGTCGCGGCGGTGGGGTGGGCGAACCTGGGTGCGGCCCTCGTGCCCGCTCAACTGGGCACGAACACCGCAGTGGCCCCTTCCGGATCGGGTGACGCGTCGTCCGACGTTGCGGAAGTGGTCGCCGCGTACCGCACCACCGCGTCGAAAGCGGCGTTCGACCTGGCGGTCCACCTGGCCGTCGCACCGCTGGAGTTGCCGCTCCTCGTTCTCATCCTCGAACTTCTGCACCCGGACGCCGGACGTGCGGCTCTCTCTGAATTCCTGGCTAGCGCGTTGGTGGTGACCGTGCCCCACGGGGCAGGCGACGAGAACCGAGTCAAATTCAGTTTTGTCGCCGAAGGTGTTCGGGAGGAGTTGCTCGCACACGGTCGCCGCATCGACACCGAGCGGGTGCGCAAGGTGGTGCGCCAATACCTGGAGGAACATCGACCGGAGGCGGTCGGGTTCGATTCGGCGCTGGATGAGGAACGGGCTCCGGTCCCTTCGTCCACAGTCGCGTCAGCCGATGTGGTGGAAGCGGAGCGGGCGGTGTGGGGGGCCTGGTCCGGAGTCCACCTGCGCAATTCCAAGTGGACGGACCCCGAAGTCAGGTCGCGGTCGGTGGTCGGGAATGATGAGACGAACGGGGACTTCCGGATTGGTGAACGTGGCCGAACACGTGTTCGTGAGGACACGGTTGATCTCGAGCGAAATGCAGGAGGAGTAGAGGTGACTGCCGTCGAGCAGGAAGAAAGGAGAAAGGCCCTCGCATCGCCCGTCTTCGGCGGCGTACCGCCGAGGAACGTCAACTTCACCGGGCGGGCGGACCTCCTTCAAGAGCTCGAACGGCGACTCGTCCGGGGCGGGACCGCAGCCGTGCTGCCCGAAACCCTGCATGGGATGGGCGGTGTGGGCAAGTCGCACCTGGCCATCGAATACGCCTACCGCAACCGCGGGAACTTCGATTTGATCTGGTGGGTCCCGGCGGAGCGATCGGTCAAGATCGTGAACTCGTTGGTGGAACTGGGGCAACGCCTCGGCCTCGAAGGCGGCACCGAGTCCAACGTGGCGGTCCAACAGGTGCTCGATGCCCTCCGGAGTGGCAACCACCCCAAGGTGCCGGGCAACTGGCTGCTCATCTTCGACAACGCCGACAGCCCTGACGCCGTACAGCAGTACCTGCCCACCGGCGGTACGGGGCGAATCCTGGTCACCTCTCGCAATTCGCAGTGGCTGAGCGTCGCCCGCCCACTTGAGGTCAACGTCTTCCAACGGGCGGAGAGCGTGCAGTTGTTGCGCCGACGCGACCCTGAGCTCGGCGAGGAGGACGCCGGTCGACTGGCCGAGGCGTTGGGCGACCTGCCTCTCGCCGTCGCGCAGGCGGCGGCGTGGCGGGTGGAGACGGGTATGCCCGCCGCCGAGTACCTGGAACTACTGGCTGAAAAGCAACTGGAACTGCTCAACGTCACCACGACCCTCGACTACCCCGAGTCGGTGGCGGCGATGTGGGACCTGTCGCTCAACGAGCTCAAGCGCAAGAACCTGTCGGCGCTGAGGCTGCTCCAAGTGTGCGCTTTCCTGGCGCCGGAGCCGATCAACCGCACGATGTTCACGTACAGCCGCAACATCACCGGCGTGCCGAGCGAGCTGTCCCGGGTCCTGCGTGACCGCTTGCGGCTCAACGAGGCCATCCGCGACATCAACCGTTTCGCGTTGGTGCGCGTGGACCACCGCACGAACTCCATCGAGCTGCACCGGCTCGTCCAAGCCGTGCTCATCAGTCAGATGAGCGAGGACGATCGCGTGATCATGCGCAGCGCGGCGCACCTGATCCTGAGCGAGAACGACCCGGAGACACCGGAAGAACCGGACAACTGGCCGGTGTACGTGGACCTGAGCGCGCACCTGTCGGCCTCCGACGCCTACGAGAGTGATGCCGAGCCGGTCCGATCGCTGCTGTACAACCAGGTTCAATTCCTCTATCGGTGGGGCGAGCACAACCGCAGCGCCGAGTTGTCCGAGAAGATCTACCGGATCTGGTTGGAGCGGCTGGGCGAGGACCACCCGGAGACATTGCGGATGGGCCGCTGGTACGGCTTCATGCTCTGGGTGCAGGGCCGGTACGCCGAGGCGACTCCGCTGAACCTGGAACTGCTGGACCGGCACCGCCGCACCTTCGGCGAGGAACATGAGGAAACCATCCTGGCGATGGGCCAGGTCGCGGCGGACAAGCGGGCGGAAGGCGACTTCGTCGGTGCACTGGAGCTGTCGAAGCGAAGTTACGACATCTGCGTGCGCTACCTCGGAGACGAGGATCCGGTGACACATGGCGCGGCGCACAACCTCGGCGTGAACCTCCGCCTCGTCGGCGACTTCGCCTCCGCCGTCAAACTGGACGCCGACACCTGGGACCGCAGGGTTCAGATCTACGGCCAGGAGCACGAGGTGCCGCTCTTCACCCAGGTTGGCCTCACCCTCGACAAGCGGGAACTCGGCAACTACCGGGAAGCCTCCGCCGAGCACGAAGAGATCGTGCGCTCGTACGAACGGCTGAGCGAGGGGCGACCGCTCAACCCCACATGGCTCCGCGCCGTGCGTCACCTCGCAGTGATGCGCCGAAAGGCGGGTGACCACGATGGCGCGATGAGCGCGGCGGAGACGGCCTTCGAGGGCTTGCGGCGACGGTACGGCCTGGACCACGTCGAGACGCTCGCCGCTGCGCTGGCCCGGTCCATCGAGTTGAGGCACTTGGGTCGTCATGAGACAGCCGCGCAACTCGGGCAGGACACGCTGACGCGGTACGCCAGGACATTGGGGCCGGACCACCCTCATACGCTGTCGGCGGCTGTCAACGTGGCGATCCTGCGCCGCTTGAAGGGCGACTTCGAGGGCGCGCGCGAACTGGACCAGGCGACGCTGGGAAGCTTCCGCGCCCGCTTGGGTGAAGACCACCCCTCCACGTTGATCACCTGGATCAACCTGGCCAGTGACCTTCACGCGTTGGGAGATGTGCAAGGCGCCCACGACGCCGATGCCGAGATCTCGAGCCGTGCGACAGTGGTCTTGGGCGCCGATCACCCCACGACGCTCGCGTGCCAGGCGAATCTCGCTCAGGACCTGCGTTCGCTCGGGCGTGTCGACGAAGCGGACGCACTCCACCTGCGAGCGGTGAACCTCCTGCGCGACCGGCTCGGGAGCCAACACCCGGCGGTGGCGGAACTGGGTGATCCTCGCGTGCGGGCGAACTGCGACATCGACCCCATGCCGCTTTAGCCGTCCGCAGACAGCCACGAGGCGAGGCGCTCCACTTCGGGCGCCTCGCCGGTTGCGGCGATCTTGTTGCGCACGGCCCGAACCAGGTGTGGGCGTTCGAGCAACACCCGCGCAGCCGGGCCGGGTGACAGTTCGTGGAGCGTGAGCCCGAAACCGGACCACGTGCCGGGTCGGTTCGAGCCCTTGGCGAGTTCTGCCGAATACAGCGCGTGCGCCCGTTCGTGTTCTCCCGCCACGACGGCGAAATCCGCCGGGGTCAAGTCTGTCGCGATCTTGCGGGCGTCGCCTGCGACGTTTGCCTGCATCGCGTCGAAAACGGCCCGGTCGGAGAACAGGACGCGGGTGAGGATCGCCTTGGCGTCCAACCTGGGCGGTGTGGCGGCGGCCATCACGGGCGAGTCGGCCTTGAGGGGCGGTGCGGCCTCACCCCTGAGCCACCGCTCCGCGTGCTCGACGACATGTGCTCGCGCCGGGTGAAGGTGCGCGGCTCGCCACGCTGCGCGGTGGTCCGAGGCAGCCGTCTCGGCGGCCGTGAGCGGTTCGGCCGGTACGGAGGCGTCCGACAGCGCCGCAAGTCGTTCGGCCAGGCGAGTCGCGAACCTCTGTCCTATTCCGGTCAGTGCGGGGTGGCGGCGCAGCGCGTCGAGCGCTTCGGCGACCTGCGTCCGAACCAGGGCGAACTCGAAGTGCGCCAGGGTGGAGTCCGGTCCGCTCGAGTGCTCGCGTTGCCGCTCCCAGAACTCCGCGACCGCAAGGAAGGCGTGCACTCCTTGGTACAGGCCGGTGACAGGCCGCGGGTCGTCCCGCCAGGGTGCGTAGCAGTTGGCAGTCGGGTGCCCGGAGGTCAGGGGCGCCAGGTGGCTGATTGCGTTCAGCTTGCTGTGCTGGTACTCGTGCACCATCGTGACGGCCAACTGTGTGGCGTCGTGGGGTTCGGAGATGATCGCGGCGCCGTACCCGTCGCCGGCCGAGCCGCTGTGCTGTCGGAAGCGGTAGGTCGCAGGGCGTGGTGTGATCACCGAAAGTCCGGTGGAAAGTTCCCGTGCGCGGTGCGGGTGATCCCGCTCCAGGATCGCCCACGCGTCGGCGAAGACCTTGTTCCACCGCGTTGCCGAGGAGTCCGACAATGGGTCGGGGTGCTCGGGGATCGCCAATCCCCGGTACGGTCCGGTGTCGTCCAGGTGGATGCGAGGCGCATCCGAGCCCGCCTCGCCGTTCAGAATGCGAATCGGCTGCCATTCGATCGGGTGGGGCGCACCGCTTCCGGTTTTCACCGTGAACCCGGACGCATCCGAAACCAACGTTCCATGACCCCATTCGGTCACCTCGGGCACTCGTAGGGTGCCCAGGCCGGGAAGTACTGCGACGCCATCGCGCAACGGGATCACCATCGTGAAGCGCAATTTTGCGGACACGCCCGCTGCGGCGGCCAACAGATGCAGTTGACCGATGTGGAACCACACCGGCGCGGGGTCGGTGACCCTGTTCCGGAGGCGCCGCAGGACGTGACCCGACCACATCCCGACCTGCGGGCGCGACAGCACGGCGGCCACCGCTACCGGGTCGGCGCGCTCGGCGGAGGTCAGGAGTTCCCATGCCTCGTCCACCGACGGCAGTGGACTTCCCGGAGCGTGGTGTTCGCGTGCGTGGTGCAGCACCAACCGCAAAGCGAGCAGTCGTCGCGTCCGCTCGACGTGGTGCAGCAGTGCGGAAGCGTGGCCATCGGTTCGTTCGGACGCCAACGCGTCCAACTGGACCAGGGACATCCCGTGGTTGGACAGCGACATCCCGTGCGTGGAGTTCAGGCCTGCCACCTCGTGGTCGCTCCTCGTCATGGCTGCCGAGCCCGTCGTCAGGAGTCGTGGCCGCCAATGCTGCTGCTGGCGTCGTCGACCTGTCTGAGGAAACGGTCCGCGGACGCCTCGAGGATCGCGTCGTCGAATGCGTCCAACGCGTCGAGAGGAACGTTCGTCAAGTCGACCAGACCGGAGTCGATCCGAATTGCCGATTCATCCACTAGCGGGCCTCCCGGGTCGGCCACCGGGTACCGGTGCCCCGCGCGGCGGGATTCACCTTCGATGGCATGACCCAGTGTAATGTCGATGAAACGCAGCGGAAGTGGTGCGTATGGCGGTATTCGGGGCTACGGCCGGCAACTAAATGCCACGGTCACGTTGCGCCAACAGGGTGTCCAGTTCGGCCATTGCGGTGGCGCCGGCCGCGTAGAAGCGAATCCCTTCCACCAGTCCTTCGAGCCCACCGGGGTAGATAGCGCTCGTGCGGACGATGCTGACCGTGTCCGGTCGGTCCGCGCCGTGACGGGGGATGGAGGCCGCGAACGACAGGTCGCGCAGCACCAGGTCCCGTCCTTCGCGCGTGTCGAAGCCGGGGATGCGCAGCATGACCTCGACGATCGGCCCCAGTTCGGCCAGGGTCATGGCCGGTTGGCGGGTGGGGGAGGCGTGTCGGACGGTCCCGATCGGGTGGCCGTCCACCAGACGTACCCACACCCGGGCGTGCACCTCCTTCACGTTCGCGTCGACCTGCCGGTACGCGTCCGGGCGGGCGGCGGGCTGGTGGTGGATCACCGCCCGGTAGAACGGGTCCGAGGCGACGAGCACCAGCGTTGCTGTGGAGTCGCGCAGCGCCTGCTTGGCCTCGGTCGTGTCCAGGATGCGGTACGTGAAGATCATCTCCGCGCTGGTCTTGCCGCGCTCGTCGTAGTGCACTTCACCGGCGTGCACGGCCATCCGCAGGCGCAGCTGTGCCCCGGTGGAGTGCACGTGGTTGTGCTCGCGCAGCGCGGCCACCAGCCGTTCGGGCAGCCGGTCGACAAGGACGCCCTTCGGCGTGTCGGCGGGCAACAGGACCATGACGCTGTCGCCCACGTCGTCCACGGCCTTGTCGTCCCACGGCAGGTCGCAGTCGGCGAACGCGGTCATCAGGACCCCGTACAGGCCGTCGCGCACGGTGGTCCGATGCCGTGACGTCCTCGCGTGGCCCCCGTAGCCCTCCACGTCGAACACGACGAACGAACGGTGGTGCCCTGCCGACCCCATGAGACCTCCCCGAGCCTGTTGTAGCCCAGTACGGGGGTGCGTGGGGAGCGCCGCCACTCGAAATGACCAACGCGTTGCACGCCGGGGGCATCGGGGTACTGACTGTGGATGGACGGGTTCGGCTGGACGATCGTGCTGGTGGCGGTGTTGGTGCTGCTCAACGCGGTGTTCGCGGGGAGTGAGATGGCGTTGATCAGCCTGCGCGAGGGGCAGCTGCGGTCGCTGGAGCGTGACGACCGGCCCTCCGCGAGGACGCTGGTGCGGCTGGCGCGCGACCCGAACAGGTTCCTCGCCACCATCCAGATCGGCATCACGCTGGCCGGGTTCCTGGCCTCGGCCACGGCGGCGGTGTCGTTGTCCGCGCCGCTGGTGCCGGTGCTGTCGTTCCTCGGGAGCGCGGCGAACGCGGTGGCGATCGCGCTGGTCACGGTCGTGCTGACGTTCCTGACCCTGGTGTTCGGCGAGCTGGCGCCCAAGCGGCTGGCGATGCAGTACGCGCTGCGGTGGGCACTGCTCGTGGCACGGCCGCTGCACGCCCTGTCGACCGCGTCACGGCCGGCGGTCTGGGCGTTGAGCGCGTCGACGAACGTGGTGGTCCGGCTGTTCGGCGGCAAGCCGGAACCGGAGTCCGAGCAGATGTCCTCGGAGGAGCTGCGCGAGCTGGTCTCCGCCCAGCGCGGCCTCAACGCCGAGCAGCGCATGATCATGACCGGCGCGCTGGAGATCAGCGAACGCCGCCTGCGCGAGGTCCTGGTGCCGCGCCGCGCCGTGGTCACGCTGGACGCCGAGCTGGACGTGCCGTCGGCCCGCGTCGAGCTGGCCACGTCGGGCCACTCCCGAGCGCCCGTCGCGCGCGGCGGGCACCTGGACGACGTCGTGGGTGTCGTGCACCTGCGCGACCTGTTCCACGACGACGACCGGCTGGTCGACGTGGTCCGCCCGCCGTTGGTGTTCCCCGACTCGGTGCGGGTGTCCGACGCGCTGCGCCGGTTCAAGGCCGAGCACGAGCAGATCGGCCTGGTCGTGGACGAGCACGGCGCGGTCGACGGCATCATCACGCTCGAAGACCTGCTGGAGGAGATCGTCGGCGAGATCCTGGACGAGACCGACCGCGACGTGATGGCGGTGCGCAGCGGCGCGGACGGCTCGCTGGTGCTGCCGGGCACGTTTCCCATGCACGACCTGGACGACCTCGGCGTCGAACTGCCCGACGCGCCCCAGGGCGACTACGCCACCATCGCGGGCCTGGTGCTGGTGGTGCTCGGCCGCATCCCCGACGGTCCCGGCGACCAGGTCACCGTGTCCGGCTGGACCGTCGAGGTGCTGAAGGTCGAGCACCACGCCATCACCTCGGTGCGGCTGCGGAAGCGCTGACTACCGGCCCGCGCCGGCCACCCAGGCCTCCAGCCCGGCCACGTCGCCCGGCAGCGCCGACGACAGCACCCGGTTGCCCTCCGGCGTCACCACGACGTTCTCCTCCAGCCGCACGCCGATGCCCCGCAGCTCCGGCGGCACGGTCTCGTCGTTCGGGTGGAAGTACAGGCCCGGCTCCACGGCCAGCGCCATGCCGACCTCCAGCGTGCCGTCGTGGTACGCGGTGGAGCGGGAGTTGGCGCAGTCGTGCACGTCCAGGCCGAGGAAGTGGCCGACGCCGCACGTGATGTAGCGGCGGTGGTGCTGGCCGTCGGGGTCCAGCGACTCGTCGACCGACACCGGCAGCAGGCCCCAGTCGTGCAGGCCCTCGGCGAGCACCCGCATCGCCTCGTGGTGGAAGTCCCGGTACGCCGCGCCGGGCCGCACGGCCGCCAACGCCGCCACCGACGCCCGCTCGATCAGCTCGTGCACCCGCCGCTGCGCCGGGCTGTAGGCGCCCGAGATCGGCAACGTCCGGGTGATGTCGGCGGTGTAGAGGGTGTCCAGCTCCACGCCCGCATCCAGCAGCAGCACCGCGTCCTCGGGCACCGGGCCGTCGTTGCGCACCCAGTGCAGCACCGGCGCGTGCGGACCGGCGGCCACGATCGAGGCGTAGCCGGGCCCGTTGCCCGCAGTGCGGGCGCGGCGGTCGAACGTGCCCTGCAACCACCGTTCGCCACCGCCCTTGACCGCCGTGGGCAGCTCGGCGGCGACGTCGGCGAAACCGAGGATGGTGGCGTCCACCGCGGCCTGGAGCTGGCCGACCTCCCAGTCGTCCTTGATCCGGCGCAGCTCGGCCAGCACGGTCCGCAGCGAGGCGGTGTGGTCCGCGCCCGCCAACGCGTCCAGCAGCGGGTCGACGCCGGTGGTCGCGTGCACGGCGGGCAGCCTGCCGCGCAACGCCGACGGCAGCTCGTGCAGCGGGCGGCAGCGCACGCCCAGGGCCTCGGTCCACTCGGCGAGGCCGGGCACCGGGCCGATCCACAGCTCGCCGTCACGGGCGTTGGCGAAGAAGTCCGGCTCGTCCGGCCCGGCCGGCGGGCGCAGGAACAGGTCGGCGTCGTGACCGCCCGCCACCGGGTGCATCACCAGCACCGCGCCCTCGGCGGAACAGCCCGTCAACCAGGAGAAATCGCTGTCCGGGCGGAACCCGTGGTCGGTGTCGTTGGACCGCACCGGGGCCCAGCCGGCGGCCACGGCGATGCGCGCGCCGGGCAGTGCGGCGCTGAGCCGGGCGCGGTGCGCGGCGGCGGCCTCGGCGGCGCCGGGCGTGACCCGGGCGGCGCGGTCGGCCGGACCCCAGCCGTGCTGGACGAACTCGCGGAACCCGGAGGCGTCGACGAGCTTGCTCGGGTCGCGGCGGGCGGGTTTGGTCACCGTGGGCAGCCTTTCGGGTCGGGGCCGTGGTCCGCCCGACCGCGATCGGCGGCCGGGCGTCGACCACGATGCTCTCACCGGCCCCCGGATCGCCCAACCGGGTGGCTCCCTCACCGAAACGGGTCGGCCGCCGCCGGCGATCCGGTAGGCAACACCCCACGGCTAACCACGGCAGGTGATCGCGCATGCGTCCGGAGGACGTCGTCGAACTGCGGGTGCACGGGGTGTCCGGCACCCCGCCCGAAGCGATGCTGGGCGACCCGTTCCCCACCCCGGTGGCCGGTGACGACGTCGCCCGGTTCCTGCGGGCGGGCAAACCGGCTCGGGCCCTGTCCAGCGGGCGCACGCGCACGGTCGAGGCGTTCCACTGGGGCCGGTTCACCTCGGGCGGCGCGAGCCGGGCGCTGTGGCTGGTGCTGATCCCGTTCGCGATCCTCAACCTGGCCCGGTACACGCTGCTCGGCGCGAGCCGGTTCGCCGAGGCGGTGCTGCGGCTGCTCGGCCTGGTGCTGACGTGCATGCTCGTCACGTCGATGGCGTACGTGTCGCTGGAGCTGCTGGTGCGGCAGTGCGCGGGCGCGGTGGCGTGCCGCACGGCCAACCTGGGGTTCTTCGACGGCTGGCCGTTCGGGGCGATGCTGCTGGTCGGGCTGGCGCCGCCGCTGCTGGTGATCACCACGCTGTGGTGGTTCGGCCGGCAGACGTTCCTGTACGAGCCCAAGGGCACCCACCACGTGTGGGAGACCCGCACGGGCAGCCTGGGCGACTACGCGTTCTGGCACACGTCGCCGCGCACGCCCGTGCTGCGTGACGCGCACGTGGCGGCGGCGTGCGTGGTGGTGGGGGTGCTGTACGCGGGCGCGTTGCGGACGGAGCAGCCGGACCGGCCGTCGGACGTGCTGTCGTGGTCGGTGATCGGGCTCGGCGTGCTCGTGCTGGCGTGGGCGGTCGGGTGCGTGGTGATGTCGCCGGACCGGCGGAAGGTGAACTCGCGGGCGTTGAAGTGGGCGTCGGTGGCGTACCTGCTGGTGGCGGTCGGTGCGGCGACGGCGTTCCTGTGGCGGCTGCCGACGTACGCGAGCGGCGGGGTGACGCCGCTGGCCGGGTTCGAGGCGGTGACGAACGTCCTGGGCGCGCTGGCGATGCTGCTCCTGGTCGTCCTGTTCGGCGCGTGCGCGCACCTGCGGCGCTCGAAGCGCGGTGTCGAGTTGATGGTGGCGGACAAGCGCTTCCGGCCCATGTGGCACGGCTACGCGGCGGTCGTCATCGCGGCGCTGGCCACCACGCTGGCGGTCGGGTTCAGCGGCGGGCTGGCGTACCGGGTCGTGGAGTGGGTCGGCGACCCGGTGCCGGACGCGGGTCGGCGGGGGCTGGTGCTGAGCACGAGCTACCTGGTCGGCGCGGGGCTGTGGGGCGTGCTGGCGATCGCGTTCCCGCTGCTCCTGGCGCCGGTCGTGGCGGCGATGGTGCGGCAGGTGTCCAGCGCGATCGTGTTCGCCGCCGGGTCCGCGGTCGCGGGCGTTGCGGTGGCGCTGCGGTGGACGTCCGTGCCGGGCTGGGCGTTCTGGGTCGCGGCGGTTGTCGCCGGTGTGCTGTACGCGATCGGCGCGGTCTCCTGTCTACGACATCCGGTAGGAGCGGCGATCAGGGCGGGCGTGCTGGGCGACTACCCGGGCCGCCCGGACCGGCCGGGCATCCGCAAGGTCGCGTTCACCCAGCGGCTGGCGTCGGCGAAGTACCGCTACCACTGGCTGCTCGGCGCGATGGCGCTGCTCGGCGGCGTGCTGGTGGCCGCTGGCGGCGGTGTCGCCCTCGCCCGGCTGGCGCACCCGGCCTGGCGAGCCGCGTCGCCGTCGGGACTGGTGGACTGGCTGTCGAGCCGCCCGGCGCAGGACTTGGGCGCGTTGGGGAGCCTCGTGGTGTCCGGTCTCGTCGTGGTCCTGCTGCTGTTGGGCGTGCGGACGTGGCAGAGCGCCCGCATGCGCACGGCGGTCGGCATCGTGTGGGACCTGGTGGCGTTCTGGCCGCGGCTGGCGCACCCGATCTGCCCGCCGCCGTACGGGGGCCGCGCCACCATCGAGCTGACGTCGCGCGCGGTCCGGCTGGCCGGCCACCACGACGTGGGCGCGGTGGTCCTGTCCGGGCACAGCCAGGGCAGCGTCGTGTGCTTCGCCGCGTTGTCGTTGCTGCGCGGGGAGAGCGAACGCCCGGACCCGACCGACGGCGAGCGGTACATCCGGCAGGCGGACGCCGTCGCGGCACTGCGCCGGGTCGGCCTGGTCACGTACGGCTCGCAGTTGCAGTGGGCGTACTCACGGCTGTTCCCGCACTACCTCGGCCACGCCGAACTGGCCGGGCTGCACGACGCGCTCGGTGACCGGTGGTGGAACGTGCACCGGTCGACCGACCCGTTGGGCGGGCCGGTGCAGGTGTGGCCGGAGACGGCGGACGAGCCGCTGTACGCCGGGCAGAAGCTGTGGGGTTTCCGGTGCGGCAACGACGTCCGGTTGCGCGACCCGGAATTCCTCGACCCGGACCCCGACATGGTCGCCTCGCCGTTGCGCGGGCACAGCGACTACTACGACGACCCGGTGTTCGACGAGGTGGTGGCGCGGGTGGCGGAGGCCGTCACGACACCGCGCACGACCGTGGTGATCGGCGGTCTCGCGCTGTCCGGTGACCGGATCGGTCCCTGAGCCCTCGGGGTCTTTAGAGTTCCTGGCGTGCCGCTGACCATCCGCCGTGCCACCGCCGAGGACGTCCCCGCGATCGTGGCCATGCTCGCCGACGACGAGTTGGGCGCGCTCCGCGAGTCGCCGGCCGACCTCGCGCCGTACGAACGGGCGTTCGCGGCCATCGACGCGTCCGGGCACGAGGTGCTGGTGGTGGCCGAGCAGGACGGCGCGGTGGTCGGCACGCTCCAGCTGACCGTGCTGCACGGGCTGTCGCGGCGCGGTGCGTCGCGGGCCCAGATCGAGGCCGTGCGGGTCGCCTCGACGTCACGCGGTGAAGGCCTGGGTGAGCGGCTGGTCCGGTGGGCCGTGGAGGAGGCCGCGGCCCGCGGGTGCGCCATTGTGCAGCTGACGTCCGACAAGGGCAGGGCCGACGCGCACCGCTTCTACCGCCGGCTCGGTTTCGCCCAGTCCCACGAGGGCTTCAAGCTGGCGCTGTCGTAGCGCGGGGTAGGTTTCGGCGGGTACGTCCGCTCTACCGGGAAGATCCGATGATCGAAGTCCTCGCGACCGCGTTGACGGTCGTGGCCCTCGTCGCGGCCGGGTGGTCGCTGGTGCTGGCCATCGCCAACCGGCCGATCACGCTCGCCACCAAGCCGACCCTGGCCCTCGCCGGGGTGGTCGTGCTGCTCGAAGTCGGCCTGCTGGCGCAGGCGGTCGTCGGCGTGGTGAACGCGGTGGGCGCCGACCGGGAACTGGACCGGGCGACGTTCATCGGCTACCTGGTCGGTGCCGCCGTGGTGCTGCCGCTGGGCGCGTTCTGGTCCCTCGCGGAGCGGTCGCGGTGGGGTGCCGGGGTGTTGACCGTGGCGTGCCTGAGCGTGCCGGTCATGATCCTGCGGCTGAACGAGCTCTGGGGTGCTCATGGCTGAGTCGCCGGAGTCGCTGCGGGAGACGACCCGGTCGGGGCCGGGGCGGTTGCTGATCGCGGTGTACGGGATCTTCGCCATCGCCGCCACGGCAAGGTCGGCGGTGCAGCTCGCCACCCGGTTCGGGCAGGCGCCGCTGGCCTACCTGCTGTCCGCGTTCGCGGCGGTCGTGTACGTCGTGGCCACGGCCGCGCTGGCCGGTGTGGTGTCCCGTCGGGTCGCCTACCTGGCGTGCGGGGTCGAGCTGGCCGGGGTGATCGTCGTCGGCGCGGTGAGCCTGGTGTTCGCGGACGCGTTCCCGGACGCCACCGTGTGGTCCGACTTCGGTGGCGGCTACGGCTACGTCCCGCTCGTGCTGCCCGTGCTCGGCCTGCTCTGGCTGCGGCACACGGGTGGGCGACACCCGTCGGCAAGCTCCTGAGCAGCAGCGTTCCGGATCGCGGTGCGAGGAACTTCGGGAAGCCGAAGGCCTTGGTTGAACCGGCGGGGCAGCTGACCGCGTAGTGCGGGCGAGCCGCCGGGAACGTTCCGGCGGCCGATCCGTGGCGGCGGCTGTGACCAAGGCGTCCGGCAGGGTAACGCCGCCGTGGGTGGCCGGAGGCCGGGGGCTCGCTCCCGGCCTCCGTGGCCAAGATCACCAGTGCGGGCGCATCGCTTCGCGGACCGCGTCCGACCACGTCGCGGGTCACGTCAGGGCATGTCCGGGTCTGTCCCGATGGTCGGGAAATCAACCCATGGCTGAGCCGGTTCTCAGGTGGCGTGTGCGAGCGTTCCCACATCCGCCCGCGGTACCCCCATGCGATGGCGCATGAGCCGGTCCGCTCACCAAGGAGATTCCCACGATGTCCGTGCTGGCTCGGCTGAGCCTGGCCAACCGAAGTCTCGTCGGGCTGTTGAGCCTGCTCGTGATCGGTTTCGGTGTGTTCTCGCTGCCCTCGATCAAGCAGCAGCTCTTCCCGTCCATCGAGTTGCCCGCCGCCGTGGTCATCGCGGCCTACCCCGGAGCGTCGCCGGACCTGGTCGACGGCCAGGTCGCCGAGCCGATCCAGTCGGCCGTGCGCGGCGTCGAAGGTGTCGAGCAGGTGCTCACCCGGTCCGGGGAGAGCTCCGCCACGGTGCAGGTGATGTTCACCTACGGCACCGACATCGACGCCGCCGTGGCCCAGATGCAGCAGGCGGTGAACCGGCTCCAGCCGCGCCTGCCGCAGGGCGTCGAGCCGACCGTCGCCCAGGGCAGCACCGACGACATCCCGGTGATCGCGCTCGCCGCGACGTCCGGTGACGACGACATCGCCGCCGCGGCCCGGCTGCGCGCCGAGGTCGTCCCCGGCCTGGAGGCCATCGCCGGCGTGCGGGAGGCCACGGTCAGCGGTGAACGCGACCGCCAGGTCACCGTCACCGTCGACTACGCCAAGCTCGGTGCCGCCCGGGTCGAGCCGCAGGCGTTGACCGCCGCGCTGACCACGGCCGGCGCCGTCGTGCCCGCGGGCACCGTGCCCAACGCGGACAAGACGCTGACCGTGCAGATCGGCAGCCCGGTCGGTTCCGTCGACGACCTGCGCGGGTTGCTGCTCGCGTCGCCCGCCGGTCCGGTGAAGCTCGGCGACGTGGCCGCGGTCGAGTCCTCGCCCGAGGCGGCGACCGTGCTGACCCGCACCGACGGCCAGGCCACGCTCGGCGTGAGCGTGACCATGGCGTCCGACGGCAACGCGGTCGAGATCTCCCGCCAGGTGCGCGAGAAGCTCGACGAGTGGGGCGAGGCGGCCGACTCGAAGCTCACCGTCGCGTTCGACCAGGGTCCGCAGGTGGAGAAGGCGATCAGCGGCCTGACCACCGAGGGCCTGCTCGGCCTGCTGTTCGCGGTGATCGTGATCCTGCTGTTCCTGCTGTCGGTGCGGTCGACGTTGGTGACGGCGGTGTCGATCCCGCTGTCCGTGGTGGTCGCGCTGATCGCCCTGTACACCGGTGACCTGTCGCTGAACCTGCTCACGCTCGGCGCGCTCACCATCGCGGTCGGTCGGGTGGTGGACGACTCGATCGTGGTGCTGGAGAACATCAAGCGGCACCTCGGGTACGGCGAGGAGAAGGAACGCGCGGTGCTCGACGGCACGCGCGAGGTGGCGGGCGCGGTGACCGCGTCCACGTTGACGACGGTGGCGGTGTTCCTGCCGATCGCGTTCGTCGGCGGCATCGCCGGCGAGCTGTTCGGGCCGTTCTCCATCACGGTGACGGTGGCGCTGCTGGCGTCCCTGCTGGTGTCGCTGACGATCGTGCCGGTGCTGGCGTTCTGGTTCCTCAAGCGCCCGGCCGTGCCGGCCGACCCGGAAGCGGCGGCGCAGGCGCGGCAGGCGGCGCTGGAGAAGGAGAAGCGCAGCCTGTTGCAGCGCGCCTACGTGCCGGTGCTGAAGTTCGCCACCACACGGCGCTGGGTGACGTTGCTGATCGCCGTGCTGATCTTCGGCGGCACGCTCGGCCTGGCCGGCTCGCTCCAGACCAACTTCATCGACAACGCGGGCGGCACCGCGTTGCAGGGCTCCCAGAAGCTGCCGCCCGGCAGCAGCCTCACCGCCCGGGACGACGCGGCGCGCAAGCTCGAAGGCGTGCTGGCGGAGGCCGACGAGGTGGAGACGTACCAGGTCACCGTCGGGACCGACAACAGCCTGGCCGCCTTCGGTTTCGGCGGCAACGGCGACACCAGCGTGCGCGCGACGGTGCGTGAGGGCACGGACCTGGAGGCGTTGCAGACCAGGTTGACCGAGCAGTTGAAGACCACGCCAGGCGCCGGCGAGGTGGCGTTCGGCGCCGCCGCGTCCGGGTTCGGGTCGGACACGATCGACGTGCTGGTCACCGCGCCCGACGAGGCTTCGCTGCGGGACGCGGCCGACCGCGTGCAGCAGGTCGTCACGGGCACGCCGGGTGTCGGCGAGGTGACCAACGACCTGTCGGTGAGCGCGCCTCGCGTGCAGGTGACCGTGGACCAGGCCGCGGCGGCGGCGCGCGGGCTGAGCGGGCAGGTCATCGGCCAGTTCGCGGCGCAGGCGTTGCGCGGTGTGCCGGTGGCGCAGCTGCCGATCGACGGGCAGTCGCAGCAGGTCGTGCTGCGGACCGGTAGCGCGCCGGCGGACGTGGACGCGTTGCGCGCCTTGCCGTTGCCGGGCGGGGTGACGTTGGGCCAGGTCGCCTCGGTGTCCGTTGTGGACGGTCCGGTGCAGGTCCGGCGTACCGACGGTGCGCGCAGCGCGACGGTGTCGGCGAAGGCGACCGGTTCGGACCTGGGTGCGCTGACCGCCGAGCTGACGTCCCGGCTGAACGCCCTGGACCTGCCTTCCGGTGCCACGCACAGCCTCGGTGGCGTGTCGGCCGACCAGGCCGAGACGTTCGCCGACCTGGGGCTGGCCATGCTGGCGGCGATCGCGATCGTGTTCCTGATCATGGTGGCCACGTTCCGCAGCCTGGCCCAGCCGCTGATCCTGCTGGTGTCCATCCCGTTCGCGGCGACCGGCGCCATCGGTCTGCTGCTGCTCACCGGCACCCCGCTCGGCCTGCCCGCGTTGATCGGCATGCTGATGCTCGTGGGGATCGTGGTGACCAACGCGATCGTGCTGATAGACCTGGTCAACCAGTACCGGAAGGACGGCATGCCGGTGCGGGAGGCGGTGATCGAGGGTGGCCGGCGGCGTCTGCGCCCGATCCTGATGACCGCCGCGGCGACGATCTTCGCGTTGCTGCCGATGGCGCTCGGCATCACCGGCGAGGGCGCGTTCATCGGCAAGCCGCTGGCGATCGTGGTGATCGGCGGTCTGATCAGCTCGACGCTGCTCACCCTGGTGCTCGTGCCGACGCTGTACTCGATGGTCGAGGGCCGCAAGGAACGCCGCCGGGAGCGGAAGACCGAGCAGCCCGTGGAGGTCCGGGAGCCGGTCTCCGTCTGAGTTCCGCCGGTTCTGCCGGTTCGTTGGTCCTGCCGGTTCGCCGGTTCGTCGAAAGCCCCGCCGCCGTTCGGCAGCGGGGCTTTCTTCGTCGGTCCACAGCGCCGTTCCGCTTCACCGGTTGATCAGTCCTCGGTACGGCTCGCAGAACCTCGTTCCGGTCGTCGGCGGCGGAGATCGGCCTGTACGACAATCATCGGGTGATCACGATGAGCCCGGTGCTGGAGCGCGGGGTCGGGCACTGCCCGTTCTGGGCCGTCGAGCCGGGGGAGTTCCACCTCACCGTCCCGCGCACGCCCACGCCGGCGCAGGTCGGGGAGTTGGTGTGGGCCATGGTCGGCGGGGTCGACGACGTGGACCGGGCGTCGGGCGCGGTCGAGGCGGTGGACGCCTTCCTGGGCGGTGACGACGACGCGTTCCACGTTCCCGGTGGCCTCCGGGTCGCGTCGGGCGACGTCGTGGTCCAGCCCGGGTGCTGCATCGGGCTGGAGGAGTGGCGCGACTGGCTGGACGTCCTGGCCGGCGAGGTGGTCTGGCTCGGTCACAGCCCGGACGTCCGGGTGGAGCAGTTCGGTCCCGTGGTGCGAATCTGGCGTGACGAGGACCTGGTGGACCCGAAGTTCACCGGGCCGCACGTCGACATCCCGCGCGCCGCCCTGCCGGCGCTGCTCCGGGACGTCCGGCTCGACCTGGTCGGGTTCCTCGACGCCCTGGGCCCGTGGGCGCGGTCCACGGTGCCGGCGCGGGCCGACCGGCTCGTCGCGGCGGTGGACCGGCGGCTGGTGATCAGCGCGCCGCTCTGATCACTTCCGGGCGCCGTAGCGGAGACCGTCGATGAGCAGCGTGACCATCCGTCGCGTGTAGCCCTGGTCGTCCTGGGCCGGTCGGGTCAGGTTGGCGGTGGCGCGCAGCAGGTCGTACGGGTCGACGTCGGCGCGGACCTCGCCGGCTTCCGCCGCGGCGTCGAGCAGGTCGCGGAGCACGGGCACGAAGCGCTGCTGGAAGTAGGCGGGCAGACCGGCGTAGGCCGGGTCGCCGGAGTGCAGGGCGGTGCTGAGCCCGTGTTTCGTGCCGATGAAGCCCGTGAAGCGCCACAGCCACCGGGTCAGGGCTTCGAGCGGGTCGTGCTCGGCGGCGAGGGCCGGCGCGGCGTCGGCGCAGGCGTCGACCTCGTGGCGGTAGACCGCGGCGATGAGGTCGGAGCGCTGCGGGAAGTGGCGGTAGAGCGTGCCCGCTCCCACGCCCGCCTTGGCGGTGATCTGGCGCACCGGCGCGTCCACGCCCGAGGCGGCGAAGACTTCCGCGGCGGCCGTGAGCAGGGCGTCGGTGTTGCGCTGCGCGTCGGCGCGCACGCGCTTGCCCGGCGGCTCCCCGGCCACGACGGCGTCGGCTTCCTCGCTCACGGCACCCTCTCCTTGCTAAACGGAACACTGTTCCGTATTGTCGAAGTCGAACACTGTTCCGTTTGTGTCAGCGTAGCGCGCGCACCCCGGCACCGGCCAAACGCACGAGGAGACCCATGAAGTACCGCACCCTGGGCCGCACCGGGATCAAGGTCAGCCCGTACTGCCTCGGCGCCATGATGTTCGGCGCCGTCGGCAACCCCGACCACGACGACTCCGTCCGCATGATCCACAAGGCGCTCGACGCGGGCGTCAACTTCGTGGACACCGCGGACATCTACTCGCACGGCGAGTCCGAGGAGATCGTCGGCAAAGCCCTCAAGGGCCGCCGCGACGACGTCGTGCTGGCCACCAAGGCGCACCTGTCCATGGGGGACGACCCCAACCGGATGGGCAGCTCGCGGCGCTGGCTGGTCCGCGCCCTGGACGACTCCCTGCGCCGCCTCCAGACCGACCACGTCGACCTGTTCCAGGTGCACCGGCCCGCGCCGGACACCGACGTGGAAGAGACGCTGTCCGCCCTCACCGACCTCATCCGCGCCGGGAAGGTGCGGGCCATCGGCTCCTCCACCTTCCCCGCCTCCGAGATCGTGGAGGCGCAGTGGGTCGCCGAACGGCGCGGCCTGGCGCGGTTCCGCACCGAGCAGCCGCCGTACTCGATCCTCGACCGGGGGATCGAGAACGAGGTGCTGCCCGTCTGCGAGCGCTACGGCATGGGCACGCTCGTCTGGAGCCCGCTCGCCCAGGGCCTGCTCACCGGCCGCTTCCGCAAGGGCACGGGGACCGAGAGCCGCCGGGCGCGCTTCAAGCACATGACCGACGAACGTCGCCTCGACGCCGTGGAGCGGCTCGTCCCCGTCGCCGAGGAAGCGGGGATGTCGTTGACGCACATGGCGATGGCCTTCGTGATCGCCCACCCCGGCGTCACGTCCGCCATCATCGGCCCGCGCACCGAGGCCCACCTGGACGACCTGCTCGCCGGCGTGGACACCGTGCTGGACGACGACGTCCTCGACCGGATCGACGCCATCGTGCCGCCCGGCTCGGGCGTCGGGGCGCTGGACATGGACTACCGCACCCCGGCCATCCTGCAACCACAGTTGCGCCGCCGTCCGACCGAAGACCGCTCCGCCGCCTGACCCCACCCGGCCGCCCCGTCGTCCACAGTGGACGGCGGGGCGAACCGTGGGAGCGCTCGGCGTACAGGTCTTCCTGCGGTGCCGCTCCCGGTGGAACCGCTGTCCCGTGCGTAGCAGACGCCTGCGGCGACCGTGCCGAGGTCAACTCGGTGGTGGCTGACGGATTCGGCCTGGTACGGCAGCCGCACAGTGTGATCTGAACAATCAGCGGTGGGGTGCCGGTGGACCGGCAAGCGCTGCCAGTTGGTCCACCACTTCGGCCAGTGGCTTCCGGGTGTCGATCTCCCTCGTGGCCGACGACCGGAGCAGCGGCTCGATCCCGGTTGTGTCAGCCATGATCCGTTCGCGTTCCTCGGTGGTTTTCCCGAAGGGGTTGTCGTCGCGGTTGGCGATGCGGTCGAGCATCACCGCCACGGGCGCGCTGAGCAGGACGATTTCGTCGAACCGGGAATGGAACCTGCCCTGGTTCCACACTGTGCCCGCGATGAACAGTGGCTCACCCGAACGCTCGTGGTCCGCGATCAGCGCGTCGATCCGGTCCTCGCGCCACTGCGGCTCCGTACCGGTGCCATCGGGGCGCGGGATGTGTTCGATCCACCCTCCGAGGTCGGTGTCCACCACCCGATATCCCCGCTGTTCCAACCGGCCCAAAGCCGTCGATTTCCCCGTGCCGGACATACCTGTCACCAAGATCACCGCCACGTGTTCATCGTATGGCGCGGCAGTTGAAGCCTTGGGTGTTTGAGGCGTTGCCGCTGGTAGTGGCCTCGTCGGGCGCGGGTCAGGGTGGCGCCCCGCTCGGTGTGGGCGGTGACGGCGAGGACTGCGGCGGCGAGCACGGGCAGGGTGATGTGCCGATGCCGGCCGTCGCAGCGCGCCCCGGAGGACCGGTCAGGCGCCGGGCTCGTAGGCCAGGTTCGGGCGCAGCCAGCGCTCGACCTCGGCCAACGGCATCCCGCGCCGGCGTGCGTAGTCGACCACCTGGTCACGGCCGATCCGACCCACGGTGAAGTAGCGGGACTCCGGGTGGGCGAAGATCACGCCGCTCACGCTCGCCGCCGGCGTCATGGCGAACGACGTGGTCAGCGCCATGCCGATCTCCTCGGCCTTGAGCAACGCGAACAGGTCCTGCTTCTCGCTGTGGTCCGGGCTCGCCGGGTACCCCAGCGCCGGCCGGATGCCGCGGAAGCGCTCGGCGTGCAGGTCTTCCAGCGCCGGGTCGGCGTCCGGCTCGAACCAGTCCCGCCGGGCATGCAGGTGGGTGTACTCGGCGAACGCCTCGGCCAGCCGGTCGGCCAGCGCCTTCACCATGATCGACCGGTAGTCGTCCTGCTCGGCCTCGTACCGGGCGGACAGCTCCTCGGCGCCGTGGATCGTCACCGCGAAACCACCCAGGTGGTCGCCCTCGGGCGCGATGTAGTCGGACAGGCAGCGGTTCGGGCGGCTCGCCGGCTTCTTCGTCTGCTGGCGCAGCATCGGCAACCGGACGCCACCGCCCACCACGATGTCGTCACCCTCGCTGTGCGCGGGCCAGAAGCCGTACACGCCCTTCGCCCACAGCGACCCGTCGGCGATGATCTGGTCCAGCATGGCGTTCGCGTCGTCGAACAGCTCCTGCGCCGCCGGGTTGGTCTGGAGGATCTTCGGGTACTTGCCCTTCAGCTCCCAGGCCAGGAAGAAGAACGTCCAGTCGATCATCTCGCGCAGCTCGGCCACCGTCGGCTCGACCACCCGCAACCCGGTGAACGCGGGCGTCGGCAGCTCCTCGAACGACACCACCTCGGCGTTCGCGCGGGCCTGCTCCACCGTCAGCAGCGGCGTGCTCTGCCGGTTCTCGTGCTCCTCGCGCAACCGCTGCTGCTCCACGCGGTTCGACGTGTCGAGCTCCTCGGCGCGGTCCCGGTCCAGCAGGGCCGACACGACGCCCGCCACCCGCGACGCGTCCAGCACGTGCACGGTGGTCTGGTCGTACACGGGGGCGATGCGGACGGCCGTGTGCTGCCGGGACGTCGTCGCGCCGCCGATCAGCAACGGCAGCTTCATGCCCCGGCGCTGCATCTCCGCGGCCACCGACACCATCTCGTCCAGCGACGGCGTGATCAGCCCGGACAGGCCGACCGCGTCCGCGCCCTCGGCGATCGCGGTGTCCAGGATCTTCGCCGCGGGGACCATCACGCCCAGGTCGACCACGTCGTAGTTGTTGCAGCCCAACACCACGCCGACGATGTTCTTGCCGATGTCGTGGACATCGCCCTTCACCGTGGCCAGCACGACCTTGCCGTTGCCGCGGGTGGAGCCGGAGGCTTCCTTCTCCGCGTCCATGTACGGCTCCAGGTGCGCGACCGCGCGCTTCATCACGCGCGCGCTCTTCACCACCTGCGGCAGGAACATCTTGCCCGCGCCGAACAGGTCGCCGACGACCTTCATGCCGTCCATCAACGGCCCCTCGATCACGTCGAGCGGGCGCTTGGCCTCCAGCCGGGCCTCTTCGGTGTCCTCGATGATGAAGTCCACGATGCCGTGCACGAGAGCGTGCTCCAGCCGCTTCCCGACCGGGCCCTCGCGCCACGACAGGTCGATCTCGCGCTTCGTGCCCGACCCGGACACCGTCTCGGCGAACGACACCAGCCGGTCGGTCGCGTCCGGGCGGCGGTCGAACAACACGTCCTCGACCAGCTCCAGCAGGTCCTTCGGGATGTTCTCGTAGACCGCGAGCTGACCGGCGTTGACGATGCCCATGTCCAGGCCCGCGCGCACACCGTGGAACAGGAACGCCGAGTGCATCGCCTCGCGCACGGTGTCGTTGCCGCGGAACGAGAACGACAGGTTCGAGATGCCGCCGCTGATCCGCACGCCCGGACAGCGCTTCTTGATCAGCGGGACGGCGTCCAGGAACGCCTTGGCGTAGCCGTTGTGCTCGGCGATGCCGGTGGCGACGGCCAGCACGTTCGGGTCGAAGATGATGTCCTCGGCCGGGAAGTCCGCCTTGCGCGTCAACAGGTCGTACGCGCGACCGCAGATCTCCACCTTGCGCTCGACGGTGTCGGCTTGGCCCTGCTCGTCGAACGCCATCACCACGACGCCCGCGCCGAAGTCGCGGATGCGGCGGGCCTGGGAGAGGAACTGCTCCTCGCCCTCCTTCAGGCTGATCGAGTTGACCACGCCCTTGCCCTGCACGCACCGCAGCCCGGCCTCCAGCACCGACCACCGCGAGCTGTCGATCATGATCGGCACCCGGGCGATCTCCGGCTCGGTGGCGATCAGGTTCAGGAACGTGGTCATCGCCTGCACGCTGTCGAGCAGGTCGGCGTCCATGTTCACGTCCAGCAGGTTCGCACCGCCGCGCACCTGCTCCAGCGCGACGTCGACCGCCGCCTGGTAGTTGTCGCTCTCGACCAGCCGGCGGAACTTCGCCGAACCGGTCACGTTGGTGCGCTCGCCGATCATCACGAACCCGGTGTCCGCGCTGATCTCGAACGGCTCGAGCCCGCTGAACCTGGTCCGGTCCGGCACCTGCGCGATCGGGCGCGGCTTCATGTCCTTGACCGCCGCCGAGATGCGCGCGATGTGCTCCGGCGTGGTGCCGCAGCAGCCGCCGACGACGTTGACCACGCCCTCTTCGGCGAACCCGTGCAGCAGCGCGGCGGTCTCGTCCGGGGTCTGGTCGTAGCCGCCGAACGCGTTCGGCAGGCCCGCGTTGGGGTGGCTCGCCGTGTACGTGCCCGCGATCCGGGACAGGTCGGCGACGTGCGGTCGCATCTCGGCCGCGCCCAGCGAGCAGTTCACGCCGACGACCAGCGGCTCGGCGTGCGCGACGGAGTTCCAGAACGCCTCGACCGTCTGCCCGGACAGCGTCCGGCCGCTCAGGTCGACGATGGTGACGGAGATCCACAGCGGCAGGTGCGGCGCGACCTCGCGGGCGGCGGCGACGGCGGCCTTGGCGTTGAGCGTGTCGAAGATCGTCTCGATGAGGAGGAGGTCGACGCCGCCCTCGGCGAGCGCGCTGATCTGCTCCGCGTAGGTGGCCTGGACCTGGTCGAACGTCACCGTCCGGTACGCCGGGTCCTCGACGCGGGGTGAGAGCGACAGGGTGACGTTGAGCGGGCCGACGGAACCGGCGACGAACCGGCCGCCCGCCTCGTCGGCGGCCTGGCGGGCGAGCTGCGCGCCGCGCAGGTTCATGTCGCGCACCAGGTGCTCGAGGCCGTAGTCGGCCTGCGCGATACCGGTCGCGGTGAACGTGTTGGTGGTCGTGATGTCCGCGCCCGCGGCCAGGTACTGGCGGTGGACGTCGAGGATGACGTCCGGGCGGGTCAGGTTGAGCAGGTCCGGGTCGCCGGTAACGTCGTGCGTGTGGTCGCCGAGGAGATCGCCGCGGTAGTCCGCCGGGGTGAGACCGGCGGCTTGGAGCATCGTGCCCCAGGCGCCGTCCAATACCGCGACGCGCTGGTCCAGCAGCTCTCGCAGGGCGTTTTCCGACACGCAACCTCCCAGTTTCGGGAGGCGCCCTTACGGTCTTGCAGCCCTGGCCGAGCGTGGCGGGCCGTTGCCCGTTGCAGCGCCTCTCGGTCGGGTTCCCGATACTAGCGAATCCCGTGATTCTGGTCGGACCCGCCCACTGGGTGGGACGTCGTCGGAAAGCGCGTTGAGCGGGCGATCACGACCTCCAGGGTCCGCGGGCCGTGCACGCCCTCCACGCGTTCCAGTTCGATGTCGCTGGTCGCGGATGGTCCGCTGATCCACGTCTGGGTGCGCACGCCCGCGAGCGCCGCCACCGCGTCCGGCACACCCGCCACCACCTGCTCCGCGCGGACCACGACGAGGTGGTAGTCCGGCACGAGGGTGAGCGCGCGGGGGCCCTGGTCGGCGGCGTCGTGGTCGAGGACGATCGTGCCGGTCTCGGCGATCGCCACGTGACACGCGGTCACCACGGCGTCGGTCCGTTCGAGGGTGTCGACGGTCACCGCGCCGCGAACCACCTCCACGCGGTCCGGCTGGTCCGGCAGGTTCGACCACCCCGCCGGCGTCCCCGGCGCCGCCACCACCCGCCGCACGCCCCGCTCAAGCAGCGCGGCGGCGATCGTGGTGGCGACCTGGTCCGCATCGACCACCCGCACCCGTGCCCGGTAGTCGCGCAGGCGCTCCGCGAACAGGTCGAGGTCACCCGCCCCCCGCGTGCCCGCCGCCCGGTACTCGCGGGGGACCGACACCGGCCCTTCCGGACCCTTCGCCCGCCTGACCCGGGCCAACACCTCGTCACGCGCGCTCATCGGGTCTCCCACCAGTCGCGGAACGTCTGCTTCGGCGGCAGGGGCAGGTCACGGGCCGCCGACCACCCGGGCAGCGGCACGTGGCGGCTCGCCAGGCGGCCGAACTTCCCCAGCCGGATCAACCGACCCCACCGCCGGGCATCCGACATCACCCAGCTCAGGGCGCGCATCGCCGTCGACTCCGGTGTCGTCCGCTTCGACTCGGTGACCCGCGACCGCAGGTGCACCAGCATCGACGGGATGTCGATCGCCACCGGGCACACGTCGTAGCAGACACCGCACAACGACGACGCGAACGGCAGCGTCGGATTGCGGTCCACGCCCGTGAGCTGCGGCGACAGCACGGCGCCGATCGGGCCCGGGTAGGTCGACCCGTACGCGTGACCGCCGGTGCGCTCGTACACCGGGCACGAGTTGAGGCACGCCGAGCACCGGATGCAGCGCAACGCCGCCCGCCCGTCCGGATCGGCGAGGGTCGCCGTCCGACCGTTGTCCACCAGCACGACGTGGCTGGTCTGCCCCTCGGTCGGCCCCGTCCACACCGACGTGTACGGGTTCATCCGCTCACCCGTCGACGACCGGGGGAGCAGTTGCAGGAACACCTCGAGGTCGCGCCACGACGGCACCAGCTTCTCGATCCCCACCACGCTGATCAACGTGCGCGGCAGGGTCAGGCACATCCGGCCGTTGCCCTCGGACTCCACCACCACCAGCGCGCCGGTCTCGGCCACGCCGAAGTTCGCGCCCGAGATGGCCACGTCCACCGTCATGAACTTCTGCCGCAGGTGCCGGCGGGCCGCCTCGGCCAACGCGCGCGGGTCGTCGGTCAGGTCGGGGTCGACGCCGGGCATCTCGCGCCGGAACACGTCCCGGATCTCGGTCCGGTTCCGGTGGATCGCGGGCACCAGGATGTGGCTCGACTTGTCGTTGCCCAGCTGGACGATCAGCTCCGCGAGGTCGGTCTCCACCGCGTGCACCCCGGCGTCCGCCAGCGCCTCGTTCAGCCCGATCTCGACCGTGGCCATCGACTTGACCTTGATGACCTCGCGCGTGCCGGTCGCCTTCACCAGGTCGGTGATGATCCGGTTCGCCTCGTCCGCGTCCCGCGCCCAGTGCACGTGCGTGCCCCGGCTCGTCAACGCCTCCTCGAACCGGACCAGGTGCTCGTCCAGGTTCGCCAGCACCTCGTCCTTGATCGCCGCACCGGCCGCGCGCAGCTCCGCCCAGTCCGGCAGCTCACCGACCACGCCCGCCCGCTTGGTCCGGATCGTCGTGGTGGCCTTGGCGAGGTTGCGGCGCAGCTGGGCGTCGCCGAGCGCGCCGCGGGCTGCCTTGGGGAACGGCGTGCCGGTCAGGTTCCCGCCGCCGGCGGGCATGCCGAGGAAGGTCATCGCGCGTTCTCCAGCACCTGGGCCAAGTGCAGCGTGCGGACGCCGCTGCGCAGCCTGCTCAGGCCGCCGCCGATGTGCATCAGGCACGACGAGTCGCCCGCCGTGAGCACGTCCGCCCCCGTGCTCAGCACGGCGCTCGTCTTGTCGCCGAGCATGGCGGTCGACGTGGCCGAGTTCTTGAGCGCGAACGTGCCGCCGAACCCGCAGCACGTCTCGGCGCCGGGCAGCTCGACCAGGTCGATGCCCTCCACCGCCCGCAGCAACTGGAGCGGTTTGTCCCGCACCTTCAGCATCCGCAGCGAGTGGCACGTCGGGTGGTAGGTGACCCGGTGCGGGAAGTACGCGCCGACATCGGTCACCCCGAGCACGTCCACCAGGAACTCGGACAGCTCGAAGGTGCGCTTGGCGGTGTCCTCGGCGGCCTCGGCCAGCTTGGGGTCGCCGTGCTTGCGGGCCACGTCGGCGTGCTGGTGGCGCACCGACCCGGCGCACGACCCGGACGGCGCGACGATCACGTCCGCCTGCTCGAACGCGTCGACGTGGTTGCGCACGAGCGGCAGCGCCTGGCCCTGGTAGCCGGTGTTGACGTGCATCTGGCCGCAGCACGTCTGCCCGGACGGCACGACCACCTCGTGGCCGAGCCGTTCCAGCAGGTGGACCGTGGCCTTGCCGACGTCCGGGAACAGCGCGTCGACCAGGCAGGTGACGAACAGCGCGACTCTCACGGCGGTGAGTCTAGGCTCTGTGGCCTGACCACACCAGAGCTGTGGTCTGACCACAGGACGGAGGTGGCCGGGTGTCCGGGTACGGCGCGGTGCTGCGGCACGTCGAAGCCGAGCTGACCGCGGGTCGGCTCGGCGTGGGGCAGCAGCTGCCCGCGGAGCGCAAGCTGGCCGAAGACCTGGGCGTCAGCCGGGCCACCGTGCGCGAGGCGATCCGGGTGTTGCAGGCGATGGGCGTGGTGCGCAGCGGTGTCGGCTCCGGGCCCGACGCGGGCACGACGGTCATCGCCGACCCGGCCGGTGGCCTGGGCGCGGCCCTGCGCCTGCACCTGGCCACCCGGAGGCTGCCGCTGGCGGACCTCGTCGGCACCAGGGTCATGATCGAGAGCCACTCGGTGCGCGCCGCCGCGGCGGTGCCGGACCACCCCGACCTGGCCCGCGCCGCCGACCTGCTGGCCCGCATGGACGCGCCGGACCTCGACGCGGACGCGTTCCACCAGCTCGACGCCGACTTCCACGTCGCCCTCACCGCCGCCGCGGGCAACGCGGTGAACACCGCGATCATGGCCGCGCTGAGGGACGCCATCCACCGCACCGTCCTGGACGCCGTGCAGGCGCTGCCCGACTGGTCCCGCACCGCCGTCCGGCTGCGTCGCGAGCACCGGTCGATCCTGCGCGCGATCCAGGCGGGCGACGGCGACCTGGCGGCCACCAGGGTGACCCGTCACGTCGAGGGCTTCCACCGCGAGTGGGTCCGCCACGCCACACCGTGAACGCGGGAGCCCGGTCCCCGGGAGGACCGGGGACCGGGCTCCACCTAGCTCGTCCGCCGCCTCTCGACCCGGGCGAGCAGCACCAGCGCGGCGCAGATGAGCACCACGTTCTTCAGCACGAACTCGCCGCTGGTGGTCAACAGCAACGGGTTGCCCTCCGTCATCACGAGAGCCGGCGCCTGGACGAAGACCACGAACGTCCCCGCCAGGTGCACCGCCACGGCGACCAGCGCCAGCCGCGGCAGCCGCCCGATCAGCAGCACCGCTCCCAGCGCGACCTCGAACCACCCCAGCGCGGGCACCAGGAACCCCGGGTCCACCCACGGCACGGCGGCGCTGACGAGGTACCCGACCGGCGAGGAGCCGATCACCTTCAGCACGCCGAACCACACGAACACGACACCGATCGACACGCGGAGTGCCGGCGACGCCCAGCGGTCGAGCTGTTCCCCGACGGCGGTTCTCTCCTTCACACGGTTCGACATGTCAGTCCCCCAACGGATTCAGCAGGTCGGCTTTGCCCTCGAAGGCGAACAGCAGCAGGTCGGTCATCCGGAACGTCTGCGCGTCGGGTCCGAACGCGGGCCGCCACGACGGCTCGCGGACGATCGACGTGTGACTGCCCTCGATGGCGCGGTGGAACACCTCGGCCACGATCCGGCCGCCGACGGGCCCGAGCAGACCGCCGTGGAACTCCGCCTCCCGCAGGATGTAGAGCCACAACGGGGTCGCGGTGGTCACCGCGGCCTTCTGCGCGTCGGTCAACGAGTCCAGGGACGCGCCCCGGTCGCCGACCAGGATCTGCTCGGCGCTCAACGGCTCGACGCCCAGCAGCTCCGCCATCTGCTGCCCGCCGGCCAGCCGGACCATGTCCGCCCTGGCCAGGTTGCGGAACGCCAGGTTGCGCTGGATCTCCGGGAACGCGGTGCCCCGACCGTCGAACGTGCCCGCCGGCAGCTGGGTCAGCGGGTTCACCACCAGGCTGTCGAGCCTCTTGGTGAGGTTGCCGCCGTCCGCGGTCGGCGGCGCCAGGTCCGGCCGGTCGGCTTCGGTGAAGTCGTACAGCCGGCGGAAGTCGGCGATCCAGTTGGTGGGCAGGGTGTCCAGCGTGCCCGAGTTCGGGTTGTCCAGGTCCGGCAGCCGCGACCCGGGGTCGAAGTTGCCCGAGGTGCCGGTGAAGACGAACAACAGGAACAGCGTGGCGACACCGCCGGGACCGGCCGTGTTGAACACCCGGTTCCACTGGTACGCGCCCCGGATCATGCTGTGGCCCAACCGGTACGCCGCCACCGAGAACTCCAGCGGCATGGTCGGCTGCAACCCGTGCGGCGACTGCCCGCGGCCCGGCGCCTCGAAGAAGCGCCGACCGTTGGCGAACACGTCGTCCACGATCGCCGGGTCGACGATCCGCGGCAGGAAGTCGGTGCGCAGCACCCACTGGTAGTGGCGCACCACCTGCTCCCGCGCCGCGGCGAACAGCCGCCGCCCGGTGAGCCCGCGCAGCGCCAGTTCGTCCACGACCCGGTTGTGGAAGCGGATGAACGCCAGGTGCGTCTGCGCGACCGCCAGGTTCTCGTCGTTGCGGGTGTCGGGGATGAGCGGCTTGCGCCGGTCCGCCCCGGTCACGCCCGCACCGCCGAACCGCGGCAGGTCGAACCCCTCCAGCGCGACGTTGACCCGCTCGTCCGGGAACGCCACCGGTGAGGTCGTGCCGACCTTGAGCTTCACCCCGTCGCGGGCGTAGAACACCCGGTGGTCGCGGTCCTCGGGACCGCGGCCGTACACGGAGTCGAGGTCGAGGGCCGGTGAGCGGCCCTGCACCAGGTCACCGAGGTTCACGTCGTCGCCCAGCTGCGACTCCGTGCGGTCCATGGTCAGGTCGTGGTCGACGAACTGACCGAGGTACGTGAAGCCCGCCGGGACCGGCGGGTTCGCGGAGTCCGGCTGTGGCACGTCCGCCGTCATGGCGGTGGCGAGCGCGATCCGGGTCTCCTCGTCCAGCGGCGTCCCCTCCGGCCCCAGCCGCGAGAAGCGGAACCGGCGCAACTCCTCCACGGTGCGCGGACGGCGCTTCGTCGCCACGCCGTCGCGGTCGAACTCGAGCACTCCCTCGCCCACGACGAAGAAGCTGTTCGAACCGTGCTTTTTCATAGACCCCCCCAGGCCTGTGATTTCCCGGGTGACCCGGGCAGGACGAACGCACCCCCTGTGGTCGCCCCGTACTACACAAGTGCGCGGTCTTGTCCATCGGATACATGGCCTAGCCGATTGATCTGAACAGACCAGTCCGCGTGAGGTGGAAAGTCGCGGCCGGCCGTGCTTGACCGTGCCCCTGGGGCAGGGCTTAGACCTGTTCAGAGGCGCACCGGCGAGCAGGAGGACGTTCCAGATGATCGACTACACGACGCACAGCCCGTTCACGGACCCCGGTCCGTCCGCGGGGTGGCTCGACGGGGTCGGGCCGGACCTGGCGGAGCTGCGGCGGGCGGCGTCCGGGCTGGTGTTCCACTTCTGGGGCAACGGCGACATCACCGACCACGGGTTCCCGGCCGAACGGCGGGCGGAGGTCGACCTGCGGTACGCGGCGGACATGTTCGCCCGGTTGCACGAGCTGAACCCCGCGCCGCTCGACCGGGAACGCGCGCCGACCGAGCGGATCGTGGGCTGCTGCCGCGACTTCACCCTGCTGTTCGTCTCGATGGCCCGGCACCACGGCATCCCGGCGCGGTCGCGGGTCGGGTTCGCCGGGTACCTGGCCCCCGGCTGGTACCTGGACCACGTGGTGGCGGAGGTGTGGGACGGCGGGCGGTGGCGGCTGGTCGAGCCGCAGTTCCCGGAGGGCTGCGGCGTCGACGTGATGGACGTGCCCCGGGACGGGTTCCTGGTGGGCGCGGACGCGTGGCGGGCCTGCCGGTCGGGCGCGATCGACCCCGGGCGGTTCGTGGTGTCGCCCGACATGGCCGAACCTAGCCTGCGCGGGCTGACCCAGGTCAGGCACGACCTCGTGCAGGACCTGGCCTCGTTGAACAAGCACGAGATGGTCCTGTGGGACCTGTGGGGAGCGCTGCGCGACGTGCCGGAGCTGTCCGAGGAGGAGGCCGAGGCCGCCGACGAACTGGCGGCCTCGTTGGCGGCGGCGTCGGCACCGGACCTGACCGCCGAAGTGGCGCGGGCGGCGTTCGAGACGTCCGCCTACCGGGTCACGCCGGTGATCACCTCGATGAGCCCGACCGCTCAGCTGCCGCTGGAGGTCGTGTTGCGCTGAGCGGCGCCGTCGGGTCGGGGCGGCTTGGCGTTGCGGGCGGTCGACGGGCTGAGGCGGTTCATCACGGCCATGTAGGAGGTGGGGAACAGGCGGGCGAGGACGTCCGGCGCGACGGCGGTCCACGCGATCAGCACCCGGCCCTTGCGCTTCTCCACGCCCGCCAGAATCCGCTCGGCCGCCTTGTCCGCCGGGTAGGTGAGGAGCTTGGCGAAGCTCTCCTTGCCCTGCGCCGCCTCGGCCGCGCTCACCCCGGACGCCACCCGCGCGGACTCCGCGATCCTGGTGCGGATACCGCCCGGGTGCACCGTGGTCACGCCGACGCCCCGGTCGGCCAACTCGTGCCGCAGCGACTCGCTGAACCCGCGCAGGGCGAACTTGCTGGCCGAGTACGCGGTCTGGCCGGGCGGCCCGATCAGGCCGAACAGGCTCGACACGTTCACCACGTGGCTGCCCGGCGACTCCAGCAGCGTCGGCAGCAGCAGGCGGGTCAACGCGACCGGCGCCCGGAAGTTGATGTCCATCACCCAGTCGAACTCGTCCGCGCCGATCTGGTCGAACGCGCCGCCCAACGCCACGCCCGCGTTGTTGACCAACAGCGTGACGCGCGGGTTCGCAGCGAGCACGCGCGCCGCGAGGTCGTCCAGGCCCGCGATGTCGGACAGGTCCGCCACCAGCGCGTCGACCCGCACCCCGCTGATCTTCGCGGCCACCGCTGCCAGCCGGTCGGCGTCCCGGTCGATCAGCACGAGGTCACTGCCGCGCCGCGCCAGTCCGTACGCCACGTGCTCGCCCATGCCGCCGGCCGCACCCGTCACCACCGCCGTGCCGCCCGTGAACCGGTAACGCGACAGCTGGGACATGCGGCCTCCTCCAAGACGTCGAAGTCACCAGTCTGGCCTCGTTCGAGCGGGCCGGCTTGACTTCACGCGACAGTAATTTGACCGGCTGCGACAGCGACGTCACGCACCACGCCGCACCGCGCTCGGCGTCATGCCCCACCACCGGCGGCAGCAGCGGCTCAGGGCGGACTGCTCGGACAGCCCCAGCATCCCCGCCACCTGGCTCATCGGGACGTCCGTCGTGGTCAGGTACCGCTTCGCCGCCTCGCGCCGCACCTCGTCCAGCACGGTCGCGAACGTGGTGCCCTCGCCGGCCAACCGGCGCTGGACCGTGCGCGGGTGCAGGTCGACCAGCCGGGCCACCGCCCCGATCTCCGGCGCGATCGTGCCCAACGACCTGGTGAGCACACCGCGCACCCGCGCGGTCAGGCTCGCGCCGTCACCGGCCGTCTGCTCGGCCAGGAACGCCAGCGCCAGCCGCCACACCCGCTCGTCACCGCCCGCCAACGGCTGGTGCACGAGGGTGCGCGGCATCCGCAGCATCGGCGCGTCCTGTCCGGTGTGGACGGTCGCGCCGAAGAACGCCTCGTACACGGCCGGCGGCGCGGCGGGCCGGTACGGCAGCTCCACGCTCCGCAGCCCGTACGGTCCGCCCAGGAGGTACGTGATCGACCGGTGCAGGAACCCGAGGCCTAGGTCGGTCGCCTGCACCGACAGCGGCAGGCCCGGCGGCGTCCCGTACCGCAGCGCGGCGAGGTCCGGTGCGCCGTGCGGGTCGTCCACCAGCGTCAGGCTCAGCGACCGGGCGTGCACGAACAGGTAGCGGGACGTGCACTCCAGCGCGTCCGCCACGGTCGGCGAGTTCTGGATGGCCAGCGCCAGCGGGCCGAGCATGCCGAAGTCCTGGCGCGCGGCCACCCGCAGCCCGAGGTCCGGGCACCGCAGCTCGGCGGCGGCGACCTCCAGCACGGCGGCCAGCGCCGCGTCCGACACCAGCAGGTCGTCCACGTCCAGCGCGGCCACCGGCAGACCCGCCGCGCGCGCGTAGTCCTCGGCCCGGCCGCCCAGCTCGGCCACGGTCGCCCGGAAGCCCCGCAACCCCGCGGACCGGACCACCGACATGTCGTACAGGGTCAAATACTTGTCGTCCCGGGTCAAGAACCGATCAGGTGGCTCCAGGACACTGGAGCGCATGACCACCCCCGAGCACGTCGACGTCGTGATCGTGGGCGCCGGGCTGTCCGGCGTCGGCGCGGCCTGCCGGCTGCGCACCGAGTGCCCCGGCAAGTCCGTAGCGATCCTCGAAGCCCGGGACGTCATCGGCGGGACGTGGGACCTCTTCCGGTACCCGGGCGTGCGGTCCGACTCGGACATGTTCACGCTCGGCTACCCGTTCCGGCCGTGGCGCGAGGCGAAGTCGATCGCGGACGGGCCGTCGATCCTCAAGTACGTCCGGGAGACGGCCGAGGAGCACGGCGTCGACCGGCTGGTCCGCTACCGCACCAAGGTGGTGGGCGCCGACTTCTCGACCGAGACGGCGCGCTGGACGTTGACGGTCAGTCGGCGCGACGACGCGGGCGTGGTCACCGAGAGCACCTTGACCTGCGACTTCGTCTACTCGTGCACGGGGTACTACAACTACGACCAGGGCCACGACCCGGTGTTCCCCGGTGTCGAGTCGTTCCGCGGCGAGGTCGTCCGGCCGCAGTTCTGGCCCGAGGACCTGGACTACGCGGGCAAGCGGGTGGTGGTGATCGGCAGCGGCGCGACCGCGGTGACGCTGGTGCCGTCGATGGCCGAGACCGCGGCGCACGTCACCATGCTCCAGCGCTCGCCGACGTGGATCGGCGTGGTGCCGGGTCGGGACAAGCTCGCCGACCAGGTGCGCCGACTGCTCCCCGCGAACGCCGCGCACCGGCTGATCCGGGCCAAGAACATCCTGTTCGGGCTGGCGTTCTACCAGTTCTGCCGGCGCTGGCCGCGGGCCGCGCGCAAGATGCTCACCGGGCTGTCGGCGAAGGCCTTGAACGACTCGGAGGCGGTGCGGGAGCACTTCACGCCGACCTACGACCCGTGGGACCAGCGGCTGTGCGCGATCCCGGACGCCGACCTGTTCGAGGCGCTCAACGCGGGCCGCGCGTCGGTCGTCACCGATCACATCGACACGTTCACACCGGACGGCGTGCGGCTGAAGTCGGGGCGTGAGCTGGCGGCGGACGTCGTGGTCACGGCCACCGGCCTGCGGCTGCTGGCGCTGGGCGGGGTCGAGCCGAGCGTGGACGGGCGGCGGGTGGAGCTGTCGGACCAGTTCATCTGGCGCGGCGCGATGATCACCGGGCTGCCGAACCTCGCGGTGTGCGTGGGGTACACGAACGCGTCGTGGACGCTGCGCGCCGACCTGACCTCGCGGCTGGTGTGCCGGGTGGTCGACCACATGGACCGGCACGGGTACGCGTCGGTGGTCGCCACGCCGGACCGCGAACTGGACCGCCGCCCACTGCTGGACCTGGCGTCCGGGTACGTCCAGCGGGCCATCGACACGTTCCCCCGCCAGGGCGACCGCGGTCCGTGGCGGGTGCGCCAGAACTACGTGCTGGACGCCGTGGCGACGCTTCGGGGCGACTTGAGCCGGCAGCTCGTCGGCACGCCGCGCCGGGCCGTGAAGCGGTCCGCGCCGGTCGGTCAGGGCCGGTAGCGCAGGCCGTTCATCACGAGGTCGAGCATCCCGTCCGACGGGCCGACCTCGCCCGCGCCGATCGCGATGCCGCCGAGGGTGGCCAGCACGTCCAGCGGGACCACGTCCGTGCGGTCGATGGCCTCCAGCAGCACCGTCACGGCCTGGGTCAGCCGCTCCAGGCTCTCCCCGTACGGGTCGCCGCCGCTGGCGATCACCGCGCGCAGCGCGTCCCCGAGGTCGCGTTTCGTGGTCATGTAGGCCACGAAGCGGTCCATCCACGCCCTGGTCGCCTCGTCCGGCGGCAGGGTGCGCACCAGCTCGGGCGCGGCGTCGCAGAGCTTGCCCAACTCGGTCCGGTAGACCGCCTCCACCAGTGCCTCGCGGGTGGGGAAGTGGCGGTAGAGCGTGCCGATGCCGACTCCGGCGCGTTTGGCGATGGACTCCAGCGTCACGTCCGAGCCGTCGTGGCCGAACGCGGCGAGGGCCGTCTCGATCAAGCGGTCGCGGTTGCGCTGGGCGTCCGCGCGCAGCGGGCGGGACACGATGCCTCCGTGGTCGGGGTGACGCAGCTCTCAATGCCAAGCGGAGGGGCCTCCGCATACTGTCGAACGTAACGGAGGAACCTCCGCTTCAGTGTACGACAGCAGACTGGGGAACATCATGACCGAGCACATCACCACGCCGTTCGACGCGGCGTCGACTGCCGCGCAGGTCGTGGCGGGCATCGACCTGACCGGCCGGCGCGCGGTGGTCACCGGTGGCGCGTCGGGCATCGGCGTGGAGACCGCGAAGGCGTTGGCGTCGACGGGCGCGGAGGTCACGCTGGCGGTCCGCGACACCGCCGCCGGGCAGCGGGTGGCCGACGGGATCGACGGCACCGTGCGGGTGGCGCCGCTCGACCTCGCGGACCGGGCGTCCGTGGCGGCGTTCGTGGCCGGCTGGGACGGTCCGCTGCACATCCTGGTCAACAACGCGGGCGTGATGGCCGCGCCGGAGACCCGCACGCCGGAGGGCTGGGAACTCCAGTTCGCGACCAACCACCTCGGCCACTTCGCGCTGACCACCGGCCTGCACCGGTTCCTCGCGGTCGAGGGCGCGCGGGTGGTGTCCGTGAGTTCCAGCGCGCACCTCATGTCGCCGGTCGTCTTCGACGACATCCACTTCGTCGAACGGCCTTACGACCCGTGGGCGGCGTACGGGCAGTCCAAGACGGCGAACGTGCTGCTGGCGGTGGAGGCGACCAAGCGCTGGGCGGCCGACGGCATCACCGTGAACGCCCTGATGCCGGGCGGCATCCGGACCAACCTCCAGCGGCACGTCGACCCGCGGCAGATGGAGTCGATGATCGACCAGGCGGTCGAGCAGGGCTTCCGGGTGAAGACGCCGGAGCAGGGCGCGGCCACGTCGGTGCTGGTGGCGACGTCACCGCTGCTGGAGGGCGTCGGCGGGCGGTACTTCGAGGACTGCGCCGAGGCCCTGCCGAACGACGGCAACATGGTCAACGGTGTCGCGGCCTACGCGCTCGACCCGGAGGCCGCGGCCCGGCTGTGGCAGGTGAGCGAGGAGACGCTGGGCTGACCCGCGTCCCCGGGCTGATCACGTCAGCTTGACGCCGGTGATCTCCGCGCAGGCGTCGAGCAGGCGGTCCTGCACCTCGACGTCGTACGCGGCGGGGTTGGCGCGCAGGTCTTCACGCCACTTGAAGTAGCGGCCCGTGACGGTGGCGGCGGGGTCGTCGGAGGTCGCGAGCCACACCTGGGTGTCCGCGCCCTTCGGCAGCTCGTCGGTGGCGTTCGGGCCGCCCAGCTTGGTCTTGATCCAGCCGGGGTCGACCGCGTTGCTGATCACGTCCGGCCACCGGCGGGCGACCGCGAACGCGAGGACGACGTCCAGCAGCTTGGAGTCCGAGTACGCCTGCATCCCGTTCCACGGGCCGCGCTCGTGCTGGAGGTCGTCCAGGTCCGCGACGCCCTGCGACTCCAGGCCCGAGGTGAGGTAGACCAGCCGCCGGGGGCGGGGCATCAGGGCGGTGAGCAGGTACGGGGCGAGCACGTTGACCTGGAACAGCAGCTCGAGGCCGTCGTCGGTGACGGTGCGCTCCGGCAGGCCGCCGCCCAGCCCGGCGTTGTGGACGACCACGTCGCACGGCTCGACCGCCGCCGCCAGCTCCCTGGTCTGGTCGAGGGACGCGAGGTCGCCGATCACGACACCGGCCGCGCCGGGCACCGCGGCCAGCGCCTGCCCGGCCCGTGCCGCGTCACGCGCGTGCAGCACCACCCGGTGCCCGAGCCCGACCAGCGTCGCCGCCGTCTCCCGACCGATACCGTCCGCCGACCCCGTGACCAGAACGCTCGCCATGGCGGGCACCCTACCGTGGGAGCGCTCCCAGTGCGCGCCTCCACGTCGACGGCCCGCTCCCGGGCCGGATCGGGGGACGGTGGATCTACCGATGCGGGTGGGAGCGAGGGGCAGCATGCTGGCGGCATGGCCGTTGACCCGCGAGGTGCCGACTTGAAGCGACTGCTCGCCGAGGACCCGGGTGGGCCGGTGGTCATGCTCAACCTGCTGCGGTTCGCCGACGGCGGGTTCGAGTCGTACCAGGAGTACGCGCGTCGGCTGCACGAGACGTTCCTGCCCCGCTACGGCGGTGAAGTCCTTTACGCCGGAACCGGCTCCACCGCCCTGGTCGCCGAAGACGGGCAGAGCTGGGACGCCGTGGTGGTCGTGCGCTACCCCGACCGCGCCGCGTTCAGCCGCATGGTCGCCGATCCGGAGTACCAGGAGGTGACCCGCCTGCGGACCGGAGCGCTGACCGAGGCGGTGCTCCAGGCGACCACCCCGTGGGGCTGAGAGGGAACACCCCGGCCTCGTCGGGCAGCGCTCCGCAGGACCCTCATCCGAACCACGACCAGCTGAGCCCTCAGTACCGGTCGCGCAGCCAGCCGCCGAGGGCGCGCAGCCGGTCGGCGAGCGCGGCCGGTTCCACGACGTCGAGGTCGAAGTCGAGGTAGACGAGCCACCGGGCGGCCCAGTCGAGGTCGTCGGCGCCGAAGTGGAGCTCGCACTCGTCGTCGTCGCTGTCGACCACGGTGGCGACACTCGGGTCCACCCGTTCACGGACGAGGTCCGCCGACGTGTGCACCCGCACGCGCACGCGGTGCCGCGACGGCCCGTGTGCCAGCGCGTCCGTGACGAACGCGGCGGCGTCGGCCGGCGGTCCGGGCACCGTGAAGTGCGTCCCGAGCGGTTGGACGTGGTCGACGCGGTCGAGGGCGTAGACGACCCAGGCCGCCGCGCCGCGCGGGCAGGCGACGACGTACCAACGGCCCCGCAGGGTGACCAGGCGGTGCGGCTGCACGTCGACCGGCCTCGCCTCCGCCACGTCGTGCCGGCGGTGCCGGAGGCGGACGGCTTCGCCCGCGCGGCAGGCGATCGCGACGGGGATGAGCACGTCGCGGTCCGCGCCGCGCCGGGACGGCGGCGACTGCACCTCGGCCAGCGCGGTGAGCCGGGTGCGCCAGCGCGACGGCACGACCTGCGTCAGCTTGGCCAGGGCCGTGATCGCGGCGGCTTCGAGGCCGTCCACGGCGACCGCCGTGCGCAGCCCGATGGCGACGGCGGCCACCTCGTCCGCGTCGAGCAGGAGCGGGGGCATCGCACGGCCGGACGCCAGTCGGTAGCCGCCCTCCCGACCGGCTTCGGCGTCGATCCGGTAGCCGATCTCGCGGAGCCGGGCGACGTCACGGCGCGCCGTGCGCTCGGTGACGCCGAGCCTGGCCGCGAGCCGGGTGGCGGAGATGCCGGGGTGCGCTTGGAGCAGCGCCAGCGTCTCCAGGCGGCGGCTGGTGGTGTTCACCCGCCCATCGTCCGTTCCCTACCCTGACAGCATCCGTCCGGGTATGCGCCGACACTGGATCGCATGGCGCAGAAGACGCGGAACGAGGTCGGGCACACCCGGGACGCCGGGTGGCAGATCGGGGTGTCGAAGACCGTGGACCACCCGGTCGCGGAGGTGTGGGACTTCATCACGTCGCCGGAGGGCGTCGCGATCTGGCTGGGGGAGGGCGTCACCGTGTCGTCCGAGCCCGGTGAGGGCTACGAGACCGCGGCGGGCGTGCGCGGCGAGACCCGCGGCTTCCGCGAGCTGGACCGCGTCCGGCTCACGTGGCAGCCGCGCGACTGGGCGCACGACACGACGTTGCAGCTGACGGTCAGCTCCGCGGGGACGGGGCGGGCGAGGCTGGTGGTCCACCAGGAGCGCCTGGCCGACGCCGCCGAGCGCGAGCAGCAGCGCCGGCACTGGAAGGGGGTCGTCGCCGCTCTCGTGCAGGCCCTGGCGGCATCTGCCGATAAGCCGTCCGGGTGATCGACTTGACCGGTAACGTCACCGCCAGGACTTTTGACCGGTTTGACGGCGGGTGGGGTGACGGGTGCAGGGGGAGGCCGCGCGGCTGCTGGGGCGGTTCGGTCGCCGGTACGGCGCCGTCGTGCGGGTCGCGACCCTGCCGCTCATCGTCGCGATCGCGCTGCTCCGGACCTCGTTCGGCGAATCACCGGCCGTGGCGCTCACGCTCGCCGTCGCGGCGGTCTGGACCTGCGCGTACGCGTGGTGGGTGAGCCGGCACGACGGCCCGTTCGTCGTCCCGGTCGTGCTCGACGTCGCCGTGCTGCTGGGCGTGTGCCTGAGCCTCCTCTGGGCCGACGCGCTGGTGACGGCCAACACCGGGTGGCTCCGGCTCCTGGTCGCCTTCGCCTGCATGACGTGGCAGTGGCACACGACGCCGCTGACCGGCGCGGTGGCCGCGCTGGCGGCAGGCGGGGGGATGCTCGCGATCACCGCCGCGTCCGGGATGCGCCCGAGCGCGTCGCAGGTGTGGGTGCTCGCGGTCGCCGCGATGTCCAGGGCGACCTGGGTGCTCGTCGCCCGCGCGGCCGAGCGCGCCGACCGCATCGCCGCCAAGGCCGAGGAAGCACGTCGGGAGGCGGCGGTGGCGGCGGCCGTGCGGGCCGAAGAACGCGAACTCGCGAACTCGCTGCACGACACCGCGGCCACCACCCTGCTGATGGTCGGCACCGGACAGGTGCCGCCCGGCGCGGGGTGGCTGGCGCCCCAGGCCCGGCGCGACCTGGACCGGCTGCGCTCCGAAGGCGGGTCGGCCCCCGAGCGCGCCGACCTGGTCGACCTGTTGCGCGCGGACCTCGACGCCGGCCACCTGGTGGTCGACCTCGACGTCCCGCGGCGGCTGCCGCTGCCGTTCGACGTGGCCAGCGCGATCGCCGGCGCGGCGCAGGAGGCGTTGAACAACGTGCGCCGGCACGCGGGCACGGACCGGGCGGAGGTCCGGTTGCACGGCGACCCGCTCGGGCTGCGCGTCGAGATCGTCGACCAGGGCAGGGGATTCCGGACGACCGGCGGCTCGGTGGCCCGGCGCGGTCTGCGCGAGTCCGTGACCGGCCGGATGAACCGGGTCGGCGGCCTGGCCACGATCACCTCCGCCGAAGGGGTGGGCACGGTCGTGCGGCTGGAGTGGCGGGCCGATGGTGGCTGACGACGACCTCGGCCGGCAGACCACGGCACAGCTACAACGCGGGCTGCGGATCGCGATGGTCGTCGTCGCCGGTGCGATCCTGTTCGGGCTCGGCCTGCTGAACCTGGTGCGGCACCTGGACGACCACGACCTGCCGGTGGTCCAGCTCGTCGCCTTCGCCATGCTGGCCGCGGCGCTCGCGGTGGTGGCGGCGCAGGTCGTCCTGCGGCGGCCGTGGCCGGTGTCGCACCGGGTGGTCGTCGCAGTGGTGCTCGCCGCCTGCGCGCTGTCGTACCTGACCCTGCCGGGCGGTAGGACCTCCACCGAGGTGGACTGGATCTTCGGGGCGGCCAACTGGGTCGGCCTGGCCGTCCTGCTCGACCGTCCACTGCGGACCGTGGTGGCGTTCCTCGTGGCGCACGAGCTGCTCGCGCTGGCGAACGTGGTGCTGCTGAACGACGTGAGCCGCAATTCGCTGGCGCGGTTCGCCACGGGTTCGGTGTCGGTGCTCGGCTTCCCGCTGTGCGTGGCCGTGGTGGCGGCCGTGCTGCACCGGATCGGTACGGCGGCTGCCACGGCCACGCGGGAGCTGGAGCGCGTCCGCACGGCGGAAGCCGTCGCGGAGGCGGCCCACCGCCGGCGCGCGCAGCGGTTCGCCGACCTCGCCGGCACGACCGTGCCGCTGCTCGAAGGGCTCGCCGACCGCTCGCTCGCGCCGTCCGACCCGGCGGTGCAGCGCCGCAGCGCCATCGAAGCGGCCCGGATGCGCCGGCTGCTCGCCGAGTCGGACACGGTCGAGGACCCGCTGATGCACGAGTTGCGGCACTGCGCCGACATCGCCGACCGCAAGGGCGTGGAGGTCGAGCTGGACGCGCGGGGCCGGTGGCCGGTGCCGCCGGTGGCGGTGCGGCGCGCTCTCACCGACGCCGCGTTGACCGCCCTCGCGACGGCCGACTCGTGGGCGCGGGTCACCGTGGTCGGTGACGGCGACGTGGTGGCGGTCAACGTGGTGGCGGACTGCGTGCCAGGGGACGGCGTGGCAGGGGACGGCGTTGCGGTGGATGACGTTGCGGTGGATGACGTTGCGGTGGACGGCGTCGCAGGGGACCGGGGCGAGACCGGCGTGCGGGTCGAGACCTTCAGCAGTGGCGGCACGGTCTGGATGGAGGCCCGATGGAAGCCCACGGCGAGCTGATCACGGCGGTGATCGTCGACGATCACGCGGCGATCTCGGCCGGCGTGCGGTACTGGTGCGAGCAAGCCGAGCCGCCGATCGGCCTCATCGACGCGGGCGACCGGCTCGCCGGCGTCTGGACACCGCCCGGCGCCGACGCCGACGTGGTGATCTTCGACCTGGAACTGGTGCCGGGCAAACCCGACTTCGGCGAACTCCGCCGGCTGGTGGAGGCCGGGCGCCGAGTGGTCGTGTACTCGCAGCACGCCGACAACGCCACCGCGATCAAGTGCATCGACCTCGGCGCGCTCGCCTACCTGACCAAGCGCGAAGGCCCCGATCACCTGGTGCCCGCCATCCGCGCCGTCGCGCACGGACAGCCGTACACCGCGCCTTCCCTGTCCGGCGCGCTCGCCGCCGACGACACACCGGACCGCCCCCGCCTGTCCCCGCGCGAGACCGAGGTGCTGCGGGCGTGGTTCGCGTCGTCGTCCAAGGAACTGGTCGCGGCGAAGCTCCACATCACCGTCAAGACCGTCGACACGTACATCGCCCGGGTCCGGGTGAAGTACGCGAACGTCGGCCGGGCCGCCCGCACCAAGAGCGAACTCGTCACGCGGGCGCTCGACGACGGTGTCATCACGCTGGCCGAACTCAACCAGGCCGCCTCCCCTTAGGTCGTCCACCGGGAGTCTGCCGGCGGGGCCGGGCCGGCGGTGTCAGGTGTTCACCCGACACCGGGGCTTGACGACCCTCTGGTTAACCGGTTAAGTCCGCACTGTGCGGGGCGCGGTGGCCACGTCACCGGCGCGGCGTATGTCAACGATGTCAACGGCGACATGGTGAGGTAGACATGATCCGACGATGGGCACTGGCCGCCGCGGTGGTCCTGCTCGCAGCGGTCGTCCCGCTGGTCAGCACCCCAGCGGCGTCCGCCGCGAACGGCTTCTACGTCAGCGGCGGCCGGCTCTACGACGCCAACGGCAGCGAGTTCGTGATGCGCGGCGTCAACCACGCGCACACCTGGTTCCCGGACCGGACGCCGCAGGCGCTCCAGGACGTCAAGGCGCTGGGCGCCAACACCGTGCGGGTGGTGCTGAGCACCGGTCACCGGTGGACCTGGACCAGCACCTCGGCGGTGGCCGCGATCGTCTCCCGGTGCAAGGCCGACAAGCTGGTCTGCGTGCTGGAAGCGCACGACACCACCGGGTACGGCGAGCAGGCCGGCGCGATCGACCTGAACACGGCCGTCGACTACTGGATCGGGGTGAAGAGCGCGCTCGTCGGCCAGGAGAAGTACGTCATCATCAACATCGGCAACGAGCCGCACGGCAACAACACCGCCGGCAACTGGGCCGGCGACACCCGCAACGCCATCTCCCGCCTGCGGTCCAACGGCTTCACCCACACGCTCATGGCCACCGCGCCGAACTGGGGCCAGGACTGGTCGAACACCATGCGGAACAACGCGTCCTCGGTGTTCGACTCCGACCCGCAGCGCAACACCGTCTTCGACGTCCACATGTACGGCGTGTACGACACGTCGGCGGAGGTCTACTCGTACCTCGACTCGTTCGTGAACGCCCGGCTGCCCATCGTCGTCGGAGAGTTCGGCCACTGGCACTCCGACGGCGCGGTGGACGAGGGCGCCATCATGGCCGCCGCCCAGTCCCGCCGGCTGGGCTACCTCGCGTGGTCGTGGAGCGGGAACAGCAGCGACGTCGGCTACCTCGACATGGCGAACGGCTTCAACCGGTCGAGCCTGACGTGGTGGGGCGACCACGTCTTCACCAGCAGCCAGAACAGCATCCGGAACACGTCCCGGCAGGCGACCGTCTACTGAGGCGACCGCCCACTCGGGCGACCGTCCACCCGGGACGGACCGGCGGCGGGGTCGGCGTCAGCGCCGACGATCTCCCCCCGCCGCGCGGACCTCACCCGATCGGGTGGCATCGCGGAGCTGGGCCGTGACCGATGCGAGGGCGTGCGGTTACGGTTCGCGGGTCCTCGCATGCGGCACTTCGGAGGGAACCTTCCGTGGCTATTTCGGTGAATTTGGACAAGCAGCTGGACAAGGCGTACGAGGAACTGGAGCTGGCGAAGATCCTCGACGCCCCGGTCGCGGCGTTGGCCGGTGTCAGCGCGGGCGACGCGGAGAAGCTGGCCGCCGCGTTCAACATCAAGACGGTGCGGGACCTCGGCACCAACAAGCAGTTCAAGTTCGCCGCGGCGCTGGTGGCACTGGAGCAGGCCTCCCGCTAGCAGACACCGCGCCGGCAGACACCGCGTCGACAAACATCGCGCCTGCGGTGAGGTCGCGGCCGGCCGACGCGCGGGCGATGCGGTCCACTCGTCCGGCGCGGTGTGCCGGCGGGTCATCCGGTGGCCCGGCTCGGCGGTGACAAGGGCTCGGTGGTCACCACGGCGTCGCCGTCGCCGGTGAAGGCCGCCGCGATCACCTGCGGTCCGCCGGCGGCCGGCGGCGCCGTCCCCTCGTGATTCCGGGTCGGGTTCGCCGTCGGTCGGCACGACCAGCACCCGGTCGGCGGTCCGGTGGGTGAGCCGCCACTTGACCTCCCCCCGCGCCACTCCTCTGGCGCCCTTCCCACCAGGACGTCCGCCGGATCGACCACGGTCTCCGCGCTAATGCGGTTCCTGAGGGCTGCGAAAGCTCGGTAGCGTCGCGGTGAACCACCGGGGGGTGACCGTGAGCGTCCATGTCCGGAACCTGACCAGGACGTACCGCAAGGGCAAGGGGTGGCGGCCGAAGGGCGAGGAGGTGACCGCGCTCGACGGGCTGACGCTGGACGTGCCGACGAACGAGGTGCACGGCCTGCTCGGGCCGAACGGCGCGGGCAAGACCACGTTGTGCAAGATCCTGTCCACCATCCTGCTGCCGACGTCCGGCACCGCCGAAGTCCTCGGCCACGACGTCGTCGCCGAAACGGACAAGGTCAGGCCGCACATCGGCATCGTGTTCGGCGGCGAGCGCGGCCTCTACGGCAAGCTCACCGCGCGGCAGACCCTGCGCTACTGGGCCGCGCTGTACAAGCTCCCGGACGCTCGGGCCGAAGTGCGCGCCGGTGAGCTGCTGGGCCGCCTCGGCCTCGCCGACAAGGCCGACGACCTCGTGGAGACGTACTCGCGCGGCATGAAGCAGCGCGTGCACCTGGCGCGCGGCCTGATCGGCGACCCGAAGCTGATCCTGTTCGACGAGCCGACGACCGGCATGGACCCGGTGGCGGCGCGGGACTTCCGCAAGCTCATCGCCGAACTGCGCGACGAGGGCCGCACGATCCTCATCACCACCCACGACATGGACGAGGCCGAAGAGGTCTGCGACCGCGTCACCCTGATCGACAAGGGCCGGGTGCTCGCCACCGAGTCGCCGCGCGGCCTGGCCGAGATGTCCGGCCTGCACCGCTGGGTCGAGGCCGAGACCGCGCTCGACGTCACCGGCATCCCCGGCGTGGTGGACACGGAGACCCGGAACGGCCTGCTGCGGGTCAAGACCACCGACGACAGGTCGGCGCGCGCGGTGCTGGACTTCCTGCTGGACAACGGGGTCCGGTCGGTGCACGCCGTGCCGCCCCGGCTGGAGGACGTCTACCTCGACCTCATCGGCCGCCGCGGCATGGAGATCTGAGCCGTGCGCCTGTTCCTGTCCGGGGCGCGCACCCAGTTCTGGCTGATGGGCCGGCAGCCCGACGACCTGCTGACGCTGTGCACGATCCCGTTCACCGTCGTCATGCTGCTGTCGATCGTGATGCACGCGGCCCGTCCCGACCTGGTCGCCAACGCGTTCCTCGCGCCCACCCTGATCGGCTTGTGGGGCTTTTCCACGGGGCTGGCGGCGGAAGTGCTCGTCGGCGAGCGCTGGAACGCGACGCTCCAGCTGGGCATGGCCGCACCCGGCGCGGTGCACCCCGTCTACCTGGGCCGGATCTCGGCGGTGATGGTGCTGGGCGTCGTCCCGCTCGGCGAGACGTGGTTGCTCGGGAAGCTCCTGTTCGGCGTGACACCGCCGGTGCACCACCCGTGGGTGTTCTGGGCGGCCATGGCGGCGTCGGTGTTCGCGATGACCGGCACCAGCCTGCTGCTCGCGGCGTCCATGCTGCTGTCCAAGCAGGCCCACCACTACCTGAACTTCCTCAGCTTCCCGATCTACCTGCTGTCCGGCGTGATGGTGCCGGTGCAGTACCTGCCGGAGTTCCTGCAACCGCTGTCCCACGTGATCTTCCTGTCGTCGTCGGCCGACCTGATGCGGGACTCCATGGCCGCCGGACCCGTCTCGGGCACCGGCTGGCGGCTGCTGGCGATCGTCGGCCTCGGTGTCGCCGCGCTGGTCGGCGGTCGGGTCCTGGTGGCGCTGGCGCTGCGCCGGGCGCGCGAAGTGGGAACGGTGACGTATGCGTGACCAGCTGCGGGTGCTCAAGCACGGCCTCATCGCGTCGTGGACCATGTACTCGGCGTTCCAGACGTGGAAGTCGTGGACGTTCATGTGGCTGTCCCGGCTGCTGGTCCAGGCGTGCTTCTACGCGCTGATCGGCCGGATGCTCGGGTCGCAGGAGCAGGTCGACTACCTGCTCGTCGGCAACCTGGTCGCCATCATGGCCATCGACGCGACCGTGGTCATCCTGCTGGCCGTGGGTGAACGGCAGTCCGGCACGCTGGCGCTGATGGTCGCCGCGCCCTCCACGCACCTGACCGTGTACCTGGGTCGGGGGCTGGTGAACCTCGGGTCGGGCGTGGCGGTGTCCACCACCGCGTTCCTGGTGCTGCCGCCGCTGTTCGACGTGCGCCTGCCGTGGCCGGGCGCCGCGCTCGTGCCGCTGATGGTCCTGGTCGTCGGCTTGTCGTGCTACTGCTACGGGACGTGCGTCGCGTCGTTCGTGCTCGGGTTCCCGTCGGCGCGGTGGCTGGCGCTGAACATGAGCTACCTGGTGCTGATGACGTTCTGCGGGGTGAACGTGCCGACGTCGTACTGGCCGGACTGGCTGCGCGCCGTCACGTCCGTGCTGCCGATGACGCACGGGCTGACCGCGATCCGGGCGTTCATCGCGGAAGGGCCGGCGTCGACGGTGCTGCTGAACCTCGTGCTGGAGCTGGGTGTCGCGGCGGCGTGGTTGGCGGTGGCGGCGGTGAGCTTCAACCGCATGGTCCGCCGTGGCCGCCGTGACGGCACGATCGAGTTCAGCGGCTGACCGACGCGACAACGCCGGTAGCCGCCGGGGAGCACCCGACGGCTACCGGTGGTGCGGTCCGGGATCAGCTCACCGGTGCGGACAGCAGGCGCTGCACGCCGGCGGCGAACTTGTCCGCGATCGCGGTGGAGTGGCGCAGGTACAGGGCCGGCTCCACCAGCTCGAGCTCCAGCACCAGCAGACCGTGGTCCTTGGTGTTGAGCAGGTCGATCCGCGCGTACAGCGGCTTCGGGGTGATCCAGTCGTACACCGCGGTGGCCAGGGCCACCTCTTCGGCGGCGGGCTGGAGCGGCGCGCCGACGTGCGCGACCTCCAGCGACGTGTGCATCCCGGACGGACGGCGGACGGCGTGCGTCTGCTCGCCGCCGAGCCAGATCACCGACGACTCACCGGTGGTCTCGAAGTCGTACAGGTAGGGCTGGACCAGCGCGTCGACCTTGTCGACCAACCCGTCCAGGTGCGCCTGCGCCTCGTCGTGGTTGTCCGCGGACACCTTCAGCGCGCCGTGCGCCGACGCGGAGATCGCGGGCTTGACCACGGCTTCGGGCCAGCCGCGCGCCGCGAGCACGGACGGCAGGTCGACCGACTTGCCGCGCTCGACCCACTCCGTCGGGATGATGGGGAAGCCCGCCTCTGAGACCGCCTTGAGGTACGACTTGTGCGAGTTCCACCGGATGATCTCGGGGGAGTTCTGCAACGAGGTCAGCGGCTCGACCCGGTCGACCCACGCCAGGAACTCGTCGCTGCGCAGGTGGTAGTCGAACACCGAGCGGATCACCGTGACCGCCGCCTCGGACCAGTCGACCGCCGGGTCGTCCCACACCGCGACGTCGGTCTCGACGCCCGCGCGGCGCAGGGCGTGCAGCAGCTCCTGGTCGTCCGGCGCGAGGTCGGGCAGGTGGGCGGCCGTGACGAGCCGGACGGACGGGGTCATGCCTGGTCTCCTTCGGAGTTCATGGACTTCAAGTAGGCCAGCATGTGGTCGAACTGCCGCTTGCCGGCGCTGGACGCCATGTGGGCGCCCTGCACGATGTCGCGAACCTCGTCTGGGCTGAGCAGTGGCCGCTGCAGGCGCATGCCGTCAGACAGCTCCTGGCTGTGCCGCGGGTCGATCTTGACGTGCGCGGTGAAGTAGATGCGCACCTCGTCGTCCAGGATGCCGACCCGGGTCAGGCCGTCGAGGATGCGGACGAAGTGCGGCTCGACCCAGCTCTCGAACACCAGGAAGCAGCCGTAGGCCATCATCTTGCGCGACGGCCGGGTGAGCAGCGCCGCGTTGAGGTTCGACGTGAACTTGGCGAACCACGGGTGGTTCTCGCGGTACTCGTACAGCGCGTTCCAGCCGTCGGTCGCGCTGAGCAGCCGGCGCAGCCAGTACGTGTGGAAGTTCTCCAGCTTGCCGCGCCCGCACTCGTCCCACAGGTTCGCCGCGGCGACCGCCTTCTGCATGCCCTGCAAGCCGACCACGAGCAGCGCGACCTCGTCGTCGACGACCTCGTTGCGGATCAGCTCGCACTGCAGGAACCGCTCCAGCTGCTCGCGCGGCGCCTCGTCGCGCAGGTACTCGAACAGCGGGTGCACGACACCGGGGTTGGTCGCGGCCAACTCGTCCAGGTAGTCGGCGGCCTCGAACTGGTCGGCGAACTCGGGCTCCGGGTCGGTGGTCGACCAGTGGTCGAACAACTCCCGCTCCAGCGTGATCTTCGCGCTGAACATGGCCTTCTCGGCCTCGTCGTCGGTGTGCCTGGTGTACGCGCCGTCGCGGTAGCCGAACGAGTGGGCGTAGATCTCGGCCAGGTGCCGGTGCAGGAAGCTGCCGTGCTCGGCGGGGTCGTCACGCAGCCCGGCCAGCACCTCCCGCTGCTCGTCGGCGGAGGCGGACATGAACTTGGACAGCTCGGGGTCGAACCCCTCGAACGCCGGGACCGGCGGCCAGTAGTAGTCGTATAAGCGGTTCGTCTCGTCGGGCAACGGCTTGAGCCGCCCGTGGCCCAGTGACGACGGCAGCTGCTGCTTGATCGCGCCGTCCGAGGCCTTGGTCGTCGGTGTACTCACGCGGTTCTGTCCTTCCGAGCTTCGCGAAGCCCCTGAAATCGGTCAGGCGGGACGGACCGCGCTCAACGGGGCTTCGCCCGCGAGCACGGCCAGGATGTTGTCGACGGCGAGGTTCCCCATGGCCTGCCGGGTGCGCACGGTCGCGCTGCCCAGGTGGGGTGTGAGCACGGCCCGTTCCTGCCGCAGCAGTTCGGGCGCCACCTCGGGCTCGTTGGCGTGGTTGTCGACGGCGGCGGCGAACAGCGCGCCGCGGTCGAGGGCGTCGGCGAGCGCCGGCTCGTCCACCACGCCCGCCGTGATGCTGATCAGGACGGCGCCCGCGGGCATCAGCGCGAGCCGTGCCGCGTCGAGGAGGCCGCGGGTCCGGTCGTTCAGCGGGCAGCTGACGACCAGGACCTGAGCGGTGGCCAGCAGGTCGTCCAGCGGCAGCCACCGCGCGTCCGGCTCGTCGGTGAGCGGGGTGCGGTTGTGGTAGCTGATCGGCATGTCGAACGCGCGGGCGCGGCGTGCGACGGCACGGCCGATCCGGCCGAGGCCGAGGATGCCCAGCGGTGTGCCGGACAGTTCGACGCCGAGCAGGAAGTTCGGCGCCCAGCCCCACGGCTTGCCCGAGCGGACCCACCGCTCGCCCTCGCCCAGGCGTCGCGTCGCCGCGAGCAGCAACGCCATCGCCAGGTCCGCGGTGGCGGCGGTCAGCACACCGGGCGTGTTCGTCACGACCACACCGCGCGCCGCACACGCGGCCAGGTCGATGTTGTGCGTGCCCACGGCGTGGTTGGCCACGATCCGCAGGTCCGGTCCGGCGGCGTCGAGGAAGTCCGCGTCCACGACGTCGTCCAGCGTGGTCAGCGCGGCGGCCCGGCCGCGGACGGCGGCCAGCAGGTCCGCCCTCGGCATCGGCGCGTCGTCGTCGTGCAGCGTCACGGAGAACGAGGGGAGGAGCCGGTCGACCACGCCGGGGGCGAGCCGACGCGTGACCAGCAGGGCGTGCCCGGTCATGTGCCGACCTTGGCCGGTAACGGCGCCGGCGTCGTCGTGTCCACCCGTGCGTTGCGGCCCACCGCCACGGCGCCGAGGACCACGGCGGCGGCGATGCCGGTCGCCAGGTCGATGTGCTCACCGAGCAGCAGCACCGACCAGACGAGCGTCATGACCGGCTGGGCCAGTTGCAGGCGGCCGATCCGCGCCACGCCACCGCGGGCGAGCCCTTCGTACCAGGCGAAGAACGCGAGCAGCATGCTGATCACGCTCAGGTAGGCCAGGCCCGCCAACGATTCCGCCGTGACGTCGCGCGGTGGCTCCAGGACCATCGAGACCACCGTGATGGGCACGACGACGGGCAGCGAGAGGACCAGCGCCGAGCTGATCACCCGCCAGCCGCCGTACTTCCTGGCCAGCGCACCGCCCTGGGCGTAGCCGACACCGGTCACGACCACCGCGGCGAGCAGCAGCAGGTCGGCCAGCTGGAACTGGCCGTGGCCGCGGACGATCGGCAGGCTCAGCACCCCCGCCAGGCCGATCACCAGCGCGATCCAGTAGCTGCGGCGCGGGCGTTCGCCGGCGAACAGCACCGCGGCGCCCGCCGTCGCCGCCGGGATGAGCCCGGTGATCACCGCGCCGTGCGCGCTGTCCACCGTTTCCAGCGCCAGCGAGGTGAACAGCGGGAAGCCGACGACCGCGCCGAACACCACCAGCAGCATCGGCCTCAGCTCGGCCTTGGGCAGCAGCAGCGGCTGCCGCTTGGCCACCAGGATGGCCGCACCGATGAGCGCGGCGATGACGGACCGGCCGAAGGCCACCGTCCAGCCGTCGAACGCGCTGTCGGCCAACCGGGTGGCCGGCAGCGTGATGCTGAAGCCCAGCACGCCCAGGAAGCCGAGGAGGACGGCGTACTTCTTCGTGCCGGCCGCCGCGGCGGGAGCGGGAGTGCTCACGAACTCCACCGTTCCGTCTCGCCGAAGAACCCGTCGATGGGGACCACGGTCTGCTGCTCGACCGCACGCCCGAACACGAAGCCGCCGACCGCGAGGTCGAGCACGCCCAGGCCGAACGGCGAGAAGATCCGCGGCTTGTCCGCGCCGATCGACACCTCGCCGAGCATGAGCCCGCCCAGCGTGCCGTCGATGAAGTCGCGGCTGCCGGACGCCTGCTCCGCCAGGTGCGGGGAGGTGTTGGCGGTCAGGCAGTGGTCGACGTCGTCGAGGATGTTGTGCGAGGACAGGATGATGCCCGGGTCGATGTCCCGCAGCGACACGTTGAGCACGACCTGACCGGGGGCGAAGGCGCCGGGGTCGGTGATGTACGGCTCGGCGGCCGTCGTCGCCAGCACCACCACGTCGGCGCCCTTGATCGCCGCCTCCAGCGAGGCCGCGGGCTGGGCGGCGGCGCCGATGGTGGTGCGGATGTGGTCGCAGAACAACCCGGCGTACTGCTCGACCTTGTCGAACACCGAGAACTCCTCGACCTCCCAGTCACGGGCGGCGAAGAACTCCACGATGTTGCGGCCGATCACGCCCGAGCCGACGACGGCGATCCGGCGCGCCTTGCGCGAGCCCAGCAGCTCTTCCGCGCCGAGCACCGCGGACGCGGCCGTGCGCGCCGCGCTGATCTGGGACGCCTCGAGGCAGGCGAACGGGTAGCCGGTCTCGTAGTCGTTGAGCAGCAGCACGGCGGACGCCCTCGGCACGTTCCGCTCGATGTTCTGCGGGAAGCTGCCGATCCACTTGATCCCGGCCACGCCGTAGTCGCCGCCGAGGTAGGCGGGCAGCGCGATGATCCGGGCGCTCGGCTTGTCCGGGAACCGCAGGAAGTAGCTGTTGGGGTTGACCGACTGCCCCGCGTGGTGGGTGAGGTACGCCGACCGCACCACCTCCACGATCTCCCGCCGTGCCGCGCCGATGATGTCGCGCGCGACGGTGCCGCCCACGACGTTGAAAGAGAACAACGTTCAACCCCCCAAAGCGAGCGGCGTGCCCGCTAGTTCACGGTCGGTCAGTGCCTCGGGTCCGAAACGTGCGGTGACCCAGTCGTCGTTGTAGACGGTATCGAGGTAGCGGTCGCCCAGGTCCGGTGAGAGCGCCACGACGCTCGCGCCGGACATGGCCGCGCCGCGGCTGCGCACGGCGGACACCACCGAGCCGGTGGAACCACCGACCAGCAGTCCGTAACGCGCGGCGATGCCGCGACAGGCGCGCACCGCGTCAGCCTCGTCGACGAGCACGACGTCGTCCACGAGATCGGGTGTGCAGAGTTCGGGTGTCCGACTGGTGCCCAGTCCGGGGATGTGGCGCGGCCCGGCCGGGTGGCCGAAGGTGACCGAGCCGAGGGTGTCGACGGCGATGATGCGGGTCCGGGGGGAGAACTCGCGGAAGTAGGCCGCGCAGCCCATCAACGTCCCGGTGGTGCCCGCGCCGACGAACAGGTAGTCGACCCGTTCCACGGCCTTGAGGATCGACGCGGCCGTGCGCTCCCAGTGCGCCCTGGGGTTGGCCGCGTTGGCGTACTGGTTGGTCCAGGTGAGCGTCGGGTCCTCGGCCAGCATCCGCTTGAGGTGGGCGATGCGCGTGCCGAGGTAGCCGCCGTTGGCGTCCCGCTCGGAGACCACGACGACCCTCGCACCCAGCGCGCGCATCGTGGCGACGCTGCGGGCGGACGCGTTGGGGTCGGTGATGCAGACGAACGGGTAGCCCTTCACGGAGCAGACCATGCTCAACGCGATGCCGAGGTTGCCGGACGACGATTCGACCACCCGGCCGCCGGGGGAAAGCACACCGCTGATCTCCGCGTCCTCGATCAATGCGATCGCGGTCTTCAGCTTCACCGAACCGGCCGGATTCAGGCCTTCGATTTTGAGGTAGATGTCCGCTTTGTCGACCCAGCCGGGTAATCGGAGGTAGATCTCATCCGTGACAATGTCGTATACGCGATCTCTGATCACATTTCCCCCATGGTCGACGACCCCTAACCGTCGATGTTTCCACCACGTTACATATGAGAATTTTTTAGGTCAATCGTGATGTGGATCACACGTAACGGAGAGTGTTTGGCGAACTATGGGAGCGGTCGACCGATGTTCGCGGCGCTACGCTGTTCGGCGGGTACCCGCACGTTCTCGCAGGGTGGGGTCCGGACGTGGTCGTACCACCCTGACCCGGTCCGGAACGTTCCGTGCACGTGATCGCTTCGGAAACACCACACGTCGAAATAATTTCGCGGAAGAATGATTCATTCTGCGCGTCAGCCCGCGCCGTCCGGCCCGTATCACCCCTTTGCCCGTCCGAACAGGGAAAACAGCCCGCGGTGCTCGTGCCGCATCCGCCAACCCCGCCACCACGTCGTCCAGTCCGGTTTCGGCGCGGCGACGCCGAGCGTGTTCGCCATCGGCTGGAGTGACGAGCCGACCCGGTCCAGATGTCTGCTCCGGCGCTTGCGGAGAGCGGCGGCGAGCGTTACCTCGACCAGTGCCTCCCTGGCCGGTGGATCGTCCAATCCCCACCACAGCACGACGACCGCGGCGACGTGGTGGGCCGGTGCGGCGGAGAGGTGGTTTCGTGCCGCCCGCTGATAGGCGGGCAGGAATTCCCGGCCGTGCTCGCCCAGTGCGCGGTCGAGCAGGTCGCGGTGCAGTTCGGGGGCCGCGCGCAGGACGAACGACGCGACGGCGGCCAGCAGCCGGTCGCCCACCTCGTTCCGCAGGGCGAGCGCGGTCGCGATGGCCGCCGGCACGACCTGCTCGCTGCCGCGGCCGGGCGTCGACCCGACCAGGTGCGCGATGCTCTCGGCCGCTTTCAGCCCGTCCCGGTCGCTCTTCCGCAGGTACGCCGCGAGGGGTGACCGCAGCAGCGCTTCCACCACCTCGGCCCCCGCACCGCCGAAGTCGTCCCGGCCCGCGAGGTCGAGCGCCCGCGCCACGATCCGCGAGCTCAGCCTGCTGTCCACCAGCACCTGCTCCGGGACGTGCCGGAGCAGCCGGACCGAGTCCTCGGCGGACGGCTCCTCCGGCCAGAGCACCGAGCCGAACTGCCGCCAGTCCACGGTGAGGCGGCGCGACGGGTCGGCCATCACCCGCACCTTGTCCAGCGCGCCGTGCCGGGCCGACACCAGGTCGGTGAGCAACCGGACCCGCTCGCCGCCCCGGCCCGTCAGCACCCGCGCGACGTCCGGCGGCAGCGCGATCGCCAGCCGGGCGACCTCACGCTGGTCGACCAGCCGGCGGTCCAGCACCCGGACCAGCGCGTCCACCAGGGGACGCTGCTCGGCCAGCCGCTCCAGCACCGCGGGAGTGGCACCGGTCAGCGCGGGCAGCACGGCGTCCTCCGCGATGTCGTCGAGGTCCGCCGGCGGCATGTGCGGCAGCCACAGGCGTTCCGGGTCGGCCAGCGCCGCCATGACGTACGCGCCGTAGAGCTTCGCCGGCACGGGCTCGCCCTGGTGCCGCGCCGTGCGCAGGACTTCGGACCACGCGACCGCGCGCACCGGGCCACCGCTGTCCCGCACCTGCTCCGCGATCCGCGCCCACGCGTGCTCGGGCAGGCACCGGCGCATCCGGTCCACGGCCAGCCGCACGGCGGCGAGGAGCAGCTCCTCGTCCGGCGGTGCGGCGACGGGCAGGTCGAACACCACCTCCAGCAGCACCGCGAACGTGTCCAGCTCCGCCGGCGTGAGGCGCGGGTCGGCGCGTGCCGCGAGGTCGAGCGCGGCGGGCACGGCGTCCCGGTCCCACAGCTGGGCGACCGCCGACGCGTACCGCGTGCCGCCGGCGTCCCGCGGCCGGTCCGTGGTCAGGTCGATCACGGTGAAGTCGCCCCGGGCGGGCAGCCGCACGTCCGGGGTCGTGCAGCTGAGGAGCAGGCCCGACTCGCCGGGCCGCGCGGTGTACGTGGTGAACGAGACGCGCAGCCCCAGCGGGTGCGGCAACGACCGGCACGTCGCGGCGATCCACAGCGCGGCCGACCGGTCGTCCGGCACCACCAGGACCAGCCGGCCCCGGCCCGACACGAGCGCCCGCTGCGTCGCGCCGAGCACCCGTTCCAGCGCGGCCGTCGCACCCCGGCGGCCCAGGAACCGGCGGGTGCTCGGCAGGTTCGTCTCGTCGCCGGGTGCGAGCGACTGCAACGCGGGCAGCGCGGTGGCGTCGACCCGGCCGTGCGCCCACGTCGGGCTGCCCCACAGGTCGATCGGCAGCACGTCGCCGAGGTCGCGCTCCGCGTCGTCGAACAGCAGGGCGTGGGTGAAGTAGTTGCCCGGCCTGCCGGCGAAGTCCACGCCCGCGTACCGGCTCTGGAACACCACCGCGGCCCGGCCGGACGCCACGTGGCCGAACGCGACGGGGAACCCACCGAGGTCGCGGTCGGCCGAGCGCCCCACGAAGGCCGGACCCACTTCGTAGACGCTCGACCGGACCGCGAGCTCGGCGAGGGGGCGAGGGGCGCCCGGCGTCATCGCGCTGACTTGGAACCCCTGGATGCCGCCCAGGCCGTCCTCGCACGACGTGTAGTGCAATTGGCTCACCGCCATCACTACCCCCTCGCCCCGCCGGCACACCGTCGTCGTGCTGACGGTAACCAGGTCAGGGGGACACGGCCTCCCGCGGAGCCTCCTCCACGCCCGTGCAGAGGGATTCGATCTCCCTCGCCGACCCCCAGGACTGGCTGACGCCGAAACCGCTGTGCCCGTAGCAGTGCACGATCCGGCCGCCGGGGCGGTGCTCGACGTCGAGCCGCGCCTTGTTCCTCGCCGCGCGCAGGCCGACCCGGTGCCCCAGGACCTCGGCGTCGCGCAGCCGGGGCTCCGCCGCCGCGCAGCGCTCGAGGATGCTCTCCGAGTCGGCGGGGTCGGGCAGCAGGTTCCAGTTGTGGTGCTGGGACACGCCGGCGAGCAGCACCTTGTTGCCGTGCGGGAAGAACCCGGTCCAGAAAGGACTCTCCACGCCCTCCATGTACCAGTGGTCGATACCGGGGTTGCGGACCACCACGTGCTGCCCGCGGACCGGGAACACCTCGTCGTCGTCCGCCAGGTGCTTCGCCCCGACGCCCGTGCAGTTCACCACGACCGGCGCCGTTTCGAGGCAAGTGGACAGGTCGTCCACGTGCCGCTGGACCAGCGTGCCGCCCGCCTCGTGGAACCGGCGCGACAGGTAGGCGAGGTAGCGCGGCATGTCGATCAGCGGAACCGTCGACCACCAGCCGAGCGGGAACCTGTCGCCCAGCTCGGCCTGGTCCACGAGTTCCAGCTCCGGCAGGTGCTCGTGGAACTCCTGCGGGCTGTCGAACAGGTCGGTCACGCCCAGGCCCCGGCCCAGCCGGACCCCGGTGTGGTCGTCGTCGAGCAGCGCGGTGAACTCGGTCAGGCCGACCAGGCTCCAGCGCAGCTCGCGGTCGGAGGTGTAGCCGGGCACCCAGAGCCCGCTGGCGGCGGCCGACGTCGACTGCAACGGGCCGCGCTCGGCCCAGATCGCGACATCGAGGCCCGCCTCGGCGAGGCACACCGCCGTGGTGAGGCCGATGACACCTGCCCCCACTACCACCGCGTCCGTCATCTTCACTCCCGCTCTCTCGTTCGGTGGCCCTGAGATCCGAAAACCGGTGACCGGCTCAGCGACCGGCGGGCGCGGTCGCCCGTTCCGCGGTGCCGACCTGGTACACGGTCGGGTCGAAGGTCCTGGTGCGCCGGCGGTAGCGCCACGCCCGCTGCGGCCAGTTCGTCACCACGCGGCCGGCGGCGTTCGTGTACCAGTTGCTGCACCCGGAGGTCCACGGCGTGTTGCGGAAGTTCCGCTCGATCCAGTCGACGTACTCGTCGTGCACGGTGTCGCGCACCGTCAACGAGGTGCCGGCGGGCAGTCCGGCCAGGTGGGTCACGGCGCCCTTGATGTACCGCATCTGGCTTTCGAGCATGTAGGGGATCGAGCCGCTGCCGAGGTCGGTGTTGGGGCCGTAGACGAGGAACATGTTCGGGAAGTGCTTGACGCTGATGCCCAGGTACGCCTCCGCCCCCTCCTTCCACGCGTCGGCGAGCAGGTGCCCGTCCCGGCCGGTGATCTCGATGTGGCCGAGGATGTCATCGGTGCGGAAGCCCGTGCCGTAGACGAGCACGTCGTGCGACCGGGCCTGCCCGTCCGCCGTCGTCACGCCGTCGGCGGTGATCTCCTCGATCCCGTCGACCACCACGTCGACGTTCGGCTTGGTCAGCGCCGGGTAGTACAGGCTGCTGAACAGCACCCGCTTGCAGCCGACCTGGTGGTCCGGCGTCAGCTTGGCGCGCAGCTCGGGATCGGGGACCTGCTTCTCCAGCTGCTTGAGCGCCATCGAGGCCATGACGTTGCTGAGCTTCGGCGAGCGGGCGAGGACCTGCTGGCCGAACTCCAGGAACGTCCAGTAGCCGAGGCGGTCGGCCATGCGCATGAACCGGGTGCCGAGGAAGCGCTTGAAGCCCTTGTCGTACGAGTAGTTGTGCACCGGCATGACGTACGGCGCGGAGCGCTGGTAGACGGTCAGCTTGCGGACCTGGCGCTGTAAGTGCGGCACGAACTGCAACGCCGAGGCGCCGGTGCCGATGACCCCGACGTCCTTGCCCTCCAGGTCGACGTCGTGCCGCCACTGCGCGGAGTGGAACGCCGGACCGGTGAAGTCCTCCCGGCCGCGGATCTCGGGCAACCTCGGCCTGGCCAGCGTGCCGACCGCGGGCACCAGCACGTCGCAGTGCCGCCGGGTGCCGTCCTCCGTCAGGACCTCCCACTGCCCGAGGTCCTCGTCGAACGTGGCCCGGACGACCCTGGAGTTGTACTCGATCTTCTCCGTGACGCCGTGCTCCGTGGCGACCCGCCGCAGGTAGGCCTGGATGTCCTTCTGGCCGGGGTACCGGGTGGAGAACCCGGTCTGCTTGGCGAAGCTGTAGGAGTACAGGGTGGACGGGACGTCGCAGGCCACACCGGGATACGTGTTGTCACGCCACACCCCGCCGAGGTCCGGGCCCTGCTCCAGGATGGTGACGTCCCGGATGCCTGCCTTGCCGAGGTTCACCGCCATCCCGAGACCGCCGATGCCACTGCCGATGATGATCACCCGCGGACCGCGGGACGGCTGCCTGCTCTGCATGGTGTCCTTTTCTTCGCTGGATGGGTGTTCCACCCGCCACGGACCCCCTGGGGTCAGATGACGACGACCAGGGCCAGGACCGCCAGCAGGACGCACAGCGGCGAGTAGACGAGCCGGTCCAGGCGCTGGTAGTCGGGGTTGGCGGGCTTGAAGACGTAGACGATGGGCTCGGCGATGCCGCGCAGCGCCATCACGGCGACCAGGCCCCAGAGGCCGAGGACGTAGAGCCAGTCGGCGACGAACGGCAGGCGCAGCGAAGGCCAGATGCCCGCCAGCGCCAGGTAGGCCGAGCCGAGCAGAGCGGCGCCGACGCCGACCGTCGCCACCGTCGGCGGGAGGGCTTCGGCGTCGGAGAAGACCTTGCGCAGCAGGTCGCGCTCGTCGCGGAACGGCCACATCACACCGGCCGCCCACATGAGGTGCAGGACGCCGGCGACGGTGAGCAGGATGGCGAGCAGGATGCCAGAGGCGACGATCACGGCTGGTGGCTCCGATTGTGCGGTGTCGGGTGGATGTTCAGCCCGCGGGGGCCGGTGTCCGGGTTGTCGCCCGGCGCCGGGCCCGAAGCGTGCTGTACGCCAGAGGGTCCCACCCGTCGGGGCGGTGGGGGAGGAGGGACGGGTCGCCCACCACTTCCCCGGCGTACACCTCGTGCATCAGCGGTCGGTCGAGGACCTGGCCCGCCGCGGCGACGCCGCTGCACATCACGCCGGTGATCCCGCTGCCGTACCTCGTGCTCTGCCCCACGACCCACAGGCCGCGGACGCTGGTGGCGGTGTCCGGGCGGGCGCCGGCGCGGCCCCAGGTCGCGACGCCGAACGGCGTGCCACCGGTGGACAGCGTGTACCGCTCCTGGGTCAGCGGCGTGCCCAGCTCGATGTGCGTCGCGCGGTCGCGCAGCGGCCCGAGGACCCGCTCGCCCGCGTCCACCACCGCGTCGGTGAACCGCTGCTTCTCCGCCAGGTACCGCGGTGACCTGCGGTAGTCGGTGCCCGCGTCGGTCGGGCCCTCCTCGACACCCCACACGGTCGGGTCCAACGGGCACAAGGTCATCAGCTCGATGCAGGACTCGCCCGACGGCGCGAGGTGACCGTCCTTTCGCGACCCCATGGAGACGAAGAGGAACTCCACCTGCTCCGGTTGCTCACCGGCGAGGAGGCGTCCGTAGTACCGCTCGATGTCGTCGCTGCCGTACCACCAGACGTTCGCCTCGTGCCGGTCCGCCAAGTCGTCCTTCAGCGCGACGTACACGGTGGCGAACGGCAGGCCCATCCGCGCCTCGCGGGTGAACCTGGCGATCGGACCGGGCAGGTGCTCCGCGCCCACCAGGTCCAGCATCGTCCGGCGGTAGTCCGCGTTGGACACCACGATGTCCGCGGTGATCGACTCGCCGTCGGCCAGCCGGACGCCGGTCGCCCGGCCGTCGGTGACGTCGATGCGGTCCACCCGCGCCTCGGTGCGGAACTCGCCGCCGTTGGCGCGCAGGACTTCCAGCAGGGTCGCGGCCAGCATCTGCCCGCCGCCCAGGGGGAAGTAGGCGCCGCGGATGTAGTGGTCCGTCACCACGGCGTGCATGCCGACCGTGGCGGTGGCGGGCTCGATGCCGTAGTTGGGTGACTGCGCGGCCAAAGCGGTGCGTGCGGCGGGTGACAGCCCGCACGTGTCGAACAGCGCGCTCAGCGTTCTGTTGCCCCACAAGCGCACGGCTTCCGAACCGGCCGGGTCGGCGGCGGCGGAACCGGCTACGAGGACGGCCCGCTTCGCCTCGCCGACGGCGCGCACGACGTCGAGGAACCGGTCGATCCCGTCGGCGTCGGCGGGCAGCATGCGGCGCAGTCGTTCGCGGTACAGCTCCCAGTCCGCGGGCACGTCCAGCGTCCCGCTGGGAGTGATCACCCGGTCGAAGCAGTCGGGGTCGAGCATGCGGAGCGGAACCCGGTCCTTCGCGCCGAGGCCCGCGAGCACCGCCGGCAGGATGCCGTCCTCGCCGCAGTCGCCCAGGTAGTGCACGCCCGCGTCGAAGAGGTAGCGGCCCCGCCTGCGGAACGCGTGGCTGTTGCCGCCGGCGACGTCGTACTGCTCCAGCACCAGCACCCGCCGCCCCGCCGCGGCCAGGTACGCGGCGGCGGTGAGGCCGCCGAGCCCCGAACCGACGACGACGACGTCCCAGTGCCGGTCCACCGGGCTCACCTGGTCCCGGTGTCGGGATCGGGCGGCAGCAGGCCGACGTTCCGGGCGCGCACGCCGAGCTGGAACCGGGAGCGGATGCCCAGTTCGCGCAACAGGTCCGCCACGTGGCGGCGGAACGTGCGCACCGAGACGCCCAACCGGGCGGACGCGGCGTCGTCCTTCAGGCCTTCGGCGAGCAGGGCGACGACCTGCGCCGTCAACGGCCGTTCCGCGATCCGCGTCAACCGCTCGTGGTCGGCCAGCGAGACGCCCTCCGACCAGCGCTCCTGGAACAGCGAGCGGACCACGTCCGAGGTGTGCGGGCAGTCGCTCATCATGGCCCGCCCGCCTTCCTGGCTCGGGCCGCTGAGCACCCGGTGGTCGTCCACGATGAGGAGGTCGCGCCCGGGGGACGGCACGATGCGCAGTTGCAGGCCGGGCTGCGCGCACAGACCCGGGGCGTGCCGGGCGAGGTCCGCCTCCGCGGCGGCGAGGACCGAGACCGGGATGCCGTGCCGCGTCTCGCCGATCGAGCCGACGACCTTGGCGAAGTGCGAGGTCGCGACCATGCACCGCACCGATTTCGTGGCGTTCGAGAGCAGAGCCCGGGTCGCCTCGCGCAGCGCGGCCACCGTCGGCAGGGGGGTGACCCCTCGGGTCGAACTCCGCGTCACCGCGGAATCGACGAGTTGGCGTACTTGCAGCAGGACCGACGCGGCGTCGATCTCTTGCTCGACGGGGCTCAGGTGGCCAGGGGGCATGCGGGATGAATCCTCTTTCGTCCGACCGCGCCCGGCGATTGCAGCAGGGCATGAGGTACGTGAGTGCGGGCGCTTGGGTCGCCGCCCTGATGTCATCACCACTCTATTGGCACCTCTCGTCGGGGAAGAGTTGCGCATGTGAGGCATTCTCGTGGGCCCCGGTGCACAAACAGGAATCCGTCGTGCTCGGCCGGACGGGTGTAATGGCCGTGTCCGGACAGCCTAATTACGAACCTGTCGGCGCACGGAGTGCTACCAAGCGTTCCATCGGACGCCTGATCACGATGCCCCGATCAACCGTCAGGGTCACATTGCGGTTCACACAAGTAGTGCCTGAAAGGACCATGGTGTCGCTTTGTGCCCCGTCGATCCGCACGGTGTGCACCATTGTGTCGCCGGGGGTCACCGGGCGGCCGAGGGTCACGTCGCCGTAGCTGCCGAGCATGGGCACCCCGGCCTGCCGGACGGTCGTCGGCCCGTCGGAGTCCTCCTCGGCGGCCCAGGTCGCCAGCACCAGCACCGCGGCGGCCTGGTTCCACGACTCCAGCAGCAGCGGCAGGGGATAGGACAGGTCAGGGCCGGTCGAGCCCCGGTACCAGGGCTCGGTGTAGGTCACCGCCTTGATCGCCTCGACCGACTCGCCGGGCGTCAAGGCGGTGACCCGGTCGATCAGCAGCATCGTGTCCCGGTGCGGGATGACGCCCTCGATCCACCCGATGTCGTGACCGGTCACGGCGTCGACTCGGCCGGCTCGTAGCGCAGCCGGACCCGGGCGCTCTCACCGCGCGGATTGCCGACCACGGCACGGCAGCGCCAAGCGCCGTCACGTCGCTGCCACGACATGTCGACCGTGATCACGTCGTCCGGGTACACCGGTTGGAGGAACCTGGCCGTCTCGATAGCGGCGAGCCGGTGCTCCACGGTCGCCCGTTCCGGGTGGGTCGCCAGTGCGCTCCGGTGGACGCTTTCGATCACGCAAACGCCGGGCAGGATCGGAAAGCCGGGGTAATGGCCTTCGAAACACGGTTCGTCGGCGGTGATGTGCAGGCTGGTTCGGGAACCCGGAGTTTGGGAAGTGGGATCCGTGTCGGCCAGCACATTCACCGCCGCCCGGACGGCGCGCACGGAGAGGTCGTTCACGACCGCGCCTCCGCCTTGGCCGAGACGAGCGCCCAGACCTCCGCGAAACTGCCCATGCTCGCCGTCTCGTCCTCCGCGAGCTTGATGCCGTACTCCCGCTCGATCGACACCATCACCTCGAGCGACAGCAACGAGTCGACGCCGAGGTCGTCGACGAAGCTCGCCTCGTCGGTCACCGAGGCGACCGGGACGTCGAGCGCGTCGGCCACGATCTCGCGCAGGCCTTCCTTGGTGACGTTCTGGGTGCTGGTCATCGTGTCCTCACAAGGTTCTCGGGGTGACAGGTGTCGGGTGACGGGTGTCGCGGGTGACGGGTCAGGGAGCCGGCAGCGGCCGGAGCAGCGCGCAGCCCACCGCGCCCGTCGGGTCGATGGCCGTGATCAGGGCGATCCGGCCCGCCGCGGAGTCGTCCTCGGCGGCGTGCACGAGCGCGGCGACGACGGCGAACATGGCGGCGGCGGCCGAGGTGTCGCCGAGCAGGTCGTCGCACGTGTGCGTGCGGAAGTCCGTGCCGAGCACGCCCGTCACGGCCTCGGACTCGGTGCCACCGGACCGGCTGGGCAGGTGCGCCCAGACGTCCTCGGCGGCGACGCGGGTGTCGTGCAACGTCCGGCGCACGCAGTCCGCCAGGACCTCGCGGGCGTCCTCGGGTCGCCGTGCCATGCCGAAGCGCACGCCGAGGATCTCGGCCAGGCCGGGACCGCCCTCCGGTCCGCCGACCTCCACGACCGCGCAGCCCTCGCCGAGGCGCGTGGTGTCACCGGGGTCGGTCAGCGCCCGCAGGTCGGCGCGCGCGGGGGAGTGCTCTTCGGCCGCGCCGCACAGGACGGTCTCCGCACGACCGGTGAGCAGGAGCCGGCGCGAGTAGTTCAGCGCGTGCAGGCCCGCGACCCGGCCACCGCCGACGGTCGCGTTCGGGCCGCGCAGCTGGAACCAGATCGCGGCCCGGCCCGCGGCGCAGTTCATCACCGTGTTCGGGAACTTCGCGGGATCGACGAAGAACGGCTTCTCACCGTCGAACGTGCTGCGGGTGAAGTCCATCATCGACTGGGCGCTGCCGGTGGTCGTGCCCAGCACGAGACCGCGCTCGGCGACGGGCGCGTCCGCGTCGAACGGCGCGGCGTCGGTCGGGTCGCCGGTGACCAGGCCGCCCACCGTCGCCACGGCGAGCGCCGTCACGCGGTCCAGCGACCGGGTGCCCTTCTTCCCGAGCAGGGTGCGCACCGGGAACGACGGGATGACCGCGGCGCTGCCACCGTGCTCGGCGGCGAAGGCGTCGGTCGGGTCGGGCTCGGGCAGGGCTCGCGTCAGCAGGCCGGACCGGTGCGCCTCGGGTCCGATGCCCAGCGTGGAGATGGCCGACCAGGACCGGATGACCGGTGTGCGGGCGGGGCTGCTCACGACTCGTACCTTCCCAGGATGACGACGGAGTTGTTGCCGCCGAAGGCCAACCCGTTGTTCTGGACCACTCGCAGGTCCGCGGTGACGGAGTGGTTGGGGACGCAGTCCACGGCGCACTCGGGGTCGGTGGTCTCGTGGTTGATCGTCGGCGGGATGAAACCGTGCTCGATGGCCAGCGCGCAGCCGATGGCGCCCAGGGCGCTGGCCGCGCCCATCGAGTGGCCCAGCATCGACTTCATCGACACCGTGCGCGGCATCTCCTTGCCGTAGACGTCGCGGATGGCGCTGGACTCGGTGACGTCGTTGGCCGCGGTCCCCGTGCCGTGCGCGGAGATGAGGTCCACCTCGCCGGGCTTCACCCCGGCGTCGGCGAGGGCCAGCCGGACGCAGTCCGCGATGCGGTCCTGGAACGGGGCCACCGGGTGGTGCGCGTCGCAGTTGAGGCCGTACCCGAGCACCTCCGCGTGAATTCGCGCCCCGCGCGCCAGCGCCGAGTCCAGGGCCTCGAGGACCAGGATGCCGCCGCCCTCGCCGGTCAGGATGCCCTTGCGGTCGGCGTCGAACGGCTGGCACACCTCGGGGGCGATGGTGCCGAGCCGGTAGAAGCCGGCGAACGTCTTCCGGCAGACGGCGTCCGCGCCGCCGCACAGCGCGATGTCGGCCTCGCCGAGGCGGATCGCGTCCAACCCGTAGCCGATGGCGTAGTTGCCCGCGGCGCACGCGGTCGCGATGGTGATCGTCTCCGCCTGCGCCAGGTTGAACTCCTGGGCGACCGCGGCGGACAGCGTGCCGACCGGTACCCGGCGGGCCATCGTCTCCGGTGAGTCGGCGACCGGGCGGCCGACCTCGTGCTCGACGATGCGGTCGAGCTCGTGCGCCTCGCCGTCGGTGGTGCCCACCGCGATCAACGTGCGCGCGCTCGCGAGGTCTTCCGCCGACAGGCCGGCGTCCGCGGTGGCGAGCCTGGCGGCGGCCAGCGCGAACTGGGTCGCGCGACCCACGTCCTCCGTGGCGACCTCCCGCTGCCAGCGGGTCGGGTCGAAGTCGGCGACCTCGCAGCCGTTCGAGTACTCGAACCCCTTGGTGTCGAACAACTCCATCGGGCGGGCGCCGCTCCTGCCCGCCCGCAGACCGTCGAGGAAATCGGTGACGCCGGTGCCGATGCTGGACACCGGGCCGAGTCCTGTGACGACCACTCGGCGCGCGGTGCCGCCGTGACCATCGCTCATTTTCGGGCTCCCGGAGGCGTTCTGGACGGGCCGCGCCCGCGATCGGACGCGCCGGACGTGCATGCCGCACAGTAGGGACCGCGTCGGGTCGGGACCTAGTGCTGCGCCCGCACCTCGCATGAAGCTGCTACCCGGTGCCGTGCCGCCCTGCATGATCTTGACAACCTTGCGGCTCGGCAGGGGCAACTGCCTGCCGGCGCGTCTACGGTCGGCCTCGATGCGATTCCGCTCCTTCTCCGAGTCGAGGTAGGCGATGACGAGCACTGTCGACGGCAGCACAGCGGCGTTACCCGGGAACACCGCCGGACCCGCCGCTCCCGCTTGGCGTTTCGGGGAGTTCGCCGAGGGTCTGCGTCAGATCGGCCTGGGCCACATGCCGCACACCGAAGGCATGTCCGGCATCCCCGAGGTCATGATGGGCGGGCGCAAACTCGTCAACTTCGCGCCCGTGAACTTCCTGAACCTGCACAGCCGCGAGGACGTCATGGGCGTCTTCACCGACGCGGCGCGCACCTACGGCCTGGCCACCGGCGGCGCCCGGATCAGCCAGGGCGTCACCAAGCCGCACGTGGACATGGAAGCCGAGCTGTGCCGCATCCTGGGCAAGGAGCGGGCCGTCGGCTACGCCACCGGCCTGGTGGCCAACATCGGCTTCATCCACGGCATGTCCAAGAGCATCAAGTGGACCGACGGCCTGGAGATGGACCACAGCGACGTGGTCTTCGTCTACGACCGCGAGAGCCACTGGAGCCTGTGGAAGGCCGCCGACCACCTCAAGTACGGCGAGCGGCTGTTCTCCTTCAAGCACAACAACGCCGAGGACCTGGAGAAGGTCCTCCAACGACTCCAGGGCAAGCGCGTCGTCGTGGTGTTCGAGAGCGTGTACTCCCTCGACGGCTCGGTCGCGCCGATGCACGACATCGTCGACGTCTGCGAGCGCTACGGCGCGCTGTCCTTCGTGGACGACGCGAACGGCTTCCTGGTCTACGGCCCCGCGCACCGGCCGTTCGCCGAGGAGTACGCGGGCATGCTGCGGTCCACGTTCATCATGGTGTCGCTGAAGAAGGCCGTCGGTCTGGAGGGCGGCCTGATCGTCGGCCCCAACGACCCCATCTTCTCCCTCGAACTGCTCGGCATGACCTCGGCGTTCACCGCGCAGGTCCAGCCGCCCACCGCGGCCACCGCCGCGTACGCGATGCGCCTGCTCACGCAGGACGAGCCCAAGATCGTCGACAACTACCTCGACCGGGTCGAGAAGTTCCGCGGCCTGCTGTCCGAGGAAGGTGTCCGCCTCTACCCGACGCCGTCGATCATGACGTCGCTGCACGTCGGCTCCGAGGAGAAGGGGATGCGGCTCAAGGCGAAGTTCCTGGAGCACGGCTACCGCATCCCGATCTACGTCTTCCCGGCCGCCAAGAAGAACAACAGCGTCATGCGGCTCATCCTGAACGCCTCGCACACGGACGAGCACATCGACGGCTTCATGACGCTCCTGCGGAAGTTCAAGGGCGAGTTCGACCTCTGAGCCCCGTCCGTCCCCCTTTGGAAAGCACTACGGAAGGAATACCCATGACCGCCAGCGTCGAGCAGCGAGTGGACCGCATCAAGGAGATCGTCTGCGACATCCTCGAACTGGAGCACGACGAGGTCACCGACACGGGCCTGTTCAAGGAGGACTACGGCGCGGACTCGCTGCTGTCGATCGAGATCCTCTCCTCGCTGGAGAAGGAGTTCGGCGTCGTCATCGACCAGGCCGAGATGTCCCGCATGGTCAACATGGAGGGCGTCGTCGAGGTCGTGACCGAGGCGATCGACCGCAAGTGACCGTGGCGCGGCCCAGGGTGCTGCGGCGGTCCTCGCGACCGCGCCGAACGAGTGGAGTTGGCGTGTGATGACCAGTTCTGTGGCAGGCGGACCGCGGTCGATCCGCGATGACGACGTCGTGGTCACCGGTATCGGTGTGATCTCCAGCATCGGGACCGGTGTGGCCGAGTTCGCCGCCGGTCTTCGCGCCGGGCGCAGCGGTGTCTCCCCGATCACCGCGTTCGACACCTCCGGGTTCGACCACGCCAACGGGTGCGAAGTGACCGACTTCGACCCGGGGCCGTGGGTGCGCACGCTCGACCCCGCGTCCCTGGGCCGGGCCGCCCAGTTCTCCGTCTCGGCGGCCAGGATGGCCGTCGAGGACGCCGGCATCGAGGCGGCCGAGCTGGCCGCCAAGCGGATGCTGGTGTCGATCGGCACCACCGACGGCGAGTCGTCCGACCTCGACCGCGTCGTCGCGGCGGACCTCGCGGGCGGCTCCGACGCGGTGGACCCGGTCGTGGCCGGCCGCACGTCGGCGAGCCGGCTCTCCGTCGCGGTGGCCCGCGAGCTGGGCCTCGTGGACGTGGAGACGATGACCATCGCCACCGCGTGCGCGGCCGGCAACTACACCATCGGCTACGGGTACGACGCCGTGCGGTCGGGCGAGGTCGACATGGTGCTCTGCGGCGGCGCGGACGCGTTGTGCCGCAAGACCTTCGCCTCGTTCTACCGGCTCGGCACGATCGCGCCGGACGTGTGCCGGCCGTTCGACGCCGACCGCCAGGGGATCCTCACCGGCGAGGGCGCCGGTGTGCTGGTCCTCGAGCGGTGGGGCGACGCGCGCAAGCGCGGCGCCCGGGTCTACGCCCGCATCCTGGGCTACGGCCTGAACTGCGACGCCACCCACCAGGTGGCCCCCGACCAGGACAGCGTGGCGCGCTGCATGGCGCTGGCGCTGGAGAACGCGGGCGTCAAGCCCGACGAGGTCGACCTGATCTCCGCGCACGGCACCGGCACCAGGGCCAACGACCTGACCGAGTCCAGCGCCATCCGCGAGGTCTACGGCGGCAAGCCGCCCCGCACCATCTCGATCAAGTCGATGCTCGGGCACGCGATGGGCGCGGCGAGCGCACTGGGCGCCATCGCGTGCGCCCTCGCGATCCACCGCGGGTTCATCCCGCCGACCATCAACCACCGCAGGACCGATCCGGAGCTGGGCATCGACTGCGTTCCCAACACCGCACTCGACGTGGCGCCCGCGATCGTCCAGAACAACGGCCTGGCCTTCGGCGGGAACAACGCCGTGGTGATCCTGGGCAGACACGAGGAGGAGAACCCGTGAGCAAGCGATGGGCGATCGCCGGCGTAGGAGCGCTGTCCAGCGTGGGGCGGACCGCCGAGGAGATGTTCGACAACCTCTGCGCGGGCAGGACCGGGCTCCGCACCCTGCGCGGGTTCACCGCCGAGTGGTACACGGCCCAACACCTGCACGAGATCGACGACCTCGACGCCTACCCGGACGTCGAGGGCCGGGCCACCCGCTTCCTGCTGGACGCGATCGGCCAGGCGCTGGCCGACGCCGGGATGCCGCAGGACCTGGCGGGCGTGCCCGTGCTGATCGGCACCGGGCTCCGCGAGCTGCGCAGCGTCGAGCTGTGGGCGCGCGGCCAGACGAAGCCCGACGAGCGCCGCCTGCACTTCGGCACCGCCCTGCGCGAGCGGTTCGGCGCCGACGACACCCACACGTTCTCCAACGCCTGCTCGGCGTCGCTCTACGCGCTGTCGCTCGCGGTCGACCTGCTCGACTCGGGTGAGCACGACACGGTCGTCGTCGCGGGCACCGACTCGATCACCGAGTCGATGTTCGGCGTGCTGGACCGGCTGCAGTCCGTGCCGCCCGAGCGGCTGCGCCCCTTCGACGTCAACCGCAAGGGCACCATCCTCGGCGAGGGCGCCTCGGCGATCGTGCTGCGGCGCGAACCGGCCGAGTCCGGCCGGGTCCGGGGCTGGCTGCGCGGCGTGGCGATCAACTGCGACGCCTTCCACGCGACCGCGCCCGAGCCGGGCAGCATCGCCGAGGTGATCCGGAGCGCGCACAGCGCCGCGGCGGTCCGGCCCGACCAGGTGGACCTCGTGCTGCTGCACGGGACCGGCACCATGGCCAACGACACCGGTGAGGCGACGGCCATGGCCGAGGTGTTCGGCACCGAGGTCAAGCACCCGGTGATGACGGCCATGAAGTCGATGACCGGCCACACCTCCGGCGCGTCCGGCCTGCACTCGCTGATCATGGCGCTGACGAGCATCGCGCAGGACCGCGTCAGCCCCACGCTCCACCTGGAGGACCAGATCCCGGTGGCCGCGGACTTCCGCATCGCCACCCGGGAACACCTCGGCGAAGGGCCCGTCGTGGCCCAGGTCAACGGTTTCGGCTTCGGCGGCGTCAACGCCGTCGCCATCGTGGAGGGAACGCGATGACCGCGGTACAGGAACGCGCAGAGCAGGACGGTTCCGGACAGGACGGTGTCCGGCAGGTCGTCGTCACCGGCGTCGGCTTCGCCCTGCCCGGCGTGGACGAGCCCGGTGACGTGGAACGCGGTCGTGACGCCGCCGCCGACGCGGTGGACCCCGCGGCCCACCTGGGCAAGAAGGGCCTGCGGTACAAGGACCACGCGACCCGCCTCGCCCTGGTCGCGGCGAAGGACGCGCTCGTGCGCTCCGGCCTGTGGGACGAGACGAACGGCCTGGCCGTCGACCCGCGCGACGTGGCCGTGCTGGCCAGCTCCAACCTGGGCAACCTCGACTCCGTCGCCGAGGTGGCCGCGCTCATCGGGCGCGAGGGCGGCACGCGGCTGGTCAGCCCCATCGCCACCCCGAACCTCTCCAGCAACGTGGTGTGCGCCGACATCGCCATCCGCTTCGGCCTGCGCGGGCCGAACATGATGGTGTGCAACGGCGCCACCTCCGGGTTGGACGCCCTGCGCTGGGCCGCGACGTGGCTGCGCTCCGGTCGTGCCCGGCACGCCCTTGTCGTGGGCGTCGAGCCGGACAACGACGTGAGCCGCGCCTTCGCCGGCGGCCAGGTGCTCGACGGCGCCGTGGCCGTCGTGGTCGAGCGCGACGACAGCACGGCCGGGCGCACCGTGCTCGGCGAGCTGGGCCCGGTGACGAGGTCCGGCCGGCTCGACCAGTCCGTCACCGCCGCGGGCGGCACCGACGACGCTTCCCGGGTGTGGCTCGTGCCCGAGGGCGACGGGATGTCCTCCGTGGTGCTGCCCGAGGCCGAGCGGGTCGACGTGTCCCGGGGCTGGGGCCGCACGTCCGGCGCGCACGGGCTCCTCCAGATCGCCGTGGGCACCGCACGGCTGGCCACCGGCACGTCCAGCGTCGTGGCCACCTGTGGCGGACCCGCCGACGACGCGATCGCCTCCGTCGTCCTTCGCGCGCCGCGGAGCGAGCCGTGCCAGGCCTGACGGCCACCCGGCCCGGCGTCGACAACCACACCCCGCTGATCCTGCTGCCGCGGTCCGAGCCCGCTCGTCCCGGTGCGCCCAGGGTCCTCCTGCTGCACGGGATGGCCAACAACGGCAACGTGTGGCAGCCGCTGTGCGAGGAGACCGGGGAGCAGTGGGAGATCTGGTCCGCCGAGTTGCCGTGGCGCAACGAGGGCGTCGGGTCCTGGGCGCACGAGGAGGACTCCGCGCGGTGGGTGGCGGAGGCGCTGACCGGCGTCACCGAGTCCGCCGGTCCGATCGACCTCGTCGTGGCGCACTCGTTCTCCGCCTCGCTGCTGCTCCGCGTGCTCGCCGAGGCGCCCGCTCCGGGTCCGCGCGCCGCCGTCCTGGTGTCGCCGTTCCACAAGCCGTCCCCGGACGACTTCGACTGGGCGATGCTCACCGGCCTGGCCACCACGTTCGTGGACGCCATGCGGGAGGGCATCCGGGTCGCCGCGGCCGGCCGGGGCAACCCGGAGCTGCACGACGCCGCGGCACTGCGGGTGTGCGAGCGGATCGGTCCCTACGCGTGGACCAGGTTCCTCCAGACCTACCTGAACTCGCCCTGGGTCGACCTGGACCGCGTCGACCTGCCGTGCCTGGTCCTGGCGGGGGAGGACGACCTCATCGCCCCGCCGGGTGACGCCAGGTCGCTCGCCCGGCGGCTGCCGTCGGCCCGGCTCGAACTGCTGCCCTCGTGCGGCCACTTCCCGATGGCGCAGGAGGCAGGCGCCTTCACCGGGAAGGTCGCCGACTTCCTCGCCACGCTCCCGCCTTTGCCCGTGACCCCGAACCCGTGAAACGGAGACGAGAACCGAGATGACCAGCATCGCGGTCAAGACGCTGCTGTCGGAGACGACGAGCGTCACCTACACGCCAGGCTACGAGGGCGCCAACATCGGCACCATCATCGGCTTCAAGCACGTGAACTACCTCGTGGAGAAGGCGGTCATCGAGCACTTCCGCCGCTGCGGCCTCGCGGTCGGCGCGCTCTACGAGAGCAGCGGCGTCGGCTTCGACATCATCGACGTGAAGACCAAGCTCAGCGCCGCGCTGCTGGTCGACGACGACGTCGACGCCGTGGTCACGCCCACGACCGGCGAGTCCGGGAACGTCGCCTCCTTCTCCGTGGAGCTGACGGTCCAGCGCGACGGCGCGCCCAAGCGCGCGGTCCGGTCCAAGGTGCAGGTGCAGTTCCGCCGGGACGAGGACGAGCGCCGCATGACGAAGCGCGCCCCGCTGCCCGAGGGCCTGGACCGCTTCGTGGTCGACCGCATCGGCGGCTCCGAGCCGGGCGACGCGATCACCGACGCCGGCGCCCCGCTCATGTCCGGCGCGTCCAGCGACGACGACCCGGTCAGCCGCAAGCTGGTCGAGGGCCGCAACGCCTACGCCTGGCGCTTCAAGGTCCCCTACCCCTACATCCACTTCTTCGAGCGCCTGCAGATGTCGGCCTACCTGCGGCTGATGGAAGAGGCGAAGTACCGCTTCGTCGAGGCGCGGGGCTGCTCGATCGGCGGCATGCTCACCGAGCGCAACTGGATCCCGGCGGTGTCCGCGAACTCCGTGACGATCATGGACGAAGTCCTCATGGAAGAGGACCTCTACATCGTCTACTCCGTCAAGGACATCTTCAAGAACATGCTCTACACGGCGACGATGGACTGCTACGTCGTCCGCGACGGCAAGCTCGTCCAGACCGCCACCGGCGAGATCACGCACTGCTACGTGATGGTGGAGAACGGCAAGGAGGCCGTCATGGTCCCCTGGGACGAGCGCGTCGTGACCGCCTTCTCGTCCGCACCCAGCCAGGCATGAGCGCGCCGGTCATCACGGCCTGGTCGGCCCTGTCACCGTTCGGCGGGGACACCGCCGCCTTCCGCGACGGTGTCCTCGGCCTTCCCGCCACCCCCGCCGGGGAGCCGGGCGCGGAGGCGCGCCCCCTGCTGGTCCCGGGCTTCGACGTGAAGCAGGCGTTGGGGCGGCGGGGCACCCGCGCCATGGACCGGGCGACCGCCCTGGCCGTGGTGGCCGTGCGCGACCTGCTCGACTCCGTCCCCGACCGGCGCGAGCGCGCCACGGGCCCCACCGGCGCGATCGTGCTGGGGACGACGATGGGCAGCGCGGCGTCGGCGATGCAGATCACCCGCGACTCCCTCACCGGGGAGAAGCCGTTCTACGTCGAGGCCGCGCGCGTCCCGAACGCGATCATGAACTGCCCGGCCGGCCAGAGTGCCATCTGGCAGCAGGTCAAGGGCCCCAACACGACGCTGGCGGGTGGCCGCGCCGCCGGTCTGCTGGGGCTGCGGTACTCGCGCCGACTGCTCGACGCCGGCCGGGCGTCGGCGGTGCTGTGCGGCGCGGTGGAGGAGTTCAGCCCGCAGCGGCAGCTGCTGGAGGAACGCGGGCGACCGGCCGCCGACGAGCCCGTCCGGCTCGGCGAGGGCGCCGCCGTCCTGATGGTGGAGCACGCCCTCGCGGTGGCGCCGGAGGACGTCCTGGCCGAAGTCCTGGCCGTGGAGTCCGGGGTGCACGGACCCGAGGACGCGGCGGACCGCATCGCCGGCTGCGTCACCAGGACCCTGAACGCCGGTGGTGTCGCGCCGGAGGAGCTGTGGGCGGTCAGCACGGTTCCCCGCACCGCCGAGGACCGGCTGGTCGAGACGCAAGCGCTGGACACCGCCCTCGGCTCGGCCACCCCGACGCGCTTCCCGCTGGAGTCACCGTGGGGCGATGCCGGCGCGGTGACGGCGGTGTTCCAGATCGCGTCGGTGCTGGCGACCGCACACCGCGAAGGCGGCGCGGGCAGACCGGTGCTGATCCTCGCGGTCGACCCGGACGGCCTGCACGCCGCCGCGCTTCTGAGGATCGGAGAACCCTCGTGATCGACGCCGACGGCATCCGCGCCGTCCTCCCGCACCGCCCGCCCATGCTGCTGGTCGACCGCGTCGACGAGTGCGTCGACGGTGAGAGCATCCGCGCCGTCCGCCAGGTGGTGGCGACCGAACCGTGGTTCGCCGCGACCGGCGCGCCCGTCGACGACGCGTACCCGCAGGCGTTGGTACTGGAGTCGTGGGCGCAGACGGCCGGGGTGCTGGTGACCAAGGAGTCGCCGAACCCCGATGTGCTGAGCGGCACCGTCATGCTCTTCGGCTCGGCCTCGGGCGTGGAGTTCCACGGGCAGGTGACAGCCGGCCAGGTGATGGAGCACCACGTGACCATCGGCAGGGTGATCGGCGATTCGGTGGTCGCCGGCGGGCGGACGGTCGTCGACGGCACGACGGTGATGACCGTGGACCAGATCATCATGATGTTTCAGCCCGCGAGTGTGTTGCGCCCGCAGGCTGTCGGCAAGGAAGAGAGCCATGCCTGACATGCAAGCAAGTGCTCCGGTCGCGTTCGTCAGCGGCGGTTCGCGCGGTATCGGGCGGGCAGTGGTCCGCCGGCTCGCCGAGGACGGCTTCGACGTCGCCTTCTGCTACGCCTCGAACGCCGACGCGGCGACCGCGGTGGAGAAGGAGGTCGCCGAGCTCGGCCGCACCGCGCTGGCGATCCGCGCGGACGTCGCCGACGCGGCGTCGGTGCGCTCGGCCGTGGCGGACACCGAGTCGACCCTCGGCCCGATCACCGCGGTGGTGACGTCGGCGGGCATCACCCGCGACAACCCGCTGCTGCTGATGAAGGACCACGAGTGGAACGACGTGATCAGCGTCAACCTCGACGGGGTCTACAACGTCTGCCGCGCCGTCGTCTTCGAGATGATGAAGCGCAAGCGCGGCTCCATCGTGAACCTGTCGTCGGTGGCCGGCGTGTACGGCAACGCCACGCAGTCCAACTACGCCGCGTCCAAGGCGGGCATCATCGGCCTGTCGAAGTCGCTGGCCAAGGAGTTGGGCCGGGCCAACATCCGGGTCAACGTGGTGGCGCCCGGCTTCATCGAGACCGACATGACGGCCGCGGTCGACCCCAAGGTGCTGGACAAGATGCTCGGCAACATCCCGCTGAAGCGGGTGGGCACGGCCGACGAGGTGGCCGACCTGGTCTCGTTCCTGACCTCCGACCGCGCGGCCTACATCACCGGCGGCGTCTTCCAGATCGACGGCGGCATCAGCATCTGAGGAGCGACATGAGCAAGGCACCCAAGCGACCGCGCTGGTACTTCTCCCTGAGGAGTCCCTACTCGTGGTTCGCCTACCGCGACCTGGTCGAGAAGTACCCCGACGTCGCCGACGCCATCGAGTGGATCCCGTTCTTCGAGCCGGACGAGCAGAGCACCGGGATGCTCGGCGAAGCGGGCGTCGACCTGGCCGTGGTGGCCATGGCGCGGGCCAAGAACTTCTACATCCTCCAGGACACGGCCCGGATGGCCGCGGCGCGCGGCTGGAAGATGACGTGGCCGGTGGACCGCAACCCGGTGTGGGAGGTCGCCCACTTCGGCTGGTTCGTCGCCGAGGACGCGGGCGTCGGCCGGCAGTACTGCGACCGGGTCTACTCGGCCCGCTGGGAGCAGAACCTGGACGTCAGCGACCGGTCGGTCATCCACGCCATCGCGACGGACCTCGGTATCGACGCGGACAAGGCCGCCAACGCCTCGGACGACCCGGAGATGCGTCAGCGCGGCCTGGACACCCTGGTCCGCTGCGCGAAGGACGGGATGTTCGGCGTCCCCTTCTTCATCAACGGCCGCAACAAGTTCTTCGGCGTCGACCGGCTGCGCGCCTTCGTCGCGGACGTGCGCGGCGACGTGTACTCCGAGGTCGAGCAGGCCTGGGACGCCGAGTACCTGGACTTCCCCGAATTCAGCGTCCCCGGCGCCGACCACGGCCACGCCGGTGGCTGCGGCTGACCGCCGACCTCCCCGAAAGGACATGAGATGACCGACTCCACCGCCACTCCCACCATCGACGCGGCCGAGCTGCGCGAGCTCGTCGCCGACGTGCTGGACCTCCCGATCGAGAAGATCACCGACGACGCGCACTTCGTCGAGGACCTGGGCGTCGACTCGCTGCTGTCGCTCGAACTGGCGGTCTCGCTCGAGCGCCACTACCAGATCAAGATCGAGTCGAACGAGGTGTCGGACGTGGTGCGCATGCGCGACGTCCTCCGCCTGCTCGACGGCAAGCTGGCAGGCCGCTGACCTTCCACCGACCACACCACCGGGGAGAAACGTGAACCACCTCTGGCATCCCTTCGCCGACATGGCCGCGGTCGAAAAAGCGGGCGAGTTCGTGGTGGACTCCGGTGACGGGGTCTGGATCACCGACGTGGACGGCAACCGCTACCTGGATGCCACCGCCGGGCTGTGGTTCGCGAACGTCGGCCACGGCCGGGCCGAACTCGCCGACGCCGCGGCCAGGCAGATGCGCAAGCTGGCCGCGTACTCCACCTTCGGCGACGTCGCGACCCGGCCGACCCTCGAACTCGCGGAGCGGCTGGCGGACATCTCGCCGATGGCCGACACGAAGGTGTTCTTCACCAGCGGCGGGTCGGACTCGGTCGAGACGGCGGTCAAGCTCGCCCGCCGCTACTGGCACGAGCTGGGCAAGCCGGACCGGACCCACGTCATCGGCCGCGGGTTCGGCTACCACGGCATGCACGCCGCGGGTACGTCGCTGTCGGGGCTGCCGTCGAACAAGGCGGACCACGGGACGCTGTTCCCGGACACCGCGACCGTGACGTGGGACGACCCGGCCGACCTGGTCGCGGCGATCGAGCGGCTCACCCCGGAGCGGGTGGCGGCGTTCATCTGCGAGCCGGTGATCGGGGCGGGTGGCGTGATGCCACCACCGCCCGGTTACCTGGCCGAGGTGCGCCGCATCTGCCGGCAGTACGACGTCCTGTTCATCGCGGACGAGGTTGTCACCGGCTACGGACGGCTCGGCCACTGGTTCGCCAGCGGCCGGTTCGGGCTGGAACCGGACATGATCGTCACGGCCAAGGGGCTCACGTCCGGCTACGCCCCGATGGGCGCGGTGCTCGTGGGACCGCGGGTCAGCGAACCGTTCTTCCAGCCGGGAGGCGGGGTGTGGTGGCGGCACGGCTACACCTACTCCGGCCACGCCATGTGCGCCGCGGTCGCCCTGGCCAACCTCGACCTGATCGAGCGGGAGGACCTGATCCGCTCGGCCGCGTCGTTGGAGGGCGTGATCGTGGAGCACGTCGGTCGCCTGGCCGCGCACCCCGCCGTGACCGAAGTCCGTTGCGGCGTAGGCGCTCTGGCGGGCGTGCAGCTCAAGAACGCCGCGTCCGCGCAGGACGCCGTGCGCGCCGCGCGTGCCCACGGCGTGAGCACCAGGGCGATGGGGGCGGGCGCGTTGCAGGTCTCACCGGCGTTCGTCGCCACGGGTGCGGACGTCGCCCGCATCGCCGCCGGCCTGTCCGCCGCGCTCGACACCCTGGTCGAGCCGCACATCCCCGATCCCCGCAGTGACGGAGCGTCGGGATGAGCGCCGTCGTGGTCACCGGCACGGGTGCGTTGTCGGCGGTGTGCGCCGATCCGGCGGACCTGTGGCAGGCCATGACCGAGCGGCGGGAACCCGTGCCGGAGCCCGCACCGGGGATCGGTCCCGAGTGCGGCCCGGGGCTGTGGCGGCGGATCGCCGACCCGTTGTTGGACCGGGCCCGTGAGCAGCTTCCTTCCGCCGGGCGCTCGACCCACGCGGCCTGGACGGCGGTGAGCCAGGCCGTCGCGCAGGCGCGGTTGACCGATGCCGACGCGGTTCGGATGGCGGTCATCGTGGCCGGCGGTGTCGGTGACGTCGAGCAGGCGGAGCGGTGGCGCGGGGGTGAGGCCGCGCCGGCGCACTGGCCGCCCACGCACCGGTCGGCCGCCGTGATCGCCGATCGGCTCGGCGCACGCCAGGCCGCCCTGGACCTCTCGAACGCCTGCGCGGGCGGTGCCTACGCGATGGCCCTCGGTGCCGGGATGATCGCGGACGGCACGGCGGACGTCGTGGTCGCCGCGGGGGTGGAGACCGCCTCCCGGCTGATCACCGCGAGCTTCAACCGACTCGGCGCGCTCGACCCGGAAGGGTGCCGGCCGTTCGACCGGAACCGGGCGGGCACGAGCCTCGCCGAGGGAGCCGGTGCGGTCGTGCTGGAGTCCACCGAGCGTGCGCGCGGCCGGGGCGTTCCCGTCCTGGGCGTGGTGGCGGGCCACGGCTGGACGTGCGACGCACACCACGCCACCGCGCCGGACCCCAGCGGTGAGCGGATCACCGCGGCCATGCGCCGTGCGATCGAACGGGCGGATGTCCGTGCCGACGACGTGGGTGTCGTGGTGCCCCACGCGACGGGGACGCCGTTGAGCGACGTCACCGAATCCACCGCTCTGGGTGCCGTGCTGGGCAGTCGGCTGGGCGATGTCCCGGTCTACAGCACGAAAGCCGCCCTCGGCCACACCGGTGCTGCTTCGGGTCTGCTGTCCGCCGTCGCGGCATTGGCGGTGCTGCGGCACGGAATCGTTCCGCCGAACATCGCCGTGAAGGAATCGGATCCGGATTGTCCGGTTTGGGTTCCTTCGGAAGAGGTCGCGGTGCGCGGGAGCCACGCTCTCGTCAACGCGTTCGCATTCGGTGGCCACAACATCTGCTTAGTCCTGGCCCCCGCGGAGGACCGACCGTGACGACCCACGCCCTTTCCCCGCTGCCGGTCGGCGACCCGGTGCGCGAACTCGTCGTCACCGGTGTCGGCGTGTGCGCACCGCCCGCCGAAGCCGCTCCGGACTGGTTCGACTACCGGACCGAATTGAGCGCACAGGGCTACAAATACGTTCCGCGTGCGGCGCAGTACCTGTTGGCGGCGGCGAAGCGGGCATTGGTGGACGCCCGGCTGGAGTCGGACGGGCCGGACGACCGGTGCGGCGTGGTGCTGGGTTCGAACAACTGCGCCTCGCAGTTGCACGCCGACATCGACCGGGAGGTCGCGAACACCGGCATCCGGTTCCTGCGGCCCGCCACGGTGCCGTACTTCTCGGTGAACCTGTTCCTGGCGCGCCTGGGCATCGAGCACGGCTGGCGGGGGTTCACCCTGGCCCTGCACAGCCCCGCGACGGCCGGGGTGGAGACGGTGCAGCACGGGTTCCGCGTGGTGCGTGACGGAGACGTCGACTGGCTCGTCCTCGGCGCCACCGAGACCCCGCCCGACACGGCCCACCCTGGGCTGCCAGATGGCTTGTCGGCTGCTGCCCCGCCCGAGACCGGCCTGTCGGACCTTGGCCCGTTGGCAGCCGCCGTGCCCGGAGCCGCCCTTCCAGCAGCAGCCGCCGCCGACGACGGCGCGGCGGTGCTGATCGTCGAACCGGCCTCCCGTGCGGCTGTCCGCGGCGCGCGGGTCTACGGGACCTTGGCGTCCTCATCGCTGTTCGTCCCGCCCTCGCTCGCAGCACGCGACGCGGACGGCGAGGTCGACCGGCTGCGCACCGTGCTCGCCGCACACGGCGTCTCCGCGGACACACCCGTCCGACTCCTCGGCGATTCCTCACCGGTCACCGACGTGGTGGCCCGAGCCCTCCCCGGCGCCCGCAGCCGCACCGTCGGGCCGGGCTGCCTGAGCCCCCTCCTCGACGTCGCCGACATCCTCCGCTCGGGTGGCCCGAGCACGGCGGTGGTGTGCGCGAACGCGCTGGGGACAGTCGCCGTGACCATGGTCGTTCCCGCCCGCCCTGCTTCGGGAGGAAATCCGTGACCGCAGTCATCCCGCCCACCGCGCACGCACCGGTACGGGGCATGGCCGCCCTGGTCGGCGAACTCGCCGCGATGCGCGAAGCCGCCGCCGCAGGCCCCTCGCCGGAGGCGACCCAAGCCCAGCACGCCCGCGGCAAGCTGACCGCCCGTGAGCGCATCGACCTGCTCTTCGACCCCGGTTCCTTCCGCGAGGTCGACCAGTTCCGCAAGCACCGGGCGACCGGTTTCGGCCTGGAGGACCGCACGCCGGCCACGGACGGCGTCGTCACCGGCTGGGGCACGGTGGACGGCCGGACGGTCTTCGTCTACGCCCACGACTTCCGGATCTTCGGCGGCTCCCTCGGCGAGGCGCACGCCGCGAAGATCCACAAGGTGATGGACCTGGCGGAAGCGGCGGGCGCGCCGATCGTCAGCCTCAGCGACGGCGCGGGCGCCCGCATCCAGGAGGGCGTCTGCGCGCTGGCCGGCTACGGCGGCATCTTCCGCCGCAACGCGCGTGCCTCGGGTGTCATCCCGCAGATCAGCGTCATCCTCGGCCCGTGCGCCGGCGGTGCCACCTACTCGCCCGCGTTGACCGACTTCGTGTTCATGGTCCGCGACATCTCCCAGATGTACATCACCGGCCCGGACGTGGTGCAGGCCGTCACCGGCGAGGAGATCACCCACGAAGCCCTCGGCGGCGCGGACGTGCACACCGGCATCTCCGGTGCGGCGACCTTCGTGTTCGACACGGAAGCCGAGTGCTTCGAGGAGGTCCGCCACCTCCTCTCGCTGCTGCCCTCCAACAACCGCGAACTCCCGCCCGTGGTCGAGCCCGGTGACGACCCGGACCGGCGGAACGACGTCCTGCTCGACCTCGTGCCCGCCGATCCCACCCGCGCCTACGACATCCGGGAGGTCATCGGCGAGGTGGTCGACGACGGCGACTTCCTGGAGGTGCACGCGAATTGGGCCTCGAACGTGGTCTGCGCGCTCGCCAGGCTCGACGGCAATGTCGTGGGAATCATCGCCAACCAACCCGCGGTGCTCGCCGGGGTGCTCGACATTCACGCGTCCGAGAAAGCCGCGCGATTCGTGCAGACCTGTGACGCGTTCAGCATCCCCTTGATCACGCTGGTGGACGTCCCGGGATTTCTGCCCGGCCGCGGGCAGGAGCACGACGGGATCATCCGGCACGGCGCGAAACTCCTGTACGCCTATTGTTGCGCCACGGTGCCGCGAGTGCAGTTGATCCTGCGGAAGGCCTACGGCGGGGCTTACATCGTGATGGACTCCCGTTCGATCGGCGCCGACCTGTCGCTCGCCTGGCCCACCAACGAAATCGCCGTCATGGGCGCCGAAGGCGCGGCGAACGTGGTGTTCCGCCGGGAGATCGCGGCCTCGGACGACCCGGCCGCCCTGCGCGCGCAGCGGATCAAGGAATACCGCCAGGAGCTGATGCACCCGTACTACGCGGCCGAGCGCGGGCTGGTGGACGACGTCATCGACCCGGCTCACACCAGGGTGGCACTGATATCCGCGCTGGCCATGCTCCGGTCCAAGCGCGTGGACCTGCCCGCGCGCAAGCACGGCAACCCACCGATGTGATGGACCACGTCAAAGCGGACGTGGTGCTGCTGCGCGGAGCACCCACCGACGAGGAGTTGGCCGCGCTGGTCGCGGCCCTGGCGGCCGTCCGGGACGTGCCCGCACCGCCGCCAACGACGCGCGTCCCCGCACCCTGGACGGCCGCGGGTCGCTACGCGCCGCCCCGGTCCTGGGCCGCGCGCACTTGGTCACCGTGAGAGTCCGGACGGGTCCGGACGCGGCGTGATCGGATTTGTGTTCGGAAATCCGGAAAAAGAGGATATCTCACAAAGCTGTCCGGGGAGGGGTGGGATAGGAGAAGTGCCGGGTCCGCATTCAACCCAGTAATCGTCGGCTTGCCCTGCCCGATCCCGTGCGCTTGACTGTCGGGAGGGTTCGGTCGTCGTCTCTGGGGGATAGGACCAACCGATGAGTAATGCTGAGATTCGTGGACCATTGCTGGCCAGGCCCTCGCTGGTGAAGCGCATGCGCGCCGCCCACGTCGAGATCCTCGAAGATCTGTCCGATGGCATACTTGAAGGCAATGGGCCGCTGACGTCGGCCGGCCCGGTCAGCAGGCGGCTGTGGGTCTCCAGCGCCCGCACCGTCATGGAAGCGGGGCTGGACGTCTGGTCGGGCGCCGCCTCGTTGCCGGACCAGGACTGGAACATCCACGTCGAACTCGCCCAGGACGCCGTCGCCAACGGCCTGCCCCTCGGGCACGTCCTGCGTGGCATCGAGATCGGGTACACGGCACTGGTGACCGGGTACTGGCGGGTGGCCGAGCCCGGTGACCACACCGAACTCGTCGCCTACACGGCGTGGAACGGGAAACTGGCCGACAGCTGCCTGCAAGCGTTGCGGGACGGGTACTTCCTGTCGGTGAAGTCCGACGGGAGGGTCGAGGTCGCCCGCCAGGCGTTCCTCGAATCCCTCCTCGCCGGCACTCCCCGCGCGGACCTGGCGGTGAACGCCGGGCTGGCGCTCTGCCCCGCGTACCTCGTCATGGCGGTCCCGGCGCGGACCGTGGCCACCGACGCGTTCCCCCGCGACGTGCTCGTCAACCAGACCGAACGCGGGTCCATCGCCCTGTTCCCGACCGCCGACGCCCCGGACATGTGGGCGCGGACGGAGGCGCAGGCGCGGCGCTGCGCCCAGCTCAGCGGTGTCTCGTCGGTGATCGTCCTGGCCAGGGCGGCCGAGCCGCAGGGCATCCCGGCGGCGGTGGCCGACGCCGAACGCGCCTCGGTCCTCGCCTCGGCGCTCCAGCTGTCGGGTGTCGTCCGGCCCGAGACGCTCCGGATGGAGCAGGTCCTCGCCGAGGACGGGTTGCTGCGCCAGGACGTCAGCCAGGTGATCGAGCCGATCATGGACCAGTGCGACCTGATCACGACGCTGCACCAGCTCTACCAGACCGACCTCGACCGCAGCCGCACCGCCACGAGGCTGGGCATCCACCGCCGCACGCTGTCCTACCGGTTGCAGAAGATCGCGACGGTCACCGGTGTGGACCCGCTCAGCAGCCGCGGCATCAAGGCGTTCCAACTCGCCCTCGCGGCGCACCAGCTCGAAGCCGAGCGCCCCCTGCCGGAGTCCTTGCCGGAGGAGTTGCCCGTCCAGCGCGCGAAACCGGAGGAGCTGCCGGGCCAGCGCGCGAGCTGATCGAGCTCACGGAGCGTCCTTTGTGGACCCCGTGGTCTACGCGGCCTTCAGCATGCCGCCGTCGATGACGTAATCGGCGCCGGTGATCCAGGACGCCTCGTCCGACACCAGGAACGCCACCAGGTTGGCGATGTCCTCCGGCGTGCCGGTGCGGCCGACCGGGATGCCGCCGATCGACCGGATCAACGCGGCGCGGGCGTCGTCCCGGTCGGCGCCGGTGGCCGCGGCGATGCCGTCGATCACCCCGGCCACCGCCGAGGTCTCCGTCATGCCGGGGGAGACCCGGTTGACCCGCACGCCCTTCGCCGCCACCTCCTCCGCCAATCCCTTGCTATAGGTGGAAAGCGCGCCCTTGGCGGCCGAGTAGTGCAGCAGCGCCCCGACCGGGACGTGCGCCGACGAGGACGAGATGTGGACGACCACACCGGAGCCGCGCTCGACCATCGCGGGCACGAGCGCGCGGTCGAGCCGGACCGCGCCGAGCAGGTTCGCCTCCAGCACTTCCTGCCAGGTCTTGTCGTCGATGTCGAGGTAGCCGCCCGGCTTCGCCTCGCCGCCGCCCGCGTTGTTCACCAGGATGTCCACCCCGCCGAGCCGCCGGGTCGCCTCGTCCGCCAGTCGCCGCGCGGAGTCCGGGTCGGCGACGTCCGACGTCGTGAAGAGCACGCCCGGCGGCAGTTCGGTGGCGCCGGCGGATCGGGCGGTGGTCAGCACGACCGCTCCCGCCTCGGTCAGCTTGCGCACGATCGCCTCGCCGATGCCCCGCGTGCCGCCCGTGACCACCGCACGTCGTCCCGCCAAGTTATTTACCATGCGGTACAGAATCCAAGTTCTGTACCGATCGGTCAAGAACTTTGTGGCGGTGGTCACGGCCGGCGGGCGGAGTACCGTACTGATGAGTTCAGAATCGAGGTGACCGTGCGATGGCCGGTGGACGTCCCCGTGAGTTCGACGCCGACGAGGCCCTGGACCGCGCCCTGCGCGTGTTCTGGCAGCGCGGTTACGAGGGCGCGGCCCTGTCGGACCTGACCGCCGCGATGGGCATCAACCGCCCGAGCCTGTACGCGGCCTTCGGCAACAAGGAATCCCTGTTCCGCAAGGCGGTCGAGCGCTACACGGACGAGCAGGCCGCCCACGTGCGCGACGCCCTGCTCCAGCCGACCGCGCGGGCCGTGGCCGAGCACATGCTGCGCGGCGCCGCCGACGTGTCGACCCAGCCCGACTGCCCGCAGGGGTGCCTGAGCCTCCAGGGCGGCCTGGCCATGGGCGAGGCTTCCGAGCCGGCCCGTCAGCAGCTGGCCGACTGGCGCCGGACCGGGGAAGTCGGCCTGCGGGTCCGCTTCGAACGGGCACAGGCCGAGGGCGACCTGCCCGGGGACGTGGACGCGGGCGACCTGGCCAAGTTCGTGGCCGTGATCGCGCAGGGCATCTCGGTGCAGGCCGCCGACGGCGTGAGCCGCGAGCAACTGCACCGCATGGTCGAACTGGCCCTCCGCGCCTGGCCCTCCTGAGGAGCGCCGGACGTCGGGCACGACCCGGTTGTGCCGGCCGCTCCCCGTGGGGACGCGCTCAGCGGCGGCGCTTCTTCAGGTACGCCGCCAGTTCGTCGTACGCGCCCGCGTCGTTGCCGTACATCGCGTAGTTCCGGGCCGTTTCCATCCACTCGCCGATGCTCGGCCGCACGGACTTCGCCGCCTCCTGGAGGTGGCGCTGGGTGATCGGCTGCACCCGGCCGGACGCCATGGACGCCTCCATGGCCGTCTCCGTCGCCTGCTCGCAGATCAGCGCCAGGTCCGCGCCGGACATGCCGTCGGTCCCCTTGGCGATCTTCCCCAGGTCCAGGCGCTCGGTCGGACGGCCGCGCAGGTGCAGCCGCAGGATCGCCTCCCGGGCCTCGACGTCCGGCGGCAGCACCAGCACGGTCCGGTCGAACCGGCCGGGGCGCAGCAACGCCGAGTCGATGTCCCACGGGTGGTTGCTCGCGGCCAGGACGAACAGGCCCTCGTTGTCGGTGCTCGCGCCGTCGAGCTCGGACAGCATCTGGTTCACGACACCGCGCATGGACGACCCGCCGCCGCGCAACTCGACCGCTTCTGGCCCAACGCGTCCATCTCGTCGAAGAACAGCAGGCAGGGCCGGTTGCGGCGGGCGGTGTCGAAGATGCTGCGCAGGTTCCGCTCGCTGCTGCCGATCCACATGTCCAGGACGTCGCTGAGGCCGATCTCGTAGAAGCTCGCGCCCAGCTCACCCGCCAGCGCGCGGGCGATGAACGTCTTGCCGCAGCCGGGAGGTCCCCACAGCAGCAGACCGCCGCGCAGGGACTTGCCGAACTCCATTCGCAGCTCGGGGTTGCGCAACGGCGTCAGGAACGACAGGTCCAGGCGCTTCTTCACGTCCGCGAGGCCGCCGACGTCCGCCAGCGTGAGCCCGGCCTGCCCGAGCGTGCCGATGGCGGGTTCCGCGAGGGGCTCGCTCTCGGACCACTGCTGGAAGATCTCGTCGGCCGTGTCCGGCACGGCGCTCGCCGCGGTGTGCGGCGCCACCGAAGCAGGTGTCGGCGTGACGGGCTGAGGCGTGACGGGCTGGGGCGTGGCGGGCTTCGCGGCGGGCGGCGGGTCCGCCGGGTCCAGGGCGTCCGCGAGCCGGCCGTAGGACGCAGCCCTGGCCTCGTCGCCGAGGGCGCTCGCCGCGGCGGCGGCGGTGCGCAGCGCCTCGACGTGGTCCGGCACGGCGCCGAGCACCGCGGTGGCGTTGGCCAGCGCTTCGTCCGGGCGGCCCGCGTCCAGCAGCAGGCGGGCGACGTGCGCCCGCACCGGGTGGTTGGCGGGATCCGCGGTCAGCGCGCCGAGCAGTGCCTCGATCACCGGGTCATGCGTCACGCGCGGAACGGTACCCGATCGTATTCTCCTTACTTTGACCAGCGACTTCCCCTGTCTCTACGGTATGCCGGACGAGTACGGCGCAGCCGGGGTGGGGGATGGACGAGACTGCTGGTGTTGCGGTGCAGCGTGGTCAGGCGCTGCTCGACCTCGGCCGGGCGCGGGAGGCGGAGGAGCAGTTCCGCACCGCGCTGGCCGCGGCTCCCGGTGAACCCACGCTGCACGCGTTGCTGGCCCAGGCCCTCCTGCGCCAGCAGCGCTACCAGGAGGCGCACGACGTCAGCCGCGCGGCGGTCGGCGCGGCCCCTGAGCACGTGATGGCCTACTCCACCCTCGCCGCGTCGCTCGCCGGGCTGAAGCGCCTGCCCGAGGCCGAGGAGGCGGTGCGGCACGCGCTGGCCCTGGCGCCGGAGGCTTCGGTGCTGTACGTCCAGCAGGCCTACGTGCTGTTGGCGCAGGACCGGCCGGCCGACGCGCTCGTCAGCATCGACCGGGCGCGCGCCCTCGACCCGGAGGACGCCGACGCCGCCGCGGTGCAGGCCGCCGTGCTCTTCGAGTCGCACCGGTTCGAGGACGCCGATGCCGCGGTGGACGAGGCGCTGCGCCTCGACCCGGAGAACGTCGACGCCCACCGCATCCGGGGTCTGCTGGCGCTGCGCCGCGGCGGCGGTGAAACGGCGGTCCAGGCGCACCGCACCGCCCTGCGCCTGTCGCCCACCGATTCGGACGCCCGTGAGGGCCTGTCCGTCGCGCTCAAGTCCCGCAACCCGCTCTACGGCCTCATGTTGCGGTACGGCATGTGGCTGAAGACGCTGCCGACCGGCATGCGCCTGCTGGTGCTGTTCCTGCCGTTCATCCTGACCCGCGTGCTGCGGCCGTTCGAGGGTCAGGCGTGGGCGAGCGTGCTGCTCGTGGTGGTGATCGCGGCCGTCGTGCTCAGCTGGAGCCTCGAACCGCTGATGAACTGCGTGCTGCTGCTCAGCCGCGAACGCCACCTGCTGAACCGCACGGCGCGGTTGTCGACCTACGCCTTCCTCGGGTTCGCGGCGGCGGCCCTCGGGGTGCTCGCCGTCGGGGTGGACACCGGTCCGGCGCGGTTGCTGACGCTGGCCCTCGGCTTGTGCCTGTGGGCGATGGCCATCGGCTCCGCGCACACCATCCGGGCGGACCGCCGCAAGATCCTGGCCATCGGCGCCGGGGTGGCGGCCGTCGTCGCCGTGATCGCGTTCGCCGGGGCGGTGGGCGGCATCGGTGGCTTGACCGTCGCCGTGACGGCCGTGTTCCTGAGCGGCATCGCGGCCACCTGGTTCACCGTCTTCTCCTGATCCGCCGGCCGGTCACCCCCGGTCGGCGCGGCGGGTGTTCTCGACGATCGCGTCGAGGATTGTCGCCCACGCGCCGGGCGGGAGGTCGTGTCCCATGCCCGGGACGAGCAGGAGTCGCGCGCCGCTGATCGCGGCTGCGGTCGCCTCGCCGCCGGAGTGGTGGCACATGCGGTCCGCGGTCCCGTGGATCACCACCGTCGGAGCCGTGATCAACGCGAGTTGAGCGGTGCGGTCTCCCGCCGCCCGCACGGCCTTGTGCTGCCGCCGCCGTCCGCCGCGGTGGTCGGGGTCGCGGCGGAACGAGAGCGCGGTGGCCCGCCTGATCTCCTCAAGGTCCTGCTCGAAGCCGGGCGAGCCGATGGCCTCGAACACCCGCACCCGCCGCTCGACGGCCTCCTGCTCGGTGCGGGCGCCCCGGGCCAGCACGTGCCGGATCAACCGCAGCGAGGTGCGGCCCTTGCCGCGGCGGCCGGTGGTGGACATCAGCGACGCCAGGCTCCGGACCCGTGCCGGGTGGAGCGCGGCCATGACCTGGGCGATCATCCCGCCCATCGACGCTCCGACCACGTGGGCGCGGGCGACGCCGAGCGCGTCGAGGAGCCCGATGGCGTCGGCCGCCATGTCGGCCAACGAGTAGGCGGCTCCTGGCAGGTGGGTCGAGCGCCCGGCGTCGCGGTTGTCGAACCGGACGACGTGGAAACCGCGCTCGGCGAGCCGCACGCAGAACTCGTCGGGCCAGTGCACGAGCTGGAACCCCATGCCCATGACCAGCAGCAGCACGGGGTGCCGCGGGTCGCCGAAGGTCTCATGGCAGAGCTCGATGCCGTTGGCCGTCACGAAGTGTTCCGACGCGGTGGTCGTGACGTCTCGCATGGGTCTCCAACCCGGTCGAGTCCAGGAGCCCGGTCGGGCTAGGCCTGGTCGGGCTTGTAGCAGGTGTCGAAGCCGGCGGGCTTGGGCTGGTTGCCCGCGAGCAAGGCCACCACGTCCTGCTGCTTCAGGTTCTCCGGGTAACCGGGCCAGTCCGGCTCCTGGCCGTTGACGTGCAGCTCGTCGAGCCAGTAGCCGGACTGGCCGGACACCTTCTCGAACTCGAGGTCGCAACCCTTGACCCGGACCGTCACCTCCAGCACCTTCTGCGACGACTTGACCGTCCGCTTGCCGATCTTCTTGCTCTTCTTCTCGGACTCGCTGCGCGGCTCGCCGATGGTGCCGAAGCCCGCCGCCTTCAACTCCTCGACGAACTTGTCGTCGTTGCTGGAGCACGCCACCAGGGACGCGGCGCAGCCCAGTGCCAGCAGCACGGACGTGACCTTCGTGTTCATGGCGCACAGCAAACATGGGCGGCCGAAGTACCCGCGCCCCGGGTCACCCAACCGTTACCGCGCTGTGACCGTCGTCCCGGCTGCGGGCGTCCGGTCGGCCCAGCCCCGAACTCGTCCGCACGGCCGCGAAAGCGTTGAAAAGCAACGCTTTCCGCCGGGCTGATTACCTATTTGTGCGGTGGGTAACGAAACCGGCGGGGGTGAGCGAAACAGGGTCTGCACCCCAATCGGGCGCTGTCCGCCTTCGTCAGGAGAGCCCATGAGACGGTTCACCACCTTCGTCGTGCTGTTACTGGCCGCCGCCGTCGGCGGCGTCCCACCGGCGGATGCCGGCCCACTCGACCGGGTCACCCTGTGCCACTCGCCGGGCACCCCGGCCTAGAAGACGCTCACCCTGCCGGCGCCCGCCGTCGAGGCGCACCTGCGACACGGCGACCGGCTCGGGTCGTGCGAGGACGGCGTGCCGTGCGCCGCGCCGCCGCCGGTCCAGGAGATCCCGCCGGGCACCGAGCCGGCGGAGGAGCCCGAGTACGTCTCCGAGGCCGTCGCGGTGCTGGAAGGCGCGAGTGAGAACGGCTTCACCGCCGCCGGCGCGCCGATCACGCTCCGCCTGAGCTGCCCCACGCTCGACCAGACGACCGAATCCGTCGTCGTGTACGACAACGGCCTCCCGTTGCCCTTCTCGTCACTCGCCCTGACCGCCGACACCATCACCGTCACAGGCGGTCTCGGTGCCGGCCGCCACGAGCTCGCGCTGTCCGCGCTGGACGTGCACGGCTACGCGATCGAGGCGGACTTCGTGCTCTGGGTCGGCAACCACATGGTGCCGGTCCTCGTGCTCGACGCGAACGGCGCGCCCGTGGAGGGCGCGTCCGTGGTGGCCAAGCTGTCCGACGACCCGGACGTGTCGGCGACCCTCGTGACCGACGCGGCGGGCCGCGGTGCGTTCCCGAACCTGCCCAACCGCTCGTACAACGTGATCGCGAACGCCGCCGGCAACCGGTTCGCCACCCAGCCGACGAGCGTGTTCGACGGCACCGTCGTGCTGCGGCTGCTCGGCATCGGGGCGCCGAGCGCGGTGGACAACAACGACTTCTCGCAGGGCACGGCGGGGTGGGAGACCGGCACCGCGCCGGTCTCGGTGATCCCGCACGTCGAGGGCTCGCCGTCCGGGTTCACCGCCGCCACCCAGCCGAACGGGGCGCGCACCGAGGAGGCGTCGGCGCAGGCCACCGCCGCCATCACCGGATCGGCTCCCGCCGGGCTGTCGGCCGAGGCCGCCGACTTCGACCTCGCCCTGGACACCGCGGGCGAGGGGCAGCAGTCGATCTCGCGGACCTTCGACGTCGAGGCCGGGGTCAAGAGCGTGACCGTGCGGTACCGGTTCATCACCAGTGAGGTGCCCGGAGGGTGGTTCGGCAGCGAGTTCAACGACTTCTACAACGTGGCCGTGCGGTCGTCCCAGGCCTCCGGCGCGGTCTCCAACGGCAACAGCATGAACGGCCTCGGCCTGGCCGCGTTCGACGGCGGCGGCGCGACCGGCTGGAGCGAGTCCGAGCTGCCGGTGGACCCGCAGGGCGACACCGTGCGGGTGGACCTCGCCGTCGCGAACGTCGCCGACGGGCTGTTCGGCTCGCGGGTCGTGGTGGACGTGGTCGAGGAGAAGAAGCTGACCATCAGCCAGGTCCAGCTGCGGGACATCGACAACCAGGCCCTCCAGTTCCTCAGCGCGTCCGACCACGCGTACTTCGGTGGTCAGACCCGCGTGCACGGCACGATCACCGTGCAGGGGCCCAAGGACGAGTCGCTGACCGAGCTGGTCCTGGAGGTGGTGGAGGGCGGCACGACCGTGCGCGGCACCCTCGCCGCCGCCGTCCGGCCCGCGCTGGTGACCGCGTTCGGCGACGACGAGGAGAACAAGATCACGACCAACCAGTTGCTGTTCGAGGTGCCTGCCGGCCTGCTCGACGCGGTCGACCAGGCCGCCAACGGCCAGTTGACGCTCCGCGTGCGGGCCACGTCGTCCAGCGGGGAGACGGCCGAGAAGGACGCCGGCACCGCGACCAAGCTCGTGCGGTTCACCGGCGCCAACCGCTACGGCGGTCGGGACGGTGCGGTCGGCGGCGACGACTGGGCGCTGCCCACGGTGCGCGCGTTCATCGACGGCGCGGGCCAGACGTGGGGCGACTTCTCGAACATGAACGGCGGACCGTTCGCGCCGCACGCCTCGCACCGCGTCGGCACCAGCGCCGACGGCTGGTTCACCGGCTACAACAACCGTGACGCCACGACCGCCGCGACGATCATCGACCAGCTCAACGCGCACGGCACCGACATCCGCTCGGTGTACGTGACCTTCGCGGCCGGGAGCGCGTTCGCCCAGGCCATCGCGAACGTCACGCTCGCCGACGGTCGCGCGGCCACCGCGGTGATCCGCAACATCGGCGGCCACACCACCCACTTCCACTGGGAGGTCAACCCCTGACGGCCGGAGGGGGACGGCCGGGTGGCCGTCCCCCTCCGTGGTTGTCGGAACGCTGTCGTCGTCAGGACGCCGTGGTCAGAAAGAAGCGACGTTGAGCAGCGGTTCGTGCGTGGCGTCCGGGTCGGTGGCCGTGCTCCAGGTGCCGGTGCCGGCCGCTCGGAGGGCGGACTTCACCGTGTCGGGCGACGCGGTCGCGTGCGTGGCCACGTAGAGCGCCGCGCCACCGGCGACGTGCGGGCTGGCCATCGACGTGCCCGAGATCGTGTTGTAGCCGCCGCCCTTCCAGGTGGACAGGACGCAGACACCGGGCGCGATGAGGTCGACGTCCGCGCCGTAGTTGGAGAAGTCCGCGAACGTGTCGTCGACGTCGGTCCGGCAGGTGGCCGCCGCACCGCCGCCCGCCAGGCCGTTGAAGTCGGCCAGCGCGCTGACCGTGATCACCTCGTCGTACGCGGCGGGCACGAAGGTCGCCGAGTCCGCCGCGCTGTTGCCGGCGGCCACGACGTAGGTGACGCCCGCCGCGACCGAGCGGCAGATCGCCTCGTGCAGCGCGTCCTTGTTGCTGCCGCAGGCGCTGTCGCTGCCGGACCCGCCGAGGCTCATGTTGGCGACCTCGATCTCGTCGGCGTGCGCCGTCACGTAGTCGATGCCGCAGATGATGTCGGACCAGGTGCCGCTGCCCTGGTTGTTGAGCACCCGGACCGGCCAGATCCGGGCGCCGGGCGCGACACCGACGACGCCGTCACCGTTGTCCAGCGCGCCGATCGTGCCGGCGACGTGGGTGCCGTGGCCGTTGCCGTCGTCGGCGCTGCGACCGCTGGAGCAGTTCTTCGCGCCGGCGGTGTGCACGTTGAGGTCGGGGTGGTCGAGGTCGACGCCGGTGTCGATCACCGCGACGTCCACGGCCACCCGCTGGTCGGTGCCGTCGATGGCGGCGGTCGCGCTCAGTTCGGCGTCGACCCGGTTGACGCCGGTCGGCGTGGTCTGCGCGGTGGTGCTCGCGACGCCGTCAGGCTGGACCAGCACCACCCGCGGGTCCCGGGCAAGGCGGGCCGCGGCGGTGGCGGTCATCTTCGCCGAGTAGCCGCGCAGGGCGCTGGAGTAGACGTGGTTCACGGCGGTGCCGTGGTCGGCCGACACGGAGGCGGCTTCGACACCGCCGTCCAGCAGGACGATGTACCCGCTGGTCCGGGTGTCGGCGTTGGCGGCGGCAGGGAGGACGGCGGCGAACAGGGTGGCTGCGATCAGCGACTTGCCGAGTAGGCGGCGCATGGCACTCCTGAAGGGGCAGGTGCAGGGGCAACGATGTTCTCATTGCCCGGCGCCCGATCCGTTGCGCCGTTCAGGCGATATCCGCCGTCTCAGACGGCGACGAGCTCGCAGTTCGTCAACGTCACCCGGTCACCCAGGCCCTGGCCGACGTAGTAGCCGGCGGAGACCAGCGCACTGCGGTAGACCGCTCCGGCGGGGCCGCTCCAGTAGTCGTTGTACAACTTGCCGTCCACGACGGCGAACCGCGCCGTGTACGCCGACGCCCGGTAGTACCAGCCCGTTGCCTTGAGGCACAGGTGGTTCCCGTCCTCTTTGATCAACCACTTCGCCCAGCCCCGGCTGTCCACGTCCTGCAACTGGAACTGGCACGCGGCCTCCGCGTAGCCGATCATGACGATGTAGTCCCAGAACGACTGGCTCGCATTGGGTCCGAGGGGGCTCAGGTACCCGACCAGGTCCTCTCCGGACTCACCGAGGTAGTTGGCCTTGAGGCGGTACCAGGTGTTGGGGTCTGCCGCCGCCACCACGCCGTCGGGCAGGGGGAGGGGAGGGCCATCGGGGGTGAACGGCTGGTCGTTCTCGGACGGTGATCTGGAGGGGTCCGCCATTGATCTCACCCTTTCGGGATTGGTTGCTGAGTCAGGGGGTGATGGTCACAGCAGAGTGCTCGCGAATCCGGCCCGGAAGCAATATCCCTCCACTGTTGTCACCCGGTAGTGGCGGAATTTCCCTGCCCCGACTGCGATGGGTCGACCTTCAGGTGTCACTCACTATAGCTTCAGTGTTGACTGAATCTAGCCGGTTCGGGCGTTGGCCCGGCGGAGGCGTTCGACGGCCTGGACGCGGAGGGCGTCGCAGCACAGCGGGGTGGTGCCGTGGACGGCTTCCCAGCGGGCGTTGTGCGCCGCCGGCCACAGGCTGGCGGCCCACGCGATCTCCCGCTCCTCCGCGGTGAACCGGCGGCCCCGGAAGTCCTGGTAGGCCGCGAGGAACGCGGCGGAGCTGTCGATCGGGGCGAGGGTCGGCGGCGTGGTGCTGGGGAACGACCCGCACGCCGCACCCGCCAGCGCGGCCTCCGGCAGCCACGCCAGGCTGTCCCAGTCGTGCACGGCCCACACCTCCCCGCCGTGCCAGCGGAGGTTCTGGGCTTCGAAGTCGGCGTGGCCCAGCACGCGCGGCAGGTCGGCGGCCAGCAGCCGCTTGCGGGCCAGTGCGGCCGTGTCGACGACGTGCGCGGGCACGGCGTCCTGGTCCCGGTCGTCGAGCACGCTGACCGGCGGCCACAGCCCTGAACCCGTGTGGTCCCAACGCGCCCAGCGCGGGTTCGGCAGCGGCGGCGGGACGGTCACGTCGGCCAGTCCGGCCATCAACCGGGCGAACACCGCCGCGTAGCGCACGGCGACGTCCGGCGAGTCGCCGCGCAGCAGATCACCGCCGGCTCGCGACTCCTCGGCGTGCACCGCCAACGCGCCGACCCGGACCGCGGGCGTGAGCGGTCGGGCGCACGGGAAGCCCCGCTCCGCCAACTCGGCCTGCGCGGCGACGCACGACGCGGCCCGCCCGTCGTCCTCCCGCGCCTTCACCACGACGTCCCGCGCGTCGGCCAACCGCAGCCCGAACACCGTCGACATCTGCCGCAGTGCGAACAGCACGGCGACCGGCTCGGCACCCAGGTGGTCCGCGCACCAGCCCGGCAGCCAGTCCGGCAGGTCGTCCAACGGCATGGGGCGACTGTGCCACGGGCGGGCGGCTCAGCGTTCGGTGGCGGACCGGAATTCGAGGAGGCAGCGCTCGGCGGTCAGCGTGGTCACGGTGTCGAGGACCAACCCGTGCGGTGCGGCGAGCGCGCGGAACTCCTCGAGCCGGCGCTCTCGGCCGCCGTAGTGCACGAGCATGACCAGGTCCATCTCGCTGGCGGCGTGAAGCCCTCCGACCGCTTCGACGACGAGGACGCGGCCTGCCGGTCCGGCGGCCTCGACGCAGCGGGCCAGGATGCGGTGGGCGTGCTCGTCGTCCCAGTCGTGGAGGACGTCGAACAGCAGGTAGGCGTCCGCCCCTGCCGGGAGCGGGTCGAAGAAGCTGCCCGCGGTCACCTCGGCTCGGCCGTCCAGTCCGTTGGCGCTGAAGGTCTTCCCGGCTTCGACGGCGGTCGCTTCGAGGTCGACCAGGTGGCCGCGCAGCGAGGGGTGGGCGGTCAGGATCGCGGCGAGCGGGGTGCCGTGGCCGCCGCCGACGTCGACGAGGGTGCGGAACCGGGACCAGTCGAAGCCGGCGACGACCTGCGGCAGCTGCGCGCGGATCCGCTGGGTCATCTGCCGGTCGAACGTCTCGCGGAGGTGGGGGTGTTCGGTGAGGTCGGCCCAGAAGTCCTGGCCGTAGCGGAGCGGGTAGGCCGCTTCGCCGGTGGCGATGCTGTGGGCGAGTTCGACGAAGGACAGCTCGGCGCGGCCGGCGGCGGACTCCAGGTGCAGGAGGTTGGCCAGGCCGTTGTCGGCGTCGGCGCGGAGGTTCGCCCCGAACTCGGTGGTCCGGTAGCCGGCGGGCGTCCGTTCGACGATGCCGAGGGTCGTGAGGTGGCCCAGCAACAGGGTGAGCGCGACCGGTGAGACGTCCAGCTCGGCCGCGACCCGGTCGGCGGCGGCGCCGTCACCGAGCAGGCGGTCCGGCAGGCCCAGCGTCACCGCGACCCGCAACGCCATCGGAGTAGCCAGCCCGGCCATGCGCCGGATTTCGTCCACACCTCGTTCGTGGTCCACGGAAATCCACTGTGGCACGCCTGTCAATCGGGATCGGCCTCGTGACCGGGCCGGGACCTCGTTGTCGGGTGTTCACCGGACACCGGGACGGCCGACGCCCGCGTACGCTCGGCACCCGGGAGCCGCCGGTGCATTTCCGCCTGCGCACCGCGTCTTCGTGGGGTGGGCGCGGTATGCGGTCGGGGCGGGCTTGCCCAGAGCCCGCCCGGAGCCCGCCCAGAGCCTGTCCGGTGCCTGTCCGGTGCTGTCGCCACGATGCGTGGGTGTCCATCCACAAGTGTTACGCGAAGGCCTTCGTGAGGAGGTTCGATGACGCACCCCGGTGCGCCACAGCAGTTCCCGCCGCACGACCCGCGGTTTCCTCCGCAAGGGCAACAGCAGTACGGGCAGCCCTCGCAACCGGGCCGGCACCCACATCCAGGGCAGCACTCGCGTCCGGGTTCGCCGTTTCCGCAGCAGCACCCGCAGCAAAGCGCCGACGACGCACTGCTCATCGAGCAGAAGAAGATCAAGTGAGCGCGGAGGTCGTCGTCCGCTACGGCGCGACGGCGCCGGCCACCGCGGCGATCGGCAAGGTGGAGCCGAAAGAGGACTGACGTGCGCGCGGACCCGTCCCGGAGGTCTAGGGTGGCCGGGTGGAACACCGCGAGTCCGTCGACCGGCAGGTGGCCTTCGGCACGGCCCGACTGGCTCCGGCCCCGTACCGCCCGGCCGGTTGGCTGCTCACGGTCGACGGCACCCTCCAGTCCTTTGTGGATCTGGCCGATCCGACGTACCTGCACCTGTCCTACTCCGAGTGGTGCGCCCGGGTGCTCGACCTGCACTGGCCCGCCGGTGAGCAGGTGTCGGCGCTCCAGGTCGGCGGAGGTGGTTTCACGATCCCGAGGTACCTGGCCGCGACCCGACCGGGTTCACCGCAGACGGTCTACGAACTGGACGGCCCGCTGGTCGACCTCGTGCGCTCGCACTTGGACCTGGACGCGATCGCGGACCTCCGGGTGCGCGTCGAGGACGGCGAGTCGGGAATCGAAGGCACCCCCGACGCCGCCGCCGACGTGGTGGTCATGGACGTCGCCCGTGCGGGCTCGGTGGCGGTCCACTTGGCCGCCGTCGAGTTCCTGCGCGAGATCGCCCGGGTCCTCCGCCCCGGCGGCCTCTACCTGGGCAACATGTGGTGCGAGGCGGACATGACCCTGGCCCTGCGCGCCGTCGCGTCCCTCACCGAGGTGTTCCCGCACGTCGTGCTCCTCGCCTCACCGGGCATGCTCCTGGGCAAGTCCGCGGGCAACGTGGTCCTGGCGGCCTCCGACCGCGAGTTGCCCCACCGGGCCGTCAGCGCGTGGGCGGAGGCCGCCGGCAACCGCGTGTTCTGCCTGACGGCCGACCAGTTGGCGGCTTTCCGCGGTGTCGCGCCTCCGCTGACGGTGGACCACCCGGCGGATGCGGTCACCCCCGTGCCCCGCTGGAACCGGTAGGAACCTGTGGATCGCCGGTGCCCTTAGCGGGGTCACGGGGAGACCGGGTATCACCAGGTGACCGGGAGCTCGTCGACGCCGTAGATCACCGCGTCCGCCTTGAAGGACAGCTCGTCGACCGGTGTGGCGAGCCGCAGGGTGGGGATGCGGCGGAACAGCGTGTCGAAGACGACCTGGAGTTCCATCCGCGCCAGGTTCTGGCCGAGGCACTGGTGCGGGCCGAAGCCGAAGGCCAGGTGGTGGCGGGTGCCGCGGCCGACGTCCAGTTCGCCGGGGTTCTCGAACACCGCGGGGTCCCAGTTGGCCGACAGCATCGACACGATGACACCGTCGCCGGCGCGGATGGTCGCGCCGCCGATCTCCACGTCCTCCACGGCCACCCGAGTGGTCACCAGGTCGGCGATGGTGAAGTACCGCAGCAGTTCCTCGACCGCCATGGGCGTCCGACCCGGGTCGGCCTTGATCAGGGCCAGTTGTCCCGGGTCCGAGAGGAGGGCGACCACGCCGAGCGAGATCATGTTCGCGGTGGTCTCGTGACCGGCGGTCAGCAGCAGGAACGCCGTGCTCACGAGTTCCGAGTGGTCGAACGTGCCGTCTTCGCGCCGCCGGGTGATCTGCCGGCTCAACAGGTCGTCGCCGGGTGCGGACTCCTTGCGGGTGACCAGGTCGTCCAGGTACTCGTGGAGTTCGGCGAAGGCGCGCCCGCGCTCCTCCGGCGCGGAGGTGCGGCGGACGGCCACGGCCGTGCGGCTCTGGAAGAAGTCGTGGTCGGCGTAGGGCACGCCGAGCAGCTCGCAGATCACCAGTGACGGCACCGGCAGGGACAGCGCCCGCACCAGGTCGACCGGGCGCTCGTCGGTGGCGAGCACCTCGTCGATGAACCGGTCCACGATCTCCTGGATGCCCGACCGCAGCTCGGCCAGCCGCTTCACGGTGAACTCGCTGATCAGCGGACGCCGGGCGGCGGAGTGCTCGGCGCCGTCCATGCCGACCATCAGCGGCGGCCGGCTGCGGAGCTGCCGCAGGGTCGCCGCGTCGGCGTTGACGATCGGGAAGCCCTCGTTGCGCCGGTCGGAGGAGAAGCGGCGGTCGGCGAGGACGTCACGGCCTTCCTCGTGGCCGGATACCAGCCACGCGTCACCGCTCGCGAGGCGGACCTTGGTGATCGGTCCCCGTTCGCGAAGCCGTTCGTAGGCGGCGGGAGGGGCGAACGGGCAGTCGCGGTCGACCGGGAACTGCGGGTCGGAAGCGCTCGTCGTCATGCGTGGCTCCCGCTCTTCTGGCCGAGTGCGCCGTGCGCCTCCATCGACAGGTGCTCCCAGTCGTCCCACGTCTTGAGCCGGTCGGCGTAGACGTGCCGGAGCTGTTCGTGGAATCCCTGGCCGAAGAGCACGCGCAGGGGCGGGTCGTCGGAGTCGACGATCTTCAGGAGTGCCTGCGCCGCCGTGGTCGGGTCGCCGGCGGGCATCTTCGCGCCAAGCCCGGCGAGGCGTCGGCGCAGGGGGTCGTAGACGGGGTTGGGCTCGGCCATGTGACCGTTGGCGAGTGGATCGGGGTTGTTGCCGTCCCTGGTGGCGAAGCCCGCGGGCTCGACCACGGTCACCTTGACGCCGAAGGCGGCGACCTCCTGGGAGAGGGTGTCGTTGAGGGCTTCGACGGCCCACTTGGAGACGTGGTACGCGCCGCCGAGCGGCATGGAGAGCAGCCCCGCGATCGAGGACAGCTGGATGACGTGCCCCGATCCCTGCGCGCGCAAATGGGGCAGCACGGCCTGGATGACCCAGAACGCGCCGAACAGGTTGGTCTCCAGCTGGTCGCGCAGTTGCCGCTCGCTCAGCTCCTCGATCGCGCCGATCTGCGCGTAGCCCGCGTTGTTCACGATGACGTCGAGCCGGCCGAAGTGCTCATGCGCGCGCTCGACGCCCTCGAAGACTGCGGCCCTGTCGGTCACGTCCACTTCGAGCGGTAGCACCGCGTCTCCGTAGGTGGCGACCAGGTCATCGAGACTTCGGGTGTTCCGGGCGGTCGCGGCCACCCCGTCGCCGCGGGACAGGGCGGCCTCGACGAACTCGCGTCCCAGACCGCGCGAGGAACCGGTGACGAACCAGGTCTTGCTCACGATGACTTCCGTTCTGCCGTTGTGGGTTGTCGGTCATGAGGCACCGGTGACCTCGTTCCTGTGACAGCACATCGGCGTGACGGCCGACACACGCGCTGTGACCGGTGGCCGCAGGGGAGGAGTCCGCGATAATCAAGCTCTGAGAAGTGCGCTGGAAAAAACTTCGTCGGGGATGTCGAGAACCCGCGGACGGCTCCGTCCCTGAAGCGAACACGGCCACAGCGGGCCGTACGCATCGAGGAGACCATGATGGCCAAGTACCTGCTGCTCAAGCACTACCGCGGCGCGCCGGCGGCGGTCAACGACGTGCCGATGGACCAGTGGACGCCGGAGGAGGTCACGGCCCACGTGCAGTACATGCAGGACTTCGCCGACCGGCTGGAGACCACCGGCGAGTTCGTCGACGGGCAGGCGCTCGCCCCGCAGGGCACGTTCGTCCGCTACGACGGCGAGGGTCGCCCGCCGGTCACCGACGGTCCGTTCGCGGAGACCAAGGACCTGATCGCCGGCTGGATGGTGATCGACGTCGACAGCTACGAGCGGGCGGTCGAGCTGGCCGGTGAGCTGTCCGCGGCTCCGGGCGCGGGCGGGAAGCCGATCCACGAGTGGCTGGAGCTGCGCCCGTTCCTCTCGTCGCCCCCGACCATCACGGAGTGACACCTGTGGACGAGGCCCTGCTGAGGACCCTCACCCCGGCCGTGATCGGCGTCCTCGTCCGCCGCGGAGCAGACTTCGCGGCGGCCGAGGACGCCGTGCAGGACGCCCTGGTCGAGGCGGTGCGTGTGTGGCCCGACGACTCGCCGCGCGACCCCAAGGGCTGGTTGGTCACGGTGGCCTGGCGCAAGTACCTCGACGCCGTCCGGGCCGACACCACCCGGCGGAACCGCGAGGTGCTCGTCGAGAGCGAGCCCGTGCCGGGTGAGAGCGAGGCGGTGGACGACACGCTCCAGCTGTACTTCCTGTGCGCGCACCCGTCCCTGACACCGACGTCGGCCGTCGCGCTCACGTTGCGCGCGGTCGGCGGCCTGACCACGCGGCAGATCGCGCAGGCGTACCTGGTGCCGGAGGCGACCATGGCGCAGCGGATCAGCCGGGCCAAGCGGACCGTCTCGGGTGTCCGGTTCACCCGGCACGGTGACGTCGCGACGGTGCTGAGAGTCCTCTACCTGGTCTTCAACGAGGGCTACTCCGGTGACGTCGACCTCGCCGCCGAGGCGATCCGGCTCACCCGCCGGCTGGCGGCCACGACCGACGACGAGGAGGTCGCGGGTCTGCTCGCGCTCATGCTGCTCCACCACGCCCGACGTCCGGCGCGGACCACTCCCGACGGCAGGCTCGTGCCCCTCGCCGACCAGGACCGCGGCCTGTGGGACGTCGGCATGATCGCCGAGGGCGTCGACGTGCTCCAGTCGGCCCTCGGCCGTGACCGCCTGGGGGAGTTCCAGGCGCAGGCCGCCATCGCCGCGCTCCACGCGGATGCCCGGACGGCCGAGGAGACCGACTGGGTGCAGGTCGTCGAGTGGTACGACGAGCTGGTGAGACTCTCCGACAGCCCGGTCGCCCGCCTCAACCGGGCCGTCGCGGTGGGGGAGGCCGACGGTCCGCGAGCCGGCCTGGCAGCCTTGGCCGAACTCGACCCAGCCCTGCCCCGCTACACGGCCGTCGCGGCGTATTTGCACGAGCGTGACGGCAACCCGGTCACCGCGGCACGGCTGTACGCCGAAGCCGCCCGAGCGGCGTCCAACCTCCCCGAGTGCGCCCACCTCACCCGACAGGCCGCGCGGCTCAACGCGGAGATGCGCAGGTGAACGACACGGCAACCGACCGCCCTCGGCCGCCGGACACGTGGTTGACCACCGGACCGCCGCCGCAAGGACTGCCGTCCGGACTGCGGCCCGGACTAGCGCCTGGCCGGCGGCTGGCTCTGCCGCCTGGCATGCCGTTTGGACTGCGGCCCGCCCTGCGGCCCGCCCTGCGGCCCGGCCGGCGGTCCGGCCTGTCGCCTGGACTGGCGCCTGGCCGGCGGTTCGGCCTGTTGCCTGGACTGGCGTTTGGACTGCGGCCTGGCGTGCCGTTTGGACTGCCGTCCGGACTGGCGCCTGGCCGGTGGTCCGGCCTGTTGCCTGGACTGGCGTTTGGACTGCGGCCTGGCGTGCCGTTTGGACTGCCGTTCGGACTGGCGCCTGGCCGGCGGTTCGGCCTGTCGCTTGGCCTGGCGTTTGGACTGCGGCCTGGCCTGCCGTCCGGCTTGCCACTCGGTCTGCGGCTCGGACTGCCGCTGCCCAGACGGCCCGGTCTGCGGCCCGGACTGGTGCCGCACCACCAGCCCGTGCGCCAGCGTGGCGGCGGCGAGCGCGAAGGGCCCGGCCAGCCGCCTGGACCGGCGAGCGCGGCGTTGAGCAGCCTGATCCCGGGCATGCCCAGGCGCTGTACCACCAGCCGCGCCGCGCCGTGCACCCCACCCCGCGACCGGGCCGTTCGACCACGCCCGGCACGCTTGCCACCGGCCCTGTCGTATCCGCGCGGGGGTTCGACACGCCCAGCACCGAGGATCGACACGTGACCCTTCCCTACGCGCCCGACGACGACCACGCCGCCGACCGCTTCGTCAACATCGCCCTGCGCAGCCGCGACCCCGAGACCTGGCGGCTGCTGGCCTCCGACGCCTACGTCGAGCAGACCGACCGGGTGCTGCGCGCGATGCTGGACCGGATCGCGGCGACGCGGGTGCACCGCACGGCCGAGCGCGCCACCGCGCGGGCGCGGGCGCTGGACGGGGAGATCACCCAGGCCGAGTACCAGCGCGACGCGGCCGAGGACGCCACCAAGGCCACCAAGGCCGCCCACTTCGAGACGTTGGTGCGCGAGCACCACCGCCTGATCGCGTCCGCGGCCCGCCGGCTGCGCGGTGACGACGTCCGCGACGAGCTGACGGACCTGGTGCTCGCCCTGGCGTCCGCCGTCGACGCCCACCGGACCGCCGTGCTCGCCGAAGGCTTCGAACCCACCGCGACCGACCAGGCGTTGTGGGCGCGGCTGGCCACGCTCGACATGCCGGGCACGTCCGACGGCGAGGGGCGCACGTCGGTGGAGGAACTGGTCAAGCGGCACGCGGCCCGGCAGGACGACCTCGGGCACGTGCTGGCCGGGATCATCCTGGACGTCGCGGGCGACGCGCCCTCGGTCCCGCGCGCCGAGCTGCTGACCGAGTGGAAGAAGGCGGTCGCGCCGACCCTGCCCCCGGAGGAGAAGAACGAGTTCGCGTCCAAGGGCAAGGGCTCGCTGGTAACCGAGAAGCTCCGCAAGACCATGGGCCACCTGGAGCGGAAGGGTCTGGTCAAGCGCTCCGGCACGCAGGATGCGCAGCGACTCGACATCCTCGACCGCCCCGGCCTGGAGGAGCTGGCCGACCGCGGGACGCCGTGAGCGCCCGGACCGGCACCGCCTAGGCCACTCCCGTGTTCCGCTTCGCGGCGGACAGGATCGCGGAGCCGAGCGCGCCCTCCAGCTGCTCCCACCGCGTGACCAGGTCCGACATCATGAGCATCATGACGTCGGGGAAGGCGTAGAGGAAGCTCTGGTACCGGTAGTGGTCCAGGTAGTACACCACCACGTCGTCGTCGAGCGCCGTGACCGACGCGGTGCGGGCGTTGAAGAACAGGTCGTGGTGGCCGAGCACGGTGCCGCGTCCCAGGACCGCGCGTTCGTAGATGCCGCCGAAGTCGACCTCGACCTCGCCGCGGGCGACAAGGAACACGCCGTGCGCGACGTCGTCCTCGCGGCAGATGGAGTCGCCCGCGGTGAACGGGATCTCGTCGAACATCGAGGCGAGCGTCTCCAGCTCCGAGTCGGCCAGCGCGCCGAACAGCCGCACCCCGTGCGGGTCGACGCCCTCCTTCAGGCACGCCACCCGCTCGGTCAACTCGCGCTCGGTGATGTGCGTCATCCGCAGCCGCACGAAGCGCAGCATGCGGTCGGTGTTGCGCGACTGGCGGCGGGACGTCCCGGCGCTCGGCGGCGTGTAGACGGCCGAGTCACCGCTGATCCGCGCGGCTTCGCGGCGGCCCGACTCGTAGGCGCTGTGCACGCAGCCCCAGTGGTAGGGGTTGGTGCCCTCACCGGCGAAGAACAGCCGGTCGTCGACCGGTTCGGCGAGCGTGCCGATGTCCTTCGACGAGGCGTCGACGCCGATGCAGGTGTACGAGCCGCGGGCGAACGGGTCGCTGGACCACGCGGTGCGGGTGACGTGCTCGGGCTCGGGTGAGTCGGCGCCGAACATGTCCTTGACGACGGTGGTGGCGTAGCCGGCGACGTCCTCGTCCGACCAGGTCTCCATCCCGCGGCCGAGCGAGGCGCCCAGCAGCATCACCAGGACGGGCTTGCCGTGCGACTTCCACATGCTGATGACGACCGTGGGGTAGCGGTCGGTGTCGCGGCACAGGTAGCCGAAGACGTACTGGTCCGTCGGCCAGAACGGCTCGTCGTAGTGCAGGGCGATCTTGTTGAGGGTGCCGAAGCCCAGCCGGGCGATCGCCGACCGCTTGGCCTCGGGCAGCGGCGGCTCGAAGCGCACCGCGTCCGCCTTGAGCACGCCCAGCGGCAGGGTCACCAGCACCTTGTCGGCCTCGAAGAGACCCTGGTCGGTCGTGACCCGAACCGGCACGGCGCCGCTGTCGATCCGCGTGACCACGTGGCGCAACCTGACGTCCAGCCCTTCGGCGAGGGCGTCGACGACCGACTGGTAGCCCTGGTGCAGGATGCTGTCGCCGTAGCCGTAGACCAGGTAGCCGTCCTCCCAGAACTTCAGGGACAGGTTGTCCGCGTCCTCGGCGACGTCCTCCCGCAGGATCACGTTGAGGTGGTAGCGGACCGCCTGCTCGTCGTCGGGCGGCAGCCGGCGCTCGGCGAGGACCTGGCGGATGGCCTCACCGAGCGGGATGTCCGGGTGCTGCCCCTTGCGCGCGGTCTCGGCCCGGTGCTCCAGCTCGTGCAGCACGTCGTCGGCGAGTTCCAGGGTGCGGCTCTTGCGGCGGTGGTTCGCCAGGCGGTTGTCCGCGCCGAACATGTCCAGGCTGTCGAAGCCGCCCGTGTAGGCGCTGTCGCCGCCGACGTAGCTGTAGGGGATGCCCAGGTCCTCGACCAGCTCGGTGATCGGGTTGCCGTCCGTGCCGTGGATCCAGTGCGCGCCGAGGTCGACCCCGTGCTCGTCGGTCCAGATCCGGCCGCCGACGCGGTCGCGCGCCTCCAGGACGGTCACGGGGTGGCCGAGTTCCCGCAGTGCCCGCGCCGCCGCCAGCCCCGCCATCCCGGCACCCACGACCAGGACGGTCGCTAACCCGTCCGCGTGACCTCTTCCGGCCATGACCTGATTGTCGGGCACCCGGTACGGGCCCGGACAGTACCGGATCGTGTGGTTGCGGCCGACGCGTCCGCCGCGCCGGCCGCGACCGCACCACCGCTACTTCAAGCGCACCGGCAGGGATTCGTGGCCGTTGGAGATGAACGACTGGCTCGGCCTCAGCTCGTCCGGGGCCACCGCCAGTTCCATCTCCGGGAACCGGGCGAACAGGGCCGGCAGGGCGATCTCCGCTTCCATCCGGGCCAGCGGGGAGCCCAGGCAGTAGTGGACGCCGTGACCGAAGGCCAGGTGGGTCTTGTCGGCCCTGGTGATGTCGAACTCGTCGGCGGTGTCACCGTGGACGGACTTGTCCCGGCCCGCCGCCGCGTAGGCCGCCAGGATCGCCTCGCCCTTGCGGATGACGACACCGCCGCCGATCTCGATGTCCTCCACGGCGTACCGCAGGGGCAGGTTCGCGACCGGCGCCTGCCAGCGCAGGGCCTCCTCGATCACGTCACCCCAGCTGCTCGTCCCCGCGCGGACCGCGGCCAGCTGCTCCGGGTGGGTCAGCAGGGCCGTGATCGCCTGGTCCAGCAGGTTCACCGTGGTCTCGTAGCCCGCCGAGATCACCAGGATCAGGGTGTCGACGAGTTCGGCCTCCTCCAGCCTGGAGCCGTCGTCCTCCCGCACCGCGATCAGGCTGCTGGTCAGGTCGTCACCGGGGTTCTCCCGCTTGGCGGCGACCAGCTCGTGCATGACCCCGTACAGCTGCACGGCGTTCTCCTGGGCCGCTTCGGGCGTGATCGCGGTGTTGAAGACGCCGTCGACCACCTTCCGCAGCCTCGGGCGCGCCTCGTCCTCCACCCCGAACAGCTGGCAGATGACCTCGATCGGCACCGGGTAGGCGTACCCGTCCCGCAGGTCGACCGGCTGCTCCGCCGCGTCGAGCGCGTCCAGCAGCCGTTCGGTGAGCTGCTCGATCCACGGCCGCATCGCCTCGACGCGCCGTGGCGTGAACGCCTTGGACACCAGCGAGCGGAGGCGACGGTGGTCGGTCCCGTACGCGGTGAACATGTTCTGCACCGACACCCACAGGTGCAGCGGCCAGTCCTCGGAGATCTCGCCGCTGGTGTACGCCGGCCAGTGCTGCCGCGGGTCCTTCGAGACCCGGGGGTCGCCGAGCAGGTCGCGTAACGTCTCCTGCCTGGTCACCGACCACGCAAGAACCCGACCAGGGAGCGCCACCAGGGTCGCCGGGCCTCGGGCGGAGATGGCTGCGGACTCGGCGTGGATGTCACGGCCGGTGGGGTCGAGGACGATGGGTTCGGCTGGACGTTCCAACGGGTTTCTCCAGGTGACTCGTCGGGTTGGACGGGCACGGCCACCGGCGTGAAACGCACCGGGAGCGCGGTGAGCGCGCGGTGGAACGGACCGGGACGCCAGACCAGCTGGTCGACGGGGACGGCCAGCCGCATGTCCGGGAGCGCGTCGAGGATCTTCTCGATGGCCACCGACGCGATCAGCCTCGCCTGCTGCTGGGCCGGGCAGGCGTGCACCCCCGCGCTCCACGCGAGGTGGGCCCGGTTGCCCGAGCGCTGCTGGGTGGCCAGCGCCGGGTCGTTGTTGGCCGCCGAGAAGCTGATCACCACGGGCTCGGCGGAGGGCAGCCGGACACCGGCGAAGTCCGTGTCCTCGACCGGGTAGCTCGCCGAGTAGTTCGCCATCGGCGGGTCGGTCCACAGCACCTCGTCCAGCGCCTCCTCGACCGGCAGGTTGCCACCGGAGAGGTCGCCGGCGAACCGGTCGTCGGCCAGCAGCAGCCGGATGCCGTTGGCGATGAGGTTCTGCTCCGGCTCGGTTCCCGCGCCCATCAGCAGGATGAGCTGGTGGATCAGTTCCTCGTCGTTCAGCCGGGCCGGGTGGGCCATCATCCACGAGGGCATGTCGTGGTCGGGCTGCTGCCGCTTGAGCGCGATCAGCTCCAGCATGCAGTGCGTCAGGTCGGCGTTGGCCTGCTCGGGGTCGACCATGTCGAAGATGGCGCTCATGGCGGCGAGCAGCCGGTCACCCAGCTGCGGCGGGCAGCCGTAGAGGTGGTTGAACATCATCAACGGCAGCAGCTTCGCGTACTCGTTGAGCAGGTCGGCCTCGCCGTTGGCGGCGAACCGCGCGATCAGCCGGTCCGCGGTCTCCTCGACCTGCGCGCGCAGCGCGTTCGGGTCGACCCGGGCCAGGCTGTCGGTGACCACGGCGCGCAGCCGCGCGTGGTGGGCGCCGTCGGTGAACAGGCAGTTCGGCCGGTACATCATCATCGGCAGCACCGGGCAGTCCGGCGGCATCTTCGCCTGCCACCGCCGCGGGTCGCGCGGGAACGCGCTGGGGTTGCGCAGGACGTCCAGCGCGGCGGCGTAGCCGACGACGAGGTTGGCGGGCACGCCGGGTGCCAGCTCGACCGGTGCGACCGGCCCGTGCTCGCGCAGGGCCCGGTACGTCGCGGCCGGGTCGGCGGCGAACTCGGGGCCGTACAAGGGCATCCGGCCGTGGTGTGCGGGACATGCCTGCCCGGGGGCGGCTTGCGAGGTCACGCGTTCTCCTGGTTGCGGGTCGACAGGTACTCGACGAGGGTGATGAGCGCCTGCGTGGACGAGGTCACGTCGCGGGCGTCGCAGAACACCAGCGGCGTCTCGGGCAGCAGGTCCAGCGCGTCCCGCACCTCCGCGCCCGGGAAGGCCGGCGCGCCGTCGAAGGCGTTCACCGCCACCGCGTACGGGATGCCCAGCTCCTCCAGCAGGCCCATCACCTCGAAGGACTGCTCCAGCCGGCGGGTGTCGGCGAGGACGAGCGCACCGAGCGCGCCGAAGGCGATGTCCTTCCAGATCTGGGTGAACCGCTTCTGGCCGGGCGCGCCGAACAGGTAGAGCACCAGCTCGTCGGTGAGGGTCAGCCTGCCGAAGTCCAGCGCGACGGTGGTGGTGCTCTTGCCGTTCACGCCGGCGAGGTCGTCGACGAGGGCGCCGGCCTCCGTCATCGTCTCCTCGGTGCGCAGCGGGCGGATCTCCGAGAGGGTGCCGACGAAGGTGGTCTTGCCGATCGCGAAGGGACCCACGACCAGCAGTTTCACCGCCGTCCGCACGGTGTCGCGCAGGTAGACGCCGTCAGAGGCGAGCACGGAGGCCATCGAGCACGTCCTTCAGCAGCTTCATGTCGGGGCGGGCGGCGTGCGAGACCGCGGCGTGCGTGGCGATGTGACCGCTGTCGACCAGGTCGGACAGCAGCACCTTGGTCACGCTGATCGGCAGCGAGAGGTGCGCGGCGATCTCGGCCACCGACAGCGCGCCGCCGCGGCAGAGCTCCATCAGCCGCTTCTTCTCCGGCGACAGCCCGGCGACCTGCTCGCGGGTGGCGATCACGACCGTGACGGCGTCGAGGGTGTTGCGGCTCGCGTGGGCACGGCCGCCGGTCACCACGTACGGCCGCACCAGCCCCCGCAAGCGCATGGCGCGGCTCTCGTCGCTCACGCGGTGCTGCCTGCCACCCGGTGCGACGGGCTCGGGGGTTCGGCCTGTCGGGGCGGGCTGGTGAGTTCCTTGCCCAGCCGCTGGACGAGCTCCTGGATGCGGAAGGAAACCGCTTCCATGTCGACCCGCGCGGTTGCCGACACGGCCAGGTACGCGCCCGGACCGGCGGCGGCCAGGAAGACGTAGCCGCCGACGAACTCGCTGACCGTCTGCTGCCACTCGGTGCTGGTCTGGCCGCAGAACTCGGCGGTGGCGCGGGCCAGCGACTGGAGCGCGGACATGGCGGCGGCGTGCCGCTCCGCGTCGTCCCGGTCGATGTCGGCGGAGTGCGCCATCAGCAACCCGTCGGCCGACAGCAGGACCGCGTGCCGAGTCTCGGGCATCTTCAGGGCGTCGTCGAGCATCCATCCCAAAGTGTTCATGCTGGGGTGTTCCCTTCAGCGACAGGCGGCGGGGTGGTGGCCCGGCCCGAATCGGTCCCGCGCTTCCAGGCGGCCAGCCCGGTCGCGATCCGCTGGTCGACCGTCGACCGCCCGACGGGGTCGGGCGCTGCGGGGGAGGGTGTCGCGGCGGCGTGTGCCACGGGGGAGTGTGCGGCGGCGGGTCCTGCGGGAGCCGGCGCCGCGGGAGTCGGAGCCGCAGAGGAGTGTGCGGCGGCGGCAGGTGCTGCGGGAGCCGGTGCCGAGAGCGCCGATGCCGCAGGGGAGTGTGCAGCGGCGGCGGGTGCGCTGTGAGCTGGAGCCGCCGCGGCGGGTGCTGCCGCCGAGGGGAGGTGCGCGGCCGGTGCTGCGGGAGCCTGTGTCGCAGGTGCCGATGGCGGCGGACCCTGGTCGACCGGTTGGGTGCGCCGGCGTCGGGGCAGGCCACCGGGGGTGCGCCCCAGGACGACGTCGTCCACGGCCGGCGCCGGTCGTGGTTGGCGTTCGGGGGACAGCGCGACGGCGTTGTCCGGCATGGTGGGCTTGCTGACGCGGGTCAGCAGTTCGGTCGGCAGGAACACCACTGCGCGAACACCTCCGTACGGCGAGCGCGTGTCCACCGAGACGCGGAAGCCGTAGCGCTTCGCCAGCACGCCGATGACCGCGAAACCGACCTGCGGCGGGTCGCCGAGCCGGTTGATGTCGCTGCCACCGTCACCGGCCAGCAGCCGGGCCGCGCGTTGCAGCTCCTCGACCGTCATGCCGACGCCACCGTCGTCGATCATCACGACCATGCCGTTGTGCGCCTGCTGGAAGTTGACCTCGACGCTGGTGGTGGGCGGCGAGTGCCGCGCGCCGTTGTCGAGCAGCTCGGCCACGGCGAGCACCACCGGCTCGACCGCGCGGCTGATCACCGCGACGTCGGACTCGGCCGGCACGTTGATCCGCAGGTAGTCCCGGATCCGCGAGGTGGCACCGCGCACCACGTCGGTCAGCGCCGACGCCGACCGCTGCTGCCCCGGCCAGGACCCGCAGAGCACGGCCGTGGCCTGCGCGCGGCGGTTCAGCTGGGAGTTCATGTGGTCGATCCGCATCAGGCCGGCGAGCACGTCGGGGTCGTCGTGCCGGTTCTGCATGGCCGAGATCGCGACCTGCTGCTCGTTGGACAGGCTCTGCACCGCGCGCATCATCGACTTGAGGGTGGCGCGGGCCGACTGCTCGCCCCGCGCGGTCGCCTGCCGGACGGAGTCGGCGAACAGCGCGAGCACCCGCTCGTCACCCTCGACCGCCTGCGGGTTCCTCGGACCGGGCACCTCGACCGGCCGGTGGCTCAGCGACTCGGCCAACGCCGGCAGCCGGGCGTCGACCAGGTGCCGCTCCTCCTCGGCCCGAGTGCGCGCCCACGCCTCGGCCGCCTCGGCTCTCACCTGCAACGCACGGGTGGTGCGTCGTTGGCGTACCAGCAGAAACACGGCGATCAGCACGATGGCGAGCAGGATCCAGAACGCCACCGTGAGTCTTTGTTGGTCCATCAATTCCTCTGGTGCGGGCGAGCCTGCCGAATACCGGTGCGCGACAGCAGGACTGATCTCTATCACGGACTTCATCGGACGCCAAGTGGTTGCCGCAGTCTCCCCCCGATGGAGCAACTGTCCGTGAAAAGCAATACCATATGTCCACTGTGGACATTCAGCGGAGTCCTGAAGTCGGCGTTTTCTCCGGGCGGATAGTCCGGCGTGCCGCGCGCCCGCGCCGGCCGGCCCGATGTCGAACGGTCGAACGCGTCGCCGTGCGGGTTCGGTCGCCCGGCGCACGCCTCCGCCGGCCCGGCCCCCGCGCCGACGGGCCCGCTTCCCGCGTCGGCCCACCCGCCGGGAAAACCGCCGCCCATCGTCTCCCCGCCGGAATCGCGCAAAAGGCTTCCCCGGTTCACGACAATGCGGAACAATACTCGCCATGAGCATTCTGGTCAGAGTCGAAGTCCATGTTCCCGATTCGCAGCGCGACGACTTCCGCGCGCTCGCGGGCGAGCTCACCACGGCAATCCAGGACGAGCCCGGCACCATTCGCTACGGGTGGTTCAGCGGCGCGGACCCGTCGACGTTCGTGCTCATCGAGGAGTTCACCGACGAAGGCGCCGCCCTGGCCCACAACCACAACTGCGGCGCGCTGCTGGAGAAGATCGCCACGGTCTCGACGGTGACCAGGAACGACGTCTACGGAACGCTGAGCGATGGCATGAGGCAGGAGTTGGAATCCAAGCCGGGGAAATTCACCTTCGCCCCACTGTTCACCTGATCCGGAGCCGGGCGCTGATGTCGATCAGCGCCCGGTCCGCCCGCACCGCTTCGGCGTGAACGGTGTGAACGGCACGCACCGCGGGAACGCGACGATGCCGCCACGGCAATGCCGCGGCGGCGACTTCGGGTTTCGGTCGACCGGCCCGGTCAGGACTTCGTGATCTGCGGAAGGGCGATCTCGGTCCACGCGCGTTCCCACCGCCGGGTGAGCGACGGGTACACGATCAGGTACCGGAACGGTGCGATGGCCGCCATGTAGAGGCGTCCGAACAGGCCGTTGGGCTTGACCAGGGCCGCCATCCGCAATTCGTACTCGCCGCTCTCGGTGCGCACCCACCCGAGGTGCGTGAGGTCGTGGACGGTCTTGTTCGCGAGTTCCTGGACGAACTCGTTGTCCAGCTCGTAGACGTTCTTGAACGGGATGAGGTCGAACTCCGCCCTCAGCGGGACATCCCGCATCTCCGGTGGCAGGCGCTCGCGCAACGACCGCACCCGGCCGTTGAAGCCCTCGTCCGGCTTGTCCCAGCCGAAAATGGCGCCCAGCTTCCAGCGGATGGCGAACAGGAACCGCGTCGGCCAGGAGGCTTGCCCGGAAATCTCCCGCAACGCCTCGATCATGACGGGGAAGTCGTCCGGGCCGGCTCCGGGGGTGCGGAACGACCAGACGTCCTCGATCCGGAAGTCGGGCGCGATCTCGTGGATCCGCCACGGCTGTTCGGTGTGGGCCGACTCCGGGAGCTTCATGGCTGATGCCGTCCTTTCCTGTAGCGACAGCCGGGAGCGGGCCGCCGGGGCGCGCTCCCCATCTGTTTCCGAGCTTACCGGTTGTGACGACGCCGTCGCTTTGTGCACCCGGTCACCGAAGTCGGAAAATGCGGTGGCGAAGTGAGTGGAGAACGACGGCGCGCTGGAGGAGCGCCGGCCTCCCGACCTTCTCCAGCGACCGCGTGCGGCTCGTGGACCTGCCCCGTTCCCGCCCCGTTCCGGGATCGGGACCGTCGCTCAGTTCCGGTTCTCGAACAGGAGCGGCGCGAGCTTTTCGAACAGGTGTGGATCGGCCGTGACGAGGCTCACCCGACTGATGCCGTAGCGCTCGAGGTCGCGCAGGTTCTCGGCCACCTTTTCCGGGCTGCCGAACAGACCGCCGTACAAGGAGTCCTCGGTGAAGTGCGGTGCGAGGAACTGGCTCATCGGGTCGTCACCGAGACCGCACACGGCTCCGAAGCACAGCTTCACGTCTTCCTTGACCCGGCGCACCCGGTCGATCATGTCGACGAGGCGGCTCTTCGGGATGGTCGCGAGGTCGGTGCCGTCGCTGTTGCCGTTGCGCGCCGTCGCCATGGCCGGCATGAGTTCGACCCAGTCCAGGTAGGGCGTCCCGCCGGCAATGGTGCGCGGACCGGCGAGCGAGCCGATCAGCGGCGGCGGCGTGATGTCCTCGAATCCGCCGCACTCCGGCACGTTGATGTTGTAGTGCTCGCCCTCCAGCACGCACCGGCCGGTGTCGAACAACTGCCGGACCACCTTGATGGCCTCGATGTACCGGTCGGCCCGCTGCCGGGGCTCGGGGTAGACCTGACCCGTCGAGTCCATCTCCGCACGCGCCCAACCGGCGCCGAGACCGGCGTTCCAGCGCCCGCCGCTGACCCGCTGCATGGTCAGCGAGGCCTGCACGAATTCGATGGGCGACCGGAACAGGTTGTTGGCGAAGCTGGACGACAGCTGCACCCGCTCGGTCGCGGCGGCCATCTGCGAGGCGGCGACCCACAGGTGGGGGTACCACCGCAGCTGGGTGCCCCCGTTGTCGAGGAAGTAGTGGTCGGCGACCGCGACCGCGTCCCACCCCTCGGCCTCGCGGGTGGCGGCCCACGTGCCGGGATCGACATCGGGCTCCACCAGATTCGCCAGGAACTCCACGTGCAGCACTCCTTTTCCAGGGAACTTGTCGGACGGGGGAAACCGCTCAGCCGGCGGAAGCGGCGGCCTCGGGCGCGGGTGCGTCGAGGTCGAGGGCGTTCTTGATCCGCTCAAGCTCGACCTTGAGCCGGTCGACGTGGTCCGAGTCCTCCTCGAACGGGTTGCTGCTGTCGCCGACCAGCGTCTGGTTCTGCTCGACGAAGTCCCGGAGCCGGCTCTCGTACCGGGTGAACGCGGACCGGTGATCGGCTCCGGCGGCCTCGGCGGAGGACAGCTCCTGCGCCAGCACGAACGCCTGCACCAGCGCGACGCTGGTGCCCTGCCCGGTCAGCGGCGACGGCGACGACGCGGCGTCGCCCACCAGCACCACCCGTCCGGTCGACCAGCGCTCCATCCGCACCTGGGCCATCGCGCCGAAGTAGAAGTCCTCGGACTCCTCCAACGTCGCGTGCATCGCGGCGGTCTGCCACGAGACCTGGTCGATCCGCTCGGCGACCAGCTTGCGGTGCAGGGCCACGTCCCGGTCTTCGATCAGGTCGGGCGACGCGATGCCGATGATCACGCGCACTTCGCTGTTGTCCCTGGTGGGATACAGCACGTACGTCGCGGCCGGGTCCTGGACCCACAGCTCCCAGTCCTGCAGGTCGAACCGGTTGGTCCCACCGAACGTGGCGATGTAGGAGTTCAGGTGGCGCAGGTACTTCTCGTGCGGGCCGAAGGCGAGCCGGCGCACGTCGGAGTAGAGCCCGTCCGCGCCGATCACCAGGTCGAACTCGCGCGGCGCCCCGTGCTCGAAGGTGACCCGCACCCCGTCGGCGTGCTCGTCGAGCCCGGTGATCCAGTCGCCGAAGACGAGTTCGGTCGCCGTGTCGTCGCGGGAGTCGTCCACCTGCGCGAGGTCGCTGCGCAGGATCGACGTCAGGTCCTCGCGGAGGATCTCGATGTCCGCGCTGTCCACCTGGCCGCTGCTGAGCACGAACTCCTCGGACCGCCACTGCTCCACTCCGGAGCTGTCCACGTTGGACATGCCGCGCAGCCTGGTCCGCAGTCGCTCGAGCTCGCCGAGGAGCCCCATCCGCTCGGCCACGGTCAGCGCCACACCGCGGATGTCGACCGCGACGCCGGTGGAGCGTGGCCGGGGGGAGCGCTCGATCACGGTGACCGTGCTGCCGTGTCGCCTGAGCAGGCCGGCGAGAGCCAACCCGGCCACACCGCAGCCGGAGATGAGCACCTTCGACATCAAGCACCTTCCGATCGACACGCCATGTGCCTTGGAATACGTCACTACGGGCGGATATGCAGGCTTACGTCGTAAGCCCGTGACGCCGGACGTTACACTTACGCCGTAAGTAGTGTCAACGGCATGCTGAGAGTTCGCTGATGAAGCGTGACGTGCGTCGCAGGCGACCTTCGCACCACGGCACACCTGCGGGTGCTGTATCGCACTGTCCATAAACGACGATCAACTGCACGGTGCGATCGAAAGCGACCGACTACGGGTGTTTGTCTAGTTTGTCGGTGTTCCGGGCCGGATTTGCACTTCACGTTGACAGTCTTTACGGCGTAAGCGTAATGTCCCGAGTTGCGGCTTACGACGTAAGTCCGGTTGGTCGTCGCCGAAGATGTCGACGATGTGTCGCACGCCGCCGCGCCAGTCGGCGGTAATGGCTCGTCCGGTCGGGGGCCGACGAGATCGGGGACGGCGGCAACGCGTTGCCCTGCGCTCTTCCGCTGAGGAATGACGCACGTGCCGGAGCCTTGCGCGAATCCGGTCGGAGAACGGCGGAAACGACCGCCGGGGCGCGATGTGGGCGAAATCGCCGTCGCCGAACAGCAACGCGCCACAAGGAGTTCCGATGTCCCGCAATCCCCGAATTCCGATCATCAGTGCCGACGTCGGCGGCGTCTGGCACTGGAACCGCTACGGCTCCTCCGGCACGGTCGTGCACGAGGCGGAGTGGGACAGCGGCATGCGGACCGCGGGCCGCGGGGTCGCCGTGATCGGCGCCGGGTCCTCGGGAACCCGGGTGGTGTCGACGCTGCAACCGGAGGCGGCGCGCACCACGCACTTCACGCGGACCCCGCAGTGGGTGATGTCGGGACCCCTGGGCGAGAAGCGACGCCCGACGGTGAAGAAGGCGGAGGACCGCGACTTCATCCTCGGCCCGGAAGCCGCCTGTGCGGCGTGGAGTCCGCCGCCCGCACGACATGTCCGGCAACGGTGCGCAAGCCGGGCCGTGCCCGACCGGAACAACACCTCACCGAGACCAGGAGACAGGCAACCATCGTGACCACCCGCAAAGCGAACTCACGCATCGCCCCCGCCCCCGCGGAGCTGGTTCGTCCGCTGATCGGCATGCCCGCCGACGCGCCGATCGGCCCCGACGGGCCACTGGCGCACATCGCGGGCCGTCCAGTGCTCAACGTCCAGGCGGTCATCGGCAAGCACCCCGACCTGCTGGTCGCGCTGAACCCGGTGCTCAACGCGCTCGGCTGCGGGGTGCTGCCCCTGCGCGACCGTGAACTGGCCGTCCTCCGCGTCGGGTACGGCCTGCACTCCGCCTACGAGTGGGCCCACCACGCGGCCGTCGGCGCCAGGGCCGGGCTCACCGAGCAGGAGATCGCCCGCGTCCCGGCCGGTCCGGACGCGCCGGGCTGGTCGGAGTTCGACGCCGCGCTGCTGCGGGCGGTCGACGAGCTGCGCGGCCCGCGGGCCAGGGTGTCCGACCGGACCTGGGCCGAGCTGACCGTCCGCTACGACGAACGGCAGATGGTGGAGCTGCTGGCGACGGTCGGCGCCTACACGTTGCTCGCGTACATCCTGAACTCCTGCGATGTCGCCATCGAGGACTGGTTCACCGACCCCGCCGACCTCCCCGAGGGCTGAGCCCCGGGGTGTGGGAACGCCCGCCACTGGGGGCGGCGGGCGTTCCCGCACCAGGTCAGAGGAAGTCGCCGCCGCGGGTGACGGCGCCGTAGGCGTCCACGATGCCGTGGCCGTAGAAGCCGTTGAACGCCTCGTCCCCGACGCAGGTCGCGGTGAACTCGGCCGACCGGCCCACGTTCTCGTAGGACACGGTCCGGGGCTCCGGGCACGCCCGCTTCGTGGCCGTCTTGTACAGCACCTGCTCGACCTTGTCGGGCGCCAGCGTCAACGTGCCGGGGTGCGCCCGGTCCCGCTTGCCGTACTGGCTGACGACCAGCGCGGCCACGCCGGCGGCGTGCGGTGCGGCCATCGAGGTGCCCTGCGAGTAGCGGTAGTAGCCGCAGGTGGAAGCGTCGCAGTACTTGGCGACGCCGGCCGCGGCGGCATCAGGGGTGATGTTGCCGTCGGCGTCGATGTCACCGACCGCGAGGGCGACGTTGCGCGGGTACGCGGAGCGGATCAGGTTCTCGTTCGTCCGGTACCAGTCCGTGCCGAAGCCGTCGCGGAAGTAGCCGCCGGGCGCGGACAGCGAGGTCTGCTCGGTGCCGTAGTTGGAGAAGTCGGCCTTGGCCGTCGACGGGCCGAGCGCGGACACGGAGATCACGTGGTCGCCCTCGGTCGGGAGGTTGAGGCACGTCGCATTGTCGATGGGCCGCGAGTAGGCCGAGTCCGGTGGGTAGTTCGGGCTGCTCGGGTCGGTCCGCGGGTTGCCGAGGTCCTCGTGGTTGTTGCCGCCGGCGCCGATCAGGGTCACGCCCTTGCCGTGCGCGTAATTCAGAGCGCGCTGGATCGCGGCGATCGTGGTCCGCTGGGCGATCTGCGCTTCGGGGCTGTCGGCCGGGTTGGCGGTGCAGTTCATGTACCACGGGTCGACGTAGAACGACATGTTGATCACGTCGAGGCCGATGTCGGCGCCGTAGGTCAGCGCGTCCACCACCGGCTGGAGGAAGAACGAGCCGGAGTCCTGGCCGCCGCGGATGTTGACCAGCGACACGTTCGGGGCGACACCCGAGACGCCGAAGCCGTTGGCCGCCGCGCCGATGGTGCCCGCGACGTGCGTGCCGTGGCCCTGGTCGTCGTGGTCGGCGGGGTCGACGCAACCGCGGAACTCGCACGGCCCGTCGAACTCGCCGCCGTTGCTGTCGTTCGGGATGTCGAAGGTGAAGTTCCGGGACAGCTCGCGGTTGAAGTTGGGCGCGATGTCCGGGTGCGTGCCGTCGACGCCGGTGTCCAGGATGCCGACGTAGACCCGCCGGTCACCGGCCTGCTTCGCCCGCGCGATGTCCGAGCGGACCATGCGCAGGCCCCACAGGGCGTCGTCGAGCGGGTCGAGCCCGGCGGTGGTGGCCGGTGAGACCTTGCGGCTCGCCGCGTTCGGCGCGCCGACGTGCTCGTTCTCCACGTCGTGCTTGGGCGGGGCGCTGCGGTTGCCCTTGGCCGGCAGCTGCCCGATCGGCGTGACCGGGGCGGCCCCGAACACCGCGTCGGAGGCGGTGACGCGCTGTACGAAGCCGGTGGCCGGCGCCTTCACGGTCAGGGTGCCGACCGCGGTGTTCTCGACGGTGACCCGGCCGCCCGCGGCCCGGACGGCGGCACGCGCCGCCTGACTGGTCGCGCCGACCTCGACCAGCACGGTGTAGTCGGTGGTCTGCTGCTGACCCGACGCCGGTTGGACGCCTGCCACGAGCATCGCCGCCGCACTCGCGATCGCGAGCGCGGGGCGGGTGAGTCTGTGAGCCCTCACGTTTTCTCCTCATACCGGGATCGGTGGATCGCGACACCCTGACACAGGGGACCTCCGGTGGTCAGGAGTCTTTCGTCGGTATCCGGGAACTTCGGGCGCAATATTGCGGGGTGTTGTCCGGCAACGGATTCACACTGCTCCAAGCGCCCGGTCGTGCGCGGGGGAACCGGCACTACGGTGGGAGTGATCAAACCGGGGGGCGTGCATGTCGGGTGCTGAGGACGGAATCCGGGTCGATCTGCTCGGTCCCGTGCGGGCCTGGTCGGGGACGGCCGAGCTGGATTTGGGGTCGTCACGACCGCGGGCGGTGCTCGCGCTGCTCGCCTCGACGCCCGGCGCCGTCGTCTCCCGGGACGAGCTGGTCGACGGCGTGTGGGGCGAGGACGCGCCGGGCAGCGCCTTCGGCAACCTGTACAGCCACGTCTCGACATTGCGCAAGGCGCTTGAGCCGCAGCACACCCGTGGCACTTCCTGGCGGCTGCTGACGTCGAGCGGTTCGGGCTACCGGCTCGACGTCGACCCGTCCGCCGTCGACGTCGTGAACTTCAAGCGGCACGCGGACGTGGCGCGCGAACGGTTCGCCGAGTCCGACGCGGAGGGCGCGCTGCGCTTCGCCGACGCGGCGCTGGAGCTGTGGCGCGGTGAGCCGTTGGCGGGGCTGACCGGGCCGTTCGCGCAGGCGCAGCGGACGCGGTGGCGCGAACTGCGGGTCGCGACCGTCGAACTGCGCGCGGAGGCAGTCCTGCTGCTGGGCCGGCCCGCCGAGCTGGTCGGCGAGCTGACCGCGCTGGTGGCCGAGTTCCCCCTCCGCGAAGGGCCGCGCGGGCTGCTGATGCGGGCGCTCGCCGGGTGCGGGCGCAACGCCGAGGCGCTGGACGTCTACCGCGACGTGCGGCGGGTCCTCGTCGACGACCTGGGCATCGAGCCGAGCCCGCAGCTGCGCCGGCTGCACGACCGGATCATCGCCGACGACCACGGGACCGCCGCACCGGTCACGGCTCGTCCGGTGGCCGTCGCACCCGTGCTCGCCGGCCGTGCGGCCGAACTGGCGACGGTCGAGCGGCTGGTCGACGGCCTCGCCGAGGGGCGCGGCGGGCAGCTGTGGGTCGATGGTGAGATGGGCATCGGGAAGTCCGCGCTGGTCACCGCCGTGGTGGCGCGGGCAGGGCAGGCGGGCCACCGGGTCGCCCACGCCGCCGCGGACGAACTGGGCCAGGGGTTCCCCCTCGGTCTGGCGGTCGACTGCCTGGAGATCAAGCCGGGGTCACCGGACCGGCGTCGTGCGGCGATCTGGGCGACGTTGCGCGAGAACCGGTCCGGCCAGGCCGTGCCGGGCGGCGGCGACCGCGTGTCCGTCGCGTTGGACGACCTGGTGACGATGGTCGCGTCGTGGTGCGCCGAAGGGCCGGTCGTGGTGGCGTTCGACGACCTGCACTGGGCGGACGAGGCCAGTGTCGTGCTGTGGCACCGGTTGAGCCGGCTCACCGCGCGCGGGCCGCTGCTGCTGGTCGGCGCCGCCCGCCCGGTGCCGCACCGGTCGGACGTGCAACGGCTGCGCCGCGACGTCGACCAGGGCTCGGGCGTGGTGGTCGACCTGTCGCCGCTGGACGACGGCGCCGTGGCGGCGATGATCGGTCACCTGGTCGGCGCGCAGGCCGGCCCCGGCCTGCGCCGCGTCGCCGAACGTGCCGCCGGCAACCCGCTGTACGTGCGGGAGATCGCGGACGCGCTTGTGCGCGACGCCGTGGTGCGGCTGGACTCGGGCACGGCCGACGTGCCCGCCGGGTCGTTCGACCAGGCGCCCGACTCGTTGGTCTCCGCCGTCACCGGCCGGTTGCACTACCTCGCCGACACGACGCGCGACGTGCTGCTCTGGGCGGCCCTGCTCGGCGGCGAGTTCACCGTCGGGGACCTGGCCGCCGCGCTCGGCCGCCGCGTCACCGAGGTGGTCCGGCCGGTCGAGGAGGCCATCACGGCGGGTGTGCTGCGCGACGCGGGCGTGCGGCTGGCGTTCCGGCACCCCGTGATCAGGCAGGCGCTGTACGAGGGCACGCCGATGGCGGTGCGGGTCGCGCTGCACCAGCAGGCCGCCAAGGCGCTCGCCGAGTCCGGCGCGTCCGTCGAGCCGGTCGCGGGCCAGCTGCTCGCCGCCGACGGTCCGGCCGGGCCGTGGGTGGCCGACTGGCTCGTCGGTGCGGCACCCGTGCTGACCAACCGCGCGCCGCTGGTCGCGGTCGAGCTGCTGCGCCGTGAAGTGGACCCGGACCTGCACGGAGGCGACCGTGCGCGGACCGCCGTGCTGACCGCGCACCTGGCGAACGTGCTGTTCCGCATCGGCCGGGACGTCGAGGCCGCCGCGCACGCGAGCCGGGCGTTGCCGCTGCTGGACGACCCGGACCTGGCGGCGCAGACCAGGTGGGTGCTGGCGTACGTGCCGTACCGGGCTTCGCGCGCCGAGGAGGCGTTGGAGATCCTGGACGACGCGCTCGCCGACCCCGACCTGTCGCCCGTGTGGCGTGCCCGGCTCATGTCCTTGGTGGCGCTCGTGCAGCGGGCGGGGATCGGCGAGGTGGAGCGCGCGGCGGACAGCGCCCGCGAGGCCGTCGAACTGGGCGAGGCGTCCGGCGACCGGTTCTCGATCGGGCAGGCGCTGGAGGTGCTGTGGCAGGTCGACGCCGTGCGCCGGGACTACTCCGGCGCGGTCGGCCACCTGGACCGGGCGCTCGCCGTCGTCGGCACCGACCTGTCGCTGTCCGACCTCAGGTTGGTGCTGCTGGACAACCGCACGTTCACGCTGCAGTGCCTGGACCGGCTGGACGACGCCACCGCGGACCTGGCCCTGGCCGCCGAGATCGCGGGTTTGGGCGCGCCCGCGGCGGGTGTGCAGGTGGCGGGCGCGGTGCACGACTTCTGGCTCGGCCGGTGGGACGACGCGGTTTCCCGGCTGGACGGCGTGCTGGACGACCCCGAGTTCACCGGGTTCGGCCTGCGCGAGGGCGGTCCGGTGTTGTTGCTGCACGGCGTCGGCGCGCTCGTCGCCGCACACCGTGACGACGAGGACGCGTTGGCCCGGCACCTCGACGCGGGCCTGAACCTGCCGCTGACCACCGCCGCGGACCGGGAGAACTGCGACTTCCTCGTTGCGGCGCAGGCGATGGCGAGCGCGCGGCGCGGTGACGCGGTCGAGGCGATGAGCGTGCTCGGCGCGATCCTCGACGCGAAGTACGCGCAGATGATGCTGCGCCACCAGTGGTTACCCGATCTGGTCCGGCTGGCCCTCGACGAGGGCGACCGGGCCACGGCGCGGGAGGCGGTCGAGGCGTGCGAGGCCGAGGCGGCACGGGAGACGCGACCGTTGCGCGCGGCGACCGCGGCCCGCCGGGCGCGGTGCCTGCTGGACGAGGACCCGGACGGCATGACCGAAGTCGTCGCCCGTTACCGGTCGGTCGGGAGGGTGTTCGAACTCGCCCAGGCCACCGAGGACCACGCAGTCCTGCTGAGGCGCGCGGGTCGGGACCAGGAGGCGGACGCCGCGCTCGGCGAGGCGATCGGCCTGCACCGCCGGATGGGCGCCCGGTGGGGCGTCCGGCGCGCGGTGGTTCGGGCGGGCGGGAAACCGCTCAGCGCCTGAAGTCTTCGGACGCCGGCCGCGCGGTGGCGGGTGCTGCCACCACCGCGCGGACGGTCGTCAGTGCGTGGCGGCCGGCAAGCGGTCGCCCGGTTCACGCGCTGCGGCAGCACCGGCGGCCCTGCTGCGGCGGTTGAGGTGGGCCGCGAGGAACGACAGCAGCAGGGCGGTGCCGGACAGCAGCGCGCCGACCCAGTTCGGCGACGTGTAGCCGAGTCCGGCGGCGATGACGATGCCACCGAGCCACGCGGCGAGCGCGTTGCCGAGGTTGAAGGCGCCGATGTTCGCGGCCGAGGCCAGGGTGGGCGCCGCCGCGGCCTGGTCGAGGACCCACTTCTGCAACGGTGGCACGGTGGCGAAGCCGAGCGCGCCGATCAGCGTCAGCGTCACGGCGGCCAGGACCTGGTTGTGCGCGGTCACGGTGAACAGCAGCAGCGTCAGCGTCAGCGCGCCGAGCGTGGTGAAGAGCAGCGGCATGAGAGCGCGGTCGGCGAACCGGCCGCCGATCAGGTTGCCCGCGAACATGCCGATCCCGAACAGGACGAGCAGCCACGTCACCGCGCCGGCGGAGTAGCCGGTGACCTCGATCATCATCGGGGTGATGTAGGTGATCGCGGCGAACACGCCGCCGTAGCCGAGGACCGTCATCGCCATGGCCAGCCAGACCTGGACGTTCCGGAACGCGGCGAACTCCGAGCGCACGCCGCCGCCTGTGGGCCGACCGGTGGCCGGCACCAGCTTGGCCACGCCGAGCAGACCGACCACGCCGAGCACCGCGACGAGGGCGAAGGTGACCCGCCAGCCCGCGGTGTGGCCGATGTGGGTGCCGAGCGGGACGCCGACGATGGTCGCGAGGGTGAGTCCCGTGAACATCAGGGAGATGGCGGACGCCTTCTTCTCCGGTGCGACGAGGTCGGCTGCGACCACGGAGCCGATGCCGAAGAACGCCCCGTGCGCCAGCGAGGCGACGACGCGGCCGACGAGCATGAGGCCGAACACGGGCGCCACGGCCGAGAGCACGTTGCCCACGATGAACAGGACCATCAGCAGGATGAGCATCTTCTTGCGGGACACCCTGGTGCCGAGGACGGTCAGCAGCGGGGCGCCCAGCACGACGCCGAGGGCGTAACCGGTCACCAGCCACCCGGCGGTCGGGATCGTGACGCCGAACTCGCCGGCGACCTCGGGCAGCACCCCCATGATCACGAATTCGGTGGTGCCGATCCCGAAGGCCCCGATGGCGAGGGCCACGAGCGCGAGAGGCATGTGAGCAGCCTTCCAGTGATAAGCGCATGAGCACTACAGGCGTGCGACGTTAGTTGCACGCGCGGGGTATCTACAAGCGCGGGATATCACTGGAGGCGGGTATTGTGAGTAGTATCATCTGCGGTGGGCAGCACCTGACGGCCCGCTCGCAAGGAGGCTCTTGATGATCGCGACGGCACCGACGCCCACCGCACCGACGCCCACGGCGCTGGCCGACAACTGGTGCACCCTTTCCTCGCTGCACGGGCGGATCGAGGCGCGCGTCGAGGGTGCGCTGGCCGCGCACGGGTTGAGCTCTCGTGAGTTCTCGCTGCTCGACGTGCTGAGCCGACAGCACGACGGCGAGGGCGGTCACCTCCAGATGAAGCAGGTCACGGAGGCCGTCGTGCTGAGCCAGAGCGCGACCACCCGCCTCGTCACCCGGCTCGAAGACCGGGGTCTGCTGTCGCGCTACCTGTGCCCGACCGACCGGCGCGGTATCTACACCGACGTCACGGACACCGGGCTCGCCCTGTTGGAGGACGCACGGCCCACCTATCTCGCGGCGTTGGGCGAAGCGCTCGAAGAGGCAAGCCGCGATCCCAGGCTGCGCCCGCTGGTCGACGCCCTCAAGGCACTGGGCACGTCGGCCTGATCCGGGCGGCGACAGGTGTTCTCCGGTCCTGCCGTCGTCGTCGGGCGGGTGGCGAGGTGTGTCGCCGCTCGGGGGCGGCGACACACCCGCTGCACGGTCGGCGTCGTATCCGGCGCACGGTCAACCGAGGTGGCGGAGGGCGACCCGGTCACCGTCCATTCCGGTCACCGCCGTGCCGTCCTGTCCGGGCGAGCTACATGTCAGCGACAGGTGCGGTTGGTGTAACTGGCCTGGTGGAAGCTGCCGTCCTGGTAGAAGCCGTGCCTGCCGTTGGTGCCGGCGCGGTACACCGCGAATTCGAGGTTGCGGCCCGCGTAGTACATGCGGACCACGCGCTGCGGGTCCAAGTTGACGACCTCGCCCCTGGTGAGGTTCCTGCCCGCACGCGTCCAGGTGGCGTCACCGACGATGCCGTCCACGTCTTGCATGCCCCACCGCTGCTGGAGGACTACCGTGAGCTTCTTCGTTTCGTCCCCGAAGATGCCGTCGACGTTGGCGTACGGCATGAGCCCTTCCGCGACCAACACCTTCTGCCACAAGCAGGTGGCGTTGGAGGAGGCGTGCGAGTTGGCCGAGACCGTGCCCTCGTCGTTCCAGTCGTCGTGCGGGTTGTCGGCTCCGCTGACGTAGCCGTCGTTCGTGTTCGCCGACGCGGGGGCCGTGCCCAGGGACAGGGCAGCCGCCAGGGCGACGATCCCCACGGCGACGCGCTTGGCTGTGTTCGCGTATCTCATGAACGCTCTTCTCTCCCGGTTGATGCCACCAGCGGGAGCGCTCTTGGTGTTCACGACGTTCCCCCCTCATGCGGATGGCGTGCCTGTGCTTCGAGTTGAACGGTAGGCAACTCGACCGCTGCCAGGTGTCCGGCGAACGCCCGACAGCCGCGACGTCGTCGTGGGACGCTCAGCTGTACGCCTTCGCCTGCAAGGCGAACAACTCCGCGTAAAGGCCGGCGGCGGCGGTGAGCGTCGCGTGGTCACCGGTCTCCACCACCCGGCCGTCCTTGACCACGATGATCAGGTCGGCCATGCGCACCGTGGAGAACCGGTGGGACACGAAGACGGTGATGCCCCCGGTCTTGCGGGCCACGCGTTTCGCGTGCTCGGCGTACCGCTGGAACAGGACGTGCTCCGCCTCCGGGTCCAGCGCCGACGTCGGCTCGTCGAGGACGAGGAGCAGGGGAGCCTCCCGCATCATGGCCCGGCCGAGCGCCAACTTCTGCCACTGGCCACCGGACAGCTCCACGCCGTCGGCGTAGCTCTTGCCGAGGTGGGTGCGCAGGCCGTCGGGCAGGTCGTCCAGCACGGTGGTGGCGTTGGCGCGGTCCAGAGCCGCCCGGACGGCCGGCTCCGACGACAGGGCGGGCAGGTCACCGATGCCGACCACGTGCTGTGCCGGGAACTCGTACCGGACGAAGTCCTGGAACCCGGCCGCGATCCGGCTGCGCCACTCGTCGACCGGGATGTCGTGCAGATCCACCCCGTCGACCAGGACCCGACCCTCGGACGGCCGGTAGAACCCGCACAGCAACTTGACCAGCGTCGACTTCCCGGCGCCGTTCTCGCCCACGATCGCAACGGTGGTACCGGCCGTGAGGTGGAGGTCGACCTTGTGCAGCACCGGGACTTCGGTGCCCGGGTAGGTGAAGGCGACCCCGGCGAGGGAGATGCCGTCGTGCAGCCGTTGCGGCGGCGAAGAACGGCGTGGAGCCGGATCGGCGTCGGCCACCGACGCGGCGGCCTCGGTGAGGCGCCGGTACGCGCCGGCCATCCGTTGCAGGTCCTGGAGGAGCGTGACGGCCGTGGCGACCTGCTGGTTGACCTGGGCGGCGAGCACGATCACCAGCACGACGTCGCCGACACCGCGCCTCCCGGCGATAGCGTCGCGCACCACGAGCAGCACGCCCGCGGTGTACGCGAGCGCGAAGACGACCTGCCCCGCGGCACGTGTCCACGTCGCGGTCAGGTGCGCGCGCCACAGGCCGTGCGTCGCCTTCTCCCACAGCCGGTTGTGCCGTGCGCGCAGTTCGTCCTGGACCCCGGACACCCGGAGCTCGCCGGCCGGCCGGGCGGAGGTCGCCAGGTGGAACAGGTTGAGCGCGGTCCTGGTCGGCTCGGCGGTCGCCGTCCTGGCGCGGTCGAGGACCCGCTCGGCCACGCGACCGGCGATCAGGGGCGGCACGGCGGCGACGGGGAGCAGCAACAGCAACGGGTTCTGCACGGCGAGCAGGACCGCCGTGAGCACCACGGCGAGGACGAGGCCGAAACCGTTGAGCAGCGCTTCGAGGCCGGTCCGGAACTGCCTGCCCTCCTGCCGCAGCACGGTCCACGTGTCGGCGTGCTCCGCCCGCTCGTGGTGCTCGATGCCCGCCGAACCGTTCGACGCCTCGATCACGCGCTCGTCGAAGTCCAGCTCGGCCAGCTCGGAGAGCTCGAAGTAGGCCAGGTGGCCGAAGTGCGCGAGGGCCAGCGCCATCATCGCCAGCACGGCGACGGTCACACCGGCGAGCACGGCGTGCCCCGCGTCGCCGGTGACGACCTCGCGGGTCAGCCACCCGAGCGCGGCGGCCAACAGCGGGGCGGCGACGGCGCCGACCGTCATCAGGACCACCGCCAGCGCGGTCTTGCGCGGGTTCAACCGCCACACCGTGGCGATCATGGTCCACGCGCCGGTCAGGAGGACCCTCATCCGACCGGCCTCTCGACGGCGTCGACCGGGTCGCCCGCGTCACCTGCGTCGACGAACCGGTCCGCTTGCAGCCGGAACAGCTCCGCGTAACGCCCGTCGCGGGCCACCAGGTCCGCGTGGCTGCCCTGTTCGGTGACCCGGCCGTGTTCCAGGACGACGATGAGGTCCGCGTGCCGCACGGTCGAGAACCGGTGGGAGATCAGCAGGGTGGTCGCGCCGTCGGCGAGGCCGGCGAACTCCTCGAAGAACCCGGTCTCCGCACGCACGTCCAGGCTGGCCGTCGGTTCGTCCAGCACCACGACCCGTGAACCGTGGCGCAGCGCGAACAACGCCCTCGCCAGCGCCACTCGCTGCCACTGCCCGCCGGACAGCTCCGCTCCGCCGGTGAGGTGCCGCGCCAGCGGCGTGTCCAGCCCGAGGGGGAGACGGGCCACGACGTCCGAGAGGCCGACCGAGTCGACCACCTCGCGGATCGTCGCACGGTCGTCCAAGGAGCCGACCGCGCCGAGCCCGACGTTGTCCGCGACCGACGACTCGTACCGCACGAAGTCCTGGAAGATGACGCTGAGCCGGGTGCGCCACAAATCGACCGGGTAGGCGCGGATGTCGACGCCGTCCAGCGTGATCCGGCCGGAAGTCGGCTCGTAGAGCCGGGCGAGGAGCTTGACCAGCGTCGTCTTGCCGGCGCCGTTCACGCCGACGATGGCGGTGCAGCGCCCGACGGGGATCGTCAGGTCCAGCCCGTCGAAGACCATCCGCCGCTAACCGGGGTAGTGGAAGCCGACCTGCTCGAACCGGATGGCGCCGACCGGCTCGGGCACCGTCCGCCGCCGCACCGGGTCGGGTCGCTCGTCGTGGGCGTCGACGTGCTCGGCGAACCGCCGCACCGCGTCGTAGGCCCTCATGCCGATCGCGGTCGGCAGGTCCGCCTCCGGGTAGTGCTCGGCCAGCCGCAGCAGGCTCAAGGTCGCCGTCGCGACGAGCACGAACCCGGTCAGCGTCATCTCGTGCGCCGTCGCCCCGACCACCGCGAAGACGACGCCCGTGACCGCGAGACCCGCGACGGAGAACCAGACGAACGGCCACAGGTAGATGCGGCGGCGTTCGGCCCAGAGGGGTTCGAGGAAGCGGAGGAGGGTGACGCGCAGGCGTTGCCGCAGCCAGCCGGCCAGGCCGAAGACCCGGATCTCCTTGCCGGCGGGGGCTCCGGCGGCCAGCTCGCGCAGGTAGTCGATCTCGCGCTGGTCGGCGGCGAGCAGGGACCGCGCCTCGGCGTACCGGCGCAGCCCGCCGCGCTGGCCGTGGCGGAACAGCAGCACGGTGACGACCAGCGCCGCCGCCGCGGGCCACGAGAACACCACCCCGATCGCGACCGCGCTGCCGGTGAGCTCGGTGTACCGCGCGATCAGCGCGAGCAGGCCGGTGGCCGCCCGGCCGGGGCTGCGCACACCGAACTCGACCTCCCTCGCGGCGGCCCGGAGCGCGTCGAGTGCCTGCTGGTCCTCCAGCGGGCCGAGGCCGGGGCTCCGCAGCGACGCGGCCATCAGCTCGTCGAACACCCGGCCGTCGATCCGGCGCGTCATCAGCTCGGCCATGGCCTGTTCCGCCGGTGAGAGCAGCTGCCGGGCGACGAACGCACCGGCCGCGACACCGAACAGCGTGACCAGCGAGTCCCACGCGCCGGAGTCCAAGCCCGCGTCGACGGCCGCCGGCACCCGTCCGAGCACCATCGCGGTCGCCACGGTGAACACGACCGGGAGGCAGCCCAGCACCACGTTGACCGCGACCATCCCGGCGACCAGCCGGCCGCCGGCGCGGGGGAGCAGCCGGACGATGTCCCGCCGTGCGGCGAACTGCTCCCGCGCCGCGCCGACCCGGTTCCCCACGCCCGCCACCTACCCGGCAGACGGGTAGTCGGCGCAGCGGGGCAGACCGCGCTCCTCGATGACCTGGTTGAACATCGCGAAGCGGATCGCGGGCTGCTCGACCAGCATCCGGGTGATCGGCGTCCCGTACTTCTCCGCGATGTAGCGGTAGTTCTCGCGCGCGGACCTGGTGTTGTCGTCCTGGTCCTTCTCGTGCGGGTAGTGGATGGCGCAGGCGTCCCGGCTCACGCCGAACCGGGCGCCGTCGCGGTGCAGCCGGTAGGCGAGGTCGAGGTCCTCCCCGCCCCACTGGCGGAACTCCTCGTCGTACATGCCGATCGAGCGCACCTGCTCCGTCCGGGCCGACGAGTGGCACGTCCAGTACATCAGCCACGGTGCGGGCAGGTGGCCGAAGTCGTCGGAGTACCGGGCGTAGAACGGTTCACGCACGTCCGGCCACGCCTTCGTCCGCGCCATGGACGCGATGGACGCGTCGATGTCGTCGACGTCGACCACCTTGCGGATGAGCTGGGCGTCCTCGTTGTCCAGGTTGAAGCAGTACACGTACCCGTTGAGCGCCAACGGTTCCTCGGTCGCCTCGTGCGCGGTGACGTGCGCGCTCAGGCTCGCGGAGTGCAGCAGCACGCCGGAGTCGACGAACACGCAGACCTCGCCGGACGCGTGCCGGATGCCGACGTTCCGCGCCTTGGCGACCCGGTAGCCCTCGTCGGGCTGGTAGAAGTACCGCAGGTCGAACCGGTCCTCGTACCCGCGCACCACGGCCGCCGTGTCGTCACTGGAGCCGTCGTCGACGACCAGCACCTCGAACCGGTCGCGGGGCAGGGTCTGCCGGTCGAGCGAGTCGAGCGTCAGCTCGAGTAATCGCCTCCGGTTGTAGGTCGGAACGACAACCGTGCAGCGCAAAGAGCTACCCACGAGAGGCTCTCCTTCGGAGGTCCCGCCAAGGCCGTCGACGGCCGGTCCGCGGACGCGGTCAGGACGCGGTCAGGTCGTGGCCCGGGTAGTCCCCACCGACCACCGCGCAAGTCTGCCGAGGTTCGAGAGCGTTGGTCAACACGCGAACGGAGTCACCCGCACCCGTGAATCAGGTACTTACTGTAGTTGACTAACGACTGTGTGTGACGGACGGAAATTCTTTGGACTATTTCCGGCGCACCTGTCGATCCGGGCCGGTGCCGTTCGACTGGAAGATGACAGGGAACCATCAACACCTCGGGGAGACGACGATGAGGGCAGGACGACGCGAGTGGTGGGGGCTGGCGGTGCTGGCGCTACCGACGCTGCTGCTGTCGCTGGACATGAGCGTGCTGCACCTGGCGGTCCCGCACCTGGCCGCCGACCTGCGGCCGAGCAGCTCCCAACTGCTGTGGATCATCGACGTCTACGGCTTCATGATCGCCGGCTTCCTGGTCACGATGGGCACCCTCGGTGACCGGATCGGTCGGCGGAAGCTCCTGATGGTCGGCGGCGCCGCCTTCGGCTTGGCGTCGATCGTGGCGGCCTTCACCACCAGCCCGGAGATGCTGATCGCGGCGCGTGCCGTGCTCGGGATCGCCGGCGCGACGCTGATGCCGTCCACGCTGGCGCTGATCAGCAACATGTTCCAGGACCCCAAGCAGCGCGGCACCGCGATCGCGGTGTGGATGAGCTGCTTCATGGGCGGCATGGTGATCGGACCGGTGGTCGGCGGCGTGCTGCTGGAGCACTTCTGGTGGGGCTCGGTGTTCCTGATGGCCGTGCCGGTCATGGTGCTGCTGCTGGCCACCGCGCCGAAGCTGCTGCCGGAGTACCGCGACACCGCCGCGGGGCGGCTCGACCTGGCGAGCGTGGCGCTGTCGCTCGGCGCGATCCTGCCGATCGTCTACGCCCTCAAGGAGACCGCCAAGGACGGCGTGTCGTTGGTCAACGTGCTCGTGCTCGCCGCCGGCGCGGCGATCGGCGTGGTGTTCGTCCGCCGTCAGCGCGGGTTGGCCGACCCGATGCTGGACCTGAAGCTGTTCCGGGTGCGGGCGTTCAGCGCGGCGGTGAGCATCATGCTGGTCGGCGCGCTCACCATGGGCGGCGTCTTCCTGCTGGTCAGCCAGTACCTCCAGATGGTCGCCGGGCTGACCGCCGTGGAAGCCGGGCTGTTGTTGGTGCCGCAGGCCGGTGCGGTGGTGGTCGGGTCGCTGATCGCGCCGCGGCTGGCGCGGCGGTTCCGGCCGGAGTTCGTGCTCGGTTTCGGGATGCTGGTCGCGGCCGGCGGGATCGTGCTGTTCACGCAGGCCGGCGGTGCCGGTGGCGTGGCGTTCGTGGTGGTGGGCATGTCGATCGCGAGCTTCGGGATGGGGCCGCAGGGCGTGCTGTGCACCGAGATGGTGGTCAGCTCGGTCCCGCCGCAGAAGGCCGGCGCCGCGTCGGCGATGTCGGAGACCAGCGCGGAATTCGGCATCGCCATGGGGATCGCGGTGTTCGGGAGCGTCGGCACCGCCGTCTACCGCGAGCAGGTCGCCGTTCCCGCCGAGGTCCCGGCCGAGGCCGCCGCGCTGGCGACGGACAGCATGGCCGGCGCCCTTCAGGCGGCGGGCACCCTGCCCGGTCCGCTGGCGGACGGTCTGGTCGCCACCGCACGGGACGCGTTCTCGTCCGGACTGCACACCGTGGCCCTCATCGGCGCCGCGATCGTCGTGGTGTTCGCGGTGGTCGGGATGATCGCGCTGCGCAGGACCGGTCCGGCGGCCACCGCCGAAGAGCCGGTTCCCGTGCTGGAGAACCGCTGATCCCGGAACGTGCTCAATGCCCTTCCAGGTAACGGAGTTCGACGGCGAACCAGTCACCGGTGAGCACGCTCGGCCCGCCCGTGTGGAGCCGTACTTCGCCCGAGTCGAGCGCGGCGAGGACGTGCGGCCCCACCAGGTCCACCTCAAGACCGTCCCCGGAGAGGGTCCACACGCCGACATGGTCGTGCAGCAGCACCGGCACCCGCCCGTCGGGCAGCGGCTCGCCCTCGGCGCTGCGAGCGCCCGGCCCGATGTCCATCGGCTCGGCGCGGTGCTCACCGAGGTCCTTGAGCTCGACAAGACGGTTGCGGTAGAAGGACTTCCCGATGTTTGTCAGCCGGTGCACGGGCGACACCGGCCGGTACACCGCGCCTCCCCGGTACTCGGAGATGAACCGGGGTTCGCTGCCGTCGAGCCAGTCCATCCGGCCGTCCGAACCGGCGATGCTCAGCACCACGTACGGGTTGTGGTGCAGGTGCCACGGATGAGTCTCGCCCGGTTCGAGCGCGACGTCCCACACCCGGACCAGCGGGTCGTCGTACAGCACGACCTGCCCGACGTCGACCAGCACGATCTCAGCGCCGGAGGGCGAGACCACGACATCACCCCTCACACCACACCTCCTGCCGATACCGGTCCTCGATGTGCAGCCAGGATTCGGCGCTCCACGGCTCGACGTAGGTGATGTGCGCGTCAGGACGCAGCAGGACCACGACATCGCCGAGCCCGAAACGGGTGCGCACCGTCTCGCCGGGGTCGAAGTACGCGCGGTCCCGCAGACCCGAGTCGTGCGGGGCGTCCCAGCGGCTCACCACCACCTGCCGCAGGCCGGCGGGGTTGTGCGCGGGAACAGGCGGCCGGCGGCGCGCGTCGGTGAGGTGCAGGGCGACGAACGAGTCCCGGCACAGCTCGTGGAGGTGCACCGGTCCGCGCCTGCCGAACACCCGCAGGTCCGGGACCCGCTCGCCCACCCGGACCGGGGTGGGGGCGGCCGTGTCGCGCACCATCGACCACTCGCCGTCGACGTTCAGCCGGACGCCGAGCAGCGTGCGGGTCATCGCGTCGCCCCAGCCGCCCACGCCCATTCCCGCGGTCGAGTCGAGGCGTCGGTCCATGACCGCGCGGGCCGCCTCCGCCATCTCGCCCGAACCGCGGACGGCCACGGGTGCCTGCTCGGTCTCGTAGCCGCGGAGCAGGGCCTCGCCCGCCCACCCGCGGCGCACCCACGCGATCCGCCACGGGAGGTTGGACGCGTCGAGGACCCCGGTGTTCAGGCCCAGCGCCCACATCGGGGTGATCAGGTGCGCGGCGTCGCCCATCAGGAACACGCGGCCCCGTTGCCACGACGTCGCCACGCGGTGGTGGACGGTGTAGACGTTGCTGCCGAGCACCTTGATCTCGTCCACGTCTCCGATGAAGTGGCGCGCCTTGTCCCGCAGGTCGTCGGACGTCGGCTCCGGTCGGCCCGGCGCGAGCGGGAAGACGAACCGCCAGCAGTGCGGCTGCCGCACGAGGACCATCCACTCCTCGCGGTCGCCGAAGTAGGCCAGGTACGGGTAGTCGCGCGGATTGCCGATGTCGAGGTCGCACACGAGGTCGACCAGCGCGTAGCGCTGCTCCAGCGTGTGCCCGCCGACCCGGATGCCGAGCCGTTCGCGCACGGTCGATCGGCCGCCGTCACACGCGAGGACGTGACTGGCCGTCGCGGTGGCAGGGCCGTCCGGCGTCGACAGGTGCAGCGTCACGGCGTCCGCGTGCTGCTCGAAGTGGTCCAGCCGGTGCCGCATCCGCAACGACCCCGGCGCACGGCGTTCCAGCACGTCGGCGAGCACCGGTTCCAGTTCGTGCTGGGGGATGTTGACGACGAACGGGAACCGCGTCTCACCGGCCAGCGCCGAGGTCAGGACGCTCCCCGTGGACACGCCGGTGGCGCGGTCCACCTCGCCGATCTCGTCGATGCGCAGGCTCGCCCCGAGCACGGGGCCCAGCGCGTCGTACCGGTCCAGCACTTCAAGCGTTCGGGTGAGGATCGTCCCGGCTTTGGTGTCGGCGGACAGGTCGGCGCCGGCCTCGAAAACGACTACGGGCACGCCATAAGACACCAGACCGAGTGCCGTGATCAGCCCGATCGGGCCGCCACCGATGACCGCCACCGGCAGGCCGGTCGTGTCCATCGACCCCTCCCAGGCTCTATGTTCGGGTATTCGGGGATGACATGGGTGGTGTCAGGGGAGGCGTCATGAAGTCTCTTTCAGCAGTCTCGCTCGTGATCGCGTTGGCCGCCACCGGCTGTGCCGGATCGGACGGCGGTTCGGACGGCGGTTCGGCGAGTCCGGACAAGGTCGCCTACCTGACGTCGTTCAGCACCTTCGGCCGCGACGCCTACGCCTACGTAGCCTTGGAGAAGGGATATTTCGCCGAAGCGGGTCTCGACGTCACGATCACTCCGGGCACCGGCAGCGTCGACGTGCTCAAGCTGGTCTCCAGTGGTCGTGCGGACTTCGGCACCGCCGACTTCACCGCCACGGCGATCACCGTGGCGAAGGAGGGGTTGCCGGTGACGGCGGTCGCGGCGATCCACCAACGGTCCCTCGCCGCGATCGTCTCGTTGGAGGGCAACGGCATCTCGAAGCCGGCCGACCTGGTCGGGAAGAAGATCGGCGACCAACCCGGTTCGACCAATCAGGTGATGTTCCCGGTGTACGCCGAAGCCGCCGGCATCGACCCCGCGAAGGTCGAGTTCGTGCCGTCGCCACCGCCGGCGCTGCCCCAGCTGCTGGCGGCCGGTCAGGTGGACGGGATCGGGCAGTTCGTCGTCGGCAAACCGCTGATCGAGGCGGCGGTGAAGGGCAGGAAGGTGGTCGTTCTGCCGTACGGCGACCTGGTGCCCGACCTGTACGGCAACGCGCTCGTCACGTCGAAGGACCTGGCCACCCGCGATCCCGAGCGGGTGCGGCGGTTCACGGACGCGCTGCTCAAGGGCCTCGCGTACTCGATCGAGCACCCAGACGAGCTCGGCCGGATCCTCAAGGAGCACCAGCCGACCCAGGACGCCGGGGTGGCCGGCGCCGAGGTCACGCTGATGGGGCCCTACGTCAGGCCGTCCGGGTTCAGCGGCCCGCTGGGCGACCTCACCGAGGCGCGGGTCGAGAAGATCATCAGCACCCTCGTGGACGCCGGCGCGATCCCCGGTGGAGCGGTGACGCCCGGTGACATCGTCTCCTTCGGGTTGGTGCCGAAGCCGTGATCAGCCTGCGTCAGGTCACCAAGGTCTTCGACGGCGGCGCCGGTGCGGTCCATTCGCTGGCCGGTGTCGACCTGGAGGTGGGGGCGCACGAGTTCGTCGCCGTGATCGGGCGGTCCGGCTGCGGCAAGTCGACGTTGTTGCGACTCATCGCGGGCCTGCTCGCTCCGACGGAGGGGCGGATCACCGTGGCGGGGGAGCCGGTGACCAAGCCGCGCCGTGACGTGTCGTTCATGTTCCAGCGCCCGGCGTTGCTGCCGTGGCGGTCGGTGCTGTCCAACGTGCTGCTGCCGGTCGAGATCTTCGGCCTGGACCGGCGGGAGGGTCGGGACCGGGCTCGCCTGCTGCTCGACCTCGTCGGGCTCGGCGGGTTCGAGGAACGGCTGCCGCACGAGCTGTCCGGGGGGATGCAGCAGCGGGTGTCGCTGTGCCGGTCGTTGATCCAGAGCCCGGAGGTGATGCTCATGGACGAGCCGTTCTCGGCGTTGGACGCCATGACCCGCACGGAGCTTTCCGAGGAGCTGCAACGGGTTCAGATGGAGCTGCCGCGGACGGTCGTGTTCGTGACGCACTCGATCGAGGAGGCCGTCGTGCTCGCCGACCGGATCGTGGTGCTCAGCCCGCGGCCCGGCCGGGTCCACCGGGTCGTCGACGTCACCGCGCCCCGGCCGCGGGCGCTCGGGCGTGCCGACCTGGACCAGGTGAGCCGTGATCTGCGTGTACTGCTGAGCGAGGTGACGGGGTGACCGTCGTGCTGCCGGTGGTGGGGTTGCTCGCGATCATCGGCCTCTGGTGGCTGGCCACGATCGTCTTCGGGATCGAGTCGTTCCTGGTGCCGTCGCCGGTCGACGTGGTGTCGTCGTTCGTGGAGCTGCCGGGCTACCTGCTGGAACAGAGCCTGGTGACGCTGTGGGAGACCGTTCTGGGCTTTCTCCTGTCCATTGTGGTCGGTGTGCCGCTCGCATTGATGATCGTCGGCTCGAAGGTGTTGGAGCGGATGTTCTACCCGTTGCTGGTCGCGCTGAACGCCGTGCCCAAGGTGGCCATCGCACCGGTCTTCGTGGTGTGGTTCGGGTTCGGCATCGAGTCGAAGGTGCTGCTGATCGTGCTGGTGTGCGTCTTCCCCGTGGTCATCTCGACCGCGTCCGGCATGAAGTCCACGCCGCACGAACTGGTCGAACTCCTCCGCTCGCTGGACGCCACGCGCCGTCAGGAGTTCTTCAAGCTGCGCTTCCTGTACGCCCTGCCGCAGGTCTTCGTCGGGCTGAAGGTGGCGATCTCCCTGGCGGTCATCGGAGCGGTGATCGCGGAGTTCATCGGCGCCCGCGCCGGCCTCGGCTACGTCATCTCGCAGTCGGGCGCGAGCGCCGACACCTCGCTGGCCTTCGCGGCGATGTCCCTGCTGGCGGTCATGAGCATCATGCTCTTCTACGGGCTCGCCTACATCGAGCGGAGGGCACTGCCTTGGGCCGAGGAGCACAGGGGTATGACCTAACCCGAGGTCCAGCCCATTCGGCGAGCCCTGCTGAGGTTTCGAACTCGACGTACGGCACACACCCAGTCGCTCAAACCGCTGGGAGGCCATGTCCGCGCGGCCGTTCATCGCGTGGTTGATCGGGTGTTCTGCGTGTGCTTGCGCCAGTGCTTCTCGGCGGCACGGAGGACTTCGTCGCCGAACCCCTCGAGGAACCGGCCCGCGGCGGCGAGCCGGGTTCCGACCGCGGTGTCGGTGCCGAAGACGTCGGCGCCGCGCAGGGCGGTGGTGGCGAGCCGCTGGTTGGCGCGGACGCCGACCACCGCGGAGCGGACACCGGCGTTCTCGTCGAGGGAGTACCGGTGGCGCCGGCTCTGGCCGTCGCGCCCACGGCGGATCAGCCCGTGCTGTTGCAGCAGGCCGACCGCGTGGGAGATGGTCGCCGCGCTGACTTGCAGGTGCCGCGCCAGTTCGGCGGCGGTGCGGCCGGTCTCGGAGGTGAATAGGCAGGCCATCACCCCGGCGGCGGTGCGCGGCATGCCGGTGTCGACGAGGGCCGCGGTGAGGTCGGTGGTGAACGCGGCTGCCGCACCGACGTCGGGGCCGCTGTGCTCGCCCGCCCGCCACGCGGCTGCCGGTGGACGGGGATTGCGCCGGGCGCGGTGGGCGGTGGCGAAGTGGGCCAGGTCCGCGCGGTAGCGGCCCGGTCCGCCGTTGCGCGCGACCTCGCGGCTCACCGTCGAGGTGGGACGGCCCAGCAGCCGGGCAATCCCGGCGTAGTCCGAGCCCTGCGCGAGGCCCGCCGCGATCCGCCGCCGGTCGGCTGCGGTCAGCCTGCGTCCTGGCATCCGGGCGGCTCCCTCCGCTTTGGCGGTGTCGACGCCAGTATGCGAGCCAGTCGTCAACCGTTGCAACGGTCGGGTGCTCGGCGTGCATTAGCCGGCATGGTCATTGCAATCACCGATCACGGCGGTGAACTGCGAGAACGGCGCGAGTTCGGAAGTGCTCCCGTTGACCGGAATTTCGTGCTCTGCCTAACGTTCGGCCTCGGCGACCGGACGGATCGGTGGCCTGACGAGGAGCGATGACATGCGTGCCAGAGGCATCACGTACGACACCGGCTTCACCCCGGCAGGGCGGAGCTCGCGGCCCGTCTTCGACGTCGAGGCGGTGCGTCGGGAGATCCGCGTCATCGCCGACGATCTGCACTGCGACGCCGTGCGGATCACCGGTGGCGACCCCGAGCGGCTGGCGGTCGCCGCCGAGCACGCCGTCGCCGCCGGTCTGGAGGTCTGGTTCTCCCCGTTCCCCTGTGAACTGTCCACAACGGACTTGTCGCCCTACTTCGCAGACTGCGCTGACCGCGCTCGGGACGTGGGAGCGGACGTCTTCGTCGCCGGTTGCGAGCTGAGCCTCTTCTGCACGGGTTTCCTCCCCGGAGACGACAGCCTCACCAGGATCAAGACCCTGGTGGACGGCGCGCCCGAGGCGGTGGCCCGGCTCGCCGAGCTCCCCGCCCGGCTCGATGCCGCGCTGGCCGACATCGCGGCGACGGTGCGTGAACGGTTCCGCGGCGAACTCACCTACGCGTCCGGGACGTGGGAGCAGATCGACTGGACGCCCTTCGACATCGTGAGCGTCGACGCCTACGGCGACGCGGGAGAGGCCTTCCGCCAGGGCGTGCGGGACTACCGCCGGCACGGCAAGCCGCTCGCGGCGACCGAGTTCGGTTCCTGCACGTACCGGGGCGCGGCAAAACGCGGCGGCCTCGGCTGGGACATCGTCGACTACGAAGCCGACCCGCCGCGCCTCGACGGCGACTACGTCCGTGACGAGGAGGAACAGGCCCGCTACCTGCGCGAGATGCTGGCGGTCTTCGACGAGGAAGGCGTGGACACGGCCTTCTGGTTCACCTTCGCCGGCTACGAGTTCCCGCACCACCCGGACCCGCGCTTGGACCTCGACCTGGCTTCCTACGGGGTGTGCAAGGTGATGCCCGACGGCAGCCTCGCCCCGAAGCGATCCTTCCACGCGATGGCAAGAGCCTTCGGTGGTGTCAGCGCAGCAGGGAGCGAGCGGTAGGGCCGTCCGCACGGGCAGGGCGGGGTAGGTGGGGGCTGCCGTCTCGGTGGCGAAGTACGCGAGCGGTGGGGCGCCGGTCGCTGTCATCACCGGCTTCACGTCCTTCTCGAAGAAGCCGGTGAAGTCCTCGTCCACCGGAGGACGGAGAAGGGTCCACGGGGCGAACCCCGAGCGGGATCGGGCGGGGCGCAGCAGCAGGGCGTCGGCATAGGGTCGACCGGTGGCGGAAATTGCGATCCTCATCGGGCTACAGGCGTCGGGAAAGACGAGCTTCTACCGCGACGTCCTGGCCGTGACGCACGTGCAGGTCAGCAAGGACGCCTTCCCGAACGCGCGGCGGCGGCAGGCGCGGCAGTTGCGGCTGGTGGGTGAGGCGCTGGACGCCGGGCACGACGTGGCGGTCGACAACACCAACCCCTCGGCCGAGGAATGGGGTCCGCTCATCGCGGCCGGTCGGGAGCGCGGAGCGCGGATCGTCGGGTACTGGTTCCCGCCGGACCTCCCCGGATCGGTGGCGCGCAACGCCGCCAGGGACGACAAAACGAGGGTGCCCGACGTGGGGCTGTATGCCACAGTGAAGCGCCTTCGACGTCCGCGGCTCGCCGACGGGTTCGACGAGTTGGCCACCGTGCGGTTCGACGGCCGGGGCGGGTTCGACGTCCAACGCCTGGAGGAGTGACGATGCGCGCGACCGAGTTCGAGGCCGGGCAACGTGCCAGGGAGTGGTTCCACACGCTGACGGTGCCGGCCGGTGTGTGGATGGTGGTGCGGGTGGACGGGCGCGGGTTCTCCCGGTTCACCGAGGAGCGCTTCGACAAGCCGTTCGACGCGCGGTTCTCGGGGTTCATGGTGGAGACCGCGCAGGCCCTGCTGACCGAGTTCGACGCCCGCTACGCCTACACCGAGAGCGACGAGATCTCCGTCGTGCTCGACCCCCGCCATGACCTGTTCGGGCGGAGCGTGGAGAAGGTCGTGTCGATCTCGGCGGGCATCGCGTCCTCCGCGTTCACGCACGCCGCCGGTGAGCCCGCGCACTTCGACAGCCGGATCTGGATCGGCGCCGGCGCGGGTGACGTGCTCGACTACGTCTCCTGGCGGCAGGCCGACGCCACCCGGTGCGCGTTGAACGGCTGGTGCTACTGGACCCTCCGCAAGGCCGGTGCGTCCCGCCAGGAGGCGACGAGGCGGCTGAGCGGGACGTCCACGGCGGACAAGAACGAGCTGCTGTTCGAGCACGGCATCAACTTCAACGAGCTGCCCGGCTGGCAGCGCCGCGGCATCGGTCTCTGGTGGGAGAACCACAACCGACCCGGCCACGACCCCGTCCGCGACGTCGCCGTCTCCACCACGCGACGCCGCGTCCACATCGAACGCGACCTGCCGATGAAGGACGACTACCGCGCCCTCGTCAACCGGCTGATCACCGCAGGCTCGACGGCTTGAGCAGTCCGGCCGGCCACGGCCGTGAACCGCAAGCCCGCGTCCCGAGCTGCCCGGGGCTCGTCCGCGAGATCCAGCTCGTCGAGCTCGCTCGGGGGTGAGCTTGGACATGTGCTCAGCCGTCCGAGGCCGTCGGAGTCGACCGCGTACAGGGTTGGGCGCATCGGCAGCACTTCCGTCGCTGGTGGTTACTGCTTGGGTGGTGCGGGGTGGCCTTCCGATGCCTGGACGACCACGATGCCCTGACCCGACAGCGCGAGCTGGTACGCCTCACCCGACCCTCGCCCGATGGCGGCGCCGAGCTTCGCGGTCCGGCGGATCGAGGACTGGAGCGAGGTGGACCACAGGACGGCGGCCTGCATGTCGACGAACGTCGGCACGTCCACGTTCAGCACGACCGGCGTCCCGAAGGCGGTGACGGCGAGCGCCCCGGTGCCCGTGAACGTCGTGTTGAACAGGCCGCCGCTGAGCATCGACGCACCCTCGACGCGGTTGATGTCCCACGTGAGCGTGCTCTCGAACGCGAGCACGTTCTTGCCGTTGACGGTCACGCCCTCGTTCTCCAAGTACAGCACGAACACCTCGTCGGCGTCCTGGGCGAGGAACACGTCCCCGCTGCCCGACACCTTCATCAGCGACATGCCCTCGCCGGTGAGGGCCTTCTTGAACAGCTTGCCGAGGCCACCGCTGCCCTCGTAGGCGAAGTCGACATCGCCCTGGTAGGCCACCATCGACCCCTGCTTGGCGAAGAAGAACCCGCCGCTGCCGGTGAGGTCGACCTTGAGCATGCGGTCGTTCTGCAGTTGGAAGCTACCGGGCTCGACGGCCCGCTCGGCGTGGTTGAAGAGTGAGCTGCGCATGCACCGATAGTGCAGGTGATCACCTGATGGCGCACCGCCGGGGTCTCGCCGATGTGGGGAAAGCGCAGAGGTGCGGGTTGTATCGCTGCCGATAGCCGACACGACGGCGACGGCGGTGTTCGTTGGTATTTCCGGGGTTGGTGGCCGTCGCGTCCTTCCTGGCCAACGCACCCGTGGCTGGTCGTCCCGCTCAGCGGGCTCGCCTTCGTGATCTGGTTCATCGTCACGTTGAGCTCGATCGCCCGGAGCCTGCGGGAGCTGGCCCAGGTCGCCCGGCACGACGCACGCCGGCGCGAAGCGGGCGCCACCGGTCAGACCGCCGCTCCCGCTCCGGTCCTCACCGCTGAGTGATCACCGCGGAGTGATCACCGCGCACACCCGACATCCGGCGCACGACGTCGGTCCCGGCGCCGTTGCCCTACCGCTGCACCAGATCGCGGTCAGTCGCCGAGCGGGTCCCAGTGGTTGGCGTAGCGCAGCAGCGACCGGGCCAGGTCGGGGTGGGCCGCCGCCCAGGTGGTGTCGAACAGGTACCACTGCTGGAACCCGAACGACTCGCCGCAGTGCATGGCGAGTTGGGCGAGGTGGTCCCCGACCTGGAGCAGGGAGTCCTGGGGGCGGCGGTTGTCGGTGTGCTCGCCCGCGTCGACGACCTCCAGCGCCCGGCGGTGGGCGGCGTCGTGCTCGGCGTCGTGCTCGGTGGGCAGACCGGGCCAGGGGTCGGCGTTGAGGTTGAAGCCCGGCCACCGGTTGCAGCGGTCGAGGGCGGGGCCGAGGGTGTCCTCTTCGGGCGCGATGAGCGCTCGCAGGACCTGGAGCTCGGGTGGCCAGTCGTCGCGGTCGCACCTGGTGGTGCGCAGGTGCCGGGCGAGCGCGGGCAGTTCGACGCCGGGGAAGGCCTGCGGTGTGGAACAGGCCAGGCTTTCGCCGTCGTAGAAGGTGAGGAACACCGCGTAGGTGGTGGCTTGGCCCTCCCCGGACAGACCGGTGGGTGTCGTCGGCACGTCCGGGGTGAACGGCAGCGGCGGACCGGCCAGGTCCGGCAGCGGCCAGGTGTCGTGCACCAGGTACGCCAAGCGGTCGGGTGCGGCTTGGACGACGTCGTCGTGGAGGAAGAAGTAGGCCAGTCCCACTTCGTCGTCGTCGGTTCGCACCCGAAGGCCACGCCCGTCGAGCCGGACGTAGTCGCTGCCGCCTTCGACGTACAGGTGCTCGTGCAGCAGTTCGCGCAGCTGCGCGTCGTTCTCCGGCCGGGGCAGGTTCAGCTCCCGCGCCCGGTGGAAGATCGAGTCCAGGCCGTAGACGTCCACACCCAACTCGTCCTCGACCCAGCGACTTGGTTCCCCACAAGCCCATCCGCGCCGGAACCAGGCCAACGCCGTCTCGTCCGGCAACCGGCGCACCCACTTGCCCAACGGACCCTCGTAGTGCGACCGGTACACGAAATGCACGGCCGAACCCTACGACACCGTCCACCGACCCCGTCGTCGGGAGATCAGCCGAGGGCGACCACCCGTGCCCAGTCAGGTGGCGCGTCCGGCACGTAGTCGGGATCGTCCTCGTCGTACCGACCGTGGCGGGGGAACAGGCCCACGACGGTCCGGCAGGGCGGACGTGCGTCGGGCCAGGGTGTCTGCCCGTCCGTCAGGACGACGATGACGTCGGGCCCGGGGCTGCGGCGCAGGGCCTTGGCGAAACCGGCGCGCAGGTCCGTGCCCCCACCGCCCACCAGCGGGATCCCCTCGGCGCGGCACAGCGGCTGCGTCACGTGGGCGGCGGCGTCGCACGACAGCACCGAAACGAGATCCCGTCGACCGCCGACCGCGCGCACGATCGTGGCGATCTCCAGGATCGCGCTGCCCAACTCGGTGTCGCTCACCGACCCGGAGGTGTCCACGATCACGCAGACACGGGGCGGGCGGCGCCGCAGGCTCGGCAGGACGACACCGGGCAGACCGGCCGACCTGCGCGAGGGCCGACCGTAGGTGTAGTCCTCACCCACGCCGGGGCCGGACACCGCCGAACGGATCGCCGCTCCCAGGAGTTCACGCCACGGCTGGGGCGGGTGGAACACTTCCTCCGCCCACCGCTTCCAGCCCTGCGGTGCGTTGCCGGGGTGGGCGGTGAGACCTCGGGCCACCCGGAACCGGACGGCATCCCGTTCCTGCGCGCTGAGCCCGTGCGCGCCGTCCGGCCCCAGGTCCCAGTCCCGCTCCAGCCCGTCCGCGCCGCTGCCGCAGTCCAGCCAGGTGACTCCGTCGGTGTGCGGCCCGAGCCGGAACTGGCGCAGGTAGTCCTCCATCAACTGCCCGTCGGGCAACGTGAGCAGGGCTGGTCGGACGATGTCCTCGGGCGCGGTCAACCCCTCGCCGAACACGTCGTCGTTGATCTCGCAGTCCGCCGCGATGTTCATCCGCAACCGCTCACCCGGCCCGGTCAGCTCGTGCTTCGCCGCGAACCGGTCGCTGCGCCCGTGGTGGTCGCGCAACAGGTGGGACACCTCGTGCACCCAGGCGCCGGCCAGTTCCTCGAACGGGGTGTGATCCACGAACGACGGCGAGACGTAGCAGCGCCAGTGCCGGTCCACGGCCATCGTCGGCACTCGCCGCGATGCCACGGTGTGCAGTGCGAACAACGCCGTCGCCAGGTAGGGCCGGCACCGGACCGCGTGCAACCGGGCGGCGAAGAGCTTCTCCTCGTCCAAGCTCCCCGACGTCATCGGCGGGCCCCGGTGCCGACCGCCGCCCGGTCCGCCCGCTGCGACAGCGAGACCGCACCCGCCAGCCGCTCGATCGCCGCCGGAACCTGCCAGTCGTCGCGGCGCAGCGCGGCGAGCGTGGCCGCCGGCACGACCACGAGGTCCGGGGCACCGGTTTCCAGAGCCAGGACCAGCAGTGACCACGCGGCGTTCCAGCGGGACTGCTCCGGCCGCTTGCGCACCGCCTCCACCACCCCGTCGAGCACGGCCTGGCGCAGGTCGCCACGCTCCGGCAGGACGGCCGACCCCGGATCAGCGAGCAGGGTCTCCGGATCCGGCAGATCCATCCGGTCCAGACTGGCCAGCAGTTCCAGGCCCGGCCCGTCTCCCACCGTGCCCCGCACCAGCATCGACAGCACTTCCCGGGAACCGCCCGCCGCGGTGGCGAAAGCGACCAGGCGCAGCGTCATCTCCCAACTGCGCGGTGAGGGCCAAGGGCCGCCACGACGCGCTTCGTTCTTCGGCAGTTGGTGCACGAGAGCGGAACGGGTGGTCAGGAATCCGCACACCGCCCGGCGGGCGAACGCCACCGCGTCGGGCAGCCGCCCCGAGTCCAACCGCGGCAGGGCCGCTCTCGGCCACGTCCCGCCCAGCCCGCGCACCACGACGTCGTGGTCATAAGTCCACTGGAGGTGGACGAACCGGTTGGCCAGCGGCGGGCTCAGCTCCCAGCCGTCGGCGGCGGAAGCGCGCGGGTTGGCGGCGGCCACGATCCGGACACCGGGCGGCAGGCGGAGGGCGCCGATCCGGCGTTCCAACACGACGCGCAGCAGCGCGGCCTGGACGGCCGGCGGCGCGGTGGACAGCTCGTCGAGGAACAGCAGCCCTTGGCCGGCCCGGACCAGGCGCACGGCCCAGTCCGGTGGGGCCATCGGAATGCCCTGCACGGCGGGGTCGTCACCGACCACCGGCAGGCCGGAGAAGTCGGAGGGCTCGTGCACGCTGGCGATCACCGTGGTCAGCGGCAGTTCGAGCGCGTCGGCGAGCTGGTTCAGGGCCGCGGTCTTGCCGATCCCCGGCTCGCCCCACAACAGCACCGGCAAGTCGGCGGACACGGCCAGCGTCAAGGCTTCCAACTGGGTGTCGGGACGCGGCTCGGTGGTGGTGAGGTTGAGCAGGGCAAGCAGATCGGCGGCGGCGTCCATCGGTCGAACGCAGGCCGTTTCGGCAGGGGCGGGCAGGGCAGTGGGCATGTTCGATCACCTGTGGGTCGAGTAGGGGCGGCCGTGCGTCGGCCAGGTGCGGAGCGAGGTACGGGGATCAGGGACGGATCGCGTGGCGCGGGTGGGTCCGGACGTCACGGCGGCGGGTGTCCCAGGCGGTCGGTCCCGGAGCGAATCCGGCGAGTCCGGCCCGGAACAGCCCCTGCGCCACCCGGCGACGGATCGCCGTCTCCAGTTCGTCGCGCAACAGCCCGTTGCGGAGCACCACGTCCGGTCCGAGCAGGCCTTCGACGACAGCGAGGGCACCGGCGGAGTCGCCGTGGTCCAGGCGGGCGCGAACGTCCACGAAGGACTCCGGACGCCGGTGTGCCCGGTCGATCATCTCCAGGCACGGCAGCGCGGTGCCGCCCAACGCGACCAGCAGCTCCTCGCGGCGGATCTCGTCGGGGGTGTGGTCCAGTGGGACGAGCACCCCGTCCACCACGCCGATCCGGTGCGCGTCGCCACGGCACTCGACCAGGCGCGCGTTCCCCGGGCTGTCCGGACTTCGTGATCGACCGACCGGTCGGTGATCCGGCACGAGCGCCGACGCGACCAGCGGGTGCAGCCCGTCAGCGTCGATCAACCCGGCGCGGAGCAGCTCCAGGTCGGGGAGCGACCGGGTCGCGGCTTCAGGCAGGACCGGCAACACCCGATTCCTGCCCCTCGGCGGAGCGGCCGTGATCGTCGGACCGGGAGCGTCCGGTGTGCCCAGGTCCAGCACCACCCGCCGCCGGGTGCCGAGCCGCACGGTGACCGCGCCGTCCCCACACCCGTCCGCGCGCAGCAGCAGCGCCGCCTCCGCCGCCCACCGGTCCACGGCGAAGCCGCTCAGCTGCGCCACTTCGGCACGGATGTCCTCCACCGCCGGATCACCGACCGTGGGCGGTTGTCCGGACCCGGACCGCTCCCGCAGCTCACCGACCCTGCGCACGTCCCACAGGTGGCGGTGGAGATCGAGGCGGAACCGGCGGTCGGGTCGGGGATGGGGGTGCAGGCCCGCGCCGGCCCTGGGGACGGACGGCTCCCACAGCGCGAGGCTGATCCGCTGACCGCCCGCCGCCCAAGCCGGCGGCGTGCGCGCGACGAGGTGCGTCGCGTCGCCGCTGTCGGCATCAGCGGGGTAGCGGGCCAGGGAGACGGTGAGACCCGGCCGCAGCAGGCCGTCCGGACCGACCCTCGGGAAGTGCCAGCGGAGCAGGTCAGGAGCCAGGTGTCGCAGATCGGCGCGGACCTGGGCCGCGAACCTCGGGCCGTTGGCGCGACCCGCAGCTCGGAGGTCGAGATCCACGTCGACGTGCGCCGCGGCGCAGGCCCCGGCCCAGTCGCCCGCGGTGCGGCGGTCTGTCGCTGACTCGATCATCGACGGCGGCACGGCGAACTCGCGCACGCGCGCCCAGAAAAGGAGGCGGAAGTCCTCATTCGCGGTCAAGGGGTGCATCAGCACTCACCTTGTGCGAATGGAACCCCCGATCTGCTCGGATAAGTAGGCATCGGGATGAGCGTAGCAAAACCGCCGTCACCGTCGCCGGGCGAACCGCACCCACCGGGAGGACAACGCCGCCGCCTGGCACAGGCCGTTGGCCCGGGAGCACTGGGCGCGCGCCGAACCGCGCTGGGGTCTGTGGAGGACTCCCGAGTCGGAGGCGTCGGCACTACCCGCCGACCTGCCGGGGAGTGGACTTCGTGGAAGAGGCGAACAGACCGGGTGGGGCGTGCGATGACCGCGGGCGGGCCGTATCGGTGTTCACGGCCCGCCCGCGTCGGCAGGGCGGCTGCGAGACGGGAGTTCCGCGCAGCCGATCGCCGAGCACATCAGGCAGTTCCGGCGGCGCGGACCGGTCTCAGCGGAACGCGGCGATGTTGCGGGCGGTCCAGTCCGCGAAGGAGCGCGGAGCGCGGCCGAGGACCCGCTCCACGTCCGGGCTGACGCGCAACTCGGCCGGCCTCGGGGAGCTGAGGATGTCCAGGGTGTCGTCGGCGAGTTCCCCCGGCATGCTCCTGGTCATCCCGGCCTTGGCCTCCTCGCGGGTGAGCTCGTGGAACCGCACCGGTGAGCCCAGCGCGTCGGCGATGGCCTCCGCCTGACGGCGCGGCGTGATCACCTCCGGTCCGGTCAGCTCGTACACGGCGCCGGTGTGCACGTCGTCCAGCAGGCACGCCGCCGCGACCTCGGCGATGTCCGCCGGGTCGATGATCGGCACACCGGTGTCGCCGAAGGGAGCGGCGACCACCTGCCGCGTGCGGACGGATTCGGCCCACCACAGGGCGTTGGAGGCGAACCCGCCCGGCCGCAGGATGGCCCACTCCAGACCCGACTCGCGCAGCACGTCCTCCAAGGCCCGCATCGCGATCCGCGTCGTGCCGAAGGGCCTGGTCGCGACTCCCAGCGAGGAGAGCAGGACGACCCGGCGGACTCCTCGGGCCGCGGCTAGGCCGATGACGTCGGCGGGGTTGGCCCCGGCGGCGTGCAGGTCGCCGGACAGGAGGAGGAACAGGGCCTTCGCCCCGTCCAGCGCGGGTTCGAGGCCGGCGGGCTCGGCCAGGTCGGCCACCACGTGACGGACGCCTTCCGGCACCGTTGCGGCGTGCCGTGACACCGCAGTCACCTGCTGCCCGCGCACGGCCAGCGACTCGGTCAGGGGTCGGCCCACGTTCCCGGTCGCCCCGGTTACCACGATCATGAAAGCTCCTGTTGCGCCTGGATGTTCGGTGTTCCCACGACGCTAGGAGCCGGGCTTACTCCTGGTAAGGACGTACCTCGGGGTAAGCTCATGACGTGACAGGAGGCGCGCAGCTCACGCAGGGCGACACCAAGGCGCGGTATGAGGTGTTTCACACCGACTGCCCCGCGCGCAACGCGGTCGACCACGTGACCAGCAAGTGGGGCATCTGGGTGCTGATCTCGTTGCTGAGCAACGACCTCCGGTTCTACGAGCTGCGCGAGAGCATCCAGGGCATCAGCGAGAAGATGCTCGCCCAGTCGCTGCGCGCGCTGGTCCAGGACGGGTTGGTCTGGCGGAAGGTCGAACCGACGACACCGCCCCAGGTCACCTACGGGCTGACCGAGTTCGGCCGGGACGTCGGCGAGCCGCTGACCGAGTTGTTCGACCGGATCACACGACGGCTGTCGCCGCGCGGCGTGGAATAGGGCGGCAGCGGCCGGCGACGAAGGCACGTCCGGCGCGGCCGGGCGCAGCCTACGGGCGCGGTGCCTGCGCGGCGGGAGGTGTGGTCACGGCGGCAATCCCCGGTGCCGCAACGTGGTCACAACGCCAACTGGCTGTACGTGGACGACGTCGACGTGCTCACCAACGCCGGCCGCGGCGCCGTCATGGTCGGCAGCGAACCTGCGCCGTCTTCGGCACGCACCTCGGCGTCACACCGACCGCGTACCGCCGAGCGTTCCGCGCCACGCCCTGAACGGCAGCGGCGTTCACCGCCGTTCGACGGCGGCTCTCGCGGCTCGCTCGATCTCCGCGCGCCGGGCTTCCCGGATGGCGGCGTCGCGCGTGGTCGCGTACCCGACTGCCGTTCCTGTCGCGCCGTCGAGCTGTTCGCGCAGGATGTCGGCGTGTCCGGCGTGCCGGCTGGTCTCGGTGAGCACGTGGACCAGGACGTTGAACAGCATGACGTCGGGGCGCGGCCACCAGGGCACGTGGCCCGGAGCGTCGACGGCGAGCGCGGTGATCGTCGCGTCGGAGTGTGCCCATACGCGCCGGTAACGGGCGACGATCTCCTCCCGCGTCTCGTGCTCGCTCGCCCACATGTCGGTGCCACGTGCGGCGGTGTCGTCCCATCGGGGGAGGGGTTCGGGGAACGGCCGGTCGAAGACCTCGCCGAAGTACCTGGACTCCGACAGCGACAGGTGCTTGACCAGGCCGAGGAGGTTGGTCCCCGTCGCGGTCAGGGGGCGGCGCACCTCGTACTCGCCGAGCCCGTCGAGCTTCCATAGCACCGTCTCGCGGATCTCGCGCAGATCGCTGTGCAGGTACTCCTTCGCGAAGTCGTCGATCACGGTGCACGAGTCTCGCACGTTCAACGGGCCAACTGCTGGTCCGGCTCGGGTTGGGGTTCCGGGTCGAGGTGGTGCCAGACGACGCGGTTGGGGCGGGTCGAGCGGAGGGTCCGGGCGACGAAGAACGGGTTCAAGGCGTTCAGCATGGACCGGTTGCGGGTGATCACCGACGTGAAGCGGGCGGCGACGCGGGTGTCGCGGACGGATGCCGAGAGGACCAGGCGCATCAGCAGGGACAGCGCCGACCGCTTGCTCAGGTCGATGATCTGCGCCTGGTGCGGGATCAGGTGGTACCGGTGCTTCCACTGGTAGCGCCGGGCGGCGGCGTCGATCTTCTTCACGTCACCCTCCAGCAGGGCTGGGGCGACGGCGTCGCTGAGCCATTCGGCGCCCTGGAACGCCCAACCGCACCCCGCGCCCTCCAACGGGTCCGCGACCAGGGCGGCGTCACCGATCAGGGCGACGCCGCGCGCGGTGATGCGCCGGCGGGTGATGCTCGGGTAGTCGCGGTAGCCCTGGACGTCCGACGTGCGTTCGGCGCGCGAGAGGTCGGGCCCGTCCGGCAGGTTCGCGTACGCCCCGAGCAACGCGGCTTCCTTGTCCGCTTGGGACTTGAGCAGCTTCCGCTTGTCCAGCATGGCGGCGAGCACGACGTGGCCGTTGTCCATCTGGCCGACGGAGATCACGTCCGGCATGGCCAGCCAGATGCTCAGCGTCCGCTCGGACGGCACGTCCACGTTGCGGTAGTGGGCGAACAGCGAGAATCGGGAGCTCGGTGTCTTGTGGCCGGGCAGCTTCGCCAGCTCGGCCACTTTGGACGCGTAACCGTCCGCGCCGACGACGAGTCGGGCCGTGTACGTCCGCTCGGCGGAGCCGGTGCCCGCGACCACCCCGTTCACCCGCCCGGACGTGTCCCGGGTCAGCGCACGCACCTTCCCGCCGAGGACGAGGTCGACGCCCGGTGTGCCCGCCGCGGCGGTCCGCACGATCGGGTCCAGCGTCTGGCGGCGGATGTTGTACCCGTGCGGCGGGCACCCGGCGGACTCCGGCACGTGCAACCACCCGTACGGGGTGAGGAAGCCGTCGTGCGCGCGAACCCCGCCCGCCGCCTCGATCTCCTTGTCCAGCCCCAACCGGCGCAACGTGGGCAGCGCGCTGGACCGGATCGAGCTCGTGCACATCCGCTTGTAGGTGTCCGGGCTCCGGTGCGCCTCCAGCAGCGCCACGTTCAGCCCGGCGCGGCCCAACAGGATCGCGGCGGCGCTGCCCGCGAGCCCCGCGCCCACGATCACCACGTCGTAGTTGTCACTCATCTCGACTCCTGGCTCCCGCCGACGTTGTCCGGTGCGCTCAGTGCCGGCGCTGCTCGGTCTGGCGCTGCATGTACGCCTTGGCGCGCTTCATCTCGGCCTCGATGTCCGCGGGCAGGTTCCGCCGCAGGATCGGTTCGAGCAGCCAGCGCGCGACCGGGGCGACGCCGATGCTGGTGACGCTCCTGATCACCGTGCCACCCTCGGTCGGCGTGCAGTCGAAGCTGCTGGTGAAGGTCATCAGGCGGTGGTTCAACTTGTTGTGCGGCAACGGGGTCAGCGACATCTCGATGCGGGTGTCGGACACCCGGTGCACCCGCATCACCATCTTCGGCGCGGGCCCCGGGAGGCCCGGCAGCGCGGGCTTGAACTTGAAGTCGGTCAGGTCGCCCTGTCGACGGGCCCAGACGATGGCCGCGATCTTGTGGTCCACTTCGGCGTAGCGGTGGACGTCCAGCACGAACTCGATGAAGTCGTCCGGCGTGCAGTTCATCGCCTCTTCGACCGTGACTTCGACCATGTCCGGAGCGTACCTTCCTGTCGCTGCCGCTGTCACCGAAAAACCTTGCGCGACAAGCGTTTTCACGGTTGTTCCTGGCGCGCGGGGGAGCAGGTGCGGCATAGTGGTGTGGTCGTGCAGGACCGGGTTTCCGCGAGAGGATGGCGACGTGCCGCCAGTCAGCATCGCCGCGTTCGGCAGGTACCTCCCGGCCGAGGTGGTCGAGACCGAGCCCGTCGACCCCGCGGTCGACCCGCTCGGCGCGAACCCGCTCCTGCGCCTGCCGAGGACCAGGCACCTCGTCGCCCGCGGTGAGCGCGCCGCCGCGATGATCGCCGAGGCCGCGCGGCCGATGTTCGCCGGGCTCGGCGTCGAACCCGCCGGCAACGTCGACCTGCTGATCACCAACGTGCTGCTGCCGGACAACTTCATCACCGGCAGCGGCGCCGAGGCCGCGCACCTGCTCGGCTGCGACCCGGAGTCGATCATCGACCTGCACAACACCGGGTGCGCGGCCTTCCCGTACATGCTCAAGATCGCCCGGTCGATGATCGCCGCGGGCGAGGCGCGCACCGTGCTCATCGCCAACGTGCAGAACACCGCCGGGCAGCTGTTCGCCCAGCCGGAGCTGAGCAAGAAGAACAGCGCGGCCACCGCGGGTGACGGCTGCGGCGTCGCCTACCTCACCGCCGACGGACCGTCGCCGGTGCTCGGTGTCCACACGCGCAGCACACCCGCCTTCGCCGACGACATGGACGCCAGCACCCAGGACGGCCGCCGGTACTGGGAGGCCGGTGTCGGCGAGGTGGAGATCACCTTCACCGAGGAGCGGTCGGCCGAGATCATCGACCGCGGCAACCGGCTCATCCCCGACGTGGTCCGTGAGCTTTGCGGCAAGCTCGGCGTCGCGGTCGAGGAGATCGACCTGCTGGTCACCAACCAGCCGAACCGGATGTTCCTGCACAAGTGGCGCCAGGCGCTCGGCCTCAGGCCCGAGCAGCACCTCGACACGTTCGACCGCTTCGGCAACCTCTACGGCTCCGCGGTGCCGATCACCCTGGCGACCGCGGCGGCCGAGGGGAAGCTGCCCGACGGGGCGCTGGTCGTCATGGCGGGTTTCGCGCACGCGGGCGACTTCGCCGCCGCCGCGGCGATGCGGTGGCGGCAGTCCTGACCGGTGCCGGGGTGGGTGGCTAGCGGACACCGGCGCCCACCTCCGGCAGCCAGGACGCGATGAGCTTCGCGGTCATCGCCGCCTGTTCCTCCAGGACGGAGAAGTGGTCCGCGGGCAGGGACACCACGCTGTCCGCCACGTCCCACGCGGGCCAGACCTCGTCGCGGCCGTGAGGTAGTTCGGCGCGGATCTGGAGGGTCGGCGTCCGCCCTTCGACGGGCGTCCAGTCTTCGAGGATTCGCAGGTAGGCGCCCATCGCGAGCAGGTTGGCGTCGTTGACCGCCATCCCCTCGCCGTCCCGGTCGAGCACGCTGCCGAGCGCCCAGTCGAGCATCGCGCCGCGCAGGGCGGGGTTCGGGTCGAGGGTGTCGATCAGCACCACGCCTGCCGCGGCCGAGCCGTTGTTCTCAAGCCGCTGTGCGAGCGCGTGGGCGACGACGCCGCCGATCGAGTGGCCGACCAGGACGTAGGGCGCGTCCGTCTTCCGCACGGCCAGGGCGAGCGCCTCCAGCGCGGCTTCCCACGTCACGGGCACCGGAGCGTCCCGGTCGAAACCCGGCAGCACCAACGCCGACGCCCTCGGCCGCTGCTCGAACGCCGACGCGAGCCGGGCGAACTGGTGCGGCCCGGACCCGACCAGGAACGACGGGACGAAGATCAGTGCCGGGGTGGCGTCACCCTCGCTGACCAGCACCCGGCGAGGTGGTGCGGGCAGGTCGTCGGCGGTGTGGAACGCCGGGAGGAACCGGGACGCGGCCTGCAACACGGGGACGGCTTCGGCGAGCCTCCGTGACGCGTGTGCGCGGCGCAACAAGGTCGTCAACGTGCCGGGCGGTGCGGCGGTGAACGCGGCGGGAAGGCCGGTCATCCGGTCAGTTCACCCCCAGTTCGTTGTCGATGAAGTCGAAGATCTCACCCGCGGTCGCCGACTGGATGCGATCGGCCGACTCCACTTCCGCCCCGCTGTCGAGCAGCAAACGCAGGGAGCGCAGGCGTTTGGCGATCCGGGCGCGCTCCGACTCGTCCGCGGACTCGGACAACGTCGCCAGCTGGTCGAGCACGGCGTCGACGTCGCTGGTCGGCGCCTCGGGCCTGAGCCGGTCCAGGAGGTAGGTGGTGAGGGCGTGGGGTGTGGGGTGGTCGAAGACGAGGGTGGGGGTGAGGGTGAGTCCGGTGGTGTGGGTGAGGTGGTTGCGGAGTTGG